>UQZO01000034.1 GCA_900545545.1 uncultured Subdoligranulum sp. | reverse complement strand
AGATTCCATCACTTAAAGGTATTTAACGAGTGGTGCGCAAAAAATAAAACCCCCGGGAGATTCCCGTAGGGTCAGCGGGAGAAGCCCTTTTACTGGATGCGGTTTGGGGCGACGTACGGGAATCGAAAAGCTCGTCCGGCCGTCTTACGTCCCGGCCGGTTCCCACAGTCCAGTGGACTGTGGGAAAGAGCGCGGGAGATTCCCGTACGGGTCACCAAAAATAAGCCCCCCAGCTTTGTGAACCGGGCTTTCTTTATTGGTAATTCGCGTTGAGGAACAGCGCCTTGATGGCCACTACCTCGTCGTACTCTTCCTGGTCCACCTGCACGTTGGCGTTCAGCGCCTGCAGGTCGGCCTTTACCACGGCCAGGGCTTCCTCCAGCGAGTCGGCCCGGCCGTCCTGGACGGCGCGCTGCATCCGGCGCAGCACGGTGGGGTGGGCATACCGCGCCGGCACCGGGAAGTTCCCCTTGCCGGCCAGCGCATGCTCCATGGCCTGGCGGGCCTGCTCGTCGGCGCGCAGGATGCTGCGGCGGTTGTTGCGGGCGGTGGGCAGCACGCTGAAGCCTGCAAAGGTGAACACCGCCGCCAGCCCAAACAGCGCAAAGTAGATGCCGAAACTGCCCTTGCCCAATACCAGCGACCAGATTCCGTAGGCCAGCGCCGCCAGCCCCAGCGCCGTGATGGCCATGGCCACCCAGCGGTAGCTGGGTTTGCTGCATTCGTAGGCGCGCTTGCGCCGGGCGGCGCTGCTCAGGGCGATGTAGAGGTCGGGGTGTTCTTCCAGCGTGTCGATGCCCTGCTGCAGCTGGTTCACCAGCTTTTTGCCATGGGGCGTCAGGGGCGGGCGGTTTTTCTCCGCCTCGGCGCGCTGGGCTTCCCGCTGGGCCAGCCGCTGCTCGGCGGCTGCGCTCACCCGCTTGATCTGGGGCTGTTCCCGGGCCAGCAGCGCCAGCAGCTGGTCCACCTGTTCCTCGTACTTGAAGTTGCAGGCTTTCTGGCGGCCGTCGTCGTACTCCACCACCAGATAGGCCATGCTGGCAAAGATACCCCGCCCGGTATAGCCGCCGCGGCTCATGGCCACCCGCTTGAACACCCGCTGCACGGCGGTAAGGGGTACATAGTACCGCCGGTCGATGAAAAAGCTGTTGAGATACAGGGCCTTGGTGCCCACGCCGCAGGGGCCGATTTTGCGGCAGCGCTGTTTGTCGGCGGCCAGTTCGGCGTCGGTCAGGCGGGCGGTGCTCAGGGGATAGGGTTTGAAGATCATACCAGTCAACCTCGTTTGTTCAGGAATCCAGCCCACAGAAAAAGCCGGCCGCTTTTTCACAGCGGCCGGCCCGGGATGGTTATGCTGCCGGCGCAGCCGCGCAGATCAAGCCTGCGCCTTGGCGGTGTGCCGCTTGGTGGCCATCAGGAAGATGACCAGCAGTGCGATGGCGAAGATCACGCCGATGGGGTAGGCCACCGCGGTGTTGTACACCGTAGCGCCGTCGGCGGTCTTGGAGTTGACCAGGCCGCCCAGGCATTCCGGTGCCAGGATGAAGTAGGTGCTGGAAACCGCGCTCATGAAGGTGGCGGGCACAGCGGTGATCCAGTAGTTCTTCTTTTCTACAAAGAGGAACATGGAGGCCGCCCACAGCACGATCATGGCCAGGGTCTGGTTGGTCCAGCTGAAGTAACGCCAGATAACGGTGTAGTCGATGTAGCCCAGCGCGTTGCCGATGCCCAGCACAGCGCCCACGCCCAGCACGGGGATGCAGAGCTTGAGGCGGTTGGCGTAGGAGCCCTGATCGATCTTGAACCAGTCGGCCAGGGTCAGACGGGCGGAACGGAACGCGGTATCGCCGGAGGTGATGGGGCAGACCACCACGCCGATCATGGCCAGCGCGGTGCCGATGCCGCCCATGGTACGGGAGCAGACATCGTAGATGGCAGCGGACTGACCTTCGGCCAGCGCCGCAGACAGACCGGTGTTGAGGCCGCCGGTGACTTCGTACAGGGCGCAGCCGGCCGCAGCCCAGATCAGGGCGATGATGCCCTCGGCGACCATGGCGCCGTAGAAGACGAAGTGGCCCTGCTTCTCACTCTTCATGCAGCGGGCCATCAGGGGCGACTGGGTGGAGTGGAAGCCGGAGATCGCGCCGCATGCGACCGTGATGAACATGAAGCTCCAGACAGGAGTTCCGGCAGGATGCATGTTGTACAGGTGATCCCAGATTTCGGGGATGGTGAATTCGGGGTTGGTGTAGATACCAGTGATGACGCCCACCGCCATGACGATCAGGCAGATGCCGAACAGCGGGTAGATCTTGCCGATGACCTTATCGATGGAGATAAAGGTGGCGATGAAGTAGTAGATCAGGATCAATACCAGCCAGAACAGGGTGGTGGACAGGAAGCCGGTGGCACCGCTGTTTTTGCACAGGGTGACGATAAGGCCGGCGGGGCCCACGGCGAAAACGGTACCTACCATGATCAGCAGCACGACCGAGAAGACGCGCATGACGTTCTGCATGGCGTGGCCCAGGTATTTGCCGGTGACCTCGGCGATGGAGCCGCCCTCGTTGCGTTCACTGATCATACCGGAGAAGTAGTCGTGAACGCCGCCCGCAAAGATGGTGCCGAAGGTGATCCACAGGAACACGATGGGCCCCCACAGCGCACCTTGCATAGCGCCGAAGATGGGACCCAGGCCCGCGATGTTCAGCAGCTGTACCAGGAACAGCTTCCACTGGGGCATAACGACGTAGTCAACGCCGTCGTTGATGCGCACAGCGGGGGTCTCGCGGTCGTCGGGACCAAAGGTGTTGTCTACCACTTTACCGTAGGTAAAGTAGCCGAGCAACAAAATGGCCAGGCAGATGATAAAACTTACCATAAAGATTCCTCCCTATATCATTATATTGCGTCGCTTGCCTCTGCGCCGCAATTTGGAACGATGTTGGAAATGGTATCCTATGGGAAAAATATCACAAATCTCCGCTTGTAATTATAGCACTTTGCAACAAGAATGCAAGATGATTTTGAGAAAAACTGTCTGAAATTGCCAAAAAAACGGCGCTTTCCTGCGGTGGGGTCAAGACCCCACCCTACAAGTAGCCGCAAATTCCCGGTTACCCGTAGGCGGGTGCCTTGGCCCCGCCGTGGCGTTGCGCAGGGGTTGCGGGTTTCCGGGTTGGATGTAGGGGCGGCCTGCAGGCCGCCCGGGGGAAATGCGCGGTGGCGCGGGAGGATGCGGGCGGCGTATACGCCGCCCCTACGAACCCACAAAAGGCGGCGGTCGCCTGCGCAGCAATTCCTCGTACGGAAGCACAAAAAAACTCCCCCAGCCAAAAGCCGGGGCTTTCTTTGTTATGATGAGCTATCCTCTGTTCAAGTCCTGGATGGCCTCTTAAATAAAAAAGAACCCCCGGTGGGGGTTCTTTTTATTATGGTGGGCCATCCTCTGTTGACCCGCGCCCTATCCGACAGTCCGCAGGACTGTCGTCTTACGGGCTGTTCAAGTCCTGGAATGGCCCTTTGAATAAAAAGAGTGCCCCCACAGGGGGCACTCTTTTTTATGGTGGGCCATCCAGGACTTGAACCCGGGACCAAGCGGTTATGAGCCGCCAGCTCTGACCAGCTGAGCTAATGGCCCGTAGGAGTCGTACAAGATAGTATACCACAAAAAACCGCCATTGCCAAGGTCTGCGGGCATTTTTTGGCCGGGTGGGACATACCCCTGTCTCTTATACACATCTCCGAGCCCACGAGACCGTACTAGATCTCG
>UQZO01000033.1 GCA_900545545.1 uncultured Subdoligranulum sp. | reverse complement strand
GTGGCCCCTATGGGGCCGTTTTGCAAACCCCACGTTCAACGTGGGGTTATGATTGGCTTCCAACCCGATAAGGAGGAAATTTGTCATGGAACGTGGTCCGGTTTACAAACAGCCCGGTGTACGAATGTGACAGCAGGTTGAGGGACCTGCCCGTACGCAAACACCACAAACCAAAAACAAAAGGAGATTATCTGATTATGAAAAAGCTGATTTCTGCTGCCCTGGCCGGTACGCTGGCCCTGAGCCTTGCCGCCTGCGGTTCTTCCGCTTCCGTTTCCGAGTCTACCGCTTCTTCGGCTTCGTCCGAAGCCGCCGCCTCCACCGCCGAAACCGGCAGTGACCTGGCCGGCACCACCATCAAGGTGGCCGCATCTCCCACGCCCCACGCCGAGATCCTCAACGTGGCCAAGGACCTGCTGGCCGAGCAGGGCATCACGCTGGAAATTGTGGAATTCAGCGATTATGTGCAGCCCAACATGGTGACCGAGAGCGGCGAGGTGGACGCCAACTACTTCCAGCATCAGCCTTATCTCGACTCCTTCAATGAGGAGAATGGCACCCACCTGGTCAGTGTGGGCGATATCCACTACGAGCCGCTGGGCATCTACCCCGGCAAGAGCCAGAGCCTGGACGAAATCCCCGACGGCGCCGTGATCGCAGTGCCCAACGATACCACCAATGAGGCCCGCGCCCTGCAGCTGCTGGCTTCCCAGGGCATTATCACCATCCGTGAGGATGCCGGTCTGACCGCCACTGTCAACGATATTACCGAGAACCCGCACAATGTGCAGGTGGAGGAGCTGGAAGCTGCCCAGCTGCCCCGCACCCTGGCTGATGTGGACTACGCCGTCATGAACGGCAACTACGCGCTGGAAGCCGGTTTCTCGGTGGGCAACGATGCCCTGGCTACCGAGGACGCCGACTCTGAGGCTGCCCAGACCTACGCCAACGTGTTGGTTGTCAAGGAAGGCCGCGAGAACGATCCCGCCATCCAGGCCCTGCTGAAGGCTCTGCAGAGCCAGGAGGTCAAGGACTACATCAACGAGACCTATGACGGCGCTGTGGTGGCCCTTTTCTGATAAAAAACAAGGAAAAACCTTGCAACCATCCGGTGGGTAAGGTACAATCAATAGGGAACGGGCGTGCAACCCGTTCCCTATTGTAGAATGAGGGGGAAAACCCATGATCGAATTGCAACACCTGACCAAGCGCTTCGCCACCAAAGGCGGCACGGTGGTCGCGCTCAACGATATCAACCTGACCATCCGGGACGGGGACATCTACGGCATCATCGGTATGTCCGGCGCCGGAAAGTCCACGCTGGTACGCTGCATCAATATGCTGGAACGTCCCGACGAGGGCAGCGTGGTGGTGGACGGCCGTGAGATGGAAAAACTCAGCGCCGCCGAACTGCGCACCGCGCGGCGGGATATCACGATGATCTTCCAGCAGTTCAATCTGCTGATGCAGCGCACCTGCCTGCGCAACATTATGTTCCCCATGGAGCTGGCCAAGGTCCCCCGGGATAAGGCCGAAGCCCGCGCCCGGGAACTGCTGGAACTGGTAGGTCTGCCCGACAAGGCGGAAGCCTACCCGGCACAGCTTTCCGGCGGCCAGAAACAGCGCATCGCCATTGCCCGCGCGCTGGCTACCGATCCCAAGGTCCTGCTGTGTGACGAAGCCACCAGCGCCCTGGACCCCAACACCACCCACGCTATCCTGCAGTTGATCCAGAAGATCAACCGGGAACTGGGCATTACGGTGGTCATCATCACCCACCAGATGAGCGTGGTGGAGGAAGTCTGCAACCGCGTGGCCATTCTGGATGAAGGCACCGTGGTGGAAGAAGGGGAGGTACAGGCCATCTTCAGCCACCCCGCCTCCGCGGCAGCCAAACGGCTGGTATACCCGGCCGGTGCTCCCAAGGCGGAAGCAATGCCCGGCCACAAGATGGTGCGCGTGGCTTTCAACGGTACCCAGACCACCGACAAGCCGCTGGTGGCCAGCCTGGCCATCCAGTGCGGCGCGCTGGTATCCATTCTGGCGGCCGACACCCGCATCGTCAACGGCCAGACGCTGGGCAGTATGCTGCTGGCCCTGCCCGATGACGAGAATGCCGCCAAGGCCATCGACTATATCAAGAACTATCCCGGCATTACCTATGAGGAGGTGAACGGCTGATGGCAGAATTTCTGGCAAGCAAAGAATGGGCTACCTTTTTGCAGGTACTGCCCACCATTCCCTTTGAAACCTGGGAAACCATCTGGTCCACGGCCGTTGCCACACTGCTTTCGCTGGTCATCGGTCTGCCGCTGGGCGTCTGCCTGGTCACCGGCGAGCAGGGGGGCGTCCGTCCGCTGCCCCGCTGGCTCATGAGCGTGCTCAATGTTTTGATCAACCTGCTGCGCAGTGTGCCGTTCCTGATCCTGATGATCATCGTCATTCCACTGTCCCGCCTGATCGTCGGTACTTCCATCGGCACGCCGGCGTCCATCGTACCGCTGGTCATTGCGTCGTTCCCCTTTGTCTCCCGCCTGGTGGAAACCAGCATCCGCGAAGTGGATGCCGGTGTCATTGAGGCGGCCCAGAGCATGGGCGCTACGCCGCTGCAGATCATCACCAAAGTCATGATCCCCGAAAGCATGCCCAGCCTGATCTCCAACGTGACCATCGCCACCACCACCATCATGGGCTATGGCGCCATGGCAGGCATCATCGGCGGCGGCGGCCTGGGCAAGATCGCCATCAACTACGGTTACTACCGCTTCAACGGTGTGCTGGAGATCTTCGCTACGGCGCTGCTGGTCATTCTGGTGCAGATTCTGCAAACCGTGGGTACCCGCCTGGCGGTTCGCTGCGACAAACGGGTCCAGCGCTGAAAAACTTCTTCCGCAATTTACCAAGTTCATAAAAGGTTCAAAATGGTGTGACAACTCGGACATAATCGGGGCGTATACTATAGGCGAAGTCAAGGTAAAAACCAAAGACCCAATTCACTGTCGTCGGACCATGCGAGGGGCTGTGGCCCCGGTCCGGCGCAGACAACCTACAAGGCGCCCCACGCCATTTGAATAGATGCAAAAAAAGCACCCCGGCAGGATTTTCCTGCTGAGGTGCATTTGCTTTTTATAGGGACCTTACAGCTTTTGTACGTCGGCAATCAGTTGCGCGACCGCTTCGGGGCGGGTGGCCCAGCTGGTGCAGATGCGCACCGCCGTGTGCTCGTCGTCGGGTTTGCCCATCTCGCTCATGGCATACTGCTCGGCCAGGGTGTTGTACCAGGCGTCGGGCAGTACAAAGAACTGCTGGTTGGTGGGGGAGTCATGCAGAAGGCCAATGCCCTTTTCAGTAAAGGCTTTACGGATCTCCAGTGCCTGGCGGTCCGCTTCGGCAGCCATGGTAAAGTAGGGGCTGCATCCGCTGCCGTCCTCGCCGTCCAGCAGGGCCAGGAACTGAAGCCCCAGCAGCCGTCCCTTGGCCAGCATACCGCCGTGCTGCTTGATGGCATAGCGGAAGTCTTCCTTCAGATCATCGTTGGTGATGACCACAGCCTCCCCGAACAGGGCGCCGCACTTGGTGCCGCCCAGATAGAATACGTCGCACAGCGCCGCGTAGTCCTGCAAATTCAGGTCGTTGGCGGGGCTCATCAGGCCGTAGGCCATGCGGGCACCATCCACAAACAGGGTAAGGCCCAGGTCGTAGCAGGTGGCCGAAATATCGGTCAGCTCCTCTTTGGTGTACAGGGTGCCCACTTCGGTGGGGTTAGACAGATACACCATGCCGGGCTGGACTTCATGTTCGTGGCTGGGATTGACGCGGTGAGCCTGTACGGCGGCGCGAATCTGCTCTGCGGTGATCTTGCCGGCTTTGGCGGGCAGCGCCAGGCATTTGTGGCCGGTAGCCTCGATGGAACCGGTCTCGTGGACGTGGATGTGGCCGGTTTCGGCGCAGAGCACACCCTGCCAGGGTTTCAGCGCGGCGTCAATAACTGTCAGGTTCGCCTGGGTGGCGCCGACGAAAAAGTGCACGGCGGCATCGGGGGCATCGCACAGCGTGCGAATCTTGTCGGCGGCGGCAGCGCAGTATTCATCCTCGCCGTAGCCGGGGGTCTGTTCCAGATTGGTTTTTTGCAGCAGGTCCAATACGGGTTGGGCAGCGCCCTCGCCGTAGTCACATTCAAAACGAAGCATATGGGATTCTCCTTTCGTTCGCATACCGTAAATTATAGCATATGCGGGTAAACCTTGCAATGACGGGTAAAATTCGATATAATAAAGGAACTTTGTGTGAGGAAGGAAGGAAAATTATGGAATCTCAAAAACAGCGGGAGCATTTTGCCTCCCGCCTCGGCTTCATCCTGGTCAGTGCCGGTTGTGCGATCGGCATTGGCAACGTATGGAAGTTCCCCTGGATGGCGGGTGCCAACGGCGGCGGTATCTTTGTGCTGTTCTATCTGTTGTTCCTGGTCATTATGGGCGTGCCCGTACTGACGATGGAACTGGCGGTGGGGCGTGCCAGCCGCCAGAGCGCGGTGGGCGCCTATAAGGCGCTGGAACCCAAGAACAGCAAGTGGCACATTCACGGTTGGTTCTGCATCATTGGCTGCTGCCTGCTGATGATGTACTACACCACCGTGGCAGGCTGGATGCTGGATTACTTCTATAAGTTCGCCACCGGAACCTTTGAAGGCATCGAAAACAGTGCGGTGGATGGGGTGTTCAGCGCTATGCTGGCCAACCCTGTGGAACTGACGGTGTTCATGGCCATCATCACGGTGAGCGGCTTCCTGGTCTGCTCCTTTGGCCTGCAGAAAGGTCTGGAGCGGATCTCCAAATGGATGATGCTGGCCTTGCTGGTGCTGATCGTTGTGCTGGCGGTCAACAGCATCATGCTGGAAGGCGGAAAAGAGGGCCTTGCCTTCTATCTGCTGCCCGATCTGGAGCGGGCCTCTGAAGTGGGCCTGGGCAACGTGATTACGGCGGCGATGAACCAGTCGTTCTTTACCCTGAGTCTCGGCATTGCGGCTATGGAGATTTTCGGTAGTTATATGACCAAGGAACATACCCTCCCCGGCGAGGCTGTGCGGATCTGCGCGCTGGATACCTTTGTGGCCATCTGCTCCGGCCTCATCATCTTCCCGGCCTGCTTCGCCTTTGGGATAGAGCCGGATGCCGGTCCCTCCCTGATTTTCCAGACGCTGCCCCGCGTGTTTGTCAACATGGCCGGTGGCCGCGTCTGGGGTGCGCTGTTCTTCCTGTTCATGACCTTTGCCAGCTTCACCACCGTTCTGGCGGTCTTTGAGAACATCATGGCCAGCTGCATTGATTGCTTTGGCTGGACCCGGAAGAAGGCGACCCTGGCCTGTGGAATCTTCATTCTGCTGGCCAGCCTGCCCTGCGTGCTGGGCTACAACCTGTGGTACTTCTCGCTGCCGCTGCCCAACGCGCCCGCCGGCGGTCAGATTCTGGATATCGAAGATTTCCTTGTCTCCAACCTGCTGTTGCCCATCGGCAGCCTGGTTTACCTGCTGTTCTGTGTCAGCCGCTGGGGTTGGGGCTACGATAAGTATATGGCAGAATGCAACACCGGCAAAGGCCTGAAAATGTCCCGTATCTTCAAGCCTTACTTCCAGTTCGTGCTGCCTATCCTGATTGTGGTGATCCTGGTCCAGGGCCTTATCTGAGCCCTGGCATACAAAAGCAGCCGCCAATTGGCGGCTGCTTTTCTTTTCATATAAGAACCACAAGCTATGCTTGTGGGCGAATATAGCACGA
>UQZO01000032.1 GCA_900545545.1 uncultured Subdoligranulum sp. | reverse complement strand
GAGATCTAGTACGGTCTCGTGGGCTCGGAGATGTGTATAAGAGACAGATGGTACCCACGGCCTTGGTCAGGGCCTGGTCGGAGTACCAGCCCTGGAAGAGGTACCCGGCACGCACGGGGGTGTAGGGCCACAGTTCCACGGGGGCGCCCAGGCCGAATTTCACATCGTCCATCGGCAGGCCGCCGTTGGTATCAAAGTGGAGGGTGTGCATTTCCAGCGGGGTGGGCGCCGGGGTGGCGGTGGCTGCAGGGGATGCCTGCACCACAAAAGACAGGTTCACGGTGGCTTTGGCGCCGCCGTCGCCGGAAATGGTGAGGGTTTCTTTATAGCTGCCTTCGCCCAGGCCCGCCTTGGGCTGCACGATGAAAGTCGCGGTCTCGCCGGGCTTCAGCGCGGTCTGGGAAAGCTTGCCCACACCGAAGTTGGTGGCCTTGGGCTGGGTCAGGTTCAGGGACTGGTTGCCGGTGTTTTTAACGACCACCACCTGGGCCGCAGGCGGGTTGTAGCCGGTGTATACGTTGCCGAACGCAATGGCACTGGGGTCACTGCTGAGGGTGTAGGTGCGGCCGGTGACCGTCACGGCACAAACGGCGGTCTTGTTGCCGTCGGTGGTGGTAACGGTGATGTTGGCCGTACCGGCAGCCACGGCCTTTACATGGCCGCTGCCATCCACCGTAACGATGGCCGGATTGCTGCTGACCCAGGTCACGGTTTTGTCGGTAGCGTTCTCCGGCGCGACGGTGGCGGTGAGGGTAGCGCTGTCCCCCGTGAAGAGGGAGAGGGTTTTCTTGTCCAGCGTCACGCCGGTGACAGGCACCGGGTTGACGGTGAAGGTGACGGGAAGTTCGACCTTTGCGCCCTCGGCGCTGGTGACGGTCAGGGTTTCCGCATACCGGCCCACGGTCAGCCCCTGTTTGGGCTGCACCGTGAAGGCGGCGGTTTTGCCGGGTTCGATGACGGCGCTGCCGTCCGCAAAGCCCTCCCCTGCCGTGATGATGAAGTTGGTGGCCGTAGGCAGCGCGACCGTTACTTTCTGGTTGCCGGTGCTGGTCACAGTCACGGTCTGGGCCGCAGGCTGGGCATAGCCAAGGTAGGCCGTGCCGAAGTCCAGATTGCCCGGTCCCACAGAAATCGTGTAGGTCTTGTCAGCGACGGTGACGGCGCAGGTGGCCGCAAAGCTGCCGTCGGTGGTGGTAACGGTGATGTTGGCGGTGCCGGAGGCTACCGCGGTAACTTTGCCGTCCGCCACGGCGGCGACCTTATCATTATCGCTGGTCCAGATCACCGTTTTGTCGGTAGCGTTCTCGGGTGCGACGGTGGCGGTGAGGGTGGCGCTCTCCCCCGTAAAGAGGGCGAGGGTATTCTTGTCCAGCGTCACGCCGGTGACGGGCACCGGGTTGACGGTGAGGGTAGCGGCGCTGCTGACAACTTCGCCGCCGTCACCTTTCACGACGCAGCGGTACTGGCAGCCGTTCATGTTCATGGTGGTGGCTGCCGTGGTATAGTTCTCCCCAGTGGCACCGGTAATATCGGTCCAGGTTTTGCCGCCATCGGTGCTTTGCTGCCACTGGTAGGCAAGATTGCTGCCGGTGGCGGCTACAGTAAAGGCAGCGGGCTGGCCCACGGTCACAGCCACGTTTTGCGGCTGGGTGGTGATGGTCGTGGGCTGATAGTTCACCGTAATGGTGAACGCTTTGCTGGCGCTGCCGCTGGCATTGGTGGCGGTGACGGTGAAGGTAGAAGTGCCCGCCGTGGTGAGGGTGCCGGTAATTGTGCCGTCACTGTTCAGCGTCAAACCGTCGGGCAGGGTACCGCTGGTGACGCTCCACGAAATAGGGGTCGTCCCGTCAGCGGCAAGGGCCTGGCTGTAAGCCGTGCCCACCGTACCGCCGGGCAGGCTTTCGGTAGTAATTTGGGGAACAGATTCAACCGTACCGCTGCCGCTCACCTCACCAGTCAGCGTACCCTTGTTGACGATAGTTCCATTGTTGGTCAGTTTGCCATTACTGTCAAGAGAGACCCCCTCCGGGATGGTCAGGGTTTCGCCCTGGCTGATGGTGAGGCTCTCGTCCAGGGTCACATCGCCGTAGACAGTGCCGCTCTTGCCGTTAAAGACGATACCTCCGTTGCCATCGCTGCCTGCACCAACCTGAACAACCGTTTCCTTATTCTGAGCCATTATTTGACTGTTTCTTGTATCCACCACTGCGTTGCCGCTGACGGTCAGGCTGGAAGTGCCAGCATTGCTCGTGCCAGACCAATAATAGTAAATTCCGACATTACCATTGCCACAGGTGGTCAGGCTGCCATTATTTACCGTAATAGTAGAAGTGGTTGCGTCGGTACTAGAGATTAGATAAACTCCATACAGGGCAGGAGATGAAGCTGTAACATCCGCACCGTCGATATCCAGGTTCGTATTCTTTGAACTACAAAGCGTAATTCCTGAATTACTCCTTTTCGGTTCGACATCTAAGCTGCCAGGACCCTTAATAGACAAGGAGGCATTTCCAGTCGTGGACTCTACACGAATCCCGCCGTTTCCCGTTATGGTACTCCTTCCTTGGGATACTACTATTGTGAGAGAAACATCGGCAGTTTGACTAAAGGCAATCACGCTACCGTCATAGGTGTAACCTTCTGCAACATTCACAGTTTGATCGTGAGTAATCTCCGCCTGATTCAGCGTAAGGGTGACGGTGTCTGCGTCATAATAAAACTGACCGCTGGCAGGTTCTGTACCGTCAACTTTTGTCCAAGTTCCATTTTGGTTTTCATAGCATCCGCTTTCTGTAATTAGCTGACCGCCTACATAGAGGTCAATTCCGTCTGCCGCCAGCGCCGTGGTGGGCAGCATGGTCAGGCAGAACAGCAGGACCGGAATCAGGGCGAACAATCGTTTCATCATAAGGGTTCCTCCTTTGCCGGGCAGAGAGTACCGGGCGGGGCCGCAGCCCGCCCAACGGCGCCCAAGGGGCACAGCCCCCATCATGGATATTATCTTCAGCATACCATATTTCGACAAAAAAAGAAACCGGGAGCCCCGGTTTCTTTGCAGATTTTACAACTTTTACCCCAAAGCCAGACCGCCGCAGCGGTCCGGCATCCGGTTTTTTACCCTGTCATATCCGCAGCCCCTGGGGGATCAGGCCGCCCTGGTAGGCTTTGACCAGGGCTTCCAGGTCCCGCACCAGCTGCTGTTTGCGGATGCCCTCGTCGGTATCCCGCACCTGGATGCGCCGGGGCGCCGTGTAGATGTACTCGCTTTTGCTGGCGATGTCCTCATCCTCATGGATGGCCTTTTCCATGCTTTCAAAGGGCTGGTGGGTGCGCAGAATCAGCCCGCGGGAATTGTACACCAGCGTGTACCCGGCAATGCCGGTTTTCTGGTGGTAGGCCCGGCAGAACCCGCCGTCGATGATGATGAGCCGCCCGCCGCCCTTCACCGGGCTTTCGCCCTCGATGGCGCGCACCGGCACATGGCCGTTGACGATGTGGCAGCCCTCGCCGTGCAGGCCGAACTCGGCCAGGATGCGGTCGGCGGTTTCGGCTTTGTCGATGTGGCGGTAGTAGGGGTCCTTGACCTCAGTGTGGGTGGCGGGGTCGGCGATGTAGAGCCGTTCAAAGGTGGTCATGGCGCTGCGGCCGAACAGCGGCGACTGCGCCCCGCACCACAGGTACCACAAAAAGTCCTGCCCTGCCTGCCGTGCCGCGCTGCCCGCCGGGGCAAAATACCCCTGCCGGGCGCGGCGGTCGCAGTAGTCAAACAGGGCCTTGCCGCTCCAGGAATGGCCCTCGTAGTGCTGCACGGTAAACTTGCCGTCCTCGGTCATGGGCACCGCGCCGTGGTAGAGCAGGTTGCCGTTGCAGATTTTATACAGCGCGCCGTGGGCATACAAAAACTGCACATGCCGCTGCAGGCGCTCGCTCTCGGCAAAAGAGCGCACCAGCCCGTCCACCACCCGCTGTTCGGCGGGGGTCAGCGCCGCCGGGTCGGAGGGGGATACGGTGGGGAAATCCCGGTCCAGCAGCGGGTAGACGCCGTCGCCGCAGCGCACGGTGCCCGCCTGCCAGTCGATACGGTGGAGCCAGTCCCGCGCCTGCATATGGAAATCGGGGTTGCGGGCGATGACCTGGGATTCCAGCTTGAGCATAAGAATCGTGACCGCCTTGTGCATACGGGCGGTGGCGGTCAGGTCGCCCGCCGTGGCGTTGCGGGCGTCGGTGTGGGGCAGCCAGCGGGTCACGTCGGAGTGGCCGTAGGTCTTTTCGGCAAAGCGTTCCAGGTGGCGCAGGCTGATGCCGTAACCGCCCTCCAGGGTATCCATATTATTGTAGGCCAGGGTGGTTTTGAGCACCGTCAGAATGCACAGCGGGCTGCCGGAAGCCGCCCCCATCCAGACCACATCGTGGTTGCCCCACTGGATATCCACCTGGTGGTGGTCCATCAGGCTGTCCAGAATGCGGTCGGGCCGGGGGCCGCGGTCGAACAGGTCCCCCACAATGTGCAGCCGGTCCACCGCCAGCCACTTGATGACCTCGCACAGCCGGGTGATGTAGGCATCCGCCCGGTCGTAGCGCAGGATGCTGTCGATGATCTGGCCGTAATAGAGGTCCTTGTCGTGGTCCTCGAAATGGGCGTGGAGCAGCTCGTCCAGAATGTAGGCGCAGCTTTCCGGCAGACCGGCCCGCACGTGGGCCCGGGTGTGTTTGCTGGAAACGAACCGGCACAGATCAATGAGCCGCAGCAGCGTGGTGCGGTACCAGGCGGCCAGGTCCTGCTGTTTGGCCTTGAGTTCCGGCAGTTTCTGGGCCGGGTAATAGATCAGGGTGGCCAGCTCCGCCCGCTCGGCGGCAGGCACCTGCTCCCCCAGCACAAAGTCGATTTTTTCATGGATAACGCCGGAAGCGCTGTTCAGAATATGCACAAATGCCTCATGCTCGCCGTGCAGGTCGCTCATGAAATGCTCGGTGCCTTTGGGCAGCTGGAGCACTGCCTCCAGACGGATGATCTCGCTGGCGGCGGCTGCCACCGTGGGAAAGCGCTGGGCCAGCAGGCGCAGATAGCGCAGGTGTTCACTTTGCGTGGGCATAGGGGGACTCCTTTCCGGTACAGGATGCGGCAAAAGCGGTTTGCAGGCGCCCGGCCAGCGCCTGCATGGCGGCGGTATCGGGCTTGAGGACGCGGCGGTCGTAGGTCAACAGGCCGTTGATCTCGTCCTCCACGTCGGAGAGCTGGGTGTAGATGGCCCCGCACAGCCCTTTAGCTACCGCGGGCAGCACCTTTTGGGTGTACAGCCGGTCCAGCGCCTGCTGCAGTTCCTGCGGGGTGCGGCTGGTGCTGTAGCCGTAGCTTTTGTCGGGGTTGAAGCGGTGGCCTTCCACCGCCAGGCAGCACCCGCCGAACTCCGAGAGCACCAGGGGCTTCTCCCCCGTCCGCAGCGTCCAGGGGCCGTAATAGATATGGCGGCTGTCGATGTCGGTATCCCCGCCCCGGAACCAGCCGGAGGTGGTATCCACAAACCGGGAATCGTCCAGCGCCTTGAGTTTGGCATAGGCGGCGGAGGATTCAAACTGACCCCAGCCCTCGTTGAAGATGGTCCAGTAGCAGATGCAGGGGTGGTTGTAGAGCCCGCGCACCGTGGCTTCCATCCCCGCCAGAAAAGCCTGCCGGGCGGCCGGGTCCCTGTGCATCCGGGCATCGCTGCGGCGGCGCTGGAACCGTAAAGTGGGCCAGACGGTATCCCGCCAGTAGGCGTAGTCGCCGTTGTTGACCATATCCTGAAAAACCACCATGCCCAGCCGGTCGCAGAGGGTGTAATACACTTCCGGCTCCACCTTGATGTGCTTGCGCAGCGTGTTGAAGCCCAGGGCCTTCATGGTGCGGATGTCCCGCTCGTATTCCTCGGGGCCCGCCGGGGTGAACAGGCCATCGCTGTAATAGCCCTGGTCCAGCACACCGTGGAAGAAAAAGGGCTGGCCGTTGAGGCAGAGCCGCGGGTGGCCGCCGGCGCGCTCAATGTTCAGGCGGCGCAGGGCAAAGTAGCTTTCCACCCGGTCGGTGGGGGTTTCCAGGACAAATTCATATAAGTAGGGGTCGTCGGGGGTCCACAGCCGCGGCGCTTCGGGCTGCACGGTGGCCTTGCCCTCTTGCAGCGGCACCGTCAGGGGGCCCCGGGGCGTCTGCACCGTGACGGTGCCCTGCTGGGTGGCATCGCCGGTGTCCAGAATAGCCCGGGTATCGTCGGCGTGGATGGTCAGCCCCGGCACGGCGTGGGGCGGCAGGCTTTCCAGCCAGACCGTCTGCCAGATGCCCGATACCGGGGTGTACCACATACCGCCCCGCTGCTGCACCTGCTTGCCGTAGGGCAGCACCGTGCTGCGCAGATCGTCCCGCACCCGGCAGAGCAGCTCGTTTTCACCGGGGCGCAAAGCGTCGGTAAGGTCAAAGGTCATGGCCTCGTAGCCGCCCGTATGGCTGCCCACCGGCTCGCCGTTGCACCAGGCGTCCAGCAATTGGTCCGCCGCGCCGATGTGCAGCACCACCCGGTCTTGGACAAAGCCTTCCGGCAGGGTGAACCGCCGCCGGTACCAAAGGCTGGCGCCTTCGGCAAAATGGGTGCCGATGCCGGAGAGCGTGCTCTCGGGGCAGAAGGGCACGAGGATTTCCCGGGGAAAGGCTTCGGGCGGGGTGTCGCCGTCGGCGACCGCAAAATCCCACCGGCCGTTGAGGTTGTGATAGCTTTCCCGCCGGAACTGGGGCCGGGGGTAGCAGGTCCAGGGCGTTTCGGGCAGGTGCTCCCCTGCCGGGGTCAGCAGCGTTTGCAGCATGGCGGTTCCCTCTTTTTCAGATGTTGGCGGGCAGGCGTTCGTAGGCCAGGCGGGGGCTGCCGTCGGCCAGGCGGATGATGCCGCAGTAACCGAAACCCGCCCGGGCGATCAGCGTTTGCATAACGTGGTTGTCGGCGTGGGTGTCGATGCGCAGATGGGGCTGGCGCGCCGCCGCAAAGGCGAGCACGGCAGCAAACACGCCGCGGCGGGTGCCGTCGCTGGCCAGCCGGTGGATGGCGGCATAGGGGGCATCGCTTTTCCAGTCCCCTTCAATGACCGCGTAGGTGGGGTCGGCCCCCGGCACCAGGGCAAAGGCTGCGTGGGGGGTGCCGCCCGCGCAGAGCACAAACAGCTGGCCGCGGGCTATATCCTGTTCCAGCGTTTCCCAGGGCGGGTTGGTGGTGCCCCACTGGCGGGGGTTGCCGGTGGCGGCCATAAAGGCCCGGGCCTTCTGGTAGATCTGCGCCAGGGCGGGCAGGTCGGCCGCGGTGGCCGGGCGGATGGCAAAGCGGCTCATTGGGCAGCCCCCTGGGGTTCCATGGCTTTCAGTTCGGGCATGACGGTGCAGCGCATGGTGATGTAGCAGGCAAGGCCCCCGATGCAGTTGGAGATAGGTTCGGCCAGAAAGACACCGTTGACGCCCAGCCCCGCCACATGGGGCAGCAGCAGGGTCAGCGGCACCACGATGATGGCCTTGCGCAGCAGCGAGAAGAAGATGGCCATTTTGGCTTTGTTCAGGGATTTAAAGACGCTCTGGCCGCTGAACTGGAAGGCCATCATGACGAAGCCGAAGAAATAGATGTGCAGCGAGGGCACGGCGGCAGCCAGCAGGTCGGGGTCGTGGTTGAAGATCATGATAAACGCCGCGGGGAACAGCGAGACCAGCCCCCAGATGAGCAGCGTATAGCCGAAGCCCAGCTGGGTCATGAACCGGATGGCCCCCCGCACCCGGGGCACATTGCGGGCGCCGTAGTTGTAGCTGATGACCGGGGAGGCACCGTCGGTGAGGGCCATGACGGGGGTCTGGGCGATCTGCCGCACCGAGTTGATGACGGTCATGACGCTGATATAAAGGTCGCCGCCAAAGGTGCGCAAGGTGGCGTTGCAGGCCACCTGCACCAGGCTGTCGGTGAAGGACATGACAAAGCTGGAAGTGCCCAGGGCGATGATGCGCCGGATGCAGGCCCAGTCGGGGTGAAAGCCCCGGATCTGCAGCCGCAGCTCGGTTTTGGGGCCGGTCAGGAACCGCAGCACCCACACCGCCGAAAGCCCCTGGGAGAGCACGGTGGCAATGGCCGCGCCCCGCACGCCCAGCCCGCAGGCATAGATGAGGATGGGGTCCAGCACGATGTTGGCGGCAGCCCCCAGCAGTACCGTGAGCATGCCGATACGGGCAAAGCCCTGGCTGTTGATGTAGGGGTTCAGCCCCAGGGAGGTCATGACAAAGACGGTGCCCAACAGATAAATGGTCAGGTAATCGGCGGCATAGCGGTAGGTTTCGTCGCTGGCGCCGAAGAGGTAGAGCACCGGCTTGTGGAACACCAGCCCCACTACCGTGAGCGCCACGCCGCAGACCATCAGCATGAACCAGGCGTTGGCCATGATCTTGGCGGCGGTCTTTTCATCCTTCTGGCCCCGGGCGATGGAGCACAGCGGCGCGCCGCCCACCCCGAACAGGTTGGCGAAGGCCGTGACCAGCGTGACCAGCGGGAAGCACAGCCCCAGCCCCGCCAGGGCCAGGGTGCCCTCGCCGGGGATTTTGCCGATGTAGATGCGGTCCACAATGTTATACAAAAGGTTGAGCACCTGCGCCACCAGCATGGGCGCCGCCACCGCCAGAATGCCCCGGCGCACATCACCGGTGGAAAAATCCACCTGGCTGCCGCCATGGCGGGAGGATGAAACTGCCATACTTTCCCATTCCTTTCCTGTACCAGACACACTATACATGGTATTATAACATATTTTGCGGGCACCGTTAAGGCGGCGGAGGGCGGCGGTTGTTTTTGGGCGGCGGCTGTGTTACAATTTGCGCAGTACCATCATGGACGGGGGTTCCTTGCATGAATGTTTTTGATATCATCGGGCCGGTGATGATCGGCCCGTCCAGCAGCCACACGGCGGGCGCGGCACGCATCGGGCGCATTGCCCGGCAGCTTTTGCAGGACGAGCCGGTGGCCGCCCAGATCGTTTTATACGGCAGCTTTGCCAAAACCTACAAGGGCCACGGCACCGACAAGGCGCTCATCGCGGGCATTCTGGGCATGGAGCCCGACGACGCCCGGCTGCGGTTTTCCCCCCGCATCGCCAAAGAGCAGGGCCTGGACGTGAGCCTTTCCACCGGGGACTTGCCCGAGGCCCATCCCAACACGGCGGTGCTGACGCTGACCGGCCGCCGCGGCGGCGCCCTGACGGTGCGGGGGTCCAGCATCGGCGGCGGCAACATCGTCATTGACGCCATCAACGGTATGCCGGTGCGCATCAGCGGCCAGCATCCCAGCCTCATCGTACAGCACCGGGACCGTCCCGGCGTCATTGCCGAGGTCACCGACCTGCTGGCCGACCGGGGCGTGAACATCTGCAACTTTTCGCTGTCCCGCCGGCAGAAAGGCGGGGTGGCCGTCATGACCATCGAGATGGACGGCGGCCTGGACGAGGCACTGGCCGCCAGGGTGCGGGCGCTGCCCGACGTGATGCTCTGCGTCACGCTGCTGCCATAACACAAAGGAGGGCATCCCATGCCGGAAGAACTCAGTTATCATTCCATGGCCGGGCTGGTCCAGGCTGCGGCCGAGGCCGGGCAGCCGCTGTCGGCGCTGGTGCTGCGCCAGCAGGCCGCCCAGCTGGAACAACCGGAAGAAGAAGTCTACCACCGTATGCAGGAGAATTTCCGGGTCATGGCCGCCTGCATCGAGCCGGGCTGCGACCCGGACCTGCGCTCCACCAGCGGACTGACCGGCGGCGACGCCTACAAAATGCGCCGCCGGGTGGAAGCCGGCCAAAATCTCACCGGCCCGGTGCTGGGCGGGGCGCTCTACCGCGCTTTGGCCGTCAGCGAGCTGAACGCCGCCATGGGCCGCATTGTAGCCGCCCCCACGGCGGGCAGCTGCGGCATTCTGCCCGCCGTGCTGCTGACCATGCAGGAGCAGGGCGCCACCGAGCACGACTGCGTCATGAGCATGTTCACCGCCAGCGCCGTGGGCCTGGTGATTGCCGAAAACGCCTGCCTGGCCGGAGCCCAGGGCGGCTGCCAGGCCGAGTGCGGCAGTGCCGCCGCCATGGCGGCCGCCGCGCTGGTGGAACTTTCCGGCGGCACGCCCCAGATGCTGGACGACGCGGTGGCCATCGCGCTGAAATGCCAGCTGGGCCTGGTGTGCGACCCGGTGGCG
The DNA here is from genome assembly GCA_900545545.1 of uncultured Subdoligranulum sp. Lineage (GTDB taxonomy): Bacteria > Bacillota > Clostridia > Oscillospirales > Ruminococcaceae > Gemmiger. The sequence continues at coordinate 1,918 of UQZO01000032.1, read as the reverse complement.
GGGCTGGTGGAAATCCCCTGCATCAAGCGCAACGCTTCGGGCGCGGCCATCGCCTTTATGGCGGCGGAACTGGCGCTGGCGGGCATCGGCAGCCGCATTCCGGCGGATGATGCCATCCTGGCCATGCGCCGGGTGGGCGACACGATGCCCTCGGCCCTGAAAGAGACCGCCGAGGGGGGCCTGGCCACCACCCCCACCGCCTGCCGCCTGTGCAAACAGGTGTTCGGCTGAAACCACACAAACCAAAACCGGACCCCCGCGGCGGGGGTCCGGTTTTTTTATAGCTTGTTACAGCAGGCCCATCAGGTGCTGCATGCCGAGGCTGACGCCCGTAATGCCCGCCCAGCAGCAGACGCCCATGAAGATGGGTTTGCCGCCGGTTTTGATGAGCTTGACCAGGTCGGTATTGAGGCCGATGGCTGCCATGGCCAGCACGATGAAGAACTTGGACAGTTCTTTCAGCGGCTGGAACACCGCAGCATCCACCCCCGCCATGGTGCAGACGGTGGTGATGACCGAAGCCCTCATTGCTCATGCCCAGGGCGCCGCCCAGCGTGGGGAAGAACAGCGCCGCCAGAATGTTGAAAAGGAAGATGACCGAGATGGACTGGGCGATCTCGTCGTCATCGGCGCCGATGACGGGGGCGGTGGCGGCGATGGCCGAGCCGCCGCAGATGGAGGAACCCACCCCCACCAGCACCGAGATGTTGCACGGCATCTTGAGCCAGCGGCTGATGGCAAAGGCGATGACCAGCGAGGTGGTAATGGTGGAGCAGATGATGGGCAGCGACTTGCTGCCCACCTGGGCGATCTGGGAGAGGTTGAGACCGAAGCCCAGCAAAATGACCGCATACTGCAATACCTTTTTGGAGGTAAAGGCGATGCCCGCCCGGAAAGGGGCCTTGTTTTGGAGGACCAGCGCCGCCAGCATGCCCAGCAGAATGGCGAACACCGGCCCGCCCACCACGGGGAAAGCGCAGCCCAGCAGCCAGCCGGGGATGGCCAGCGCCAGGCACAGCAGCAGGCCCGGCAGCGTTTGTTTGACAGAATTCATTTCCATACACTCTCTTTTCCCAATTTTTTCCTGAAACGCCTTGATTATACGCCCCGTTCACGATAAAATAAAATGAAGATTTGTAATGCAGCTATAAATTTACGGAATAGGTGGAGCGGATGCTGGACCCCCGGTGGCATACATTTTTGACCCTGTGCGAAACGATGAACTATACCCGGGCGGCGGAAAAGCTTTGCCTGACCCAGCCCGCCGTGACCCATCACATCCAGTATCTGGAGAGCCGCTACCACTGCAAGCTGTTCCGGTACGAGGGCAAGGTCCTTTCCCTGACCGAGGCGGGACGCACCGTTCCGCTGGCGGAACTGGCCGGGGAACGGCTGCTGCTGCGGGAGCCGGGTTCCGGCACCCGCGCCATCTTTGAGGAGGCGCTGCACCGCCACAACCACACCCTGCGGGGGTTTTCCACCGTGACCATCAGCGATTTTTCGCTGCTGAAAGCCCTGGCCGCCGACGGGCTGGGGGTCAGTTTCCTCTATGCCCCCGCCGCCGCGCGGGAGCTGGCCGCCGGTACGCTGGCCCGTTTTGACCTGGCCGACGTGCCGCTGCACGGGGCGTTCTACTTCGTCTGCCTGAAAGACAACCTGTTTGCCCGCACCTGGCGGGACTGGCTGCCCTGACATGATACCGCTATTTTCGATCAACTCGTTTTCTGCATAAAAAGGACCCGGGCCCCTGCGTCATGCAGGGGCCCGGGTCCGTCTATGGGATCAGGGTAAGAAAAGAGAGGCTGTGGTTATGCCCAGGGGTTCTCGGTGGGATAGGGCAGCGCCTTGGGCTGGTTGTAGGCAATATCGCCGATGCCCAGGTACTTGAACACCTCGAACAGTACCTTGCCGTAATGGC
>UQZO01000031.1 GCA_900545545.1 uncultured Subdoligranulum sp. | reverse complement strand
CGAGATCTAGTACGGTCTCGTGGGCTCGGAGATGTGTATAAGAGACAGGGGCAGTCTGGCAGCCCTTTCTGCGGCAGGGCTTCTGCTGCTCTATCGCCGCAAACGGAACCGCCCGCCTCGCTAAACCCGGCAAAAATTCACCCCGCCGTATGGATTTACCGTAAAAAACGTGCTATTGTAGGGGGTGTAAAAAGCCGACACGGTTCCGCGGCCTGCAAGGTGCGGCATCCGCCCGCCTCACAGGCCGGAAACCGGCCCCCAGCCGATACGATAACCAGACCGGGAAAGGCACAGGCTTTTCCCGGTTTTTGCACAGAAAGGACGAACAAGATGAAAGAGGTAAAGGTTTTTGCCCACCGGGGCGCCAGCGCCTACGCGCCGGAAAACACGCTGCCGGCCTTCCGCCTGGCCATGGAGCAGGGCGCCGACGGCATTGAGCTGGATATCCACCTGACAAAAGACGGCGAGATCGTTGTCATCCACGACGAAAACCTGGACCGCACCACCAACAGCACCGGCCTGGTACAGGACCGCACCCTGGCGGAACTGCAGACCCTGTGCGCTGACAACGGTATGCCCGGCTTTGCCCAGGCGCGCATCCCCACCCTGCGGGAGGTACTGGACCTTGTGAAACCCAGCGGCATGCTGGTCAACATCGAGATCAAGACCGGCATCCTGTGGTACGACGGCATTGAGGAAAAGGCCCTGCGCCTGGTGGAGGCCATGGGCATGCAGGACCGGGTGATCTGGTCCTCCTTCAACCACTACAGCATCGAAAAAGTCCGTCAGCTGGCCCCCGATGCACAGACCGCCTATCTCTTCAGCGATATCATCTGCGATGTGGAGCAGTACGCCGCCGCCCACGGCGTGGGCGGCCTGCATCCGGGGCTGTACAACGTGAAGATGGCGGACCTCTTGCAGCGGTATCTGGCCAGCGGGCTGGCCGTGCGGGTCTGGACCGTGAACGAAGAAGCCGACCTGCGCTGGTTAATGCAGGAAGGGGCCGACGTCATCACCAACGACCCCAGGCTGGCGCTGGAACTGCGCCGCAGCCTTGCCGGATACCACGCCTAAAGCAAAAACCCGCCGCCGCGGAGAACCGCGGCAGCGGGCTTTTTCTATGGTACGGGAAAGCGAAGCTCAGGCCCGGCGTACCCGGCGCAGCACCAGGCCGATGACCAGCCCCACAAAGGCCGGCAGCCCCCAGCCGAAGCCCTGCTTGCACAGCGGCAGCCAGTTCTGGGCCCATGCAACGACCCCTTCCAGGTGGAAGAATGCCTGGGTCTCGCCGGGCAGGGTGCGCAGCAGGTCAAAGACCGACGCCACCGCCGTGCAGCCGATGGTCCACTTCAGCACGGTTTTGTCGTTGCCGAAGAACCCGCCGCAGAGGGTGAGCAGAATGAGGACGATGGACAAGGGGTACAGGAACATCAGCACCGGGGTGGAATAATCCAGAATGGCATTCAGCCCCAGGTTGGCGATGAGGAAGGACACCACGCAGAAGGTCACCGCCCACACCCGGTAGGAAGGCCCGTGAGGGAAGATCTTCACAAAGGTCTCGCCGCAGCTGGTGATGAGGCCCACCGCCGTTTTCAGGCAGGCGATGGTGACGGTGGCCGCCAGGATCAGCGCACCGGCCGGTCCGAAATAGTGTTCGGCGATCTGGGCCAGGGCCTCGCCGCCGTTGCTGGAAGCCTCAAACAGGCCGCGGCTCTGGGCGCCCACCACGGTGACCATCAGGTAGATGGCCGCCATGAGCAGCGAGCTGAACAACCCCGCCAGCACCGTGCTTTTGGCCACCTGGCCGGGTTCTTCCACCCCCAGGCCGCGGATGGCGTTGACGACGATGATGCCGAAGGCAAGGCTGGCCAGGGCGTCCATGGTGTTGTAGCCTTCCAGCAGGCCGGTGGGCAGCGCCGCCGTGGCGTAGCTGCCGGTGGGGTCAATGTCTGCCACCGAGCCCAGGGGCGCCGTCAGGGCGCGCAGAATCAGCACCGCCAGGAAGCAGAGAAACAGCGGGTTGAGCACCTTGCCGATCCAGGTCAGGATCTCGCCGGGGCGCAGGGAGAAAAAGAGCACCGCCCCGAAGAACACCAGCGAGAACACCGCCAGCGCCAGATTCTGGCCGGTTTCGGGCAGCATGCGCTGGATGCCCACGGTGTAGGATACCGTGGCGCAGCGGGGAATGGCGAAAAAGGGGCCGATGGTCAGATACAGCAGGCAGGTAAAAAACAGCCCGTACCCTTTGCTGACCCGGCTGCTCAGTTCCAGCAGGCCTTCTTCCCGGCTGATGCCCAGGGCTGCCACCCCCAGCAGCGGCAGGCCCACGCCGGTGATGAGAAAGCCCACCGAGGCCAGCCACAGGTTGCGCCCCGCCAGCTGACCCATGGAGGCCGGGAAGATCAGGTTGCCCGCGCCGAAAAACATGCCGAAGAGCATGCTGGCAACTACCAGAAGTTGCCGGAAGGTAAGTTTTTTCATAGTCCTCTTCTTTCTTACACACATGTGAAATTATCTTCATTATAGCGCGGTTCCTGTGCAGGGTAAAGGGCGGGGCACAATTTTCACAGCAGCGCAGGGGCAGCCGGTCGGCTGCCCCTGCGTTTGTTTTATGGTTTTATTCGTCTTTTTCCCGCCGGTCATCCGGCAGGGTGCGCACCCCGAACAGGAAATAGAAGATATGCCCCACCCAGACGAAAGCCAGCACGATGCGCCCCACAGCCACCGCATGCATGGCGATGAACCCGGCAGCCATCAGGATGGTGACGGTGACCATGATGCGGATTTTGGCCCGGCGGGTCAGGCCCCGGCCCTCGGCCAGGTCGGCCAGGTTTTCCCGGTAAAGGCGGGTACCTTTGAACCAGCGGTCCAGCCGCCGGCTGCTTTTGCCGAAGCCGTAGGCTGCCAGCAGCAAAAACGGAAAGGCGGGCAGCACCGGCAGCACGGCCCCCACCGCACCCAGGGCCAGGCCCAGAAAGCCCAGCGTCAGATACAACAGTTTGCGCAACGGCATGGTTCAGTTCTCCTTTCGGTACCAGTGGGTCGGTTTCCGGCGTTCATCAGCTCACCCTCCCGTTTTCCACCGAATAGACGGTGTCGGCAATGCCCATGGTGGACGCCCGGTGGGATACCAGCACCACGGTGCGGCGGCCGTGTTCCTGTTCCAGCGCCCGCAGGATCACCGCCTCGTTCAGGCTGTCCAGGTTGCTGGTGGGCTCATCCAGCAAAAGGAAGGGCGCATCGTGCAGGAAGGCCCGGGCCAGGCCCAGCCGCTGCCGTTCCCCGCCCGAGAGGGTCTCCCCCAGTTCGCCCACCTGGGTATCGTACCCCTGGGGCAGCGCGGCGATCCAATCGTGGATGGAAGCCTTTTGGCAGGCGGCCACCAGTTCCTCGTCGGTGGCGTCCAGCTTGGCAATGCGCAGGTTGTTGCGGATGGAATCGTGGAAAAGATGGGTCTCCTGGGTGACCAGAGCCTGCATCCGGCGCAGATTGGCCGTATTGATCCGCTCCACGCTGCAGCCCGAAACCTGCACCCGGCCTTTTTCCACCTGCCAGAACCGCAGGAACAGCTTGAGCAGCGTAGATTTGCCGCTGCCCGACCGCCCCACGATGCCGATGGTCTGCCCGGCAGGCACCGGCACCGTGACATTCTGCAAAATGGTCTCCTCGCCATAGCCGAAGGTCACATTCTCGGCCCCGGCGCCCCCAAAGGTCACGTCGGGCTGGCCGTGGATGTCCTGCACCAGGGGTTCCTCTTCCAGAATATCCAGCACCCGGTTGCCCGCCGCAAAGGTGTTTTGCAGGGTGGAGCCCAGGTTTGCCAGCGCCACCACCGGGCCGAAGGAGCTCATCAGCGCGATGGTGGGAATGAGCACCCCGGCAAAATCCACCGCCCCCCGCAGATAGAGGGCCGCGGCGGCAAAGAGCATGGCCAGGTCAAAGCCCCACAGGATCAGCTGGGTAGCGGCGGTGCCGCGGCCCGCCGTGCGTTTGAGCCGTTCCTCCTGCCGGGAAAGCGCCTCGGTGCGGTCCTGCATCTGCTGCAGGCGGGCAGGCCCTGCGCTATATTGCAGGGTTTCGGGCAGGCCGCGCAGGCTGTCCAGCACAAAGCCCGCCAGCGCCCCCGAAGCAGTGCGCAGCCGCAGACCGTCCGGCCCGCTGGCCCGGGAGATGGCCACCGGCAGCGCCAGGCCCACCACGGCGTAGGCCGCCAGGGCCAGTGCCCCCAGCAGCGGATGATAGCTGCCGATGAACCCCGTCAGAAGGATGCTGAACAGCAACGCGATGAGTGCCGGGGAGATGGTGTGGGCGTAGAATACTTCCAGCAGCTCAATGTCCGAAGTGATGACCGAAATGAGGTCGCCTTTTTCCCGGCTTTCCAGTTTGGCGGGAGCCAGGCGGCGCAGGGCGCGGAACACTTTATCCCGCAGCAGCGCCAGCAGTTTAAAGGCGATGAAATGGTTGCAGGCCTGCTCGCCGTAGCGCAGCACCGCCCGCAAAACCGCCAGAACCGCCGCCAGCACGAACAGCCTGGCCAGCGGCAGCGGTGCGGCAAAGCCCAGCACCTGCAGGATGCCGAAACCGCCCAGCACCGTGAGAAAGGTGGCGCACAGGTGCCCCATCAGCCCCATGGTGACGGCCAGGGCCATATACCCGGCCAACGGGCGCACCAGCCCGATGAGCCGGGCCATCACGGTAAAACCGCTTCGTTTCATGCAGGTACCTCCTGTTTGGTGTAGTGTTCCAGCTGCTGCTGGGCGTTCCAGAGCCGGGCATAGCAGCCATCCTCCGCCAGCAGGGCGCCATGGGTGCCGTGCTCCACCACCCGGCCCGCCTCCATCACATAGAGGGTGTGGGCTTCGGTCACATTGGCCAGCCGGTGGGAGATGAGCAGGACGGTTTTGGTTTTGGCCAGGGTCCGGATCAGGGCCATGATATCGTTCTCGCTTTCCACATCAATGTTGGAAGTGGCTTCGTCAAAGATATAGACGGGGCTGTCGTGGAGCAGCGCCCGGGCCAGGGCCAGCCGCTGGCACTGCCCGCCCGAAAGGTTGGAGCCTTTCTCCTGCAAGGGGGTATCCAGCCCCTGTTCCGCCCGCAGGAAATCCGCCAGCCGCACCTGTTCCAGCACCTTCCACAGGGTAGCATCGTCGGCAGCTGGCGCCGCGGGCAGCAGGTTTTCCCGCACGGTGCCCTTGAAAAGGTAGCTGTTGTGGGAAAGGTAGGTCACGGTGCGGGCCAGGCTTTCCTCGGCGATTTCCTCCAGCGGCACGCCGCCCAGGGTCACACGGCCCTTTTGGGCATGGCGGCGGCCGGTGAGCAGGGCCGCCACGGTGGATTTGCCGCAGCCCGATTCCCCCACGATGGCCGTAAAGCTGCCCCTGGGGAATTGCATGGTACTGTCCTGCAGGATGGGCCGGGCTTCGTCATAGGCAAAGTCCACATTTTCCAACGCCAGGGTGCGGTCCTCCGGCGCCGGGCGGGTGCCGCGGGCGGGTTCCGGGGTATCCAGCAGGCGGAAGATCTTCTCGCTGGCGGCCATGCCGTTCATGGCTACATGGAAGAAGCTGCCCAGCAGCCGCATGGGCAGGAAGAAATCCGCCGCCAGCAGCAGGATCATGGCGCAGCCCTGCAAATCGACCGCCCCCGCCGCCAACCGGCTGACCGCCAGCACCATGCCCGCCGCGGCGCCGCCGTAGGCGATGAGGTCCATGATGGTGATGGAGTTGAGCTGCATCGTCAGCACCCGCATGGTGATCTTGCGGAAGGCCTCTGCCTGGGTGTTCATCTCGTGATTTTTGAAGTCGTCGGCCTCATAGATTTTCAGGGTGGTCAGGCCCTGCAAATTTTCCAGAAAGGTATCCCCCAGCGCCGTATACTGCCCCCAGTACCGGCCCAGCAGCTTTTTGGCCCAGGTCTGCACGGCGGCGATGGCGGCGGGGATCAGCGGCACACAGACCAGCAGCACCGCCGCCGAGGGCAGGTCGATGGGCGCCAGCACCGCAAACAGCGTCAGCGGCGCCAGCATGGCGTAGAAAAACTGGGGCAGATACTGCCCGAAGTAGATTTCCAGCTGGTCCACGCCCTCCACGGCCACCTGGACCACCTCGCTGGTCTGGACCGATTCCCGGTAGGCGCTGCCCAGGCGCAGGAGTTTGCGGTAGATCATCCCCCGCAGCCGGGCCTTGACGGTCTTGCTGGAAAGGTAGCTCATCCGGGCGGCGACCACGGCACAGCCGAACCGCACCGCCAGGGCCGCTGCCGCCAGCAGGGCGGTGAGCCACAGATCGGCAGCCAGGGCCTGCCCTGCCCAGAGGCGGGCCAGCAGGCGGCAGACCGCCGTGACTAGCAGGACATTGGCCCCCAGAGCCAGCCATTGCAGCGCCACATTGGCGGCAATGTATTTGCGGCTTTCGGGCACGGTGGAAAGCAGGCGTTTGTCGATCATCATGGTTCAGTCTCCCTTGAAGGTGCGCCGGTACGCAAAGATATGAATAGCCAGGAAAAACACACAGCTGATGGACACCGCCTTGTGAAGGGCCAGCACCCAGGGCAGCGCTGCAAAAACCAGGCTGAGAACGCCGCTGACAAAGGCCAGCACCACACCGCCCAGCAATGCCCACCGCCGGGCGCCCAGCTTTTTGCGGTACACCAGGGCGTGCCCAAAACAGAGCAGCAGAAATACCGTGGACGCCAGTTTGTGGACGATAAGCCCGGTAAAGGGCACCAGAAGGGTGAGTACAAAGCTGACAATGAGCAGCCAGGAGAGCAGTTTTTTCATAGTCGGGACCTTTCTTGCGGAGGGGTTAGTTTTGCCTAACGTACAGACCGTAAAAAAGCCGCCGTTGATTAGCGGCAGCTAACTTTTGATAGAATAGCAAGTTTCGGGCCCCTTGTCAAGCCTTTTTTGCCCGCCGGCAAAAATCACCTGGTCGGCCGGCGCAGGGCATAGCCCTTGCGCATGACGGCGCGAATCTCCCCCTGCAGGCCCAGTTTCTGGCGCAGGCGGGCAATGTGGATATCCACCGTGCGGGTGTGGATGGGCACCGTAATGCCCCACACCCGGTGGAGCAGTTCCTCCCGGGTGAACACACGCCCGGCCCCGCTGAGCAGCACCAGCAGCAGGCGGTATTCGGTCCGGGTCATATGGACCTCCTGCTCCTGCCGGTATACCCGCTGTGCCGCGGTGTCGATCAACAGATCTTTGTAGTGAATCATACCCTTCCGCCTGGTTTCCGTTTGTTTCGGCTTACCCTTTCAGTATAGCCCGGCGGGGGCGAATTTTCCACAAAACCGTCACGAACGGGGGAAAGAATGTCGTGAACGAGGGGTTTTCTCCGGTTTGGGTTCCGGCGGCCGGTCGGGCCAGTCGGCACTGAACACAAAGCGCCCTTTCTCGTAAAAACAGGTGTACTCGGCCCCGTACCGGGCCAGGATATCCCGCACATTCTGCAGCCCGAAACCATGAAGCATGGGTTCCGGTTTGGTGGTGGTCATCTGCCCGTCCACCACCGTGACGGGGCGGCTGGGATTGACCACCGAAACCGACAGGCTGGGCGGATTGCCCTTGGCGTGGTAGAGGATTTCCGCCTCCACCCAGCGGTCCCGTTCCGGCAGGGCGGCGCAGGCTTCCATGGCGTTGTCCAAAAGATTCCCCAGCACCAGCGTAACGTCCACGGCGTTGAGTTGCAAGGCCGAAAGATCATTCACCCGGAACCGCAGGTCCAGCCCGCGCTTCTGGGCGGCGTAGCCTTTCTGGTTGAGCACCGCGTCGATGGCCGCGTTGTGGGAATTCACCAGCAGGATGCGCTCGGTCTGGCGGATCTTGAGTTCTTCCAGATAGCTTTGGGCCTGGGCCACATCCCCCTGCTCCAGCAAGCCGGAGAGGGTGGCCAGACAGGCGTGGAAATCGTGGGTGAGCTTGCGCTGGGTGGCATACGCCTGGCTGAGGGCCTGGAGGTTTTCATCCTGCACCCGGGCACGCTCGTTGGCCGCCACCAGTGCCTCCCGGTCCATGGCGCTGCGCTCCAGCCGGTCAAACAGTAGCAGCGCCGCCACATCCACCACTTCCAGCACCAGCAATATGCCCCGCCACTGGCTTTGCTCCTGGGTATAGGTGCCGTAAAAGGCTACCAGCGTCATCAGCGGAAAGATGGTAACCAAAGGTACCCACACCCGGGGCGGGGCGTCATTGTCCGGCAGGGGTTTGTGCAGCCGCCAGACCAGCCACCCCAGCGCCAGAGACACCAGCGACCGCGCTATAAAAACCGTCGAATAGAGGGGGATATTCCAGACCAGCTGGGTGCGGGTGAGCCCCAGGCAGTGCATGACCACCAGGTCGGTCCAGTAGTTGGGGGCGCTGCACAGCGCATAGGCCGCCACCGAGACAAACAGCGCCCGGTCCCAGCGGGCACGGTAGAGCAGCATTACCGCCAGCGCATTGAGCAGACAGAGCAGAATCGCCATCAATACCGACACCGTCTCGCTCCAGCGGCTGAACTGGATAAAGGTGGTGACCAGATACCACAAAGCCAGCCCGCCCCAGAAAGCCCGCCCCTGCCTGCGGCGGGCAAAAAAGCTTTCAAAAATCAGTACCAGTGCCCCGGCCCCGGTGAGCGAGTTGAAAAAGCTGAGAAAATTGCCCCATACTTCTAGCATATCTGCCGTCCTTTCCAGGCCAGGAACCGCTGTTTGCTGGCACGGTAGGTGCGGGAGCTCACCGGCAGCAGGGTGCCGTCGGTCAGGCGGGCCCCGGCACTTTGCAGGGTATCCAGAAAGGCCATATTCACCAGATAGCTTTTGTGCAGCCGCAGAAATCCCTGTTCGGCCAGCAGTTCCTCCAGCTGGGCCAGGGTGGTGTGGGTGACCAGATGGTCCCGCCCCGCGCCCTGCAGGTGCAGGTGCTGGTCCCGGCCGTGGCTTTCGATGTACACCAGCGCGGGCACCGGCACCGATACCGGCTCACCGCCGCAGACCAGCTCCACCGTCTGGCGGCGGGCGCAGCAGACGGCCAGGGCATCCTCAAAGTAGGCGGCCAGCTTGTCGTCCAGCTCCCCTTTGGCCAGGTAGCGGAAGGCGTTGACCTCGTACCCTTCGGGGGCATATTCCTTGTAGTTGGTCACAAAAATCAGCACGGTGTCGGGGTGGGTGGGGCGCAGCGCCCGGGCCACATCGATGCCGTTGACCGCCCCCAGGTCGATATCCAGAAAAAGCAGGTCGCAGGGCTGCGCGGGCAGGGCCTCGGGGGCGGTCAGGCAGCACACCCGCATACTGCGGGGCGAAAACGCCGGCAGCGCCTCGATTTTCCGGGTCAGGTTTTCGGCAAAAGCCGTCTCGTCGTCACAGACCACGATGTGCAGCATAATTTTTCCTCCTGTTTGGCAAAAATGCTCTTTTTCCACAATACGCCCCGGGTCGGATTTTGTCAATCGCCCCGGCAGCGGTGGGATTTTTTGCCGAAATCCATTGACGCGGCGGGTACAGCGGACTATAATAACACCAAACAAAACAACCGGGGGAGCTTGTGTGGACAGGCTGAGAGGAAGGAATCACCTTCGACCCTTACACCTGATGCGGATAATGCCGCCGTAGGAAGTCGTGGGAATCTGTACTTTTTTCGGGAGGCACCGTTTGGGGTGTCTCCCGATTTTTTTGTGCTTTTTTGGGGAAAGGAAGTGAAGATTCCCGCGGGCGGCACCGCGGCGGGCAGAGGGGGAGCGCCCTGTGCCTTGGGTTTGTACAGCGATGGGAAGCCGTGTTCCGGCGTGAGAGGAGGCCAGCAAGCCTCGACCGCTTTTTCCGTGTGCGGGGGTGTGCCCCGTGCTTCATTTTTGCGGGAAAGTGTCGCTGTACGGCCGGTTTCCCGCCGCGATTGTAAAGGAGTTCTTACCATGAAACACACCAATGTCCACAAGCTCGCCCTGGCCGGTATCTTCTGCGCCATTGCCGTGGTCGGCAGCCTGTTTTCCTTCCCCATGTTCGGCAGCAAATGCGCCCCCATCCAGCACATGGTCAACATCCTCTGCGCCGTGCTGCTGGGCCCCTGGTACGGCATCGCCGTGGCCTTTGCGGCCAGCCTCATCCGCAACCTGACCGGTCTTGGCAGCCTGATGGCTTTCCCCGGCAGCATGTTCGGCGCCCTGCTCTGCGGCCTGGCCTACGCCGGTACCCGCAACCTGCCCCTGACCCTCATCGCTGAGGTGTTCGGTACCTCCATCCTGGGCGGTCTGTGCGCATATCCCGTAGCCATCCTGTTCATGGGTCAGGCCGCCGGGGATATCGCCTTCTACGCCTACATCGTCCCCTTCCTGGTGTCCACCGCCGCCGGTTCCATCCTGTCCGGCGTGCTGGTCTACGCCCTGCGCGGCACCGGCGCTTTGAACCGTATGCAGAAAACTCTCTCCCACTAAAAGGAAACGCCTATGTTTGCACCGCTTCTCCGGAATCTGCGGGACCGGCGGCCGCTGGTCCATGCCATCACCAACTATGTCACCGCCAACGACTGCGCCAACCTGCTGTTGGCCTGCGGGGCCTCCCCCATCATGGCCGATGAGCCGGACGAAGCGCCCGAGATCACGGCCCGGGCCGCCGGGCTGGTGCTGAACCTGGGCACGCTGCACCGGGGCACCATCCCGGCCATGGTGGCCTGCGGCAAAACCGCCAACGCCCGGGGCATCCCTGTGGTGCTGGACCCGGTGGGCGCCGGGGCTTCCCGCCTGCGCACCGAGACCGCCCTGTGGCTGCTGCGGGACGTGCGGTTTGCCGTCATCCGGGGCAACCTCTCGGAGATCGAGACGCTGGCCCGGGGCCACGGCACCACCTACGGCGTGGACAGCGCTGACCGGGTGACGCCCGACAACCTGGACGCCTGCTGCGCCCTGGTGCGGGCCTTTGCCCGGCGCACAGGGGCCGTGGTGGCCATGAGCGGGGCGGTGGACCTGGTGAGCGACGGGGAAAGGGTGTACTGCATCCGCAACGGCCACCCCATGATGGGGCTGGTCACCGGCACCGGATGCCAGCTTTCCTGCCTGGCGGGAGCCTTTGCGGCAGCCAACCCCGACCGGCCGCTGGAGGCAGCCGCCGCGGCGGTGTGCGCCATGGGCCTTTGCGGCGAGATCGCCCACGCCCGCCTGGGGCCGGAGGACGGCAACGGCAGCTACCGCACCTACATCCTGGATGCCGTCTGCCGCCTGACCCCCGAACAACTGGAGAAAGGAGCCCGCTATGAACTTCGATAAAAACCGGCTGTGCCTCTATGCCGTCACCGACCGCGCCTGGCTGCGAGGCCAGACGCTGGAACAGCAGGTGGAGGCTGCCCTGCAGGGCGGCGTGACCTGTGTGCAGCTGCGGGAAAAACAGCTGGACCGGGAGAGCTTTATCCAATTGGGGCGCAGCATCGGCAGCCTGTGCCGGCGCTACGGCGTACCGCTGATCATCAACGATGACCTGGACGTGGCCCTGGCCTGCGGCGCCGACGGCGTCCATGTGGGGCAGGACGACCTGCCGGTGGAGGAAGTCCGCCGCCGGGTGGGGGACAAGATGATCGTGGGCGTTTCGGCCCACAACCCTGAGGAGGCCCGCCGCGCCTACGAGGGCGGCGCCGACTATCTGGGCGCGGGGGCGGTGTTCGGCAGCACCACCAAAACCAACGTCACCGCCCTCTCCCACGGGGCACTGCGGGCCATCTGTGATGCCGTGCCCATCCCCGTGGTGGCCATCGGCGGCATCACCCGGGAGAACCTGCCCCAACTGGCAGGCACCGGCGTGGCCGGGGTTGCGGTGGTCTCGGCGATTTTTGCCGCCGAGGACATCACCGCCGCCAGCCGGGAACTGCGCGCCCTCTCGGACGCCATGACCCAAACCGAATAAAAACACGGGCAAGTTTTCCACACCGTTGTGGAAAACCTGCCGGCGGCAGACCGGGGGCACCACTCTCTGTCGCCTAACAAAAGATATGCGAGGTATTTGTATGAGAACTGCATTATCCATCGCCGGAAGTGATTCCAGCGGAGGCGCCGGTATTCAGGCCGATCTCAAGGCAATGACGATGAATGGCGTCTTCGCCATGACCGCCATCACCGCCCTGACGGCACAAAACACCACCGGCGTAACGGCAATTTCCGAAGTAAGCCCCAAATTTCTGGCCCAGCAGCTGGATGCGGTCTTTACCGACATCCGGCCCGATGCGGTCAAGATCGGGATGGTCTCCTCCCCTGCCCTGATCGAAACCATCGCCGAGCGGCTTCGGTTTTACGGGGCACAGCACATCGTGGTGGACCCCGTGATGGTGGCCACCAGCGGTGCGCGGCTCATCCGGCCCGAGGCTGTGGAGACCCTGACCCGGGACCTTTTGCCCCTGGCTGAGGTGGTGACGCCCAACATCCCCGAGGCGGAACTGCTGGCTGACTGCACCATCGACAGCCCCGAAGCCATGGAAGCGGCTGCCCGGGCCATCTGCCAACGGTACGGCTGTGCGGTGCTCTTAAAAGGCGGCCACAGCGTCAACGATGCCAACGACCTGCTCTGCACCGGCGGTACCACCCGGTGGTTTACCGGCAAGCGCATCGACAACCCCAACACCCACGGCACCGGGTGCACCCTGTCCAGCGCCATTGCGGCCAACCTGGCCAAGGGCTTTGCCCTGCCGGAGGCTGTACAGCGGGCCAAGGACTATCTTTCGGGAGCGCTGGGGGCCATGCTGGATCTGGGAAAAGGCAGCGGCCCCATGAACCACGCCTGGACCCTGACGGGACGTTACGCCGAAGAAGCGGACTGAATACACACGAAGGAGACAAACAGAAATGAGTGAACGGAACTATGCCACCCAGATGGAGGCGGCGCGCAAGGGCATTGTGACCCCGCAGCTGGAGATCGTAGCCAAGAAAGAGCGGATGACCGTGGAGGAGCTGCTGCCCCTGGTGGCCAGCGGCAAGGTGGTCATCCCGGCCAACAAGAACCACACCTGCCTGGACCCCGAGGGCGTGGGTTCCATGCTGCGTACCAAGATCAACGTGAACCTGGGCGTTTCCCGGGACTGCAAGGACTACGACGTGGAGATGCAGAAGGTGCTCTCCGCCGTGAAGATGGGCGGCGAGGCCATCATGGACCTGTCCAGCCACGGCAACACCCAGCCCTTCCGCCAGAAGCTGACCCACGAGTGCCCGGCCATGATCGGCACCGTGCCGGTGTATGACAGCGTCATCCACTACCAGCGGGACCTGGACACCCTGACGGCGAAGGATTTCATCGACGTGGTGCGCCTGCACGCCCAGGACGGCGTGGACTTTGTGACGCTGCACTGCGGCATCACCCGCAAGACCATCGACCAGATCCGCAAGCACAAGCGCAAGATGAACATCGTCTCCCGCGGCGGTTCGCTGGTGTTCGCCTGGATGTGCATGACCGGCGAGGAAAATCCGTTCTACGAATACTATGACGAAATTCTCGACATCTGCCGGGAATACGATGTGACCATCTCCCTGGGCGACGCCTGCCGCCCCGGCTGCCTGGCCGATGCCACCGACGTCTGCCAGATCGAGGAGCTGGTGCGCCTGGGCGAGCTGACCAAGCGCGCCTGGGAGAAGGATGTGCAGGTGATGGTGGAAGGCCCCGGCCATGTGCCCATGGACCAGATCGCCGCCAACATGAAGGTGCAGCAGACCATCTGCATGGGCGCGCCCTTCTATGTGCTGGGCCCCCTGGTCACCGACATCGCCCCCGGCTACGACCACATCACCGCCGCCATCGGCGGGGCCATCGCTGCCATGAACGGCGCGGCCTTCCTGTGCTATGTGACCCCCGCCGAGCACCTGGCCCTGCCCAACCTGGAGGATGTGAAGCAGGGCATTATTGCCAGCAAGATCGCCGCCCACGCCGCCGACATTGCCAAGGGCGTGCGCGGCGCCCGGGAGATCGACGACAAGATGGGCGACGCCCGCCGCGCCCTGGACTGGGAAGCCCAGTGGGCCTGCGCCCTGGACCCCGAGACCGCCAAGGCCATCCGGGCAGACCGTTCCCCCGAGCATGACGACACCTGCTCCATGTGCGGCAAGTTCTGCGCCGTGCGCAGCATGAACAAGGCCCTGAACGGCGAGCATATCGACATCCTGTAATAGTACAGCAAAAAACTCCCTGTTTTGCCCAAAGGCAGAACAGGGAGTTTTTCGTTACAGAATTTTACTGTGCGGACCAGGCCTGCGCCGGGGAAGAAATATTGCGCAGTTCATCCCGGTAGCGGAACAGGAAGATACCGAACCCGATGCCCGACACCGCACTGGCCACACCGGCCAGGCCGCTGAACACATTGCCGGTCAGGAAGGTGCCCAGCGAAATCACGCCGCCCAGAATGGTCAGAACCGCCACGTAGGTGGAAACGCTGCCCTGGGGCGTGCCTGTGCGGATGGTCCAGCGGAAGTTGTTGAGCATCCGCATCAGTTTGGCGTAGTAAAGGATATCCAGCGCGAAGATCACGGCAATGAGTACCAGTACCACAGACAGCACCGCTGTTGCTGCGGCGGCTTCGTCAATCTGCCCCAGCGCCGCGAACACAAAGCCGAAAATCACCAGCATCAGCAGCGCCGTCAGGCAGACCAGCACCAGGCTGATGATCTGAAGCACCCGGATGACGGTGAGCCCGGCTGTCTGGAGGGGCTTGCCCGACGTATCCACCGCCGTGGCATACATCATCCAGATGCCCACCGCCACCAGAATAGCGGGGATCTGCCCCACCAGCGCACCGCCGGCGGACGCCGTGAGCACCGTGGAAAGCGTGTCGGCAAGGGCTGCCATCTGCACATCGGTGCTGTAGGCGTACAAGGGGGCCAGATAACTCTCCAAGGCGGCTGTGGAGGTACTTTGCAGGGTTGCCATCACATTGAATACCAGCATACAGGTATACCCGATGGCCGGTACCAGAAAGTAGGGCGAGCGGGCCATCCGGCGCATCAGCTGGATGACCGGCGGTTCTGCCGTGCTGTACGCCGGGGGCGGGGCGGCCTCCGGGGGACGTGTGTACCTGTCTCTTATACACATCTCCGAGC
>UQZO01000030.1 GCA_900545545.1 uncultured Subdoligranulum sp. | reverse complement strand
TGTGGCCCCTATGGGGCCGTTTTGCAAACCCCACGTTCAACGTGGGGTTATGATTTGGCCCTATTGTAGCCCCGCCCGGCGGCGCCGTCAATCGCCTTTTGCAAAAAAGAAAGCGGCCCGGCCGGGCAGGACCGAAGATCGGTTTGCCGCGGCCGGACCGCAGAGGGGGATGGGGCATTGCAGAAGTGTCTTACGCCGGTGCCTCGGGGCTGCCCCGGTTCAGCTCCCCGGCCCATTCAAAGCCCTTTTTGGCGGTGACTACGGCAATGATCTCGTTGATCACCGCCGCAGCCGCAATGGTCCCCTGCAAAACGGCGGCACATTCGGGCGCCGGGCCGCGCAGTACCGAAACCGCAATACCGGTGAACACCAGCGATACGCCGGAATGGGGCAGCAGGATCACCAGCACCACCAGGTAAAGGGGCAGCTCCCCGGCGGAAAGATGCCCGCCCACCACGGCGATGGTGATAAAAAAGACGATGCAGCCCACAATGTCATCCAGCGCCGCCATGGGGATCAGGGTATCGGTGACGGGGCCGGAAGTTTTGAACTCCCGCACGATGGAGAGTGCCGGGGCGGGGGCGGTGGCCAGGGCGATGCCGCCGAAGAGGAACGCCAGGTAGAGGGGCAGCCCGCAGAACCGGAACACCACCCCGAATACCAGCGATACCAACAGGAAGGTGCCCAGGGACTGGGTCAGGGTGGTGATGAGGATGGCCCGCCCGGACCGCTTGAGTTTGCTCCACACCAGCTCGGTGCCGATCATCAGGCCCACGGCACATTCCAGCACATGCACCACGGCCTGGTACCAGGCGGCGTCCAGCATCCCCTGGTCTACCAGGGCCAGGGCGTGGGAGCCCAGCGCCATGCCGGTGATCAGCCATCCCAGGATGGAGGGCAGTTTGATGCGGGCCACCGCCTTGCCTGCCAGAAAAGCGATGCTCACCGTGGCCAGCAGCCGAATCAGCGCCATCTTACTTCACCGTTCCTTTCCCCGCCGCGTCCGGTGTTTCCCGGGCGATGCCGTAAAGCAGGATGTCCATCATCCCCGAAAGTTTGTCCTCGTGGTCCCCGATAAGGGCGTGGTAATCCCCCTCGGCCTGGGCGCGCTTCTGGAAGTAGCTGTTGAACATCTCATGAATGGCGGAAAAATAGTCCAGCGCCATCTCGGTGCTGATGCCCTCCCGCAGGGTCAGATGGGCCAGAATGGCGCGGTACCGCTGCGCCAGGTAGGCATCGAAATCCCGGCGCAGCAGGGCAAGGTCCTGCTGCAAATGGCGGGGCGGGTAGAGCACCGTGTTGAAAAAGATGTTGGCCAGGTGGGGATTTTCCGCAAAGAACCGCTGGCGGGTCAACAGAAAACTCTGCAAGGCCCGGCGGGCGTCGCCGGTGTCCTCGGCGTGGGCCTTCATGTAGGCGGTCATCCGCTCGTAGCACAGCGCCACACAGGCCAGGTAGAGCTGGTCCTTGTTCTTGAAATTGTGGTACAAAAGCCCTTTGGGGATCTGCCCCGCTTCGCAGATGCTGTTGATGGCGGCGGCATCGTAGCTTTTGCGGCCAAACTCCTCCAGCGCCGCAGCCAGGATGCGCTCCCGGGTCTTTTGGGTCTTTTCCTGTTGTTTCATGGGCAGCCTCCTGATATAGACCGTTTAGTCTGTTATAGCAAAATAGACTGTACGGTCAATATTTGAGACGCGGTTTTCGCAATTCTTTCATAAACGGGGCAAAAACTTCCCGCTGCAAAGCAAATGCCACGGCAATGCGATTTGGAAAAAATCGCCTTCCGTGGCTTTTTGCATCTATATAATGGCACAAGGCCTTGTGGGTTGTCTGCTACCGGCCGGGCGATTGCCCTGGCATGGCCGGATGCAGTGGGGGCGGCGCCGGTTGGCGTCCGCTTGTTTGTATGCCTATATACTACGCCCCATTTGTGGCGGACTTTTAAAAGCACTTTGAAGAATTTGGAAAGAATTCATGGCAAAACTATGAATACCCCGGCGGGGGGGGGCCGGGGTCACGGTTCGCCGGGCATCAGCATGGTGCAGGTGTGGAGCTTCCGGTAAAAATAGTCGGCCATGACCTCGGGGGCAACGGGATGTTCGTCGGCCAGCCAGGTGACGGCGGTGTTGAACAGCGCCCCGATGTACATATACAGGGAGTACCGCTCCATGGAGGAGGAGGGCATGGTCCCCTCGATGCTTTCGTGAAAATGGTTCAGCTCTTCCAGAATCAGCATGGAAAACCCCGACCGGCACAAATCCAGCAGACAGCTGCGGTACCGGGCAAAAAACTGAAAACTCAGCAGGATATTCTCCCGGGCATACAGGCCCGCGGGGCTTTCGTGGATGCTGCGGCGGAACAGTTCCAGCACATCCCGCACCAGCGTGACCAGCACATCCTCCTTGGAGGTATAGTTCCGGTAAAAGGAGGCCCGGGCCACCCCGGCCCCCCGGACCAGTTCGGTGACGGTGATCTCCGCCAGGCTTTTGTGCTGCATCAGGGCAAACAGGGTGTTGGTGATGTCGCGCTTGACGCGCAGATTTTCTTCTTTTCTTCTGTCCACGGCGGAATGCTCCTTTTTGCGTGGGGGACGTGAAACACAACCCCGGCCTTTGTCTCACGGGCGGGAATTGCCGCTCCCGCGCCAATGTGATACACTTGTCTCGTATTGTATCATGGATTTTCCCGCTCTCAATGGCGGCAGCGGCCCAAACGAGAAGTAAGAGGTTTTTCAAAGATGAAAGTGGCGATTGCGACCGATACCAACAGCAGCAAGACCGCCCGGGAGATCAAAGCCTGGCTGGAAGAACGGGCCTATGATGCCAGCATCTATATCACGGTGGATTCCATGGAGTATCTGAAAAAGGGCGGCCGCGTCACCCCGGCAGCGGCAGCCTTTGCCACGGTGCTGAACCTGAAACCGGTGCTGACCATCCAGGGGGATAAACTGGATACCTACGCCAAGGCCCGGGGGATGCAGCAGGCGGAACAGAAGATGGTGGAAGCCCTGCAACAGGACCGCGCCACCCGGTTCGGCGCGGTGCCGGACGCCCGGCTGCGGGTGGAAACCGCCGGAACCTTTGAGAGCGAGGAACAGGCCGCCCGCTGGCGCGGGCTGGTGCAGGCGGCATTCCCCGGCATTCCCGTTTCCTATGTGCACCTGCCCTGCAGCATTGCCTGCCATGTGGGCATCAACGCGGCGGGTACCGGCATCCTGAAAAAAGAGGTGGAGTGAACCATCCGCCCGCCAAAGCAAAAACAAAAGCGGCACCCGCAGGGGTGCCGCTTTTTTGTATGGCTGCAAAGTAAGTCAGGCTTTGGCCAGCAGTTTGCGGTAGGTCAGGTCCATGCCCAGAGCGCCCAGCGGCGCGGTGATGAGGATGGCCAGCACCGCCAGAATGATGAGCGCAAGGGACGGTAACATGATAAAATCCTCCTTTTTTGGGCGCAAAAAAGCTGATGCCTTTCTGCGGACGGAACGTTCACAGAAGTCATCAGCTTGGATAAGCGGTTTAGGTTTCCCATGGGAGAACTTCATTCCCGGCGGTTATTGTATCACGGGGCGCCGGGGCTGTCAACCGTTGTGTTTTGGGCGGCGGCCTGCAGGGCCCGCCCGTTTTTGGCTTTGCAGATCAGCTGGGTCATGGTGCCCATGGGGCAGTAGACGCACCAGCTGCGGGGCTTGAAAAGCACCATGGTGATGAGCCCCAGCACGGTGGAGGTGAGCATGACGCTGTAGAACCCAAAGGCGAACTGGGCCACGCCGGGGTGGAACAGGGTGCCGTGGTAGGCCCAGTGCCAGGGCAGTTTAAAGGTCCACAGCAGGGTGACCACCTGTTTCAGGTCCCGGGCCCCGGCAAACACCAGGTAGGTGTTCCACAGCATCAGGAAGAACATGGCAAAGAAAAACACCAGGAACCCGTAGCGGAACGCCTTGCTTTTCATCCAGCGGGGGATATCCTTCTTGCGGGACAGCCCGAACCGCCCGCCCAGCATCCCGAACAGCTGGCCCCGGCCGCAGTACCGGTTGCAGTAGCCCTTGGTGCCGCCCAGCCCCGCAAACAGCAGCGGGATAAAAAAGCACAAAAGCCCCAGCCAGGCAAACAGAATGTTGAAAAAGCCCAGCACCAAATAGAGAAGGGAAGCGATCCACAGGTAATCATACCACCGTTTTTTCATGCTTCCACCTCCCGGACCCGGATGACGCTGGCGGGGCATTCGGCGGCACATTTGCCGCAGCCCACGCATTTGTCAGGGTTGACCCGGGCCACAATGCCCCGGACGATCTCAATGGCCTGCACCGGGCAGACTTTTACACAGCAGCCGCAGGCCACGCAGGCGGTCTGGTCCACCTGGGCTTTGCGCCGTTTTCTTTGGGTGTTCATGGTATACCTCCCCCGGTTTGGTGGAACCAGTATACCCGGAATATCCCCGGCGTTCTGTGATGAGATCACAGAACGCTTGGCCGGTGCTCCAGCGCGGCGATCTCGGCGTCCATCGCTTCCTTCATCCGGCCGATGTGCAGCCCGTCCACCAGGCGGTGGTTGACTTCCACCGAAAGGTGTACCCACAGCCGGCCTTTTTCCTCATACCAGCGGCCCCAGGCCAGGCGGGGCACGGCGTCGTCTTTGTCCAGGGCGTGCTCGTTGGTCAGGGCCGTAAAGTCAAACCAGGGCGTGCAGGAAAAATAGATCAGGCCGTCGGTGTCGTTTTCCTTTATAAAGGCATCCTAGGCGGCATCGGCGCGGCGGGCGTCGGCGCAAAAGGTCAGGGGGCAATCCACCCAGGGCAGGGTGATGATGCGGAAGAGGCTTTCCCCCCGGCGCATGGCGGTAAAGCTGGGGTCGGTGCGGTCCAGCAGCACCACCTCTTCGCCGCGCACCCGCATGCGCAAGGCCGGTACCCGGTTCACGGCCTTGGTGCAAAGCCAGATCATCAGGTGGTAAAAGGAAAGCTGGTTTTCCCGGGCAAACTGCCGCACGGGCGTTACATCCACCGGCAGGGTGACGGAATAAAAGGGGTATTCAAACCGGGAAAAGAAGGTGAAGATCTCGTTTCTCTCCCATTGGCTGCGGTCTATGATCTGCATCGGGCCATCCTCCGTACAACTAGTCTGTAAGGCAAGTATACGGCACATTGGCCGCCGGGGCAAGCCCGCCTCCGGGGGCCCGGGGCGTCGATACAAAAATAGAGAGGGCCCGGTTGTGCAGACAACGGATTTCCCGGGGCAAAGGGTCTATACTAACAGCATAGGGACCGCAGAAGTGGACCCAGGCAAAAGGAAGAGGTGAAAGTCCATGGATTTGGAAAATCGAGCGTTTTTGAAACTGCGTCCCGTACAGGACGGAAAGCTGGCCCAGCTGGTGCAGCCCATGCTGCTGCCGCAGGAACAGGTCTTGCAGCAATACCAGGGCATCCGGGACGGGGTGGTCTTTACCGACCGGCGTCTCATCGCCGTGAACACCCAGGGCGTTACCGGCAAGAAAAAGATGTACGCGGTGCTGCCCTACACCCGCATCCAGGCCTACACGCTGGAATCGGCGGGGGTGCTGGACTTTGACAGCGAAATGGAGCTGTGGTTTTCGGGCCTGGGCTGCGTCACGCTGGAGTTTTTGGCCGGGTCGGACCTGTTCGCCCTCAGCCATCTGATGGATCAGGCAATTTTACGGTGAGCCGCGCCACGCAGCAGAAAAGGAGCAATTTCATGGTCATGTATTTCTGGGAGCGCAGCGCCTCGGTCTGGATCGCGCTGCTGTACGTTGTAATGGGCGGGCTGCTGCTGGCATTCCCCGCCGCCACCAGCACGGTGTTTGTGTGGGCGCTGGCGGGGGGCGCCGCCTGCTACGGCGTCAGCCACCTGCTGCGGTATCTGCAAGGCCGTAAAACCGGCGAGGCTTCGGGTGCGGACCTCTTCCTCACGGTGCTGCCGCTGGCATTCTCCATCTTTGCGCTGGCCTGGCCCCAGACGCTGCTGGCCTTCCTGCCGCTGGTACTGGGCTCGCTGCTTCTGCTGGACGGCGTGGGCAAACTGCCCCTGGCCGTCATGGCGCTGCGGGCTCACACGCCGGACGCCACCGCCCTGCTGCTGTCCAGCCTGATTCCCCTGGTCCTGGGGGCGGTCATCGTGATCAACCCCTTCCAGACCGTGCAGCTGGTGGTACGCATCTTCGGTGTGGGCCTCATCGCCGACGGTGTGGCAGACTTCGCCGCCGTGGTTACATCCCACCGCGCCGCCACACGCTGAACCGCCAATTAACCTGAACTGACCGCCGCCCCGCCGGGCAGCGGCTTTGTTTTGGGCATTTGTTTTCCCCCGGGGCATTCCCGTTGGCCGGACAACCGCTTTCGGGGGCCATAGGGCGTATACTGTAACGACAGGGCGGGGAAAGACCCCCGCCCGCAGAAAGGAACTTGCCTTATGAACAAAATCATCGCAGGCACCCAGACCCCCGCCGCCAACGAAGCGATTCTCGCGGCACTGCGCAAGGTGCATAACATCGCATCCCCCGCCTCCACCGCCCCGGAAGACCTGAAGCGGCAGCGGCTGGGGCAGGAGACCCTGGGCTGTCTGCTGACGCCGCCCATCGGGTTCAGCTGGGAACCCTTCGAGATCGAGGGCATCCCCGCGGCGTGGGTCCGGCCGGAAGGCGGCCACGACCGCAGCAAAATGATCCTGTACTGCCATGGCGGCGGCTACACCAGCGGTACCCTCGGGTACGCGCGGCTGCTGGCCTCCCGCATGGCACTGGCCACCGGGTACGAGGTGCTGGCATTCCAGTACCGGCTTGCGCCGGAACACCCCTATCCCGAAGCGTTGGAGGACGCACGCCTGGTTTGGGAACATCTGATGTTCCTGGGCTGGGGTGCCAGAGAGATCATCCTGGCCGGCGATTCCGCTGGTGGGAATCTGGCGCTGGAACTGGCCCTGGATCTGCGGGATGCAGACCGTATGCTGCCCTGGCGGCTGGTGCTGTTTTCGCCCTGGACCGATATGACGGCCACGGCGGACAGCTACACCGAATGTGCGGAGAAAGACCCGCTGCTGACCCGGGAATATATCGAAGCCGTGCGGGACGCCTACGCCCCCGGCGCAGACTGGGCCCAGGCAGCCTACTCCCCCCCCTGTTCGCAGATCTGCGGGGGCTGCCGCCCACACTGACCCAGGCAGGCGGGCGGGAGATCCTGCGGGATGACTCCACCCGGCTGTACGAAAAACTGCAGGCGGCGGGGGTACCCGCGGTACTGCAAACCTGGCCCGATATGTGGCACGTATTCCAGATGTTCCCGCTGAAAGCGGCGGGGGAGGCCATGGACCAAATGGCCCGCTACCTGGAACTGCTGCGCTGAAACCACGGTGTTTGCCGCCCCGGCAGGGATAAACTGCCCCCCGGCGGGGAACACCGTTTTTATGAAACACACAAAACAGAACAAGGAACACGCCCGCTGTTGTTTGCGGCACATCTGGTGATGCATCGGTTCTTACAAGCAAAACACAGTGGGGTGTATCCATGACGATCCTGGTAGCGGCGGCGGTGGGTGCCGTCATGATGTGGAGCCGGCGCACCGCGCCGGACGGGGCCCGGGCGCGCCTGGGCTGGTATGAACTGTTCTTCCTCTTTATCAGCAGCGCCTTTCTGGGCGACCTGTTTGAAACGGTCTTTGTCTACCTGCGCACCGGGGTGCTCATGAGCCGCAGCAGCCTGCTGTACGGTCACCTGAGCCTGGTGTGGGGCCTGGGCGCCGTGCTGATGACGCTGGTGCTCACGCCGCTGGCCCGCAAGGGCACCGGGGCCCTCTTTGCCGGGGGCGTGGTGCTGGGTGGCGGGTTCGAGTACCTGGCCAGCTGGGTGCTGGAAAAAACCACCGGGCGGCTCTTCTGGGATTATTCCCGGATGCCCTTCAACCTGGACGGCCGCACCAACCTGCTGTTCGCCCTCTTCTGGGGGGCGGCGGGGGTGTTCTGGGTACGGCTGGCGGCCCCCTGGCTGCTGGGCTGGCTGGGCCGGGTGCCCCGCCGCACCGGGCAGGCCCTGGCCATGACGGCGGTGCTGCTGCTTATGGTGGATATGAGCCTTTCCGCCGCGGCGCTGCTGCGGATGGAAGAGCGCAGCCGGGGGCTGACCGCCTCCAACCGGGTGGAACAGGTGCTGGACACCTGGTACACCGACGACCTGCTGGCCCACCGCTACCGCAACATGCAGCTGCCGGGTCAGATCCTGACCTTCTAAGGGCGTTTTCGCCGGGAGACTATGATGAAAAAACTCGGATTCCTTCTTTTTCCCGCCATTTCTCTGGGGGTGGGGGCGCTGGCAGGCTATCTCACCCGGGGCAGCCTGGCCACCGTCTACCCGCTGTTGGAAAAATCCATCCTCACACCCCCGGGCAGGGTGTTCCCCATCGCCTGGACCATCCTCTACCTCCTCATGGGGCTGGGCATGGCGCTGGTGAATGAAAAGGGCGGCCCCGAACGGCCCCGGGCCTTGGGGCTCTGGGGCATCCAGCTGGCGCTGAACTTCGGCTGGAGCCTGCTTTTCTTCAACAGCGGCGGCTACTTCTCGGCCCTGCTCTGCCTGATACTGCTGGAAGTGCTCATCCTGGCCATGGCCGGGTCCTTCGCCACCGTCAGCCGTCTGGCGGCCCGGCTGCAGATCCCCTACTTACTGTGGGTGGCCTTCGCCGGCTACCTGAACGCCGCGGTCTGGGTACTGAACTGGTAAAAACTTCGGTTTCGTTGTCCAGCCCACCGAATCCCCACCCCAAAAGACCTATACTGATACCACGCTGATGGCGGGCACAACCTGCCGGGGGCGACATTTCACACACAACACATCCGGCGGGCAGCCCCCGCCGGTACAGGAGGTACACTATGTACTACACCAATGGCAATTATGAAGCATTCGCCCGTCCCCGCAAACCCGCCGGGCTGGAAAAGGTCCGGGGCACCACCCCTGAATAAATAGAACAAGAGCCTTCCGCTTACCGGCGGAAGGCTCTTGGTATGTATGTGGGTTATTCGTCGTTGGGGTCGGGTTCGTTTTCGGTAATGGGCATCTCCACCAGCAGCTCAAACCGGCTGCGGTCAAAGCGCAGCAGCCCTTCGTCCCGCATCTTGCACAGCTCGTTGGAAAGGGTGCTGCGGTCCACAAACAGAAAATCCGCCAGGTCCTGCCGGTTCAAAGAGATCACAAAGGTGCGGCTGCCCGCCTTGTGGTACTGGGCCGAAAGATAATCCTGCAGCCGCTCCCGCATGCTGCGGCGGATGCTGTCCTCCAGCTTGCGGGTCAGGTACTGGCCTTTCTGGGCCACCGCCAGGGTCAGGTTCTGCAAAAAGCGGATCTGGGTGGGGGCGGTCAGCACATTTTTGCGCAGCAGATGCTCCACGCACAGGTACAGGATCTCGGTGGGTTCCTCGGTGGCAATGGAAAGGTGCAGCCGGTACCGGCCCACGGCGTTCACTTCCCCCACGGTGTCCCCGGCCTGCAGCACATACAAAAGGTTGCCGTTGCTGTCAATGTGGGCCAGGTGCAGGCTGCCCGAAAGGATGATGCCGATCTCGGGGAAAAGGTCCCCGTCCTGGGCCACCACCGTCCGCCGGGGATACCGCACCCGCCGGGGGCACATGGCCGCCACCGTCTGCAAAATCTCCTCGTCGGTCATGTTGCGGAACAGCATGCCCTTTTTCAGCAATTCCAGATCCAGTTCTTTTTCCATGGTTTTGCACATCCCTTTCCATACAAAACAAACCGTGTAAGCCGGGGCGGTGTTACCGCCGCCCCAGCAAATTGGCCGCGGCGATAAAGGCATCGGCCTTTTCGTAGTCGGGTTTGGTGCACAGGCTTACCGCCACATACACCGCCGCCGAAAGGCTGACCCCCAGAATGACCTACTGGGCCGACTGGGCCGCCCAGAAAGAGGGCAGCGGCACCCCCACCGAGATCAGCAGGTTATACAGGCAGTAGCTCAGCCTCGCCACCATGGAGGCCATGGCCCCCGGTGCGTTGCCGCGCCGCCAGACGAACCCGGCCACCAGCGGCACAAACACGCCGGTGAGCACCACGATGAGGTAAAGGGGAATGTAGGCAAAAAAGCTCAGAACGGTCATCTTGCGGGCATCCCGGTCGCTGCGGGCGGCGGAGATGCGCTGCCATACGTTGGCCTGAATCATCCAGGCGCAGCCGAAGGTGATGATGTACATGGCATAGCGGGAGGTGCCGGAGGTGATGTCCATATAGCCTTCCTTGCCGGCGGCACCCGGGGCCGCCTTTTCTTATACTATACCGCGGCGCCGCGCCCCATGCAAGAAAATCCCGGCGAAGGCGGCTGCGGGAACCCCCGCCCAAGCGACAAAACAAACAAAAACGGCCCCACCGCAGGGGTGGGGCCGTTTGGGGGAAATCATACCAGAAGCAGGCGGGCGGGCCACTGTTCCAGCGGGCCGATGCGCGGCGGGTTGCTGCGCACGGTGCCCGCAAAATCCCGGCCCGGTTCCAGGGGGGAGCCGTCGGGGTTGGTGTAGGGCTGTTCCGGTTCAAAGGCCAGGCCCAGGGCGGCGGTGGTCACAGGCTCGCCCCACTGGCGGGCGGTGTGTTCGGCCAGGTCGGTTTCCAGCCAGTAATGCCCCTGGTCCTCCACCACCGCCAGCCGCACCGGCCGGTGGGGCATCACCCGGGCGTCCTTCTCGTGGGACCAGGGGGCCGCGCCGTTCAGGTACAGGTTGCTGCGCACCGTCATGGGCAGGGTGCGGCCCAGGTCGGCGGCGGGGGTATCGTCCCGGGTGCTGCGCGCGGGGGCTTCGGCACTGTAGGCTTCATAGGCTTTGGTGCCGTATTCGCCCCGCACCGCGTCGGTGCCCTCTCCCCGCAAAAAGATGTTGTTCAAAAACCGGTCGTCCCCGCCGTACACCAGCATCACGCCCGCTACCCGGGTGGAATGGGGCTGGTGATAGGGGGTAAAGCGGTTGGTATCGGGTGTGGCAAACAGTTTGCCCGCAAACAGGTTGTGCAGGCAGGCCGTGCCCTGGGATACATCCAGGAAACTGGAAGCGGACAGCAGCAGATTGTTTTCCACCAGGCAGGGCCCGTGGCACACTTCCAGGAACAGGTCCTCCTCCGGCCCGTTGCGGAACAAGGCGTTGCCGCGCACCACCGCCCCCTGGGCCTGCCAGTCCAGCCAGAGCCCCCGGAAACAGTGGTGGATGGCGTTGCCCTCGATCAGGGCGTCGATGGCGGCATGCAGCTTGATGCCGGCGACCTCCGCCCCGGTGAACCGCTGTCCCAGGGCGATGTGGTGGATGTGGTTGCCGGTGATGCGGCAGAAAGCGCCGCCCATGCAGCCCACAATACCCGCCTGCCCGCAGTTCCAGATCTCGTTGCCGCGGACAAGGTGCCCGCCGATGCTTTCGCGGCACCAGCCCTTCCCCAGGGCGGAAAAGATCATCTCGGTGTAGGTCTGGGCGCCGCCCTTGGCGGGGTCCCGGCTCCAGCGGTTGTCCTGGGGGTCCCGGTTCTTGCCCAGGCTGATGCCGCAGCACTTGGCGTCGTGGATGCGGCAGTTTTCGATCACCCAGCCTTTGCTCCAGTGGGGGCCGACTGCCCCGGGCTGGAAGGCGGTGGGCGGGGCCCACTGGGTGGCGGCGCAGCAGCACTCCACCCCGGAAAGGGTGATGTAGGGGATGCCTTCCTCCCGGGGGAAGAAGCAGAAGGGCCGCACACTGATCTCCACGGCCAGGGTGTTGGGGTCCTGCCCGCGGAACCGGGCGTAGAACACGGTGCGGTGGGGCTGCACTTCGGCAAACCATTCCCCATCCCGGCCCGAAGTGCCTGCCATCAGGTCGTCCAGGGAGGCCGCTTCCGCCAGGGCCTGGCCGTCGGCAAATACCTCCCCGGTGTGGTGGGTCTGGCCCAGGCCGTCGAACCAGTCCCCGGCCAGCACCTCCCTGTAAGGGTTGCAATCCCCGAAAAGGGCGTTGTCCGCTTCGGCCCGCCAGACGCCGCTGCCCCAGGGCTGCCAGCCGGTCAGCGGTTCGGCGGCGGAGATCACCGGCCATTCCCCCTCGGCGCCCCGGTAACAGATGCGCGCTTCTTCGGAGGTGCCGCCCCGGGGCGGCGATACCCATTCCCGGTAGATGCCGCCGTGGATGAGGACGGTATCCCCCGGCTGTGCGGCGGCTGCAGCCGCCCCGATGGTGGAAAACGGCCGGGCGGCGGAACCATCCCCCGCCGGTGCGGCCTGCTGTGCCACATGGTAGATCATCGTGCTGTTCCTCCTGCATGGATTGTGGGTTCTGCCCCCAGCGTACCACACCCCGGCGGGATTTCCCATGCCCGATTTTGCGGCAAACCTACACAATTTTGTCCTCTCGTGCTATAATGGCGGCAAAGTACACGCCCCGGGGCGGGAAAGGCGGGAGCGGCATGGAAGAAGCAGGGCTGCAGGGCGTTTCGCCGGTGTTTGTGGGCTGGCATGACTGCGGGCAGGTGCTGCATACCCGCCCCAGCCAGAGCTATGGCCGCCGTGTGGTGCGCCACTATGAGATAGAGTATATTGTCTTTTCCCGCAGCGGGTATATCCTCACCGACGGGCTGCCCCTGCAAACCATCCCCCACACGGTGTTCGTGCGCCGTCCCGGCATGGCGGTGGAGGGCGTGGGGGTCTACCGGTCGGTGTTCGTGGAGTTTGACCCGGACGAAGCCGCCCGCCCGCTGGCGGCGCTGGACGAGCTGCCGCCGGTGATCTTCCAGACGGAGGAACCGACCTTTGGGGAGGATTTCTTTCTCTCCCTGGCGCTGCCGCCCCGGCCCGAACCCTGGCAGCTGCTGGCCTGGAAAAGCCGGATGCTGTGGCTGCTGGCGGGGCTGCTGCGGCAGGCCGCGGCGGGGGGGGGGCGCAGCCCCGGGGACGATGCCCCGGTGCGGCTGGCGCTGGCCTACATCCACCGCCATTACCGGGAACCCGTCACCCTGGAACAGCTGGCCGCCGCGGCGGGGTACAGCAGCGGGTATTTCTGCAAACGGTTCAAAAGGGTCACCGGGCTCAGCCCCCTGCAATATGTGGTGCGCCACCGGCTGGAACAGGCCAAAAAGCGGATGCTGACCACCCGGGACCCGCTGGAAACCATCATGCTGGAGGTGGGCTTCCACAATTACGGGTACTTCTGGCGGATGTTCCGGGCGGTGTACGGCCTTTCGCCCCAGGCGTTCCGGCAGCAGGGGGAGACCCCGCCCGCCCAGTAAAATCATGGAGAAAGCAATCCCCGGCGCCCAGGCGCCGGGGATTGCTGCGGTTCCGGGCCGTGCCGGGGTAACCTTGGGCCACTTTACTGAAAATTAACTTTCATTTTACCGCTTCATGGTGGAGAAACTTTCATAACCAGCCTACAATGAAACCGTACCCCGCAAAGGGGACGAAACAGAGCAAACAAAAATTGGGGAGGCAATCCGTTATGAATCCGACGCAAACCAAGACGATGAATCAGTCCCAGAAACTGATGGTCTTTGTGCTGACCATGTCGCTGTACGGCCTGGCCACACTGTTTACCGAGCTGATCCCGAAATTCCAGGTCGGCCTGGTGGAATTTTCTGTAGAGTATTTCCTGTTCATCCCGCTGGTGCTGGCCATGCTGTTTGATCCCCTGTCGGCGGCGCTGGGCGCGGCCACCGGCGAGCTGGTCTTCAGCGAGATCATGCTGGGCCAGTTCGGCGGCCTGGGCGAGCTGGAAAAGTTCATCACCGTCACCATCGGCGTTTACCTGGCGGGCCGTCTGGTGCGTGACCCCCGCAACACCCGCATGGTGGGCATTGCGGCCTTCCTGGGCACCGGCGCCCAGCTGCTCATGGGCACCATCGTGGATATCTGCAAGGTGCAGTTCGCCGTGGAGGATTTCGAGGCCGTGGCCGGTCTGCCGGAAAGCGTCTTTGCCACCGAGGGCTTTGCCTTCCTCAACGACCTGCTGTTCTCCGGCATCTTCTTCTGCCTGCTGCCCACGCTCTACCTGGTGCCCCGTCTTTACAGCAAGATCGAGCCGCTGCTGGGCATGAGCCCCCGCACGCCGGAAACCGCCGCTCCCGCCCTCAGCGGCAAGACGCTGGCGGGCTGCGCCGTGGCCTTTGTGTGCGCTGTTGTGGCCGAGATGCTGGCCACCAGCGGCCTGGAACTCATCGACTGGGAGGCTTCCTGGGCCGAGAGCGGCACTTCCTTTGCCGTGGGCATCATCGTGGCTGCCGTGCTGGCGCTGGCGGTGCTGGTTGTTATGAAGAAAAAGGCTGAGGCGAAGTAAGATACCATGGCCATCATCGAGATCCAGGACCTTTGTTATACCTATCCCGGCGCGGCGCAGCCCACGCTGGACCATCTTGACCTGATGGTGGAACCGGGGGATTTCCTGGCCATCGTGGGCAACAACGGCTGCGGCAAATCCACCCTGTGCAAGGTGCTCAACGGGCTGATCCCCCACTTCATCACCGGCACCTTTACCGGCTCGGTGAAGGTGGCCGGGCAGGACACCCTGCAAAGCGATGTGGGGGACCTGGCCCGCAAGGTGGGCTATGTCTACCAGGACTTTGAGAACCAGATCGTCCGCCCCACGGTGCTGGACG
The DNA here is from genome assembly GCA_900545545.1 of uncultured Subdoligranulum sp. Taxonomy (GTDB): domain Bacteria; phylum Bacillota; class Clostridia; order Oscillospirales; family Ruminococcaceae; genus Gemmiger. The sequence goes on along the minus strand of UQZO01000030.1, from coordinate 544 downwards.
ACGCCTCCTACGCCTGCCTGAACTACGGCATGACGGACTACGAGGCCCAGGGCCGGCAGGCGCTGGCCCGGTGCGGCCTGCAGGGGCGGGAGGAGGAATACGTCTGGCAGCTTTCCGGCGGGCAGACCCACCTGCTGGCGTTGGCGGGGGCGGTGGCCCTGGGGCCGGATATCCTCATTCTGGACGAGCCCATCGCCCAGCTGGACCCCGGCCACGCCGACCGCATCTACGGCGTGCTGCGGGAACTGAACGAGAAATGGGGCAAGACCATCCTCGTCATCGAGCACCACACCGAGTACATTGCCGACTACTGCAAACACGTGCTGCTGCTCAAAGACGGCCGCGTCCGCTGGATGCTGCCCACCCGCCAGGCCCTGGCCCGGGTGGAGGAACTGCGGCAAAGCAACATCTTCCCGCCTCAGGTGACCCAGGCGGGCTACGCCCTGCAGCAGCAGGGCCTGCTGGACCCCGCCCAGGCGCTGCCCACCACGGTGGCGGAAGGCAAAACCGCCTTCGCCCCGCTGGCTGTCTCTTATACACATCT
>UQZO01000029.1 GCA_900545545.1 uncultured Subdoligranulum sp. | reverse complement strand
TACATTTGGTGATTTCTGTTGAGCCCAAAATGGTTATTTCAGCTGAACGCTAACAGGAGCCCTCTTTTTTTATTTGCTATCCAAGAGCGCCACCAACAACTTTTGCCTTTTGATGAAAGCCAAAATTTGCGGAGGTGCTTATGAAAACGATTGATTTAAAAAAGTTCTATTCAAAACCGGAACTGTATGATGAAAGCAATCTTGTTGACGTCACTGATGAAGTGGCGTATGTTCTGGAGCAATCCATACGCGACGAAAGAAATTCCTACATGAAATGTTATCGGGCCAAAGCTTACTATTCTTTGGATTATGGAAAAGGTGTCGAAAACTACATCATTGTGCATGAGGAAAGCCCGGAGGAAATTTACGAACGAAAACTGACAATGCGGCAACTCAATAAAGCACTCTCAAAGCTTCCCATCAAACAGGGACAACATATTTTTGCTTTTTATTTTCTCGGGAAATCTTGCAAAGAGATCGCTTTGGCCGAGCACATCTCAGTAAGGGCTGTTCAAAAATCCCTTAAAAGTGGTCGCAAAAAACTCGAAAAAATTCTGAAAAATAAGTTATAAAAGTAGGTACGTTTTTTGTCGATTTTTTTAATGAGTAGTGAGAGGAACATTTAGGCTTCCCCCAAAGCCTCTCGTGCACCTTGAAAAAAATAAATATCCGACAATCAGCTACATACAGCCTGTCTGGCCGCAACCCACGGAGCGACGGTCAGCACGGACGGGAATGCCGCCAAGATACCGCGCCACAAGGGAGGTGAGTACTCCGGTGACGGTGGAGCGATTAGCATTTGCCGTCAGGTGAGGATGGAATCTCACCGATGCGAGGAAAGGACAGGTAATCATGATACGCCCCTCAGTGCTATCGCAAGACTGCAGAGGGACTGCATAAAGTAGGCAGGAAGTGGGAGCGTTCCAAACGCCGGGCTGAGCTGTCGCCAAGCATCCGGGGAGTAGTGTCGAACAGGATGCAACATTGATCTTAGATACCACGGCGGTCATTGTGCAGACTTTTGTCTGATAACAGTGGCCGCCGTTCATGTGAGATTGATTTTGAAAAACCTGCAGTGTTGAGTCAAAGTCTGAGAAGAACGAGCAGATAACGAACAGGAGGTTGATATGCAGAGCACAGCCAAAACACGAACCAGAGAAGTGAAATTCCGACTTACTGAAAAAGAATTGGAGCGGTTGAATAACAATGTTGCGATGACTGGTCTGTCACGGGAACAGTACCTGAGAGTATTGGTTTCACGGAAAATACCCATGGCTCTACCGCCTGCAGACTACCGCGTCTTAATTCGACAGATGATTTGGGTAGAGGAGGAACTGAGAAAGATTCGGGAAGGGAGTAATCCGGACGAAGATATGTCCATACTGGAATACACGCTTCAGGTGCTGAACAATACGATTGTCTTGGCACAGGGGGCAATCCTTCCACGAACCAGCACGCCGGTTATTTCAGAAAAGAAGGAGGGGACTACGTAATGGAAAAGCCGCAGATTGATATTCAATATGTCGCCATCAAATTGATTCGGTTGCTGTATGAGCAGGGGAAAATCAACAAAGCTACTTACGATTGTGTTATGGAGAAATACGCCCCACATCCCAATGTGTCCGAACAAACAGATACACATAAAATTCCACCATCGTAATCATTCGGCAGTACATTTCTCAACCAGAAAATCCAGCGCTACAATGAGACTACACAAAAAGGAGGTTGATCCTATGAGCTTTTTACAGGAATACCGGAACCGTCCCCGCCGCGTGGTGTTTTACGGGCGGGTCTCCACCGAACATGAGGCCCAAGTATCGGCGCTGGACAATCAGATGGACTGGTATCAGGAACTGGCAGCCAAGAACCCTAACTGGGAGGTGGTGGGCCAGTATGTGGACGAGGGCATCACCGGCACCCAGGCCACCAAACGTCCTTCTTTCATGCAGATGATCAAAGATGCAGAGAGCGGCAAGTTTGATCTGGTGGTCACCCGCGAGGTCTGCCGCTTCGCCCGCAATACGGTGGATACGCTGTCCTATACACGGAAGCTGAGCAAGCTGGGGGTGGAAGTTTACTTTGCCTCTGACAACATCTGGACGATGGACAACGACGGAGAGCTGCGGCTCACTATCATGGCCACGATGGCCCAGGAGGAAAGCCGCAAGATCAGCGAACGGGTTCGCGCCGGAATTCAGATGAGCCGGGAGAAGGGAACACTCTATGGCAATGGCAACATTTTGGGCTACGATCTGGATAAGGTCCATAACACCTACGTCATCAATGAGGAACAGGCCGAAACGGTGCGGATGATCTTTGAACAGTACGCCACCGGCGACGGGCTGGGGAAGGTGGCCAAGACACTGATCGCAAAAGGCCGTAAGGACGGCGGCGGGCACCTGAAATGGGATTCCAGCAAGATCACCCGCATCCTGCGCAATCCTACCTACATGGGCTACTGCGTCTACAACCGTACCCGGACCACCGATCTGCTGGAGCACAGCCGGGAGAAGAACAACGACGAGGAAACCTACATCCTGAAAAAGGGAAATTTCCCCGCAATCATCAACGAAGAACTTTGGAACCGCTGCAACGACATCCGCAGAAGCCGCCATCGGTATCTGTTGGACGAGAACGGAAAACCTCGCAAGTACGGCGGCACCGTCGCCAAGAACATATGGGTCGCCAAGCTGGTATGCCACTGTGGCTCTAAACTGCGGCGGTATCTGTGGAACACCAAGAGGGACGGTACGCAGGTCTATGGTTTTGAGTGTTACCGTCACAAGCAACAGTCTGCCCTGTATCTGAAAAAGCACGGCCTGCCCGAGGGCATCTGTGAACTGAAAGCCTTCCCGGAATGGAAGCTGGAGCTGATGGCCTTGAAAATCTTCGAGACCGTGTGGGGCAACCGGCGGGAGGCGGTGCTGGAAGCCTGCCGGATGCTCAACGCCTGCTACCGGGAGGAAAGCGCCGACCCGGACAAGCTGAAGGCCCTGGACAAGCGGATGGACACCCTGAACCAACGGTTGGACAACCTGATCATGATGAAGGCGTCCAACCAGATCACCCTGAGCCAGTTTGTGGAGCAGAGCAACGAGATCGGCGTCCAGCAACAGCGGGTCAACAAGGAGAAATCGGAACTGCTGGCCAAGCAGGGAGACCACAAGACGCTGGACATGGATGCCATCGAGGCCAGCCTCTGCGAAGCGGTGGATTTCACCGACGGCATGGTGAGTGAGTGGTTCATCCAGAACTTTGTCCGCCGCATCACACCCATCGACGACACGCGGTTCGCCTGGGTGTTGGATCTGGCGCCCGAACCGCAGACGCTGGTCTGCGAGGCCAACGGGCGGAAGGAATATCCGCGCATTACACTGGAAAGCAATTTATACCGGGGGGCCTGGCCGCCCCCCGGGGCTTCCCGCCAACCCTTTCTGATCAACAGGAACGGTCGGATGAATGGGGACATTTCGGTGGAAGGATTGGAACATGACAGACTGCAATCAAGAATCCCTACAAGCGAGAGAGTTGCAATCTACATGGTAAAAATCACCCCCAACATTTCCCGAGTGGAAATGTTGGGGGTGATTTTTATTTTGTGCAGTATCCACAGCGGGGAACTCAAACCTATATACTTGTCAAATTACACAGTCTTTTATGAAAAAAGTTACTTGGTTTGAGGTTCAGGCAAAAAGCGGATGGCCACCAGCCGGTGAAAGAGCGTCGCAAAAATCAAACCAAAAGTTACCCCCAGAATTGTATCGACAATTCGCAGGACCACAGCGCCCTGGATTCCGTAGATGCCGGCGCCCAGCATCAGTGCGCCAAAGCAGTTCATAGCAGTCTTGTAGCGGTAATCGGTGCAAAAGCCCATGCATAACCCGCCCAGAGGGCCCAGCAGGGAGTGCATGGATTCCGGATTAATCAAATACAGAACCAAAAACGCGCAGGAACCGGCAATGGCACCGATGATCCGCTGCCGAAAGCGGGGGAGGGCATTGCTGGAATAGGGATATTCCGACAGAAGGGAAGCGCAGGCAAAGCCCATCCACATAAAACGCTCCACACCAAAAAGCTGCCCGGCCGTCAGAACCAGACTTACGCCAAGCGCCATGCGGAACTGCCACAGACAGACGGGGGCGGACAAATCAAACTGCCGCACCACATGGCGGAACCGGACGGCTTTGTGCTGATGGCGATGCTTCGCAAACAGGATGGCACCACAGAGCAGATATCCGGTCAGCGCCAGAAGACCGCGACGGACCAAAACCTCTCCGATGACAGGATTGCCTGTGAGATAGACATATGCAAAACTGTACAATCCGCCGTTTCCCATTTCGGGGCGCTGGGTCGTAATATACAGAAGTGAGAAAAAGCAGACAAAGTGCAAGGAGATCAAAAAGATTGGCGGGAGAACGGCCGCAGCACTGGGTCCCAGAACCAGAATGACCAGCGCTACAGCCAGAGTCAGGAGGGAATCTCTGATGCAGTATTCAAAATTCACAAAACGGATGCCCAGCATAATGCAAAACAGCGCTACCGCCAGCGGGGTATTGTCCGCCCCGAATACGGCGGACAGCAAACTTATGAACACGATGGCGAAAGCAACAATCAGTATGGAACGCACCGCCATAGCCGTCCAGTAATACAGTTTTTCCTGCTTGGTATCACAAGCAGCAATGTGCCGTTTGAGAATGGCAGGGTCCAACTGCAGGGCATCATAAAATTTCATCTTCATGGGTAGTTTCTTTCCCTTTCTCTATGTGCGCGGCAAGTCTGTCCGCATAGTACATGAACATCTCAAAATCCTTGCCGGAACTTCGCCACAAATCATAAAAGGGCTGCAATATATTTTCGTAGCCTTTTTTCAATTGGGCCAGACCGGTTTCGGTGATAAACAACTGGTAGCTTCGCTCGTCGGTAGTGCTTTTCTGCTTGGAAATGCAGTCTTTTTCATAAAGTGATTTCAGGCAGCGGCTTACCGCTTCTTTTTTCATCCCGCTGCCCTGGCTGAGCAGAACGGGGGTGTTTTGTTCAGGGCGCAAATAAAGGTGAGCCAAAAGTTCACACTCGCTGACAGTCAGTCCGGCCTTATGCTCGGGCAGTAAAGAGCGCATGATTTTTTGCATCTGTTGCTGGTAATGAACCATGTCTGTCCACTCCATAGGAAGCTCCTTTCCATATAATTAACGATGTTAATCATATGCCTTTGGGTTTCTTTTGTCAATAGCAGGTATCCGACAAATATTTGCGGATTGTCCGTTTTGCACACCCTTTCAGCGGGGTGTATCCGAATGTAAAGCGTGGAAATACAGCCAAACGCAGATGCCTTTGGAAAATGCACACAACGACCGAGAGCACTGAAGCCGGTGATCTCCCGCGCCTGAACAGCCCGTCCATCGAATACATGGCGGAGCATAAGCAGGGCGAGGCTGACGGAGGGGAATATTCCAGTCTGAGCGGTTTCGCTACCGGCTTCCCAAATGCGTTGGCCGGGCCCCGGCGGAGTATCGGGCGTACCAGCAAAAAAATAAGCAGGGCGCCCCTTGGGGAGCACCCTGCCGTATCGGATCAAACCGCGGGAATCAACAGGTTGAGGACCAGCCCGGCGACACCGCACAGGCACATGGTCAGGATCGGGTTCCACTTGAACTTCCGCAGCAGAATAAAGGCAACCACGAAGCTGCCGGCGCCAATCCAGTCTACTGTATCAAGAGAAGGGACCTGACCGTCAAAGAGCACCATGGCCAAAATGGAAAGCCCGGCGCCCAGAATCAGCGCCACCACTACGGGGCGCAGGCAGGCCAGAACGTTTTGCAATACCGAGATATCGCGGTATTTTTTGTAAACGTAGGCCAGCAGGGATACCAGAATCAGGGCGGGAGTAGTGCAGCCCAGGGTGGCAATGATGGCACCGGGGATACCGGCGATTCGGATGCCCACAAAGGTGGCGGAGTTTACGGCAATGGGCCCCGGCGTCATTTCGGCAATGGTGATCAGGTCAGTGAACTCCTGCAGGGTCAGCCAGGGATGAAGCTCCACCACCTGGTTCTGGATCAGCGGCATGGCTGCGTAACCACCGCCCACGCTGAACAGGCCAACTTGCAAAAAGCTGATGAAAAGTTGCAGGTAAATCATTGTTTGGCCTCCTTTTTCAGCTGGAACAAGGCGCGCGCCACACCAAATACCGCTGCGGCCAGAATGATGAGAATCACGTTGACATCAAAGAAAAAGCTGGCAACAAAGGCCAAAACCATCAGCGCGATGTAGACAACGGATCTGGTTTTCAGCACATTGCCGCCCAAGCCGCAGACAACGTCAAGAATGACGGCGGCAACACCGGCCTGCATGCCTTTCAGGACCAGGGCAACGTATACGTTGGAAGCAAACACGGCATAGAAAAAGGAAATGACCGAGAGAATGACCATTGGCGGGATAATGGTACCTGTTACCGCAACGACCATGCCCAAAAGCCCCTCTACATTCCACCCCACCAGAATGGCGGCGTTTACGGCAATGGCACCGGGGGAGGACTGGGCAAGCGCTGCCATATCAAGCATTTCCTGCTCGTCGATCCAATGCAGTTCGTCCACGAACTTGCGTTTCATAAAGGTGACGATGACAAAACCGCCGCCGAAGGTAAAGGCGCTGATGTACAGTGTACTGAAAAATAAGGCACGCAGACGCGCCGCACGCGTCATGGGCTGTTGGTTTTTATCCATGTTGACCCTCCCATACTCATTTGTATTTATCATACAGCAAAAAAGCAGCCGCGTAAAATGATAATTTGTTATGGAGACGATACGTTTTTTGTTGGAAAGTGCTGCTGGCACCTGCCAGGTCTTGCCAAAAACAGAAGCGCAGCCGTGTGTGCGGTCTGCGCTTTTTGTTTTGCGATTGTGTTTTACGAAACTGCCGATTATAATAAAATTCATGATACAGCGGTTGCGCTCCAGGAGACAACCGACCGGCTGCTTTGCGGTGCGGCGAAAAACAGATACTTACAGGAGAAATGCGTCATGCAATATCGTTGCGATAAAACGGGTACAAATCTTTCGGTTCTGGGGTACGGCTGCATGCGGTTCCCCAAAAAAGGCGGACGAATCGATCTGGATGCTGTTACCGAGCAAATCGGGGAAGCCGTGAAACTGGGAGTAAACTACTTTGATACCGCCTATGTGTACGGCGGCAGCGAAGCGGCTTTGGGGGAAGCGCTGCGCCGCCTGCATTGCCGCGATAAGGTATTGCTTGCCGATAAGCTGCCCCAATATCTGATCAAATCCAAAGCAGGGATCGAGCGGTGTTTCCAGGAGCAGCTGTCCCGTCTGGGCACCGATTATATCGACTTTTACCTGATGCACATGCTCCCGGATCTGGCCGCCTGGCGAAAGCTGTGCGGCCTGGGTGTGCGGGAATGGATCGAGGAGAAAAAAGCGGCGGGGGCCATCGGCCGCATCGGTTTTTCTTTCCACGGCGATACGGCGGCTTTTCTGGAGCTGCTGAACGCCTATGACTGGGATTTCTGCCAGATCCAATACAACTATCTGGATGAACACACCCAGGCCGGGCGCAAGGGCTTGGAAGCGGCGGCCGCCAAAGGCATCCCGGTGATTATTATGGAGCCTTTGCGGGGCGGGCGGCTGATCACCGGGTTATCTGCCGATGCCCAGAAGCAGGTGGCCGAAAGCGGCCGCTCTGCTGCCGAATGGGGGCTGCGCTGGTTGTGGGATCAACCGGGTGTTACGGTGGTCCTGTCCGGTATGAACAGTCTGGAGATGATCCGGGAAAATGCCGCCCAGGCGGAGCAAGCGCGCCCCGGCTGCATGACCCCTGCGGAACATGCGTTTGTGGAAAAGCTGCGGGCTGATCTGCAATCCTCCATGCGGGTGGGGTGCACCGGCTGCGGTTACTGCCAGCCCTGCCCGGCGGGGGTGGATATCCCGGGCGTGTTTGCCAGTTATAACCGTGCGGCTGCAGAAGGCCGCCATGCAAAGATTCAGTATCTGCTGACGACCGGCCTGCGGCGCAAAGGCACCGGGGCCGGCCAGTGTGTGGGCTGCGGTAAATGTGAGCAGCATTGCCCGCAGCATCTGCCCATTCGGCAGTTACTGAAGGATTCCGCCAAAGAACTGGAGGGGCCGATATATAAAGCGGCGCGCCTGGGAGTGAGAGTACTGAAACTCTGGTGACCAAGCGGTTGAAACTAGTGGGCCAATAACCAGGCAATTCCCGTTGCCGTGCGCTGGGCGGCATGGTCATAGTGATTTCCTGCATTCAGCTGAAATACCGTATGAATCCCCTTGCCTTGATAATAGGCGCAAAGGGCTTCGGTGTTTTCCCGGACGGCTTTTAAAACGGGATTTCTAGTTTTGCTTTCTTTGTCCCCCAGGGAAAAATACAGGCAATCCGGCAAGCGCTTGGCATTGCGCGAAGTGAGATATTCTTTGATTCCGGGAAACCAAAGGGAACCGGATACACTGGCGGCGCGAGAAAATACATCGGTGCCATATAGAGCGTAGAGGGCGAACAACCCGGCCAGAGAATACCCTGCCAGACCACGCCAGCAGGGCGGGCCGGGCAGGGTGGTTTCTGCGGCTGGCAGAATGTCGTTGGTAAGTAGGTCCAGATAGTTGTCCGCGCCGCCGGTGCAGGTGGGGCCGTTTTTGAAGATCGGGGGATGATCCCAGGGAACCAGATCATGGTTCCAGTCCAATTCGGCGATGGTGATCAAAGAAAAATCGGGAAGCGGAAACTTTTGCAATTCGGCCCAAATCTGCCGCTCCTCCCCGGAAACGGTGTTCAGATAAATGGCGGGGGAGCCCGGTTTTTCACTGGGGAAAATGGACACGGCTTTGCCTCGAATTGTCATGCGGATCATAGTAACAAGCCCCTTGCTTTGTGGTTATGGTGTTCCCGGTACAGGTTGCCTTTGTGCCGTTTCATTTCCGCAAAATCTTCTCCATGGCCTTACCCTTGGCCAGTTCGTCCACCAACTTGTCCAGATACCGGATTTCCTGCATCAGCGGGTTTTCGATAGTCTCCACCTTGACACCACAGATACTGCCCTTGATCAGGCGGCGATTCTCGTTCAGGCAGGGCGCGTTTTTGAAAAAGTCGCCATAGGCAAGGTCGCTTTCCAGAAAACGGTCCAGGTCGGCATCGGTGTACCCCGTAAGCCAGTTGGTAACTTCATATACTTCCGCTTTGGTGCGGCCTTTGCGTTCGGCTTTGGCAATCAGCAGCGGAAAGACTTTGGCGAATTTCATGGCAAAAACAGCTTCGTTTCCCATGGGTAGACCTCCTGTCGGTGATGTTGAAGGTATTATAGCATAGAAACAGCCGCATCCACAATGAAGGCGGCCGCACCCGGTCAATTTGCAAATTGTCAGCAGCCGTCCATCGTGGTATGATGGAGATATGAAACAGGGGAGGTGTTTGTATGCCTTTTCAGATTGTACGAAACGACATCACCACCATGAAAGTGGATGCCATTGTCAATGCCGCAAACGAGAGCCTGCTGGGCGGCGGAGGTGTGGACGGAGCCATTCACCGTGCGGCCGGGCCGCAGCTGCTGGCGGAATGCCGCACGCTGGGCGGCTGCCGTACAGGACAGGCCAAAATCACCAAAGGCTACCGGCTTCCCGCACGGTATGTCATCCATACCGTGGGGCCGGTCTGGCATGGTGGTACCTGCGGGGAAGAGGCGCTGTTGGCTTCGGCCTATCGCAGCTCACTGGAACTGGCGGCGGCCTATGGCTGCCGGACGGTAGCTTTTCCGCTGATTTCTTCCGGCGTGTACGGCTACCCCAAAGACCAGGCCCTGAAAGTGGCTGTGGATACCATCCGCGCCTTTTTGCAGGACCATGACCTGACGGTTTACCTGGTGGTTTTTGACCAGGCTACCTGCACTGTCTGCGAAAGAATGTTTGCCGACTTTGCTGCCCGCCTTGATGATAGGGTATAACGGTGCAAGGCGGAAAGTGTTTGCGCGCACTATCCGGCTTTCTGATCGGACGAAATATTGTGAAACGGAAAACAGCGGCGGATGCCTTACAAAAGGCATCCGCCGCTGCTTCTGTATTACGGCTCTTTCCAGAGGCGAGCTAGAATATCCTTCAGGACAAGGAAGGCATCCGTTTGGTTGTAACCATAGTCCGCTTGCAGCCGGGCAAGCAGCTTTTTCAGCACGGGGGCAAAATCATCGATGCGAACCTGCTGCGGGTAGGTGGAAAGCACCGGATATTTCTTGCTCCACACCTTGTTCCAGTCGATTTTAGCCTGGGCCTTTTCGCTGACGCTGTCGATCATCTGCTGGGCCTGCTGCTCGTCAAAATCGTATTCGATGAGCTCATCCAGCGTCATGTGGTAGAGCATGGCCAACCCTTTGGATTGGCGAATATCCGGCAGTGTTTCGTTGGTTTCCCATTTGGAAATGGTCTGGCGGCTTACGCCTAATTTTTCGGCCACATTTTCCTGGGAAAGGCCGCTTTTTCTTCTGGCGGCATACAGGCTGCTTCCTAAACTCATGGGCGATTCCTCCTGATGTTTTCTGCTTTCCAGTATATCGTTTGGGCGGGGAGAAATCTACCAAGCAAAACGGTCACTTTGGCTCGTTATCTTTACATTTTTGGCTTCTCGAAAAAGGCCGACCACGGGGCGGTTACGTTTCCTCGTGCGGAATCGTGATTCTTTCCACCGTGATTTTTCCGTCGGTAACTTCCGCCATCATCATGGTGATCTCCTGGTGAAAGCGCCGGGGGCCGCAGGAACCGGGATTAAGCCAGAGCACCCCATCCTTATCTTCCTGCAGATATCTGTGAGAGTGACCGAACACCACCACATCCACGCCGGTAAGGTCGGCGGCAACTTCCTTTTTATTGTGGACCATATAAAAGGTCACGCCGCCCAGCGTGACGGTGAGATCGAGAGGGATTGCTTCGGCCCACTCTTTGTCGTTGTTGCCCCGGACGATGTAAAGCGGCGCATATCGCCGCAGCTCGTCCACGATGCTTTGCCGGTTGATGTCGCCGCCGTGAAGGATGGCGTCCGCGTTTTTCAGGTGCTCCACCACCTGGGGGCGCAGCAGCCCATGGGTGTCGGAGAGGATGGCAATTTTCATCAGGTGTTGCCTCCCTGCAGCGTCCAGCCGAAGTCGTTGTGGTAGATCATCTGGCGGGTCATACCGCCGTCAATGCAGATATTCTCCCCGGTGATGAACCCGGCCTTGTCGGAGCAAAGGAAGAGCACCATGTGGGCAATATCCATGGGATTGCCCACACGCCCCGCTGGCTGTTGGATGGCATCGGGGCCCTCGTACACGGTATAGTCGGTGTCGATCCAGCCGGGGGAGATGGAGTTCACCCGGGCCTTGCCGGCCAGGCTTACCGCCAACGCATGGGTCAGGGCAGAAATGCCGCCTTTGGCTGCCGTATAGCTCTCGGTCTGGGGCTGGCTCATGCGGTCCCGGGAGGAAGAAATGTTCACGATGGAAGCGCCGGGGGCCAGATGCGGTGCAAACAGCTTGGCAAGATAGAACGGCGCGGTGACGCCCACCCGCAGGGCGTAGTTGAATTCCTCGTAGCTGCACTGGTCGATGCCCTTCATCAGGGGCAGCGCGTTGTTGATCAGGTAATCTACCTGCCCGTAATCTGCAACTACCTTGCGGGCAAAGTCTTCCAGTACGGCCTGGTCGGCCAGATCGCCTACATAATAATCGTTGGGCAGCAGATCAATGGTACACACATGGGCACCATTTTTGCGGAATTCTTCGGCAATGGCCTTGCCGATGCCCTTGGCGCCGCCGGTCACGACGGCCACTTTATTGGTAAACATGGCGGTTCCTCCTCAGATGATGATGCCCTCGCAATGGTCGATTTCGTGCTGGATGATCTCAGCGGTCCAGCCGGTAAAGTTCTTGATACGCTGCTGGAACTTCTCGTTCTGCCATTTCACTTTGATGGTCTTCCAGCGTTTGACGGGGCGGACGCCGGTCAGCGAAAGGCAGCCTTCCTCGGTGTCGTAAGGGCCGGTCTTGCGAAGGATTTCGGGGTTGAACATAACCATGTACTCGCCGTCATTGTCAAAGGCGATGATGCGCTTGTTGACGCCGATCATGTTGGCGGCCATGCCTACGCAGCCGTCTTTGTGGTATTCCAGCGTTTCCAGCAGGTCTGCTGCTACGGGCAGATCGTCCGGTGTAGCGGGTTCGGCCTTCTGGGCCAGAAAGATGATATCCTTACAGATTTCACGAATCATGGTGGGGCTCCTTGTGGTGGTGTGTTTCTTTACTTCTAAAAGGAACGGTTCCGGCTTCCGCGCCGTGTCAGGGCTGCCAGCAGATCGGTTCCTCGCCGTGCTCCTGCAAGAAAGCGTTCACCTTCCCGAAGGGGGCCGAACCAAAGAACCCGCGATAAGCCGACAGGGGGCTGGGATGGGCGGATTCCAGCACCAGGATCGGACGCCGCCCGGCAACGGCACGGAAAATCGGCGCGTATTTTTGGGCGGGCTTGCCCCACAGCACGGCGGCCAAGGGGGTGGTGTCCAGCGCGGCTACATATTCCAGTGCTGCCCGGGTAAAAGTTTCCCAGCCGTGACCGGCGTGGGAGAAAGCGGCACCCTGTTCCACCGTCAACACGGTGTTCAGAAGCAGTACACCCTGCCGGGTCCAGGGGGTCAGGTCGTTGTGGCGCTTGGCAACGGTACCGAATTCGGCGTCCAGCTCTTTGAAGATGTTTTTTAGGCTGGGCGGCGTTTTGCAGTCGTCCGGAACGGAAAAGGAAAGTCCCATGGCCTGTCCCGGTTCGTGGTAAGGGTCCTGCCCCAGAATCACAACGCGCACCTGGTGGGCGGGGCAGTTCCGGAAAGCGGCAAAGATGTTCTTTACATCCGGGTAAACGGTGCGGGTGCGGGCGGCTTCGGTCACAAAGGCATCCAGTTCCGCAAAACACGGCTTGGCGCACTCGGCATCCAGAAACGGCGCCCAGTCGCTGCCGGCAAACGGGGTCAGCTGCTCACGCAAAAGCATGGCGATACCTCCATCCATAGAATTTTCACCAGTATATCACAGGGGCGCAGGGCTTGCAATGCGCGGTCAAACGCGGTATAATACCATTTATGTTGCGGCATTGTGCCGCAGGAGAGTTTATTAAAGGGGAGCATTCTCTATGCGTTCGATCAAGACCAAATTGTTGAGCCTGAGCATGGCGCTGGCCATGCTGCTGGCTTTGGCAGGCTGCAACCTGTCCACGCCGTCCAGCGTAGGCACCATCGGCGGGGTGGAGATCCCGGCGGGCGTCTATCTGCTGGCCCAGTACAATGCTTACAATACGGCAGCCAATCTGGCAGACCTGGCCACGGGTGAAACGGCCAACGATGTCAAGGCTGTGCTGAAAGCGGAGTGCACCGGCACCATCGGCGATGAGGAAGTCACCGCTACCGGCGCCGAGTATGTGGAAAAGCTGACCCAGCGTGCCATTGAGTACTATGCTGCGGTGGAAACCAAGTTCGCGGAACTGGGCGCCACGCTGGAAGATGCCGCTACCTCCGAAGTGGCCGACAGCGTGGAGAGTATGTGGGAGTCCAACGGCGATCTGTACGAAGCCAACGGCATCGGCAAGAGCAGCCTGGAAACCTACCTGCTCAACGCGCAGAAAGCCAGTGCGATTCTGGATCTGCTCTACGGCCCGCAGGGCACCGAGCCGGTGACCGATGAAGAGTACACCGATTTCGTCAACAATTCCTGCTACTACATCGAGAGCGTACAGATTCCGCTGGTGGATTACAGCACCTACACGATGGCGGATGACGAGCAGAAAGATCAGATCATGCAGATCGCTGAGCAGTGCCGTGAGCAGCTGAGCGAAGAATCCAACAGCGAGACCCTTTCCAGCACCGCCCTGTATGAGGCGGCCATGACCTATGTGCCCCAGGCGATGGAAGCCATCGGCGCCACGATGGAGGATGCTACCCAGGCAATGTACTACGCCGGTTCCGGGCTGTACACGCCGGATGATTTGGCCAGCTACGGCGGCGAGGACTACAACAATCTGACGGACCCGCTGGACGAAGTCGGTATGAACCAGTGGGTGACGATCAATCTGGGCACCACGGTTCTGGTGGCGCGCCGCATTGATCCGTTCAAGACCTACACGATTGCGCAGCTGACCAGCATGTATGATCTGCTGACGCCTTTGAAGAGCGAGGAGCTGCAGAATCAGTTCTACGCGGACGGCGCTGCCATGGAGCACGCACTGGATGAAGGTGCGATGAAGACCTACAGCGCATCCAACATTAAAAAGAACGTCTAAGAAGCACTTGGCCGGGAGCATCATGGTATGCCCCGGCCTTTTTTGTTGAAAGGAGGAGCGGCCTTGACCAAAAACAAGACAATCAATACGTTGCTGGAAATTCTGGGGTGTTTTATCTCGGCAGCAGGCATCTACAGCTTTGCCGTGGCGGCTGAGGTTCCGGTAACCGGCGTTGCGGGTATTTGCGCCATCCTGTACCGCCTGTTTGGCCTGCCCATGGGCTTAAGCAACGTCATCATCAATATTCCCATCATTTTCTTCAGTTATAAGTTATTGGGGCATTCCTTCCTGCTGCGCAGCCTGCGCTGCATGATCCTGTTTGCGGTATTTACCGACTATCTGCTGCCCATTATGCCGGTCTATACCGGCAACCGCCTGCTGGCAACCATCTGCGGCGGCGTGGTGGTAGGTGTCGGTGATGCTTTGATCTATATGCAGAATTCCAGCACCGGTGGCCTGGACTTCATCACCATGGCCATCAAGGCCAAGCATCCTCATCTGCCTTTCGGAAATCTTACTTTTGCAGCGGCGCTGGCGGTAATCCTGTGTAATGGTGTGGTGTTCCGGGATGTGGATTCCATCATCTACGGCCTGCTGTTCAATTTCATCTCGGCGGCGGTCATCAACAAGATGATGTTTGGCTTCTCTTCTTCCATGCTTGCCCTGATCGTGACCGACGACGGCAAGGCGGCCTGCGATGAGATCGACCGCGTGGCAGACCGAGGTTCCACGATTTTGCAGGGGCGCGGCGGATACGAGGGCAGCCCCAAAGATGTGGTGTTGTGTGCCTGCTCCAACAAACAGTTGTATGAGATCGAGCATGCCATGCAAAAACTCGACCCCGGCTGCTTCATCATCATGCTGCAATCCAACGAGGTGCAGGGCGAAGGCTTCCGACGACTGGAACTGGGCAAAAACGACGAAAAAACCTGACAATAAAACGGCAGACATCCCAACGGATGCCTGCCGTTTGTTTATTTCAGAACGCCGCGGGCCATATCCAGGAAAATACCCGGTGCGGCTTCCAGTTCCCGGAAGGTCCCGCGCTCCACAATGCGGCCCTGGTCCATCACAAGGATTTCATCGCAGTTCTGCAAAGTGGACAGCCGGTGGGCAATGGAGATCACGGTGGTGCCGCATTCGTCTTTCATGCGTTCGATTTCCCGCTGAATCAGCTTCTCTGAGGTGTTGTCCAATGCCGAGGTGGCCTCGTCCAGAATCAGGATTTTTGGCTTGCGCAGAAAGATGCGGGCCAATGCAATGCGCTGCCGCTGCCCGCCGGAAAGATTGGCGCCGCCCTCGGACAGCACAAACTGATAGGCTCCCGGCAGCTTCTCAATATCGGCGGCAATGTTCGCCTTGCGGGCGGCCTCCTGCACATCGGCCAGGGGTGTGCCTTCCGGCAGGCCGTAACAGATGTTGTGGTAGACGGTATCGGCGATCAGAAAGGGCGTCTGCGGCACCAGGGCCACGTTTTCCGCCAATACCCGGCGGGAGAGGGCGGGCAGGGGCGCACCGCCCAAAGTCACCTCGCCTTCGGCCCGTTCCAGTTTGTCGATGACCTTGATCAGCGTGGACTTTCCGCAGCCGCTGGGACCCGCCACGCCGATGAATTTCCCGGCGTCAATGCTCATGTACGGTAAGGAAGCAAGCAACCGAAAACAAGAGATAGACCGCCAGCACTACACTATTCCGAACCAAAGACCAAAAGATAAGCATTGTGGGAAAATCTAAACTTTTGGATTTTCCTACAATGCCAACTACGGCGGAATCCCTCCCACTCCTTATATCTTTCTGTATACATTGAATTTGTATTTAGTAAAATGCAGACAACACCACGGATCGGCTTTTGGTTGGACAATTCCAACCAAACACCACAGCAGACAGCAGAAAACATTCTGAACGCTAGGAAGCCGGTATGATTGTTACATATAAGGGGAAGAAAAATTTCTTTTAGGTACTTGCTTTCCTAAAACTGATGTGATACAATGATTTAATCCAGAAAAGGAGTAAAAAATATGCGGCAAGGTATTCTTAAATAAAACTATAATCAAATAGTGGGAACAAAGGATTATGATAGCTCCTTTTGTAGGGGCTTAGTTTTTTGTACCCAATTTAAGAATACTTTTGCCTTATCAATTTTGACATATCCCCAAAAACAGCAATCACAAACAGGTGTATGCTGTATATGTGTATGTCCGCAACTTATAATCCCCAGTGGTAAAAGTATTTTACTGCTGGGGATTTTTATGCCCTTTGGGGCTGTAAAGGGAGGACAATCACATGAAAAT
>UQZO01000028.1 GCA_900545545.1 uncultured Subdoligranulum sp. | reverse complement strand
AGTACGGTCTCGTGGGCTCGGAGATGTGTATAAGAGACAGCCGCAAGCCACCGCCGCCCCTGCCGTGACGGCGGCCCCCGCGGTGCGCACCGGCCCCTACCGGGCGGTGTGGGTCAGCTATCTGGAATGGCAGCAGGTGGATTTTACTTCCGCCGAGGCATTTTCCCGGGACATCGGCGCCATGCTGGACAACATCGCCGCCCTGGGGGCCACCGTGGTGCTGGCCCAGGTGCGGCCTTTCGGAGATGCCCTCTACCCCAGCGAGCTCTTCCCGTTCAGTCATCTGTGCACCGGCGTACAGGGGCAGGATCCCGGCTTTGACCCGCTGGCCTTGCTGGTGGAAGCCGCCCACGACCGCGGGCTGGAGCTGGAAGCCTGGGTGAACCCCTACCGCCTCCAGGCGGGCAGCGTGCCCGCCCTGTGCGAGGAAAGCCCCGCCGTGCAGCACCCCGACTGGACCAAGGCCACCGACACCGGGCTCTACCTGGACCCTGCCAGCACCGAGGTACGGCAGTTCATCGCAGACGGGGTGGCGGAACTCTGCCAAAACTACGACCTGGACGGCATCCATTTTGACGACTACTTCTACCCCACCACCTCCGCTGCCTTCGATGCCGCCGAGTACGCAGCCTCGGGCAGTTCCCTCTCCCTGGAAGGCTGGCGGCGGGAAAACGTCAACGCGCTGGTCTCCCTCTGCCACCAGGTCACCCAATCCTACGGGGTGCGGTTCGGCGTGGCCCCCCTGGCCGACACCGAGCAGTGCTACAACGGCCAATACAGCGATGCCGCCCTGTGGTTGCGGCAGGGCGGCTATGTGGATTATCTGATGCCCCAGCTCTACTGGGGGCTGGACTATGAACAGAACGGCGATACCGCCCACAGCCTGGCCACGCTGGCGGGCCAGTGGGCCGCGCTGCCCCGGGCCGGGGATGTGGACCTTTACATCGGGCTGGGCGCCTACCGCATCGGGGACGGCGACGGCTCCACCGGCAGTTCCGCCGAATGGCAGAGCGGCCACGCCCTGGCCGACCAGCTGGACGCCCTGGAAGCCCTGGGCATCCAGGGGATGGGGCTGTACCGCTATGCCTCCCTGTGGAGCAACACCGCCTGGCCCGATCTGGCCGAAGCAGAGCGCCAGGCACTGACCGCCCGGTGGCGTGTTACGCAGAGCCCCGGGTATTGAGCCGGTAGCCTACTTTGAATACCGTCTGGATCTCGTGTTCCAGGCCCAGCTTGCGCCGCACCCGGTTGATATGTACATCCACGGTGCGGCTCTCGCCGATATAGTCATAGCCCCAGGCGTCGGACAGAAGCTGCCCCCGGGTAAGGGCAATGTTGCGGTTGCGCACCAGCGTTTCCAGCAGCGCGTATTCCCGGGGGGTCAGTTCCACCTCCCGGTCATCGCGCCAGACGCGGTGGGCCCGCAGATCAATGTGCAGGTCCTTGAAACGATACTCGCTGGTGTTTCGGTTGGCACGCCGCAGCACATGATGGACCCTGTGCGTCAGGGTCACGATCGTGTGGTTGTCTTGCGTGATGGTTTGATTGGCCACGGTGCAGCCCTCCTTCTGGCAAAATCTTTTCTCTACCTATATACTATAACGACAGATGTTGCCGAGTTGTTACAAATATTACCAGTATTTGCACATTTATTTTATCACTGTGTAATCTTTCAACTTTTTTACCGGGTTTTCCACAATGCTGTTGAAAACGCTGTTGGAAGTTTGTTTTCCCTAATTTGTCGGTGCTGCGCGGTGCGGCGGGGCGGCCCGCCCCCGGGGGACAAGTTTTCCACGGTTTTCTCCCGCCCGGGGAAAATTTCCCCGGTGGAGAACGGGGATTTCCCCGCCCGGCCCCCAGTTTTCCACACCATTTGGGGGAAATCCGGGTGGAATTTTGCTCCTTTTGGGGAAAACAGGCCCCTTTTCCACCACAAAGGCGGATTTCCCACCAGGGATTTCCCCGCCGCCGGTGGAGAGCTGTGGAATTCTTCCACGGTGTTTTTGGCGTTTTATCTACTTTTTTCCGGGATTTCCCCCATTTTCCACCCAGTTTTCCACACTTTCCACTGGGTTTTCCACAGTTTCACCGTGGAAAAGGGGGTGGAATGTGTGGAAAACCCTGTTGAAACTGTTTAAAACTCCTATTCCGGCGTGGATTTTTCGATTCGTTCAAACTCCATTCACATGCGGTTCATGATTTCGGCGCATGCTATACCTTGTAAGGAGTGAGTACCCATGAAAGAAACCACACCCCCGAAAAATCCAAAGAAAAAGCTTTGGATCGGGTATGCCGTTGTCATTGTCCTGCTGCTGCTCAGCAACTTTTTCCTGCTGCCTGCCATGATGCAGGCGGGCGTCAAAAGCGTCAACTACAGCACCTTCCTCCAGATGCTGGAGGACAAAGAACTGACCACCGTCCAGCTGGAAGATCAGGAGATCTTCTTTGTGGACAAAAACGAACAAGCCTACAAGACCAACGCCATCGCCCAGGACGGCGACCTGGTCAACCGGCTGGAGGATGCCAACGTAGAGTTCGGCACCGTCTACAACAACCCCACCATCTGGGATTCGCTGCTCAGCCTGGTGCTCAGCTGCCTGCCCTTCTTTGTGCTGTTCTGGTTCGCCAACCGGATGCTGACCAAACGGATGCAGAACATGGGCGGCGCCAACTCCATGTTCTTCGGCGGCAAATCCGGCGCCAAACAGTATGTGGTGGATGACAAGACCGGCATCAAGTTCCAGGACGTGGCCGGTGAGGATGAAGCCAAAGAGAGCCTGCAGGAGATCGTGGATTTCCTGCACAACCCCAAGAAATACGAGGAAATCGGCGCCAAGATGCCCAAGGGCGTGCTGCTGGTAGGCCCTCCGGGTACCGGCAAAACACTGCTGGCCCGCGCCGTGGCCGGTGAGGCGGGCGTGCCCTTCTTCTCCATCGCGGGCAGTGAGTTCGTGGAGATGTTCGTGGGCATGGGCGCCTCCAAGGTGCGCGACCTCTTCAAGCAGGCCGGCGAGAAAGCCCCCTGCATCGTCTTTATCGACGAGATCGATACCATCGGCAAAAAGCGCGACGGCGCCGGCAACTTCGGCGGCAACGATGAGCGGGAGCAGACCCTGAACCAGCTGCTCACCGAGATGGACGGCTTCGACGCCACCAAGGGCGTGGTCATTCTGGCCGCCACCAACCGTCCCGAATCCCTGGACCCGGCGCTGACCCGTCCCGGTCGTTTTGACCGCCGTGTGCCGGTGGAACTGCCCGACCTGAAAGGCCGCGAGAGCATTCTGCGGCTGCACGCCAAGAAAGTAAAGCTGGGCCCCGACTGCGACTTTGCCGTGGTGGCCCGCATGACCCCCGGTGCCTCCGGCGCCGAGCTGGCCAACATCATCAACGAGGCCGCCCTCTGCGCCGTGCGCCATCACCGCAAATCGGTGACCCAGTTCGACCTGCAGGAGGCCGTGGATACCATCCTGGCCGGTGCCCAGAAGAAAAACAAGATCCTCAACGACAAGGAAAAGTGCATCGTTGCCTACCACGAGGTGGGCCATGCCCTGGTGGCGGCGCTGCAGACCCACAGCGCCCCCGTGCAGAAGATCACCATCGTGCCCCGCACTTCCGGCGCGCTGGGCTTTACCATGCAGGTGGATGAGGGCGACCACACCCTGATGACCAAGGAGGAGATCCTCAACAAGATCGCCACCCTCACCGGCGGCCGTGCGGCGGAAGAACTGATCTTCCACTCCATCACCACCGGCGCTTCCAACGATATCGAGCAGGCCACCAAGCTGGCCCGCGCCGCCGTGACCCGCTACGGCATGACCGACGACTTCGACATGGTGGCCCTGGAAACGGTGAACAACGCCTACCTGGGCGGCGATACCAGCCTGGCCTGCAGCGAACGCACGGCCTCCCAGGTGGACGCCAAGGTGGTGGAACTGGTCAAGGAAGCCCACCAGAAAGCCCTGAAACTGCTGGCAGACAATAAACGCAAACTGGACGAGATCGCCCAATATTTGTATGAAAAAGAAACCATCTCCGGCGAAGAGTTCATGCGGATTTTGAACGCACAGCCGCAATTGCCGGCCTCTGCCTCGGCAGAATCAACAAAAGAAAGCCTGTAACTTTGTGCGATTGTACCCAGTTAACCTCTTGACGAATGGGGTGCCGCCCTGTATCATAAAAGAAAACTTCCCAGTGAGAGGGGGAACACAGAGTGACGTTCGAGGAACTGCAGGAGCTTTTGGCGGAACAGTTCAGCTGCGATACGGCCGAACTTTCCCGCGGCGTGGCGCTCAGCGACCTGGGCGCCGACCATGAAGATATGGTGGAACTGGCCTGGGGCCTGGGCGAAGCCGTCGGTGTCGAGATCGACGAAAGCGAACTGAGCGTGGATATGACGCTGGGTGAGCTGTGGCGCTTTGTCGTGGACCTGGCTGAAAACGCCGAAATGTAAAAAGATGCGGCCCGCCCCGTGGGGGCGGGCCTTTTTTGGTTGCAGGGGAAGGAGCGATATGGCACAACGCAAAAGGCGGTATCTGCTGGCGCTGGTACTGCTGCTGGTGGTGGGGCTGGCCATGATGCTGGCCTACGCCTCCCGCAAGCAGGGCTACCATGTGGACGAGCTGTATACCTATGAATTGACCAACTATCCGGGGGGCTTCTATGCCCTGGAGGAGGGCTATCTGGATACCTGGCAGGAGGGGTCGCTTTTTCAGAGCGCCCTCTCCCCCGGCCGGGCCTTTGACTATTCGGTTCCCTGGAACAACCAGAAAATCGACGTCCACCCGCCGCTGTACTACTGCGCGGTGTACACGGCGGAAAGCCTCTTTCCCGGGCTGGACCTGCCCTGGGCGGGGCTTTTGCCCAACTTTGTCTTTCTGCTGGTGGGGGCCTTCGGGGTCTACTGGGCTGCGCGGCGGCTGACCGGGCAGTTCTGGGTGGCCTGGGTGGCGGCTGCGGTGTTTTTGTGCAACGTGGGCACCCAGGGCATGGCGGTGTTTACCCGGATGTACGCCATGCTCATGATGGAAACGGTGCTGCTGGTGCTGGCCCACCTGAACCTGTACCGCCGTCTTTCGGCCGGGGAGCGGCCGCGGTGGGTGTTCCTGGCGCTGGCCGCCGTCACCATGGCCGGGGCGCTGACCCAGTATTTCTTCTTAGTATTCTGTTTCTTCTTCTGCGGGCTGTTCGGGCTGTGGCTGCTGTTCACCCGCCGGTGGAAGGCTGCCGCCCTCTATGTGGCGGCGGAGTTCGGCGGGCTGGGCGCGGCCTATCTTGCCTTCCCCACCATGAAGGAGCACATCTTCTCGGGGTCCCGGGGCGCCCAGGCGGTGGGCAACTTCTTTGACCTTTCCGCCCTCTCGGACTGGGTGGCCAGCCTGGGGCGGGTCTTTTCCCTGCTGGGGGCGCAGTTCGGCGGCGTGACCCTGTGGGCACTGCTGCTGTTGCTGGCGGCGGCGCTGCTCTGGAAAGCGGGCTGCCGCCCCCGGAGCATGGGCCTTTTTGCGGGGATGCTCTTTCTCGCGGGCATTCTCTACATCGTGGTCATCGACAAGGTGGCCCCCTTTGAGGCCGACCGCTACTATGTGCTGGTGTACGGCCCGCTGATCCTCGCGGGGGCCGCGGTGGTGGCGCGGCTGGCGGCGCTCTACCCCAAATGGGAGCCGCTGATGGCCATCATCGCGGTGGTGCCGGTGCTGGCCGCCCATCTGACGGTGGGCAACGGCTACCTCTACACCGAATATGCCGGCCGCGCCCCGGCGCTGGCGGATACCGCTTCCCTGCCTGCGGTGGTGCTGAACAAGGCAGGCTACGATGTGGCCCCCGACCTCTTTTTGCCGGAGTTCGCCCAGCGGGAAGCCGTCTACCAGGCCCACTGCGGCGACGATGCCGAGAGCCTGGCCGCCGCGGCCGAAAGCCGGGATCTCTCGGACGGGTTTGTGCTCTACGGGTACATCTACGACGCCGACGAACTGCTGGACCTGGCCAACCAGGTGCTGAACATCCGGTCCGCGGAACTTCTCACCGATGTGGCCCGCTGCCCGGTGTATTATATTACGCTGGGCGATTGATGGGTCCGACTTTCTTTGCAAAGAAAGTCGGCAAAGAAACTCTAAAGAAAAAGGCATGGTCTATGGACCATGCTTTTTTGGGTATATAGCAGGGTCACACCGAACGGTGGCTGTAGGGCGGGCGCCTTGGCCCCGCCGTGGGATGCTGCGGACATTGCTTGTTTTGGGGTTGTATGTAGGGGCGGCCTACAGGCCGCCCGGAGCATGGTGCGGTTTGCCGCCACACGGCACGGGCGGCGTATACGCCGCCCCTACAGCCTCACACCGCGCCGTAATTTCCGGCCCGTTTTTCCTGTCATATTCTTATACACAAAAAAGGCATGGTCTGTGGACCATGCCTTTTTGATTGAAATTTCTTTGGTCCTTTCTTTATAAAGAAAGGACGATCACCCGCGGGTCCCCACCACGCTGGAATCGGTGCTCCAGCCCTGGAGGTCGGTGGGGGTCAGGCTGGCAAGCCAGTTTTCGTGTTCGGCTTCCCACTGGTCCCACGCCGCCTGGCTGCGGATGGCCGTGCCGGTCTCGTAGGCATCATCCCAGGGATTGGCCGGGTCGGGGTCGGTGGGGTCCCACCCACGCTTGCTCTCATCCTTGGGGTCGGTGTAGATGGTACCCGGCTTGCCCATGGGCCCGGGATTGCTCTCATCGTCGTAGATGACCACCGGCGTACCGATGGGGCAGTTATCGTAGATCCACTTGACGTCCACCACCGCCAGCCGGATGCAGCCCAGGCTGGCCAGGGTGCCCAGTTCGTTGAACTGGTCATACTCCACGTCGTCCTTGTGCTGGCTGTAGTACGGCACGCTGTGGAACAGGTACCCGCCGTAAATGCGGGTGGCATACTGCCCGTAGCTGGGGCCCATCAGCAGCCGCCAGTCGTAGTTGACGGGGGTGGTCCAGTAGCCGGTGGGGGTGTCCTCGCCGCCGCTGCACACCATCGCCATAAAGGGCACCGTGTACCGGTTTTCCTCATCGGTGGTGTACACCGTCACGGTGCTGGCCGCCCGGTTCACCGCTACCAGGTAGGGGAACCCGTCGGCGGCGTCCAGCGTCATGCCCTCCCCGGCATACTGTTCGGCCAGGCTTTCCATCAGCGCCTTGCCCGCCTCATCCCAGGTGCTGGGATCAGTCACCTGGGGGGCATCCTTGGTGGCGTTGCTGGTCGCCGTGGCCATGGCCGGCGAAGTTTCCGGCGTGGCCGTGGGTTCCGGCGTGGCCGGCACTTCCGTCGGGGCCGGGTTGGCGGTGGCTTCGGGCAGGGTGTCCCTCTTTCCGCAGGCGGCCAGCATCGTTACGGCCAGAACCAGCGGCAAAAAACGGCGTACAATCGACATAGTGTTCATCCTTTTCCTTGTTGTTTCTTCTTTGCAAAGAAGGAACCGAAGAAACTCTAACCAAATAATCCGGGAAGGGGTGTCACCCAAAAGGCGGAGACCAACCGGGTCCGGGGCTGCTCCCGTGCAAGCGGGAACCGAAGAAATTCTAACCTATCATTTCAGGTAGCAGCGGTCAACCGTTATACGTAGGGGCGGCGTATACGCCGCCCGGGCAATTTTGCGGCCGTCGCCCCATCCCCGGGCCGGGTATACCCGGCCCCTACAATCTCACACCGGGTTGCGGAATTTATGCCGCATTCCCCAGGTGCGTTATCACAGCTGCACCCCGTACACTTCGCTTACAAAGCGTTCCAGCGCGGCAAAGCTGCGGCGGACTTTCTCGGTTTCGATGCAGTAGGCCATGCGGAAATACCCCGGGCAGCCGAAGGTATCCCCCGGCACCAGGGCCAGGTCGTAGGCCATGGCTTTGCGGCAGAAGGCCTTGGCGTCCTCCTCCAGCGCTTTGGGGAAGATATAGAAGGTGCCGTCCGGCTTGCTGACGGTAAAGCCCAGGCGCTTCAGTTCGTCGTAGATCAGGTTCATGTTGGTTTCGTACACCGACAGATCGCTGGTCAGGTCGATGCAGCTGCCCACCGCCCGTTGGAACAGCCCCGACGGGCAGTTGTGCCCCGTCCCGCGGGAGATCTGCCCGCACATGGGCACGATGAAATCGGCGTCCTCGGCGTGGGGGTTCACCGCCACATAGCCGATGCGCTCGCCCGGCACGCTCAGACTCTTGGAGAAGGAGTAGCAGGTCAGGGTGTCGGCGTAGAACTTTGCCGGGTAGGGCACCTCCACCCCGCCGAAGGCGATCTCCCGGTAGGGCTCGTCGGAGATCAGGAAGATGTGGTGGCCGTACTTCTCCCCTGCCGCCGTCAGGTACGCGGCCAGCCGGGTCAGGGTTTCGGCGCTGTAGGCCACGCCGCTGGGGTTGTTGGGCGAGTTGATGAGCACCGCGGCGGTGTTTTCGTCCACCAGGGTGTCCAGGGCATCAAAGTTGATCTGGAAATCCTCCACCCGGGGCGGCGCCACCCGCAGCGTCAGGCCCGCGCCCTCCACGTAGGGCTTGTATTCCGGGAAAAACGGCGCAAAGGTCACGATGTTCTGCCCCGGCACCGCCACGCACCGCACCGCGTGGGCCAGCGCACCCGCGGCACCCGATGTCATGAAGATGTGGTCGGCGGTGTAGTCCATGCCGAAACGGCGGTTCAGGCTTTCGGCCACCTGGGCGCGCACCTCGGGCAGCGTCAGCGTGGGGGTGTAGCCGTGCAGCGTCACCGGGTCGGTGCGTTCCAGCAGGTCCAGGCAGGTTTCGGTGAACTGCGCCGGGCAGGGCACCGACGGATTGCCCAGGGAATAGTCGAACACGTTCTCGTACCCGATCTCCTGGCCGCGGGCGGTGCTCCATTCGGAAATTTCCCGAATTACCGACTTGGCACCCAGCATATCTTTATAGTGCTGCGCGATCATACTAGCACATCTCCTTTACGGATTTTGTTGGTTCTTGTTCCTTCTTTGCAAAGAAGGAACCGAAGAAACTCTGAACAATTTTAAACAACCAGTGTTATAAATGTTGAAATTTAATTAAAAACATTGCACCACCCGGCAGATTGCCCGGGCGGCCTATAGGCCGCCCCTACGGCCAAACCGTTCATAGGCAATTTCCATCGGCGGGGATGAATCCCCGCCCTACGGGTGAACATAAATAGGTTGTATTCCGACGCGGTGGGAAATTGCCCATTCCCCGCCAGGGCCCGTCCGCGAAGGCGGACGGGATTTTAAAACGCGGAGACCGGATGAGCTCACACGGTGGGCACGGGCGGGATGGTTGCTAGAGCATTCCCCGTGGCCAGAAGTGGGGACCATCTCGGGCGACATCCCTAAAGCCCCGGGGATTCTTAAGGGGCCCGCAGGCCCCTTGAGCCGTGCCCCGCGCCTCGGAAGTAGCGGCGCGTTTTTCTGCCGCTTTTTGCGCGGTCAAAAAGCGGCACCTAGGGGAAGCGCGAACCTTCCGGAAAATCGCCCGGGCGGCCTATAGGCCGCCCCTACAAACAATCCGTCAATGGGCAACATCGGGCAAGTTCCACGGCGGGGATGAATCCCCGCCCTACGGGCACCCGCGAATTTCCCGCTGCGGGGGTTCGGGCGCACCCGAATTACCCCAAAATCACCTTTTCCAGGTCGGCGGTGTCGGCGGCCAGGTACTCGGCTCCGGCTTCCTGCAGTTCTTCCCGGGTGCGGAAGCCCCACAGCACGCCGCAGCAGGGCAGTCCTGCGTTGTGGGCGGTGGCCACATCCACGTTGCTGTCCCCCACGTACAAAACGTTGCCGGCGGCCGGGTCCACGCCCAGGTGTTCCATCAGGGCGCAGGTGCCTTCCGGGGCGGGCTTGGTGGGCACGCCGGGCCGCGCGCCGCGGATGACCTCAAAGAGGCTGCGGTCAAAATACCGCGCTACTACGTCACCGGCGAACTCGTCCGCCTTGTTGGAGTAGACCGCCATCCGGATGCCTTTTGCGTGCAGCCTGGCCAGCAGTTCCGGCATGCCGGGGTACGGAGCGGTTTTATCGAACATATGCGCGCCGTATTGCACGCCGAATTCCTGCAGGGTGGCGGCCAGCTGCTCGGGGCTGCGTTCCGATTCGGGGCTGAACCGTTCCACCAGTTTGGGGATGCCGTTGCCCACAAAATAGCGGTACTGCGCCACATCGTGGGTGGGCCAGCCGTGGGCCGCACAGACGCGGTTGGCGGAATCGGCCAGATCGTCGATGGTGTTGAGCAAGGTGCCGTCCAGGTCAAAAAGTACGGTGGTATACATTTCCCTATTCCCTCTTTATCTACAGATATACCTTATTATAGTTGCAACTGCCAAAAACAGCAAGACGAATTTGGTGTTTTTGCACAGTAAGGCCGAAAATAGTTGTAAAATCCTAAAAAACAGTACCCGGCCCGGCGCATTTTGTGGTATGATAGGTACGCGAAACTGTAAGGAGGCATTGCCCGCATGGAATTATTGCTTGATTTGCTGCGCTCGGTCCTGTACGGCGTGATCGAGGGCATTACCGAATGGCTGCCCATTTCCAGCACCGGCCACATGATCCTGGCCGAACAGGTGCTGAAATTCAGCTTTGATGAAGAATTCATGTCGATGTTCCGCGTCGTCATTCAGCTCGGCGCGATCCTCGCGGTGGTGGTTCTCTATTTCAAGAAACTGTGGCCCTTCTGTGCCGACAACGGCCGGGATTCCGGCTTTTCCAAGCATCTGCGGTGGCCGGTGGTGCGGCTGTGGATGAAAATCATCGTGGCCTGCCTGCCCGCCGCCGTGCTGGGCTTCCTGCTGGACGACTGGCTGGACGCCCACCTGTACAACAGCGTGGTGGTGGCCATCATGCTCATCGTCTACGGCGTGGCGTTCATCCTCATTGAGCGGCGGCCCCGGGTGCCTTCCACCACCAAGCTCAGCCGCATCACCTACAAGCAGGCCATTCTGGTGGGTGCCTGGCAGGTGCTGGCCATGATCCCCGGTACTTCCCGCAGCGGCGCCACCATCGTGGGCGGCCTGCTCTGCGGTATGAGCCGCCCCTGCGCGTCCCAGTTCACCTTCTTTTTGGCCATCCCCGTCATGGCCGGTGCTTCCGGCCTGAAGGTCGTCAAGTATCTTGCGGGCGGCAGCGTCTTTACCATGCCCGAAGTGCTGGCCCTGGTGGTGGGCTGCGTGGTGGCGTTCCTGGTGTCCATGGCCGCTATCCGCTTCCTGATGAACTACGTCAAGAAGCACACCTTCACCGCCTTCGGCTGGTACCGCATTGCCCTGGGCGTGGTGGTGCTGGGCATCTGGGCGCTGCAGACGTTCGTTTTTGTTCCTTCTTTATAAAGAAGGAACCGAAGAAATTTTAAACAAAAATGTCCCGCGGGGTACGCCCCGCGGGACATTTTTCATTAAAATTCTTTTGGTACTTTTCTTATAAGAAAAGTGCACCAATCAATCCAGCCGGAACATGGGTTCCAGTTTGGGCTGGGCGCCGGTCTCGGGGTCCATGACCAGTTCCAGGATGTCCTTCATGTATTCGTTCCAGCGGTCCACGACCGGGCTTTCGGCCTGGGCCTTTTCGGCAAAGGCCACGCCCTTTTCGCACTCATAGTAGCCGAACAGTTCGTCGCCGTCGGCAAAAATGATGTAATTGCAGATGCCCGCCGCCTTGAGCACCTCCTTCATCTCGGGCCAGATCTGGCTGTGGCGGCGGATATACTCCGCCTTGCAGCCGGGTTTGATGCGCCCCCGCCATGCCATGCGTTCCATACCGCAGTACCTCCTGTGTTTTTTTCCATTGTACCACCGCCGCGGGCGGCGCGCAATGTACTTTTCTTCTTCTTTTCTTATAAGAAAAGAAGCAAAAGAATTTTATACAAAAACAGACCACAGGTTTCCCTGTGGTCTGTTTTTAGTTAAAGTTTCTTCGCTTCCTTCTTTTCAAAGAAGGAAGGCGCCGTTCATTGCAGGCTGTCCAGCATGGCCAGAAAATCCGCCTCCGGGATCTCCGCTTCGCCCTTTTCGGGGCCCCACACGTCGGCGTACAGGTGGTAGAGCACGCCCTCCTGCACGAACCAGGTCTCGGCCTGCCGGACCCGCCCGCCGATGCGGCTCACGGCCACTTCCACCGTCAGACCGGCCGGGGTGGTGTGGGTCTTTACGGCAACGTCGGCCACGCCCACGTTCCCGGCCGGAATCAGTTCTTCCGCCGTGCCGCCCACCTGGGTCATGGCTTCCAGCCACAGCGTATAGGTGCGGCCCGCCGCGTCCTGTTGCGGCGCCTGGGCCACGGCGCGCAGCTGCGTGCCGCCGCTGCGTTCCTCGCCGGTCAGGTAACAGCGGGCCCCCGGCTGCTCCAGCGCCGTTTCCAGCGCATCGCTTTGCAGCAGCGGCAGCCCGGTGCGCTCCGCCGCGTCCTGCCAGCGGTCCAGCGCCACGCTGCCCGCCGCCGTCACTTCGGCCAGCACCGCGCCGTCCACGGCCTCGGCCGGGGTGGCGTAGTCCGCGCCTTCAAAAGTGAACAGGTACTGGCCGTGGTCCGCGTCGCGCCATTCCAGCGTCACGCCGCCCAGTACCCCGGCGCCCAGCAGCAGCACGGCGGCCGCTGCGCACACCGCCTGCCAGCGCAGGCGGCGCGCCGGACGGGATGAGGCGGGCGCGGGGGCGGCGGCCAGCCGGGCGCGGATGGCGGCTTTGCTGGCGTCCGGCAGGCAAAGGTCAGACATCATGCGTTGATACGTCGTTTTCATCGCGGTTTTCCTCCTTGAGTTGGGCGCGCAGCTGGGCCCGCGCGCGGTTCAGGCGCATCCACACGCCGGACGGCGTGACACCCAGGATGCGGGCGATCTGCACGGCGGAATATCCGGCATAATAATGCAGGTAGACGGCGGCCCGGGCGGCGGGGGTCAGGCTGTCCAGCGCGGCCCGCAGTTCCGCGCGGCCGGGGGCCGGGTCAGGTTCGGCGGGTTCGGCGGCGTTTTCCGGCGGAGGGGGCCTGCGTTTGGCGCGGCGCAGGCAGTCCTTGCAGTAGTTGGCGGTGACGCGCGCCAGGAACGCCCGTTCCTTGCCGGGGCGGATGGCGCAGGGGCGTTCCAGCAGCCGCAGGAACACCTCCTGCACGGCGTCCTGGGCGTTATGGGGGTCCAGCAGGTAACTGCAGGCCAGCCGGTACACGTCGTCGCTGTACGCGTCGTACAGCTGCAGCACTTGTTCCCGGTCCATGGCAGCCCTCCTTTCTGTGTTTCTGTCTATATAACGTCCGGGACGGGGAAAACCTCACTTCTTTTCTTAGTTGAAAAGAAGCAAAAGAATTTTATACAAAAACAGACCACAGGTTTCCCTGTGGTCTGTTTTTTATTGGAGTTTCTTTGGTCCTTTCTTTGCAAAGAAAGGACAAAGATCAAGCCGGATTACTTGTACAGGTCGACCAGACGGGTCAGGTGCTCGTAACGGGCATCGGCAGCGGCCTGGTTCTTCTCGAACAGTTCCTTAGCACGCTCGGGGAAGGCGCGAGCCAGACGGCTGTAACGGGTCTCGTTGTTGAGGAAGTCCTGATACTTGCTCATATCGCCGGCCTTGGAGGTCAGGGTGAAGGGGTTCTTGCCCTCGGCCTTGTTGGCGGGGTTGAAGGTGAACAGGTTCCAGTAACCGGCCTCGACAGCCTTCTTCATCTCGTTCTGGCAGTTGGTCATGCCGCCCTTGACACCGTGCAGCTCGCAGGGAGCGTAGCCGATGATGATGGACGGGCCGGGGTAAGCCTCAGCCTCAGCGATGGCCTTGACAGCCTGAGCCATGTTGGCGCCCAGAGCGATCTGAGCAACGTAGATGTAGCCGTAGGTCATGCAGATCTCGGCCAGGCTCTTCTTGCTGATTTCCTTACCGGCAGCAGCGAACTGGCAGACCTCACCGATGTTGGAGGCCTTGGAAGCCTGTCCGCCGGTGTTGGAGTACATCTCGGTGTCGAAGACCATGACGTTGACATCGTGGCCGGAAGCCAGGACGTGGTCCAGACCGCCGTAACCGATATCGTAAGCCCAGCCGTCGCCGCCGAAGATCCAGAAGCTCTTCTTGGCCAGGTACTGCTTGTCCTTCAGGATCTCCTGAGCCTCAGCGGAGCCGTCAGCCTCGAGGGCAGCGACCAGAGCCTTGGCGGGAGCATCGTTGGCCTTGGTGTTGGCCTTGGTCTCGATGAACTTGTCGATGACAGCGTCCAGCTCGGCGTTCTTGCCCTTCAGCGCGACAACCTTCTTGATCAGGTTCTCACGGACGGTCTCGTAGCCGATCTGCATGCCCAGGCCGTGCTCAGCGTTATCCTCGAACAGGGAGTTGATCCAGGCGGGGCCATGGCCAGATTCCTTGTTGGTGGTGTACGGGCTGATGGCAGCGGTGCCGCCCCAGATGGAGGAGCAGCCGGTGGCGTTGGAGATGAACATCTTCTCGCCGAACAGCTGGGTGATCAGGCGGGCGTAAGAAGTCTCGGCACAGCCAGCGCAGGAGCCGGAGAACTCAAGCAGCGGCTGGTTGAACTGAGAACCCTTGACGGAGATCTCGGAAACAACGCCGGGGATGTTGTCCTTCTTGCGGATGTTCTCGACGCAGTAGTCGAAAGCAGCCTGCTGAGCGGACTGGCTCTCCTGCGGCTTCATCTCGATAGCCTTGGTCGGGCAGACCGTGACGCACTCGCCGCAGCCCATGCAGTCCAGCGGAGAAACAGCCATGGTGAACTTGTACTCGCTGGCCTTGGGCTTGGTGTCGGCGCTCTTCAGGCTCTCGGGCGCATTGGCCATCTCGTCTGCGGTCAGGCAGAAGGGACGGATGGTGGCATGAGAGCAGACGAAAGCACACTGGTTGCACTGGATGCACTTCTCAGCGCTCCACTCGGGAACCATAACGGCAGTGCCGCGCTTCTCGTAAGCGGAAGCACCCAGTTCCCATTCGCCGTTGGCGTTATGCGCAAAGGCGGAAACCGGCAGGCTGTCGCCGTCCATACGGCTGATGGGCTCCATGACATCGCGGATCATCTTGACCAGCGGAGCGGGACCCTTCAGGTCGGCGGGAGCAGCGTCGGGAGCGGGGTTGTGCCAGCTTTCGGGCACTTCGACCTTATGGACAGCGTCCACACCGGCGTCGATGGCCTTCCAGTTCATCTCAACAACAGCGTCGCCCTTCTTGCCGTAGCTCTTCTTGGCAGCGGCCTTCATGTACTCGACAGCCTCGTCGATGGGCATGACGTCAGCCAGCTTGAAGAAGGCGGACTGCAGGATGGTGTTGGTGCGCTTGCCCATGCCGATCTCGATGGCCTTGTCGATGGCGTTGATGGTGTACAGCTGGATGTTGTTGTCGGCAATGTACTTCTTGTCGGCAGCATTCAGGTGCTGATCCAGCTCCTCGTCGGTCCACTGGCAGTTGATCATGAAGACGCCGCCGGGCTTAACGTCCTGCACCATCTTCATGCCCATGTGGATGTAGGCGGGGTTGTGGCAGGCGACGAAGTCAGCCTGGTTGATGTAGTAGGGGCTGCGGATGGGCTTGTCGCCGAAACGCAGGTGGCTGATGGTCACACCGCCGGTCTTCTTGGAGTCATACTGGAAGTAGGCCTGGATGTACTTGTCGGTGTGGTCGCCGATGATCTTGGTGGAGTTCTTGTTGGCGCCGACGGTACCGTCACCGCCCAGACCCCAGAACTTGCACTCCTTGGTGCCGGGGGCGGAGGTGATGGGCGCGGGCTTGACCTCAGGCAGGCTGAGGTTGGTCACGTCGTCGTTGATGCCGATGGTGAAGCGGGCCTTCGGGGCATCCTTGGCCAGCTCGGTGTAGACAGCAAAGACGCTGGACGGCGGGGTGTCCTTGGAGCCGAGGCCGTAGCGGCCGCCGGTCAGGACGATGTCGTTCATGCCGGCCTCACGCAGGGTGGCAGCGACATCCAGGTAGAGGGGCTCGCCCAGAGAGCCGGGCTCCTTGGTACGGTCGAGGACCGCGATCTTCTTGACGGTCTTGGGCAGGACCTTCAGCAGGGCCTCAGAAACCCAGGGACGGTACAGGCGGACCAGAACCAGGCCGACCTTCTCGCCCTTGGCGGTCAGGTAGTCGATGACTTCCTCGGCAACGTCGCAGATGGAACCCATAGCGATGATGACGCGGTCGGCATCCGGGGCGCCGTAGTAGTTGAACAGATCATAGTTTGTGCCGATCTTGGCGTTGATCTTGTCCATGTACTTCTTGACAACGGCGGGCAGGGCCTCGTAGGCGGGGTTGCAAGCCTCACGATGCTGGAAGAAGACGTCGCCGTTCTCGTGGGAGCCGCGGGTCTTGGGATGCTCGGGGTTCAGCGCCTCGGCGCGGAACTTCTCCACAGCCTCCATGTTGCACATTTCCTTCAGATCTTCGTAGTCCCACTTCTCGATCTTCTGGATCTCGTGAGAAGTACGGAAACCGTCGAAGAAGTTCACGAAGGGAACACGGCCCTCGATGGCAGACAGGTGCGCAACGGGGGACAGGTCCATGACTTCCTGCGGGTTGGACTCAGCCAGCATGGCGAAGCCGGTCTGACGGGTGGCGTAAACGTCGCTGTGGTCACCGAAGATGTTCAGGGACTGGGTAGCAACGGTACGGGCCGACACGTCAAAGACGCAGGGCAGCTGCTCGGCTGCGATCTTGTACATGTTGGGGATCATCAGCAGCAGGCCCTGGGAAGCGGTGAAGGTGGTGGTGATGGCACCGGTACCAAGGGAACCGTGCACAGCACCGGCGGCACCGGCTTCGGATTCCATCTCAACAACCTTGACCTGGTTGCCGAAGATGTTCTTCAGGCCGGCAGCGCTCCACTGGTCCACCGTGTCAGCCATGGGGCTGGACGGAGTGATGGGGTAGATGGCAGCCACATCGGTGAACGCATAGGCTACGTGCGCCGCAGCGGTATTGCCGTCCATAGACTGTTTTGCTCTGGGCATTTTTCTTCCTCCATTTTCAAGAGTAGTTTTGCATTCTGCACGGGTTTTTGCCCGCACAGGCCCACGCCTGCCCGGCAATGTGCCTGTGTTTTGCCCCGGGCGCACTGCTAGAAAGACGCTTTTGCATAGCTTTATTGTACCAAAAAACAACCTGATTCGTAAAGGGTTTTTGTTTAGAATGTTGCACAGATTTTTGGTACGGATGTGTGCATTTTGACTATTTTTCCACAAAGGTTTCAGACCGTGATTTTTTGCAGTCCCAAAGACGGTACTTTGTGAAGAAATTCACACGCGGGAAAAATCACAGAATTTCCCGTACCGTCAAGGTTTCTCCGTCCACAGTGAACCGCACCTTGTTCTGCCCAAAATCCAGAGTGTATACCCGTTCCGGGTCGTGCTGATACCCCGGCCGGGGGTCGTTTTTCAGCACGCCCAGCAGCGCTTCCCGCTTTTCTTTGGGCACTTTCGCCAAAAGTTCCGGCGCACATTCTACCGCCAGGGCATATCCGGCGGTCTTAAGGGTAAAACCGCCCCGCGCCTCGGGGTGGGCGTCCACGTAGGGCAGGTAGGGTTTTATGTCAAAAATCGGCGTGCCATCAAGTAAGTCGGCCCCTTTCACCAAGAGGTCGCAGCCGTCGATGCCCGCCAGTTCCACGCAGCTAAGGCCCAGGGCGTTGGGGCGGTAGGGGCTGCGGGTGGCAAACACGCCCCGGCGCACATTGCCGCCCAGGCGCGGCGGACGCACGGTGGGACGCCATTTTTTGCCGGCGGCATACTCCGCCGCCACGGTGGAGAACTGCCAGATCAGCCACAGGTGGCTGTAGCCTTCCAGCCCCACCAGGGCGTTGGGGTCCCGGTATTCCGGCTCAAAGACGATGCGGGCGGTGAGTTCCGGCACCAGGCCGCTCTGGCGGGGGATGCCGAATTTATCGTGGAAGTCGGTGCGGATGTGGGCGATGGGCACGATGGGGTAGGGGGCAGACATAGGCGGCGTCCTTTCTTAAAACGATGGTTTGTCCTACTTTCTTTGCAAAGAAAGTAGGCAAAGAAATTCCAAACAAATATACCATAAAAGGGTGGTGGCGGGGAAACGGCGGGGTCAAGACCCCGCCCTACGGGTGAACAAGAAATGTACCGTCACGGGGGTTCGGGCACACCCGAATCAACGGTGGAAAATCGGAAAAACCGATGGAAAAACAGTCTCTCCAGGCGTTTTTCCCGGTTTTTTCGATTCGACTTCTCCTTTGGGGGTCTTGGGGGCGTGCAGCCCCCAAGCCGTGCCCCGCGCCCCGGAAGTAGCGGCGCGTTTTTCCGACGCTTTTTGCGCGGTCAAAAAGCGTCACCGTCCGGAAGCGCGAACCTTCCGGGGAAACCGCCCGGGCGGCATATATGCCGCCCCTACGGCCAAACCATAAAAAGGCAACTCCCACCGGCGGGGTCAAGACCCCGCCCTACGGATAGAGATAAATAGGATGGGGCAGAGGGCAGGCCCCGTGGCTGAGGCGCCCCTTTAATGTTGCAAAATAACTTTTTTTGGGAAATTCTGCAAACTTTGGGGCGGCAGCCTCGTACTTATTATATAGCGGGGAAAAACTCCGCGCAACGGCGGGGTGCAACCCGCAAAAATTTACACGGATTGGCCTTCTCAAAATTGTCGAAGTATGGTAGAATAGGGCCAATATCCGCTTTGAAAGGGGGCAGGTGTTTGGCACCCATCATCCGTACCGAAAAACTGCGCAAAGTCTACGCCGTGGGCAAGGAACGGGTCGTTGCGCTCAACGACGTGGACCTGGCCATCGAAAAGGGTGAATTCTGCTGCATCGTGGGCCAATCGGGCAGCGGCAAAAGTACCCTGCTGAACATGCTGGCCGGGCTGGAAAAACCCACCCGGGGCAAAGTATACATAGGCAAGCATGAGATCAGCGCCATGACCGAAACCGAACTGGCCCGGTTCCGCCAGGCCCATCTGGGCTTCATCTTCCAGAGCTACAACCTGCTGCCCACCATGACGGCGGCGGAAAACGTGGCCCTGCCGCTGATGTTCAAGGGCGTGGACAAGAAAACCCGCCTGAAACTGGCCCGCAAGGAACTGAAAAACATGGGCCTGTTGGGCCGCGCCAACCATCTGCCCACCGAGATGAGCGGCGGCCAGCAGCAGCGTGTGGGCATCGCCCGCGCCTTCGTCAGCAGCCCCAAGGTCATTTTTGCCGACGAACCCACCGGCAACCTGGACTCCATGACCAGCAAACAGGTGCTCTACCGTATGCTGGAAATGTCCAAGCACCAGCAGGTCACCTTCGTCATGGTCACCCACGAGCCGGAACTGGCCCAGTGTGCCGACCGCATCGTCACCATCCTGGACGGCAAGGTCCAGTCCAGCGTGGTGCAGGACGAGGAAACCAAACAGAAATACCGCGATGAACTGTTTGCCGATATGGACGGCAACCTGGACATCGGCGGCGCCGCCAGCAAGGAACCCCCCGAACAATCCCAAAAAGCCGCGGCGGCAGACGCGAAATAAATTTTTGCAGGTCCCAAAATCATCCATCACTGGAGGTCTTACTTTGAAACGTATCCTGTCCCTGATCGCCCTGCTGGCCCTTGTATCGGCCCTGGGCATGCCGGTCCTGGCGGAGGACGCCGCTTCCGGCAGCACCGACACCCCCATCAGCACCCCCGCCCCCGACGACAACGGCTCCATCACCCTGTCTCTTATACACATCTGACGCTGCCGACGAAGAGG
>UQZO01000027.1 GCA_900545545.1 uncultured Subdoligranulum sp. | reverse complement strand
GAGATCTAGTACGGTCTCGTGGGCTCGGAGATGTGTATAAGAGACAGGTTCAACAACATCAGCGTGGAGCAGGCGCTGCAGATGCACATGGAATACACCCACTACCGCGTGGATG
The DNA here is from genome assembly GCA_900545545.1 of uncultured Subdoligranulum sp. GTDB lineage: Bacteria > Bacillota > Clostridia > Oscillospirales > Ruminococcaceae > Gemmiger. Next base: position 20,297 of record UQZO01000027.1, on the reverse strand, counting down.
AGGACCTGGTGCAGACCTACTTCCACAAGAGCGCCGACACCATCGACTGGCTGCAGGAGATGGGCGTGGAGTTCGCGGGCGCCTTCCGCTACTTCAAGGAATCCGAGGCCACCTGGCACATCGTCAAGCCGGAGAACGGCGTCATCGGTCCCCGTGCAGCGGGCGCCATGGTCAAGGTGCTGACCCAGCGGGCCAAGGAGCTGGGCTGCGAGATCCTGACCGAGACCCCGGCCACCAAGCTGATCGTGGAGAACGGCAAGGTCTGCGGCGCCGTGGCCGTGGACAAGGACGGCAACGGCCTGGAAGTGCGCGGCAAGGCGGTGCTGGTGGCCACCGGCGGCTTCGGCAACAACCCCGAGATGATCGAGAAGGAGTTCGGCCTGCACATCGGCAAGGACTATTTCCCCTTCCGTATTCCCGGCATCACCGGCGACGGCCTGAAGATGATGTGGGAAGTGGGCGCCGAGAAGTTCGGCCAGAACATCGAGGCCATCTACCAGCTGCCCGACAACCTGAACTGGTTCCTGCTGGACGCCGTGCTGCGCCAGCCCAACCTGATGATCAACCAGCTGGGCGACCGCTTCATGAACGAAGGGGATCTGGGCAACACCACCTACGCGGGCAATGCCATCGCCCTGCAGCCCGGCAACTACGGCTACTGCATCATGGATGAGGGCATTCTGAAGCAGTACAAGAAGAACGGCCCCGACATCGTGGACATCGTCCACCCGGCCGAAGCCTTCCTGAACTTTGAGGGGCAGGCCAAGCTGGCAGTGGAGCAGGGCTACGAAGCCTACTTCGAGGCCGAGACCATCCCCGAGCTGGCCGAAAAGCTGGGCATCGACGCCGACAAGCTGCAGCAGACCATCGACGACTACAACGCCATGTGCCGCTGCGGCGTGGACAGCCAGTTCCACAAACCCCAGAAGTACCTGCACCCCATCACCGGCAAGGGCAAGTACCTGGTGGGCAAATACTACCTGGGCGCCTACGGCACCGTGGGTGGCGTGCGGGTGAACAAATACTGCGAGGTGCTCAACAAGGATCACCTGCCCATCGAGGGGTTGTACAGCGCCGGTTCCGACGCCAACACCCTCTACGGCGACAGCTACAACTTCACCCTGCCCGGCAACTCCATGGGCTTTGCCGTCAACTCCGGCCGTATGGCCGGTGAGGCCATCGCCCAGTACATTGCCGACTGCCAGTAACGGGGGCCGACGATGCGCAACAAAGCGGAAACGCTGACCCTGGCCTTTTGCATCGCGCTGCTGCCGCCGCTGTGGGCGGTGGCGGCCCCCTACGTGGGGGTGACCACCGGCGCGGTGGCCCTGATCTGCGCGGGACTCTGCGCGGCAAACGGCGACAAAGCCGCCGATGCGCCCAAGATCTCTGCCGGGTTCCTGCTGGGGGATTTCTGGGCCTGGCTGGCCCTGGTGGTCATGGACAAAATGACCCTGAACCCCGACCTCGAGGTGTTTCTGACCCTCTTTGTCATGGGGGGCCTGGCGGTCATCGTGTCGGGGCTGTTCCCCCGGTGGATTTTCTGCCCGGCCTGGCTCTGCGGCTGGGCCATCGGGCTGACCATCCTGACCCCGGTGGGGCTGGCCAACCTCGGTACGCTGCCGGTGCAGATCGGCGCCGCCATGCTGGCGGGCGTGTGGTATGTAGGGGTATTTTTGAACATTGTGCGGGACAGACTGCTGCGCCTTTGGCGCAAGCGCCGTCCTGCGGGAAGGGAGTAACACACCATGAGCAAAAAAGTAGGCGTCAGCCATGAGGAAATGGCCCTGCCCTATTACCAATTCTTTACCCGGCCGCTGGCCGAAGTACCGGCGGAAAAGCTGGCGGTGCTGGCCGCCGGGCCGAGTCCCGTCCGGGCCGTGCCTTTCGAGGACCGCAACCTCTTTTTGAAAGGCGAGGAAAAGGACTTCTGCCAGATCGGCTACGGGGTAGCCGAGGACGGCACGGCCTTTGTCTGCAACGAAACCTATATGCCCGGCGTCACCACCGAGATGATGGACTGGTGGTTCCCCTGGCACAGCGTGGGCAGCGACCTGCGCTACAAGATCTGGGACCCCGAGGACCACTATTTTGCCCGGGCGGACAACTGCGCCTATGTGTGCGACCCTGCTGTGCCCATGCGGGAGAAAACCTGGGGCGTCAACCATTATATTATGGAGGATGTGGGCCCCGGCCCGGATTTTCTGAAGCTCTGCTTCAAGAGCCCGGCCGATTTCGGCTATGATGCCCCCGATACCGCCCACGGCCAAAGCATGGTCTGCGCCATTGGGGAGGGGGGCTGCCCCGCCGCCATGACCCATGTGTGGGCGCCGTATAAGGACGGCATCCTGTTCCGGTCCCGGTTCTGGATCGGCTACGCCCTGGTGGAGGGCGCCTACCGCAAGATTTTGCCGGAAGGTGCCCGTGTGCCCGACGTGGTGCCCAAGGGCCTGTTTGCCCACAACATCAAGGAATTCACCAACCTGGCGGCCATTCTGCCCGAACTGTACAAAGAGTTCGGCAGCCAGCCGCTGTAACCCGCAACCACAAAAGCCGGACCCTGATGGGTCCGGCTTTTTGCGTACAGGTTCAGGCGTAGCCGTGCTTTTGCAGCTGCGTGCGGAAAAGCACCAACGCCCCCAGCATGGTCAGGGTGTCGGCAACCGCCTGGGCCAGCAGAATGCCGTTATACCCGGCCAGCTGCCGCCCCACCAGCAGCACCGCCACAAAGACCACGCCCTGGCGGCTGATGGAAAGCACAAAGGACGCCCCCGCCTTGCCCATGGACTGGAACACGATGGTCATGAGCAGCACAAAGCCCACAAACACCATGGTGACCACCTGGCAGCGCAGCATCAGGGCGCCGTCGCGCACCACGCCGTCGTTGTCCAGAAACAGCCGCATGAGCCCCGGGGCCGCCACGAACACCGCCGCCGACAGCACTAGCGCCACCGCGGACAGAAACTGTACGCAGAACCGCAACAGCCGGGCGAACCGTTCCTTGTCCCCGGCACCGTAGTAGTAGCCGAACAGCGGCTGCCCGCCGAAGGCAAACCCTGTGAGCAGAAGCAGCACGATCATGCTCACCTTGAGCACGATGCCCATGGCGGCGATCTTATCGTTGCCGTAGGGCAGCAGGAACTGGTTGGTCAGCACCATGCTGGCGCTTTGCATCAGGTTGACCACCGCCGAAGGAATGCCCACCGTCAGAATCTGCACCACCTGGTTGCGGCCGGCCCGGCAGTGGGCGGGGTGTACCGACAGCACCTTGCTTTTGGCCAGCACCACCCCCAGGAAAAACACATCGCAGCACAGGTAGCCGATGATGGTGGCGATGGCAGCCCCGGCGGCCCCCAGCCCCAACACCGAGATAAAGACCGGGTCCAGAATGATGTTGACCACCGCACCCAGAATGGTGCCCGCCATGGATTCCCGGGACATGCCTTCCGCCCGCAGCAGGTTGGAGTGGATGAAGGACAAAATCAGCGCCGGGGCGCCCACCGCCAGCCAGAAATAATAGGCCGCCGCGTGGTCCCAGGTGGCGGCGTCGGCCCCCAGCAGGGCCAGTACCGGCTGCTGGATAAGCAACATTCCCGCCCCGATCACCACCCCCACGACCAGAGTGCTGTAAAAACAGAAGCAGCTGACCCGGCGCACGCTTTCGGTCTGCTGCGCCCCCAGATACCGGGAGATCAGCGAGCTGCCCCCCTGGGCAAAGATGTTGCCCACCGCCATAAGCAGGGTGAACACCGGGGCCCCAAGCGACACCCCGGCCACCAGGTCGGTGTTGCCGGTCTGGGCTACAAAGTAGGTATCGGCCAGGTTGTAGATCAGGGTGACCACCATGCTGAATACCAGCGGCATGGACAGTTTCAGATAGGCTTTGGGCACACTGGTGCCGGTAAAAAGTTCGTTTTCCATCGTTTCCCTCCCTCAGGTTTCCTTCATCCTACCAGAGTTGGTTGCATTTTAATGTGACATATGGCACAATAAACCCAGAAAGGTGGGAACTTTCGGTGGAAAAAAACTATGATGCCGCCCTTGTGGCCCAGTGGCTGCGGCGCAGCGGCGTGGACCAGTGGTTCGATACCCCGGGGCTTGGGTTCTTTCTGGCACGGTCTGACAAGGGGGAATACCTGGCAGACCCCGGCCGCCCGCTGCAGGATTTACTGTGTGTGGTGCAGGGCACCGTACAAATTTATGGTCTGCGGCGGGACGGCGGGCTGGTGCCGGTGAATCTGAGCAGCGGCCCCACCCTGCTGGGGGATATGGAGTTCGTGAACCGGGGGCTGGCTCCCTTTTTTGCCCAGGCCCGCACGGAAGTGGTCTGCCTCTGCCTGCCTCTGGAGCCCAACCGTGCCCGGCTGAGGCAGGATGTGCGGTTTCTGCATCAGGTGCTGCACTCCTTTGCCGACAAACTGACCCTGTTTTCCTCGGTGGACCTGCCCGCCGCCACCACCGAGGAACGGGTGCTTTTGTATCTGCAGCAAAGCGCCCCCGGCCACACCCTGTGCGGGGTGGAAGCCGCCACCCTGCTGCTGCGCTGCAGCCGCCGCCAGCTGCAGCGGGCGCTGAAATCCTTGTGCGAGGCGGGCAAGATCGAAAAGACCGGCAAGGGCCGCTACCGGCTGCTGCCGTAACAAAAAAACTCCCGGAGCCGCTGGCTCCGGGAGTTTTTTCAGTTGTGGGCAAACCGGGCTTTCAGCCGCGGCCCCGCCACCTGGATGAGGATGACGAGAATGAGGATCACGCCCTTGATGGCGTCGTTGATGAGGGAGTCCATCTTGAGGGCCACGATGATCTTGTCGATGATGGTGTAGCTCATGGCGCCGAAGAGCACCCCCAGGCAGCGGCCCTTGCCCCCCGCCATGCTGATGCCCCCCAGCACCACGCTGGCGATGGCGTACATCTCGTAGCTGTTGCCGGTGGTGGCAGGATCGGCGCTGCCGTTCATGGCGATCCAGAGGAAAGCCCCCAGCCCCACCAGCACACCGCAGATGACAAAGACGGCGGTTTTCATCACACTGACGTGGATACCCGCCAGCCGGGCGCCCTTCTGGTTGCTGCCGATGGCATAGACTTTTTTGCCGAACTTGGTGCTGGTGGAAAGATAGACGAACACCACCGTCAGGGCCAGCAGCACCAGCCCCACCAGGGGCAGGGTGGCCAGCTTGCCGTTGCCGAAGCCGTAGAAAGCCTGATAAGAAGCCAGGTCGGTGTCCATCTTATACACCGAGGACCCGCCCCCGATGAGGTCCTTGGGCAGGTGCTGGCAGAGGTACTGGGCTAGGGAACGGTAAATCAGCATGGTGGCCAGGGTCACGATGAAGGCGGGCATTTCCACAATGCCCACCAGCACCCCGTTGACGGCCCCCAGCACCGCCCCGGCTGCCAGGGCAAACACCAGAGTGAGCAGGATGCTGCCGGTGGTGTTGAACACCACCACCGAAAGCCCGGCGTCCATGGCCAGAATGGAGCCCACCGACAGGTCGATCTCGCCGGTCAGGCAGACCAGGCCCATACCCAGAGCCAGTACCCCGATGACCGCCGAATGGCGGAAAATGTTCATGACGCCGCTCCAGGTCAGGCTGCTGCTGGTGAGCGCCCAGACCAGAAAGATGGCCACAAAGACCAGAATATAGCTGTACTGCCCCGCCAGCCGGGACAGGGAAGGTTTGGCAGAGGTTTTCATGAGGGTTGTTCCTCCTTGGCAAGGGACGCCCCGGTGGACCAGAGCATCACGGTATGTTCGTTGATTTCGGCGTGGGGCAGCATCCGCACCAGCCGCCCCTCGTAAAAGACGGCGCAGCGGTCGGCCACCTTCTGCAGTTCGGGAATTTCCAGCGTGTTGATGAGGAGGGTCTTGCCCTGTCCGGCCAGTTCCAGGATCAGAGCATAAATTTCCTCCTTGGCGCCCACATCGATACCCTGGGTGGGGTTGTCCAGTAAAAGAATACCCGCCCCGGTGTTGAGCCACCGGGCCAGAAAGACCTTTTGCTGGTTACCGCCGGACAGTGAGGTGATGGCATCCTGCGGTCCCCGGGCCTTGATGTGCAGAATTTCCTTGTAATGGTCAAACTTTCGGCGTTCCGCCTTTTTGCGGATGGGGAAATCCCGGGCCGACAGGGTCTGTTCGGCCAGGGTGAGATTTTCCACCAGATTCAGGTCGGGGATGACCGAGTTTTCCTTGCGGTTGCCGGGCAGCATGGCGATGCCCGCCGCCATGGCCCGGTGGATGGACCCCGGCTTGACCCCTTTGCCGAAGGCTGCCACAGTGCCGCTTTGCACCGGTAGCGCCCCGAACACCGCCTGCATCCACTCGCTGCTGCCGGACCCCTGCAGGCCGGTGAGGCCGATGATCTCGCCCTTGCGGGCGGTCAGGCTCACCCCGGCAAAGCCGGGGCCGGTGAGGTTTTGCACGTCCAGCACCGTTTCGCCGGTGGGCCGGGGCGCATAGTGTGCCCCCTGCCCCGCCGGGTGGCCCACCATCTGCTCGGTGATCTTCTCCGGCGTGGTGTCGGCAATCGCGCCTTCGGCCACAAACCGGCCGTTGCTGAGCACGGTGTACCGGTCCGCAAAGGCAAAGACCTCCGGCATCTTGTGGGAGATAAACAGGAAAGAGGTACCGTTCTGCTCTTTCAGACGGCGGAGAATAGCAAACAGGTGGTCCACTTCCTGGGTATTCAGGGCGGTGGTAGGTTCGTCCAGAATGATGAGTTTTGCCTGCCCCCGCAGGGCTTTGGCAATTTCCAGCAGCTGTTTCTGGCTGGTTTTCAGATACCGCACTTCCAGGGCGGGGTCTATCTCCACCCCCATGCCGGCAAACAGGGCGGCAGCTTCCCGATGCATCCGCTTTTTGTCGATACGGCCCAAAAGCCCCATCGGTTCCCGGGTGAGAAAGAGATTTTCCGCCACCGTCAGGTCGTTGAAAAGGTTCAGTTCCTGGTGCACGAAGGCGATGCCCGCGGCTTCGGAGGCCTGCACCGTCATATGGTCGTAGGGTTTGCCGTCAAAGAGGATGGTGCCCCCGTCCCTGCCGTAGACCCCCGTAAGGATGTTCATCAGGGTGGATTTGCCCGCGCCGTTTTCCCCCAGCAGGGCATGGGCTTCGGCGGTGCCCACCGTCAGGCTGACGTCCTGCAGGACCGGCACCCCGTCAAAGGCTTTGCAGATCCCGCTCATATTCAGTAATTCCATCTTGGTTCCCCCGTTGGATGGTTGTACACAAAGAGGGAGGCACCCGCCCAGCAGGCCCCTCCCGTTTTCTATAGGCCGCGCCCCGCCGGTACGGGGGCTTGGCCGGTCACTTCCCGGTATTTGGAGAAAAAAGCAATCAAGTCTATCAGCTGCGAGGAATGCTGTCATCGCCCGGGAAGGCAACCCTGACTCAGAAGGAGGGGTATTCCTCCACATTGTCGGCCACCACGTTCTCGCAGGCGATGACGTGGTCCTGTTCCACCGCCTTGCCGTCCAGATAATCCACCATATCCTGAATGGCGGTCTGGATCATGGCCGGGCTGTAGGTGACCGAGCAGACGCCGCTGAACCGGGAGGCGATGTCGGCGTAGTTTTCGCCCCGGATCACATCGTACATTTCGCCCAGGCCGCCGCAGCCGGTAATGGCGGGGGCGTTGGACAGGAAGGCTTCCTTGGTGGCGTCGTCGATGCCGCCGCCCGCCAGGGCTTCGAACACGCCCATGGACAGTTCGTCGTCCTCGGCGTAGATCCAGCGGATATCGGTGTTGGCGCTGTCACCCATCAGGGATTCAAAGCTTTCCTTGGTGGTGGAGCGGCTCCAGTTCATGGCGCCGGAATAGGTGATGGAGGCCAGGTCCTCCTCGCTCCACTGGAGTTCGGGGTCGATGGGAGCGCCGTCAAATTCCAGCTTTCCGGTAAGGTAGTCGGTAAAGCCCTGGTTGCGCAGGGTGGTCACCGAGGAGGTGTCTCCCTCGTAGACATAGACCTTGTCGCCGGGCTGCATGCCCAGGGAGACAAAGTAGGCCGCGCTGCCCGCGCCGATGCCGGTGTTGTCGCCCTTGACGTTGGACACGGCGGAGGCGGAAACGCTGTCGATGATGCGGTCAAAGGCCACATAGGGCACCTCGGCGTCGATGACCTGCTGGATGGCGGACTGGACGGTATCATCCATGGGCTGGATGACGATGGCAATATTCTCGGTGCCCTGGGCCAGAATGTCCTCCACCTTGGTGATCTGCTCCGAAGCGGAAGCGCTGGTGATGACCTCGGCGGTGTAGGGACCGGCGGCGTTCAGTTCCTCCACTTTCTCCTTGGCGAAGGTAGCAACGGAACCGGTCCAGCCGTGGTCCTCGGCGGCGGTGAGCACATAGATGTGGGTGGCGGAAGCATTCTCCGCCGTGGCGGTGGATTCCGCCGTGCTGCCGGAAGCAGCGGAGTCGGCCCCGCCGCAGGCGGTGAGGCTGAGGGTGAGGGCCGCTGCGCTGAGGGCGGCCAGCAAACGAGTGGTATGTTTCATAGAATTTCACTCCTTGGTTTCGGCTTTGCAGCCGGGATGATTCGGACAGCGGCAAAAGCCGGCCCCAGTCGGGTCCGGCTTTTGCCGAATTTGGAGAAAGACCGCGGGGCCCGAGGCATACGACCGCCGCGGCAAGCAATGAAGAGAATGGCTTGGATTATGCGCCGCGCACCATCTGCACCGCACCGTAGATACCGGCGTCGTTGCCTAAGGTAGCCAGGGCGAAGCGGGTTTCCTCCGCTGCGGGGAAAGCATACCGCCGGAAAGCCGCCGCGATGCGGTCCAGCAGCATCTGCCCGGCCCGGGCTACGCCGCCGCCCACCACGATGACCTCGGGGTCACAGACGCAGGAGACCGCGGCCAGGGCCTGGCCCAACAGATCGGCCATCTCGTCCACCAGCCGCAGGGCTGCGGCGTCGCCGTCTTTGGCGCAGTCAAAAATATCCTTGCAGGTCAGGTCGGCATAGCCGCGCAGGGTGGTTTCCACTGCGGGGTCGGCCAGCAGGGCCTTTGCACTGCGCACCAGCCCGGTGGCTGAGGCATACTGTTCCAGGCAGCCGGTTTTGCCGCAGCCGCAGACCCGGGTATCCCCGGGGCGGACCTTTATGTGTCCGATCTCGCCGCCGGCACCGTGCACCCCCGCCAGCAGGCGGCCGTCCACGATGACGCCGCCGCCTACGCCGGTGCCCAGGGTGACAAACACCACATTGCGGGCGCCCTTGCCGCCGCCCTGGCTCATCTCGCCCAGGGCGGCCGCGTTGGCATCGTTTACGATTTTGACCGGCAGGCGGCAGAGGGCTTCCATCTGTTTGGCCACATCAAAGCCGCCCCACTGGTCCAGATTGACGCAGGGTTTCACAAAGCGGTCCCCCAGCACGGCACCAGGCACGCCCATGCCGACGCCTTCCACGTCGGCCGCATCAATGCCCTTTTCAGCCAGTTTGGCCTGCAGGGCAGCGGCGATATCGGGCAGCAGGGCCTCGCCGTGGTTGGCGGTGCGGGTGGGGATTTCCCACTGGTCGGCCAGACCGCCGGGGCCGAACAGCCCCAGTTTGACGGTGGTGCCGCCCAGGTCCACACCAAATGCATAGGGTTTCATTTCCTTATACTCCTTTACCAAAAGCGGGGCACGGCGCCAAGGGCACCGCGCCCACGGAAAAAAGCATTACTGTTCGTTTGCCTTGCGGGCCTTGACTTCCTCGCGCAGGGCTTCCATGTCTTTGTCGGACTTATCCCACAGCAGGCAGGCAGCGGCACCCAGCAGGAACATAACCGCGGGGATCAGGTTGACCACCGTGTTGATCCCAGCCATAGCTTCGGGAGTCTGCTGGGCATTGGCTACGTAGCCGAAGGCAGCCAGCAGCAGGATGCCAATGGCACCGCCAAAGGCGTTGCCGAACTTGGTAGCCAGACCGTAGGTGGCGTAAGCGGTACCGTCCGTACGCACGCCGGTCTTCCATTCCATGTAGTCCACAGCGTCGGCCACCATGGACAGGGAGTAGGCAAAGCCTACGTTGAAGATACCGAAAATCCAGTCGCCCACCAGGATCATGGTCATGTTCTCGAAGGGAGCCAGGTACATAACGATGAGGCCGATGCCCTGGATGGCCATGGTGCCGGCCAGAGCGTTACGGGTGCCGATCTTTTTGGCCAGCGCCGGTGCGAAGAAGGAGCCGATGATGGCACCGATGGAGGGGATGGTCATGATGGTGGCGATCATGGTGAAGGAGCCCAGGCAGTAGATGACGTAGTAGGAGGTAACGGCGATACGGCCCATGAAGGCGGTCATCTGCAGCACCATAATCAGGGTGATGATCATGAGGTACTTGTTCTTGACCAGGTTGCCCACTGTTTCTTTGAAGGAGAACTTGCCCACTTCGCCCTGGGGTTTGACCACTTCCTTGGAGGTAGCGAACACCAGCAGGAACAGGGGGATGGAGATGATGGCGTAGATCAGAGCCGTCATCATGTAACCCTGGCCGTTGGCGACCTCGGCACCGGCGCCGGAGAATTTGAGCATGAGACCGGCGGAGCAGCCGTTGACGATGACCATGCCCAGGTTCATACCGATGTTGCGGGAGGTGTTGATCTTATTGCGCTGGTCGGTATCCTCGGTCATAACGGCCGCCAGGGCACCGTAAGGGATGTTGACCAGGGTATACAGCATACCGGCCAGGATGTAGATAACGGCGGCCCAGATGACCCCCGCGGTGGTGGAACCGCCAAAGGGATTGGTGAAGGTCAGGACCGAGAAAATAGCCAGGAAGGGGCAGCCGAAGGCAATCCAGGGGCGGAAACGGCCGAACTTGGAGCGGGTACGCTCGGCGATGGCCCCCATCATGGGGTCATTGATAGCATCCCAGATGCGGGCGCCCATCATAATGGCCGAAACGGCCACCGGCGCAATGCCCACGATATCGGTGTAGAAAATGGTCAGGTAAGAGCCTACGAAAGTCCAGACGAACTGGGAAGCCAGGTCGCCGAAGCCATAGCAGATGACCGCCGCCTTGGACGCCATCTTTTTGGTGGTATTGGTCATGGTATAGTTTTCCTCCTTCATTGGGCGAACCGCCTGCCCACCGGGCGGACGGGGCCCATAGTACATACGGTGGTTACTCGAAATCCACCGACTTGCCGGTACGGGCAGATTCCCGCACAGCTTCCATCAGAGCCAGAACGCGGCGGGTCTCGGGGATCTTCACCAGGAAGTCCTCTTCCCCGTGGTAAGCCTTGACATAGTTGGTAAAGTAATCCTCGTGGCAGGTGCTGACAGTGGGCAGCGCCTCGGTCACGATGGTGCCGGGGGACGGCGGGCCGAAACTGCGGGTGGGCCCGGCAGCGGTCATGGTGCGTTTGCCGCCCACGTTGGTAAGCAGGTGGGTGGTGCGCACGATCTTGCCTTCCGGTTCAAAGCCGTCCACATAGGCGGTACCCTTGTTGCCGCTGACCAGCCAGTGGCGCTCGAACCATTTGTCCTGGGCTTTGTCGGTGAGCAGGTAGGTGCCCAGCTCCACTTCGGCGGTAATGCCGTTGTCCATTTTGAGCAGGATCTTGAAGTAGTCATCCACCTCAAAATTGATGACATTGCGCAGGTCGGCAAAAACCTGGGTGATCTTGGCGCCGGGCATGAGCCAGAGCATCTGGTCCAGCAGGTGCACGCCCCAGTCGTAGAGCATGCCGCCGCCTTCGGCCTTGTAAACGTGCCAGTCGTGCATATTGCCATTAAACCCGTAGAGGCCGGTCTTGACCATATACACGTCGCCCAGTGTGCCGCTGTCAAACACTGCCTTGGCGGTACGAAAATCCGGGTCGTAGCGGCGCTGCTGGTGTACGGTGAATTTGACACCGCTCTCCTCCACCACTTTGACCATGTCGTCCAGCTCCGCCACCGTCATGGCGACGGGCTTTTCGCAGATGATGTCCTTGCCGGCCCGGGCCGCCTGGCAGACCAGCTTGTGGTGCTGGTTGTTGTTGGCCGCAATGATGACCACATCCACCTCGGGGTCGGCAAACAGTTCCTCGTTGCTGGCGTACCGTTTGAGCCCGGGGGCTACGTCTTCCAGCTGTTGGGGGTCGATGTCCGAAAAACCGATGAGCCGGATGCCGGGCATCTTCAGCAGCATTTTTTCATCTTCATGGCCCATGAAGCCATGGCCGATGATGGCAATGCGGATATCTTCCATGGAGAATCCTCCTTTATACCTGTTCGCCAATGTGCAGGTATCTCTGCTTCAGCTCTTTCAGGTTGGGGATCTGGCCGGGCCCCACCGCACAGGTCTTGATTTCGGTGGAGTGCTCCAGCTTGCCCGCGTACTTCAGGCGGGAGCGGGCGATCTGTTCCGCCGGGAAGGTGACCTGAATCTCGCCGTCCTTGACTTCCAGATTGCCGGAGATGCCACACACCGGGCACTCGATCTCGGTGCCGCGGTGGGTGACTTCCAGCAGCTCGTTGTGGCAGACGGGGCAGACGCCCTGTTTGTCGCCGCGCCACTTGGTACGGGTCTCCTCGTCGGCGGCATTGAGGCCTTCCAGGATGTGCTGGCCCAGCAGGGTCATGCGGTCCATGACCGGCTGGTTGCCCAGCACATGCTCGCAGGCCATGGCACCGTAGTATTTGTAGGCGTCGATGACGTCGATGCCGGTGGATACACACATGGCGTACATGCTGGGCAAGGCCAGAGAGAGCCAGTTTTCCGTCATGGCGCCGCCCACGGTGATGAGGGCGCCCACCCGCTTTTTAAAGCTGCGCTCGTCGGGCAGCTCGCTCTTGTCCTTACCGGCAGCCAGGCCCTCGTCGTAGGTCGCCTTGCGGAAGGAGACATCGTGGGAGGGGCCCAGGCGGTCGCACCAGACCTTGAAGTTGCCGGTGGGGGTGAACTCATAGGCCGGGGAACCGATGATGACGGCATCGGATTCCATCAGGGCTTCCTCCACAATGGGCAGGTCATCCTTGATGGGGCAGCCGCCCTTGCCGCGGCCGGTGGTCATACCCACCACGCAGCTGATGCAGCCGGTGCAGATATGGATGTTCATCTCGTCGGCCCGCAGGAACCGCACGGTGCAGCCCGCTTCCTCACAGACACGCAGGGCTTCCTTGACCATAACCTCGGTGTTGCTCATCTTGCGGCCGAAAGAAATGCCGAGAACGTTCTTTGCCATGGTTTTTCCCCTTTCAGTCGATGGTGACGGTGCGTTCCTTAGTGCCTTCCAGTGGAACCGGAATGTACGCCGTGCGGATGGCCACCGTCATTTTGACCTTGTGCTCGCCCTTGGAAAGGCCGCCGTCCTTCAGCACCCGCACATAGAGCGGGTCGCCGTATTCCCACTTGTAGGTGGTGACGGTCTCGGCTTCCTTCTGGGTGAACCAATCCTTCTGGTCCAGCGAAACGCGGATATCCTCATCGGGCACGGGCTCACCGTCCACTGCCAAGTGGACGTACTCCATCATGGAAAGGGGGATGCCGCGGTAGTAGGTGATGTTGGTCTGGACTTCAAAGCCGGTGACCTTGCCCTTTTCCGACACATTCTTGCAGGTGCCGGTCAGAAAAACATTGTTATCAAACATGGTTTGTCCCTCCTCAGCCCTGGATTTCTTTCAGGCATTGCTGCACGTACTTGACGTTGCGGGCCACCTGCTCCCGCTCCACGGTGGGATGACCGGGCAGCGTAAAGCGGTTGCCCTCGTACTCAGTACAGACGTAGCCGTCGTAGTTGTGGTCATGCAGGTACTGCAAGAGGCCCTTGAAGTCGATGGAATACTCGGGACCTCCGTCGGTCATCTCGAACATCTTGAAGTGGAAGTGCTTGATGTAGGGCAGCAGATCGTCCATGACCTCGTAGGGATAGTTTTCGTAACCGTCGCACAGGGGGCCGAACATCTCGTCCTCGTGGGTCTTCCAGGTAGCGACGAAATCGGCGGGCAGCTTGCCGCCGTTTTCGCGGATGGCGGCGTGCAGGTCGGTGCCCTCATCCAGCAGCTTGTCGCAGTAATCGAACATGGCCGGGGTGGCGCCGTTGTTGATCTCGTAGTTCTTGACCACGCGGGGGAACTTGCGGCAGAAGATACCGGTATCGATGACAATACCAGCGTAGGGGGTGTTCAGGCGCTTGACCTCGTTGATGAAGTCGTTGGTGGCCTGCACATCGAAGGCCATGCCGGCGTGGACCTCAATGGCGATGGTCACGTCGTACTTCTCGCAGTAGGGCAGCAGCGGCTCGATGACCCAGTAGGGCACCATGGACACCAGACGGATGAGTTTGATGCCCAAACGGTTGGCCTGCTTGATTTCCTTGATGAGCAGGTCGATGCACTCCTTGCGGGTGAGGGTGCGGTTTTTGTACAGGTTGGTGTTCAGGAACACATCGGAGCAGACAGGCTGCAGGCCGGTCTCTTTGAGCAGTTCGTGCCAATGGGCCACCTGCTCGTCGGTGAGGTCGGGCGCGCCCTTGAGCATCTGGTCAGGCAGGATCTCGATGCCCTCGGCGCCACATTCCTTTACATAGTGGATGATATCTTCAAGCGTCATTTTTTTGGTCAGGTACTGGTCCTGCAGGCTGTACAGACTGACGCCGGCTTTGATTCTGGACATGGAATCATTTCCTCCATTTCATAGGCAATTTCAAAACAGAAGGGCCGCGCCGACCGATACTTGCGGCACCGGCGCGGCCATAACGGGAGTGTAAGGAGAATCAGATCACAAACTGCTCCATGTAACGCTTGCTCAGGCGCAGGCTGTCCAGGACTTTCTCCTGGCTGCCCTCAAAGGCCTTGTCCTCCACCTCGATGCAGGTGCAGCCGTCGTAGCCGATATCGGTGAGGGCGCTTACGTATTTGCCCCAGTCCACATCGCCCAGCCCCGGCAGCTTGGGGGACATGAAGTCCAGCGGGTAGGCCATGATGCCCACCTGATCCAGCCGGTCGGGATAGAGCTTGATGTCCTTGTAGTGGACATGGAAGATCTTATCCTTGAACTCATAGATGGGTTTGATGTAGTCGATCATCTGCCATACAAAGTGGGAGGGATCGTAGTTGATGCCGAGATTTTGGCTGGGCAGAATCTCAAAGACCTTTTTCCAGATGGCCGGGGTGGTCATGAGGTTCTGACCGCCGGGCCACTGGTCGGGACCAAAGAGCATGGGGCAGTTTTCAATGGCAACCTTGACGCCCTGTTCCTCGGCCAGGGCGATGATGGAAGGCCAGACTTCCTTGACCAGCTCGAGGTTTTCCTCCACAGTCTTGGTCTGGTCGCGGCCGATGAAAGTGGTGACCATGTTCACGCCCAGCTTGGCGGAAGCCTTGATAAGCGCCTTCAGATGTTCCACGGCGGCGGCGCGCTTTTCGAGGTCGGCGTCCATGGTGTTGGGGTAGTAGGCCAGGCTGGAGATCTCGACGCCTTTTTCGGCGGCGTAATCCAGAATATGTTTGGCATAGGCGTCATCGGTGAGCACCCGCTCGGCGTCGATATGGCTGACACCGGCGTAGCGGCGCTCGGCCTTGCCCTGGGGCCAGCAGGCAACCTCCACGCACTGGAAGCCCAGCGCCGCGGCGGTGTCCATCATCTGCTCATAGTTGCTCTGATCGAGAATCGCAGAAACAAATCCCAGTTTCATAGCAAATCCCTCCTCAGCCGTTCAGACGGATCTCGCGGCCCTCACGGGCGGACTGATAGATGGCATCCAGGATCTGGGTGACGGTGAAGGCCTGTTCGGGCTTGACCAGGGGCTCAGTGTCGTTGAGGATGGCTTCCAGCCACTGCTTGCACTCCTTGTCCGCATCGCTGCCGCCGTTGGTACCCTCGAAGAAGGCGATGGCGCCGGTGTCGGAGATGTGCTCCTCGGTGAGGATGCCGCCGGTGGTCTCGTTGAAGACCAGGTCATAGCCCTGCTGGCTCATGCCGCCCACCTGCTCGGCACCGGCCTTGGTGCCGCACAGGGTGCAGGCAGCCTCGCGGGAATCCTTGACGTTCAGCGCCCAGGAAGCTTCCAGGAAGATGGTGGCGCCGTTTTCCATCTTGACAAAGCCGAAAGCGGAATCTTCCACTTCGTAGGTCTTGGGGTCCCAGGGGCCGAACATGTTGCCCTCGGTGGCTTCGGGCAGGTGACCCAGCTTCTCAAAGACAGAACCCATGACGGACACAGGCTTGTAGTTGTTCATGCACCAGAGGGTGATGTCCAGGGCATGGGTGCCGATGTCGATCAGCGGACCGCCGCCCTGCTTGCTCTTATCGGGGAAGACGCCCCAGGTGGGCACGGCGCGGCGGCGCACAGCGTGAGCCTTGGCGAAGTAGATATCCCCCAGCTTGCCCTCGTCGCAGGCGCGCTTCAGGGCCTGGGAGTCGGTACGGAAGCGGTTCTGGTAGCCGACGGTGAACTTTTTGCCGCTCTTTTTCCAGGCGTCCATCATCTTCTGGGCGTCGGCGGTGGTGGCGGCCATGGGCTTTTCGCACATGACGTTCTTACCGGCCTCAAAAGCAGCCACCGTGATGGGGCAGTGCGCCACGTTGGGGGTGCAGACATGGACCACGTCGATATCGGGGTTGGCCATGACTTCCTTGTAGTCGGTGGTGACCTGGCAGCCGGGCTTGCCGTACTTTTCGGCAGCAGCCTTGGCGCGTTCCTCAATGAGGTCGCAGAAGGCGACGATCTCGCACTTGTCGCTCTGCTTGCTCAGCGCCGGGAAGTGCTTCTGGTTGGCGATGCCGCCGCAACCGATGACCGCAACCTGCAATTTACCGTTTTTCATAAAAATGCCTCCATTTCTATTTGTACGGGCTTTCTCCTGCCGCGCCCTTGCGCGGTGTTGTCCCGCTTGCTGAGTCTATTGTAAAAAAACGGTAAGTTTTCCACTATCGCCTCCGTTGCGGGGTGCGGAGGAAAAGGCATTGCTTTGTTGCGGGTGGCTGCGCAAAATAAGACAAGGCGCAACAAATGCAGTGCATTTGTTGCGCCTTGTGATAATATGTTCAAGAAAGTGTGTTCATTTTGGTCGTTCTGTACAAGGATTTACAGGGCAAAAATATGATACAGGGCAATTTCGTGGGGTTTTAGGGTCGCCGTGAAAGAAATCGACCCTTTTTCACTGCGCTGCTTGCGCATGCTCAGCTCCGGGTTGCACACATTGCGCAGATACTGCACATCCCGTGCATCCAGGTCGGCGTCATACTCAAAACGGCTCCATTCCCCCAGCAAACTGCCGTGCTCTTCGTTGACCACACGGCGCTTGAGGGCGTAGCTCCGGTGTTCGCTCAGGCCCGAGAGGGTGAACCGGATCTGCAGGTCGCGGTCATCTTCAAACAGGTCGGGCAGGCGGTGCAGGTCCAGGTCGTTTTCCTGGGCGCGGAAGTATTCATAGGAATACCGCTTGCAGTTGTAGCACAGCAGGTAGAAGTCGTCCGGCCCGGAGGCTGTGGCAATGTAGCAGTCCCCTTTTTGCAGCAGGTTGGGCCCCATGCGGTTGAGGAAATCCAGCGCATGGTAAATCGGCTTGCGGATGCCGTCCTTGGAGAGCAGGCCGTTGCCGCCGTTGGCGATGTGGGTGGTATCGTAGTAGCTGCAGCACCAGTCGGTCGCCATCCAGACGCCGATGGCATCCGCTTCGCCCCAGGTACGGTTGAAGACATCCAGCGCATAGGCCGCGCGGAAACAGCTGTCGTTGAGCCAGTTGCGGGTGGAAAGGGTGCTGTTCCACTCCACCGCAAACACCCGGCAGTCCGGCAGGCCCAGTTTGTCCAGCAGGGCGCGGCAGCGGTGGATCTGGCGGGCCTCCTCCCCTTCCCGCGCCAGGCGGCGGGGTTCATAGTCGCCTTCCTTTGCCTCGTGCCGATACGGAAACACCAGCACCGAGAGATGGTCCGGCACACAGTCGTTGGCTTTGCAGAATTCCAGCCAGTGCACCATGGGCGCCAGGTCCCCCACCGGGATGCCGCCCAGTCCGCCCACCGATACCCCGGGGAAATGCTGCCGCAGGCAGAGCGTCGCCTGGCGGTAGAGTTCCCACATTTCGGTTTCATCCTTGCAGAAAGGCAGCGTCTGCTGGCGGATATCCAGTGAGAAATCATAGACCCATCTGCCGGCAGCCTCCCGCCCGTAGCGGCGGGCAATGTGGTCGATAAACGCCCGGAACATCCGCAGCCAGTCGGCGGGCGAGGCAAAGTCCAGGCCCTCGTTTTCATAATAGACCATCTGGCCTTCAGCCTTGACCGCGCAGACCGGCCGCTGGCCAAAATCCAGATAGGGCACCATGTGGCTGGATACCATGAAATCCAGCACATTGTCCAGCCGGTCGAAGTTGTACTGGCTCTGCGCTGTATCCCGGGCAATCATCATGGACCGGGAAAACAGGTTCCAGATCCGCACAAAGCGGAAGCCCAGATGCTCGCACAGATAGACGATGTGCCCCTGCACGTTACAGATGGTCAATTCGTGGGCCGCCCCGCCGTTGAGTACCCGGTTCCAGCTGTGGGTATACGGGGTACCCGGCCCGGTCTGTACCGTGACGGCCAGGCTCTGGGCGCCGGGCGCCGAGACGGCAGGTTCGGCCTCCAGGTGGAGCTTCTCGATATCCTGGGCCAGGGCCTCCAGCTGGCAGTCATCCGCGGCAGGGTCCTGTTCCTCCCACTGTTGTTTGCGCCAGGCCGCGGGGGTGGTGTGGTAGGCGGCCTGGAACTGTTTGTTGAAGGCGGCCAGGTTGGTGAAACCGCAGTCCGCCGCGATGCGGGTGACCGTTTTGTCGGTGGCGGCCAGCTCCTGCACTGCCTGGTTGAGCCGCACATGGTTGACAAAATCCGCAAAATAGCAGCCCATGCTGCGCTTGAACAAGCGCGACAGGGAGGAGGTGGACAGGTACATCTGTTCTGCCAGCTTGCTCAGATTGATCTGGTCCCGGAAATTCCGGTTCACATAGCTGATGATCGCCTGCAGCCGTTCCTCATCCTGGGGCGGGCGGCCGTCGGAAACCGGCTCCGGCGCACGGCGAAAATGCTCGGTCAGCAGATCCAGCAGCGCATAGACGTAGCTGTAACGCACCGCCTCGGTGCGGCGGCGGGTCCCCGCATAACTCAGCAGCAGCTGACGCATCAGGCGGCGTACTTCCCCGTAGGGATGGTAGGCATCCGCCGCCGAATTGCAGAAAAAGAAGGGTTCCTCGCCGGGGGCGATCTCCTCCAGCAGGGCGTAGGCAACCTGCACCTGCAGAAGGGTCAGTTCCCCGGCACTGTGCAGGCTATGGGTGTGATTGCAGTTGATGACCAGCACGTCATCCTTTTGTAGCGTGGTTTCTTTGCCGTCCTGGGTGACGGTGAGTATCCCCTCCATCAGGTAGAGGATCTCCAGATCCTGGTGGAAGTGAGGAGCTTCCTCAGCCCGGTGCAGCAGTGCCGTGGTAATTTTGGGGGCATTTTTTTGCCGTTGGGCCATAGCTAATCTCCTCCGTCTGGGCAAAGTCGTTGGGATTGTCCCTTATTATAACAGATTGACGAAAAAACGCAACGCGCGAATGATTTCACCGGCCTCTTTCCACCCGTTCTGTAGCACCCGTTATGGTATTTTGCTGAGTACCCGGCGTACCAGCAAGCAGCGGCTTCTGCAGCTTCGCAATTATCCGCATGACGAGAATGACGGCAATGACGCTTATGACAATGGATTCAAGGTACCGGATGTGCCGTCGCAACCGTCATCACCGTCACTGTCGTCACAGGTATCATAAAATAGTACCTTATCCTTATTAAGCCTATGTTTGCAAACTTTTGGTGTTTTGCCCGGTTTGCACAAGTATCGTGGCCGTTCTTCGTTGGGTTTGGTGATAGCTTTGTATCGCAGAGGTTGGTATCCTTTGTGTCAATACACAGCGGAGTGGTCAAAATGGCAAGCATCCGAAAACGAGGGCAAAACAGTTAAGGCTGCGGCCAAGACGCAGCAGCGGGCCAAGGAGAAAGTCAAGGAAAGGGGGCTGTCATTGTGAAACCAGAGGTAAAAAAACTGATCCTCTCCAATCTCCCGTACCTGATTTTCGTTTACCTGTTCGGGAAGCTGGGGCAGGCATACCGGCTGGCGGCAGGCGTGGACTTGTCGGAAAAGCTGCTGCACTTCATGGACGGCTGTTCGGCGGCCTTTGCAAACGCCGCCCCCAGCTTCCACCCTTTTGACCTGCTGATCGGCGTCGCCGGTGCCGCC
Organism: uncultured Subdoligranulum sp.; assembly: GCA_900545545.1. Taxonomy (GTDB): domain Bacteria; phylum Bacillota; class Clostridia; order Oscillospirales; family Ruminococcaceae; genus Gemmiger. The sequence goes on along the minus strand of UQZO01000027.1, from coordinate 133 downwards.
GCCCTGCGGCTCATGGTGTACTGCAAAAGCAAGAACGCCAAGAAATACCGCAAGGGCGAGGAATACGGCAGCGCCCGTTGGAGTGCATAATTTTAAGTGTAAAGGACACCTACATGGACGCACAGGAGGTTAT
>UQZO01000026.1 GCA_900545545.1 uncultured Subdoligranulum sp. | reverse complement strand
CACAATTTCCGGCGCTGGTTCATTGTATTTTCCTGTCCGTCACAGTTCTCCGACCCGGAAGGCCGCTGGTTCGAATCCAGTCGGGCGCACCATACCAAATAAATCCGAACGTACTTCTTTATGAAGGTGCGTTCGGATTTGTTTTTTATATGGATTAAGTGTTAATAAGAAGACGCTAGATCCTTATTTTGATTGATATAGGCTCGGATTTCTTCATGCTGATCATAAATTAATTGATAAAATCGACGACCAAACATATTTCCATTACGAATGATATCATTGAAATCATTTCGCAAATCGTTTATTGAACAGGGTGCTTTAGTAAGACTATTTTTATAAAGACTGCAGATCGTTGCCTTAAGATAGTCAACAACATATCGTAATGCCGCTGGAGGAAAAGCAGATTTTAAACTTGCACCGAAAGAAATTGAAACTTCTTCTAAAGTTAAGGCATTATAGTATTTTGTTAAGAACTCAAAGAATGCGTCACTTTTTAAGGGGTGTCTGGACTTTAATAAATTAATGGAATTGATAATGTCGTGACTATTTGCATGCGCTCCCGTTGTAAACACGTTGGACTCACTACATGCTGTAAAAACGATTGCTACCCGTTGTGCAAGTTGAACGGATTCTTCTACTTCATCTCCGTAAAATTCCGGATGGTCTAAAAATTTCAATTCATCATTCAATAGACTTAAATATTCGAATGGCGTTAACCCTAGTAAGGCAATTGTCATGGCATCGGCATAACATTCCTTGAAATAGTATTTACAAGCATTAATAACGGTGATCATGCAAGTTGTGCTTTCATTGTTGCCATAAAAATTACATAGAATGTTATGAAACTTAGATGCGGTGGCACTAGTATAGAGGCAATAAGCTGTGTTGTTTGTCTTTGTAAAAAGATCATCCAAAGCCTCTTTCTCAGAGAAAAGGCTATAAATCCTTTTTTCCAGATGCGTAATGGTTTCTGATAAATATGGCTCACTGCGATCTGAAGTATTTATACATAGAAATTTGGCGAAGGAATCCAGTAGTGTATTATAGGAATCTCCAGAGAATCCAAGTAATGTTATAACGGTCATCGACAAAAAGTAAGCCATATGACTTTTTCGGAGTTCTCTTTGACGAAGTTCATCTCCAAAGCAGTGAAAGCATTCATGAACCATCGGGGGAAATAACATTTCCCGTCCAGCACGTTTTGAATGTGGGAAGTGGCGATGTTTCCCGCCCCGATGATCCCCAGTCGAAGTTTCACGGCGATTCCTCCTATACAGTGTCAGGATCAGCCCTCTGCGCACACGGGCGCGCAGGGACCCCCTTTTTGGTTTTGATTGTAGCATGCAGGGCGGCGCAAAAACAATGCAAAAAACCTATATAGGAAATTTGACTGTTTTGCGCACAAGGAAGCCGCACAAACCATAGGCGTTTTGTGCGGTGCCGCCGCCAGCCCCATGCAGGGAGCGGATCTGAAGTGGTGAGGGAAAGGCATCCGGCTGGTGAAGCGAAAAATAGCAAACAGATCCGCTCTAACCGGGCGTACTTTGTGAACACAGCGATTTTGTAAAAGAAAAAAGCAAGGGAGCAGCTTCCTGTTGTGAAGCTGCTCCCTTGCTTTTTGTTATTTCACTGGGCTGCGGCTGCTCTCCCGCCAGACGGGCGTGGTCTGGACGTAGCAGCAGCGGTAGGGCAGGGTGGGGCGCTGGATGCGGTCCAGCAAGATGCCTGCCGCGATAAAGCCCATCTCGCCGCTGGGGATGCGCACGGTGGAAAGGGGCGGCTCGGCCACGGTGGCCTCGGGGGAATCGTCGAAGCCTGCCACCATCACATCCTCGGGGATGCGCAGGTCCAGGCATTTCAGGGCTTTCATCAGGTGGACGGCCAGGTAGTCGTTGGCGCAGACAAAAGCGTCCGGCAGGCAGGGCATGGCCCGCAGCCGTTCCACCAGCCAGGCAGCCTCCCCGTAGGGGGCGCTGTTGGGCTCCACAATGCAAAGATTGGGGTCCAGAGTCAGCCCGCCCCGGGCCACGGCCGTGCGGAACCCGTTGAACCGCTCATAAAAACTGTTGCAGTGGGTGTGGTCCCCCACAAAGCCCAGTTTGCGGGCGCCCCGTTCGATCAGGCGGCTGGTCACCGCCATGGAGCTGGTGGTGTTTTCCATCGAGATGAAATCCCCGGCCATGGCGGAAAAATCCGCCCGGGCGTAGGTGTCCGAGAAGATCACCGGCAGCCCCAGCCGGCAGATGAAATCGGTGTAGCGCCGGTCGAACATCTCGATGCAAAGGATACCGGCGGTGTTTTCCAGCACAAAGTTGGCGGGCAGGCGGCAGTCCCGGTGTTCGTCGGGCTGGATCTCGTAGATCATCAGGGTATAGCCCGCCCGGCTCATGCGGTTGGCAAAGCTGGAAATAAAGTTGGAACCGTAGTGGTTGCGCCCCGGCATGCACAGGGTCAGCAGCGCAATGCTGCGGCCATGGACGGCGGGCCGGTCCTCTGCGGCGGGCAGCTGGCGGTAGCCCATCTGGCGGGCTTTTTCCAGCACTTGCTGGCGGGTGGCTTCGGGCACGCTGCCCCGGCCGTTGAATACCTTGGACACCGTATTGCGGGAAAGACCGCAGGCATCGGCGATGTCCTGCATGGTGATTTTTTTGGCGGCCATCGGTAGGTCACTCCTCGTAAAGGGTTTTTCTTTATTATACAGCAAAGCGGCAAAAGTGCAATAGTGTAAACTTTTGTAAAATCAGATTTTCACATTTGCACAACCTGGTGGAAGCCCCATTGTATAAGCCTACAAATCCCGGAGCAAAGGGGAAAAAGCCATTGACAAGGGAGAAAAGTTGGCGTATAGTAAACACAGAAAGTTACAAAACGTAAATATCTGGTGTGCAAATGTAAACTAGGAGATGAGATCATGAGCCTACCCAAACTCCCGGATGCCGAGACCCGCCACAAAAAGCTGGTCTACATCAAAAACAACTGGCAGCTCTATGTATTCTTTGCGCTGCCCGCCGTATTGCTTACCTTTATCTTCAAATACATCCCCATGGGCGGCCTGGCCATTGCCTTTGAGGATTACAACAACCGCCTGGGCATCTTCGGCAGTGAGTGGATCTGGTTTGAAAACTTCCAGCGCTTCCTCTCCTCCACCGAGTTCCCCCGCCTGATGGCCAACACCCTCAAACTCAGTGTCTACGGCCTGCTGTGGGGATTTTTCCCGCCCATCATTCTGGCAATCCTGCTCTCCCGTGTGCGGCGGGTGGGCATCCGCAAAAAGATCCAGCTGCTGATCTACGCCCCCAACTTCATCTCGGTCATCGTACTGGCCGGTATGATCATCGCCTTTCTTTCCCCGGTGGGGCCCATCAATGCGGCGCTGGGCACCCAGTCCAACCTGATGACCGATCCCAACGCCTTCCGCCCCATCTACATCATCAGCGGTATCTGGCAGGGGGCAGGCTGGGCTTCCATCATCTACACGGCGGCGCTGTCCGGCGTCAGCGGTGACCTGGTGGATGCCTGCAACATCGACGGCGCCAGCCTTTTGCAGCAGATCCGCCATGTGGACCTGCCCACCCTCAAACCCATCATGGTCATCCAGTTCATCCTCTCGGCCGGGCAGATCATGAACATCGGCTTTGAAAAGGCCCTGGCCCTGCAGACCGACCTGAACCGTGCCGCGTCCGAGATCATCCCCACCTATGTGTACCGCCTGGGCCTGGAAATCGGCGACTACGGGTACTCCACGGCGGTGGGCCTGTTCAACGCGGTGATCAACGTGGTGCTGCTGCTGACGGTCAATGCCATCGTCAGCAAGCTCAACGATGGCGAGGGCCTGTAACGAAAGGAGCGAAAACCATGGAATCCAGACAGTTTTACACCCGCAAGGATAAAGTCGTCCTCTGGTGCGGGTACGCCCTGCTGGGGCTGTTCTCGCTGGCGGTGCTGATCCCGCTGATTTATGTGGTGCTGGCCTCCTTCATCGACCCGGTGGTGCTCACCAACCAGGGCATCAGCTTTATGCCCGAGGACTGGACCCTGGAAGGCTACCGCCGTGTCTTTCAGGACGATATGATCGGCCGGGGCTTCCTCAATTCCTTCCTGTACTCCACCACCTTCGCGGTGTTTTCCACCATCATCTGCCTGCTGGCGGCCTATCCCCTGAGCCTGCCCCAGTTTGTGGGGCGCAAGGCCATCAACACCTTTTTCCTCATCACCATGTTCTTTGGCGGCGGCCTGATGCCCACCTACTTGCTGGTGTCCAACCTCAACCTCATCAACAGCCCGCTGGCGCTGATCCTGCCCGGCGCGGTGAATGTGTGGAACATCATTCTGGCCCGTACTTATTATAAGTCCATCCCCCTGGAACTGCACGAGGCCGCCGCCCTGGACGGCGCTTCGGAACTGCAATACTTCTTCCGCATCCTGATCCCCGTCTGCAAGCCCATCATCGCGGTGCTGGTGCTCTACCAGTTCGTGGGCATGTGGAACAGCTACTTCGACGCCATGATCTACCTGGAAGATCAGTCGCTCCAGCCGCTGCAGCTGGTCATCCGGTCCATCCTGGTGCAGAACACCCCGCGCCCCGGCATGGTGGCCGACGCCCAGAACGCCGCCATGATGGCCAAGATCGCCGAGCAGCTGAAATACTCCACCATCGTGGTTTCCAGCCTGCCGCTGCTGGTCATGTACCCCTTCTTCCAGAAGTATTTCGAGAAGGGCGTCATGCTGGGGTCGGTTAAGGGCTAACATTTTCCCCGCCGCCTGCGGCGGATGCAGGGGAAAATGTTAGGCGCAGCGGTCGAAGAGTGCAAGCGCCGCCCCAAGGCGCGCCGCACGATTCGGGGACCGCAAGAGAGTTCCTTATCCCAATGCCGCCTGCGGCGGAAACAGGGAGGAATTTTAGGCGCAGCGGTCGAAGAGTGCAGGCGCCGCCCCAAGGCGCGCCGCACGATTCGGGCACCGCAAGAGGGAAAACTTTCCGCTACTTAAAAAAATCACCATACAACCATCAAGAAAAGGAGAAAACAAGATGAAAACCATGTCCAAACGTGCCCTGGCGCTGGCCGGTGCCGCTGCGCTGGCGCTCACCAGCCTGGCAGGCTGCGGTTCCCAGCAGAACAATGCCGCGGCCACGGTGGATGCCGCCTCGGCATCCTTCCCCCTGACCGAGACCGTCACCTTCACGGCGCTGACCCACGAACCGTCCTTTGCCGGGCAGGAACTCAACGACCGCCTCATCGTCCAGCGTCTGGAGGAAGCCACCAACGTGCACATCGACTGGACCGTCTACGTGGACGACCAGTTCGGCGAGAAAAAGCAGCTGGCCCTGGCCAAGAAGGACCTGCCCGATATGGTCTTTGACGCCCAGATGAGCCAGTACGACCTGCTGCGCTACGCCAAGGACGGCACCATCATCGCGGTGGACGAACTCATCGACCAGTACATGCCCAACCTGAAGAAGGTCCTGGACGAAAACCCCGAATACCGCGCCCTCATCACCGCGCCGGACGGCCACATCTACTCCTTCCCCTGGATCGAGGAACTGGGCAGCGACAAGGAAGCCATTCAGTCCATCGGCGGTATTCCCTGGATCAACAAGGCATGGCTGGATGAGCTGGGCCTGGCCATGCCCAACACCCCCGAGGAACTGACCGAAGTGCTACGGGCCTTCAAGCAGGCCCACCCGGACAGCCTGCCCCTCTCCTTCGTCATGAACGGCGGCAATGAGGACGTGGGCGTGCTGCTCAGCGCCTTCGGCTACGGCGACAACGCCGACCACTATGTGGTGAACAACGACAAGCAGGTGGTCTACACCCTGGCCGATGAAGGCATCGTCCCCGGCCTGGAATGGCTGCACACCCTCTACGCCGAGGGCCTCATCGACCCCGAGGTCTTTACCCAGGACTACAACACCTATGTTTCCAAGGCCGCCAGCGACCGGTACGGCCTGTTCCTGGCCTGGGACAACACCAGCGCCGGCACTCCCGACAACTACGTGGCCCTGCCCCCGCTGAAAAACGCCGACGGCCAGCCCGCCGTCACCCGCCAGAACGCCATGGGCTTTGAGATCGGCCGCTGCGTCATCACCGGCACCAACCCCAACCCGGCCCTGACTGCCAAGTGGATCGACCAGCTGTATGATCCCATCCAGTCGGTGCAGGACAACTGGGGCACCTACGGCGATACCACCCAGGACAACATCTTTGAGATGAAGGACGACGGCACCCTGCAGCACCTGGCCATCCCCGAGGGTGTGGTCCCCTACGAACTGCGCATGAAGACCAACCTGGGCGGCCCTCTGGCCGTGCTGGACAGCTACTACGGCACCTACACCACCATGCCCGACGATGCCAAGCTGCGCCTGGATGTGATCCAGAGCCAGTTCGCCCCCGCCATGGAATGCGATTACAACTATCCGCCCATCTTCTTTGACATCGATACCACCGACCGCATCACCCAGATCGAGACCGACCTGAAACCCTATGCCGAAAGCCAGAAGGCGGCCTGGATCATGAACGGCGGCGCGGCCGAAGAATGGGATGCCTATATCGCCAAACTCAACGAGATGAACCTGCAGGAACTGCTGCAGCTCAAACAGACCGGACTGGACAACTACTTTGCCAGCATGAACGGCTAAAAAAATGGCTGCCTGCCGTGCTTTGGCACGACGGGCAGCTTTTGCTACGGAGAAACGACCATGGAACAAACCAACACTCTGGCCCGCGCCCGCCGCTATGAAGAGCAGCACCGTACCCCCGCCGAAAAACGCCCGGCCTTTCACGCCGTGCCCCCGGTGGGCTGGTGCAACGACCCCAACGGCTGGTCCTGCTTTGGCGGGCAGTATCACCTGTTTTACCAGTACCATCCCTACGGTACCAACTGGGGCCCCATGCACTGGGGCCACGCCGTCACAAAGGATTTCCTCCACTGGCAGGACCGCCCCTGCGCCCTGGCACCCGACAGCCCCTTTGACCAAAGCGGGTGTTTTTCCGGCGGCGCCATGGACTGGAAGGGCAAGCAGCTGATCCTGTACACCGGCGTTATGCCGGAAGGGGAGGGCGAGATCCAGCAGCAGTGCCTGGCCCTGGGCGACGGCGAAACTTATGAGAAAGCCGCCGCCCCGGTGCTGACCTGTGACGAGCAGCCCGCGGGGGCTTCCCGCAAGGATTTCCGGGACCCCTTCCTTTTTGCGCAGGACGGCATGGTGTATATGCTGGTGGGCGGCCGCGGGTTCAACGGCCATGGGCGGCTGCTGCTCTACCGCAATCCCCGCCCCGAAGATGCCGCTTCCCGGTGGGAGTTTGTGCAGGTGCTGGCCGAAAACGACGGCAGCCTGGGCAGTATGTGGGAATGCCCCGGCCTTTTCACCCTGGAAGGCCGCGCGGTGCTCATCATTTCGCCCCAGTTCGTGCATCAGGCCGCCGATGACCGGTACCACTGCGGCAACGATACGGCGGCCCTCATCGGCCGGTGGGACGGCCCCGGCGCCCCCTTTGTGCGGCAGGCCGACCAACCCCTGGACAGCGGCCTGGATTTCTATGCGCCCCAGACGCTGGAAACCCCCGACGGGCGCCGGGTGCTCCTTGGCTGGATGCAGAACTGGGATCATTGCTACCCGCCGCAAGACGCCCTCTGGTACGGCCAGATGAGCCTGCCCCGGGAACTGTTCTGGCAGGGGGAGGTCCTCTGCCAGCGGCCGGTGCGGGAACTGGATGCAGCCCGGCGGCTGCGGGTGGAATACCGCGGCGTGGAAGTGGAAAACGGCCCGGTCACGCTGGACGGCGTGCAGGGCCGGGTGCTGGACTGCGACTTGCAGGTGGATGTGCGGGATGCCCGGCGGTTCGGGGTGCGCATTGCCTGCGGCAGGGACCGCTGGGCCGAGGTACGTTTCGACCTGGAGGACGGGCTGCTTCGCCTGGACCGCCGCCACGCCGGCGGGTTCCGGGACGCACTGGAACTGCGGGAAACCCCGCTGCTGGCTCCCGTAGGGGACACCCTGCGGCTGCGGATGGTGCTGGACCGGTACTCGGCAGAATTTTTCCTGCAGGATGGGCAGCAGGTGGCCAGCATGACCCTCTACGACGCCCCCGCCGACGCCGACGGCATCCGGTTCTTTGCCAACGGCCGGGCCTGTATGGACCTGCGGCTGTATGATCTGGCCTTGTGAATTGCCCACGGGAGGAATTTGTTATGTGTGATGTTGTGGCACTGGGCGAACTGCTCATTGATTTTGCCCCCGTTTCCACTAACGAAGCGGGCTATCCCACCCTGAAAGCCCAGCCCGGCGGGGCACCGGGCAACTTTTTGGCGGCGCTGCAAAAGTACGGCTGCACCACCGCCCTCATCGGCAAGGTGGGGGAGGACGCCTTCGGCCATCTGCTGGTTCATACCCTGGATACCCTGGGCATTTCCACCCAGGGCATTGTAAAGGACCCGGCGGTGTTCACCACGCTGGCTTTCGTCACGCTGGACGCCACCGGCAACCGGTCTTTCAGCTTTGCCCGCAAGCCCGGCGCCGATACCTGCCTGCGCAGCGAGGAAGTGGACACCGCCCTGCTGGACGACTGCAAGGTCTTCCACTTCGGCACGTTGAGCCTCACCGGCGAACCCGCCTGCTCCGCCACCCGGGCCGCGGTGACCTACGCCAAAGCCCACGGTAAACTGGTGAGCTTTGACCCCAACCTGCGTAAACCTCTGTGGGACAGCGAGGCCGCTGCCAAGGAGCAGATGGAATGGGGCCTGCACCAGGCGGATATCGTGAAGATCAGCGATGAGGAGATCGAGTTCCTGTGGGGCCTCTCCCCCGAGGAAGGCGCCCAGAAGCTGCTCAACGAATACGGCGTCAAACTGGTGTACGCGACCCTCGGCCCCAAGGGCTGCCATGTGGCCAATGCCAACGGCAGCGGCGAAGTGGCTTCCCCCGGCGGCATCCATGTGGTGGATACCACCGGCGCCGGGGATATCTTCGGCGGCAGCGCCATGAGCCAGTTCCTGCGGCTGGGCAAGGCCCCCGAGGCCCTGACGGTGGAGGAAATGACCGCCGTGACCCGGTTTGCCTGCTGCGCGGCCAGCCTTTCCACCCAGACCCACGGCGGCATCACCAGCGTGGTACCGGAGGAACTTGTGCGGGCAACCATGGCATAGAAAGCATACAGAAAAAGGGACCGGCCACTGGCCGGTCCCTTTTTGGGTCTCTTAAGGTAGGTATTTAAGGGCGGGGCCGGGCAAAGGGCCGCCCCATCACAGCCAGAGGCCGCTGCAGCCCTGCACCGCCAGGAAGAGCACCCCGGCGCAGAGCAGGGGGGCGGCTTTTCCGGCGGGGCCGGAGGCCAGGCGGTCGCAGATGGCGGTGAACAGGAAAGTCAGCACGGTGGAGACCAGGCAGCCCACCAGGGCAAACCGGCCGAGCTCCCGGCCGCTGAGCAGCCCGGCGGCCAGGGGCAGCAGGGCAAAGGTGGCGGCATTCAGCAGCACCACCATCGGCCAGTTCCGGCTCTCGGCCCGCGGGCCGGTGTAGTATTCCAGAACCAGGGCGACCAGCGAGATGCCGCACAGCAGCATCACATCCAGCGGCGGCAAAATCGCGGCGGGGGCCAGGGCATCCATCACCAGATACCACAGCAGCACCAGCCCGGTCACCGCAGCCAGGAAGGTATTGAGTCTATAGGTGTTTTTCATCACATCAACCTCCCCATTCGGTGGCGCCGGAACTGATATCCGCGCCGGTCACAAAGGCGCTGGCGGCGGTAACGGCCTTGGCCACCGCCTTGGAAGTCACGGTGGCCCCGGCCAGAGCGTCCACATTTTCGCCCACGGTAAAGGCGGTGCCGTTCCACAGGAACTGGGACAAAAAGTCCACGTTGGAAAGGGCACCCATGCCCAGGCCGTAGGTTTCCTGCATATCCCGCACCACCAGGCTGGCAATGCTGCCGTCGGAGTACACGCCCACCAGCATGGTGATGTCCCCGGCGTAACCGGCGGTAACGGTCTCGATCACATAGCCGTTTTCGGCCTTGTACACGGTGGAGATGTTCTCATCCTCGCCGGTGTATTCTTCTTGGGTAAAGCTCTCCGCCCCCGGCAGCAGGGTGGAAAGGATGGACTGCAGTTCCTGCTCCTTGTTTTCCCGGGCAATGGGGGCAAGCACGGTGGCACCCAGCAAAAGCACCGCCGCAGCAAGCAGCAGCGCCGCCACAGGCGCAAGCCATTGGTTCTGTTTCATTGTGCGGTGCCTCCTTTCACGGTGCCAAAGCGCTTGGGCGGCGTCAGCCGGTCCAGGCTCCAGGCACAGGCGTTCATCAGCAGAATGGCGTAGGTGACGCCTTCGGGGAACAGGCCGTAGTAGCGGAAGGCTACGGTCAGCGCACCGCACCCCAGCCCGTACAGCAGCTGGGCCCGGGGCGTTGCGGGGGAGGTGGCGTAATCGGTCGCCATAAAGAAGGCGCCCAGCAGCACGCCGCCGCTCAGCAGGTTGTAAAGCATCCACAGCACGGGGTCCTGCCCTTTGGGGAAAGCCAGCGTCAGCACCGCCACGGTGCCCAGGTAGGCGGCGGGGATGCGCCAGGAGATGACCTTGCACGCCAGCAGGCAGCCGCCGCCCAGCAGCAGCGCCAGGGCCGAAACTTCCCCGATGCAGCCGCCCATGTTGCCCAAAAACACATCCAGCAGGGATTCAGTGGGCAGGGCGGGCATCTGCATGTGGTGCAGCGGCGTGGCGGAAGCCACCATGTCCACCGAGAGGGAGAACACCTCCGGCTTGGTGCCTGCCGGTGCGTAGCGCACCATCCAGGACGGCCACAGCAGCACCAGGAAGGCACGGGCCGCCAGGGCGGGGTTAAAGATGTTCTGCCCCAGGCCGCCGATAAGCCCCTTGACCACCACGATGGCAAACACGCCGCCCACGGCGGCCAGCCAGTAGGGGGCGGTGGCGGGCAGGGTCATGGCCAGCAGCACGCCGGTCACCGCGGCGGAAAGGTCCGGCAGGGTGTTGCTCTGTCTGGTCAGTTTGCGAAACACCCACTCCGAGAGCAGGCAGGAGAGTACCGTCACCCCTACCAGGGCCAGGCTTCGCAGGCCAAAGAACCAGACCCCGGCCGCCAGGGCGGGCAGCAGCGCCGCCAGCACCGCGCCCATCAGGCGGCTGGTGTGGGTGCCGCTGTGAATGTGCGGGGAAGATGTCACAAGCAGTTTCATGCTTTTTTGGCCTCCTTCAGCAGCGTTTTGCCTGCGCGGAACCGTTCCACCAGGGGCAGATGCCCCGGGCAGGCGTAGGCGCAGCTTCCGCACTCGATGCAGTCCATCAAATGCAGGCGTTCCAGTTCTTTTTGGTTACCGCTTTGCTCAAAGCGGTAAAGGTACAGGGGCTGCAGGTGCATGGGGCAAACGCTCACGCAGCGGCTGCAGCGGATGCAGGTGGGGGCGGAAGGCCGGGCAACCGTCTCTTTCAGGCAGAGGATGGCGTTGGTGCCCTTCAGTACCGGCACGGCCAGGTCCTTCTGGGCCACACCCATCATGGGGCCGCCGCAAATGACCTTCTTTGTTTCCTCCCGGATACCGCCCGCGGCTTCGATGGTCTGCTGCAGCGAGGTGCCGATGCGGACGATCATGTTCTTGGGCGCGGCGGCGCCGTCGCCGGTAACGGTCACAATGCGGCGGGTCACCGGTTTGCCCTCGTACACCGCCTGGTACACGGAAGCGGCGGTGGCGGCATTGAAGACGGCGCAGCCCACGGCGGCGGGCAGTTTGCCCGGCGGCACCTGACGGCCCGTCACCGCCTGGATCAGCTGCTTTTCGGCGCCCTGGGGGTACCGGGTGGGCAGCACCCGCACCTCGATGGCGCTGTCCTTGGGCAGGGCGTTTTTCAGGATGCGGATGGCCTCCTGTTTGTTGTCCTCCACGGCGATGATGGTATGCCGGGGCGTGAGGGTGTGCATCAGGGCTTCGGTGCCGCGGATCACCTGCTCGGGGTAGGTGCAGAGCAGGGTGTCGTCGGCGGTGATATAGGGTTCACATTCGCAGGCGTTGATGAGGATATAGTCCACCTGCCCCAGGGCGGAGAAGGCTTTCACGTCGGTGGGGAAGGTGGCGCCGCCCATGCCCACGATGCCCGCTTCCCGGATGATGCCGAGGATTTCCTGGGGGGAAAGTTCCTGGTGGGTCAGGTGGGGTTTCAGGGCGTCGTCGGGGGTGTCGGTGTAGTCGTTTTCGATCACCACGGACAGCACCTCCCGGCCGTTGGGATGGGGGCGGGGTTCCACCGCCACCACCTTGCCGGAAACGGATGCGTGCACCGGGGCGCACAGCCCGTCGGAATCACCGATCTTCTGCCCCATTTTGACCTGGTCCCCCACCTGGACGAGCGGGGTACAGGCGGCGCCGATGTGCTGCACCATGGGCAGGACCACCTGCACCGGCAGGGGGGCGGGAACGGGGGCACCGCCGCGGGAGAGGTCCTTGTGCCCCTCCGGGTGGATGCCGCCCCAAAACAGTTTTCTCATTGCTTACACCTCAATCTTATGAGTGGTAGGAACTTATGTGCGGATATACTCCCGGAAGCCGGGGCTGTAAAGGATGCTGCCGTCGGGCTGCACCCACATGGCCTGTGCCCCAAAGGCGTCCAGCAGGGCCTGTCCCTCCTGCTGGGGCAGGGTGAACAGGGCGGTGGAAAGGGCGTCCGCCAGGCCGGAATCGGGGCACAGGATGGTGACGGAACGCCAGTAGTCTGCGGGGTAGAGGGTGTCGGGGTCGATGATGTGGTGGTAGGCCACGCCGTCCACCGTAAAATACCGCTGGTAGTCCCCGCTGGTCACCACCGAGAAATTCTCTACATAGATGGTGTGGAGATATTCTTCCGGGGCGGCGGGGTTCTGGATGCCCACCACCCAGGGCTGGCCGCTTTCCGGCTTGGGGCCGGTGGCGCAGACGTTGCCGCCCACGCTGATGAGCAGCCCGGCGGGGGCGCTGCCGCACACCTGCTGCACGGCGTAGCCCTTGGCAATGGCGCCCACATCCAGCCGCACTTCCGGGTCGGTGAAAAACACCGTGCCGTTTTCCTCGTCGATCTGGATGCTGTCGATGTCGGTATGGGCGGCGGCCTGCTCCAGGGCGTCCCGGTCGGGCAGCGCCGCCTGATCGGGGAATTCAATGCCCAGCTCCCGGGCGTCGTGCCACAGGCTCAGTACGCTGCCCATGGCGATGTTCACCTTGCCCCCGGTCCGGGTATACAGCTCCTTGCTGAACAGCAGCAGGTCGAGGATCTTCCGGTCCACGGGTACCGGGGCCTGCCCGGCGTGGTCGTTGACGGTCTTGAGGTTGTTCATGCCCTCGTACTCGTTGTAAATGTCGTACAGCTGGTGGTATTCCAGCAGCTCGTCGTGCAGGGCCTGGGCCGTGGCGGTAAAATCAGCCTCTGTTTCTGCATAGCCCACGATGGTGGTCACCGTGTCGAACAGGGTCAGAAAGGTGGCTTCATAGCGCCTGGGCGCAGCCTCCTCCGTCTTGGCCGGCGGGGTTGTGCACCCGCAAAGCAGGACCAGCGCCAGGAACAAGGGGAACAATCGCTTCATACAATCTCTACTTTCCGGATAAAAGGGCGGTCAGGATGGGGACCGCCCCGGGTTCTGAGAACTCAGGCGGGGAAAGTTTACGCCCCGGCCTTGGCTACCAGGGCCTGGAACTGCCCGATGGAGATGGTCACCGAGGCGGCCAGGTCCGCGTCGGCGGCGCCGCCCTTTTCGTTGACGGCGATGCCGGAAACCTCTTCGGGGGTCTTGCCCACCACATAGGCGGAGAAGGCAGCGGCCTGCTCGTACCATTCCTTGCCGATGGCGCTGACCTTCTTCATGCCGTAGCCGTCGCCCAGCGCATTCTTGGAGAGCACGGGGGCGGTCAGGTCGGTGGTGATGGTGCCGGTGGCGTCAAAGTTCACATCGGCCTGCACCGCGTCGATGATGCAGCTGGTGATCACATCGCCGTTCAGGGTGATGGCGGCCACCGTGGCGTAGGTCTGGGCGGTACCGTCGCCCTCCGGCCCGGCGTCCTTGCTGCCCGCTATGTCGGTGGCGGTGGTGAGCACCAGGGTGTCGCCCTGCTGCGCGCCCAGGTGGGTGGCGTTGGCGGCGGCCTGCTCGATGGCGTCCAGGTATCCGGCGATGGAGATGGTCACCGAAGCTGCCAGGTCGGCCTCGCCCGCCTTGCCTTCCTCGGTCACCGCAATGCCGCGGATCTCCTCCAGCGTCTTGCCTTCCACATAGTCGGCCAGGGCCTGGACCTGCTCGTTCCATTCCTTGCCGATGGAGCTGGCCTTTTTCATGCCGTAGTCGTCGCCCAGCGCATTTTTGGAGAGCACGGGGGCGGTCAGGTCGGTGGTGATGGCGCCGGTGGCGTCAAAGTTGATTTTGGACTGGATGGCGTCGATGACGCATTCGTCGATGACCCCTTCGTCGGTGAGGGTCACGGCCACCAGTTCCAGGTTGGCCTGGGCCACGCCCTCTTCTTCCGCGGCGGCGCTTTTGCTGCCCGAAATATCGGTGCCCAGGTAAAAGCCGGTCTTGACCGCGGCGCCGGAGGATTCCGGGGTGGATTCCCGGGCCGGTTCGGCGGCGGGGGGCGTGGTGGCCTCCGGCTGGGGTACCGCCACCACGGCGGTGCTGCCGCAGGCCGTCAGGGAGCTTGCTGCCAGCGCGCTGGCCAGGATCAGTGCAAACAGTTTTTTCATGGGTGATGCCTCCTGCATTATGGTTCGGTGTGATCTATCTGCTTCATTTCAAAGTGGATCAGAAATGACAACAGTGCCCGTAAAAGGATGACGGCGCCCAGGACCATCAGTTCGTTCATCTCGCGCACCAGGACCGTCTTTAAAATCTCCGCCGCCATTTTGAATTCCAGGCTGGTGGCCAGGCCGTTGGCCAGGGCAAACTTTACGTCCGCGTTGGTGTGGGACACAAGCCCTTTCAGGTACCGCACAAAGGCGGCCGCCGAAGAAACGGCCACCACAAAAATGCCCATCAGTTCCAGAATTGCAATCAGGGTAGGCAGGATCATTTCAATGAATTTTACCAACATACGTTGCCTCCATATTCGATGTAAAGGGCAGGTCCGCCGCGATCATGGCCCGGAAACAGGCCGCCGAGACGGCGCCGGTCAAAAAGCCGGTGGCGATGGCGACCAGCAGCAGAAAGGGCAGGTACGCAAACACATAGCCGGAGCGCAGCAGCGCCACCGCCACCAGGATCTGCCCCACATGGTGGGCCGCCGCGCCGCAGACGCTGACCCCGTAGATGGAAAGAAAGGGCAGCCGCCGTGCAAGCACCATGGCGGCCAGCGCCAGCAGCCCCCCGGTGATGGAAAAGAAAAACGCGGTAACGCCGCCCCCGAACAGGGACCCCAGCAGGCACCGCACGCAAAGGATCTGCAAAGCGGCCCGGCTGCCCAGAAAGTACACGGCAAACAGCGTTACAACATTGGCCAGCCCCAGCTTGATGCCCGGCAGGGGAATCAGCAATTGCAGGGGGATGAACCGTTCCATATAGGATAAGCCCAGGGCCAGGGCGGTCAGCAGTGCGCCCCGGGCCAGGCGTCGGGTTTTGTCCATGGTGCAGCCTCCTATCCGGTAACGCCGTCGATCTCGGGTTCAGCCGCCCCGCCCACCAGCCGCAGTTCCAGCCGGTTGGGCAGGCAGACGATGCTGCGCCCGGTGTCCTTGTGCCAGCCGCTCTTGACGCAGTCCTGCCCCGGGCAGTCGGCGTCCAGGATGCAGACCCGGCCGTTCTGGATCTGCACGGTGTTGTGGTAACGGCCCGCCACCACAAATTCCCGGTCCACCGCCAAGGGGTACTCCCCCTGCAGGGTGCCGTCCTGCCATACCTGGACGGTGGCGGCGTTCCCGCGGGCGCCTGTGCCGAAATACACCAGCAGGGCCACGGCGGCCAGAAAGATCAGGGCGGCGGCCAGAATATCCCCCCGGCACAGGGTCAGCCGGGGTTGAGTGTGTTTATCGTTCCTCATACAAGCCTCTGCGTTTGCGCATCACATTCAGCGCCACAAACTGGCGCAGCAGGTCCACGGTGCCCGCCGTACCCAAAAGGCTGCTGTTGATGGTCAGGTCGTAGCGGTCCAGGCCGGTCCATTTTTCCCCGGTATAATACCCGTACAGCCGGGCCCGCTCCCGGTCCTGGAACAGGGCCTCCCGCTGGGCTTCCTCCCGGGTAAGGCCGTTTTCCTCCATGATCCGCCGCAGGCGCTGGGCCATATCGCAGTGGATGAACACCCGCATGACGCCCTCGCGCCCGGCCAGCAGGTGGTCGGCGCAAAAGCCCACCATCACGCAGGGGCCTTTGGCGGCCAGCTGCAAAATCTGTTCCTGCCAGCCGTCGCCGCCGCCGGTGGGCAGGGCGTCCACATGGTAAAAGGGGATGTCCAGTTCCCGGGCCAGGCGGCGGCCGATCTCCCGCCCGCCGCTGCCGTATTTCCGTGCAATGGTTATAATCATCCGCCGGCTCCGTTCTATTCCCAGAAAAAACGATTTGCCAAAATTATAACGAGCGCGGCTTAATGCAAAATTACCCCACCCTTAATATTTGTTAAGAAACAAGGCCGGATACCTCTCCTTGCGGAAAAGTATCCGGCCTTGCGGGCGGTTATATTATAAAGAGTCGGGTTCGGGTTCGTCCTCCCGGGCGGGCATGGGCAGGCGCACGGTCATGGTGGTGCCCCGGCCCGGTTCGCTGTCCACACAGACCTTGCCGTGGTGCTCCTGGGCCACCTGCTGCACAATGGCCAGCCCCAGCCCGGTGCCTTTGCCCCGCTCCTTGGTGGTAAAGAAGGGCTCAAAGATATCCTTCCTCACCGCGGGGTCGATGCCGGGGCCGGTGTCGGCAATGCGGAAGCAGATCTCGTCCCCCTCCGCCCCGGTGGTGACGGTCAGGGTGCCGCCCTCCGCCTCCATGGCCTGGTAGGCGTTCAAAATCAGGTTCAGCAGCATCTGGGAAAGCTGGATCTCGTTGCCGTACAGCCACAGGTGGCGGCATTGCAGGCGGCTTTGCACCTGCACTTTGGGGGGCCTGGCGGGGGCGGCAATATCCAGCGCCCGCTGGGCCAGATCATCCGGCGAAAGATACTGGAAGGTGAGGGCGGTGTTTTTCCGGGAAAGGTCCGAAAGGCGGGAGATGATGGTTTTGGCCTTCCGGGATGCCTCGTAGATTTCCAGCACGTTGTCGCAGGTCTCTTCGTCCTCCGGGGGCAGTTTTTCCAGCACCATGATGGAGTACCCCATGATGGGGGTCAGCAGATTGTTGAATTCGTGGGCAATGCTGGACGTCAGGGTGCCGATGATCTCCAGCCGCTGGTGGTGGGCCAGTGCCTGGGTCTTTTTGGTCACTTCCTCCAGGGCCTGGTTCTGCTCCCGCAGGGTGAGCACCTCCTGCTGGGCCCGGGCGCTGCGGCGGGTCGCCAGCACGATGGACCCGGCCAGCAGCAGAATGCCCACCACGATCATGCTGCTGTAGGCGGTCAGGCGTATGGTGGACATCTGGATGGGCCGCTTGATGGTCTCAAAATTCAGGGAGGCCCCCACCACAAAGACGCCGTTGTTCCCCTCGGCGGGCAGGGCGGCCATCCGCGCGGTGTAGGCTTTGGCGCCCCCGGCGGCCCGGGCCTGGTAGAACAGGGTCATCGGCTCGCCGCCGTCCCGGCAGCCCAGCAGCGCATCCAGTTCCTCCTGCTGGATGGCGGCCTGGGCATCGCTGCCGATGCGTTCCGCCGTGACGCCCTCCGCCGTCTGGTACACCACGGTCCGTCCCCCGGCGTCCAGCAGCAGAATGCGGTCCTGGGTGCCGGCGATAAGATTCCCCGCCACCGTGTCGTAAAAGGCGGTCAGTTCTACCAGCACGGCGTACTGCAGCCGGGATTCGGTTTCCTTTACAAAGGAAAGATAGATGGTCCCGTCGGCGTCCAGGCAGGGGCGGATGACTACATCACCAAGCCCCTCAACCCCGTCACCCTGGCGGCCAAGGCAAAAGCCCTCATCCGCCGCAGCCGGGGCAGCCTGCCCGGGTCGGACCAGGTGATCACCGCCGGTCCCTTCCAGTACAATACCAGCACCCTCCGCTTTTACAAAAACGGACAGGAGATCGTCCTCTCCTCCAAGGAAAATGCCATCATCAAGCTGTTTATGGACAATGTGAACCATATCTTCTCCAAGGATATGATCTATGACCTGGTGTGGGGTTCGGCCATCATTGATGAAAACGCCATCATGGTGTATATCAACCGCCTGCGCGCCAAAATCGAGGATGACCCCTCCCGCCCGCGGTATATCCAGACGGTCCGCGGCCTGGGGTACCGTTTCGTCATCCCGTGATCCCTGCATTTCTGCGCCAAAAGCCCCGGATACCGGTGCCGGTATCCGGGGCTTGCTGTATATGCGTGGAAAGGGAAGGGCTGTCGAACGTGCTCACGCGCCGGCCACCAGCTGCTCAATTTCCCGGGCAATGCGGGCCTGCTCCTCCTCGGCCCGGGCTTGCAGCGCCCGCAGCTGGCCCAGCACCTCGCAGATCTGGTTGCGGGTGTGCTGCACCTGTTCCCGGGAGGTGCGGATCTGGTCCAGCACCGCCCAGTCGGCCAGAAGGCCGTCGAAGAAATAGTCGGCTACCCGCAGGAATCCCTCAATGTTCACCTGCAGGTTGGCGTCGATGGTGACGTCGGCCAGCTCGGTTTTGAAATGGCGCAGGTGGGTCT
This sequence comes from uncultured Subdoligranulum sp., assembly GCA_900545545.1. Classification (GTDB taxonomy): domain Bacteria; phylum Bacillota; class Clostridia; order Oscillospirales; family Ruminococcaceae; genus Gemmiger. The sequence goes on along the minus strand of UQZO01000026.1, from coordinate 2,500 downwards.
GCAGTTCCCCCACGGCGGCCTGGGCGTCGTCCAGGTGGCTGTGCTTGGCCAGGTCACTGAGCATACCGCCGCCCATCAGGTCCCAGGTGCCCCAGCCTTCCGCGCTGCTCAGTTCGGCAAGGATCCGGTCGGCACAGGCCAGGGCGGCGTCGCCGGCCTGCTGCGCTTCCAGCAGTTCCTGCTTCTGGCCCGTCAGGTAGCCGGCCCGCTCTTCCAGCTGCAAAATCTTTTCCGCAACCGCACCGCCCGCCGCTTTCACGGCCCGGGTCTTTTCCCGCAAAAGGTCGGCATAGCGCGCCTCGCATCCCTGCAGGGGGCGCAGTTCCGCTTCGCACCGCTGCAATTCTTCCTCAGCGCCCTGCAATTCCCGGGCGGCGGCATCGTACTGCAGCTGGGCGGCATAGGCCTCCCGCTGCTCCTTGGAAAGTTTCTCGTCCATCTTCCCCAGGACGTTGTAGAAAAAGGCCGTCAGGCTCGGCTGTTCCAGCCGCGTTACATCCGCCTCTTCGGCGGACAACCGCCGTTTGCATTCCTCGGCCCGGCGGGCGTAGGCATCCCGCTGGGCGCGCAGTTCCGCAGCGGAGGCTTCCAGCTTTTTCTTTCTTGCACACTGGGCCTGCAGCTGGCGCAGGGGTTCATCATAGCATGTCATGGCGTTCCCTTCCTTTTTGTTGTGCCGCAAGGGGCGGGCGCAGGCGCGCCCCTTTGCCCCGGGGTGTTCCTGCTTTCATTATACGGTGGCACGGGAAAAATGGCAATCCTGTTTTCGCCTGGGTGCCGCCGTCAGATGTGCAGGTCCTTGCGGCAGAACACCGTGATGCCGACGGCGTACAACGCCACGGCCTCGGCCAGCAGGGCAATAGCACCGCCCAGGGCGGCGGTTTCCCCGGCCGCAAGGCCGTTGGCGTCAAACAGGGTAAAGGCGGTGAAATATTTGGCGTTCTCGGCTTTGCCGCCGGAGTTGGCCAGCATCTGCAATACGTACATCAGGGCGGGGATGCCCGCGCCGAACCCCACGCTGTATTTGGCGTCGGAGAAAAGGCAGGAGGCCAGGAAGCAGATGCCCCCCAGGAACAGGTGCAGGCAGAGCAGCCCGGTGTTTACCGTCAGCAGCTGGTCCAGGGGCAGCTCTCCGGGGAAGCTGCTTTCCGCCACCGCGTATTCCAGCGCGGTGGTATAGCCTACCAGCAGCACAATGCCGCTGACCAGCACGGACATCTGGGTGCAGGCGATGGTGCTGCGGCGCACCGGGGCGGCCACCAGCGCCGCCATGGACCCCCGGTCCACATAGCGGCCGATGAGGCCGTTGCCGCGCAGGATGCAGAACACCATGGGGAACACCAGCAGGATAAATCCGTACAGGTAGGAGATCATGAACCCGATGAGGGTGGTGGCGCCGGCTTTCATGCCCACGGCGGCCATCATTTCGGGCATGACCTCGTAAAAGCTGTCCAGGGTGGCCATCATTTCCGGCTCGTACATGGTGGTGATGATGGTCACATACAGCGTGATCACGGCACCAAAGATCAAAAGCAGTTTTACGCTGCCTTTCATTTCGCGCTTATACAGGGTCCCGTTCATCGTGGTCACCCCCTCCGTAATAGTGCATAAAGATATCCTCCAGGCTTTGCCGGGCCGCTACCGTCACCGTCCGGCCCTGGCAGCTGCCGCCGAAATCCGCCGCAAAGGATCGGGCCAGCGCCTCGGATTCCAGCGTGACCTGGTAGGCGCGCACATGCCGTTTGCGCAGGGCCTCCACCGAATCCAGCGTCACGATTTTGCCCTGGCGGATGATGCCCACGCGGCTGCAGGTGCGTTCCACCTCTTCAAAAATATGGCTGGAAAGCAAAATCGTTTTGCCTTGGCTTTTCTCTTCCGCCAGCAGTTCCACAAAGCGGCTCTGCATCAGGGGGTCCAGGCCGGTGGTGGGCTCGTCCAGGATCAGAATCTCGGGGTCGTGCATAAAGGCCGCCACAATGCCCAGCTTCTGCTTGGTGCCCTTGCTCATCTTTTTGATCTTGCTTTTGGGGTCCAGCTCAAAGCGGTCCATCATTTCGGCCATGCGGTTGGCGGTTTTCAGCCGCCGGTACCCCGCCAGAAATTTCAGGTATTCTGTGCCGGTCATATCGTCAAAAAAGCTGATCTCGCCGGGAATATACCCCAGATGTTCCTGGATCTTGCAGCGTTCCTGCCAGCAGTCCATACCCCGGATGGTGCAGCGGCCGCTTTTGGCCTTGATAAAGCCCATCAGGTGCCGGATGGTCGTGGTTTTGCCCGCGCCGTTGGGCCCCAGAAACCCGAACACCTCCCCCTCGTTGACCTGGAAGGATACGTCAAAGATGCCTTTGCCGCTGCCGTAATCCCGTGTCAACTTTTCAATGTCGATGACACGCATGGTTCCTCCTCCTTCTATGGGGGCGGCAGCCTGCGCGCACCCCATTTCGGTTCATATAAGAACCACAAGCTATGCTTGTGGGCGAATATAGCACGAGCGTTGATA
>UQZO01000025.1 GCA_900545545.1 uncultured Subdoligranulum sp. | reverse complement strand
CGAAAGGAGCCTTGTATGGAACTGACTTACACCAAATGCGGCGACTATCTCATTCCCGACCTTTTGTTATCGGACACCAAAGAGTACCATATCGGGAAATATGGCCGGTTGCGCCGTGCCTACTTAAAAGAACACTGGCCCATTCTGTATGCCGATCTCATTGTTACCGAAAAGCTGTTTCCCCATTTGGAGGAAATCGACACCGCCTGCTGGGAGCGGCTGGAAATTATCGAAAAAGCCATGATGCAGCAAGAGGGCGTCACAGAAGCCCTGAAAGCTGCCGACCAGATGGCATGGGTGCGCTCCATGAACTCCATCCACAACAGGGCCGAGGAAATTGTCCTGGCTGAGCTGGTCTACTGTTGAGGGAGGGAACGCAATGATTTTGGAAGCCATGTATAACGGGGAGTTTTATCCCTGTGAAACCGTTGTTCCCACGTCCCCGGAATACCGCAAGGCAGTCCAAACCTGTGCGGCGTTGATGGAGCAGCTATCCCAGCGGCTCAGCAAAGAGGACTATGCTCTGGTGGAGGAACTCCGGGCGCAGAACGCTATCGCCCAATGCGAGGAAAGTGAGAGCCATTTCAAGTATGGCTTTTCGGCAGGGCTGATCGTCCAGCAGGAAGCCTATGAACAGCTGCAAAACAAGAAATAAGCGATGGCCGAAAAAGCCCACGCAGCCGGAAAGAGAACCGGAAGCGTGGGCTTTCTGTGTATATGGTTATTCTGTCAGATCATCCGAAGTTTCCGCAACCAGCCTGTCAAAGTCGCTCTGATAGGTCCGATCCTGCGAAACCCGGAACTTTTCAAACTCTTTCTCGGCAAAGGCTTTGGCAATAGCGGCGGTCACCTTGCCCTTATCATGCAGAATATCTTCCTCGTTGAACTGTAAAAATGCGTCAAGCCGCTTGACCCAATCGGCCATATACATGACATTTCCCCGGCGGGCCTGCCGTTCCGCATAGTCCAGATACATGGTGACGATCTCGTTCAGGTTTCGCATTTCCGTTTCGTTCAGATAGTTTTTGGCGACGGTGACATCCGATTTGCGGATGCGGCCTTTGGGGGCGTTTTTCCATGTGGTCAGCCCCATGTTGGGCTTGGTGCTGTCGGCACGCCCATATACGATCTCGGCGGCGGTATGATGGGTGACCGCATAATGGAGCTTGTTCTGCACCGTGGCGAAAAACTCCTTTGTGATGGGGCTTTCCACATCGTAGTCGGCGCTGCACTGGGAATAGATGTCCGTGATTTTCTGGTAGAATCTTCTCTCGCTGGCCCGGATGTCCCGGATACGCTCCAGCTGTTCCTCAAAATAATCCTTGCCGAAAAAGTTCTCCGGCTCCCTCAGCCGTGCGTCATCCATCACATAACCTTTGATGATGAACTCTTTCAACACTCTGTTTGCCCAAATGCGGAACATGGTCGCCTTTTTGGAGTTCACACGATACCCCACAGCGATGATGGCGTCCAGATTGTAATAGTTGGTCTGATACCGTTTCCCGTCCGCCGCAGTTGTTTCCATTTTGGAAACAACTGAATCCTCGCTCAGTTCGCCGGATTCAAAAATGTTTTTCAGATGCTTGGAAATGGCCGCTTTCTGCACCTCGAACAGTTCTGCCATTTTTGCCTGTGTCAGCCAGAGGTTTTCCTGAAAGAGCAGGATTTCCACCCGCACTTCTCCGTTTTCGGTCTTGTAAAAGAGGATTTCTCTGGTTTCATACGGGGTCAGTCCCTGTTCCTCGCTCATTCCTCGTCACCTCCATCCGTCCGGTTCTTTCCCCGGCTCTTGTAGACATTATACTGGTTCTTGCACCGTGGGCTGCAAAAGGCGGCGTTGGACCGGCTGCCCAGGAACACCTTCTGGCAGTGCTTGCACAGGCGCAGGGGCTGCTCCCCGTCCACCAGCATGAAGCTGAACATCATCTGGATACCCAGCAGCAGGGAGTGAAAATCCCAGTAAATGGTGGGCTTATCCAGCAGCTCAATGTGGTAGGTGGGGGCAATCCCGCCAAATGCGGCCATAGCCTTGCGGTGCAGCCCCCGTTCGTCCTCGCCCATGAAATCATAGTCATTGTAGTAGAAAAAGGCAGTGGTCAGCGTAAAGGCCCAGTCCTTGAACTGTTGAGCAACCCACTCGTAGGGTTCCGCATATTCCCGCTGGAAGCTCATGTTTTTCGCCATCGGCTCGTCCATGAAGGTCATGGTCAGGGCAATCATCGTCCGGTCACCGGACACATTCCATGTGGATTCTATGCCTTTCTTCACCAAGTCCAGCTGGTCAAAAGGATAAAACAGGGACAGGTATTTGTCTGTCGCCATGGATTCTTCCTTAATGAAGTGGTTTTTGGGCAGGTATACCGCCTCATAGTCCATAAAGGACGGCGTGGTGGGCAGGGCGGTCATCAGCCCCAGCAGGCCGTACCGGGTGATAAACTCCATTACCGCCTTTTCCACTTCTGCTTCCGGCTTGCGTCCCATCATCAGCATCCCCACATTCAGCGCATCCAGCACAATGTTGGGGACCTCTTTCAGCGGATTGTAGACGTCCGGCTTTGCGCTCTTGCTGGGGGTGATATACCGCTTGCCATCTTCCGCTGTTTTCAGCTCATAATGATCGTACCGCACCCAATGGGAACGGGATTGTTCAAATAAATTTTTCATCATACACGCCCTTTCTCCTTAATCGTCCCAATTATCAGGGGTGGTTTTTCTTTTTTCTGCGCTTGGTCTTGTTCTCCCGCCGGATCACGGCATCCTTGCCCTGTTTCTTTGCGATTTTCGAGTATTTCTCCAAAAAATGGCGTTCCCGCAAGGTCAGGCTGCCGCCATGCTCCTGTTTGCCGCACAGATGGTCATACATCTGGCGCTGCAATTTCTTGTGGATGGTCTTTCGCAGCTTGCGGATATTGCGGTCAGACTGCCCACGCACAGCGGCAAGCCTGGTGGTGCTGTACAACCGCAAAGAGAGGAAATACAAAACCTCCTTGTGTTCCTCGCTCAGTTCTTCCACCATGCGGGAAATAAAGGCGTCGGCAGTGAGGTTGTGCATCTCATAGGGGCAGTCAAACAGGATGTCCAGAAAGTTCCCGGCCATCAGCTGCCGGTATGAGGGGTTGTTCATCCAGCGGGGAATGAGCTTAGGTTCCGGCACCGCCTGATATTCCAGCGGCACATCCCCACGGAGGTTTTCGTGGTCCCGTTCCCGGCGCTCCCGGTTCCGGTCCAGCTTGTTCCATTCCTCCACCACGGCCCGGAAATCCTTCTCCGTGCGTGCTGCTTCCTCCAGCCGCCGTATGGCCTCGGCCCGAATCTCCCGTTTCAGCCGCTTTTCGCTGACTGGGGCGGATTCTTCTTCCTCGCTCTCCAGTTCCGCTTCATAGTCGATGGGATGTTCGTCCTGCTCCAACTCATTTTCCAGCTCAGCCAGACGTTCTTCCGCAAGCGCCTGTTCCAGCGTTTCCTCCGTCCCAGCGCCTGTCTCATCGTCCCATCCGGTGAAGCCACCCTCGGTATCCAGAAGCTCGTCATCAGACAGATACGCCATGACCCCACCTCTTTTCAAAAAAATATTTTGCGATTTTTCAAAAATGGTTCCGTTTTGCACCCCGGATTCCTCCTATTAGTGAAAGAGTAATCTAAAAACAAGTTACTTGGGTTACATTTGCTCGTTCACGCAGGAGAAAGGGGGCACTCGCCATGTACAGGCTCAACACAAAAAATGAGTAACACAATCGCAGGTTACAAAAAACGGAACTATAACAACAGTATACACCGGATGCGCCGAAAGCGCAAGAAAGAGAGGTTCTATGGCAGATAAAAATGCCGTGTTTCTGACCCGGCACATTGGCAACACCACCTATAAAGTTCGTGTCTACCTCAGTGAAACCGCCGAGGAAACGATGGAAGATAAAATTCTGCGGCTGATCCGCAATGACGGGCTGGCAAACCAGCCGGAATGTGGTATAATGGAACTGCCACAAATGAGCCGTCCGTCTGAAAGGAGCGCCTGATATGGCAAACAGACAGACGGAAGAAAAAATCACTGCGCTCTATGAGCGCCTGTCCCGTGACGATGACCTCACGGGCGACTCGAACTCCATTCTGAACCAGAAACGTTATCTCGAAAGCTATGCAGCACAGCGGGGCTACACCAATATCGTCCACTACACAGACGATGGGTGGTCCGGCGGCAACTTTGACCGTCCCGCATGGAAGCGCCTTGTGGCGGACATTGAGGCGGGAAGGGTGGCCCACTTGCTGTGTAAGGACCTAAGTCGGATCGGCAGAAACTACCTGCAAACCGGCTTTTACACCGAGGTAATGTTCCGGCAGAATGGGGTTCATTTTGTTGCTGTCGCCAATAACATTGACAGCGAGGAACAGGACAGCGGCGAGTTTGCTCCCTTTCTCAATATCATGAACGAATGGTATCTGCGTGACCAGTCCAAAAAGGTTTCAGCAGCATACCGTGTCAAAGGCAAGGCAGGCAAGCCCACCACCAACAACGCCATCTATGGCTACAAAAAAGACCCGGAGGACAAGGACCACTGGCTGGTAGACGAGGAGGCCGCCGCCGTGGTGCGGCGAATCTTCCGGCTTGCGGTGGAGGGGCACGGCCCCTATGAGATTTCCAAGATACTCACACAGGAAAAGGTGGAGTGCCCCGCCTATTATCTGGCCCGCAACGGCAGAGGCAGCCGGAAGAACACCGTGGACACCAGCCGCCCCTATGACTGGTACGGCTTCACGGTCAGTTCCATGCTGACCAAGCCGGAGTATATGGGGCACACCGTCAATTTCCGTTCTTCCAAGAAGTCCTATCGGGATAAGCGGGTAAAAAATGATCCGTCCGACTGGCTGATTTTTGAGAACACCCACGAGGCCATTGTTGACCCAGAAACCTGGCAGCTCGCCCAGCAGGTGAAACGGACGGTGCGCCGGACAGATACCACCGGCATCGCCAATCCCCTGACCGGCCTTGTGTTCTGTGCTGACTGCGGAGCTAAGATGTATAACCACCGGGGCAAGCGCAAAAAGGCCGGACGGGAATATTCTGTGGATTTTTACAGCTGCTCCACCTACACCCTGACCTTTGAGCGAGAAACGCAGATGTGTTCTTCTCACACGGTCAGCACTAAGGCTCTGAATGCCCTGATTCTGGAAACCATCTGCACTACCGCCAGCTATGCCATCCAGAACAAGGAGGAATTTATTCAGAAAGTTCGCAGCATTTCACAGGTTCGCCAGCAGGAAGCGGCCAAGGAGCTGAAACGCAAGGTCGCCAAGGAGCGCAAGCGCAGCGCCGAGCTGGATGTGCTGATTAAAAAGCTATACGAAACCTATGCCATGGGCAAGTTGGAGGAAAAACGGTTCGAGCTGCTGTGTGCCGAATATGAAAAGGAACAGGCGGAGCTGGAACAGCTGCTTGCATCCGAGCAGGCACAGTTGGACCAATTTCACGAGGATACCGACCGTGCCAGCCACTTTCTGGCGCTGGCACAGAAATATACGGATTTCACCGAGCTGACCGCCCCTATGATCCATGAATTTGTGGAGAAAATTCTGGTTCATGCCCCGGACAGAAGCACCGGGGAGCGGGTGCAGGAAATTGAGATTTATCTGAATTTCATCGGGAAGTTTGAAGTGCCCATGCCCGAACCCACCGAGGAAGAACTGGCTGCGGAGGAAAAGCGCCGCCAGAAGCGCATCCGTGACCATGAAAAGTATCTGCGCCAGAAAGAGCGCAAACAGAAGATTGCCGAGGGGCTGATCGTTCCGGGTGAACCGTACCAGCTGGTGTGCCAGTGCTGCGGGGAGCCGTTCCAGTCTGTCCGCCCCAACGCTAAATTCTGCAAACCCGCCTGCCGGGAGAAGTTCTACCGGCAGGAAAAGCGGAAAGCCAAAGAAACGGAAACATCACAAACTGCATAAAGACTGCGGCCTGCCCCAACAAACCGGGCAGGCCGCTTTTTTATGCCCTGAAACGGAGGGATTTTCATGACACTCTTTGAACTGGTAAAACAGAATATTTGTGTGCCGGATGCGGCGGAACACTATGGGCTGCAAGTCAACCGAAACGGGATGTGCAGATGTCCGTTCCATGAGGACCGACACCCCAGCATGAAGCTGAATGAGAAGTATTTTTACTGCTTCGGCTGCGGAGCCAACGGCGATGTGATCGACCTTGTGGCAAGGCTGTTTGGCCTGAGCAGTTACGAGGCAGCGCAGAAGCTGGCACAGGATTTTGGGATTAACCCGGACAAGCCCCCTGCGGCGGCTGCCCTGCCCAAACCGGAGCGTCCTCTGCTGAAAGCATACCGGCAGGAGGAAGTGCGCTGTCTGCGGGTGCTGTGTGATTATCTGCATCTTCTGGAAAGCTGGAAGGTGCAGTACGCACCCAAGACGTCGGAAGATGTTCTGGATGACCGATTTGTAGAAGCCTGCCAGATGCTGGACTATGTGGAGTATTTGGCGGATTTGCTCATTGCCGCCGAACTGGAACAGCGGGTAAAAATCGTAGAAATGCTGAACAAGGACGGTCTGATTGCCGGTTTGGAGGAACGGCTGAACAGGCTGAAAAAGGAGGATAGCGCCCATGAAAAACAAAGCGCAGCTTGACGGGATGCCCGTCTGGTTCGATGGCAAAAGCATCAACGAAGCCCTGTTTTGTGAGGAGTTCTTGCAGACGCATAAGATCATCTTCACAAACGGGGCTTTTTTTACGCCCGAAGGCCGTGTGACCGACGAACTGCCCCTGCGGGGAGAGATTTTTGAGGAACTGAAATGCTGTGCGGTCAGCAACATTCCCCGCAAAATCAGCAACATTGTGGAGCTGATGAAACTGGCAGCACTGGTGGAGGATTTTCCCCCGGAGCCGGATCGGATTCATTTTTCCAACGGGACGCTTTTTCTGAATGGAACTTTTGCGAAGGGAAAGCCGAAAATCGTCCGCAACCGTTTCCCGGTGGCCTATAACCCCAATGCTCCACAACCTGTCCTCTGGCTGCAATTTCTGGATGGTCTGCTCTACCCGGAGGACATCCCCACCTTGCAGGAATATATCGGCTACTGCCTGATTCCCAGCAACAAGGGACAAAGGATGATGGTCATTAAGGGCGGCGGCGGCGAGGGCAAGTCGCAAATCGGCGCTGTGCTGGGAACTTTGTTCGGTTCCAACATGAAGGACGGCAGCATCGGAAAAATATCCGAGAACCGATTTGCCCGTGCTGACCTGGAACATATCCTCCTGTGCGTAGATGACGATATGCGAATGGAGGCCCTGCGCCAGACCAACTATGTGAAATCCATCGTCACTGCCCAGGGCAAGATGGATTTGGAGCGCAAGGGCAAGCAGAGCTATCAGGGATGGATGTGCGCCCGGCTGCTGGCCTTCTCCAACGGAGATTTGCAGGCCCTGTTTGACCGGAGCGACGGATTTTACCGCCGCCAGTTGGTGCTGACCACGAAAGAAAAACCGGCTGGCCGTGTGGATGATCCTGACCTTGCCGAAAAGATGAAGGCCGAGGTGGAGGGTATTCTGCTGTGGGCTTTTGAGGGATTGCAGCGGCTGGCCGCTAATAACTTCAAGTTCACCGAAAGTGACCGCACCAGAGAAAACCGGGAATCAGTCAAACGGGACAACAACAATGTCTATGATTTTCTGGATTCTGACGGGTATGTTCGCCTGAAAGCCGATCTATCTGCCAGCTCCAAAGAACTGTACGAGGCATACCAGATTTACTGCACCGAGAACAACCTGCCCGCCCTGAAACCCCGTAGCTTCAGCGAAGCCCTGATCGCCTGCCAGAGCCGTTACAATCTGGAATACTGCAACAATGTGACCAACGCAGCCGGACGGCGGGTGCGTGGCTTTTTGGGGATTGAGGTGCTGGTGAGAAATCATATATCAGTGTTTTCCGGTGATTCGATGCGTACGTACGTACCGGAAGATGTGCCGGAGGAATGGCGGCGCTGAACCGTGTACGTACGTACGCTTTGATTGACCCTTGTTCTCCCTTTTATAGCAATTCGGCGGCTATGGCAGTCAGAATCACCGGTCAAATCCCCATGCTAAATCAAGGCAAGTGGGAATCGAAAAGTATTTGACGGTTGGAAGAAATCATTTTGCGAAACCGTGCTTCTCGCTCCGGTGAACCGGGTACATGGAATCATGGGAAAATGCACGGTTTCAAGCCAAGTCACACGGAACGGAAAAGTCGGAAGGTGCGGCTTATGGACAGGACATCACACCGGCAATTCTGAACGGATTTGGTGACAAGGAGATTTTGCACGACACAGCGAAGCGGTTATGCCAGAGGGCATACCTGCTTCGCTTTTTTATCAGGTAAATTTAGGAGGATTTTTGATAATGACGGTACGCAACGAAATTAAGGCACAGATCGTCCGGACGGGATACACCATGCAGGAGGTAGTTGACCGGCTCCATGAGGAATACGACTGGTCGGACAGCGTTTCCAACCTGTCGGCCAAGCTCCAGCGGGAATCTATCCGCTATAAGGAAGTTGTGGAGCTGGCCGATGTGCTGGGCTATGACCTGATCTGGCAGAAGCGGAGGTAAATCCATGACAGATGAAGAAAAGAAACTGTTGCAGGCGAAGCACCGCTTGGAGGAAGCCCAGGCACGGGACCGGGTGAAGGAGCGAAAAGCCCGGACAAGGCGGCTCATTCAGGAGGGCGCTGTACTGGAAAAAGTGCTGCCGGAAGTACAGGCGGTAGGGCTTGACAATCTGGAAGAATACCTGCGGCGGAAGCTGGCAGGGCACGATTGAAAACGGCGGGGAGGTCTCCGGGAAACCGGGGGCCTTCCTCTTTTTTATCCCGAAGGGCGCACTTACTCACCACCTGCTAAAGCAGGCGGTGGTAGCCCTCCCGTTGGTCGGGCACGTGCGCTCTCCGAGGGGGATTGCGGCGTCTGCGGACGCCGCTGGACAAGGCTGCATTTCTGTCAAACTGCCAGCCTTGTCCATGCAGTCGGCAAGGGAGTTCCATTTTGTAAGCCCCCTATTTATGGGGTGGTATATTGCCACCCCATCTCGCCGCCTGCCTGTGTCAACCTGCCACCGGCAGCTTGACACAGATACAGGGGTGTAACGAATCGTTCCACCCCTGCTGGAGGTACGTCGCATTTCACGACGTACCTGTTGCAATCGAGTACAGAAGAAGGGCTGCTGCGTTTCACAGTAGCCCTTCAGAAAGGACGGTAGACAATGGCAATTTATCATTTGGAGGCCAAGATGGTCAGCCGTGGAGCCGGACGCTCCGCTGTGGCTGCTGCGGCCTATCTGAGCTGTTCCCGGATGCTCAACGATTACGACGGGGTGCAGCACGACTACACCCGCAAACAGGGCCTTGGGTGGCGGCAGGTTTTTCTGCCAGCCACGGCCCCCGCAGAGTGGCAGGATCGGGAAACCCTGTGGAACGCCGTGGAGGAAACCGAAACAGCAAAGGACAGTCGTCTCGCCCGTGAATTTGTGGCGGCGCTGCCCATAGAACTGAGCCGGGAGGAACAAATCCAGCTTCTGCAAGATTTCATCAAGGAGCAGTTTGTGGCAGACGGGATGTGCGCCGACGCTGCTATCCATGACCCGTATCCTCCCGGACACAATCCCCATGCCCATATCCTGCTGACGGTGCGCCCGCTGGATGAAAAGGGAAAATGGCAGTACAAGACCGAGAAAGAATATCTCTGTGTCAAAGATGGCGAGGAACGGGGCTTTACCGCCGGCGAGTTCAAACAGGCGCAGGCCGACGGCTGGGAGAAACAGTACCAGTACAAGGTAGGCAAAAAGAAGGTGTATATGGCCCCGTCCGCAGCGCAGGCCCAGGATTATGAACGGGTATCCAAGTATCCCAAAAGTACCAAATATGGCAGACAAAATCCCATCACGGAACGCTGGAACAGCGATGAGCAACTTGTTCTGTGGCGGGCTGCATGGGCAGATGTGGCAAACCGCCATCTGGAGCGCACCGGACATGAGGAACACATCGACCACCGCAGCCATGCCGAGCGTGGTCTGCTGGAGCGGCCCACGGTCCATGAGGGTGTGGTTGCCAGAGCCATGGAAAAAAAGGGTATCATCTCTGACCGGTGCGAGCTGAACCGGCAGATCAAGACCGACAATGCCCTGCTCCGGGAGCTGAGGGGACAGGTCAAAAAGCTGGCCCAGGCAGTTAAAAATACCATCCCGGCACTTGCCGCTGCCATGGAGAATCTGCGTAAAAATCTGCTGCTGTTCTGCTATCAGCTGAGGTATCTCCGCAAAGGCAAGGAGCGTCTGAACACTTCGCTGAATACGCTGCGCCCTGCTCTCGCACAGTACAATCAGCTTGCAAAGGACATTCGGGATAAGACGAAGGAGCGCCGCAGTCTGCTTTTCGAGAAAGAGGCGCTCTCTGCGGTTCATGTATTTCGGCACCGGGAACTGGCGGCTAAGATTGCGGCACTGACAGAGGATTTGGAGGAACTGCGTTCGGAAAAGAATCTGCTTCTGGCATCGCTGTCATATACAGAGGAAGATGCTGCCGATAAATTTCCTAAAGACATTGCCGCCATGGAGCAGAGCTTGAAACGGTTGGAAGAACAGGAACAGAAATATTCTGCCGAGTTGGATGCTGCCCTGACTGAATATACCGGGCTTCGGGAGCAGGCACAGAGCGTTGATCCGGTGCAGCTCTACGAAGCAAAACAGGCCATCCGCCCCGGCAAGGAGCAGGAGGCGGAGAACCGGGCACAGCAGGTTTATGGCGAGAAATACAGCCCGCTGCTGATGTTTGACAGCAAAAAGGCTGTTTCCCGGATGCTTCATGAAGATATGGAGCGGCAGGCCGTGCGGAGGATGGTGCGGCAAGTGCAGAAAGGACAGCAGACTTTTCAAAAGAAAAAGAGCAAAGAGAGGGAACGGTAAATCGTATACCGTTCCCTCTCTATAATATAATGGCAGCTCTTAAGTGGCTTTCTACGCATTCCCGAGCTGTTTTCAACGATAGTCCTTGCGGATTAATTCTCATTTTGTTTTTTGGCACGGGAAAGGATCATCAAAAGGGCTCCGCCAGACACCAGCAGGAGTGCCCACCATACCAACGGCTGTCCGTCATCTCCTGTCTGGGGAGACGAACCGCCGGACTGAGACGTGTCACCGGGTTGAGACGTGTCGCCGGGCTGGGACGTGTCGCCGGGCTGGGACGTGTCGCCGGGCTGGGACGTGTCACCGGGTTGAGACGTGTCGCCGGGCTGGGATGTGTCCCCGTCAGAGGGCTGGCCGGAGCCATCCTCGTCCGGCTTATCCGGCTCTACAGGCGTATTGATCCCTTCTGTTTTCGCCAGCACATAATAGCTGTTGTGGTTGGTGATAAAAGTGATCGCCGTATCTTCTGCCTGAGATTCCATTTTTGTTACGGAACCATTCTCAGCCAGATAGAACACTGCCGGGGCCTGATAGTCACCCGTGTAGGTCACAGTAACGGTAATAGCGGACTGGACTTCTACCCGGTCGCCCTGGCTGTCCATAAAAAACAGATCCAGGGGGTACAGATTGGTCCCGTATTTCTCCATGCAGGATTCCATCCACGCCCAGGCCTGTTCATCGCTGCGGGGGATCTGGTACACCACAAGGGTCAATCCATCCAGTGCCTCACCGCTCACCGTAACCTGTACGCCATCCTCCAGCTGGACGCTGGCCTGACCATCTACGACAGTAGCTTCTGCCCATGCTGTCTCCTGAACAGATTGCGCCACCACCGGAATTTCCTCCGGTTCCGGCGCGGCGGCAAATGCCGGCATCGTAAACAATAGGATAGACAGCGCCGACACAAAAATAGTCTGAAACAGTTTCTTCATCTCAACCTCCTGATTGTATCGTGGTATTCAGAGTGACAGCACCGGCGGAATGGTATGTCTCCGGCTCATAGGCCATCAGCTTCATGGAAATCGCCGTGCCGGGCGCCGGGACCGTGTCAAAGGTGACGGACTGCACATATTCCCCGGGCCGGATCAGTCCGGTCTCACCCAGAACATCCCCATCTTCATCCAGAATCCGCAGCTTGAGCCAAACGTTATTTCCTTCCGGGTTGGTGAGCCACACGTCGGCCTGGCTGCCTTCCAGTACGACAGCCCCGCATACCCCCACCTGGAATGCCTGGGCGTCCAGCTCCTGCCAGCCCAATTCTTCCGGCACATCTGGGATACCGGACACAGCCGATTCCTCAAAAGGCGGCGGGATAAATTCCCCCTGTGCGGGGCTTTGTGTATATACCAGAGCTGCGGCCATCATCGCCAGACACAGCAGGCAGACTATCACCAAAACGGGTACAGCCCAATTTTTTCTATGTTTTTGCTGCGCCAAAACGACACCACACTCCTTTCTCTCATGTCTGGACACTGGCTGAGCCAATGCCCGGACATCAGAGGTCAAGGGACGGATTTTTCCTGCCCCTTGACAACTGAAGCTGTTGATTACTCCGCAGCAGCGATGCTTACGGTGATGGTACCAATCTTGCCGCCATCGGCGCTTTCGGCAAGGGTTCCGCCGGGGGTAACGGTGATGGTGGCGCTGGGAGCCGAATCAACTTCTGTACCCACGGCGGTAGCTACCGTGGCCTCGTTGTTGCCGAAGCTCATGGTGGTGCTCTCATAGCCGGTTTCGGCCTGATAGGAAGCAGTGGCCTTGACTGCGGCGTTAGAGTGGTTGGTCACGGTGATGGAGTCATTGCTGGCAGTCCAGGCCCCCTCAGAGCTTCCGCTATACTGGTGGGTCTCCGGGTCCCAGGTACCTTCACCGGCGCCGGTATAAGTAAAGTTCATGTCGGTCCAGGCGATGTCCACGCTGTATACAACAGCGCCGGAGCCGCCGGCATTATAGGTACCCTTGACATCAGCGGAGTAACTGCCGGTGTTTACGCCGTCCTGATCTGCCGCAAAAGCGGTAGTACCCATGGTGCAGGTCAGAGCGGCCACAGCCAGCATGGAAACCAATTTTTTCATGTTCATGATATTCTCTCCTTTATGATAGCTTTGCTGTTACTCGATGGTGACCGTGACGGTGCCGATGGTGACGCCCTCTGCGGTAACGCTGTTGTTGGGCGTGCCGGTAATCGTCAGAATAGAGCTGTCCGTGGCAGCTTCGTTAGGCTTATTTTCCACACCGGCAGCCAATTTGAAGCTGTCCTTGCTCATGGAGGCGTTCACGCCGGTAGCGCCCTGCGGGGTATAATCGAATTTGACCGTAACCTGGGCGTTGGAGTGGTTGGTGGCCGTAACCGCAGCGGTGACCTTATCCCAACCGGCAGAGGTGGTATCCGTATAGGTGTGGGTGTCCGGATCCCAGGTTCTGGCGCCGGATTCGTTGTAAGTAAAGGTCATATCCTCCCATGTGAGATCCACGCTGTACACGGTAGGCTCCGTGGCATCGTCGTTGTATTTGGCGGTGACATCAATGGGATCCTGTGAACCTACGCCGGCGCCGTCCACATTGCCGGCGGCCAGAGCGGTGGTGCTCATGCCCAGGGTCATCGTCAGAGCGAGCGCAACTGCAATTATTTTTTTCATTGGTTTTTCCTCCATGTAAAAATCATTTATTCCTGCACCGTAACGGTGATGGGAATTTCGGTGTTGACCACGGCCTTTTCGCCGGTGTCGGGGTCATAGTAGAAAACGACAAACTTTCCGTCGTACCCGCCGGGTTGGAGCTGTTTTTCCGCCCCGTCCAGCAGGTTCAGGGTGGTGATCTGGTTGCCCGGCTTTAAGGTGCCGGACTGGACGATCACGGTATCGTCAATGACGATCTGCACCACCATGTCCTGCACCGACTTGCCGGGATTGGCAAACACAAGGCTGGCCGCTTTATCGGACAGGTCGATGGTGACCTCATTGGAATAGGTGAGGCTTACCGCCCCGCCGCCTTCTTCAGCCTCCAGCTTTTCACCGCTGTCGTCCTCAATGGCCTGGGCGTTGGATTCCTCCTCCACCGGGGCGTAATCCGGAGCCAGCACCGGGGCCGTGTCCCGGAAGCACAAGGCCCAGATGGTCACGCCGATGGCAATCAACGTAATCAGAAGCAGCACAGGAATCAAAATTTTCTTTCCCTTCATTCGCTCTCACCTCCAATCGTTACGGTCACGCTGCCGATTTTGGCGTGATCCAGATTTTGCTCCGGTTTGCCGGCCAGTATCAGATAAACGGTGCTGCTGCCATTTTCAGGCAGGGCCACGGGGGCGGAAACCGGGTTCTCCCCGTCGGTGAAGCTGCCGGTGATGCCGTCCACGGTGGCATTGTATGCAAAGGAAACGCTGACAGCCGTGTTGCCGTTGTTTTCCACCTTCACTGTGTTGCCGCCTTCCTTGTCCACCGTCCAGCCCTCGCCGTCATATTCGTGGGTGTCCGGATTCCAGGTGCCGTCGCTGTAAGTAAAGCTGAGATCACCCCAGGTGATGTCCACGCTGATGATCACAGGAGGTTGGCTGTTGGGGTCATTGCTATAGAACACAGGGTCCGCTTCAATGCGGTAGACGATGCCGTGGCTGCTGTCCAGCACCGGAACGTTGTCCTTTTCCTTTCCGTTGTCCAGGTTCTGGTACCAGACCAGGTCGCCCTCACTGGTGGAGCCGTTGAGCAGGTACGTCACCTCGCCGGAGGCGAACGCCGTGTCGGTTTTGGCGGTGGCGGTGCCTTTGCCGGTGCCGCCGATGGCGCTGGAACAGGTGGTATCCAGATAGTAGCAGTTGGTGATGGAATTCTCGTCACTGCTCTTGTTGTTGCCGCAGACGCCGTAATCCGTCGCGCCGGCGTTATGGCAGTTGGCGATGGCGCCGCCGTTGCCGCCGCAGACGCCGCCGGTATATTGTCCGGCGGAGAGGCTGCCGGTGTTATAGCAGTTGGTGACGGAGGCGTTTGCGTCGGAATAGCCGCAGACGCCGCCCACATATTTGCCCGTGGACACTCTGCCGGTGTTGTAGCAGCCGGTGACAGTGCAGTTGGCATAGCCGCAGACGCCACCAGTGTTCTGGGTGCGGCCGGTGACCGTGCCTGTGTTGGTGCAGTCCTGAATCGTACCGCCGTTGGCAGAGCCGCAGACGCCGCCGGTATCCCTGTCGCTGCCGGTGACCGCACCGTCGTTGGTGCAGCCGGTGATGCCGGCATCCGCGAAGCCGCAGATACCGCCCGTTCTGTCACCGCCGTTGACCGCACCGCTGTTGGTGCAGTCCTGGATGGTGACGCCATTGACGCTGTCATCAATATAGCCGACGATGCCGCCCACATGTCTCTGGCCGCCGCCGTCGATGTCACCGTCGTTGGTGCAGCCGGTGATGGAGGTATGGGAGTAACCGCAGATACCGCCCACCGTCTCCGCGCCGCTGTTGGTTACCTTGCCGTTGTTGGTGCAGCTTTCCACGGTGCCCAGATTGTGGCCGCAGATGCCGCCCAGGTCGCCGCTGCCGTTGACCGCACCGTTGTTGGTGCAGCCGGTGATGGTGCCGGCGTCATTCCAGCCGCAGATTGCGCCGGTATATTTGCCGCCGGTGACGGAGCCGTTCTCGCCCAGGGTCAGGTTCTGGATGGCGCCCGCGCCCAGGTAAGACACAAAGCCCTGATGCTGGGCTCTGCCGCCCTCGATCTTCAGGCCGTCGATGGTATAGTTTGCACCGTCAAAGGTGCCGGTGTAGGGAGCGCTCTGGCTGCCGATGGACGTCCATTTGTAACCATCGGGGATGGTGATGTCGTTCATCAGCTTCGCGCTGGCCGCAGCGTTCTGGCTGTCGAATTCCGCATGGGTCTCGTCCCCGTTGACCAGAGCCGCGAACCAGAACAGCTGGCCTGCGTTGGAAATTTCGTAGACATCCGCATTCTTCTCGGCAGGCTGGTACTGACCACATACGGTGCAGAAGCCGTCTTCACTGTAAGGATGCTCCGGGTCAGTGACGGAGTTGGAATATTTGCCGCTGATTTTGCCATTGCAGAGATATTTCGCGTAGACAACTTTGTGGCTGCTGTCCAGCACAGGGAGCGTATCCACCGTGCCGTCGTCCAGGTTCTGACGCCAGACGTTGGTATCGCTGGGGTTGGCGCCGTTGAGCAGGTAAGTCACTTCACCGGAGGCGAACTGGCTGGTAGACTTTACGTCGCCCGTCGCGTTGCCGACCTGGGTGCCCACCAATTTCGTGTCCGAATAGCAGTTGGTGACCGTGCCGATCAAAGTGCCGGTTTTTGCATCGTTCTGGTTATCGCCAACCAGGTGTCCGATACGGCTGTGGCCCGTGATGGTGTTGCCGTATTCAAAGCAGTTGACAATATTGCCGCCGTAGTTGGCGCCAGCAATCGCACCGGCGATTTTGCTCTCACTCTTGACGGTGGAATTGCGCACAAAGCAATTCTCGATGGTACCGTTCGTCAGCAGCAGGCCGCACAACGCGCCAAACCGGCCGTCATAGCTGCCGTTGTTGTTAAAGCTGACACCGACGACGCCCAGGTTCCGGATGGTGCCGGTGACTGCGCCGAAGATGCCGTTGGTTTTGTATGTGCTGTTGACACCGAGCGAGAGGTTGGAGATGGTGTGGCCCTGGCCGTCAAAAGTACCGCCATAGCTGATGTCGGTGGTATCTGCCACCGTGGTAGCACTGGAGGAGAACGTTTTGCTGGCCGCAATGGCCACCCAAACCCTGCCATAGGGGATGGTGGCGGGGATGGTGATGTCGTTCGCTAGCACTGCTTTGGCATTGCTGTCCTGCGGTGTCTGGAGGATGACATCACGGTCGCCGTTGACCAGCGCCGCAAACCAGAACAGATTACCGGCGGTACGAATCACGTAGGCACCGCTTGCGTTCTTGCTCGTAGGCTCGCCCGCCCCGCAGACGGTGCAGAAACCATTCTCGTCATATCCATAATGAGAAGTCGGCATATCTGTGCCTTGTGTGTTGCTGTAAGCGAGAGATGCGCAGTCGCTTTCATAGGTGCGGTAGACGACATTGTGGGAGGAATCCGGCACAGGCAGCGAATCTATTGTACCCTTGTCCACGTTCTGCCGCCAGGCAGGGGAGCTGGTGCTGCCCCCGTTAAGCAGGTAGCACACTTCGCCGTTGGCAAAGGCCTCGCTGGATTTTGCGGTGGCTTCGCCGGCGTTGCCGCTGTAAATGCCACTGTCGCAAACAACGGTATCCAGCCAGTAGCAGTTGTTGATGGTACCGGTGTTGGTGTTATTGCCGCAGACACCGCCCACATAACTCGTTGAAGCAGCACTGACCGCGCCGGTGTTATAGCAGTTGGTGATGGTCGCGTTGGAGTTAACAGCGCAGACGCCGCCCGTATCCCCCCGCGAGGAGGTGATGACATCGCCGGTGTTATAGCAGTTGGTGAGGGTCGCGCTGCTGGTGCCGGTCTCGTTATAGCCGCAGACGCCGCCTGCACGACTTTTAGCGTAGATATCGCCGGTGTTCCAGCAATTGGAGATGCTCTTGTAATTTTGGCCGCAGACGCCGCCCACACTTTCGTAGGCACTCCTAACCGTGCCGGTGTTATAGCTGTTGGTGATGGTTCCGCCATTGTAGCCGCTGACGCCACCCACATAATTTGCATATTCACCGGTTCCAGTGACATTGCCGTCGTTATGGCAGTTGCTGACAGTATTGGAGCTGAGGCCGCAGATGCCGCCCACCAGCTCACTGGAGCCACGGACGCTTCCGGTGTTATCGCAGTTGGTGACTATGCCATTGTTTTCGCCGCAGATGCCGCCCACATATTCGGCGCCGGTGACATTGCCATTGTTATGGCAGTTGGTGATGGTGCCCTCATTGATGCCGCAGATGCTGCCGGTACGATTTCTGCCGGTGACGGAGCAGCTACTGCCCAGGGTCAGGTCTTTGATGGTGCCCTTCAGGGATACCACAAAGCCCATGTAAGATACGCCCGGCTGGTTGGCCACCAGGTTGTCAATGGTGTGGCCCGCACCGTCAAAGGTACCAGTGTAAGGGGCGGCAGCGTTGGCAATGGGTGTCCAGCTGTAACCATCGGGGATGGTGATGTCGTTCATCAGCTTCCCGTTGACGGAGTAGGTATACGTGGAATTGATGTAGTTCGCAAACCAGAGCAGCTGGCCGGCGTTGGAGATCTGATAAACGCCGTCCACAAGCAAAGCCGGCTGTTTTTCACCGCACTCGCAGAAGCCATCCTCCGAAAATGCATGCACATGGCCTGTAGGATCATTGGTGTACTTGCCATCGACCTCATAAACCAAGCTGTGCGACAAATCCAGCGTCGGGTACGCATCCCGGGACAGGGTCTGACGCCAGAACGTATACGCGGTTTTTTTCTCGTTGAGCATATAGGTCACATAGCCGGAGGCGATCTGCTCCATGGTCACTTTTTCGGCCCGTTTCTGGTCGCCGTTGCCCACGTCCCTGTCGTTTCCGTCTATGTAATAGCACCAATGTATTTCTGCCTGGTGGGTTGGGTCACGCCCGATGATGCCGCCCACATATTGGTTGCCGCTGACCGCAACGCCGTTGAGGCAGTTACGGATTATGATTTCGTTGTTGTTGCAATAGCCGATGATGCCGCCTACGTCCTGGTTTCCTCCGCTGACTTTGCCCAGGTTGGCACAGTTTGTAATATCACCGATCCAGGCATAGCCGACAATACCACCCAACTGATCCGCTTTGGTATTATCCCCTACAGTGATGTTGCCTCCATTGATGCACCGATTCACTATGGGGTGGGTGCCATTGTCGTAGATATCGCCGAGGATGCCGCCGATGTGTGCGATACCTGTCAAACCGCTGCCAATTTGGATGTCAACATTACTGTTCACACACATAATCGCTGAGCCTTGTTTCGAGGCGCCCGCCACGCCGCCGACATAACAAACATCCGAGCTGTTGATTGTGATGGTGCCCTCGACGGTAAATATATCCACTTCGGCTCCATTGCCGAGATAGCCAAACAGGCCGGAATAACTGGTGGCGTTGTCGATGCGCAGGCCCGAGATTGTTGTGCTGTATTGATCGACGCCAGTAAATCTGCCTGTGTAGGGATGCTCTTTGGTGCCGATGGGGGTCCATTGCTCGTTACCCAGGTCGATGGAATTCCACACCTTGGCCCAGGCGGCGGAGTTCTGCTCCGTACCGTCGGTCAGCGTGCCGTTGACCAGCGCAGCGAACCAGAACATTTCCTCCTTATAGTAGATGTTATAGGGATTTGACTCTATGCCCTCTCCTTGCGGTCTTCTGAGGCCGACCATCGTCGTGCCCCCGCCCAGGATGACAGACACAGTAAGGCCGGCCGCATCGGCGGACAGGGCGTACCCCTCGGGCAGCGCAGCCGTAAAGGTGTACTCGCCCTCGGTGGCCTGGGCGGGGAAGCCCTCGCAGGACCAGGTCAGGGCAAGCTCGGCAGGTTCCTCGCTGCCCGCCACCGTGGCGGTGACGCCGGTGGGCAGCATGGTAACCACCGTGTCAAAGTCCACGGGGTTTGCCTCGCCCGCGCCGGTCAGAGGCAGGGTGCCTTCGTTAAGGTTATCCGCCCCGATCCACTCCCAGGCCGTGACGGTCTGTTCCGCGGGGTTCTGGGCAGGATCCGTTTCCTCCGCAGCGTCTCCTTCTTCCACGGTTCCGGCGCAGGCGGTCAGGTCCGCACCCTCCGCCGAACAGACGGGACAGTCAGGATTGACACTGTCCGCCGTGCAAAGGGTCTCACAGGTACATTCCGCCGGGGCCTCTCCTTGGCAGGCGGCAATATCCTGAGTGCAGACGGGGCAGTTAAGGTTGCCCACCCCCTCGGTGCAAAGGGTCTCACAGGTACATTCCGCCGGACCTTCCGGTTCGCCGCTGTCCGTCGGGTTGCAGAGTTCGCAGTCCGACGGGTCAAAGGTGCAGGGACTTCCCTCGGAATAGCCGCAGGTCTCATCGTGGACGTGCGGACAGTTCAGTTCCTTTGTGATGCAGCCGCTTTCCTCGTTGCACACATGGGTACAGGCGTCGGCTGCTTTTTCTTCGCCCTCGGCAGGGAGTATCCCGTCGCTGTAACACTCCGCCGTATGCTCATGGACACACTGGGTCACGAGGGTGTAACAATCGTCGGTGTGTTCGTGGGTGCAAGGCGTACCCTCGGAATAACCGCAGGTCTCATCGTGCACATGATGGGGGCATACAGCGGAAGCCCCTGTTTCCATATCCGCAGCGTACACAGGTGTACCGGACATGGAAAACATCATGGCCACTGACAAGAGCAGCGCCAGTGGCCGCTTCCATTTTTGTTTCAATCTTCCTTCCTCCTTAAAGCAGTAGGGCATTCCTGCGTCAGACAGGTTCCTGTCTGACGCAAGGGGGCGCCCCCTTGTGATGGTGTCTTATTTTCTTCATATCGGGCGCAGACCGTCGCAATCAGCGGCAGACTCTTTTCCCCGATGGAGCGGATCTCCAACAACTTTTCCGGCCCCGCCCGCTGCATGGCGCAAAGCTGCTCCATGTGCTCCACTCCGCCCCGGCGCAGAGCCAGGGAGAGCCGCATCAGCTGGGTGCGTTTGGCTGGAAACGCCTGCTCGCAGGCGGTAAAGTATGCTTTGACCATGATCTCTCCTTTCTCCGGCGGCGCTCTCGTTGCGCTATTAGAAATATTTTATGGGATTTTTGTGCCTCTTTCCAGTACGAGAGATGCCGCAACCCGCGGCAAAACTGGTACTTGACAAATTGACATTTTTGTGCATCGGGTGTAAAATAGGAAATCAGGAGGAAGAAAAACCATGGAACCACTACGACTTGCCATTTGCGACGATCTGCCGGAGGAACGGGAAGCCCTGCTCACCCTGCTGGAACAGGCCCCCATTGCCACCGTTTGCGCCCAGTTCGCCAGCAGTGAGGAACTGCTGGAAGCGTTCCGCCCCGGCGGGTTCGATCTGCTGCTGATGGATATTTATATGGACGGCATGACCGGCGTGGAGGCGGTGCAAAAAATCAGGGAGACAGACGACGCCATCCCCATCGCCTTTACCACCACCAGCACCGAGCATACCCTGGAGAGCTACCGCCTTTCGGTGCTGAAATACTTGGAAAAGCCTGTACGGCAAAAAGACATCAACGACCTGCTGCATCTGGTGAAGCTGCAAAGGGACAGCGCTCCCCGGCTGACCATCCGGCAAAACGGCGAGGTGCAAAGGCTCTTGCTCTCGGAGCTGTTCTATCTGGAGCAGAAAGCCCATCATGTGTTTCTGTATCGCAGGGACGGCGGCACGCTCCAGCTCTATGGCAAGCTGTCCGACCTGTTGCCCCAGCTGGAGGGGCAGCCCTTTTTCTGCCCTCACAAAAGCTACTGCGTCAATCTGGCCTTTGTCCGGGGGATCAACGAGGAATATCAGTGCTACGAGATGGCTGATGGAAAAAACGTCCCCATCAGCCGCTCCAACCGTTCCAAGGCCAGGCGCGCCTATGAGGACTTTCTGTTTGCCCGGACAAGGGGGGAATAGATGATGGAGCAGGTATTTTATATTTTCTGTACCACGCTGCCCGGTCATGTCCTGCCCCTGGCTTTGCTCTGGCACTTTCCCTGGCGCTCCAGAAGGACGGCGCTGGTACTGATGCTCTGCAATGTCCTGTGCAAAGCGGCGGCGGCCGCTGCCTGCATTGCCAATGGTATCGGCTTTCGCGGTCTGGAAATTCTGTTTTCCTTCCTCGGCTTTGGGATCTACCTTTGCTGCTCCCGGCTGGACTTTTTCCGGCTGCTCTCAGTTTTTATCCTCACGGTGGACTACCTGCTGCTGATCCGGGGCATTTCGTCCTTCCTGACCGTCCGGCTGTTTTCCACCCTCTCCCAGAGCTGGGAGAGCAGCGTGTGCGCCTTGCTCTTAGGCGCAATCTCCCTGCCGCTGCTTTTTCGGGTGTGTGGACCGTCCATGCGACAGATCTACCAGACCGATGCCCCCAGGTTGTGGCGGGTGATCTGGCTGGTGCCGGGTCTGCTCACCGTGATGACCATTCTGTTCACCAACGCCTACCGGCAGGACAGCGCGGAACGCTGGGAATTTCTCTTTTTCCGGGTCAGTCTGCTGATCTGCGTGATGGTGACCTACTATGTCCTGCTGCAATCCCTGGAGAGTCTGCGCAGGCAGGTAGCTCTGGAGCAGCAGTTGATGTTTGATAAAGAACTTCTGGAGATACAGACCTCGGAGCAGAGCAAGCGCGGCCAGCTCCTCATGGAGACCGCCGAACAGACCAGGCAGATGCGCCACGACCTGCGCCACCATCTGACCGCGATCCAGGCCATGGCTGGAGACGAGAACCCCAGGCTGGCCGCCTATCTCTCTAAACTGATCCAGGACATCCCCGCCGCACCCAGGAACTACTGCGAAAACCCCACCGTCAACGCGGTGGTGTCTCACTACGCCTCCCGCTGTAAGAGGGAGGGCATTGCCTTTACCGCCCGGCTGACGGTCCCCGCGCAGAACGAAAACCTGGATGACCGCGCCCTGTGCGTCGTGTTCGCCAATTTGCTGGAAAACGGGGTGGAAGCCTGTGGGCGCATGGCCGGGGGCAAGAAATTTATCCGGCTGAACAGCTCCCTGGAGTACGGCGTCCTGACCATCACCATGGACAACAGCTTTGGCGGGCAGGCGCGGCAGGAGGACGGGAAATTTCTCTCCAGCAAGCGTGCGGGCGCACCCGGCGTGGGCCTTAGCTCCATCCGGGCCGTGGCAAAAGCCCACCAGGGGGATGCCCGGTTCGAGGCGAAAGGAACCACTTTTTTATCCTCGGTATATTGCAGATTATAGACGGAACATTCGTGTTACTCGCTTCGTTGTCTCACACGTGTTTTTGGGTAAAAAACACCCTTGACAAATCGCTTTCCAAAAAAGGATACTCGAAACCTACGCAAAACAGAACGGCTTTACCAATCTGCGCTGGTACACCGACGACGGTTTTTCCGGCGCGAACTT
>UQZO01000024.1 GCA_900545545.1 uncultured Subdoligranulum sp. | reverse complement strand
ACGAGATCTAGTACGGTCTCGTGGGCTCGGAGATGTGTATAAGAGACAGGGGGTGGATTGTTCCTGCCGGGGGTTCTGCTGCAGGGCTGCACCGCAGTACGGGCAGGTCACGGCACCGTCTTCGACGGGTTTTCCACATTGGGGACAGAGCATAGGGGGTTCCTCCTTTCGGTTTGAAAGCTGCGGCGGCGGAGCAGGGGATTTTCCGCCGCCTTTTCATCCTGGCTTCAGTATACCAGCCGGGGGGAAAGCCCGCAAGGGCACCACCGGGGATTTGGGGCCCATTTTCGGCAGAATAGCGCCAAATCCGCAAAAATTTACAACTGGCGGGCACCGGGGTGCACCGCCCCTTGCCGGACGGCATAGGATGGGGTATAATACTAGAACTCTTTGCACTGCATTACATCCCCCCATCGGGGTGCGAGATCTCCAGTACAAACTGAGCAGGCGATGCCCTCCACCGGGGCATGGGGCCGGGCCGCCGCGGCGGCAGCAGATGAACTTACGGCATCTGTGGGACAGTTGTATGTTCCACAGGTGCCTTTTTCTATACTTTTTTGGGACTTTTGGAACAACGCTCTCGGTAAGGTGCACACAAGAGAATCACACACCGCCGGGGTTTTCCCCGGCCGCAACAGGAGGTTTCTTGTATGGCAACCCAAAGCAAAACGACACCGCTGGATGAGGCGGTCGTCATCCGCAAACTGTCCTTGGTCAGCGTGCTCGGCAACGCGGTGCTCTCCGGCTTCAAGCTGTTTGCCGGCGTCACCGGCCATTCCAGCGCCATGATCTCGGACGCGGTCCACTCCTTCTCCGACGTGCTGACCACCCTCATCGCCTGGGTGGGCGTCAAAATTTCCAAAAAGGACTCGGACGAAGAACACCCCTACGGCCACGAACGGCTGGAATGCATCGCTTCCCTGCTGCTGGGCATCGTGCTGCTGCTTACCGGCCTGGGCATCGGCAAGGCCGGGCTGCAAACCATCTTCTCGGGCGATTACCAGACCCTGACGGTGCCCGGGCCCATCGCCCTGGCTGCCGCCATTATCTCCATCGTGGGCAAGGAGGCCATGTACTGGTACACACGGCACTATGCCCTGCTCATCAACTCCTCGGCCTTCCTGGCGGACGCCTGGCATCACCGGTCGGACGCCTTCTCCTCCATCGGTTCCCTCATCGGCATCGGCGGCGCCATGCTGGCGTTCCCGGTACTGGACTCGGTGGCCAGCGTCGTCATCTGCCTGTTCATCCTCAAGGTGTCCTATGATATTTTGAATGACGCCATCACCAAGCTGCTGGATACCTCCTGCGGCGAGGAGTACGAGGCCAAACTGCGCCGGTACATCGACGCCCGCCCCGGCGTGGAAGGGGTGGACCTTTTGCACACCCGGATGTTCGGCAACAAGGTCTACATCGACCTGGAGATTGAGGTAAACGGCGACAAGACACTGCGGGAAGCCCACGATGTGGCCGAACAGGTCCACGCCGACGTAGAGGAAGCCTTCCCCGAAGTGAAGCATGTCATGATCCACGTAAACCCGGCCAAAGCCGCACAGCAAACAGTTTGAACTGATTCTGAGAAAAGCACATCCTTCGTCCCGCACTTGCCCAGAGGTTCGCGTCTTCCGCTCTCAGCACTGCA
This sequence comes from uncultured Subdoligranulum sp., assembly GCA_900545545.1. Taxonomy (GTDB): domain Bacteria; phylum Bacillota; class Clostridia; order Oscillospirales; family Ruminococcaceae; genus Gemmiger. Next base: position 24,375 of record UQZO01000024.1, on the reverse strand, counting down.
GCACTTGGCATCGGATATTTGCCGCGGGATTCAGGGCAAAATATCACAGCCTCAGATTTTTATATTCTTTACAAAGAAAAACCGTCCCGGAGCGATTACGCCCGGGACGGTTTTCTTTGCGTTGAAACGCAATGAGGTCCATCTCCCCATTTTCTTTTTGGGGGACGGACCTCATTGTTATGTAAGGCTCAGCCTTACTTTGTGTCTGAATACCTGATCAGGGTTTTCCGGCATCAACGTTCCTTACGTTTTTTCACGTAGAAAGTCACACACAGCCCCACAACCGCTGCACAGGCAATCACCACAAGCAGCATATACGGGAAGCTATCCCCTGTCTGCGGAATGATGGAAGGCGCAGCCTGCGGTTCCGGCGTACTGGTGGGTGCCGGAGTCGGCTTGGGCGTTGCAGTAGGTGTCGTAGTTTCTTCCTGCGGTTTCGTGTAAGTGTTGTTGAATTCAATCTCGCCATTCAGCAGGGCAACTTCAGCACTCAGCGTACCGTTACCATCGTCCACCACATGCACTTGGACCGCAAATACCGATCCATCGTAGGTAATGGTGCTGTCGGTGCCGCGGACTTCTTTTACCGTGTAGCCGAAGTAATCACCGGCCTGATCCTTGGTGTAGGTCAGGTCGAAGGAGAAGCTGCCATCCGCACGGTTGGTGGTCTCCTGAACCACTTCCCCATTAGCATCCATCAGATAGAAGGTAAATTCGCCTTCCTTCAGTTCACGGCCATTCAGCACCTTGGTACCGCTGATGGTTGCCGTGGTTTCGCTGTTGGCCAGCGTGTACACGTTGGTAAAGAGGGCCTTTTCTACCTTGGTCTGCTTGTCTGCCGCAATGGCATTGCCGCTGTTGTCAACGATCTTGGTGATTTCGGGCTTGCTCAGCTCCAAAGTGCCATCGCCCTTATCGCGCAGGGTGATCTTGACCTGATAGACCGACTGATCCTTGGTCATACCACCGCGCATATCCTCCTGCTTGGTGCTTTCGGATACGGTATAGTAGTAATCACCACAGATCTGTTCCAGCAACGTAGCTGCCTGCTCTGCATCCAGGTTCTGAATCTCAGCAAGGCTCATTGTCGCGATATTCGGCATTGCCTGTACCGCATCAGTTTTCTCGTCGGGTTCCGTGGGCGTCGTTTCCGGCTCGTCCACATCAGGCTGTGCCGTCTCTGCGGTAGCGGCAGCCAGTTTGGCAACGCCTACCACCTCTTCATTCGAAACAGTGCTTTCCTCGTTTTCCGTTTCAGTCGCTTCGTCTTTCGGTTCCTCTTCCGGCTGCTCGACTTCCTCGGTCTCTTCATCGCCGCTCTGTGCACGGCTCAACAATGCCTCGGCCTTATCATGCAATTCACTGAAGTCAATGCTGAACAGATCTTCCGGCTTGCTGGCGTTCAGAGTGAGCGTAGCATTGTCTGCTGTGGGGATAAGCGCATCATCCACGGTCGTCTTGTCCGTATCGGGCGTAATGGTGAAGTCATAGCTTTCACCCTCCAGCATGGCATTGCGATCACCGCTGATTTCCTTGCGGACCGGGACCTGAGCCAGACTGTTGCCTTCCGGATTATCCGGGAAGTTTGCATCGTAGGTATTGGTAAAGACCAGCGGTTCACTGTGGGCGGCATCCACCGCAGCAGTCATCGAACCATCGCCATTGTCCGTCACATTGATGGTCAAGGTGCGAGGCTCACTATCATAGGTAATGCCGTTCAGGGTGTTATTCTTATCCACACCGTCAGGTACAACTTCCTGCACAGTAAATACGTACGTAGCGGCCTTCTGGAAGGTCAGCGCCGTAAAGGCTGCCTTGTGGTCGGCGCTGGCTTTGCTGATGGTGATGGTTTCCGCCTCGGACAAAACCGTCTCGGCATCCTCGTTCGCCGCGGTCAGCGTAAAGCTGAAGCTGTCATCGTCGGTCCAATCACGGCCGATGAAGTTCTTAGTCACGGTCAGGCTGGCATCGCCTTCGCCGCCGATAACGGTTTCTTTCGTCTTGTAGGTGTTGGTAAAGGTAAGGCTCTCGCTCTGTTCCTCCACCAGTTTGGCACTCAGCACACCGTTGGTATCCGTGACAGATACGGTCAGAGAACGGGTATCATCCGGGTCATTGGTCACGCCGGGAATGCTGGTAGCCATCTCAACCACTTCGAAGGTGTAAGTACCGGCTTTCGTGAAGGTGATATCACCGAAGCTTGCCGTATGGTCCGGCGTCTTGCTGTCGATGACGATGCCGCCTGCGTTGGTCGGCATCACGATGCTGCCGTTGCGCACCTCGTCGGCAGTATTGCCGGAGGCTCTCAGCAGGAAGCTGAAGCTGTCGGTATCAAGCCAGGCGTCCTGGGGACGGCCGGTCAGCACCTTGGTCACAGCCAGGTTGGTTGCACCGGGAAGAGTGGTCTCGGTCGCATGATAGGTGTTCGTGAAGGTCAGGCTATCGCTCTGGTCTTTCACGAGCGCAGCGCTCAGCAGACCATTGGTATCCGTAACAGACACGGTCACCACGCGGGTGTTATCCGGGTCATTGACCACGCCGGGGATATTGGTTGCCAGCTCGGAAACCTCAAAGGTATAGGTGCCGGCCTTCTTGAAGGTGATATCGCCGAAGCTCGCCTGATGATTTTCAGTCGCGCCGGTGATCTCCAGTTTGGTGGGATTCGGCATCACGATATCCTCAGCAGCGATCGCGTTGAGGGTTTCCTCATCGCCAGCCGCCAGCAGGAACTCAAAGACATCCGAATCGGTCATTTCGCGGCCTTCCAGATTCTTGGTAACGGTCAGATTGCCCGCACCATCCAGCTTGGCCTCGGTCGGGTTATAGGTGTTGGTAAAGGTCAGATCCTCGGTGCCATTATCCAAAGTTGCAAACAGAGCACCACTGCGGTCTTCTACCTTGACATAAATCCGGCGGGTGGAATCGGGGTCATAGGTAACGCCAGTGACGTTGCCCTTTACCTCGCTGACAGTAAAAACGTAGTTGCCGGCCTGCTTGAAGGTAATATCGCTGAAGCTGGCCTGATGCTCAGCAGCACTGCTGTCGATCGTGACCGTCGTTACCGGCAGGATAACATCGCCGTCCTGCACAGCCGTAGCCGTGGCTTCATCGCCAGCGGCCAGGGTAAACTCGTACGTGTCTTCCTGCGTCCACTCATCACGGCCAACCAGCTGCTTGGTCACCGTCAGATTGTCCGCACCAGAAAGCACAACCTCATCAGGGCTGTACGTATTGGTGAAGACGATCTCATCTACATCTTTTTCCTTGGTAAAGGTACCTTCATTCCAGGTACCCGCTTCGATCTTGGGGGTAGCTGCTGTCAGCTTGCCATCCGCTTTGGTCACAGTGACCGTCACGAGGTACGCCGTATTATCGTAGGTCATGCCCGCACCGGCACTTGCCGCACTCGGCACATCCTCGGTGATGACGTACTGGAAGTCCTTGGAAGCGGCACCTTCCAGATCGGCCTCCGTATAGACGATGTTGTTGAGCAGAACGATATCGCCGACATCGCTGCCGGAAACACCATTCGGGTTGGCGGTTTCGTAGCTGTCACCCACGGGGGCTCCCTTGAGCGGCGTCACATTGAAGTAGAACTCCGCCTTCTTGAGCTGACGACCGTTCAACACCTTGGTACCATGCAGGCTGATGGGATCGCTGTTTTCGGCAACCGGCTCAGTGTAGGTATTCGTGAAGGTCAAATCATCGCTGCCGTCTTCCACCGCAACTGTCAGCGTGCCGTTCTTGTATTCATCATCCACCTGGATGAACAGGTACTGAGGCTCGGTGTCATAGGTCATATTCGGCAAGCTGCCCGCCGTCTCGGTGACTTTAAAGCAATAGCTGCCCGCCTCAGTAAAGGTGATATTTCCGAACGCGTTCTGGTGGTTGCTGCTCGTGTTGTCGATGGTAATCTTCGCGGACGGCATCGTCACAGTGCCGTTATCCACAGCTTCCTTCGTGATGTTGTCACCGGTAGTCAGGGTGAACTGGAAGCTGTCCCCCTGCTGCCACTCGCGGCCATTAAGAACCTTGGTAACCTTGAGGTTGGTTGCACCGTCCAACACACCGGAAGCGGCGTAGGTATTGGTGAAGACAGCCTCGTCTTTGACTTCGGCCGACACCGTGTTGACATAAGTCGTATCGGTAATTTCCAGGCTGCCGTTTCCGTTGTCTGCCACGGTGACAGTCACGGTCGCAGTATTGCCATCCCCAGTGACGCCCTGGACGTTGAACGTATTTTCCTTGATTTCGTACGTGTAGGTTCCCGGATTGTTAAAGGTGATAGCCGGGAAGGTCACCACCTCGCCGTCGCCGGTTGCCGTTACGGTCCTTTCGCTCGGTACCGGTGCACCGTCCTGCGCCGTCAGGGTAAAGGTATACTGGTCCTTATCCAGATTTTCATCCCAAGTACGGCCGACCAGATTCTTCACAACCTGGAAGAGCTGGCTGTCATTCTGCGTAACCGGTGCAGCGGTGTACTTATTGGTAAAGCTGGCCGCCGATGCAGTGCCATCATATTGAACCGTTGCTTGCAGCTTGTTTTCGGTCGTCGACTTGGTAACCACAACGCTCACGGTGTGCGTGTTGTCGTCGTAGGTCCAGCCATTGGCCGGGCTGGGCGTTTCGGTAGTCTCGTCCACGATGAAGGTATAGGTACCTGCTTTCGTGAAGGTAATCGCATCAAAGGTACCCGTCTGCGGCGTGTCCTTCCGGAAGGCATCACTGAGCGTGAGCGTCATACCGTCAGAGGGGAAGGCCGTCGTTGCATCCGCATCCGTAAAGACGCCGCCGGTAATATCTTTATCTTCTGCATCCTTCGCACTCGTCAGCGTGAGTTTGAAGGCGAAATCGGCATCGGTATCCGCACCGGTGACCGTCTTCTGCACCTTGATGCCGGTATTGCCGCTGATCGTAACCGGATCAGGCGTCGGAGCCGGCGCGGTGATACGGCCGTTGTTGCCCAGGGCAACCGTCACAGTCATATTTGCAGAGTCTTGATCCCAGCTCGGGGTAACGACATTGGCCGCCGTGCCCGTATTGTTCGAACCTTTTTGCATTACATAGTGCGCAGAACGATCATACTTGGGCGTATCGGCCAGGACATACCATTTGCCATTTTCCTGCGTAAAGTGGCTGTTGTCATACACATTGCAGTCGATAGGCAGATATTCCGTCGTGCTCTGCGTGGTGGTTCCCGTTTTCGTGTAATAGGTATGCTGATAATACAGGGTACCCGTCGGCTGAGAACCTGTGTATGCGGTACCGTTTTCGTCCGCGAACAGCTCAGTATTCTTTGTGAAATAGTAGAAATCGTTGGTCGTATTCGGCTGGAAGGTTACGGTTGTGTCGCCGTTGGCACCACTGGTGTACTTGTTGGAATAGAACAGGTAGTCACCACTTACAGAATCCTTTGTGCCATTGGCTTCGAGGGCTTCCTGAGCTTCTTTGGCCTGGTCAGCGCTGGCCGTACCAGCGTACAGATTGCTGATCTCATCCTTCAGACCGACACTGTAGAAGACACGGATCGGCATCTTCTTGACAAGGTCCAGACTCGTACTGTTGTCAACCGTTGTGACCGTATACTGGCGAACCGGAATCAACGAGGCCGGAATTTTGACCGTTACAACATCCCCGGTCTGCAGGTCTGCGCTATGCTGTACTTCGATGATAAGGCTTTCCAGCGTCGTATCATTGTGATTGCCGCTGTCGATATTGTCGGACTCGAAGGTATAGGTAGTTACCTTCTTGATATCATCCGTCTTCTCGGATACATTGTTGTACTGCTTTCCGTTGAATACAACCGCCTCAAACCCTTTGACTTCCATAAAGTCGCCAAGGGGGTCAACGAAGGTAATGTAGCCGGATTGTGACGCGTCACCGCCCTCAACAAGGGTCGGATCATTTGCCTCATTCTGTTCGTTAAAAATATCCTCAAAAATCTGGCTCAGTTCGTCAGAGTTCTGGGTGGCAAAGTAGTACTGCTGATCCTCGGGGACACGATCACCCAAAACCGGCTCTCTATTATAGGATTCGTCCCCCCAATAATCGGTTGTGGTTTCCCAAATAGCCTTCGGATAGTTGCTGGAAATACCGTTCATGTAGGCATTCATTCTATCCGTCGTATTGCTGGGGTCTGCGCCATTCATTACACCGATGCTGTAAATGGTTACCCCGGAATTGTTCTTCAGCTCATTAGCGGTATTAAGCGCCGGACCTGCAACCTCGGGATCCGTGTCTCCACCGCTGCCCGGCTCACCGTCAGTGAAATAGATGATGACCTTGTTGGCATCCTTGCGCGCACCATTATAAGTATAAGGCCTATCTTCATAGGTGCCACCATCCATGACAACCTGCGCCGCCTCCATGCCCTCATTGGCATAGGTGCCGCCGTTCATCCACAGATTATTGACTTCTTGTTTCAGGGTCCCTGCGGTCGTATCCGTAACATTGGTAAAGTCACTGTCAATACTGGCAGAATTTGCATAAGAAACCACCGCAATCCGATGCTGCTTTTCCGAAGGCTTCGCGGTGCCGTCGGCATTTTTGTTGGCAGCAGCCACAACATCGATAAAGCTTCCAACTGCCTCCTTCATGGCATCTTCTTTGGTGATGCTTTCGCGCTGGTATGTATAGAACTGAATGCGGCCGCTGCCGGTATCTCCAGCGTTCCGCATCGGCTCCACTTCTTGACCGTTGAGTTCCCAATGGTCAAAGCTGCCCCAGCTCGTAACTCTCCTGATGCTAACATATTGCCCATTCACCAAAGCATAGTAAGTAGGGGCCCAAAAACCTTCACTTACATTATAAGTAGGCCGATATGTATTGCTGCTGGAAAGTTCATCATCCATCGAACCCGAGCGGTCCAGAACCAGTATAATGTCCATCGGGCCCGCAGTCTGGCTCGTCGAAGTTGCCTGCGTCGAGGACAACGCAGACAGCGCCACCAGGAAGTTTGCGCCTTTCGAATCCATATTTACAGTAACATCTTTGACGGGGTCCTCTGCATCCTTATCAGAGGTCATCGTATAATCGCCCGTAAACACAGATTTGTCTGTCCAAATACGACCGGCATTCTCGTTGCTGTCCGCCAATGCGCCCTGGCCGTCGCGGTAGCTGTACATGGAATCGGAGTCAACCACCTGGGAGGCTCCTGCAGGCACAGCCGCCTGCGCAGGCATGGCTAACGAGAGCAGCATGGCGATGGTGAGCAATGCTGCCCACAACCCTTTCGTTCGTACTTTTTGCATCGTTTTCTCTCCTTTAATTAAAACGATAATTTACATCTATGAGCACAAGCCATTATCCGACTTGGAATTTTCGGCACCTTACCTCTACGCTTTCCATCGCCGCCGTGCACAAAGGGAAGCGAAAACGGATACGGACGTCCTTCAATGGCCGCCCTCATTTTCTTGAGCCATTAACAACGGTTTTCTTTCTACATAATTATAGAATATAATTTCCGTTGTATTATCACAGTAAACAATCAAGCGCCCGGCAATAGGCGCCTAATTTAGGTAATTATAACGCAAGTCTAAAAAGAATTCAACCTTTAGCGACCTATTCAACGTCATTTTTGTCGTCTTTCACAAAAATTTGCCTTCTGAAGCCGTTTCAAGCAAGACAAAGAAATATTTATTTCAATGTATGCCGAATGTATCGTCCATTTCTTTTTTTCACAATAAAAACACCGCCTCACACAGAGGCGGTAGCTCCATTTTTACTTATTCCTCATAGGGCGGGCACTGGTAGCGCGGTTTGCCGCGGCTGATGCGCCCGTATTCGATGGCTTTGGCCGGGCAGCCGCAGATGCAGGCCATGCAGTGGGTGCAGTGGTCGGACCAGACCGGGCGGCCCCCCTGCAGCCGCACATTGCCCAGCGGGCAGAGCGCCACACATTTGCCGCAGGCAATGCAGGCATCCGATACGGTAAAGGCTTTGGCCTTGACCTGGAAGCGATAGAACGCCGCGTTGACCAGCCCGGATTTGACTGCATCCAGGGCACCGGTTTTCAGCACCGGAAAGTCCCGCCGGGCGGCAATGATCCGGGCCGCCTTCTCCAGCGTGGGGCGGGCGGCCTCGATGATGGCGCGGGCCTCCGCGGGCTGGGGCGCGTTGAACATGGCGATATAGTTTTCCGGCATGACGACGGGCAGGGTGCCGCGGTACACCAGGTGTTTTTCGGCACAGAGGGCGCGGTTTTTGGGCACCGGGTTGCCCACATCGCTGCCGCAGGTCATGAGGAAATAGGCATCACGGTTGCCGGCAAAGTGTCCGCTGCGGATCATGGCCGCAAAGACCCGGGGCAGCTGCCAGCTATAGGTGGGGGACACAAAAATCCAGGGTTTGTGGGATACCAGCTCGGCGGCGGCACCGTCGCGGATGTAGTGGAAGGCGTCCACACAGCGGTCGCCCAGGCGGTCGGCCAGAAACTCGGCACAATAACGGCTGTTGCCGGTGCCGGTGAAATAAACAATCATGAAGGGTTCCTCCGGAATGGTGCATAGGCCATGGTACAGACGCGGCCTTGTTTATTGTAGGCTTTCCGGGGCGATGCGTCAAGCCGATGCGCTAATTTCAGTTTGTATATTATCATATTATTATCCAAATTGTATATTTTTATTCAAACAGCCCCCCTGCACCGGCCAAGGCAATGCAGGCAGCTTTTCCATAAAAACACCAACACGCCGCCTTTCGCACCATACGAAAGGCGGCGTATTGGTTGGATGGAAGAGAGAGACTCCCAGAGGAGAGAAAATGGTTACGGACGGGCGACCTGGTTGAGCTGAGCGTTGATCTCCAGCAAGCGCTCTTTGGTCAGCTTGTTTTCACCCAGGGTGCCCACCAGGCCCGAGAGCCGCAGCACCGTGAAGCCGCCGATCATTCTGGCAAAGTTTTCGTCGGGTTCACCGCTGCCGCCCATGCCTACCGAAGCCAGCAGGTCCAGAATGATCTGCTTGCCTGCGGGGGCTTCCATAATATCGCGGATCTGGTCATTCAGGGAGAAGAAGCCCTCCTTCTCGGTGACATCGAACCAGTTGAGGATGGCGCCGCGCTCCTTGAGGCGGTAGCTGTCGTCGGGGGTATCCACATGGCAGATCACGCTGCTGTCGCGGCAGTCACCGGCCACGGCTTCCAGCTGGGTCACGCCCTGGTTGGGCACCGTGAAGCGGAAGAAGTGGTCCTCGGCACGCTGCACGCCCAGGGAAACACCATCGGCAAACAGCTCCACTTCGGGCTGGTTGGAGTAGACGGTGACCTTGACGGTATCGCCGGTGTGGTTCACAAACCGCTTGCCGCACAGGTGGACGAAGGGATCGTCGGACAGCCAGGCCTTGTAGGCGTAGAAGGCATCCTTTTTATACTTGCGGTCGATGGTGACCAGGCCCTTGTGGTTCTGGCCGTTCTCGCCGCCCTCGTTGCGGGCGTCGGCGCCGAAGTCAAACATGTTCCACACATGGGTAGCCCAGAGGTAGGGGCGGGTGAACAGCTGTTTGATCAGCTCCTCATGGTAGTGGGCCTGGTATTCCTCGGTGTAGTCGCCCTGCTGGGGGGTATCGGAATGCCAGTTCAGCGCCTCGCAGCCGTACTCGCTGCAGCCGATGGGCAGCGTGGGATGCTGGGCATGGAACTTGTCGAACCAGGGGCCGTTCATGTCGGTATCGCCGCCGTACCAGCCGAAGTAGTGGTTATAGGAGACGACGTCGGGGATTTCCAGATAGGGGCTGTCGGTGGGGCACATGCTGACCACCGCCATGACCGTGGGACGGGTGGGGTCCATGGTGTGGCACAGATCGTTGAGCTCGTGGTGGTTTTCCAGCAGATCGGGGTCCTTGTCGCCCTTCATGGTGATCTCGTTGCTCAGGCCCCAGACCACGATGGAAGCATGGTGATGGTTCTGCACAATGAGTTCCCGCATCTGGCTGAGGGTGTTTTCCCGGCCGGTGGACATGTGCTGGGAGATGTAGGGGATCTCGGCCCAGACCACCATGCCGTGCTCGTCGCACAGGTCATAGAAGAACTGGTCGTGCTGGTAGTGGGCCAGGCGGATGGTATTGGCGCCCACCTCGCAGATCAGGTCCATATCGCGGATATGGTCCTCTTTGGTGATGGCGTTGCCCTTATGCCAGCCGTCCTGATGGCGGGACACACCGTGCAGCGGGTAGCTTTCGCCGTTGAGGAAGAAACCCTTGTCGGGGTCGATCTTGTAGCTGCGGAAACCGAAGCAGCGGCTGACGGTATCCAGCACCGTGCCGTCCCGCAGCAGTTCGGCGGTGAGGGTGTAGAGGTAGGGGTCCTTGCGGCCGTGCCACAGGTGCACCTGCTCCACCTGCAGTTCTACCCGGGCGGCGTCGCTGCTGGTTTCGGCTACCGTCTCCCCTTCCCCGTTGCAGATGGTATACCGCACGGTGGTGCCTTCGGTGGGGCCGGAGAGCCAGCGCTCCACCGTCACCTTGCCGCTGACATCGGGGGTCAGGTGCAGGCCGCAGCCGCCGTAGTAGGAAAGGTCAAAGTGGGTGGCGGGCACGCAGAGGATATTCACATCCCGGTAGAGGCCGCCGTAGAAGGTGAAGTCGGCAGACTGGGGATAAACACGGTCGTTGGGGGCGTTGTCCACCGTGATGACCAGCAGGTTTTCCTCCTGCAGGGCGCCGGTGAGTTCCCCCCGCCAGGTGGAGTAGCCGCCGTCATGGTGGGCCAGCTTTTCGCCGTTCAGGTAGACCTCCGCCGAGGAGTTGGCGCCGTTGATCTCCAGGAAGTAGGCTTCGGCCTCGGGCAGATCGGCGCGGAGCAGTTTCTGCACATAGACGCCGGTTCCGCGCCAGTAGTCGTTGCCGCCGTCCTGGCCGTCGATGTTGTTCCAGGAGTGGGGCAGGTTGACGATGTCCCAGTCTGCGGGGAAGGTTTCGGGCAGGGCCGCCCCTTTGCGGAAGGCCCATTTATGGTTGATGTTGACGATATTCCGCATACAAAATACCTCCTTGTGGATTATGCTTCGGAAGCGTGCTTTTTCTTCAGGGCGAGGACGTTCGCATCCACCTGCTTTTTATGCAGCGGATACCAGAACCACAGGATCGCGGCCAGCAGTGCAAAGCCCAGCGCCGGTACCAGCACCGAGATGTTGAACAGCCCTTCCTGCACGACGGGATCGGTGCGGGTGGCGGCAGAGTAGCCGATGAGTTCCAGCAGCAGACCGGTCAGACCGGCGGAAGCCGCCTGGCCCAGCTTGCGGGCGAAGGAGTACAGCGCATAGACGGTGCCGTCCTCGCGGCGGCCGCTCTTGAGCTCGGAGTAGTCGATGACGTCGGTGATGAGCGCCCAGGACACCATGGAGAACATGCCCAGGCCCAGCCAGCACCGAGAACACACCGGCGGCAATGGTGACGCGGGTGCCGATCAGCGTCTCGACGCCGTCCACCTTCTGATAGGCGATGAGGGGCAGGCCCACGCCGATGACGACGCCCGCCAGGGTACCGCCCATGGTGCGGAAGGTGGAGAGGGACTGACGGTCATCGGGCTCCTCCGATACGGCGGAAGCCATGGAACCGTAGGGGATGTTGATGGCGGTGTAGAACACCGAGCCCCACAGGATGTAGGTCACGAAGAGGTAGGCGATCTTGGCCCCCATGGGCAGGCCTGCCAGGCCGCTCTGGTAAACCAGGAAGGAGGCAATGGCCACCGGGCCGCACATACGCAGCAGCCAGGGCTTGAACTTGCCGTGGGCGGTGGTGCGGGAACGGTCGCAGATGCGGCCCATCGTCACATCGGTGTCGGAAAGGCGTTTTTTGTATGATTTGCTCAAATGAGTTCGCGTTTTTTCTGCAAGTGCTCCAAAAATCCGGCATCGGCAGCCGGGAATTTTCCCTGCCCGCCGAAGGCGATCTGGAAATCGACGCCGGGCTGCGGCGGCAGCTGGGGGTGGAGCCTTCGGTGTTTGCGGGGTGCCGGGTGTTTTTCCCCCACATGGAGGCGGGCGCCGTCTACCACGTGACCGACTGTTTTTATCTGCATTACCTGTTTTTCCTGCTGCCCGACGCGCCGCGCTGCATGGTGGTGGGGCCCTATCTCTCGATGCGGCCTTCGGCGCGGCAGATTCTGGAAACTGCCGAGCGCCACGACCTGCCCCCGGCCCGGGCCCATCTGCTGGAGGAGTTTTACGCCCCCCTGCCCCAGATCGCCGACAACAGTTCCTTTTACGCCCTCGTCTACTGCCTGTGTGAAACACTCTGCGGCCGACAAGTCCAGGTGCGGCCCATCAGCCTGAACGAGGAGATCGCCTCGGCATCCTTTTCCGCCGCCTCCCGGGAGGCCGACCTGCCCGCCGCCATGCAGCGGCTGGAAAACCGCTATCAGCTGGAGGACGACCTGCTGCGGGCGGTGGCCGAGGGAGACCGCACCCGGATACGCCAGCTGCTGCACGGCATCGACACAAATATGGCGGTGGAGCCCCGGCTGGCAGACCCGGTGCGCAACATCAAAAACTACTGCATCGTGCTGAACACCGTGCTGCGCAAGGCTGCCCAGCAGGGCGGGGTGCATCCCATCTATCTGGACGATCTTTCCCGTACCTTTGCCGCCCGCATCGAGCAGCTGCTCACCACAGCAGCCTTCCGGCAGCTTGTGCTTGAAATGGCCGACCAGTACTGCCTGCTGGTACAGCACCACAGCGCCGACGGCTTCTCGAAACCGGTACAGATGGCCATGCTGTATGTGCGCCAGCACCTGGCCGAGGGGCTGAGCCTGCGCACGGTGGCCGCCGCCCTGGGGTGCAACGCCAGCTATTTTTCCACCCGCTTTAAAAAGGAAACCGGCCAGACCCTGAGCGAATTCATCCTGCAGGAACGGATGCGGCTGGCGGCGGACCTGTTGCTGAACACCCGGCTGCAGATCCAGACGGTAGCCCAGCACTGCGGATTTCTGGATGTGAACTATTTCTCCCGGTGTTTCCGCCAGACGGCCGGCTGCAGCCCCAGTGAGTACCGCAAGATCGGCCGCGCCCTGCAGGTGTGAACCGCCGGTTTTTGCCAAATCCCGCCCCGTGTCTGGACAAATGCTGTTTTTTGTCCGTTGCACCGTACCGGCGCCCTATGGTACGGTAAGGGAACCGGACGGTATAAAATTGGCTGTACCGTCCCATACCAATACGGGGAGGGACCATCCATGAAAAACATCCGCCATTCCATTGACCGCAATGCCATGAATCTCATCGTCTGTATCGGCGAGATCCTCATCGGCGCGCTGCTTCTCATCAACCCCATCGGCTTCACTTCCGCCGTGCTCATCGCCCTGGGCGTGGTGCTGGTGGCATTGGGGGCCATCCGGCTGGTGGGATACTTTCGCAGCGATCCCGAAGCCGCCGCCCAGGGCGGCGGCCTGGTGACCGGCCTGCTTTTTATGCTGGCGGGCCTGTTCTGCATCTTCCGGTGGGAATGGTTTGTGGTCACCTTCCCCATCCTGACGGTGGTGTACGGCGTGCTGACGCTGGCCAACGGGCTGAACAAACTGCAATGGGCGGTGGACGCCCTGCGGCTGGGCCAGCGGTACTGGTATATCGCCATGATCGGCGCGGCGCTGACGCTGATTTTTGGCGCACTGATCGTTTTCAACCCCTTTACCACCACCACGGTGCTGTGGACCTTCATCGCCGTATCGCTGATCGTGGAAGCGGTACTGGATATCCTGAGTTTTGTTCTTGGCAAACGCTGAACCGTAAGAAACACCCGGCCCCGCGGCCGGGTGTTTCTTTTGTCCCCATCGCCTGCGGTGTGCCTTTCCCGCCGCGCCCACTTCTGCAAAGTATCTTGACACAACTGACGAGTTGACCTATAATCGCCTCGAAAGCATTTCTGTTTTTTACAGAAAAATCGGTATTTGTCAGTGGTTTTTGTGCGTCGTTGCCATACCGGGGCGGCGCCGTGGGCAGGAAGGAACAAAAATTTATGCTGCGGGTCTTTTTGGTTGAGGATGAGAGCACCATCCGGGAAACACTGCGCGACACCGTGCTGTGGAACCAGGTGGGGTATGAGTTTGCGGGCGAAGCCGGGGACGGCGAGATGGCGCTGCCCCTGCTGCGCCAGGTCAAGCCCGACGTGCTGATCACCGACATCCGGATGCCCTTTATGGACGGGCTGGAACTGAGCAAGATCGTGCTGCGGGAATTCCCCCACATGAAAATCATCATCCTGTTGGGGTACGACGATTTCGACTACGCCCGCAAGGCCATCGACCTGGGGGGTGGAGCGGTACCTGCTGAAGCCGGTGACCAAAAACACCCTGATGGACGTGCTGAGCGAAGTCAAGGAGAAGATCGAGAGCGGGACCGAACAGCAGAACTACCTGAACCGCTTCCGCCTGGAAGCCCAGGAATACGAGCAGTACGCCCGCCTGCAATTTATGGAGCAGGTGGTTTCGGAATGAAGAAAACCGAAATAAGGAAATCAATCACGGCAACCTTATCACACTGGCAGACTTTTATGAGGTGTCCATTGACTATCTGTTCTGCCGGACAGAAAACCGGGAGCAGATCAACACCCCGCTGTCCGAACTGCATTTGACCGATGAAGCCGTGGCGCTTCTGAAAAGCGGACGGATCAATACCCGCCTGCTGTGCGAGATGATGTCCCATGAAAAATTTGCGGAGCTGATGGCTGACGCAGAAATCTATGTGGATGGAATGGCTACCATGCGGTTCCATGACATCAATAGTGCGCTGGCCGCTGTCCGAGCAATGATACTGGAAGAACATCCCGAAGCCGCCGCAGACCGTTCCCTGAAAATTCTGGAAGCTGGTCAGATAGAGGAAGAAGATTTTTTTCTGCCATGTGACACACAAAACATGGGACGCCATTCTCCACGATATACGGAAAGCCCATGAGAACGACATGGAGAGTGCGCCGGATACCACGCCCGCCGATGAACTGATAAAGGAAGTCCGAAAGGCCATGCAATCCACCGGCGATAGAGTACAGGAATTTCTGGAAATCTTCTGCAAGGCATTCCAGCTGAAATACAAGCGGCTCACAGACGAGGAAAGGATAACCCTGAAAAGGCTGTTCAAAAGATCGCCGCTGATTAAAAATTCCGGTATCAACTTCCGGCGCAGACCGTGGAAATAAAAATTGCCGTTGTGGGAACAGGTGTTCCTACAACGGCAGCTTCTTTGTTGTAGTTATTTGTGAATGTACATTCTTGTCATGTCCGGCTCATTATTACCCTGAACCATACACAAGAATTCCCAGCCATATTTTTCATAAAAACTTGTATGGTCTGTAATCAAATAAAGTGGGGCAATTCCTTTAGATATCATATCTTTTACAACCATGTCAAGTAACTGTCCCGCAATTCCCCGACAGCGATAATTCTCTTCCGTATATAATGCACATACATTTGGCGAAAGGTCTTTTCTATTGTGAAAATCATTTTCTATTACACCCAGACCACCTATAATAAGCTCGCCATCTAAGCAAAGATACCAGCCGTATTCCGTTTCATTTTTCAGGTAGGATTCCATACATTCAAGATAGGCTTCTTGCGGTACGCCCCATTTGGCATGAAACCATGCAGCGGCGGTTTCTTTTAATTCTGGTATTTGTCTTAATGTGACATAGCTATATTCATTCATATCCATGCTTCTTTATATCCACCAGTTGGAAGTAATATCCCCCAATGTGACTATTTTTTTGTTCTCATAGTCCAACATAATTTCAATAGAATGATAATTCTCTGGCATGAGTTGTGTCATAAATTCCCGACACGCACCGCAAGGTGGGATAGCGTTTCCATTCCGATCAATCGCTATAACACGGCGAATATAATTTTCTCCGTTTGTAATCATGTTGGCAATCGCATTTCTTTCTGCACACATTCCCAATGAGCAAGCAGTATCAATGCAAACGCCGACGTAGATATTTTCTTTTTCGGTAAAAATTGTAGCGGAAACACTTCCGGCTTCAATCAATGGAGAAATTACTCTTTCCTGTTGTACTTTCCTTGCGGCGATATACATTTTATCCCATGTACCATCAAATTGAGAGAACGCCAGTTTTTCAATTTCACGCACAAAATTCTCTTTTCCGTCACAATATCCATCAATATCATACGGAAATTTCTTTGCAAGTTCTGTTTTTATTTTTGCGTATTCTTCTCGCTCCTTTTCATGGGTACGCATATAATCACGAAAAGCAAGGTGACGCCCGATATTATTCCAGTCGTCTGCCTGGAAAATATGAATTTGATGGGTTCGCTCATCACCACCTTTGCGAAGATAGCGTCTACCCTCTATGCCAAATTCTCCAAGATATTCATAACCTATGTCGGAAAACTTTTCTGCATCAATATCCACTCTCTCAAGACTTCTGACAACTGCCATAATATCAATAATTGGTTTAGCGGCTAAACCTTCCACAGAGGTGCTTCCAATGTGGTAAATTGCTATGCAATTATCCGCAAGAATATTTCTAATCAGCAAAGACTCTTCTTTATACCTGTTTTTCCATAAGGGACTATACTCTATTACTGTTATGTGTTGACTCATTTATTTCCACCATCAAAACATCAATTCCAACAAAATTACACCTCGATTATGTTGCGGATCTGTTCCAAGTCACCGCTGCATAACGCCTTGAGATTTGCGAATATTTTCTCTGGTGACCAGTCCCACCATTTTATTTCTTGCAAGTATGCAATAAGCTCATCATCAAAGCGTCTTTTTATTATTTTGCAAGGATTTCCACCGGCAATACAGTAGGCGGGAATGTCTTTTGTTACAACAGAATTTGCAGCTATAATTGCACCATCTCCGGTATTCACACCCGGCATTACAGTAACATTTTGCCCAATCCAGACATCATTTCCAACCACGGTATCACCCTTTAGCGGTAAGTCCGCCAAAGTCGGAGTGAACTGTTCCCAGCCACCGCCCATAATCCCATAATATTAAAAGGATAGGTAGTAACGCTGCACATTCGATGATTTGCACCGTTCATTACAAACTCTATTCCCTTAGCTATAGCACAAAATTTACCTATAATCAATTTATCACCGAGGAATTCGTAATGATGCGTTACGTGTTCTTCAAATCTTTCTGCGCCATTTATGTCATCATAGTAAGAATATTCGCCCACTATGATATTGGGGCGGGTAATAACATTTTTAATAAAGCACACACTCTTAATTGCCTCATTCGGATAAATTGCATTCGGATTTGGTCCGTATTGCATATATATAACCTCCTCATAGATCTTTGTTTTATTCTTTACTTTGATTAGCCCCATCTACTTCCAACTCAATCACATCTAAAATGCCACAATTCAGGGCTTCGCAGATACGCAGCAGCGTTTTCATGCTAATATGCTCGCCCTTACCCATGTTAGCAATCATGTTGGTGGTCAGACCGGCGGCAAGCCGCAAGTCCTCTTTTCTCATGCCGCGCTCTTTCAAGGTGTTCCATAGTGGCTGATAGCTAATGTGCATAGGCTTCCTGCCTCTCTTTCCATCATTGAGTATTCTGCACCCATTATAGCGGAAATCTTGTGTTTCCACAATATTTCTTGACTGCACCACCGGTTCCGTCTGGATTGTGCTTTTCCTTTCTCCACTTTTATTACATCTAATTAGCCATGAGCTGCGTGATGCTCACCGGCGGCATTGATATTTCCGTGGGCTCCCTGGTGGCGCTGGACTGCATGCTGCTGGCCTACGGCATGGGCGAATGGAAGATCAACGCCTGGCTCATGTGCCTCATCGTACTGGTCGTCGGTCTGGTCTTCGGCCTGGTGCAGGGCTTTTGCGTGGACCACCTGCGCATCCAGCCCTTCATCGTCACCATGGCGGGCATGTTCTTCGCCCGCGGCATGACGGCCGTCATCTCCACCAACCAGCTCTCCATCACCCAGGATGTGAGCGAAACCTTCTACAACTGGGCCAACTACCGTATCTACCTGCCCTTCGGCGGCGTAGTCAACAAGAGCGGCAAGATGGTCATGCCCTACATCCGCATCGGCGTGGTGGTGGCCCTCCTCGTGCTGGTGGTCATCTTCCTGGTGCTGCGCTACACCCGGTTCGGCCGCTCCCTCTACGCCGTGGGCGGCAGCGAACAGTCCGCCGCCATGATGGGCCTGGACGTCAAGCGCACCCGGCTGAAGGCCCATGTGCTCTGCTCCTTCCTGTGCTCCATCGGCGGTATCTGCTACTGCCTGAACACCACCTCCGCCAGCGTCAGCCAGGCCACCGGCATGGAGATGGACGCCATCGCCTCCTCGGTCATCGGCGGCACGCTGCTCACCGGCGGCGTGGGCAACGTGATCGGCTCCTTCTTCGGCGTGCTGATCAACGGTACCATCTCCACCATCGTCAAAGCCAACGGCAAACTGGCCAGCTCCTGGCCCAACATCCTGACGGCGGCGCTGCTGTGCTTCTTCATCGTGTTGCAGAGCGTCTTTGCCCACATCAAGGAAAAGAACAAGTAATCCCGCGGGCAGCCCGCCCTCTTCTCTCCCACCGGGCCGTGCCCGCCGCATAACAGCCAAAAAGGCGGGCACCGAGGTGCCCGCCTTTTTGTTCGGCAGAAAAAATCCTTTTATAACCGGCGGCCACCGGGCCGCGAACAAAAATCCAGTAAATCGAACAATCGTTACTATACGCGCAGGGGCTGCCGGCGGTATGATAAAGACAGTACGGGAACCTTACTCTCGCACCGCAAACTGCCGCCGGTACGCCTGGGGCGTAAAGCCGGTTTCGGCGCGGAAAACCCGGAAGAAATAGTTGTAATCCGCCATGCCGATCTGCTGGCAGATCTCGCCGTTGGTGAGGTTGGTTGTAATCAGCAGATTCATGGCCCGCTGGATGCGCAGGCGGCGTACATATTCGTTGATGCCGCAGCCGTAGGTTTCCTTGGAGAACTTGTACAGCGCGGTGCGCCCCATGCCCAACGCGGCACAGATCCGCTCGCTGGAAAGGTCCTCGGCCAGATGGTCCGACAAAAACCGGTTGAGGGTCTCCTGGGGGCTGCCGGGTACCAGCCGGGCCATATGCACCTGGCATAGCGCCTGGGCCGACAGCGACAGCAGATCGCAGGCTGCCCGCAGAATGCTGTAGGGCGTGCGCGGCAGCTGGCAGTAGGCTTCGTACAGCGTCTTTTCCGGGATGCCGAACCCTTCGCAGAGCTGGCGGGCCCGCTGCCATTCCGCTTCCTCATCGGCGCCCTGCACAATATGGCTGAGCAGCAGATACCCCACGATGACATCGTCCACCTGGATGGGGGTGATGGCTTCGATCAGCCCCGCGTGGCAGGGGTACACCAGCGTCTTGCGTTCCCGCTGGGCCTGGCGGCAGGCTTTCTGGTCACACAGGCGGCAGCCCATTTGTCCCGCGGGGGTGTCGCGGATGAGCCGGCAATAGGTGGGCAGCTCCTGGGGATAGGAGAGAATGTCCATCCCCCACTCGTCAAACACGACGGTGCGCAGGCCGGTCAGCTCGTAAAAGTCCCGCAGCAGCACCAGCAGCTCTTCCTTGTCGAAAACGGCACGCACGCCCCCACACTCCTTTCTATCCTTACTTTGTATTGTAAATGGCGCCTGCGGCGCTGTCAATCGTTTCCACAACATACATCTCACAGGCGGTGATCTCATGAACAAATTTGAACAAAAATCCACTGCGTTGGGCATTGAGCTGGGTTCCACCCGCATCAAGGCCGTGCTGGCAGGCCCCGACGGTTCGGTGCTGGCCAGCGGCGCTCACGACTGGGAAAATCATTTTGAGGACGGGTACTGGACCTACCCGCTGGAGGAAGTCTGGGACGGCATCCAGGATGCCTACCGCAACCTGGCCGAGGACTACCGGAACACCTGCGGCGAACCGCTGACCACGGTGGGCGCCCTGGGCGTTTCGGCCATGATGCACGGTTACCTGCCCTTTGACAAGGACGGCAACCAGCTGGCGGCGTTCCGCACCTGGCGCAACACCACCACCGGCCCCGCGGCCGATGCGCTGACCGAGCGGTTCCACTTCAACATTCCCCAGCGCTGGAGCGTGGCCCACCTTTACCAGGCCATCCTCAACGGCGAGGACCATGTGAAGGATATTGACTTTTTGACCACGCTGGCAGGCTACGTGCACTGGCAGCTCACCGGCCGGAAGGTGCTGGGCATCGGCGATGCGGCGGGCATCTTCCCCATCGACAGCGATACCTGCGACTACGACGCCGCCATGACCGCCAGCTTTGACGAGCTGCTGGACGAGGCGAAGCTGCCCTACCATCTGCGGGACCTGCTGCCCAAGGTGCTCTGTGCCGGGCAGGACGCCGGGACCCTGACCGAGGCGGGCGCCAGATTGCTGGACCCCACCGGCACACTGACCCCCGGTGCGCCGGTCTGCCCGCCCGAGGGCGACGCCGGTACCGGCATGGCCGCCACCAACACGGTGGCCAAGCGCACCGGCAACGTGAGCGCGGGCACCTCCATCTTTGCCATGGTGGTGCTGGAAAAGCCGCTGCAGAACGTTTACCCCGAAATTGACCTGGTCACCACGCCGGACGGCGCCCCGGTGGCCATGGTCCACTGCAACAACTGCACCAGCGACCTGAACGCCTGGGTGAACCTCTTCGGTCAGGTAGCCGCCCTGTGCGGGGCCAAGATGCCCGCCTCCCAGCTGTTCCCGCTGCTCTTCAACGCCTCGCTGGAAGGCGCGCCGGACTGCGGCGACGTGGTGCCGGTGAACTACTATTCCGGCGAAGGCGTGACCCACTTCGACGCGGGCCACCCGATGCTGCTGCGCACGGCGGGCAGCGATTTCTCGCTGGCCAACCTCATGCGCGCCAACATCTACTCGGCCATGTCCACCCTCAAGATCGGGCTGGACATTCTGCAGGACGAAAAGGTAGCGGTGGACCGTCTGCTGGGCCACGGCGGCCTCTTCAAGACCCCCGGCGTCGCCCAGCGGTATCTGGCGGCGGCGGCCCAGGCCCCCGTCACCGTAATGGAGACCGCCGGTGAGGGCGGCCCCTACGGCATGGCGCTGCTGGCCGGGTACCGCCTGGCCGTGCTGGAAGGCTGCACGCTGAACCTGGCCGACTACCTGCAGCAAAAGATCTTTGCCGATGCCCCCGGCTCCACCCTGGCCCCCCAGGAGGAGGACGTGCGCGGCTTTACCGCATTTTTGGAACGATACAAGGCTGCGCTGCACGCTGAACGCGCCGCCGTTGAACATTTCTGAGGAGGTATTTACCATACGTATGCAAGACTATGAATTCTGGTTTGTGGTGGGCGGTCAGTTCCTGTACGGCCCCGAAGTGCTGGAAACCGTGGCCAACCGTGCCGCCGAGATGACCGAGGTGCTGAACGCCTCCGGCAATCTGCCCTGCAAGATCGTGTACAAGGTCACCGCCAAGACCAACAAGGAAATTGCCGACGTGGTGCGGGAAGCCAACTATGACCCCCACTGCGCAGGCATCATCACCTGGTGCCATACCTTCAGCCCCAGTAAGATGTGGATCAACGGCTTTGTGGACCTGCAGAAGCCCTACTGCCACTTTGCCACCCAGTACAACCGCGAGATCCCCAACGAGGAGATCGACATGGACTTCATGAACCTGAACCAGGCCGCCCACGGCGACCGCGAGCACGGGTTCATCGCCGCCCGGCTGCGGATGCCCCGCAAGATCATTGCCGGCTACTGGCAGGATGAGGAAGTCCAGAAGCGTCTGGGCCGCTGGATGCGCACCGCCGTGGGCGTGGCCGTCTCCCGCGAGCTGAAAGTCATGCGCTTTGGCGACAACATGCGTGAAGTGGCGGTCACCGAGGGCGACAAGGTGGAAGTGCAGGCCAAGCTGGGCTGGCAGGTGAACACCTGGGCCGTGGGCGACCTGGTGAAGGTGATGAACGAAGTCACCGACGCCGAGATCGACGAGCTGATGGAAGTCTACCGCGCCAACTACGACGTTGCCACCGACAACATCGACGCCATCCGCTACCAGGCCCGGGAGGAAATCGCCATCAAGAAGATGCTGGACGCCGAAGGCTGCAAGGCTTTCTCCAACACCTTCCAGGACCTGTACGGCATGGAACAGCTGCCCGGCCTGGCCAGCCAGCACCTGATGGCCCAGGGCTACGGCTACGGCGGCGAGGGCGACTGGAAAGTTGCCGCCATGACCGCCATTATGAAAGCCATGGGTGAGGGCGGCAACGGCTGCTCCCTCTTCATGGAGGACTACACCTACAACCTGGCCCCCGGTGCCGAGTACAGCCTGGGCGCCCACATGCTGGAAGTCTGCCCCTGCTGCGCGGCGGAGCGCCCCCGCATCGAGACCCATCACCTGGGCATCGGCATGAACGAGAAAGACCCCGCCCGTCTGGTGTTTGAGGGCAAGCCCGGCAAGGCCATTGTGGTCAGCCTCATTGATATGGGCGGCCGCCTGCGCCTGATCTGCCAGGATATCGAGTGCGTGAAGCCCATTCTGCCCATGCCCAACCTGCCGGTTGCCCGCGTTATGTGGAAGGCCCTGCCCGACCTGACCACCGGCGTGGAGTGCTGGATCACCGCAGGCGGCGCCCACCACACGGTGCTGAGCTACGACGTCACCGCCGAACAGATGCACGACTGGGCCAACATGATGGGCATTGAGTTCGTTCACATCGGCAAGGATACCACCCCTGAGGCGCTGGAGCATGACCTGTTCCTGGCCGACCTTGCCTGGAAACTGAAGTGAGGTATACTATGCTGGAAGAACTGCGCAAACAGGTCTACGAGGCCAATATGGAATTGCCCCGCCGCAACCTCGTGACCTATACCTGGGGCAATGTGTCGGGCATCGACCGGGAGAAGGGCCTTGTGGTCATCAAGCCCTCCGGCGTGGAATACGACGAACTGACGCCGGGAAACCTCGTGGTGCTGGACCTGGACGGCAACCGGGTGGAGGGCGATCTCAACCCCTCCAGCGATACCAAAACCCACCTGGAGCTGTACAAGGCCTTCCCCAGCCTGGGCGGCATCGTACATACCCACAGCCCCTACGCGGTGGCATGGGCCCAGGCCGGGCGGGATATCCCCTGCTACGGCACCACCCACGCCGACTACTTCTACGGTGCCGTGCCCTGCGCCCGTCACCTGACGAAGGAGGAGCTGGACGAGGATTACGAGAAGAACACCGGCAAAATCATCATTGAGACTTTCACTGACCGGGGTATTGACCCGGTGGCCGTGCCGGGCGTCATCTGCCACAGCCACGGCCCCTTCACCTGGGGCAAGGATGCGGCCCAGGCCGTCTACCACGCCGTGGTGCTGGAAGAGGTGGCCAAGATGGCCCTGCTGACCCGCCAGGTAGACCCCAGCGCCGCCCCGGCCCCCCAGTACCTGCAGGACAAACATTATATGCGCAAACACGGCCCCAACGCCTATTACGGACAGAAGAAGTAAGGAGTGCAGCAGCATGAAATTCTTTATTGATACCGCCAACGTGGACGAGATCCGCGCCGCCAACGACATGGGCGTTATCGCCGGCGTCACCACCAACCCCAGCCTGATTGCCAAGGAAGGCCGCGACTACGCCGAGACCCTGGCCGAGATCGCCACCATCGTGGACGGCCCCATCAGCGGCGAGGTAAAAGCCACCACCACCGACGCCGAGACCATGGTGAAAGAAGGCGAAGCCATCTACGCCCTGGACCCCAAGCACATGGTCGTCAAGATTCCCATGACTGCCGAGGGCCTCAAGGCCATCAAAGCGCTCTCCGCCAAGGGCATCCCCACCAACTGCACCCTGATCTTCAGCGCCAACCAGGCGCTGCTGGCCGCCCGCGCCGGTGCCACCTACGTCAGCCCCTTCCTGGGACGTCTGGATGACATTTCCCAGCGCGGCATCGAGCTCATCGAGACCATCCACGATATGTTCCTCAACTACCCCGACATCGAGACCCAGATCATCGCCGCCAGCGTGCGCAACCCCATCCACGTGACCGACTGCGCCCTGGCCGGTGCCGACATTGCCACGGTGCCCTACAAGGTCATTGAGCAGATGCTCCATCATCCGCTGACCGATTCCGGCATTGAGAAGTTCAAAGCCGACTATGTAAAGGTGTTTGGTGAGTAATATGACAAAGGAAGAACGCTTGAAGCTGCAGATTGCAGCCTGCAAGGTGCGCATGGGCGTAATCGAATCCACCCACGGCGCCAAGGCCGGGCATCCCGGCGGCAGCCTTTCGGCGGCCGAGCTGTTCGCCTACCTCTACAACAAGGAAATGCGCATCGACCCCGCCAACCCCAAATGGGAGGACCGGGACCGGTTCGTGCTCTCCAAAGGCCATACGGCGCCGGGCCTTTACAGCGCCCTGGCCTACCGGGGATTTTTCCCGGTGGAGGACCTGCCCACCCTGCGCCACATTG
>UQZO01000023.1 GCA_900545545.1 uncultured Subdoligranulum sp. | reverse complement strand
GGGGCACGGGCGGCGGGAGCCGACGTGCAGCTGGTGACCGCCGCCGACTTTGACGCGGCGCAGCTGGAAACCCTGGACGGGGTGGCCTTCGGCTGCCCGGCCATGGGCTGCGAGCAGCTGGAGGAAAACGAGTTTGAACCCATGTTTGCCGCCTGCGCGGGCAAACTGGGCGGCAAGCGGGTGGGGCTGTTCGGCTCCTACGGCTGGGGCAACGGCGAGTGGATGCAGGAATGGGAGGAAACCTGCCGCAGCAGCGGCGCCCTGCTGGCCGCCGACAGCGTGACCTGCAACGGTACCCCCGACGGAGACGCCCTGGCTGCCTGCCAGGCCCTGGGCGCGGCGGTGGCCGGGTAAAAGTTATCCACAAAAAATGTCTCCCCGGTGGAAAACTGCGGGGGAAGGCAGGATAAAACAGAAAAACCGCCCCGGGCGCTGTACGGCGCCCGGGGCGGATGCTTGTTTTTTACTGGTTGTCGTCGTGTTCGGGACGGACGATCTCGCGCACGGCGGCGGCGATGGCTTCGGCGGAGAGGCCGTAGTCACGCAGCACCTCGTTGGCGGGGCCGGAGTGACCGAACTGGTCCTGCACGCCCATGCGGCGGACATAGCAGGGCAGCTTTTCGCTCAGCACACCGCAGACCGCTTCGCCCAGGCCGCCGATGACGTTGTGCTCCTCCACGGTGAGGATGCGGCGGCATTCCCGCGCGGCGGTGAGGATGATGTCCTCGTCCAGCGGCTTGATGGTGGGCATGTTGATGACGCGGACGCTGATGCCCTGGCGCTTGGCCAGCACAGCGGCGCGCAGCGCTTCGCTGGTCATCAGGCCGGTGGCGATGACGGCGATGTCGTAGCCGTCGGTGAGCTTTTCGCCCTTGCCGATCTGGAACTCGTAGGTCTCGGGGTCATGGAAGACCGGCGAGGCCAGGCGGGAGAAGCGCAGATAGACGGGGCCGTTGTAGTTGTAGGCAGCGATGACGGCGGCGCGGGCCTCCACGTCATCAGCGGGGCTCAGGATCACCATGCCGGGGATGGTACGCATGAGGGCGATATCCTCGCAGCACTGGTGGGAAGCACCGTCCTCACCCACCGACAGACCGGCGTGGGTGGCGGCGATCTTCACGTTCAGGTGGGGGTAGCCCACCGTGTTGCGGATCTGCTCAAAGGCACGTCCGGCGGCGAACATCGCAAAGCTGGACACAAAAGGCACATAGCCCATGGTGCTCATGCCGGCGGCGACGCCGATCATGTTCTGCTCGGCAATGCCGCAGTCAAAGTGGCGGTCGGGGTATTCGTTGCGGAAAATTTCCGTCTTGGTAGCGGCAGCGAGGTCGGCATCAAATACGACCAGATTGTCGGCGCCCTGACGGGCCAGTTCCACCAGCGTGTTGCCGTAGCTCACGCGGGTAGCAATTTTTTTCATCTCAGCCATTGTTGAGCTCGATCTCCTTTTCCAGCGATTCGTGGGCTGCGCGCAGCTCCTCCATCGCTTTTTCGTATTCCTCGTCGTTGGGAGCCTTGCCGTGCCATTCCACAGCGTTCTGCATGTAACTTACGCCCTGACCCTTGATGGTGCGCAGCAGGAAGCAGGTGGGCTTGCCGCTGCCGTGGGAAAGGTCGAACATCTTGAAGGCCTGCTCCAGCTCGGCAAAGGAGTTGCCGTTGCAGACGATGGTGTTGAACCCGAAGGCATCCATCTTGCGGTCCAGCGGCTCGGAGTTCATGACCTGGCGGGTGGTACCGTCGATCTGCAGGCCGTTGACGTCGATCATGATGCACAGGTTATCCAGCTTGTAGTGGTTGGCGAACATGAAGGCTTCCCAGCACTGGCCTTCGTCGATCTCGCCGTCGCCCAGCAGGGTGTAGACGTTGATGTCGCTGCCCATCTGCTTGGCGGCCAGCGCCATGCCCGCCGCAGCGGAAACGCCCTGGCCCAGGCTGCCGGTGCTCATATCCACACCGGGCACGGTGTTCATGTTGGGGTGACCCTGCAGGTAGCTGTCCGAGTGGCGCAGCGTGGGCAGGTCTGCCACCGGGAAGAAGCCGCGCTCGGCCAGAGTGGCGTACAGCGCGGGCGCGCAGTGGCCCTTGCTGAGCACGAAGCGGTCACGATTGGGGTCCTGCGGCTGCTCGGGGTCGATGCGCATCTCACGGAAGTACAGATATGTCAGGACATCCGCAGAAGACAGGCTGCCGCCCGGGTGACCGCATCCGGCGCCGTGGGTCGCTTCAATGACGCCCATCCGCACACGGGTCGCAGTCAGCTTTAACTGCAGCGTTTCCAGTTTTGTCATAGTCAAGTTCCTCCGGTCCGTATCAAAAAGTCAGACGGCTACACCACCGCCACATAATACACTACCTTATATTATACACAAACCGACGCGGCTGGCAAGATTTTTTTACAAATTCGGACGGTTTTCGTCCCCTTTCCCGCGGTTTGGGGCGAAAAAAGTCCCCTTGCCACGCGGCTTTTGTGCGTTGTGCCAAAAAATGGGGAACTGTGCGCCCAAAGAACGGCGAATTGGGTACTTGCACACCGGGGAAATCTGTGGCATACTTTATAGGTAAGCATGTCGCGGCAAACCCTTATATAGGGCGGCCTTCCGGCTGATGCACTATATTTTGGGGGAGGGAATGAATAGATGCCCAACGGAATCTACATCCAGACAGAGTACCACGGCAAGCTGATCCGCAAAATCGTGTGCAACGGGGAGGAGCGCTGGTTCATCGGCTCGGACTGCGCTGTCACCTTTCTGACCATGGATGACTGCATGGCGGCCATCGACCGCCGCGCGTAACGCTGCAACCGACAATCCACACCCCGCCCGCGGTTCCGCGGGCGGGGTGCGTTTTCATTTTCACACAGTATCGAGGTTTTCTATGTCCAGGCACAAACTTACATGGCGCCATGTGGTGCGCAAACTCCTCTCGCTGGTGTTCAGCCGGCTGGTGGTTACCGGCGTGTTGCTGCTGGTACAGATCGTCTGGCTGTGCATTTTGTTTTTCCGCCTCAGCGAATATGCGGCCTGGATCAACGGCGTGGGGCTGGCCCTCAGCGTCCTGATGTGCCTGGCTCTCATCCGGCAGGATTCCACTGTGCCGGAATTCAAGATCAGCTGGCTGATTCTCTTCACCATTATGCCGGTGCAGGGCGGCCTGCTCTACCTGCTCTGGGGCGACAAGCGCCCCGCCATCCGGCTGCGCCGCCGCGTGGAGCGGGCCGAGGCCCAGTTTGCCCCCCTGCGCACCGCCGACCCCGCCGCCCAGGAAAAGCTGGAGCAGCAGGACCCCCGCGCCGCCGAGACCGCCCGTTATGTGCGGGATTTTGCCCCCGCCCCGGTATTTGACGGCACCGCCGCCAAGTACTACCCCAACGGCGAGACGATGTTTGCCGATATGCTGCCCGCCCTGCAAAGCGCCGAGCACAGCATCTATGTGGAAAGTTTCATCATCGGCATGGGGGAAATGTGGGGCCAGATCCACGAGATCCTGTGCCAGAAGGCCGCCGCCGGCCTGGATGTGCGGGTCATCTACGACGACGCGGGCTGCCTGAGCCTGCTGCCCCGCAACTATGACGAGATTCTGCGGGCCGAGGGCATCCGGGCCTTCTCCTTCAACCGGTTCGTGCCGCTGCTCAACCTGGTCATGAACAACCGCGACCACCGCAAGATCATGATCATCGACGGGCGCATCGCCTTCACCGGCGGCGTCAACCTGGCCGACGAGTACATCAACAAGCTGGTGCGCTTCGGCTACTGGAAGGACAGCGGCGTCCGGCTGGAAGGCCCCGCCGCCCGCAGCTTCGCCAACATCTTCCTGGCGTTCTGGAAAGCCCACTACCCCAAGGAGGAGATCGACCTGGCCGCCGCCCTGCCAGAGGTGCCGCCGGTGGCCACCGACTGCCTGGTGCAGCCCTTTGGCGACAGCCCCGTGGACCGGGAAAGCGTGGCGAAAAACGTCTACCTGGAACTCATCAACCAGGCCCAGCACCGGCTGTACATCTGCACGCCCTACCTGATCCTGGACAATGACCTGCTCAGCGCCCTGCGGCTGGCCGCCAAGCGCGGCGTGGATGTGCGCATCTACACCCCCGGCATCCCCGACAAACCCACCATCTATCTGTTGACCAAGAGTTATTTCCCCTCGCTGCTGCGGGCGGGGGTCAAGATCTACCGCTATGTGCCGGGCTTTCTGCACGCCAAAACCTGGCTGTGCGATGACCGGGTGGCGGCGGTGGGCACCGTCAACCTGGACTACCGCAGCCTTTACCTGCACTTTGAGTGCAGCGCCCTGCTTTACGGCGGCCAGGTGCTGGAGGATATCCGCGCCGATTTCGCCGCCATCGAGGGGGAGAGCGAACTGGTACAGATGGAGGACTGCCGCACGGGATTTCTGGGCACGCTGCACAGTTCCATTTTGCGGTTGCTGGCACCGCTGTGCTGAAACTGCCGCCTTTACATAAGAATATTTCTTCCGTTTTGGGACTGCCGCTGGCAGTCCCTTTTTTGGTATGGCAAGGACACAAAAAAACACTTTGTGCAAAAATAGTATTGACAACTAACGGTTGTTGAACTAAGATGAAATACAACCAACAAAGCCGTGATACAACCAAGACGGATTTTGCACAAGGAGGAACGCCATGACCTACAAGGAAAAAGTGGAATGGCTGCGCCAGTACCGCGCGGCCGTCAGCCGGGAACGGCTGCTGGAAGGGGAGCTGGAGATGCTGCGCAGCGCTGCCGAGCGGGTGACCGCCTGCCTGGGCGGCACACCGGGGGCGGGCCCCGATGTGGACCGGCTGCCCCGGGCGGTGGAACATATCGAAGAAACGCAGAAAAAACTGGAAAAGCAGATCGAAGATTGCGTGGAATGCAGGTTCCGCGTCACCCGGGTCATCGCGGGCATTACCTCCCCCGATGTGCAGGAGGTGCTGCGCCGCCGCTACATCCTGGGCCAGAGCTACGCCGAGATCGCCGATGCCATCGGCGTGGTGCTGCGCCGCGTCTACCAGATCCACCGCGCCGGTGTGCTGGATTTGAACCTGGAAGCCACCGGGGAGGACGAAGCTTCCTGATTTTTCCCGAACATTTCCCAAAATTTCATTGCATTTCACAACTAAAGGTAGTAATATGATACCGTTGAAACTCGTGAGAGGGCACAGCGCCCTTCCGCGAGTTTTTTCTTTTGGGCCCGGCCCGGAAAGGAGGAATGCACCATGCACTGCTGACGGCCCCGCCTGCCGTGGTCCGCGGCGCGGCGTGCGGGGCGGCCCATCACCCAACACCTTGCGGGAAAGGAGAATCTTTTGCAAACCTATCTGGAACAAGCGTTTGGCAAAAGCGATGTGACATCGGCCAAAATGCGCGCGGCCCTGCGCGAATGGCTGGACCTGTACTACGGTGCGCCCCGCCCCGGCGAGGACCCGGCTCCGCGGCTGGCCGCGCTCATCGTTGCCAAACTGTGCCGCACCGTCTTTGCCGAGTATGACGCCCGGCTGGACGGTGCCGCCCAAGGGCTGCTGCCCCGCAGCCTGGACGCCCTCAACGCCGTGCGCAAAACCGCTTTGCAGTATGCGCTCATCGGCGGCGAATGTCTGCTCAAACCCGTTCTGTGCGGAGAAACGCTGGATTTTGTGCCCATTCGCCGGGACTGCTACGCCCCCCTGGCCCGGGATGTCCATGGCCGTTTGCTGGCCGTGGGCACCATGGAGTGCCATACCCGGGGCAGCACCCGCTACGCGCTGCTGGAACGCCGCACGGCGGGCGACGACGGCCTGATGATCGAGACCCGGCTGTTTGAACTCAACGGCCAGGCCCTGGGGCGGTGCGTGCCCCTCTCCACGCTGGAATGCGGCGCCGACCTGGTGCCCCAGCTCTTTCTGCCCGGCGTGCCGGGGGTGGGGCTGGCGGTGCTGCGTACCCCGCTAGCCAACTGTGTGGACGGCTCCACCGATGCCGTGAGCATCTATGCCCCCGCCGTGGGGCTGCTCCACGCCCTGGGACGGTGCGAGGAACAGCTCAACACCGAGTTCGCCAACGGCGCCTCTCGGGTGTTTGCCTCGGAGGATCTGCTGCGTCCCGATGCCCGGGGCAACCGCGCCCTGCGGGACGACCTTTTTGTGGGCCTGCCCGATGACCCCGCCAACGTGGGGGTCACGGTGTACAGCCCGGCGCTGCGGGAGCAGAGCTATCTGGCCCGCAAGCAGGACCTGCTGCGGGGCTGCGAGAGCCTGCTGGGGCTGCGGCGGGGCATCCTCAGCGAGACCGAGGCCGAGGCCCAGCCCCGCACCGCCACCGAGATCGCGGCCACGGCGGTGGATTACGACCTGACCATCCGCGATTTGCAGGCAATGTGGGAATCGGCCGCCCGGGAGGCCCTGGCGCTGTGCGGAGCGCTGGGCAGCCTTTACGGGCTGACCGAACCCGACGCCGCCCCCGGCGTGCTGACCATCGACTGGGGGGACGGGGTGCTCTATGACCGCAGCCGCGTCTGGGCCGAACAGCGGGAGCTGGTGGCCGACGGCCTGCTGCGCCCCGAACTGGCCCTGGCCTGGTACTACGGCCTGCCCCACGAAACCGAGGCAGACCTGCGCCGCATCCGGGAACGTTTTATGCCGAAAGGAGGTACCCACTGATGCAGGAACCCGAAACCAACACCACGCCCGCGCCCTACGCCGCGGGCACCGGCAGCGTGCCGGTCACCCCTGACCGCGCGGCCTTTGACCGCATGGGCTACCGGGAACGGCTGGCCCTCAAGCGGGAGGACCCCGCCGGTTACGCCGCGCTGCGCGCCAATACCTGACCGCGCACCACTGAACCATTCATTATAGAAAGGAAGCAATCTATGGCTGATCTGAACACCAAACTCTCTGATCTGATCGACCCCGAAGTCATGGGCGACATGGTCTCGGCCCGCATCCCCAAAAAGCTGCGGGTCGCCCCCTTCGCCAAGATCGACGATACCCTGGCCGGTGTGCCCGGCGATACCATCACGGTGCCCGCCTACACCTACATCGGCGACGCCGACGATGTGGCCGAGGGCGGCGAAGTGGCCATCGAAAAGATGACCACCTCCACCCGCAAGGCCACCATCAAAAAGGCCATGAAGGGCATCGGCCTCACCGACGAAGCGGTGCTGTCCGGCTACGGCAACCCCGTGGGCGAAGCCAACACCCAGCTGGCCCTGGCCATCGCCGCCAAGATCGACAACGACTGCATGGACGCCCTGCTCACCGCCAGCCTGACCTACGACGGCTCCGCCAACACCATCAGCTACAACGGCATCGTGGACGCCGTGGACCTCTTTGAGGAGGAGATGGGCTGCTCCGACAAGGTGCTCTTCATCCACCCCAAGCAGGTCACCCAGCTGCGCAAAAACGCCGACTTCATCAGCGCCGACAAGTACCAGCCCGGCGTCACCCTCACCGGCGAGATCGGCATGATCGCGGGCTGCCGCCTGGTGCCCAGCAAAAAGGTGCCGCTGAACGAGGGCGTCTACACCTGCCCCATCGTCAAGCTGGAAGCCGACCCCGAGGTGGACGACGAGATCCCGGCGCTGACCATCTACCGCAAGCGGGATGTGAACATCGAGACCGAGCGCAAACCCAAGACCCGCACCACCGAGATCACCGCCGACGAGTTCTATGTGGCGGTGCTCTCCAACGAAGCCAAGGTGGTGCTGGCCAAGTTCAAGGAAAAGTAAGGGGGCATGCGGATGCCCGATTATACCTTTTACCGGGAAATCTACCTGGGGGAGGATATCCCCGAGGTAGCGTTTCCCCGCTGCATCCAGCGCGCCGCGGACGAGCTGGCCCGGATGCGGGATGTCTACGCCGTGGTGCCCCGCCCCGGTCTGGACCCCGACCACGCCGAGGCCATGGCCTTGTGTGCCATTGCCGATGCGGTGTATGAGTTCCACCAGGAGGACGAGGCCCGGGGCATGGCCAGTGTGACGGTGGGCAGCGTGAGCGAAAGCTACACCGCCCCGCCGGAACTTTGCGCCACCACCCTGAGCCTGCGGGCCGCCCATTACCGGCACGAGGCCGGGTACTATTTACAGATCGGGCGGTGGCTGCCCCATGCGTAAAAATCCGCTGTTTGCCCGCACGGTGACGGTCTACCACGGCGACGCCGAACACCGCCAGGTGGTGCGCACCGTGCTGCGCGGAGTGTTCTGGCAGCACGGCCGCCGCCGCACCCCCGACGCCGACGGCACCACCGAGGGCGCCGCCATGCTGCTGGTGGTGCCGGAAACCACCGCCCGCTACGGCACCGACTACACCCTGGCCCCCGGCGACCGCCTCTGCCCCGGGGAAGGCCCCGAGCTGGCCTGGGCGGACTGGCCCGCCTTTGTGCCCGGCGCCCGGGCGGAGGTGGCGGTCATCCAGTATGTGCTGCCCATGACGCGGGGAGACAAGCTCCACCACGTGGAGGCGGGCGCCTGGTGGACCGGCACCGGTACCGGCGCCCACAGCCTGACCAACTGAGGAGGGAATGCCCATGAAAGAAACGGCGCTGGCCGATCTGCTGGCTTTTCTGGCCAAGGCCCCGGCGCTGCAGGATGTGACCCTGCGCGCCGAGGAAGCGGGCCCCGCCCCCGGCACCGGCGGGCTGTGGCCCCGGGGCGTGACGGTGCTTACCCGGCGGGAGGACGTGCTGGGCGGTGTGACGCTGCGCTGCCGGGCCGAGTTTTTGCTGCGGCTCTGCCTGCCGCTGCCCCCGGGCGATGACGCCCAGGCCCTGCACAACGCCGGGCGGCTGCTGGCCCTGCAAAGCTGGGTGGCGGCCCAAAGCGCCGCCCACACGCTGCCGCCCCTGGGGGACGGTGTGCCGGAGGGCGAGACCCTGCGGGCGGAGGAGGGCCGCCTGGAACGGGCCGATACCGGCGGCACCGCCCGCTACACCATCCGCCTGCGGGCGGAATTTACCGAAATCTATAAGGAGGAGATCCCATGAAGATCCAACGCAAATACATGGCCCACTACCTGAACGCGGCGTTCAGCGACCCCGAGGCCAAGTACGTCCGCCTGGGCCGCGACCTGGAGGAATATGCCCCCGAGCTGAGCGCCAACGTGGAGAAGAAATCCAACATTCTGGGCCAGACCGCCGTCGTCATCGACAGCTACCAGAAGCAGGGCGAGGTGACCCCGTTCTACGCCGAGGAGGGCGACCCGCTGTTTGAAAAGCTGCAGGCCATCCTGGACGGCGACCTGGTGCTGGACGACCTCAAGACCGATATGGTGGAGGTCAAGCTCTGGGGCGACGAGGACGGCGCCTACCCCGCCGTCAAGGAGGAGTGCTACATCGAGATCGTCAGCTACGGCGGCGACACCACCGGCTACCAGATCCCCTTCAATGTGCACTACACCGGCGTCAAGACCAAAGGCACCTTTGACCCGGGCAGCAACACCTTCTCGCCCGCGGGCTGAGCCCGCAGGTCCGCCGATTCGGACGGAGGTTCATAGTCTGGCGGGGGCGGCTGCGGCTGTCCCCGCTTGTTTTATAAGAAAGGAACGCTCATGAAGCAACTGACCATTGATACCGGTGTGGAGGAATTCTGCATCAACGGCCGGGGCGTGCTGCGCTTCAACCCCGCCGACCCCAACCTCTACCACCGCTTTTTTGATGCGGGCCGGGACCTGGAAGCCCTGGACAAGGAGCTGGCCGAAAAGACCGCCGCCCTGCCTGAGGGCACCGACGAGGCCGCCGAAGCAGGCCTTGCCCTGCTGGCTGAGTACGACCGCCGCATCAAGGCGCTGCTGGGGGAGATCTTCGGCCCCGAAAACGACTTTGACGCCGCCCTGGGCGGGGTGAATCTCGCCGGGGTGGCCGCCAACGGCAAGCGGGTGGCGCAGAATCTGCTGGAAGCGCTGACCCCCATTTTGCAGGAGGGCGCCCGGCGCCACCTGGCCGCCCAGGCCGATGCCGCCGTGGCCGAGGCGGATGCCGCCCGCGCCGCCCGGGGCGCCGTATGACCGGCGCCTGGGGCCTGCCCACGCAGGCGGTCATCGAGGACCGGGTCTATGAGATCCACACCGATTACCGCGACATTCTGGAACTGCTGCGCTGGCTGGACGGCACCGCCGCCCCCGACCTGGACCGGGGGGAGCGATGGTATGTGGCCATGCGGCTGTTCTACCCTGACTTTCCCGCCATGCCCCGGCAGGACTGGCCGGCAGCCACCCGGTTCCTCACCGAGTTTCTCTCGGCAGGCCGGCCGGAACCCGCCCGCCCCGGCCCCAGACTCATGGACTGGCAGCAGGATGCCCCGCTCATCGCGGCGGGCATCAGCCGCGCCACCGGGCAGGATGTGCGGGCGCTGCCCTACCTGCACTGGTGGAGCTTTCTGAGCTGGTTCGACGCCATCGGCGAGGGAACCTTCGCCACGGTGGTGGCCCTGCGGGACAAGCTGCGCCGGGGCAAAAAGCTGGAAAGCTGGGAACTGGAATTCTACCGCACCCACCGCGCCGCCGTGGACCTGCGCCCGGCGGCCGACCCGGACGCCGACGCCGAAAAACAGCGGCTGCTGGCGCGGTTGGGTGCCTGACCCCTGAAAGGAGGAGGAAGATTGGCACAAAGCATTACCCTGGACGAGGTTTCGGGGCTGGGGGCATCGGACAGCAGCCTGGAAAGCTCGCTGCAAAAGATGACCGCAGCCCTGCAAAACCTGGGCGATGCGGGCACCGAGGCCCGCAAGGTGCTGGACAGTCTGCGCCAGAGCCTGCGCGCCACCGCCGCCCAGGGGGCCAAGGCCACCCGGACCCTGGCCAAATTTGATGAGATCAACCGCCTGGGCTCGTCCAAGAGCAGCAGCTCGAGTTCCGGCAGCAAGAAAAGCAGCAACGGCAGCAGCAAAAAATCCACCGCCAAGGACGCCGCCGAGACGGCAGAGGAGGAACTGACGGTGTGGCAGCGGGCGCTGCAATCGCTGCAGGGGCTGTGGGCCCGGTTCTGGGACTATCTGCAAAGCTTCTACGCCCCGGCCATCGCTGCCTGGCAGGCCGCCTGGGGGCAGATCACCGCCGCGGCCGCCGCCGTGTGGGAACCCATCCGTACCGCGGCCCTCAACCTCTGGAACGGCACCCTGGTGCCGCTGGCCCGGTATCTGGCCACCGTCTTTCTGCCCGGGGTGGTCAACAGCTTCTCCCAGGCCTTCGCGCCCATCGTGGGCGGCGCGGTGACGGCGGCCATCACGGTGCTGGGCAACACCTTCAGCTGGCTGTGCGGCC
The DNA here is from genome assembly GCA_900545545.1 of uncultured Subdoligranulum sp. GTDB lineage: Bacteria > Bacillota > Clostridia > Oscillospirales > Ruminococcaceae > Gemmiger. Next base: position 17,574 of record UQZO01000023.1, on the reverse strand, counting down.
TCATCGCCGACGTGTCGGCTACCGTGGTACAGCCCGCCCTGGCCCTGCTGCTGACGGTCTGGCAGGACCTGATGACCGGCATCCAGACCGCCTGGGCCGCCTACGGCCAGCCCCTGCTGGACGGCGTGGTGCTGGCCTTCCAGAACCTGACCACCCTGCTGAGCACCCTCTGGACCAGCGTGCTGCAGCCGGTGCTCACCAAGCTCATCACCCAGCTGGGGGCGCTGTGGACAAACTGCCTCAACCCCCTGTGGCAGCAGCTGACCATGGCCCTGGGCGCCGTGATGAACCTGGTGCTCACGCTGTGGAACACCGTGCTCATGCCGGTGGCCACCTGGTTGGCATCCACCTTCGGGCCGGTGTTCAGCCAGGTGTTCGCAGCGGTGGCTTCCGCCGTCAGCGCGGCGGTGTCGGTGGTCAGCAGTGCTATCACCGTGGGGCTGGCCGTGCTGCGGGGTCTGGCGGATTTCGTCAGCAACGTGCTCAAGGGCCAGTGGGATGCCGCCTGGAACGCCATGTCCGACACCATCACCACGGTCTGGAACACCATCACCAGCACGGTGGAAAACGCCGTCAACGGCCTGATTTCCATGGTGCAGAATATGGCCAACGCCATCTCCTCGGCGCTGTCCGGCATCTGGTCGCTGATCTCCGGCGTGGGCAGCGCTGCCTCGGGGGCCATCGCCTCGGCGGGGCAGTGGCTGCAGGGCCGCAGCGCCGCCCCCAACCTGGCCTACGCCCGGGCCATGCCCATCCCGGCCCTGGCGTCCGGCGCCGTCATCCCGCCCAACCGCACCTTCCTGGCGCTGCTGGGCGACCAGCGCCACGGCACCAACGTGGAGGCCCCGCTTGCCACCATCGAGCAGGCGGTGGCCCAGGTCATGGCCGATATGCAGGCCGGGCAGATGGCCGGGTTTGAAACACTGGCCGCCCTGCTGGGGCAGATTCTCGAGGCGGTGTACGGCATCCAGCTCACCGACGAGATGGTGGGCCGCGCCGCCCAGCGGTGGACCCGGCGCAATCAATTGCAGTGGGGAGGTGTGAACCCGTGACCCTGACCAACCTGTTTAAGATCGACGGCCAGCCCCTCTATGCGCCGGATGCCGGCGTGGAGCCCAGCTACGCGGACCTGGATTCCAGCGATTCCGGCCGGGACGAGGCGGGCGTCATGCACCGGGAGGTGGTGCGGGAAAAGGTGGCCACCTGGCCCTTTGCCTACACCGTCCTCACCGACGCCGAGTACAGCTACCTCATCGGGCTGCTGGCGGGCAAGGCGACCTTCGCCTTCACCCATCCCAAGGCCGGTTCCTCCCGGGAGACCGTGACCACCACCTGCTACTGCAGCAACTACAGCATCGCCTGGCGCAGCGCCCGGGACGGCAGCTGGCGCAACCTGAAATTCAACATCATCGAGTGCTAGGAGGGAGAACATCATGATTCGCAATCTGCTGGTTCTGCCCGACGGCACCGAACTTTCCGCCGGTACGCCGGGGCAAAACGCCCTGCGCAGCCTGCAATGGACCCACACCGTCAACGCGGGCACCGACCTGACCCCCGGTTCCGCCTGTGCCGACTCGCTGGAGGCGGAACTCTGGGTGGAACCCGGGGGCGAGCCGGGCATTGCGGCGGGGGACGAGCTGACCCTGTACCGGGTAGGCGACGGCGGCACCCGCACCAAAGCGGGGGTCTTTACCGCCGAAAAGCCCACCCGTAGCAAGCGCAACCTCTACCGGGTGCTGGCCTACGACCGGATGGTGCGCACCGAGAAAGATCTCTCGGACTGGCTGCGGGAGGCCCAGGGCAGTTTCCCCATGACGCTGGACACCCTGGTGCGCCAGGTGGCGGCCCAGTGCGGGGTGACGCTGGCCAACAGCCTGCCCCGCAACGGCAGCTACCAGGTGCAGGCCTTCTACAGCGACGGAATCACCGGGCGGCAGCTGCTGCAATGGGCGGCCCAGGCCGCGGGGTGTTACCTGCACTGCAACGCCGACGGCGCCCTGGTCTTCGGCTGGTATACCGATGCCCGGGGCAGCCACAGCCTGGGACCGGGGGCTGCCGCTGATGCCGAGCTGGGCACCGTGCAGCCCTACCGCCAGGACGGCCTTTCCTACGAGGACTACACCACCGCTCTTATAGATAAGGTACAGATCCGCCAGAGCGACACCGACGTGGGGGTGATCTACCCGGCGGGGGAGGTAGGCACCAACGCCCTGGTGATCCAGGGCAACCTGCTGTTAACTTCGGGCAGCGACGAAACCCTGCGCCCGGTGGCCCAGGCTATTTACACGGCGGCCCGGGGCTGGGCGGCCTACACCCCCTGCACGGTCAGCGCCTTTGCCGACTGTGCGGCCACGGCGGGGGAGCTGGTGTATCTGCGCACCCCCACCGGGCGGCAGCTGCAGACCTATCTGATGAGCGCGGTGGTTTCGGCAGGGGAGACCCGGCTGGAATCCACCGGCAATCCCCGGCGGGACAGCGTGGCCGCCGTCAACGGCAGCCGCCTCAACGCCAACGGCAAATTGCTGGAGATCAGCGCCACCATCGACGGGCTGAACGTCAAGGCGGGGGATCTGCAGGACAACTACACCCAGCTGCAGCAGACCGTGGAGGGGCTGGACCTGACGGTGGTCAAGGACGGCGAGGTGCGCACGGCCTTTGCCGCCGACGATGCCAGCGTCACCATCAGCAGCGGCGTCATCACCTTTGCCTCCAACACGCTGGAGGTAAAGAGCGACAACTTCCAGCTCAGCAAAAACGGCGAGGTTTCGGCCAACGGTTCCTTCACATCGGTCAACGATAAGGCCAAAGCCAGGATGGCCACCGGTTCTCTGCTGCTGAGCCGGTCGGTCTCAGACACCGACCATCTGTGCGTGGCCATCTGGAGCATGGGCAATACCGGGCCGTTGGGCTCGGTGGATGTCTACGGTACCGGCGCCGACGGAAGCGCCATCACCCAGGTGGTCTCCCAGGGCAGCTTTACCGGGGGCATCGTCACGCTGATGGACGCCTACCACAACCGCAACATCACCCTGGACGGCGGCCACGGCTGCGTCTGGTGCACCGACCTGCAATGCTCGGGCTCCAAACAGCGGGTGGTGGGCACCACCTTCGGCACCCTGGGCCTCAACGCCCTGGAAACCCCCACTCCGGCCTTCGGCGATTTCGGCACCGGTGTCTGCGATGCCGACGGCCTTTGCCTGCTGACGCTGGACCCCCGCCTGGCCGAAACGGTCAGCTCCCGGAGGGACCCTGTGTGGTTCCTCACCCCCATGGGGCCGGGCGAACTCTGGGTGGAGGGCGGCCGGGAGGCCCTGGTGCACGGCGCCCCGGGGCAGCCCTTCGCCTGGCAGGTGCTGATTCCCCAGCGCGGTTACGAGGACCGCTATGCCGACAATGTGGACACCCTGCAGCCGGACCCCGATGCCGGGACCGATACCGGGGCGGCCTTTGCCCTGTGGGACGAAATGGCGCGTGCCGTCAACCGCGACCGCGCCCTCAGTGAGAATTTATGGGAGGTATAAGCATGAAAAAAGTGACGGGGATCTCCTTTGTGCGCACGGCCGAGGGACTGCGCGTGGCCTACGCCTACAGCGAGATCGACGAAAACGGCAATGTGACGGCCAGCAACGAGCGGGGCAGCTACATCAATGTGGACGAGGGCACCGAGGCCTTTGTCACCGGGCTGGAAACTGCCATCAAGGCCCGCATCGGGTAAGGGGGGACTGCATGACACAGACCGGAATTTTCAGCGGCCGGGTGCAGATCCCTTATGCCTACGGCTGCTACGGCTATACCCGGGGCGGCGGGGCCACCTGGCACGGCGGCATCGACCTGGTGGGGCTGGACAATACCACCATCCGTATGCCCTGGTACACGGCCCCCGACGGCAGCCGCAAAGCCATCACCGGCAAGGTCATCACGGCGCGCATCGTGACCGACCACAGCAACCGCACCTGGGAGTGGGGGTATTACGTCTGCGTCCGGCTGGACGCCGCCCAGACGCCCGATGCCGTCAACTACCTGTATTTCTGCCATTGTGCCAAACTGCTGGTGGAAGCGGGGCAGACGGTGCGCAGCGGCGACGCCCTGGCCGTGATGGGCAACAGCGGCAACGCGGCCCTCAACGACCCGCCTTATGCCCACTGCCACCTGGAAGTGCGGGCCACGGCCACCGGCCGCGGCCTGGACCCCACGGCCTACAGCGGCACGCCCAACGCGGCGGGCTGTTACGGCACGGCGGCGGACCCTGCCCCGGCGGAGGAAAGCCGGATGCAGGTCATTACCATCGGCCCCGTCAGCCAGGGCGATGCCGATGCCATTCTGGCGGTGTGTGCAGCCCGCGGCCTGACCGATGCGGGCCTGTACACCAGCCGCTGGGTCTGAACCGGCCCGGAAAGGAGTTTGTATGGAAAACGACAATCTGTTTCTCTGGTGCAAGGCGGTCGTGGTGGCCGCGGCAGGGGCCTTCGGGGCGGCGTTCGGCTGGCTGGGCTGGCTGATCCTGGCCTGGGTGGTCTGCATGGTGCTGGACTGGATCAGCGGCAGCGCTGCGGCGGCGGCCAAAGGCCAGTGGTCCAGCGCCACCGCCCGTGCCGGGATCTGGCACAAGGGCGGCATGATCCTGGTGGTCACCGTAGCGGCCGTCACCGACTGTGTGCTGGGGGTGGCGGTGGAGCATCTGCCGGCCCTGGATATCGAATATACCGTGCTGGTGCTGCCGGTGATTCTGGTGTGGTACATCTTTACCGAGCTGGGCTCCATTGCCGAAAACGCCACCGCCATGGGCGCCCCGGTGCCTGCCTGGCTGACCAAACTGCTGGCAGCGGGCCGGCAGGCCGCCGAGCGGTAAAAAATTCAGACACTCCGGCGGTGCCCGTACAAAAATGAGAAAATAACAAAAATAAAATGCCGAAAACCGGCCGGTTCTTAGCCTGGTTGCTGGACAAGGCAGGCGCGCCTTTGGTATACTTTTACAGTAAAAAACAACAAAATGCGGAAAAACAACGAAACAATGCGCATTATTTCGGTTTGGGGGAGGCGACGGCCAATGGCAGGCATTGAAATCAAGATGTTGGGCACCTTTGAGATCCTGGTGGATGGGCATGCGGTGTTGACCCAACTTACCCAGTCCCGCAAGGCGACGGCACTGGTCCAATACCTGGTGTTGCAGCGCGGTGAACGGGTGCCGCACAAAACGCTGACAGATACCCTGTGGAGCGGTGAACGGTGTGCCAACCCGGATATGGCGCTGCGGGCCATCCTGCACCGGTTCCGTTCCATGATCGCCCAGGAGCACCTCACCGTGCTGGAAAACTGCATCGTGACCAACCGCGGCTCCTACCAGTGGAACACCGAACTGCCCTGCAGTGTGGATGTTTTTGAGATGGAGGACCTGGCCATGGCCTCCGGGCAGGAAAAGGACCCGGCCCGCCGCATGGAGCTGGAGGAGCGGATCGTAGAGCTGTACCGCGGGCGGCTGCTGCCGCTCTCGGCCAATGAGCCCTGGGTGGAAAGCCACGCCGTGCGGCTGCATGTCTTTTATCGCGCGGCAATGATCCATCTGCTGGAACAGTATAAAAAGACCGGGGAAAACGAGCGCATCGCGGCGCTGTGCGCCAATGCACTGGAAAAGAACCCCCGTGCCGAGCGCATCTATCTGGAGCAGATCATGGCGCTGGAAGCGCTGGGCCGCCAGGAGGAAGCCCGCCAGGTGATGCAGCGCGGGCTGGCTGTCGGCTGCCTGCACCAGGCCGCCGAGCCGGGGCGCGTGGGGGCCATGTGGCGCCAGGCCCGCCAGGCCGACCGCAATATGGAGAGCGAGATGAAACGCCTGGTGGCGGCGCTGCCCAGCGAGACGGCTGCCGGGGCGATGATCTGCTCCTTTGAAACGTTCGGCCAGATCTACCGTATGCAGCGCAGCGTGCAGGCGCAGTACAACGTGCCGGTGTTTTTGCTGCTGGTGACGGTGGTGCCGGTGCAGCCCCAGGACCCCGAGGAGACAGAACACATGATGGAGGTGCTGGAAACCCTGCTGCACACCTGCCTGCGCAGCTTCGATGTGGCCGCGCGCTACAGCGATACCCAGTACGCCGTGCAGCTGTGCGGTATGCCGGGGCAGAGCGCCGAACTGCTGGAGCGCATCAAGCAGGCCTTCTACCGCACCCCCGCCAAGGGGCGCTATCTGCTGAACTACAACGCCTTTTCCCCCAAGCCGGGGCAGGCGGCCCCGCGCCGCCGCCGTACCAGAACGGTCAAGCGCGTATAAACCCTGCATTAAGCCGGTGCGCCCGCGGGTGCACCGGCTTTTTGAAAAAAGATGACTTTTTTGAAAAAATCCCTTGACATTCGGCGGGAACGGTGGTATTATACTAACTGTTCTTGCGCCGGTAGCTCAGCTGGATAGAGTGTCTGACTACGAATCAGAAGGTCGGGAGTTCGAGTCTCTTCCGGCGCACCACGGTTTCACGGAAACGTGAAACCGTTTTTTTATTGCCATTTTCCGGGCGGTTTCGGGTCCGGATGCCGCTGATTTTTTGGTTTGGAGCGGATGTGTCCTTCTGTGGCGTACAGGGTCGTGCCGGTTTCCGGCGCGGCCCTGTTTTGTTTGCCGTGGAGAAGAAATTTCCGGCATTTTCCGGGCAATTTGAAAAATTTCACATTTTCTTGGTTGATTTTTGCATAAACTGTAAAAATTAAGCAAGAATATAGAATTGACAAAAGCAGACAGGTTTATTATAATAAAAAAGATTTCGGGTATAAACGATGGCGTTTGTGCAACCGCAACCGCCATCGGCTTTTTTATTCTCTTGTTTGTCCGCGAATGGCGCACAACCGTGTTTGCAAAACGGTGGGAAACGGGAGACAGAGGCCCAAATCCCCCAAAACTGTATTCCATAATGAAACGGAGTGGCACAACACAATGGCGAAGTACGTCATCAAGCGTGTGGCGATGGGCATTTTCAGCATGTTTATCGTGGCGACGCTTACCTTCTTCATCATGAACCTGGTCCCCGGCGGGCCGTTCGTGGCTGAAAAATCCATCAGTGCGGCCGCCCAGCAGGCGCTGGAAGAAAAATACGGCCTGGACAAGCCCCTGGGCGTGCAGTACCTCAACTACATGAACGGGCTGGTGCACGGCGACATGGGCCTGAGCCTGAAACAGCGCGGCCGTACCGTCAACCAGATCATTGCCGACAAGCTGCCGGTCTCCTGCAAGGTGGCGGGCGTCGCCGTGGCGGTGGCGCTCTGCGTGGGCATCCCGCTGGGGTGCATCTCGGCGTATAACCGCGGCAAATGGGCCGACAACACCATCATCGTGTTCGCCACCTGCGGCATCGCCATCCCCAGTTTCATATCCAGCGTGCTGCTGTTGTATACCTTCGGCATGAACCTGAAGCTGCTGCCCACCACGGGCCTGAACGAACCGGCGGCCTACATCATGCCGGTCACGGCGCTGGCCATCTACCCCACCGCCTACATCACCCGCCTGATGCGGTCGAGCCTCTTGGACGTCATGGGCCAGGATTATATGCGCACGGCCCGCGCCAAGGGCGTTTCCAGCGTCAAGATCCTCTTCAAGCACGCGCTGCGCAACGCCATCCTGCCCGTGGTCACCTACGTGGGCCCCATGCTGGCCACCCTGATGACCGGCTCCTTCGTGGTGGAAAAGATCTTCACAATCCCGGGCCTGGGCCGCGACTTCGTCTCGGCCATCAACACCCGTGACTACACGATGATCATGGGCACCACGATCCTGCTGGCCACCATGGTCATCATCGCCAACGTGATCGTGGACATCCTGTACAAAGTCATTGACCCGCGCATCAAACTCAGATAAGGAGGAGCAAGCCGTGGGAAACCTGAAAAAGAACCCGTTGAGCCTGCAGCTCAACGTGGACGACTTCCTGCCCGCCTCGCAGGAGGAGAAGCAGAGCCTGGTCGTCATGCGCGACAGCGTCAATTTCTGGAAGGACGGCCTGCGCCGCCTGCGCAAGAACAAGATCGCCATGGTCAGCCTGGTGGTCATCATCCTCATCGCCATCTTCGCCTATGTGCTGCCGGCCTTCTGGCCCTACGCCTACGACCAGCAGATCAAATACAGCGAGAATCTGGCCCCCTTTGAGTACGGGCGCGAGGAACTCAAACTCATCGAACAGGGCGAGAGCGTCTTCCCCCACATCCTGGGCACCGACCGCAACGGCCGCGACTTTGCGGTGCGCCTGATGATGGGCACCCGCATCAGCCTGTCCGTGGGCCTGCTGGCCTCGGTGCTGGTGCTGGTCATCGGCGCCACCTACGGCGCCATCTCGGCCTTTGCCGGCGGCTGGGTGGACATCATCATGATGCGCATCACCGACATCCTCAACACCATCCCCGACATCCTGCTCATCATCCTGCTGGGCACCGCGCTCAAGGACCCGCTGGAAACGCTGTCCCAGCAGCCCGGTTTCGGCTGGATGCAGAAGCTGGGCCCCAACATGATCTCCATCTTCATCATCTTCGCGCTGCTGTACTGGGTCAGCATGGCCCGAATCGTGCGCAGCCAGGTGCTGACGCTGAAAGAGAGCGAGTACGTCACCGCCGCCCGCGCGCTGGGCGCCTCCAGCGGCCGCATCATCAAGCGCCACCTGCTCACCAACTGCATCGGCACGCTGATCGTCACCACCACCCTGCAGATCCCCTCCTCCATTTTTACCGAGAGCTACCTCAGCTTCCTCGGCCTCGGCGTGGCGGCGCCCATGCCGTCGCTGGGGTCCCTTGCCACCGACGCGGTCTCCGGCATGACCACCTACCCGCACCGCCTGCTGGCCCCCGCGATCATGATCAGCGTCATGATCCTGGTGTTCAACCTCTTCGGCGACGGCCTGCGCGATGCCTTTGACCCGAAGCTGAAAAACTGAGAGGGGAGCAAACGACATCATGAGCGAAAAAATTCTTGAGATTCAGGATGAACACCTGTCTTTCTTCACCCCCGCGGGTGAGGTCAAGGCGCTGAACGGTGTTTCCTTTTCGATGAACCAGGGCGACGTGCTGGGCATCGTGGGCGAGTCCGGCTCCGGCAAATCGGTCACCGCCTACTCCATCATGGGCCTGACGGCCTATCCCGGCAAGCTGGTAAGCGGCAAGATCTGGTTCAACGGTCATCAGGTCGACGAAATGAGCGAGAAGGACTTCCGCAAGATCCGCGGCAACGAAGTTTCCATCATCTTCCAGGACCCCATGACCAGCCTCAACCCGGTGTACACCATCGGCAACCAAATCGTGGAAGTCATCCTGCTGCACACCAAAAAGAGCAAAAAGGAAGCCTGGGCCCGCGCCAAGGAACTGCTGGAACTGGTCGGCATCAACGAGCCGGAACGCCGCCTCAAGCAGTACCCGCATGAACTGTCCGGCGGTATGCGCCAGCGCGTGATGATCGCCATCGCCCTGGCCTGCGAACCCAAGCTGCTGATCGCGGACGAGCCCACCACGGCGCTGGACGTGACCATCCAGGCGCAGATCCTGGAACTGATGCAGGAACTGCGCAAAAAGCTGGGCATGAGCATCATCATGATCACCCACGACCTGGGTGTGGTGGCCTCCATGTGCGAAAAGATCGCCGTCATGTACGCCGGTCACATCGTGGAATACGGCACCACCGACGAGATCTTCTATGACCCCCAGCACGAGTACACCAAGGGCCTGATCAACTCCATCCCCAAGCTGAACGCCGAGGAGAAGGAGCGCCTGGTCCCCATCGAGGGCACCCCCGTGGACCTGCTGAACCCGCCTGCGGGCTGCCCCTTTGCGCCCCGCTGCAAGAGCTGCATGAAGATCTGCCTGCGGGAGATGCCGCCCCGCACCGAGCTGAGCGACACCCATTACACCCATTGCTGGCTGCGCCAGAAAGAAGAATTTGAGAAGGGAGGCAAAGCCGAATGAGCGAAGCGAAGAACCTCGTAGAAGTCCAGCACCTGCAGCAGTACTTCCCGGCAGGGGGCGTGGGCAAAAACAAGCGCTACGTCCAGGCTGTGGACGATGTCAGCTTTGCCATCCGCAAAGGCGAGACCCTGGGCCTGGTGGGCGAGTCCGGCTGCGGCAAGACCACCACCGGCCGTACCCTGCTGCGTCTGTATGAGCCCACCGACGGCACCATCATCTACGACGGCAAGGTGCTGTTTGACAAGAAAAAGAAGATCGCGGTGGATATGCTGCCCTACCGGCAGCGGATGCAGATCGTCTTCCAGGACCCCTATGCCAGCCTGGACCCCCGCATGACCATCGGGGACATCGTGGGCGAGGGCATCGACATCCACAAGCTGGCGGCCAATGAAAAGGACCGCCACGACCGCATCATCTCGCTGCTGGAGCGTGTGGGCCTGAACAGCGAACATGCCAACCGCTACCCCCACGAGTTCTCCGGCGGTCAGCGTCAGCGTGTGGGCATCGCCCGCGCCCTGGCCGTGAACCCCGAGTTCATCGTCTGCGACGAGCCGGTCTCGGCGCTGGACGTTTCCATCCAGGCGCAGGTCGTCAACATGTTCGAGGACCTGCAGGCCGAGATGGGCCTGACCTACCTGTTCATCGCCCATGACCTGAGCGTGGTCAAGCATATCTCCAACCGCATCGGCGTCATGTACCTGGGCAAGCTGGTGGAACTGGCCGACAGCTTTGAGCTCATCGCCCACAGCGTCCACCCCTACACCCGCAGCCTGATCTCGGCCATTCCGGTGGCCGACCCCAAAACGGCGCGCACGTCCAAGCGCATCGTGCTGCAGGGCGACGTACCCAGCCCGCTGAACCCGCCCAGCGGCTGCCGTTTCCGCACCCGCTGCCCCTACGCGGATGAGCGCTGCGCGGCCGAGGTGCCGGAGTTCCGGGAGGTCGGCCCGGGCCACTGGGCCGCCTGCCACCACCTGGATAAAGTGGCGGATTAACGTGCAAAAATCGGGGTGTGCGCCCCGATGTTCCTGCCCGGTGTGCGCTTTAGAGGACCATCACAAAACAATTACAAAAGCCCTGTGGCTCTTGCGTGGGTGGTCCGCCGGGACTATAGTTATGGTATTCATTCCGAAGGAACTTTCCGGAGGGATTGGGTATAGTAATTTATTAAATGGAGGAAAAACCACATGAAGATGAAGAAATTTGTCGCTGTGGCGTTGGCCGGCTGCCTGGCCGCTTCCCTGGCCGCCTGCGGTTCCACCGCAAGCTCCAGTGCTGCGGCTGGTTCTTCTGCCACTGCAGAGGAAGCTACCGAAGCCACCGCCACCGGCACCGGCTTCACCGTTCAGCTGGGCCCCAACCCTGAAACGCTGGATCCCGCGCTGAACTCTGCCATCGACGGCGCCAACACGATCATTACGATCTTTGAGCCCCTGCTGCTGGTCGACGAGAACAACGAAGTCGTCGGCGGCCAAGCCGAAAGCTGGGAAGTCAGCGAGGACGGCCTGACCTGGACCTTCACCATGCGTGACGGCCTGAAGTGGAGCGACGGTTCCGACCTGACGGCCAAGGACTTCGAGTACAGCTTCAAGCGTCTGGCTGATCCCAACACCGCCGCGCCCTACGCGCAGACCGTGGTGGGCATGATCGCCGGTTATGCCGAAGCCACCGGCAACCCGGATCCCGCCACTGGCGAGATGACCACCGAGCCCGACTTTGACGCTCTGCAGGTCGAGGCCAGCGAGGACGGCAAGACCCTGACCATCCACCTGTCCTACCCCTGCTCCTACTTCGACAAGATCGCGGCTTTCGCGGCCATGTCCCCCGTGCAGCAGGCCACCATCGAGACCAACGGTGACTCCTGGTGCACCCAGCCCGACACCTTCATCTGCAACGGTCCCTACATGATCACCGAGTGGACCCCCAGCGAGCGCATCGTGCTCTCCAAGAACCCCAACTACGTGGGCGGCTGGGATACCTCCCGCATCGTGTCCGACACCATCACCCTGCTGCTGATCGAGGATGACAGCGCTGCTTACGCCGCCTACAACAGCGGCGAGGCCCAGCTGGTCAAGAGCGTGCCCTCTGACGAGATCCCCAGCCTGACCAAGGCCGAGGACGGCGGCGACTTCTACGTTGACTCCAACCTGGGCACCTACTACATCAGCGTCAACTGCGAGAAGGAACCCTTCAACGATCCTCTGGTCCGCAAGGCCCTGAGCCTGGCCATCGACCGTGAGTATGTGTCCGAAGTGGTCATGCAGGGCACCTACAGCCCCGCCCACAGCATCTCCTGCCCCGGCATCACCGATGCGGACGGCAGCCAGTTCGCGGACAACGCCAACGGCGGCACCCCCTACATCGGCTCCGACTATGACGCCAACCTGGAAGAGGCCAAGAGCCTGCTGGCCGAGGCCGGTTACCCCGACGGCGAAGGCTTCCCCGCCTTCACCTACAGCACCAACGACCAGGGCTACCACATGCCTCTGGCCGAGTACCTGCAGAGCGCCTGGGGCGAGCTGGGCATCACCATGAACATCGAGACCGTCGAGTGGGGCAGCTTCACCCCGCAGCGCCGCGCCGGTGATTACGATGTCTGCCGCAACGGCTGGGTCATGGACTACGATGATCCTTCCAACATGCTGGAACTGTTCCAGACCGGCAACGGCAACAACGACGGCAAGTACAGCAACCCCGAGTTCGACGCCGCCATCGAGGCTTCCAAGGTTGCCGACAAGGCTACCCACTTTGAGCAGCTGCACAAGGCCGAGGACATCCTGATGGAGGACATGGGCTGCATCCCCGTGGCTTACTACAACGACTTCTGGCTGCAGAGCCCCTCTCTGCAGGGCACCTGGCACAGCCCCTACGGCTACTGGTACCTGCAGTACGCTTACGTTGCTGAGTAATCAGCCCTGTAAGGCGTAAAACCGTAAGATAAGAGCCGCCCCGCTGTTTTTACAGCGGGGCGGCTTTTTTGCGTTTGTGCGTGCAAAAAGGCCTGGTCGTGGGACCGGGCCTTTGGATTGCGTTTTTTGTTCTTTCTTTGCAAAGAAAGAACACCTCTGCAACTTACCGGCTCACGCGAACTCGGCCCCCAGGGTGGCGGCCATCACGGCCTTGATGGTGTGCATGCGGTTCTCCGCCTCCCGGAACACGATGGACTGCGGCCCGCTGAACACTTCGTCGGTGACTTCCATCTCGGTGCGGCCGAACTTTTCGCCCATCTCCTTGCCCACGGCGGTCTTGTGGTCGTGGTAGGCGGGCAGGCAGTGCATGAACACCGCCGTGGGTTTGGCCTTGGCCATCAGGGCGGCGTTCACCTGGTAGGGGGCCAGGGCCTCGATGCGCTCCGCCCATACTTCCACCGGCTCGCCCATGCTCACCCACACATCGGTGTACACCACATCGGCGCCGCTCACCGCGTCGGGATTTTCGCTCAGCGTCACGCTGCCGCCGCTCTGGGCCGCCAGCGCCAGGCACTGGGCCACCAGGGCTTTGTCCGGCCAGTAGGCTTTGGGGGCGCAGGCCACAAAATCCAGGCCCATCTTGGCGCAGCCGATCATCAGGCTGTTGCCCATGTTGTAGCGGGCGTCGCCCATGTAGACGAACTTCAGCCCTTTCAGGTGGCCGAACTGCTCCCGCAGCGTCAGGAAATCCGCCAGGATCTGGGTGGGATGGAACTCGTTGGTCAGGCCGTTCCACACCGGCACATCGGCGTATTTGGCCAGCTCGCGCACGATCTCCTGCCCGAAACCGCGGTACTCAATGCCCTCAAACATGCCGGAAAGCACCTGGGCGGTGTCGGCAATGGACTCTTTCTTGCCGATCTGGCTGCCCGTGGGATCCAGGTAGGTGGAACCCATGCCCAGATCGTGGGCGGCGACCTCAAAGGCGCAGCGGGTGCGGGTGGAAGTCTTTTCAAAGATCAGCGCCACGTTCTTGCCGTGCAGCACATCGTGGGGAATGCCCGCCTTCTTCTTCGCTTTCAGGTCGGCGGCCAGGTCCAACAGATACCCGATCTCCTCCGGCGTGTAGTCCAGCAGCGTGAGAAAATCACGACCTTGCAAATTCATACAAAATACCCCCTACTATTTGCAACTTTATACATCTATTATCGCACGTTTTGACCGATTGTGCAACCCCTCTCTTTTTATGTTATACTATTATTATAATAAGGAAGGGAGCCGGGGAATGATGGCGAAAATCTATTTCCACGTGGATGTAAATTCGGCCTTTCTGTCCTGGTCGGCCCTGAAAAAGCTGCGCGAGGGGGAAACGCTGGATCTGCGCACGGTGCCCTCGGCGGTGGGGGGCGACGAGGAAAAACGCCACGGCGTGGTGCTGGCCAAGAGCGGCCCCGCCAAAAAGTTCGGCGTGCGCACGGGGGAGAGCCTCTTCTCCGCCCGGCTCAAATGTCCGGAACTCATCGTCACCCCGCCGGATTTCGATTTCTACGTGCAGAACAGCAAGGCCCTCATCGCCATTCTGCGGGACTACACCCCCGACGTGGAGCAGTACAGCATCGACGAAGCCTTTCTGGATATGACCGGCACCGAAGCGCTCTTCGGTCCGCCGCTGGCGGTAGCCCACACCATCCGCAACCGCGTGCGGGAGGAACTGGGCTTTACGGTGAACATCGGGGTGGCGCCAAACCGGCTGCTGGCCAAGATGGCCTCGGATTTTGAAAAGCCGGACAAGGTCCACACCCTGTTCCCTGCGGAAGTGCCGGAGAAGATGTGGCCGCTGCCGGTGGGCAGCCTGTTCGGGGTGGGGCCCAGCGCCGTAAAGCGGCTGAACCAGTGCGGCATGTACACCATCGGGGACCTGGCCCGGGCGGAGCGCAAGGCCATTGTGGGGCTGTTCGGCACCCGGGGGGATACGCTGTGGAACTACGCCAACGGCCGGGAAGCGGACCCCGTGACCAAGCAGACCACCCGGGACAACACCTATGGCAACAGTGTCACCCTGCCGGAGGACCTGGCAAAACCCGAGCAGGCCGACGCCACGCTGCTGGCCCTCTGCGATTCGGTGGGGCGGCGGCTGCGCACCGATGGCAAAACCGCCCGGGTGGTGACGGTGCAGCTGGTGGATAATGCCTTCCGCCGCACCAGCCACCAGACCACCCTGCCCGATCCCACCAACTCCACCGACCGCCTGTATGAAGTGGCGCTGCAACTGATGCGCCAGATGTGGCCGGCCCGCCCGGTGCGGCTGGTGGGGGTCAGCGCCGAAAAGACCGGCACCGACAACTTTGAACAGTTGGACCTGTTTACCGACACCACCCGCCGCCAGAAGCAGGAGAAACTGGACCGCACAGCGGACGCCTTGCGCCGCAAGTTCGGCGGGGCAGCGGTGACGAGGGCGAAACTCCTCACCCCCGAGACCCGGGCCCCGGCGGCCCTTTCCGCCGCCAAGGAGCGGGACAAACAGAAAAAGAAATAAGCACCAACGGCAGCAGGCCGCCCGGAAATTTCCGGGCGGCCTGCTTTTTTGTATATACAACAAAGGAATCAATCTTCTGTGGTTTGACTGGGCGGCACTAATTTCAGCACCAGTTCCATGATGTCGCTGGCCATACCGGCCTGGGTGGGGGTCAGGTTCTGGAACACCGGCGGCAGGGCGGAAGATTTTCCGTCGGACGCAGCCGGCCGCCCAAAGACAATGTCGTCGGCGGTGCAGTGCAGCGCCAGCACCAGCTTGCGCAGCGTCTGTACCGTCATGCCTTTGCGGCCCGTTTCGATGTCGGCCAGGAACTGTACCGAGATATCGGCCGCCTCGGCCAGCTTTTCGCGGGAAAGGGACTTCTCCTCCCGCAGAGTGCGCAGACGCTGCCCGATCTCCCCGTTGACAGCCGAATCAAAAGCCATGAAAAAACCACCTTTTTGAACACAATATCATACTATTACTATAGATATAGTAACAGAGAAAATCAAGAGCGAAAAATAGCTATAGCTATTGACAATGTGAAACAATAGTGATAATTTATAAGAAACTAAAGTTTCGTGGAGACATAACGAAAGATATTGCTTCTTAGGGAGAGTTTATGATACATAGCAAAATGCGGCGTTTGTACGGTGTGGTAACGGCGCTTTTTTTTACGCTTCTGCTAGCCGGATGCGCCGCAAAAAGCGTGCAGGCACAGGCAGGGGAGACGGTCTCCACCGTGCTGTTTGATTTTACCGTCAGTGATCCCGAAACGCTGGATTCTTATACCGGCATTGATATTCCCGATGGACAAAAGCTTGTCCAGATGTTTTTGAAGGTTTCCAACACCAGTGATCAGACCTATACCATGTTTGCCGAGGATTTCCAGATCCAATGGGGAGAAGGCGATGATGATTTCGGCACCTGCCTTGAGGCTGTCGATGATTATATGATGCCCTATTCCTACCAGCTGGACCCCGGAAAGACCTATTCGGGTATGATGCTGGTTCTGGTGCCGGAAGATTGTACCCAACTTACCGTGGCCTATCAGGAAATGAAGGCCAGCGGTGACAAGGCAACGGCCTATTTTGTGGAGGTTCCGCTGTGAAGCGATTTCTGCTCTTTTTCGGAGCATTTGTAGTAGGCATGGTGGCGGCCGGTTTGGCAGCCTGTGCCATGCTGCTGCCCGGCTGGCTGAAAGACCGTGACCTGCAGCAGCAGCGCCCCACGGCCGCTGCTACACAGGCCGCACCTACGCCTACCCCCGTTCCCACCCCGCTGCCGCTGAAGGATTTCAGCTCGCTGCTGGCCCAGAACGAGGACGTCGTGGGCTGGTTGACCATCGAGGATACCCCCATTGATTTCCCGGTGCTGCAGGGCACGGACAATGACTACTATCTGCGCCATGGCCTGGACGGCGAGTACGACATCGAAGGCATTCCCTATGTGGATTATGAGTGCGATGTCCAGAACGGCCGGCATCTGATCCTCTACGGCCACAACATGGGGGTGGGGGAGACCAGCCGGTTCTCCAGCCTGCAGAACTATAAGGACCCCGAGTATTATACCCAGCATCCCGTTATTGAATTCGATACTTTGTACGACAGTACTTTGTATAAAGTGGTGGCGGTTTACGCTCTCAGCGCCCGCCCCGAAGATCCCGATTATTTTCCGTTCAATGAGTACGTCGATTTTGCCGATGATGCCGCTGAGCAGGCCTACCTGGATGAGGTCGCCAAGCGTGCTTTCTATACCACAGGGGATTATGTCAATGCAGACGAACGCCTGCTGACCCTCTGCTTCTGCACCTACGAGATGGACGATGCCCGCATGCTGGTCATGGCCCGTCCCTTGCGTGAAGGAGAGTCCGCTGCCGCCGATGAGGTCCATGTCAATGAGGACCCGCAGCTGCCGTCCCGCTGGCCGGCGGAAGCCTGAAAAGCGGTGCAAGAAATTCTTGGTAGATTTCAAACATAGGACGTCATCACATGGGGGATCGGCGGCCAATGCTTTGGAATAAAAACAAATCTAAAAAAAGGAGTAATAACATGCAGAAAACGACTCGTTTGCAGCGCCTGTTGGCCGTGGTTGTTGCGGTCTTCATGGCGGTGTGCTGCCTGCCTCTGAACGCGTTCGCTACAGGGAATACTGTTCAAGGGCATACTGTTCAGATGAACATCCAGTTCAAGGATGGCGATGAAGTTGTTGCCGGTGGCGATTACTTCG
>UQZO01000022.1 GCA_900545545.1 uncultured Subdoligranulum sp. | reverse complement strand
ATTTGTGGACCCGTTTACGGGTAGCAAGAATTCCAAGGCATAAAAATAGCCCCTTAAGGGGCCGCCATGAGTCAGCAATGCAGTTGGCCGACCCATTCGTGGCCCCTTGAGGGGCGTTGTCCGTATTACGCCCTTCTAGGGCTTACACAAGCCCCCGGCTTAGCCGGGGGTCCTGACTATTCCAACGATTGGAAAATAGAGGAAAGATCTCGGCGGGAGATTCGCCAGGATTTTCCCACACGAAAAGCAGGTAAATCACCCCGTTTGATCAGTTTATAGACGGTATTCTTATGAATGCACAAAAATTCTGCCACCTCTGTTGGTTTCAAAATCTCCGGTAAATCCTGGAATTCTTCGGGAGAAACGTCATAGTAGAACATGGAACAACCTTCTTTCTGTGTGCAAGATGGTACGAACAGGCTATATAAAAAGATAAGCACATTGCATGACAAACTGCACACGGGTTGATTATTTTCATGTTGCAAAAACTAAATTATAGAAAAAATGTATATTTAGTGCATTAAATCGAGCAAAAATAAATAGAGCATTGAGAGAAAATATAAGTGTTAATGGAAGTTTTGACAACTTGATGTCAGAATTCAATGATATCATGCTAATCGTTCCTACTTGAGCTTAGAATAGAAATTCTGTAGACTATAGTGTGCAATTCGGACTTATTAAAGTTTATGTAATATTTGAAATTCCTGCAATTCATCAACATCGCCTAAATAAAATGAGGATGAGCCCCAAATATTAGAGCTCCATTATTTTGAGAAGAAATACAAAGTTTCCCAACGAGAAAAATACCTTCATATACAATTACATAGCTAAAAATTTATTGGCTCTTTTTCCATAGTCCAAAACCCTGTACTGGCTGAGCCAGGTGCAGAATTTTTGACCATGTAAAAATGATGATACTTTGATAAAAAAATGCTTCTGCACGGAAATGAGCAGAAGCAATTTTTTTGTTGCGTGTGATATCGGTTTGCCCGGCAGAAAGGGAGGTCAATGAATCGGATTCCGGGCTTTGCAGAGAAGCTGCGTCATGGTGCCCATAGGGCAATAGACGCACCAGTTGCGGGGGTTGAAGAGGGCCATGGTTATGAGCCCCAGCACGGAGGAAATGAGCATGACGCTGTAGAATCCAAAAGCAAACTGAGCCACACCCGGGTGGAACAAGGTGCCATAGTAGGTCCAATGCCAGAGCATCTTAAAGGTCCACAGCAGGGTGACAACTTGCTTGAGATCCTGGGCGCCGGCGAAGACCATCCAGGTGTTCCACAGCATCACGAAGAACATCACAAGGAAAAAGGTCAGAAAAACGTGGCGGAACCACTTGCTTTTCATCCAGTGGGGGATATCGTGCTTGCGGGACAACCTGAACCGGCTGTCCAGCAATCCAAAGAGCTGGGGCCCCTGCCGCAATAGCGATTGCAGTACGCCTTGCTGCCCGTTGTGACCGAGATGAGAAGCGGCAGGAAAAAGCAGGCCAACCCCAGCCAGGAAAACAGGATGTTGAAAAAGCCCAGCAACAGGTAAAGCAGCGAGACAATCCAGAGATAATCATGCCAGTGCTTTTTCATGCCTTCACCTCCTGCAGCTGAATCACGCTGGCCGGGCATTCCCGGACACATTTCCCGCAGCCTACGCACTTGGTCCGGGCTCACCCTGGCAAAAATGCCGTGGAGCACCTGGATGGCCCCGGACGGGCAAACTTTGACACAACAGCCGCAGGCAACACAATCGCTTTCTTCCACAACCGCTTTGCGACGCTTTTTCCCAGAATTCATGGAGATCCTCCTTACAGTTACTGGTTTTCCCCAGAGGCACCCGGCCGTACGCTGGCAGACTGCCTGGAGCAGCTGCTGAGCCATCTGAATCTGGAAGCGCAAGGGGAGGCGGCTGTGTGAACAAATGTAAGACATCGGAGCCCGCCTGCTGTGCGGAGGAAGCGACCATTTACCTGCGACTGTCCTCGGCCGATGGGCCTGCTGCCGAGTCGGATTTCATCCAAAACCAGCGCGCCTTTTTGCCAGAATGGGCACAAGGACATGGGTTCCGTATTGTGCGGAAATTTGTGGATGATGGCCATACCGGCACGGACTTTGAACGTCCCGGATTTCAGGAATTCAACCGCTGCCTGATGGATGGCAGTGTCCGCTGCATCATCGCCAAAGACCTTTCCCGTCTGGGGCGTAACTGTGCCGAAACCGGCCGATACCTGGAACAAATTTTCCCTCGACTGGGCGTCCGGTTCATCGCCGTCAACGATCAATACGACTCTGCCAAGAATACCGACAGTGTGCAGCAGATGGCCGTATTCAAAAATGTATTCAACAATCTATATGCCGCCGATGCCAGCGCCAAGGTGCGGACCTCCCTGAGTATCCTCAAGCGGCAGGGAAGGTTCCCGGGCCGCCAGGCACCCTACGGCTACCGCATCGACCCCCGGGACAGGTACCACCTGTTGCCTGATGAGGAGACGGCGCCCACCGTGCGGCGTATCTTTGCGCTGTTTCTGGGTGGGACCAGCCGTACCCGGATCGCCAAAATACTCAATAGGGAACACATCCCCTCCCCGGCGACATACAAGCAAATGACAGACAAGAACCGTCGGTTCACAGGACTCTGGAATGCCGAAACCATTCGCCGTATCCTGAGCCACCCGGTGTACCAGGGAGACATGGCGCAGCGGTTTACCCGGACTGTCAATTATAAACTACACATTCGCCGCCGGGGTGACCCCGCCGACTGGATTGTGGTGCAAAGTACCCATGAGCCGCTGGTCAGTCGGGGAAATTTTGCCCTGGCCCAGACGATGCAAAAGGTCCATACATACGAAACCACCGACCATCCGCATCTGTTGACTGGTAACGCTTACTGTGCTGACTGTGGAAACCCGCTCTATGCCAAAAAGAGAGGGAAATACTGGTATTTGAATTGCTACGGTTATTACCGTGATCCTGCAGCCCACGGCTGTATCTCCCACAGCATACGGGAAGATGTGGTGATGCAGGCAGTGACGGATGCGCTGTGTCTGGTACGGCGCCAGGTGGATTTCAAGGTAATGGCCCAGAAGCGTGCTGAGAAGCAACAGTACAGCCAGGAGGCCAAAAGCCGATGCCGCAAGTTGGAACAGCAGTTGGAAAAAGCCCGCCGTACCCGGTTGGGGGCCTACAAAGACAAGGCGGCCGGAATCCTGAGCGAGGAGGAATTCAATTATATCTCCCAAAGCCTGCGCAACGAGGAAATTCGTTGCCAGCAGGAACTGAGCCGGCTGGCCGTACTGGAAAATGACCAGGGCCGGACCCGTATCATTGAGAAAGAATAAAGGCATTTCTCCGCTTCAATCATCTGGAGAAATCTCAGCTACGGCAGCTGTTGCGTCGTGTGGAGGTAGATGCCAACAAGCACATCACCATTATTTTCAATTTCACAGACCCCGGCAAAAGAAAAGACGATGCCGGGCTGCCAATTTGAAGGGGTTGAAAAAGCTACTATTTTATAGTATACTTCACAAGAGATTATATAATTACTTTTGTTGCGCATGCAGGGTGAAAGGATTTTCCTACCAATGTCCTTAAAAGAAAACGCGATATTTCAGCTTGACTGCCAAAAGAAGATTCCCGTTGATTTGTGGCGTGTAATGGCCGCAACTTTTTTTGTTGGCCTGTTTGCGTATGGTTTTTCCATGTCCAATATCCTGCTGGGGCAGGACAATTCCAATCTTTGGTATGACGTTATAGAAACCCCGGCGGATTTCTTCGCGCCGGCCTCTGCGGGGCGATGGCTTGCCAATATCGGTTTTGTTCTGTTTGGCGGGGTTACGATTCCCTGGTGGAACGGGCTGTGGTCCCTTTTGCTGATTGGCTTGGCGGTGTTTGTGACCTGCCGGTTGTTTCAGATCCGTTCCGCGCCGCTGCAGGTCCTGGTGGCGGCTGTCATGACGGCTTGCCCTGCGGTGGTCACTTCCTTCAACTATATTTCCAGCGCACCCACCTATGCGCTGGCTTTGCTGACAGCCTGCCTGGCGCCCTATTTCCTGTATCGGCATAAATGGGGCTTTATCCCCGCGTTCCTGTGCATGCTGCTGACCAACGCCATCTATACCGCCTATATTTCGGTAACGGTTTGCTGGGTGATCCTGTATGCCTTGCAGCAGCTGATCCTGGTAAAGCAGGACTGCCGTACCATTTTTTTGCAGGAACTGTTTGCGGCGGTGCTGAGCCTTTTGTCGCTGGCGGGCACGTTGGCAATCTCCCAGGTGCTGGTCCGGCTGGTGGGCAGCACGGCGCAGCAGCGCGTGACCAACGCAGTGGCCATGGGCCTTACCGATTACCTGCAGCGCATCGGGCAGGTGTATGGCACCGTCCTCTACCGTATTTTTAGCAACTGGAAATCCAGTTACATGCAGGGACTGGGCTGCCTGAGCGTGCGGGCCGCCGTGGTGCTGGGGGTGGTGTGCGCCCTTTTGCTGCTGTACAAAAACAAAAGCTGGCGCAACCCCGTTACGCTTTTGCTGCTGGCGGTCAACGCGCTGATGCTCCCCCTGGCCATGGATATCATCGGCATCCTGCAGGTGAGCCATTCCCTGATGGACTACGCCTATGTGACGCCTATGCTGGCTTCGCTGGTGCTGCTTTCCGCCGCGTGGGAGCAGGGCGCCCTGCCTGAAGTTTCCCTGGTGCGCACCGCGCTGCCCCTGCTGCTGGTAGCTGCCAACGGGGTCTATGCGCTGCATTTTGTCAAGGTGGCCAACATTGACGCCACCTTCCGCTTTGCCCAATATGAAAGTGCTGTCCAATTGACCAACCGGCTCATTGACCGGCTGGAAGCAGAGGAAAACTACCAGCCCGGGAAGACGCCGGTATTGGTTGCCGGAAAGTTCCCGGAAAATTACTACTTCACCGAAGGGGAGTGGGGACTTCCTTCCGACGAGGCGTTCCGGGTGCTGAAAAACATTGAAGGCGCCAATTCCTGGATGGCCTTTACCTACCAGGAACTGTTTGAACGTTTTTCGGAACAGGTCATCGGCACCGAGCTGAACCTGATTACCGATACCACCGTGAACGGCGGTACTTCCTTTACCACCGATACCGACGTTTTGCTGACCCGCGCCCAGGAGGCAGACAGCTCCATCACCGCCGCCCAGCTGGACGCGGCGCTGGCGGACTGTTCCGGGTTCCCGTCCGGTGACTGCTGCATCTGGGTAGGCGATATCCTGGTATTGAAACTGGATTTTGGTGCCGCGGTCGCGGCGGCATGAAGATAAATTTTGCAAAGGATCAATCATATGGCACATTTGCAAGGAAAACTTTCGCTGATTATGCCGGCTTACAACGAGGGAGAACGGATTTTTGAAAATCTGCACCTTGCGCTGGCCCAGGTCCTGCCTTTGGCAGATGAGGTGGAACTGATTGTTGTAGATGATGGCAGCAGTGATCATACCTTGCAGGAAATTGAACGCGCCGCGGAAAAAGAACCGCGCATCCGTGCCATCCGCAGCCCGAAAAATGAAGGAAAAGGCAATGCCCTGCGGTTGGGTACGGCAGCCGCTACCGGAGCGTACATCGCTTTTTGCGATGCGGATCTGGACCTTGCCCCTGCCCAGCTGGATCGTTTCATCGAGATTTTGCAAGCGGAGCATGCCGATGCCGTCATCGGCAGCAAAATGCATCCCCAGTCTCATGTGGATTATCCCTTGATCCGCCGGGTGTACAGCATCTGCTATTATCTGCTGCTGAAAATTCTTTTCCGGCTGGATACCAAGGATACCCAGACGGGTCTCAAACTATTCCGCGCGCCAGTCATCAAGCCTGTCATGCGCTGTATACTGGTCAAGCGCTATGCCTTTGACATCGAGGTACTTGCCCTGATCCGCCATAACCACGGGAAAATCTGCTCCGCACCGGTGGATTTGGTTTTCCACCGCGTTGCCGGCGGACGGATCAAATGGCGGGACATTTACCGGATGCTATGGGATACGGCCGCGGTATTTTACCGCCTGCGCATCCTGCACTACTACGATGCTCACCATCTCTCTCAAACGGAACAAGAGGAAGAAGTTCTATGCAACAACGAAAGCTGTTTTTCTTCATCGGCACCGAGGCAGAACTGATCAAGCTGTTCCCCGTGATGTGGCAGCTCACCCAGAAAGGCGTGCCGTATGCCATCATCGCTTCCGGCCAGAACGACCTGAAAACCAGTTCGGTGCTCCAGGCACTGAACGGCGGGCGGGTGGACCTGGAACTTAGCGATGAAAAGACCATCCGCAAAACGGCAGCCGGGCTGCTGGCCTGGTACTTTTCCACCTGGCGCAGCGCCAAGGCCCGGCTTACTGCCGCCTTCGGCGCCGATGCTTTGCGCGGCGGCGTCATGGTTGTACACGGCGACACCGTCTCCACCATGATGGGCGCCTATCTGGGACGTTCCCTGGGCATGAAGGTGGCTCATGTGGAAGCAGGGCTGCGCAGTCATAACTGGCTCAGCCCCTTTCCGGAGGAGATCGACCGCGTTCTGACCAGCCACAAAGCCACGCTGCACTTTGCCCCCGGTCCCGAAGCGGTGGAAAATCTGCGCAAGGCCCGGGCCAAGGGCCGTGTGGTGGATACGGAATATAACACCATTATCGACAGCCTGGCGTATTCCCGCAGCGTTCCCTGCAAGAACGAAGCGGTGCAGGCCCTGCGCGACGGCACGCCCTACTTTGTTTTTGTGATGCACCGCCAGGAAAACCTTGCCAACAAAAAGCTGGTGGAGGCCATGGTGGCCCGGGTGACGGCCCAGGCGCAAACGGTGCGCTGCGTTATGATCCTCCACAAACCTACGGAGGTCACGCTGGCCCAGATGGGGATTCTGGAAAAACTGCAAGCCGATCCCCGGTTTACCCTGCTGCCCCGTGTGGAATACTTTGATTTTATGAAACTGCTGGATGGCGCATCCTTTGTCATCACGGACGGCGGCAGCAACCAGGAGGAACTGGCCTATATGGGCAAGCCCTGCCTGATCATGCGGGACCGCACCGAGCGCAGCGACGGCCTGGGAGAAAACGCCCGGCTCTACGGCGGGGACTTGCAGGCCGTGGATGATTTTGTGCGTGATTACACCCGTTACCGCCGCCCGGCGGTAACGCCGGCCCAGTCCCCGGCGGCCTGCATCGCTGATGCGCTCTGCGCCGCCACGGAGGATTGATACAATGAACCCATGCATTACCGTGGTTATGCCCGCCTATAATGCGCAAGCCACCATTGAAACAGCGCTGAAAAGCATCCGGATGCAGACGGTGGCGGATCAGATCGAGATTCTGGTCATCGACGGCGGCAGCACCGACACTACCCGGGAGATCGCGCTGCGGTACGGCGCTGCCGTGCTGGACAATCCCCGCCGCCTGCCCGAACCGGCCAAACAGATCGGTGCACAGCAGGCAAAAGGCCGCTACCTGATTGAGATGGATACGGACGAGGCTTTTGTCCACCCGGATCAATTGGAAAAACGGCTGCAGCTCTTTGCAGCGTACCCCGATGTGCGCTGCGTGGTATGTGACAAAATGTATCCCGGGGCAAAGGGCGGCCTGGCTGCCCGGTATGTCTGCGCCTGCGGGGACCCGTTCACCCAGTTTGTGTACCACAGAAAAGACGGTGTGCTGGATACCTTCCGAAAAAATATTGCGGAACAGTCGGGAACCGCCCGCATCCTGCGGTTCGGGGCCGATGACCCCACCCCCATCGGGGATGGCGGCACCACCATGGTCGACCTGGACTGGACCAAGGAAAATTTCCCGGACCGGTGGAAGGACCTTCGCTTTATCTGCGGCATAGCCAGCCATATTATTGGCAAAACTGCCTGCTGCGGCTGTATTTCCGGGGATGACGTGCAGCATTTTGTAAAGGCCGGTTTTAAAGGGTATCTGGCAAAGCTTCGGTTTCGCGTGGTCAATAACCTCTTTTACCCGGAAGAAAGCGGTTATTCGGTCCGGACCGAGCGCGCCCCCGCCGGAGCGCTTTCCCATAGAAAATACGGGTTTGTCCTGTATGCGGCGACCCTGATCGGCCCCTGTATAGACAGCGTACGGCTGGCCTGGCACTACCGGGACCCTTCGATGCTGCTGCACTTTGTCTATGTCTATTATGTGTGCTTGTACATCGCCTGGTGCCTGGCAGCATCCAAGCTGGGCCGGACGATCCGCAACACGACCTACGGTCAGTAAAAAAGCAGGCGAAGGCCTGCTTTTTTGTCTATCGGTACATAGGACCGCGGCCTGCCGCGGACGTTCGGAAAGTTGAAAACTGCTTTGTGCTATGCTATACTAAAATGATATTTGATCAAAAACCGGGGGTCTTCTGCCGGAGATATGTGAAAGGAATCCGCACCATGCCCAATCATAATTTACAGAAGCACTCTTTTGAAGTCAGCAGCACCATCCTTTTTGCGCTGACCATGGTATGCAATGTTTTCAACTACCTGTATCAGATCATCATGGGCAACCTGCTGACCACGGCCCAGTATGGTACGTTGAATGCGCTGCTTTCCCTGATTACGCTGATCAGCGTGCCCCTGGGAATTTTGCGGCTTACGGCTTCCAAATACACGGCCCATTATATGGCACTGGAAGAATCCCGGAAAATCTCCAAACTGCTGAAAAAGCTCATGGGCATTTCAGCCGGGATCGCGCTGGTGGTCCTGGTGGTGGGAATGCCGCTGGCCCCCTGGCTGGCGGATATCCTCCAGATCGAAAAGACCGGCTATGTGCGGATGGCGATCCTGGTGGCGGCCGTCAGCTGCCTGTCCCCGGTACTGATGGGCACATTGCAGGGCCTGCAATGGTTTACCGCCTACAGCATCCAGAATATTTTGAACAGCGCAGGAAAACTGCTCTTTGGCGTGGCATTCGTCTGGCTTGGGGTGGTCCTGTACGGAAATTTAATGGGCATTATGCTGGGCGTGCTGCTGGGCCTTTTGTATGCCGCCTATGTTTTGCGCGGTTTCTGGAAAACCCGGAGCGCTGAACCGGTAACGCTGGGCCGCCAGGATATCTTACACTACCTGAGCACGGCTTTCTGGGCGCAGATGCTGACGATGGTACTTACCAACGGCGATGTACTGCTGGTCAAGGCGTTTGCTGCCAATGAGGAAGTGACGGGAATCTACTCTTCCGCCATGACCCTGGGCAAAATTCCCATCTTTGTTTCTTCTGCCATTGTTGCGGTGCTGTTCCCGGTGGTGGCCGCGCAGCAGGCGGTCGGCAAAGATACCCTGAAAGTTTTCAAAAAGGCGCTTTTGTACGGCGGCGGCATCTCTGCGGTGTGTATGGCCGGGCTGATCCTTTTCGGCAAGCAGGTGGTCCTTCTGCTGTTCGGCCAGCGGTATGCCGATGCCATTGCCCTTATGGTCCCGGTAGGGTGCTTTATCCTTCCGCTGACCTTTATCACCATCCTGATGAATTACCTGACGGCGCTGGGAAACGCCCATTTCCTTACGGCTACCCTGGGCGGCGGATTCGTGATGATCGTGGCCCTGGTAAGTATTTTCCACGAAACGGCGGCCCAGATGCTTTACATCATGGGCGGCGTACTGGCGGTGGTCACCATCGCCAACCTGGTCAAGGTGTTCTGCTTCGATACCCGGCACACCCGGACCTGAGTTTTTGAAAAGGAGGCTGTCTGCATGAAGGTGGCATTGGTAACGCTGCGCGGGGAAAATTACGGCTCCAGCCTGCAGCAGTATGCCCTGTGGTATGTATTGGAACACCGTTACCCCGGCACCCAATGCGTGTTTCTCAACTACCAGCGGGATTATCTGTATGACGCAGCTTGCTGGCTGGCACGCAAAACCCTTGCGGCGCTGCTGCGCCGGGACGATACGCCCTCCGAAACGCTGGGCGAGTTTGTGCACGATGTACTGGGGCGCAAACAGCAGGTGCAGAATGCCGACCTGGTCCGGCAGCGCTTTCGGGAATTCTGGAGCCTGTCCCGCACAGAAGGTCCCTTTACGCGAAAAAGCATCCGCAGCTGCGGCGACCTCTACAGCAAGTATTTTGTGGGCAGCGACCAGGTGTGGAACTGCGGGCGGCTGAACATCAACACGGCATATATGCTGGACTTTGTCAAACAGGATGCCAAAAAATACAGCTACGCCTCCAGCGTGGGATTGTCTGCCATCCCGCCCAAATACCGTACCCGGTACCAGCGCTGCCTGGGAAGTTTTCACCGCATTTCCTGCCGGGAAAGTTCCTCCCGGCAGATGCTGGAAACGCTGCTGCAACGCCCGGTGGAAGTTCACCTGGACCCGACCTTGCTGCTGGATGGCGAACAATGGCATCAGACGGCGGCAAAGGGGCAGGCGCAGCTGCCGCAGGAACCCTATATTCTGGTTTATACCTTGCTGCACGATGATCCGTTGGCGCTGGACACCGCCAACCGCGTTGCCCGCCAGGCGGGGATCTCCCGCGTGATGGTGCTGTGCGGAAACCTGGCTGAAAATGAAGGCGCCGGGCCCCTGGAGTGGCTGCAATGGTTCGAGGGGGCCGCCTATGTGGTAACCGACAGTTTCCACGGCACGGTCTTTTCCACCGTATTTCACAAACCCTTTGCCGCCTGTGTTCCGGATGTGAATACCGGGTCCAATGCCGGCAATCGCATTGTGGATTATCTGACGCTGCTGGGGCTGGAACAGCGGATCCTTCGCCGTAAGGAGGATCTGCTGCCGGAGCCGGCGGTGGAGTATGAGGAGGCGGACGGCATCCTGCAGCGGGAACGCCAGCGCTCGTTTGCCTATCTGGATGCCTGCATGGAGGACTGAGTATGGAAAACACCAACGGGCTTCCGCGCTGCACGGGGTGCGGCGCCTGCGTGCAGGCGTGCCCTGTGTCGGGGGCCATTTCTCTGGCGGCGGACGGCGAGGGATTTTACCGCCCGGTGACAACAGACCTGTGTATTCACTGCGGCGCCTGCCGGAAGATCTGCCCGGAGCTGTCGTTGGGGGCGGCGCGGTCCGAACCATACGAAACTTTTTGGGCGGCGCGTCACCGCGACCCCGCGGTGGTCCGGCAAAGCAGTTCCGGCGGAGCGTTTACCGCTTTGGCGCAGGCTGTTCTGGCGCAGGGCGGCGTGGTTTACGGCGTGGTATGGCAGGGCGCCCAGGCAGTCTACCGGCGGGCCCGGACACTGGCCGAAGTGGAAGCCATGCGCGGCTCCAAGTATATTCAGACTGCGCCTTGCCCCCGGTTGGATGAAGCCTTTGTGCAGGATGCGGCCGCGGGAATTCCCGTACTGTACACCGGCCTGTCCTGCAAGATTTCCGGTATGCGCCGCTTGCTTGCCCGGCGCAAAATCTCTGCCGATACGGTCTGGTTTGTGGATCTCGTTTGTACCGGTGTCATCAGCCCGCTGTTGTGGCAACGCGAGCGGGAACGCTACGAACAGCAGTATGGCTCGCTGGTTTCATACAATTTCCGGGATAAATGCACGGGCTGGCAGGATTATTCACTGTCAGTGCAGCTGCAAAATGGTACAACCAGACATCGCCGACGGCTGCTCACGCCCATGGGGCGCTACCAGGGAACGCCGGAAGCCAAAGGCCTTTGTTGTGACGGATGCCAATATGCGGACGTGCAAAAACGGCAGGGAGACATTACACTGGCCGATTTTTGGAATAAGCAGGTGCTGCCGCCTGAATGGCAGGACGACAAAGGCATTTCCCTGTTGGCGGCCACACCCAAAGGCGAAAAGCTGCTTTTGCAAGCGCAGCAATGGCTTGTGCGCTGCCAGACAACACAGGCCGCTGTGCAAAACAGCGCTCACATTTCCGGTGCGCAGCAGCGAGAAAGCTTTTGGAATGATTTCTCCCGCAATCCGTATGAGGATTTCCGCAAACGGCATGGGGAGCTTCCACTCAGGCAAAAACTGCTGTTGGGAATTATCCGCCCGCTGCTGCTGCGCACGAAGGTACTCGACTGGTTGCGCAGCCGCCGCGGGAACAAGGCCTGACGCTTCCCGGAAAATAAGTTGATGGATACCCTCGCTGCAGCAAATCAATTGTGCTGCAGCAAGGGTATTTTTGTGGGTACGGGACCTCAGCCGCAGACGAAAAATATTCTGTGCATGTGATTTGCGAAACCAGGGGCCAAATCCCTGTACCGGCCGGGCCCTGTGGAGCTGGCCTCCTGTTCCTTCGGGCAAAGCAGCAAGGTCAGTTATCTGCAGATGCTCACGGCGGTGTGCGCGGTGGTCAACGGCGGCAACCTGATGCAGCCCTATGTGGTACAGCGGATTACGGCACCGGACGGAACCGTGGTCCGGGAGATCGAACCCACGGTGAAGCGCCGGGTCATCAGTGAGGAAACCAGCGCCACCATGTGCCAGCTGATGGAAGGGGTGGTCACCGAAGGAACGGGCAAGCATGCAGCGGTCAACGGCTACTTTGTGGGCGGCAAGAGCGGTACCAGCCAGAAACTGGACAGCGAAAACGAAGGCGCGCGCATCAGCAGCTTTGTGGCGGTGGCCCCCATCGATGACCCGCGGCTGGCGGTACTGGTCTGCCTGGATGAACCCCACAGCTGGACCACCAGCGGCGGCACGTTGTCGGGGCCTGTCTGTGCCGAAGTGCTGGCCAAGGCGCTGCCCTACCTTGGCATTGAACCGGAAGTGGAAACACCGGCACCGACCGAAACACCCTGAATCATGCAAATTTCCCCGATGCCACGCATCGGGGAAATGCTTTTAAACGGAGGAAGAACGGCAAAAGTGAAAATTCTGCGGATTTTGTCAATGTTCAAAAAATGTATGGGCATTTCAGTGGGAAATCTGGTATAATGTCACTAAACACAGGCAATCAGAAACAGGAGAAAAGCGAGATGGCCAACACAAACACCGGGCACCAGCCCTTTGTCGTGTTCGATAACGTATGTAAATACTATCAGATGGGAGATACCCGCATTGCGGCCTCCGATCATGTATGCTTTACCATTGAAAAAGGGGAATTCTGCGTGATTCTGGGCCCCTCGGGGGCGGGCAAAACCACGGTGCTCAATATGCTGGGCGGTATGGATACCTGTGACGAGGGCACCATCCTGCTGGACGGCGAGAAAGTCAGCAGCTTTAACCAGAAGCGCCTGACCACCTATCGCCGCTATGACGTTGGTTTTGTGTTCCAGTTCTATAACCTGGTGCAGAATCTGACCGCGCGGGAAAACGTAGAACTGGCGGCGGAAATCTGCCGCGACCCCCTGGACGCCGATACCGTGCTGGAGGAGGTCGGCCTTTCCGACCGGCGGAACAACTTCCCGGCGCAGCTTTCGGGCGGTGAACAACAGCGCGTGTCCATTGCGCGTGCGTTGGCCAAAAATCCCAAAATTCTCTTGTGTGATGAACCCACCGGTGCTTTGGACTATAAAACCGGCAAGCAGGTGCTGGCTCTGCTGCAGGATACATGCCGGAAAAAGGGCCGCACGGTGATTGTCATCACCCATAACAGCGCACTGGCAGCGATGGCGGACCGGGTGATCCGCATCAACAGCGGCCGTGTGATCGAAGAAACACTCAACCCGAACCCCACCCCTGTGGAAAGGATCGAATGGTAAATGACGCGCACCTACCGAAAAAACGTTCTGCGAACTTTTAAAAGTGCACGCAGCCGCTTTGCGGCCATTTTTTCCATCGTGGCGCTGGGTGTCGGCTTTCTGGCAGGTCTGAATGCAACCCCCATCGATATGAAAGAATCGATGGAGCAGTACATGGACGACGGCAATTTCTATGACCTGCGCATTGTCTCCACACTGGGCCTGACCGATGACGATGTCGCGGCGCTGGAGCAGGTGGAAGGCGTCAAGGCGGTTCAGCCTGCATATTCGGCGGACCTTTTTGTGGAAGTCGGGGAGGATGTGATCGTTTCCCGTGCCCAGAGTCTGCCGCCTGAAGAGGACGACGCCATCAACCGCCTGGTGCTGACAGAGGGACGCATGCCGCAGACCTCCGGCGAGTGCGTGGTGGAAGCCGGTGATACGCTGTCCGGCGGGGCTTACCCCGTCGGCACCAAGCTGACGGTCAGTTCGGAGAACGAGGACCTGGATACCAAACTGGACTGCACCGAGTATACGGTGGTTGGTGTAGTCCGCAATGCCAACTATTGCAGCTTTGAGCGGGAACCCGCCAGCGTGGGCAACGGCTCCGTGGAGCTGGTGATGTATCTGCGGCCGGAAGATTTCGCCTACGAAAGCTACACCGAAATCTATGTGACGGCGGAGGGCGCCCTGGAACAGGACAGCATGGGCGATGATTACGACACCACGGTGGAGCGGGTCAAAGACGAAGTGGAGGCCATCCAGGACCAGCGCTGCCAGGCGCGCTATGATGAAATTCTTGCAGATGCGCAGGCGGAGATTGATGATGCCTGGGCAGAATACTATGATGCCGAGGCAGAGGCTCAGCAGGAGCTGGCTGATGCGGCACAGGAACTGGCCGATGGCCGGCAGGAACTGGCCGACGGTGAGCAGGAATACTACGACGGCGAAAAAGAATACGCCGACGGTGTGCAGGAACTGGCCGACAACGAGGCCAAAGTCAATGACGGTGCGGTCCAATTGGAGGAAGGCCGTCAGGAATTGATGGACAACCAGGCCCGGCTGGAAGAAGGCGAGGCCGAACTGGCTGCCAATGAGCCGAAACTGGCCGAGGCCCTGCGGGAATTGCAGGACGGACAGGCAGAGTATGACGCGGGCCTGCAGAAATATAACGATGCGCTGGCACAGATAGAAGAAGGCGAGCAGCAGCTGGCGGAAGGCAAAGCCAAGCTGGATGCCGCGGAGCAGGCCTATACGGCAGGTCTGGAAGAGATGGCCCGGCAGCTGAATGAACAGATTCAAGGCATACTGCCCGGCTTCTCGTTTGAAGTGTCCGCCGACCAGATCGAAGATTTTGTCCTTTGGTTTATCGAGAAGGAATACGATGCCCCCGGCAGTTATGATGAACTGCTGGACCGGTTTGAAGAATATCTGCAGGAGAAGTACGGCCTGCCGGGCATCCAGCTGCCGTTGTCCGCCGCGCGGAGGATTCAGGCGGAGGCTCAGAAAATGCTGGAGAGCCTGGGGGAAACCACCCCCGAAGAACCTGCCACGACGGAGTCGGCCCTGGCGGCAGTGCAGCCGCAGGCAGAGGAAGCCCCCGCACAGGAAACCCTCCCGGCGGAAGAAACTGCCCCGGGTACCGGGCAGCCGCCGGTGGAGGAGGATGCCCTGCCCGAGGAAGTGGCAACGCCGGAAACCGCACAGCTGCCGCAGGCAGGGGAGAACGGCACCACAGCTGCAGAGCCGATGGCCATGACGCTGACGGCAGAAACACAGAAGCCGATGTTCGTCTATCTTTCGGCCGAAAGCGATTCGCCGCAGGCAGCCGAATCTCAGACTTCGGAAACACAGCTTGCAGAATTGAAGGCCCAGCTGACGGCCATTTTGGAAAACGACCGTTCTGACATGCAGGCAACCCTGCAGACGGCACAGGCCTGGGTGGATGCCCAGCCGCAGCCGCTGGAAGGGGCTGTGGCGGAATTTGCCGCCAAACTGCCGCAGTGGCAGGCCATGGCGGCTGCGGAACAGCAGCAGGAAGAATTGCAGCTGCTGGTCTACGGCGTGGCTGAGATGGTGGACGGGCGTCGTGAGCTGGATGCCGGATGGGCGGAATATGACGCCAACGCCCAGAAACTGGCGGATGGACGCAAACAGCTGGAGGACAGTGCCGTTCAGCTGAGCGACGCCAAGAAACAGCTGGATGACGGATGGGCACAGTACCGGGAAGGCCTTGCCGAGTATGAGGCGGGCAAAAAGAAGCTGGAGGATGGCCGCGCGCAGCTCAATGAGGGCTGGGCAACCCTGACCGACAAGCAGCTGGAACTGGATGACGCCCGCCGCCAGATCAACGATGCCAAAGCCGAACTGGCCGACGCCCGCGCCGAACTGGATGATGCCAGAGCGACCATCGCCGAAAATGCGCAGAAGCTGCGGGACGGCGAGATCGAATACGAGGACGCCAAGGCTGACGCAGAGAAAGAACTGGCCGATGCCCGTGCGGAGATCGAGGACGGCGAGAAAGAGCTGGCCGACATCGAAATGCCGGAATGGTATGTATGGGACCGGAACAACAACGTCAGCTACGCATCTTTTACCGGCAATGTGGAAAAACTTTCCGCCATTACCACCATTTTCCCTATCTTCTTCTTCCTGGTGGCTGCGCTGGTGGTGTCCACCACCATGACCCGCATGGTTGAGGAAGAACGTCTGCAGATCGGCACGCTGAAAGCCTTGGGCTATACCCGCGGCGAGATCATGCAGAAATACCTCTGGTACGCGCTGGTGGCCGCTGTTTCGGGCACGGTGGTCGGCCTGACCATTGGTTTCAAGGCGTTCCCCAGCATCATCTGGTCGGCCTATGCCATGATGTATTACATGCCCGCCATCTACACGCCGTGGCGCCTTACGCAGGCCCTCTTTGCGGGCGGTACGCTGACGGCCCTGACCATTGGCGTTACGGCCATTGCCTGCCGCAACTCGCTGACTGAAGTGCCGGCCACGCTGATGCTGCCCCGCGCCCCCAAGGCCGGCAAGCGCATTTTGCTGGAACGCATCACACCGCTGTGGCGCCGGTTCCCCTTCACGTGGAAGGTTACCTGCCGCAATCTGCTGCGCTACCAGAAACGCTTCTGGATGACGGTCATCGGCGTGGCGGGCTGTACTTCGCTGCTGGTGGCCGGGTTCGGCATCTCGGACTCCCTCAATGCCATCATTACCAAACAGTTCGACGATGTTTCCCACTATGATCTGATGACCATCGTCACCGACCCGGCGGCTACCGAAAGCGGCCCCGTCTATGACTATCTGTTCCAGGGGGACCAGTTCTCGGAATCCATGACCGTCTCGATGGAAACTACCCGCCAGGAAAGCCCCGACGGAGAGATCGACGTCTATCTGATGATTCCGCAGGATGTCAGCCGCTTTGCGGATTTCCTGGACCTGCATGAACGGATCAGCCGTACCCCCACCCCGCTGGGCGAGGAAGGCGTGGTCCTTACCGAAAAACTGGCCAAAACGCTGGGCGTTGCGGCAGGGGATACCATCACGCTGGAAAACAGCGACGGCGATACCGGCACCTTTACCGTGACCGGCGTTTGTGAACACTACATCAGCAATTATGTGTACATGAGTGCGGCGACCTATGCCGCCGGGTTTGGCCGGGATGTGGAATACAACGCCGTCCTGAGCAAGATGGTGGATGACAGCGACGAAACCCATGACACGGTCTCCTCGGAGCTGCTGGCCATGGACAACGTTGCCAGCCTGACCTTTACCCAGGACAGCATCGTGCAGGTGCTGAATATGCTCAACTCCATCGATTCCGTGGTTGTGCTCATCATCGTCTGTGCGGCATGCCTGGCGTTTGTGGTGCTGTATAACCTCTCCAACATCAATATTGCCGAGCGCGTCAAGGAGATCGCCACCATCAAGGTGCTGGGCTTCTATGACAGGGAGGTTTACGCCTACGTCAGCCGCGAAAACGTGCTGCTTACGCTCATCGGCACACTGTTCGGTGTGGTCGGCGGCATTGTACTGCATCGGTTCATCATCGTCACGGTGGAAGTGGATGCGGTCATGTTTGGCCGGGATATCCAGCTGCTGAGTTTTGTCTACGCCATTGCGCTGACCTTGCTGTTCAGTACCATCGTCAACCTGGTCATGGGCCGGCTGCTGAAAAAGATCTCGATGGTCGAAAGCATGAAAGCCCCTGAATAGTGCCCACTGCCATCTGCCAAAACAAAGGCACCGGGATACCTTTTATAATAAAGGGTGTCCCGGCGCCCTTTTTTGCGGTAAAAACGGGCTGCTTTTTTTACCTTCTTTTCTATTGACAATTTTTAAAGCCGTGCTATACTGGTTAGGTGCGTTCAAGAACTGTTAGCTAACGAACAGTTCACAGACGAACAAAAAACAGGAGGGGCGGGTGAAAATCACGAAGACGCAACAGCCTGGCAGTACCATGCGGTATTGCCGGGAAGATCACTTCGGCGCTTTGGTGGTTCAGACCGCGCGGGTGATTCGCCGGGCACTGGATGCACGGATTTCAGCCGAGGTCACACCGGAACTGACCGGCGTGCGCGGCATGCTGCTGGGAGAGATCGTGCGGGCCAATCAGGAAAACCGCGATGTCTACCAGCGCGATGTGGAACGCTGGATGCAGATCCGGCGCTCCAGCGTGACGGCGGTACTGCAGGCCATGGAGCAGGACGGATTCATCTCCCGCTGCTCGGTGGAAAAGGACGCCCGCCTCAAGCGGTTGAGTGCGACCCCAAAAGGGGTGGCCTACCACGAACGCATTCGCGTAAGCATTGCCAACTTTGAGCGGGATCTGCAAAAGGGAATTGAACCCGCAGCGCAGCCCCTTGCGCGCATGGCTCTGGAACAGGTCCTGGCCAATGCACAGGTGCTGGCAGGGGAGCAGCCGGCTCCCCAGGAGGGGGCAGCCGCCCATAACGGCTGATGACTTTGTTGCCCGCTTTTTCCCGGTGGGAAAGGGCAGTATGTAAAGGTAGAAAGGAGAAATCAATCTTGCTCAAGACACTTGGACGTGAGACCAAAGGCTTCCGCCTGGTCTCGATCCTCACGCCAATCTGTATGATCGGCGAAGTGATCATGGAAATGATCATCCCCAAGCTGATGGCGACCATTGTGGATGACGGCGTAACCGCCGGCAACATGGATGTCATCTATTCGGTCGGCGCCAAAATGCTGGTTGCTGCACTGATCGGCCTGCTGGTCGGTATTCTGGGTGCCATGTTCGGTTCCCATGCGGCCACAGGCTTTGCGCGCAACCTGCGCCGCGGCATGTTCCGCAATATCCAGACGTTCAGCTTTGCCAACATTGATAAGTACTCCACAGCCGGTCTGGTCACCCGTATGACCACCGACGTGACCAACATCCAGAACGCTTACCAGATGATGCTGCGTATGGCCATCCGTGCGCCTGCCAGCATGATCGTGGCATTGTTCATGTCCTTCACAATCAATGCCGAGCTGGCCAGCGTCTACCTGGTGGCGGTCGTGCTGCTGGGCTGCGCGCTGATTTACATCATGGTGCATGCCACCAACTACTTCACCGGCGCTTTCCGCAAGTATGATGACCTCAACGAGAGCGTGCAGGAGAACGTCTCCGCCATTCGCGTTGTCAAAGCCTATGTGCGTGAAAAGTTCGAGGGCGAAAAGTTCCGCAAAGCCAGCGAGAACGTGCGCCAGCTGTTGATGCGCGCTGAATTGATTCTGTCCTGGAACGCTCCGCTGATGACGCTTGCCGTTTACAGCTGCATTCTCATCATCTCCTGGCTGGGTGCCCGCCTGATCGTGCTTTCCGGCGCCACCACCTTCACCACCGGCGACATGATGAGCATGCTGAGCTACTGCATGAACATCCTCATGAGCCTGATGATGCTCTCCATGGTTTTTGTCATGATCACCATGTCTGCAGCTTCTGCCAAGCGTGTTGCGGAAGTTCTGGAAGAAAAGTCCGATCTGGCCAACGGCGAAAACCCGGTCATGGAAGTCAAGGACGGCTCCGTCAAGTTCAACAACGTCAGCTTCGCCTACAAGAAGGACGGCGAGAAGGCGCTGGAAAACATCAACCTGGACATTAAGTCCGGCGAAACCATCGGCATCATCGGCGGTACCGGTTCGGCCAAGTCCAGCCTGGTGCAGCTGCTGCCCCGTCTGTATGACGTGACCGAGGGCAGCGTGGAAGTCGGCGGCGTGGATGTGCGCAAGTACGACCTGGAAACGCTGCGCAACAGCGTGGCCATGGTGCTGCAGAAGAACGAGCTGTTCAGCGGTACCATCGCCGAGAACCTGCGCTGGGGCAATCCCAACGCCACGGATGCCGAGATCGAGGATGCCTGCAAGCAGGCCTGCGCCGATGAGTTTATCGAGCGCTTCCCCGACCGGTACGAAACCCACATCGAGCAGGGCGGCAACAACGTTTCCGGCGGCCAGAAACAGCGTCTGTGCATTGCCCGTGCGCTGCTGAAGAAGCCCAAGATCCTGATCCTGGATGACTCCACTTCCGCGGTGGATACGGCTACCGATGCCAAGATCCGCCACAGCTTTGCCGAAAAGATCCCCGGCACCACCGTCTTCATCATTGCCCAGCGTATCTCCAGTGTGGAGAACGCCGACCATGTGCTGGTGCTGGATAACGGCCGTATCAGCGGTTATGATACCCCGGAGAACCTGCTCAAGAACAATGCTATCTACCAGGAGGTCTACAACAGCCAGACCAAAGGCTCCGGCGACTTCGACGAGAAAGGGGGCGAGGCGTAATGGCACAGCAGGCGAAAGTAGTCAATGTGGGCCCCGCCCGCGGCCGCGGCCCGCGCCCCAAGGTAGAAAACCCCGGCAAGATCCTAAAGCGGATTCTTGCCTACGTCATGCACCTGTATAAGTTCCAGGTCATCGGCGTTCTCTGCTGCATCTTCATCAGTGTTTTTGCCCAGGTGCAAGGTACCTTGTTCATGCAGACGCTGATCGATGGCTACATCACCCCCATGCTGCTGGAAAAGAGCAGTGATTTTACCGGTCTGATCTATGCTATTACCCGTGTGGCGATTTTCTACGCCATCGGTATCCTGGCCATCTTCCTGCAGAACCGCACCATGGCCCGCGTCACCCAGGGCACGCTGAAAAATCTGCGTGATGAGATGTTCACCCACATGCAGACGCTGCCCATCAAGTACTTCGACACCCACGCCCACGGCGATATCATGTCGATCTACACCAACGATACCGATACCCTTCGCCAGATGATCAGCCAGAGCTTGCCGCAGCTGGTCAACACCTGCATCACGGTGGTCAGCGTGCTGATCTCGATGATCGTGCTCAGCCCCGCCCTGACTGTGGTGGCGCTGCTCATGGTTGGTGTGATGCTGCTGTGCACCAAGTTCCTCACCGGTCGTTCCGGCAAGTTCTTCGTGGACCAGCAGCGTGAGCTGGGCCGCGTGAACGGCTACATCGAAGAGATGATGAACGGCCAGAAGGTCGTCAAGGTCTTCTGCCATGAGGAAGCCGCCATCGAGCGCTTCGACGAACTCAACGACGAACTGTTCCACAGCGCCGACAAGGCCAACGCCTTCTCTCTGGTGGCTATGCCTGTCAACGGCCAGCTGGGCAACCTCAGCTATGTGCTCTGCGCCATTATCGGCGGCGCGCTGGCCATCCATAGCTTTGGCGGCCTGACGCTGGGCAAGCTGGCCAGCTTCCTGGTCCTGACCCGCAACTTCAACCAGCCCATTACCCAGATTTCCATGCAGCTGAACTCGGTGGTTATGGCACTGGCCGGCGGCCAGCGTATCTTTGCGCTGCTGGATGAAAAATCCGAAGTCAACGAGGGCGATATCACCCTGGTCCATGCCAAGTACCTGCCGGACAACACCGTCACCGAGGCCAGCGAGCCCACCGGCACCTGGGCCTGGAAAAAGACCGACGCCAACGGCCAGAGCACCTACTCCGAACTGAAAGGCGATATCGTCTTCAAGGATGTGGACTTCGGTTATGACCCGGGCAAGATCGTGCTGCATGATATCAATCTGTACGGCCGTCCGGGCCAGAAGATCGCCTTCGTCGGTTCCACCGGTGCAGGCAAAACCACCATCACCAACCTGATCAACCGCTTCTACGATATCCAGCGGGGTCAGATTCTGTACGATGGCCACGACATCAAGTCCATTGAAAAGAATGCACTGCGTTCTTCCCTGGGCATCGTGCTGCAGGACACCCATCTGTTCACCGGCACCGTTATGGACAACATCCGTTACGGCCGCCTGAGCGCTACCGACGAAGAGTGCATCGCTGCAGCGCGTCTGGCCAACGCCGATGGCTTTATCAAGCATCTGCCCGATGGCTACAACACCATGCTGACCGGCGACGGTACCAACCTGAGCCAGGGCCAGCGCCAGCTGCTGGCCATTGCCCGCGCGGCGGTCGCCGATCCCCCGGTGCTGATTCTGGACGAGGCAACTTCCTCCATCGACACCCGTACCGAGAAGCTGGTGCAGGATGGCATGGACGGCCTGATGTATGGCCGCACCACCTTCGTCATTGCCCACCGCCTGTCTACGGTGCGCAACTCCGACTGCATCATGGTTCTGGAGCAGGGCCGCATCATCGAGCGCGGTACCCACGACGAACTGATCGCTCAGAAGGGCCGTTATTATCGGCTGTACACCGGTAACTTTGCAGAGAATTCGTAAAGGAACGGTAAAAAATCAGTCCGAATCAATCAAAATTGCCGGGATGGCTTTGTGCCATTCCGGCTTTTTTGTGCAAAATGCCGCAACAGCGCCAAAAAGTTGACGGATTGGAAAAAAGTGGCTATAATAGAGAACGTAGCCACGCAAATTTGCGGTGGAAACATATTGCGGCCTGAGGGATTGAATGTTTAGAAAACGGCCGCTTAACGTATTAGGAGGAATTCCAATATGGCACCCAAAAAGAAAGTTGCCCAGACCGTACTTACCGAGGGTAAGTTCTATACCATCAGCGCTGCCAACGGCAAGGTCGTGGAAGTTGCTGATTATAACATCGATAACGGCGCCAAGATTCAGCTGTGGGACAATGTCAACGCTGAGTGGCAGCAGTGGACCTTTGTGGCCGCCGGTGACGGCGTTTACCGCATCCGCAACCGCTTCACCGACAAGATGCTGGACCTCGACTGCGGTGGCGTCAGCGACGGCACCCGCGTCCATCAGTGGGAGGGCGCTCCTGCGTCCAGCCAGCTGTGGGTCGTGGAGCCTTCCAACGATGGCCGCGTCAAGATCAAGTCCAACCTCGCCGGCAAGCTGCTGGACGTGGTCGGCATGAATACCGACAACGGCGCTGCGCTGCAGATCTGGCGCGATGAGAACGGCACCACCCAGTACTGGACCATCGACGAAGTGACCCGCAAGCCCAAGGCCAGCGCCAAGGCGACTGCCGCCAAGGCCAAGGCTGAGCTGACCGCTGCGGCCGAGAACATGGCCGACGTGGCCGCCGACGCTGCGGAAGAAGTGGTGAAGGCCGTCAAGAACGCCAGCACCAAGCCCGCCGCCAAGAAGGCTGCCAAGACCGTCAACGAGACCGTCAAGGCTGTGGCCGATGTGGTGAAGCCCGCTGCCGATGAGGCTGTCAAGGCTGCCAAGCCCGTGGTGGAAGAAGCCGTCAAGGCTGTGACCGAGGCTGTGAAGCCCGCTGCCAAGAAGCCGGCCGCCAAGAAGACCACCAAGAAGGGCCGCAAGTAATTTAGCTGCCGCCGGATTTTTCCCCTTGCGATTTTTGTGTTGGAACGAGTGAGTCCCCGTGCCTTGCGGCACGGGGACTCTTTGTATGCAGAAAATGTAGAGACAGAAAAACAGGCCGGAACATGCCCTGTCGGGTGTTCCGGCCTGCGGTGTTTAAAAGAGAATCAGAATGCCTGCATAGCGGCCTGGATATCCGCTTCACTGGCGCGCATAGCCTGCAAGGTGCGGTCCAGCAGCGTATCCAGCTCCCAGCCCAGCATCTCGGCACCCTGGCGGATCACATCCCGGGAGCAGCCGGCAGCGAACTTTTTGTCCTTGAATTTCTTCTTCAGGCTGGAAAGTTCCATTTCGGTGCAGCTCTTGCTGGGGCGCATCCTGGCAGCAGCGCCGATCAGGCCGGTGAGTTCGTCGGTGGCAAACAGTACCTTTTCCATCTCGTGCTCCGGCTTGACATCGCTGCACAGACCATAGCCATGGCTGCACACCGCGTGGGTCAGGGCTTCGCTGGCGCCGGCGGCGGGCAGGATCTCGGCAGCCTTGATGCAGTGCTGGTCGGGATACCGCTCAAAATCCACATCGTGCAAAAGGCCGCACAGCGCCCAGAAATCAGCGTCGGCACCGTAGCCCAACTCGTTTGCAAACCACCGCATGACGGCTTCCACCGTCAGGGCGTGCTGCAGATGGAACGGCTCCTGGTTGTATTCCCGCAGCAGGGCCCATGCCTGTTCCCGTGTCATGCCTGTTTCCATTCCCAATCGCTCCTTTGCAAAAGGCGGGTCAGCCCAGCGCCTTGATGGATTCCTGAATCTTGGCTGCCTTTTCCTGGGCGGCGGCCAGCTTGGCGCGGGTCTCCTCCACCAGCTTGGCGGGGGCCTTCTCCACGAACTTCGGGTTGTTCAGCTGGTTCTGGAACATACCCATCTCTTTTTCGGCCTTGGCAAGCTCTTTGTTCAGGCGGGCCAGTTCCTTGTCGCGGTCGATCAGCTCCATCATGGGGATGAAGCCGCGGGCGGCAGGGGTAGCCACCGTGACCATGCCCTCGGTGGAACCCTCGTATTTCTCGGTCAGGGTCACATCGGTGGCAAAGGCGAAGCGGGCCAGATAGGCGCTGCCCTTCTCAAAGGCGGCGGGGGAGGCCGTTTCGATGACCATGGTGGTCTTCTTGGCGGGATGGACGTTCATCTCGCTGCGCATGGCGCGGACGGCCTTGATGTAGTCCATCAGCTTTTCAAAGTCGGCGCATTCGTCCTCCCAGACCGGCATGCCCAGGTTGCCGGGCCAGGTCTGCAGCATGATGGTCTCCTCGCTGCCGGGCAGAGCCTGATAGATCTCCTCGGTGATGAAAGGCATGAAGGGATGCAGCAGTTTCAGGGCTTTGTCCAGCACGTAAACCAGCACCTTGCGGGCAGTGTCGGCCTGGACGGCGTCCTCGCTGTTCAGGCGGGACTTGCAGATCTCGATATACCAGTCGCAGTAGACTTCCCAGATGAAGTTCTCCACCTTCTCTGCGGCCAGGCCCAGTTCGTACTTGTCCAGGTTGGCGGTGGCCTCGGCGGCAACCTTGGCCAGCTCAGACAGCACCCACTTGTCGCTCATATCCAGCAGGGCTTCCTCCGGCATGCCGGGCTGGAAATCCTCGGGCAGGTTCATCAGCACAAAGCGGGCGGCGTTCCACAGCTTGTTGGCAAAGTTGCGGCTGGCGGTGACTTTCTCGTCGCTGTAGCGCATATCGTTGCCGGCGGTGGAACCCACGATCAGCATCATGCGCAGGGCGTCGGCGCCGTACTGGTCGATGACTTCCAGCGGGTCGATGCCGTTGCCCAGGCTCTTGGACATCTTGCGGCCCTGGCTGTCGCGGACGATGCCGTGGATCAGCACGGTGTCAAAGGGCGCCTTGCCGGTGTAGGCCAGGCCCGAGAAGATCATGCGGGAAACCCAGAAACCGATGATGTCGTAGCCGGTGACCAGGGTGTTGGTGGGGTAGAAGTAGTTGAAATCCTCGGCGTTTTCATTGGGCCAGCCCAGGGTGGAGAAGGGCCACAAGGCCGAGCTGAACCAGGTGTCCAGCGTGTCGGGGTCCTGGGTCAGGTGCGCGCCGCCGCACTTGGGGCAGACGGACGGGGCCTCTTTGGCAACCACAGTTTCGCCGCAGTCGTCGCAGTACCAGGCGGGGATCTGATGGCCCCACCACAGCTGGCGGCTGATGCACCAGTCGCGGCCGCCCTTCATCCAGTTGATGTAGTTCTTGGTGAAGCGCTCGGGCACAAACTTGATGTCGCCCTTTTCCACGGCCTCGATGGCGGGACCGGCCAGGGGCTCCATCTTCACGAACCACTGCTTGGAGACCATCGGCTCAATAACGGAATGGCAGCGGTAGCAGGTGCCCACGTCGTGGGTGATGCTCTCGGTCTCCTTCAGGGCACCGCAGGCTTCCAGATCGGCCAGAATCGCTTTGCGGGCCTCCATGGCGGTCATACCGGCGTACTTGCCGCAGTCCAGCACATCGGGCTCGTCGGCAGCGGCGCGGCCGGCGGCTTTCTCGGCATCCACAGCGGCCTTGTCGGCAGCGCCGGTCATGTGGCCGTCGTAGGTCAGCACGCGGATCATGGGCAGGTCGTGGCGCTTGCCCACCTCAAAGTCGTTGGGGTCGTGGGCGGGGGTGATCTTCACCACGCCGGTACCCTTTTCCATGTCGGCGTGCTCGTCGCAGACGATGGGAATCTCCCGGTCCAGCAGCGGCAGAATCACATGGCAGCCGTGCAGGTGGGCATAGCGGGGGTCATCGGGGTTGATGGCCACGGCGGTATCGCCCAGCATGGTCTCGGGGCGGGTGGTGGCCAGCTCCAGCGTTTCGCCGGTTTCCTTTACCTTATACAACAGGTGCCAGAAGCTGCCTTCCTTGGCCTCATACTCCACCTCGGCATCGGAAATGGAGGTGGAGCAGTGGGGGCACCAGTTGACCATGCGGTTGCCGCGGTAAATGAGGCCTTTGTCGTACAGGCGGACGAACACTTCCTTCACGGCATCGGAGCAGCCCTCATCCATGGTGAAGCGCTCGCGCTCCCAGTCACAGGAGCAGCCCAGCTTCTTCAGCTGGCTGACGATGCGGTTGCCGTAGGTATTTTTCCAGTCCCAGGCACGCTCCAGGAATCCGTCGCGGCCCACCATCTCTTTGGTCAGGCCCTCCTCGCGCATCTTGGCCACAACTTTGGCTTCGGTGGCAATGGAAGCGTGGTCGGTGCCCGGCACCCACAGGGCGGCATAGCCCTGCATCCGCTTGTAGCGGGTCAGGATGTCCTGCCAGGTTTCATCCATGGCATGGCCCATGTGCAGCTGGCCGGTAACGTTCGGCGGCGGCATCACGATGGTGAAGGGCTTTTTGCTGCGGTCGATCTGGGTATGGAAATACCCTTTGTCGCACCAGTTCTGGTAGATGCGATCTTCGGCGCCCTGGGGCGCGTACTGTTTGGCGAGTTCTTTCGGCATAAACAAAACCTCCTGCGTCTGTTGCGGGGCCGCTTTTTACAAATAAAAAAGGCCGCCCCATGAAGTTTCATGGGACGGCCTGAAAAACCATTCAGGTCGCGGTACCACCCAAGTTGCCTTTGAGTAAAGGCCTCTTTGCGGCAGGGCAAAAACCCCGCCTGCCCGGATAACGGCGGCAAACCCGTGCACAGCTAGCCGGAATCGGTTCACCGCGCCTGCTCAAAAGTGACAGCTGCCTTGCCTGCTTTGCCGGACTTGCACCCAACGCCGGCTCTCTGGAAAAGCGGAACAAAGCGCCCTCTTTCTCACTGCATTTATATAATATGTATCCTACCGCACCGCCCCGGAGTTGTCAAGTGAAAATCTGCCTGTGCGGGCCGGTTCCTTTGGGTTTTTCCAGTGTTTCCCTTGCCGTCGGCCGGTGGGGATGCTATAATATCCAGTTACAGAGGAGTATTCTGCTGTTAGGTATAAAGGAGTGCTATGCAAACACAAAAGACAAGTCC
Organism: uncultured Subdoligranulum sp.; assembly: GCA_900545545.1. GTDB lineage: Bacteria > Bacillota > Clostridia > Oscillospirales > Ruminococcaceae > Gemmiger. The sequence continues at coordinate 3,893 of UQZO01000022.1, read as the reverse complement.
GTGGCTGATTGCGTTCCGGGTGATTTTCACCATCGCGCTGTTGGCCTGTATCGCGTATATCTTCCGCAATTCTTTGCAGACGGGGGCGGAATCCTCGCTGCGCAGCCAGGCCGTTATGGAAACGGTCAACGAAACCCTGGGCCGGGTACATCTTGGCCCCCTGTCGGAACACACCATTCGGAAGCTGGCCCATTTTCTGGAATTCACCATGGAAGGCTTTCTGCTGATGCTCTGCCTGCGGGTATACACCGCCCGTTTTGTACGGCATATGAGCTGGCCGCTGCTGATCGGTATGGGCACGGCGCTGATGGATGAAACCATCCAGGTGTTTATCCCCAACCGCACCTCGCTGGTAACCGATGTGTGGATTGACATGATGGGCGTGGTGACAGGGCTGCTGGTGGCGCTGATCATCCTGCTGATCCTGCGTGTACTGGTGGCTTTTGCCCGCATCAAAGATGAAAACCGCGCCCTGCGGGCCGAGCGGGAGGAGCTGCGCCGCGCCCAGCAGGAACAGGAACACGAGCGGCTGGCACAACGCGCCGCCCACCGCGCCCATGAAGCGCAGCTGGGACATGAAACCGTATATGACGATAACCGGGAACAAGACGAGGAGGAACAGGCTGAATGACCACCCAACAAGCAATTGAAGCCCTGCACGCACTGCCGCGCCTGGGCAGCGGCAAACCGGGGCTGGAACGCATGCAAAATCTGCTGGACCATCTGGGCAACCCGGAGAAGGACCTGCAATGCGTACACATTGCAGGCACCAACGGCAAAGGCAGCCTGGCGGCCATGACGGCCTCCATCCTGACGGCAGCCGGCTATAAAACCGGTCTGACCATCAGCCCCTATGTGGTGGATTTCCGGGAGCGCTTCCAGATCGACGGCGAAATGATCCCGCCGCGCACGCTGGCATCGCTGACCCAGAAGATCCTGGATGCGGTGGAACTCATCCGGCAGGAGGGCGGCGAGCCGCCGGTGCAGTTCGAGGCGGTGACTGCCCTGGCCATGCTGTGGTTCGCACGGGAAAAGTGCGACCTCGTGGTGTTGGAAACCGGCCTCGGCGGCCGGTATGACGCCACCAATGTGGTACCCCATACGCTGGTGGCGGCCATCACCCGCATCGGGTATGACCATATGGAACTGCTGGGGGATACGCTGGATAAAATCGCGGCGGAGAAGGCCGGCATCATCAAGGAAGGCTGTGCCGTGGTCTGCTACCCCGATCAGCCCGCCGAGGCGATGGGGCCGATCCTCACGGCGGCGGCAGAGGCTCATACCACCATCATCACCCCGGAGATGGAAGATATCCGCCAGCTGCCCGGCAAACGTCTGGAAAATCGCATCGATTATGGCGGATACCAGGCCTCGCTGGGCTTCCCCGGTGCCCATCAGGCCAACCATGCTGCCATGGCGGTGGAGATTGCGTTGGCTCTTTGGCGGGAGTACGGCTATGAAATCTCGGACGATGCCATTATGCAGGGCCTTGCTGCGGCCCGTATACCGGCCCGCATTGAAGTGCTGCGCCGTCATCCGCTGTTGTTGCTGGATGGCTGCCACAACCCCGACGGAACCCGCGCACTGGCCGAAACGCTGACCAAGGCCAAGTATGAGGAAAATCTGGTGGGTGTGCTGGGCATGCTGGCGGACAAAGACTATAAGCAGATGCTGGAAATTCTGGCGCCCTGCTTTGCCAAGGTCTATACCGTCACGCCCAACTGTCCTCGTGCGCTCAGCGGGCAAGACCTGCAGAAAGAAGCACGCTTCCATATGGATGCCGAAGCGGTGGATACCGTCCCGCAGGCACTGCGCGCGGCGGTGCGCTATGCCGAGGACAACAACCTGGCGGGCGTCGTGGTCTGCGGTTCGCTGTATCTGGCAGCCGAAGCCCGTCCCTGGCTGCTTAAAGAGGCGGAAAAATAATCCAAAGCCGCCCTGTTCCAACAAAATATTTGCTGCAAAGCCTGTATCGTAAAGATACAGGCTTTTTTGTTTACAGGTCTGCTCATTCTGCATCAAAAGGGGACAACCTCTATGGCAAAGGTTTGCTTTGTACCGGGCAGCGGCACGCTGGCTGCCTATCTCAGCGGTGAAATCGACCACCATGCGGCGCAGTCGCTGCGGCGGGAAATCGACGCACAGGTGGATGACCGTCTGCCTGAGCTGCTCACGCTGGATTTCTCCGGCGTTACCTTTATGGATTCTTCCGGCGTGGGCCTGATTCTGGGGCGTGACCGTCATATCGGCTCGTTAGGGGGCCGCCTTACGGTACAGAACCCGCCGCCCGCCGTACGGCGCATGCTGGATCTTGCTCATATTACATATGCCTGAGGGGTACTTGTTATGAAAATGCTCAACCAAGTCAAAATCACCTTTGCCAGCCGCTCCGTCAACGAGGGCTTTGCCCGCGCGGCCCTGGCGGCGTTTCTTGTGCAGCTGGACCCCACAGTGCCCCAGCTGGCCGATTTAAAGACGGCGGTATCGGAAGCTGTGACCAACTGCATCGTGCACGCCTACCCGGACGCCATCGGGCCGATCACCATGACGGCAGGCCTTTATGAAGGCGGTCTGGTGCGTATCACCATCAGCGACCGCGGGGTGGGCATCGAGGATGTAGCCAAGGCCATGGAACCTATGTACACTACCGGGGACCCCTCAGAGCGCGCGGGGCTGGGTTTTGCCGTCATGCAAAGCTTTATGGATAAAGTGCGGGTATCCTCCACGCCGGGCAAGGGCACCCGGGTCACATTGACCAAACGGCTGGAAGCACGTGATTGAACCCTTACATATATAGTAAAGGGGGAACCACTATGCCTGCACAAAGTATCGAACTGATGCCGCGCGCAGAATTCATCGAGAAAAACCTGGGGCTTGTTCATGCCTGCGCCGGGCGTTTTAAAGGCAGAGGCATTGAATATGAGGAACTGTATTCAGCGGGGTGCCTGGGCCTGGTAAAAGCATGTGATGGATTTGATACAGGGCGCGGTGTATGTTTTTCCACCTATGCTGTGCCGGTTATTCTGGGGGAGATCAAAAAGCTGTTCCGCGATGGAGGTACCGTCAAGGTCAGCCGCTCCCTGAAAGAGCTGAGTCTCAAAATCAACGCTGAGCGGGAGCGATGCCTGAAAAAGACCGGGCAGGAGCCGGGGATTACCCAACTTGCGGAAACGCTGCATACAACGCCGGAACAGATCGCGCTGGCGATCCGTGCTTCCCTTCCCACGCTTTCCCTGACGCCGACGGATGATGAGGACGGACAGAAAGAGTGGGATGTCCCCGTGGACTCCCCGGAGGAAACACTGTCTGACCGGATCGGCTTGGCAGAAGTGATGGGCAAGCTCTCACCCCAGGACAGGCAGATGATTCGTCTGCGCTTTTTTGGCGGAAGGACCCAAAGCGAGACGGCGCGTGTACTGGGGACCACCCAGGTACAGATCTCCCGGCGGGAACGAAAGATCCTGAAATGGATGCGTGCACAGCTGCTGGGGGAAAATCTACCTGCCTTATAATATAGAGAAAAGCGTGCAGATGGCGAGGGCTTCGTCAAAGTGCTCGCTTTTTTTCTTTTCAGTTGTGCGTATCTACAAAAGTGCGACTTTTGTATTGACAGATGATATTGGGTTGTGATATGATACGCCCAACACCGATGGAAATGACGATATATCGTCCTCCTAAAAAGAACCCGAAAAAAATGTCAAAAAAATTGAAAAAAAGTGTTGACAAACGAGGTTCCCGGTGGTATTATAGTCAAGCTGTCCGGCGCGAGAGCAACACAGACAGCCGCTGAAAACCGCATAACAACAGCCTTTGAAGGCTTTTCGCAGCTCCTGAGCTTCGAAAAAACTTCAAAAAAATCTCAAAAAAGTTCTTGACAAACGGAACTTCATGAG
>UQZO01000021.1 GCA_900545545.1 uncultured Subdoligranulum sp. | reverse complement strand
TCGGCAGCGTCATATGTGTATAAGAGACAGGCCCAGCGCTGCCCGGCAGCGCACGCCCCATCCGCTGCTGCGGGCCACCGCCGAAACGCTGGTGCTGTTCGGTATCACGCTGGTGCTGCTGCGCTTTTCCAAGGATGTGTCGGACTTAAAATATGTGGATATCCGCCTGATGTTTGTGGCGCTGGTGGCCTGCTGCTACGGCAGCGGGCTGGGGCTGCTTGCGGTGGCGCTGGCGTCACTTTCCTACCTGTACAGTTTGGCGGCCTCCTATGTGGATATCAGCTACCTGCTTTACAGCGTGGATACCTGGGTGCCCTTTGTGATTTATGCGGTCACCGGCTCGGTGCTGGGCTACCTGACCGGCCGCCGCCGGGACGAGGCGGAAGCCCTGCGCCGCAAAAACCGCCTGCTGGAAGAAAAATGCACTCAGCTGCAAACGGTGCAGGGGGAAACGCTGGAAATCAAGAGCCTGCTGCAGCAGCGCATCACGGCGGAGCGCCACAGTTTTGCCGACCTTTACCGCATTGTGCAGGAGCTGGATGCGCTGGACCCGCCCCGGATTTTGCAGCACACGGTGGGCATTGTGGAAAATCTGCTGGAATGCGACCATGTGGCGGTCTACCGCATGGACCCAGGGGGCAGCAGCGCTCATCTGGCGGCCTGCTCGGCGGCGATGGAGGGCCGTGCCCCCGCGGTGCCCGACGGCAAAAAGCTGGCCGCCCTGTGCAGCGAGCTGGCCCGGCAGCCGGTGTTTGCCAATACCGAACTCACACCCGGCCGCCCGGACCTGGCGGCAGCCATCCGCTGCGGCGGGCAGCTGTACGGCCTGGTGGCGGCCTACGACCTGGGCCCCGACCGCTTTACCACCTATTACCGCGACCTGCTCAAGGTCGTGATGGAACTCATCGGCCGGGACCTGGTGCGCACGCTGGCCCCGGGGGAGGAGGTTTCGGCATGAGGGAATTTGCCCTTCTGGTGGCAGCGCTCTACCTGGCTTTTTGCGTGGCCTGCGCCCGGCTGCTGGCCCGGCGGGCGGGCAGTTTGCGGCAAGGTGTACTCAGTCTGGCGGTCTGCCTGGTACTGCCGGGGGCGGGGCCGCTGCTGCTCTGGTTCTGGGATTGCCGCGCCGGGCACCGGGAAAAGCCGGACTACCACGAATTCTGCCGCGGGGCGGTATTTTGCCCCGACGATCTGCGCCGGATGCAATCCCCCGATTTGCGTGCCGAAACCGACCGTGTCCCCATGGAGGAGGCGCTTCAGGTATCAGACCGGGAGTACCGCCGCCGGGCGGTGATGGAACTGCTCAATGTGGAAAATCCCCTGGCCTACCTGCCGGTGCTGCGCCGCGCCCTGGCCAATGAGGACGGCGAGACCTCCCACTATGCCAGTGTGGCCATTATGGAACTGCGGCGCAAGATGCAGCAGCAGCTGGACGAAGCCCAGACCCGCTGGCGCAAGGCCCCCCGGGATGCCGAAGCCTCCGCCGCGTGGGAAGGGTGCCTGTATGCGGCGGTGCAGACTGATTTGTATGACGAAGATACCCGCCGCCGTCTGCTGGCGCGGTACTGCGCCCTTTCGGACCGGCTGCTGCGGGCGCCCCGCCCGGCGGAGGATTTTGTGCACCACCGCATCCAGGTGGAATTGCAGCAAAAACGCTATGCCCGGGCGCAGCAGCTCTGCACCCGGTACCTGACCCTTTACCCCGAGAGTGAGCAGGCGGTGCGGGATGAGATCACCGTCTGTGTGCATACCAAAAACGGTACGGCGCTGCAGGCGTTTCTGGGCACGCTGCGCAGCCGCCCGGTGCTGCTCACACCCCAGACGCTGGCCTGGGTGCGGGCTTTCAGAAAAGAGGAATTTTGTGAACAGAGATCTTAAAAAACTCATGGCGCTGCTTTGCCTGTGCGTGGGGTTCGCTGCGGTGATTCTGGTGGGCAACAGCGGCTGGTCGCTGCAAAGTTTTGCCCTGCGCCCCGTGGCGGCCGAGGTAACGGTGCTGGACCAGCCGGTGGAAGCGGCGCTGCAGGTGTCGGACCAGACCGCCCCCCGGGCCCTGGTGCTGTACAGCCCGGCCCATGAGGACTCGGTCCAGTACGAAAAAAACATCCGTCTGGCGCTGAAACATCTGCGCATCGACGCCCAGACGCTGGAACTGACCCGCACCCAGAGCGTCACCTTTACCGATTATGATCTGGTGATCCTGGCCTCCGCCTACTGGGAGGAGGAACTTACCGAATCCGCCGCGCGGCTCATGCGCTATGTGGAGGACGGCGGCCGCCTGCTGATGGCCACCGTGCCGGAATCGGTGGGTACCCAGTTCGATGTCTGCTACCGCCGCATGGGGGTGGTGGATTACGGCGATTACTTTGGCTACAATGCCATCTCCTTCGCCGAGGAGCTGCTCCCCGGCCTGGCGGGACGGACCTTCTCCGGCAAGACTTTTGCCGATGTTTCTCTCTCCGTCACGCTGGAGGACAGCGCCCGCGTCTACGCCTGGGCCCAGGATGCCGAAGGGCGGCAGAATCCGCTGATCTGGTCCTACGACCAGGGCAAGGGCCGGGTAACGGTATTCAACTGTACCTCCGGCAAGGGGGATTTCTGGCGGGGCATCGTGGCGGGGTGCATCAACACCCTGTTCGATACCTTCATGTACCCGGTGGTCAATGCCCTGTGCCTGTTCATCGACGACTTCCCCTCGCCCCAGTATGAGAGCGAGAGCGATGTGGTGCGGGATGAATACAACCGCTCCGCCAGGGAATTCTACCGCGATATCTGGTGGCCCGATATGCTGCAGATCGCCAAAGCCTACGGCGACGTGTACACCGGGCTGTTTGTGGCCACCTACAACGATGAGACCGACCCCGCCAACCTGACCTACACCGAGTCCTCCACCGAGCTGTACTTCGGCAACAGTCTGCTGAAAAACGGCTGCGAGATGGGGGCTCACGGCTACAACCACCAGCCGCTGACGGCGGCGGGCGGCACCCCGGCGGATATGCACTACCAGCCCTGGGCCGGGGAGGCGGATATGACGGCCTCGCTGAAAAAGCTGGTGGAGATCACGGGGCAGATGTTCCCGGCGGTGACGCTGCGCAGCTATGTGCCGCCGTCCAATTATCTGAGCGAGGAGGGCCGCCGTGCCGTGGTGCAGGCGCTGCCGGACCTGGAAGTGATCTCGGGCATCTATACCGACGAGGAGGAGGAAGGCCAGGTGTACGTGCAGGACTTCACGGTGGCCGGGGACGGCATTGCGGAATTTCCCCGGGTGACCGCCGGTATGGCTCCCGATGACTACGAGCAGCTGTCGGCCCTCAGTGCGCTGGGGCTGTACGGCACCTTCTCCCACTTTATCCACCCCGACGATGTCTTTGACCCTGACCGCAGCGGCGGCCGAAGCTGGGAGGAACTCTACCGCAGCTATTGCAGCTGGATGCGGGATATCCACACCACCTACCCCTGGCTGCGGCCGCTGTCCGCCACCGAGGCGGGGGATGCCCTGCGCATCTGCGACGGGGCGGTGCCCCACCTTTCCTACGAGGGGGAACTCATCCGCGGCAGTGTGGAAAACTTTCTGGGCACCACGAGCTTTTACCTCAAGACCGACTGCACGCCCAAAGCGACGGATGAAAACTGTACCATCCGCCGCATCAGTGCGGGCAAGGGGCCGGGGTATTACCTGGTCACGGTGGAAAGCCCCAATTTTACCATAAGGCTGGTGAATGCATGAAGATCTGTCTGATCGTGGAAGGCTGCTACCCCTATGTGGTGGGCGGCGTTTCGGCCTGGGTGCAGATGCTCATCCGGCAGATGCCGGAACATCAGTTCGTCATCGTCTCCATCGGGGCCGAACATACCCAGCGGGGGCAGTTCCGCTATGAGCTGCCGCCCAACGTCACCGAACTGCGGGAGTATTTTCTCGATGAACCGCTGGAATCGGACGAGGCGGCCTCCCCGGCCCGCCCGCTGACGGCGGCCCAGCAGCAGGCCCTGCTGGACCTGGTGCGGGGCACCTCGCCCGACTGGCCCCGGCTGTTTGAACTCTTCGGGGGCAAAAACGCCCGCACCGCCCGGGACTTTCTCATGTCGGAGGAATTCTTGGCCATCGTGCAGCGCCTGGCCGAGGATACCGGCCGCAACACCCCTTTCAAGGACCTGTTCTGGACGCTGCGCTCCATGCTGCTGCCGGCGCTGGAACTGCTGCACTGCCCGGTGCCGGAGGCTGATGTCTACCACACGGTGGCCACCGGGTACGCCGGGCTGCTGGGGGCCAAGTTCAGCTATTTTGCCCAGAAACCCTACATCGTCACCGAGCACGGCATCTATACCCGGGAGCGGGAGGAGGAGATCCTCAAAGCCGACTGGGTGCCGGGGTATTTCAAACCCACCTGGATCGGCTACTTCCGGGCGCTGAGCCAGGCGGCCTACCGCCAGGCGGCTACTATCGTGTCGCTGTTTCAGGGGGCGCGGGAACTGCAGATCGGCCTGGGCGCCCCGGAAGCCAAGTGCCGGGTCATCCCCAACGGCATCGACATCCGCCGTTTTGCCGCCGTGCCGCCGCTGGACCCGGAACCCCATCCGCTGCGCCTGGGGGCGGTGCTGCGCATCGTGCCCATCAAAGATGTCAAGACGATGATCTACAGCTTTTACCGGGTCAGGGCCCGCTGCCCCGACGCCACGCTGGACCTCATCGGGCCCTATGACGAGGACCCCGCCTACTATGAGGAATGCCGGGACCTGATCGGGCGGCTGGGGTGCCGGGGCATCCGCTTTGTGGGCCGGGCCGAGGTGACCGACTGGCTGCCCCGGCTGGACCTGGTGCTGTTGACCAGCATCTCGGAAGGGCAGCCTTTCGTGCTGCTGGAAGCCATGGCCGCCCACCGGCCGGTGGTGGCCACCAATGTGGGCGCCTGCCGGGAGATCATCGAGGGCGCCGACGACGGCATCGGTCCGGCAGGGCGGGTGGTGCCGGTGATGAGCCCCGAGGCCATCGCCGAAGGCATCCTGGCCGTCAGCGTAAATCCTGCGCAGCTGCGCGCCCTGGCGGAAAACGGCTATAGCCGGGTGGTGCGCTTTTATCAGGATAAAGACTTTCTGGCAGCCTACCGCGCCCTCTACCGGGAGGCTGTCCAAAACACAAACCGGGAGGTGAGCCGGCCGTGGCAGGCATCGGCTTTGAACTGAAAAAGGTATTCCGCGGCGGGGACAGCATCCTGGCGGCGGTGCGGGGCTATTCGCTGGCCGCTGTAGTCACCGAGGGCCCCATGGTACTGATGATCGTGGTGCTGCTGGTATTGCACCGGCTGCTGGCAGCCTTCGGGGCGCCCTACCGCCTGCGGGAGCAGTTTCTGTTTTTTATGACCTACACCATGGTGTTCTCGCTGCTGCTGGCGGATACCATGCTGCTGTTTCTCAACCGCTTTATATCCGACTGCATCTATGAACAGCGCCTGCGGGATGCCCTGCCCGCCTTTTACGGCGTGACGGGCCTGCTGCTGTTGTGCGGCGCCCCGGTGGCCGGGGTCTACCTGCTCACCCTGCCGGTGGGCTGGGGCGTGCGGTGCGCGGCGCTGCTGCTGTTCTGTGTGCTGCTGGTGGTCTGGGTGCAGATGGCCTATCTCTCCGCCGTGCGGCGGTACGAGTATGTGCTGCTGGGCTTTCTGGGCGGTACGGTGGCAGCCCTGGCCCTGGCCTGGGTGCTGCTGCGCGCAGGGGTCGATCCGCTGGCGGCGGCCCTCTGGGGGGCGGCGCTGGGATTTTTGGTGCTGCTGCTTTTGTACATGGGCCAGATGCTGGCCTGCTACCCCACCGGCGGCAAAAACCTGCTGGTTTTTCTTCCGGCGCTGCAGCGCTACCGCAGCCTGGTCCTTACGGGAATTTTGCTGGGGGTGGGGCTGTACGGGCACAACTTTGTGTTCTGGGCCAGCAGCTACCGCAACCGGGTGTTTCCCACCGGGGTCTACTGCACCCGGTACGATGTGCCCGCCTTTTTTGCCACCCTCACCATCCTGCCCATGCTGGTGCAGTTTGTGGTGGGGCTGGAAACCCGCTTTTCGGTCAGCCACCGGGCCTACTTTGACGCCATCCTCTACGGCGGGCGGCTGGAGGATATCCGGGCCGTCAAGCAGGAGATGGAGAACACCCTCTATGCCGAGCTGGCCCACATGATGCAGATGCAGTTCATCGTCAGTATTGCGGCGGTGGCCTTCCTCGGCAACTTTTTGCAGACCATCGGCCTGGATGAGATCATGACCGGTACCTTCCGGGTGCTCTGCTTCGGCTACTGCCTGTACGGCCTTGTCAAGTGCGGCACCGTGCTGCTGCTCTATTTTGACGACCGTGCCGGCGCCTGCCGGGCGGCGGGGCTGTTTGCGGCCCTCAGTGTGGGCGGGTCCCTGGTCACGCTGGCGCTGGGGCCCCGCACCTGGGGCGCCGGGCTCCTGCTGGCGGGGGCGGTCACCGGGTTCTGGGTATTGCGGCGGCTGCGGCAGTATCTGGAAAAGCTGGAAGTCCACGTTTTCTGCGAACAGCCGCTGTTTGCACAACCCCGGGATGGTGTGCGGAACCGTGCCGGGGCACAACTGGCCCGGATCGACCGGGTCTTTGCACAAAGGAGGTCCCTGCGTGAACAAGATCGGGAATAAAATCGAGATCGCTCTGTTTGTGGTGCTGGTGGTGCTGGCGCTGGGGGTGGCGTTCTGGTGGAAACCCGCCGCCGACCCCGGCGACAGCATCGCCGAACCTTCCGCCACCGAAACCTCCACCCCCGAGGCGGCACCGGACATCAACGCCGTGGGCATGGTGGAAAACAAATCCATCTACGATGAGGACGACCCCTTGAGCGTGGTGTGTTTTTACGTCACGGTGCAGCGGGGAGATGCCGGTTCCAACACCGACCATTCCTTTGCCGAGGTGAACAGCGCTGTGCGCTTTGTGGAGGACAGCCATGTAGCCAACGATATCTTTGCCCGGGCCATCGTGCAGGTGGGGGATGCCAGCGGCCCGCAGCCCGGCATGCTGGGGTACGATGCCACCGCCAGCAACGCCACCATCCGGGTGCGGGGCAACTCCTCCTCAGTGCGGCCGCAGAAATCCTACAAGCTGGACCTGGACGACGAGGCCGGGTTGTGGCGGGGGCAGAGCAACATCGCCCTGAACAAACACAACTTCGATGCCACCCGCCTGCGCAACAAGCTCTACTTTGACCTGCTGCGCCCGGTGGAGGATATCTCCAGCCTGCGCACCCAGTTTGTGCGGCTGTACATAAAGGACGAAACGGCGGGCGAGACCACCTTTACCGACTACGGCCTTTTCACCCAGGCCGAAGTCCCCTCCAAAAAATACCTGGCCAACCACGGGCTGGACAGTGAGGGGTATCTCTACAAGGCCATCAGCTTCAACTTTGAAATGTCCGACGCGCTGAAAAACTTCGACGACCCGGCCTTTGACCTGGCGGCCTTCGACCAGGTCCTCAGCTGCAAGGGCCGCCAGGACAACCAGAAACTCATCGACCTGGTGAACCTCATCGCCGACCGCAGCGTGGACATCAACGAGATCGTGGGCGATTGCATCGACCGGGACAACTACCTCACCTGGCTGGCCTACAACATCCTGATGGGGAATAACGATACCACCGTGCAGAACTTCTACCTCTACAGCCCGCTGAACAGCCCAAAATGGTTCTTCATCCCCTGGGACGGCGACAACTGCCTCCACTGGCAGGAGGACGCGGTGGAAGGGCTCACCGGCAACTACGGCAGCTGGGAGCACGGTGTGGCCAACTACTGGGGCGTGCTGCTGCACCAGCGCTTTTTGAAAAACGAGGCCAACCGTGCCGAACTGGCCGCCCGGGTGGACGAGCTGTACCAGACCATCAACGGGGAAACCGTCAACGCCCTGGCCCAGCAGTACGATACGGTGGTGCGGCCCTACGCGCTGGCCATGCCGGATTTCTACTACCTGGGCAACACGCCGGAGGAACGGGATGCCATTCTGGCGGGCCTGGGGGACCAGGTGGAGCTGGCCTACCGGCAGTTTTACGAAAGCCTCCACGAGCTGATGCCCTTCTTTATGTATCCCCCGGTGAAGGAGGACCAGAGCGTCCGCTTCTGGTGGGAGGATGCCTACGACTTCGACAACCAGCCCATCACCTACCGGCTGCGGGTGGCATCCACGCCGGATTTTGCCGCCCCGGTGGTGGATGTTTCGGGGCTGGACAGCACCCAGTATCTCGTCCCGGCGGACCAGCTTCCGGCGGGCACCTGGTACTATGAGGTCACGGCCACTACCCGGGACGGCCGCACCGCCCCGGCCATGAACAAAATCCAGGTCAATGACGTCTACTATCCCGGCGTGGACCGTGCGGAGGTGACAGGATGACCCCCGCCTACCGCAACGAACTGAAATTCCTCGTCAATCAGGCTGAATACCGCCAGCTGCAAAGCGTGCTGCACTCGCTGCTGGGGCACGATGCCCACGCCGGGCCCCAGGGGGGCTACCACATCCGCAGCCTCTACTTCGACGACCTCTACCACACGGCCTACCGCCAGAAGATGGCGGGGGTGGAGGTGCGCAAAAAATACCGGGTGCGCATCTACAACTGCACGGCGGGGCATATCGCCCTGGAATGCAAGTACAAAAACGGCGCCTACATCTACAAGGAGGCCGTGCCCCTGACGCGGGCGGAGTACGATTCCCTCTGCCGGGGAGACTGCGCCTTTTTGCTGCAAAAGCCCCAGCCCCTGGCTCGGCAGTTTTTTGTGGAGGCCCGGGCCAACCTCATCCGGCCCTGCGTCATCGTGGCCTACGACCGGGAGGCCTTCGTCAACGATGTGGGCACCGTGCGCATCACCTTTGACCAGACCCTCACGGCCATGGATGCCCGGCAGGACCTATTTGATCCGGCGGCACCCGGCTACCATGTGCTGCCCCCCGGCCAGATGATTCTGGAAGTCAAGTTCACCGGCATTCTGCCGGAATATATTCAAAGTATCTTTCGCGCGTACTCCTTTGTCAGGACATCGGCCTCCAAGTTCTGCCTCTGTGTGGACCAGGTCCGGCATACCCTGCGGTGAGCGGCGCGCTGTGCAGGAGGAATCTCTCGTTATGACCTTTCAAGACTTGTTCAAAAAATCCGCCCTGGAACTGTTCCCCAACCAGATCGAGCCGTTCACCCTCATCCTCACGCTGGTCATCGCCTTTCTGGTGGGCATGGGCATCTTCTGGGTCTACCGCAAATGCTTCATCGGTGTGGTGTACGACCATGCGCTGAACCTCTCCCTCGTCATCATGACGCTGCTGGTGGCCGTCATCATCGTCACCATCAGCACCAACATCACCCTTTCTCTGGGCATGGTGGGCGCTCTCAGCATCGTGCGGTACCGCACCGCCGTCAAAAACCCGCTGGACCTGATGTTTCTGTTCTGGGCCATCACCTCGGGCATTGCCATCGGCGCGCAATACTACTACATCGCCTTTGTGGCCTGGATCGTCGTCACCCTGGCGCTGGTCTTTCTCAAGCGGCTCAAGGGCAATGCGGGCACCTACGTCCTCATTGTGACCTACCGCTCCGCCCCCGAGGTGGAAGAGGCCGTCCGCCGCTGCCTGCATGACCAGCCGGGCAAGTTCCGCTCCAAGGTGGTCAAGGGCGGTACCACCGAACTGACCATGGAACTCTACCTCAAGACCGACAACCTCAATGTGACCCAGCCGGTACAGAACATCGAAGGCGTGCAGGACGTGACGCTGGTGGAGTACCGCGGCAATCTGGAGGCCTGATGCAGCCCCGCAAATGGGTGCCGCTGCTGCTGTTGGGGGCGGCGCTGCTGGTCACGGCGCTGCTGCGGGTGCGCATTCCGCTGGCGGCGGCCGAAATCCCGGCGGGGGACAAGCCGGTCACCAACCCCATGAAAGGGCTGGTGGCCTGGGGCGAAAACTACCGCCAGGACCCCTACCTGGGCTTTGCCTATGTGCCGGTATACTGGAACGAGCTGGAACCCCGGCAGGGAGAATACGATTTTGCCGCCCTGGAGGAGCGCTGCCACTTTGCCCAGTGGCGGGCGGACGGCGTGCGGCTGATTCTGCGCCTGGTGGCCGACACCCCCACCGGGGAGCGGCATAAGGACATCCCCCAGTGGCTCTACGATGCCATGGGCGGCGCCGGCACCTGGTACGATGGTGACTACGGCCAGGGGTTCAGCCCCGACTACACCAACGAAACCTTCCGCCAGGCCCATCAGGCGCTGATCGCGGCGCTGGGGCAGCGCTATGCCGATGATCCCCAGGTGGCTTTTGTAGAGCTGGGCAGCCTGGGCCACTGGGGCGAGTGGCATGTGGACACCAACGCCGGGATCGACCCGTTCCCCACGCAAGAGATCACCGACGGTTATGTGCAGGATTATCTGGCGGCTTTTTCTCCTGAACAGCTGCTGCTGCGCCGCCCCTACACCATCGGGCGGGACCGGGGCCTGGGACTGTACAACGATTCCTTCGGCCTGCCCGATTCCCACGGGGAGTGGCTCTCCTGGATCGCCGACGGCTATACCTCGGACCAGAACGGCGAATGGCTGCCCGCCATGCCGGATTTCTGGCGCCGGGCACCGTCGGGGGGCGAGTTCTCTCCCCGGCAGGAGGATGGCTGGTACTTTACGGCGGAGCAGTTCCCCACCACGCTGGACCTGCTGCAGCAAAGCCACACCACCTTTTTAGGGCCCAACGCCCCGGCCTATGGGGAACTCACCGGCACCGAGGGGGATAATCTGCGCACCCTGCTGGCCGAGATGGGCTATACCCTGGGGGTGCGGCGGTGCACCGTGTGGCGCACGGCTTTCTCCCGCCGGATGCAGGCGGAACTGACCTGGGAAAACACCGGCCTGGCGCCGCTGTATGCCGACTGGTCCATGGCGCTGGAACTGCGGGACGAAACCGGGCAGACGGTGTGGTCGGGCCGGGCCAAAGCACCTTTTTCCGACTGGAGCGCCGGGCTGCACACGGTGCAGGTGGCGCTGCCGGGGGACCTGCCCGGCGGCACCTACAGTTTGTGGGTGGGCCTTGTGGACCCCCTCACCGATGCGCCCGGTGTGGCGCTGCAGATGCGGACGGTGAGCGACGGCGCCCTGTATCGCGTGGCGGAAATTCCGCTGCCATAACCAAGACAAAACGCCCTGACCGGGGTCCCGGTCAGGGCGTTTGCGTATTGGAAATGGGTCACAGCATCGCGGCAATATCCAGGTTTTCACCCGTCAGCGCTGCCACGGCGCCCTGGGCGGCCTCGGCGGAGTCGGGATGGGCCAGCAGCCACTTGTTGCAGGCCCACAGCCAGGCGTCGTCGCTGCCGCGCACCGGCAGGTCGGGCTTGTCGGTGTTGGTGCCCTTGGGCAGGGCGATCAGCACCCGGAACCCCTTGGCGGGGTCGGTGTGGCAGGGGGCGTAGTGCAGCGTGGTGCCGTACACTTCCACCAGCACCCCGGCAGGAACCCGGAAGGCCTTGACCTTGGCGGTGTCCAGCTTGCCGTCTACGATTTCATCCTGCTTGGCCAACAGCAGAATGAAATCCTCGGTGCCCAGGTTGAACTCACTGTCCCGGTGGTATTCCAGGCAGTTGAGCTTGGTGTTGTGGCCGTTGCACCAGCCGAACTGTACCGGCATACCGCCGTACAGCGAGGTGCCCAGCACGGCAGCCTCGGGCAGGGTTTGCAGCGCCGGGTCCTCCGGCACATAGCCGGTGCCCTCGGGCAGCGGGGTGTGGGCGGTCAGCGCCGCGGTGATGGCGGCACACTCGGTCTCATAGCCGGAAACAACGCGCCCGTAAGGGGCAAATTCCGGTGCGGTAACAGGATAGATGGTCATAGCAGTTCCTCCGTTTGGGGCAGCATCAGTCTGCCAGTTCTTTGAACAGGGCTTTGCAGGTGGGGTAGATCTGTTTGAATTTGCGGTAGCGCTCCTCGTAGCGGGCGGTCAGCGCGGGGTCGGGCTGGATGGTGCGGCTCACGTGCACCAGGGCGTCGGTGGCCTCGCGCACGGTGGCAAACCGGCCGCAGCAGACCATGGCCAGCAGCGCGCCGCCGTAGCCGGGGCCCTGCTCGGTGACGAGGATATCCAGCGGGATGCCCAGCACGTTGGCCAGGATGGTGCCCCACAGGGCGCTCTTGGCGCCGCCGCCGCAAAGGTTGGAGCGGGGGATCGTCACGCCGATGCTGCGGGCGACCTCAAAGGAATCCCGGATGGCGAAGGCTACGCCCTCCAGCACGGCCTGGGTGATGTCGGCGCGGGTGGTGTTCATGCTCAGGCCGATCAGGGTGCCCCGGGCGTCGGTGTCGTTGATGGGGCTGCGCTCGCCCATGAGGTAGGGCAGGAAAAACACCGGGTTGCGGCCCAGCTTGTCCTCGGTGATGGGGGCCTGCTCGGCGGGGTAGTCTTTGGCGGTGACCTTCAGAATATCGTCCATCCACCATTTGTTGCAGCTCGCTGCCGAAAGCATGCAGCCCATCAGGTGCCAGCCGCCGTCCGCATGGGCAAAGGCGTGCAGCCCGTTGGTGGCATCCACGCCGAAGCGGTCCCGGCTGATGAAGATGGTGCCCGAGGTGCCCAGGCTGATGTTGCACCGCCCGTCGCCTACGGTGCCGGTGCCGATGGCGGCCGCGGCGTTGTCGCCGGCGCCTGCGCAGACCCTGACCCCGGCAGGCAGGCCCAGGGCGGCGGCTACCTCCGGCTGCAGGCAGCCCACAAACTGCCAGCTCTCGTAAAGGGTGGCCAGCCATTCGGGCTGTACGCTGCAGATCTCGCACATCTCCTTGCTCCAGCATTTGTGCTCCACATCCAGCAGCAACATGCCCGAAGCGTCGGAATAATCGGTGGCGAACCGGCCGGTCATCCGGTAGACGAGGTAATCCTTGGGCAGCAGGATCTTGGCAATGCGGGCGAACAGCGCCGGCTCATGCTCCTTCATCCACAGGATCTTGGGCGCCGTAAAGCCCGCAAAGGCGATGTTGCCGGTGTACCGGCTCAGCGTTTCGCGGCCGATGACGTTGTTTAAGTAGTCGGTCTCTTTGGCGGTGCGGCCGTCGTTCCACAAAATGGCCGGGCGCAGCACTTCGCCGGCGGCGTCCAGCGCCACCAGGCCGTGCATCTGCCCGCCGATGCCGATGCCCTGCACCTGGGCAGCATCAAACCCCTGCAAAAGTGCCGGGATGCCGTCCAGACAGGCTTTCCACCACAGGGCGGGGTCCTGCTCGCTCCAGCCGGTGTGCGGCATGGAGAGGGGATACTCCCGGGTGACCTGGTGGCAGACTTCGCCTGCCTCGTTCACCAGCAGGAACTTACAGGCCGAGGTGCCGAGATCGACGCCGATATAGAACATGAAAGATACCGCCTTTCTGAAACTTTTGTAAAACACATTTATATAAGTTCTTTCCTTATGATACAGCGCCGGGGACCGGGTGTCAATGTTCAAAGCGCACAAGGTTTTGGGGCCGGTTTGGTACACATTGGGCAGAGGAAAACCTTTCCATGTTGTAACTACAACATACGCCGCCCCGAAAATGGTGTATCTTAGCATGCGAAGCCCGGCGGCGTGAAAAAACGCTGCCCCAATTTCACATACTATATCACCGGGAGGTTTTGCTATGGACGGCAAATTGAAAAATATCACCAAAGCGGAGGTGCTGGTCCTCAAGGACCAGATCGCCTGCCAGCCCGGCCAGGTGGTCAGCAAGACGCTGGCCCAGAACGAAGCGCTGAGCATCACGCTGTTCTCTTTCGATAAAGGCGAGGAGATCAGCACCCATGCTTCGGGCGGCGACGCCTTTGTCACCTGCCTGGACGGCGTGGGCAAGATCACCATCGACGGGGTGGAGTATATCCTCCACGAGGGAGAATCCATCGTGATGCCCGCGGGGCACCCCCATGCCGTTTTTGGCGAGGAAGCGTTCAAGATGCTGCTGGTCGTTGTATTCTGACGCATTACAAAGGAGAAAACCCATGAACGAGAAGATGTTTTGTTACCAGTGCCAGGAAACCGCAGGCTGCAAGGGCTGCACGATGGTGGGCGTCTGCGGCAAGCAGCCCGATGTAGCCGCCATGCAGGACCTGCTGGTCTGGGTGACCAAGGGCCTTTCGGCGGTGACCACCGCCCTGCGGGAGCAGGGCAAGGCGGTACCGGCGGACATCAACCACCTGATCACCCTCAACCTGTTCACCACCATCACCAACGCGAACTTTGACCGCGCCGATATCGAGGCGCGCATCACCGCCACGCTGGATGCCAAGCGGGAACTGCTGGCGCAGCTGGGCGATGCTTCCGCCCTGCCCGCGGCCGCCCGCTGGGACGGAGAAGGGGACTGGATGGCCAAAGCACGCACGGTGGGGGTGCTCTCCACTGCGGATGAGGACATCCGCTCGCTGCGGGAGCTCATCACCTACGGACTGAAAGGTCTTTCCGCCTACTCCAAACACGCCAACGCCCTGCTGCAGGACGACGCGGACGTGGACGCTTTCCTGCAGCGCGCCCTGGCCGCTACCCTGGATGACAGCCTGACTGCCGACGATCTGGTGGCTCTGACCCTGGAAACCGGCAAGTACGGTGTACAGGGCATGGCTTTGCTGGACAAGGCCAACACCACGGCCTACGGCAACCCCGAGATCACCAGGGTCAACATCGGTGTAGGCAAGAACCCCGGCATCCTGGTATCCGGCCACGATCTGCGGGACCTGGAAATGCTGCTGGAGCAGACCCGGGGCACCGGCGTGGACGTCTACACCCATTCCGAGATGCTGCCCGCCCACTACTACCCGGCGTTCAAGAAGTACCCCCATTTTGTGGGCAACTACGGCAACGCCTGGTGGAAGCAGAAGGAGGAATTTGAAGCCTTCCACGGCCCCATCCTCATGACCACCAACTGCATCGTGCCGCCCAAGGACAGCTACAAGGACCGCCTCTACACCACCGGCGCTGCGGGGTATCCCGGCTGCGTGCACATCCCCGGCGGCATCGGGGAAGAGAAGGATTTCTCCGCCCTCATCGAGCAGGCCAAGCATTGCCCGCCCCCGGCGGAGCTGGAAACTGGTGAGATCGTGGGCGGCTTTGCCCACGCCCAGGTGCTGGCCCTGGCCGACAAGATCGTGGCAGCGGTCCAGAGCGGCGCCATCAAGAAGTTCGTTGTTATGGCGGGCTGCGACGGCCGCGCCAAAAGCCGGGAATACTACACCGAGTTTGCCAAGGCCCTGCCCAAGGATACCGTCATCCTCACGGCAGGCTGCGCCAAGTACAAGTACAACAAGCTGGACCTGGGCGACATCGGCGGCATTCCCCGGGTGCTGGACGCCGGCCAGTGCAACGACTCCTACTCGCTGGCGGTCATCGCCCTCAAGCTGAAGGAAGTTTTCGGCCTTGAGGATATCAACGATCTGCCCATTATCTACAACATCGCCTGGTATGAGCAGAAAGCCGTCATCGTGCTGCTGGCCCTGCTCTACCTGGGGGTCAGGAACATCCATCTCGGCCCCACGCTGCCGGCCTTCCTCAGCCCCAACGTGGCCAGGGTGCTGGTGGAAAACTTCGGCATCGCAGGCATCGGCACCGTGGAGGAGGATATGAAACTCTTCTTCGGCGAAAACGCATAAAATAACACAAAGCCCTCCCCGGAATCGGGGAGGGCTTTGCCTGCTTTTGGTGGAAAACTTTTCTCTCCGTCAGCGCTGCCAGGCGTCGCGGATGGTGGCCAGCGCCGGGGCATGGCAGAAAGAGTAGGAGCTGTCGTGGGCGGCATCCAGCGGCCAGTCCCACAGCGCGGCGCCGCGCAGCCAGGGGCGGGTGGCCAGGGCGGCAAACAGGGCCTGGTACCAGCGGTTCTGCTCCTCGTCATCCCGGGCGCCCTGCAGCGTCCAGTCGTTGGGCACCTGGGCCGAACCCTGTACCCGCATGCAGCCCGCCTCGGCAAAGAAGAAGGGCTTGTTCATCCGGCGCACCACCTGCTCGATGCGGTCGAGGTTCTGGCCGATGGAACCAACGGGATAGTACCCGCTGGAAGCCATCACATCCACGGCGTCCCACCAGGGAACGTACTCCTCGCCGTATTTGTCGCAGTTGTAGGCGATGGCGCCGTCGTATACGCTGCGTACCGAGGCAATCAGGGCCCGCCATTCGGCTTCCCGGTGTTCGGTCTGGGTCATCTCACAGCCCAGGATCAGCAGCTCGATGCCTGCCTGCCGGGCCAGCGCGGCAAAATGGGTCTGGAACGCCGTATACCCGGCAAACCAGGGCCCCCACTTGGACTCGCAGGGGACATCGTGGTCAAAAAAGCTGATGCGGGCGCGCCAGGTGCCGTCCAGACAGTTGACGGTTGGCTTCCAGAATACCCGCAGGCCCAGGTCTTTGGCTGCCCGGGTGATGGAAAGCAGCTCCTCGTCGGCGGTGGTGTGGGCGCCGGTGAAGTCCATCTTTTCACTGAAAGGGGTGGCCTGCACGGCGGCAGGGCAGAAGATGACGGTGTCGGCCCCCGTCAGCTCCCGCATGCGGCGCAGCTCGGCACGGGCAGCTTCCCCGGCCAGTGCGCCGCGCGGGGAAAAGGGGGCAAAGTTGATGCCATGGACAGGTTGCATGGTTCAATCCTCCTGTTGTAAGTGGCAAAGAAATCCGGGCATGTTCCCCCGCAGGGCGGGCAGCGGCAGACCGTGCACGGCCAGGCTTTCGCCGCTGTAACGCTCTGTGCAGCCTTCCAGCCCGGTGGCCAGCATGGCCGCACGGTAGGCATGGTGACCGGCCGCAAAGGGCAGGGGCAGGCTGCGGCCATCCAGCACGCAGCCAGAGGCAAAGACCACCGCTTCGCTTCCGTCGGGGGCGGCAATGGCCCAGGCGGCACCGCCGTCGGGCGGGCAGAGGCGGTACAGGGTTCCGGTGCGCAGCAAAGCGCCGTGGGCGTGGTAAAAATCCACAAAGGGGCGCAGTTCATCCAGCTGCTCGGGGGTGTATTGGGTCAGGTCCAGCTCAAAGCCGAAGGTGCCTGAAAGAGCCGCCGCCATCCGCGCTTCCACGCTGGCGGTGCGCCCGGTGGTGTGGTTGGGCACGGTGGAATAGTGGGCGCCCATCACGCAGGGCGGGTAGAAAAAGCTGGTGCCGTATTGGATCATCAGCCGGTCCAGGGCGTCGGTGTTGTCGCTGCACCAGATCTGGGGGCTGTAGTACAGCATCCCGAAGTCAAACCGGGCCCCGCCGCCTGCGCAGTTTTCCAGCAGCAGGTCGGGGTAACGGTCCACCAGGCGCTGCTGCAGTTCATACAGGCCCAGCACATAGCGGTGGTACACCTCGCCCTGGCGGTCGGCGGGCAGCGCCGCGCTCCAGACGTTGGCCAGGCTGCGGTTCACATCCCACTTGAGGTAGCGCACCGGGCAGCTGTCCAAGAGGGCGGTCAGCTGCTGCCAGATGCCTTCCCGCACATCGGCGCGGGAAAAATCCAGGGTGTACTGGTGGCGGATCTCCAGCGTGTCCCGGCCGGGGATCTGCAGTGCCCAGTCGGGGTGGGCGCGGTAGAGGTCACTGTCGGGGCTGATGGCTTCCGGTTCCACCCAGATGCCGAAATCCAGGCCCAGGGCTTTGATTTTGCGGCACAGCCCGGGCACGCCTTCCGGCAGTTTGGCGCAATCGGCCACCCAGTCCCCCAGGCTGGTGGTGTCGCTGTTGCGCCCGCGGAACCAGCCGTCGTCCAGCACAAACAGGTCGGCCCCGGCGGTCTTGGCGGCGCGGGCCAGCGTCAGCAGTTTTTCTTCGTTAAAGGTAAAATAGCAGGCTTCCCAGCTGTTCAGCAGTACGGGGCGCGGGGCGGTCAGGTCACGCCAGCGACCGCGGAGCAGATGGCTGCGCACAGCATCGTGGAAGCAGCGGCTCATGCCGCCCAGACCCTGTTCACTGTATACCAGGGCCAGTTCCGGCGTTGAAAAGCATTCGCCGGGGGCCAGGGGCCAGGCAAAGCCATAGGGCTCGATGCCCGCCGAAACCCGGATGCCTGCGGTGGTGCGCTCGGTCTGGATGCGGAAATTGCCGCTGTACACCAGCGCCAGCCCCCAGCAATCGCCCCGGTTCTCGGTGGCATCGGGGGCACACAGCACCACGGCGGGGTTGTGCGCATGGGTGGGGATGCCGCCTACGCTGCCGATGCTTTGTACCCCGGGGCGCACCGGCCCGCGGAAGGGGGTGCGCTCGGCGGCCCAGGCACCGTCAAAGGTGATGAGGTCCAGGTCTTTGCGGGCAAAATCCACCACGCCGGAGGGAACGCCCCGCAGCGTGACAGGGGCGCTGCCGGTGTTTTCCACCACGGCGGAACGGGTGATGAGGTCACAATCCGCAAAGACGGTGTAGCGCAGCGTCACCGTAAGGCTCTGGGGGTCCTGCAGCGTTATACGCAGCGTCTCGCCGCCGGTGTGAAAGGACGGCAGCCCGGGCAGCACCTCCTGCGCGGGGCAAACCTCCGCCCCCGCAAAGTGCAGCGCCGCCGCGCGGGACCCGTCGGACCATTCCGGGGCGAAAAAGGGCGCGTGGTTGTCGCCCAGGCCGGGGGCCGGGTATTCCTGCGGCAGCAGGTCGGGCCAGCAGCCGGGGTCGTTGTGGGGCGGGGCAATGGTGCGCGGGGCATCGGTGCGCTTGCCGTAGTACAGATGAAGCAGGCGGCCGTCGGCATCGGCAGCCATCTGGTAGGTGGTGTGGGCGGTGTGCAGGGCATACCGCCGTTGGGTATTGTCACAAACAATCATGGCGCGTCACTCCTTTGAGGGAACGGCTTGTAGAAAAAAGAGCCGGGGCCCTGCGGTGCGGCGGGGGACCCCCGGCTGGGAAATCATTGAAACTTTACTGCTGGTCCTGCTCAATGCGGGCAAAGGCCGGGCGCAGCAACCGTGCCGTCAGCACGATGGCGGTGCCGCCGCCGATGAGCAGCCACAGCGGGAAGAGATACCAGAACAGCTGCGGGGCGCCGTCATGCAGGACCGGCAGCGTGCCCATAAGCACCAGCCAGACCAGAGCCGCCTGGGGGCGTGCCAGGCAAAGGCGAAGCCCGTCCTTCATGGCATCGAGGCCGCGGCGGTAGGCAAACCGGCCCAGCAGGGCAAAGCCGCTGCCCAGAACGGCCAGCCACAGAACGCCCAGCGCGGCGGCTGCGGCGATCAGGATGCCGCCCAGCGAGCCGGAGTAGCTGAGCCCCAGCTGGTAGTCCACCCAGAGCAGCACCCCCAGCACGGCCATCACCAGCCAGGTGCGGGTAGCCAGCGCAAAATCCCGGCGGAAAGCCGCCCAATAGTCGTGGAAGATCCGGTACTCCTGCCCGGCTGCCATCTTACCGGCAACGGAAAACGCAGCCGTGGTGGAAGCCCCCGCCGTGACCAGGGGCAGGCAGCCCACAAGCCAGCAGAGGTGCAGCAGAAAGACATCCCCCACAACATCCATAAAGCGGAAGAAAGGGGAATCGGGCAGGTGGTTGTTTTTCATGGAAAATTCCTCCCGGAATCAGACTGAGGTGAGCGGTGTGGTGCCAAAGGGAACGGCGGGCAGGCCGGTGCCGCCGTAAAGCCGCGCCGGGCCGAAGTTGTACCACGCATACCGCACAAAAGCGGGGCGGGCAACCTCGGGGCTGTGCAGGGTAACGGTATCCCCCGCGGCCAGGGCCTGCGCCGGGGCAAAGCAGCCGTCGGCACCGGCCAGTTCAAAGCCGCTGGGGCCTTCGGCCAGCTTCAGGCTGCCGGCGGTACGGGCAAAACGCAGCAGGGCGGTATCTCCCTGCACCGTGGCTTCGGCCAGCCGGGGGGAACGCCCTGCCACCGGGCGCCCGTAGACGGTATCCAGTGCCAGCAGTGCCAGCCGCTGCCCGGCGGGGGCTTTGTCCACGGGGTGGATGTTGTCCGCCTCCCCCAGGTCGGCCAGTACCACCAGCCCGGCGTTGGGCTCCCGGTCCGCCACGGCGGCCTGGGCCGCCCGCAGCGTGGGCCAGCTGTTTTCCCCTGCGCCGGTGGCGTACATGGGCAGCTGCACCAGCAGGAACGGCAGTTTGGCATCGGCGTCCTGCCAGTCAGCGCGCCAGCGGCGCACCAGGCAGGTCAGCTCTGTTTCGTAATCCTGGGGCCATTCCTCGTCCTGCTCGCCCTGGTAGTACCAGAAACCCCGCAAAGCGTAGGGGCAGACGCGGCGCAGCATGCTCTCGTACAGGTTGCCCGGCCGCTGAAAGCCGGTGCGCCCGGCAGGCGGCGGCCAGGGATACAGCCCGCACTCTTCGTTGAGTACCGTCCAGCTGACGTCGGGGTCTGCGGCCCGGCGGGCGGCGATCCGTGCGTTCCAGCTGTCCACCTCCGCCTGGTAGGCCGCCAGTTCGGCGTCAAATTCGGCATCGGTCTTGTCGCCCACCCGGGCATCGTACCAGGCCAGGCGCCGGCAGCCTTCGGGGAAGGTAGCCAGCAGCTCCCGCGGCAGCCAGCAATGGGCGTAGGTGCCGCCCCAGAAACATTCCAGAATGCCCACATGGACATGCAGGGCGTGGGCCAGTTCCCGGGCTGCATAGTAGGCCACCGCCGAAAGGTTGGCGGCGGTTTCCGGCCCTACGATCTGCCACCGGCTGGGGGCTGCTTCGGCTGCCTCTACGGTGGTCACCTTCGGGGTCTCGTAAAAATGCAGCAGTTCGTCATGGCAGGCAGCCAGCACGGTTTCCCCGTTCCGCGAACCGGACAGGGGCAATTCCATGTTGCTCTGCCCGCCCGCCAGCCAGACTTCCCCGAAATAGACGCCAGTAAAGGTCTGGGTATCGTCGCCGCTTTGCAAGGTGGCGGTAAAAGGGCCGCCCGCGGGCTGCGGGGGCAGCGTCAGCGTCCAGCAGCCGTCCGGGTCTGCCGTCGTGCGGGCAAAAAGGCTCCCGGGCGTCAGGCGGAATGTGACCACAGCGCCGGGCGCGGCGGTCCCCCATACGGGAACCGCCGCCTCCCGCTGCAGCACCATGTCGCTGCTGAACACAGCAGCCGCTTGCAGCTTCATTTTACTTTCCTTCTTTCAGGTAAGCAAGATTTTTTTCGATCAGTTCGCAGCGCTGGGCCACACAATCGCGGCTGCGCAGCGGGTCTGCCGGGGTGTTGAACGCGAAGTCCAGCAGCTTGTCGATGGTGGTGGTGGCCACATGCAGCCGGGTATCGCTGGCGGCGTAGTAGATGTAGACGCTGCCGTCCTCCCGGGCGATGGCGCCGTTGGTGAACACCACGTTGGAAACATCGCCCACGCGCTCCCAGTCACGGGGGGCGATGAGGAAGCCGGAGGGCTCGGCAATGACCTTCCAGGGCTCTTTCAGGTCGGTGACGAAGAGGTACACCACATACCGCAGCCCGGCGGCGGTGTTGCGCACGCCGTGGGCGATGTGCAGCCAGCCCTTCTCGGTCTTGATGGGGGTAGCGCCTTCGCCGTTCTTGGCCTCGGTGATGGTGTGGTAACGGCGGGGGCTGGTGATGATCTCCTCGTCGATGACGGCGTGGGTGATATCCTCACACAGGCCGAAGCCGATGCCGCCGCCCGAGCCGGTGTCGATGAAATCGTCCATGGGGCGGGTGTAGAAGGCATACTTGCCGTTGACGAACTCCGGCAGCAGGTCCACGTTGCGCTGCTGGGGGCTGCGCTGGGTCACCAGGTTGGGCAGCCGCTCCCAGGTTTTCAGGTCCTTGGTGCGCACAATGCCCGCCGCGGCCACCGCCGCGCTCAGGTCGGGGTTGGAAGTGTCCTTGCTCTCGGAGCAGAACACGCCGTAGATCCAGCCGTCCTCATGCTTGGTCAGGCGCATGTCGTAGACGTTGGTTTCACCCGGCTCGGTGTCGGGCAGCTCCACCGGCTTTCCCCAGAAGCGGAAGCCATCCACCGGGGAATCGCTTTCCGCCACCGCAAAAAAGCTCTTGCGGTCGTTGCCCTCCACACGGGCCACCAGATAATATTTTCCGTTCAGCTCAATGGCTCCGGCGTTGAAAGCGGCATTGACGCCCAGCCGCTCCATGAAATAGGGGTTGGTTTTAGGGTTCAGGTCAAAGCGCCACTCCAGCGGGATCATCTCCCGGGTCAGCACAGGGTACTGCCAGCGGTCATAGATGCCGTTGTAAAAGCTGTCGTCCACCACATTGCGGCGGGTCAGCAGCGCTTCCAGCTTCGCCTTCTGGCGGTAATATTCGGGGTGCAGATCACACTTGCACATCGGGGTCCCTCCTCATAAGTTCCAGGCACATGCGGCCGTTGTGGTAGGGGCATTTCCACGGCTCCACAATGGGGCGGCGGTCACTGGGCTGGGCATTGTCGTCCAGACACCAGAACCATTCGCCGCCGGGGCGGTGGTCCACCACATGTTCGGTGATGTAATGCCATACATCGGCAGCCGCCGCGGCGTATTCCGCCCGGCCGGATTTTTGGTACTCGTTCACAAAGCCCAGCACTGCCTCGGCCTGTACCCACCATACCCGGGTCAGGTCGTCCTTGCCGCGCTCGCACTCGTTGATGACCGAGTGGCCGCGGTAGGCCTTGTGCAGGATCGCCTGGGCCAGGTCGCTGTTGATGGCGGCGATGCGGGCCGAAAGCCCGGCATCGCCCAGCAGGGCGCAGCCCCAATCGATGAGCCAGCTGGATTCGATGTCGTGGCCGTAGCTGTACAGGTCGATGATGGAATGGTAGTGCTCGTCAAAGAAAACCAGCTGCCGGTGCAGGTCGGGGGCATAGACTTTGTCGGCGTAGATGCCCAGGATGCGGCGCATGGCCTGCCCCACCTTCTCGTCGGGGGCTGCCTCATACAGGCCCGCGTAGCCTTCAAACACATGCAGCAGCGTGTTCATGGTCTTGGCGGCCAGCACGCCGTTCTCGCTGAGCTTTTCGTTGCTTTCGGGCTGCCAGTCCCGGGTAAAGGCTTCCAGGTAGCCTTCCGCATCAGTGCAGCGGCTCTCGATGATCTCGAACAGCTGCCGGGCGGCTTCCAGCGCTTCGGTCTCGCCGGTCAGGCGGTAGTAGGACGCCAGCGCGTAGATGGCAAAGGCCTGGTTGTAGGTGTGTTTGGTGGTATCCAGCGGCTGCCCGTCATAGGTCAGGCTCCAGTACACGCCGCCGTATTCCCGGTCCAGGCAATGGTCTTTCAAAAAAAGGTAGGCATGGCGGGCATGGTCTTTCAGGTCCTGCCGCCCGGTGGACAGGGCCGCCTGGGCAAAGAACCACAGGATGCGGCTGTTCAGGATGCAGCCTTTCTCGGCGGTTTTATCCACCTGCAGGTCAAAATCCATCAGGCCGTAGTAGCCGCCGTGCTCGTCGTCGCGCAGATTCATCCAGAACGGCAGGATGGTGCCGGTCAGCATCTGTTGTGCTGCCTGTGCAATGCGCATACCGCTCGCCTCCTTCTCAGCGCAGGCCCAGCGAACGATCGTCGTCGTTGGCGTTGTCGTGTGCTTTGATGTAGTTCACCACTTCGTCCGCCGTGGTGAAGGCCAGGCCCACGTAGCTGTCGGCGCAGCCGTAGTAGATGGCAATGCGGCCGGTCTCGGCATCCTGCAGGGTGGCGCAGGGGAAGCAGACGTTGGGCACAAAGCCGCGCTCCTCGTACTCGGTTTCGGGGGTCAGCAGGTAGGTGCCGCAGCGGTAGAGCACCTTGCTGGGCTCGTCGCGGTCCAGGATGGCGCCGCCGATGGAGTACACAAAGCCGTTGCAGGTGCCGGTAACGCCGTGGTAGAACAGCAGCCAGCCTTCGCTGGTCTCGATGGGGGCGGCGCCGCCGCCGATCTTCACATTCTCCCACCAGTTGCTGCCCTTGCCCATCACGTGGCGGTGGCTGCCCCAGTACTTCATGTCGGGGCTTTCGCTGATGTAAATGTCACCGAAGGGCGTATGGCCGGAGTCCGAAGGACGGGACAGCAGCTTGAACTTGCCGTCGATCTTGCGGGGGAAGAGCACCGCGTTGCGGTTGAAGGGCAGGAAGGGATTCTCCACCCGGGTAAAGGTCTTGAAATCGGTGGTCTTGGCCATGCCGATGGCCGCGCCGTAGGCATCCTGGCACCAGATGATGTAGTAGGTGTCCTCCACCTTGACCAGGCGGGGGTCGTAGGCGTAGGGCGGCATGAAGGGCTCGCCCGCCTCGTTGACGAACTGGATCTTTTCCGGTTCAATGTCCCAGTGGATGGCATCCTTGCTGCGGCCCAGGTAGATAAAGGGGATGCCGTTGGTCTGCTCGCCGCGGAACACGCCGATGTAGGCGCCCTCGTAGGGCATGACGGCGGAGTTGAAGATGCGGGCCACACCGGGCAGCGGGTTGCGCCGGATGACGGGGTTTTCGGTATAGCGCCAGAGCGGACCGGCGCAGTCGGCGGGTTTATCCTGCCAGGGAATGTTGGGCAGGGCATCGCAGTACAGTTTTACAGTGTTCATAGAAGGGACCCTCCTGATGAGTGATAGGCGGCCGGGCGGCCCCGGAAAGCCCGGGGCCGCGGCACGCCGGAAGAGGCGTTAGCCTTTGACCGCACCGGCGGCCATGCCGCTGTAGATCTGGTCCTGGCAGAGCAGGAAGATGATCAGTGCGGGGATGATGGTGATGAGCACGCCGGCACAGATGTAGTTGTACTGGCTGCCCATGGGGCCGGAGAATACGTACAGAGAGGTGGAAACCACCTGGTATTTGGTTTTGTCCTGCAGGTAGAGGTTGGCCATGTAGTATTCGTTGTAGGTGCCCACGCCCTTGAGGATGGCGCTGGTGACGATGGCTGGCTTGAGCAGCGGCAGCAGGATCTTGAAGAAGACCCCGAAGTAGCTGCAGCCGTCCAGGATGGCGCTTTCGTCCAGGCTGACGGGCAGGTTCTCGAAGAACTGCAGGAAGATGTAGATGGTGATGACGTCGGTGCCCATCATCAGGATGATGTAACCGGGCAGCGAGTTGACCAGGTGCAGCGAGGTCATGATCTGGTAGACGGTAACCTGGGTGGCAATGCCGGGGATCAGGGTGGCAATGGTGAACAGGTTACGGATCAGGCCGTTGCCGTGGAACTTGAACCGGTTGAGCACGTAGGCCAGCATGGAAGAGATCAGCACGCTGCCCGCCAGCACGCAGACCAGCACGATGAAGCTGTTCAGGAAGGCGTGGCCCATATCGGCTTTCTGCCAGGCGATGACGAAGTTGTCAAAGTTGAGCCAGCTTTCCGGCAGTGTCATAACGTTGGTGCTGGCGTATTCTTCATCGGTCTTGAAGGCGGTGATCACGCAGGACACAATGGGCACCAGGGCCACAAAGGCGGCAAACACCAGCAATACATACTTGGCAATGTTAATCAGCAGGCGCTTTGCCTTGATCGCAGCAATCTCGTTGGACATCTGCAAAGGCCTCCTTTCAGTTCACTTTGGCCGGGCTGGCGCTGGACGCCGTGGCGGCGGTGTTGGGATCGGTGTGGACCAGGGCTTTGGGGGTGCGGCTGTCCCGTTTGTCCAGCCAGCGTTCCACAGCCTTCTGGGCATAGGTCACGATCATGATGAGGATCAGCAGCACAACGGCCATTGCCGAGGCAAGACCAACCTTCTGGTCGGTGTGGGCCAGCTTATCCATGATGACGAAGTAGGTGGAGGTGCCGAAGCCGCCGCCGGTGACAACGTAGGGCATTTCGAAGGCGGAGAGGGCGCCGGAAACCGAGATGATGAGGTTGAGCACCACGATGGTGCGGATGGACGGCAGGATGATATCCTTGAAGCGGTGCCAGGCGTTGGCGCCGTCGATGTCGGCGGCCTCGTAGAGGGTGGAGTCCACCGAGGCGATGGCGCCGATGAACATGACGATGTTCTGGCCGATGTATTTCCAGATGGAGCAGGCCACCAGCACGATGTTGTTGATGGATTCATCACGCAGCCAGTAGGGCAGGGTTTCCATATCGAAGCCCACCCAGCTGAGCAGGGTATCCAGCACAAAGCCGTGGGTGAAGAAGAACTTGAAGATGAAACCTACCGAGATACCGCAGATCAGGCAGGGAAAGTACAGCGCGCCGCGGAAGAATTTTCCGCCCTTGACCTTGAAGCTGAGGATGGTGGCGAACAGAAGGGCCAGGGCCATCTGCACCACGGAACCTGCCATGTAGTACAAGCTCAGCAGCAATGCCTGGAAGCAGTCGTCGCGGGTGAAAACGTCGATGTAGTTTTCCAGGCCCACAAAGGTACGGCGGCCGATGTAGCGCATATCAAAAAAGCTGAACTGCACCATCTTGAAGAACGGCAGGTAGGTGAAGGTGAACAGCAACAGCAGCGGCAGGATCAGAAATACAATGGTGCATACGATCTGCTGCCCGCGCATGCTTTTGAGCCATTGGCCGAAGGTTTTGCGGGGGTTGGCTGCCGCAGTGGATTTGCTCATGATATTGCCTCCCTATCATAAAAAGCTGCACGGCGGACCGGCGGTGGCCGGCCCGCCGTGCAGGGCTTGGCTCCGCGCTCCGGCGGAGCGGATTCCGAATTTACTGCGGGGCGTTGCGGTCGACTGCGTCGTTCCAGGCGGCGTTCCAGTCAGCCACGATGTCGTCCAGGGTCTCGTCGCCGTTGATGGCGGCTTCCACCACACGCTTGACGTGGGTTTCATCGGCGTTCAAGGTCAGTTCAGCGTCGCGCTGGACGTTGGTGGCCAGGTCCGCCAGCTCGGTGGGAGCGGCGTTGTCGGGAACGAGCTCGATGCCGTCGAAGGCTGCTAGGGTCTCGGGGTATTCCTGGCTCTTCAGAACGGGGATGCCGCCCTGGTCATAGGCGAAGTTGCTGGATTCGCTCAGCCACTTGATGTAGAGCATGGCAGCGATCTTGTTGTCATCGCTGGAGTTGGCGTTGATGCCGTAGCAGTAGTCGGCACCGGCAGAAGCATACTGCGTGCCGTTTACGGTGATGGGGAAGGGCATGTAACCGATGTCGTCAGCGTTTTCACCGGCATCCTGCATCTGGACGATGGCCCAGCTACCCAGCACCATGGTGGCGATCTGGCCATTGTTCATCATGGGCTTGCTGCCTTCCCAGTCGGTGGTGGTGGGGTCGGCCTCGGTCAGACCGCGCTTTACGGCTTCGTACAGAATATTGTATACAGCGTAAGGACCGCTCTCTTCATCGCCGGTGGGAACACCCTTGGCGAAGGGGTCCTTAGTCTGAGGCATCGTGATGTTCATCCATTCGGAGTCACCGGTGGCACCGCCGCCAATGTAGGCGTCCCAGGCAGTCATGGTCCAACCGGCCGCGTAGTTGGTGTACAGCGGAATGATGCTGGAGTCGTAGTCCTTGATCTTCTGCAGGGCATCCAGGAATTCGGTCGGGGTCTTGGGCAGTTCGGTGATGCCGGCAGCTTCAAACACCGCCTTGTTGTACACAATGCCCTGGGCATTGCCCGTGGAGGGGATGCCGTAGACTTTGCCGTTGTAGGCGCGGTTGTCTGCAAAGTTATAGTCGTTCTCGATGGCGGAGAGGTCGCACATGGGGTAGAAATAATCGCTCAACTCCGGCAGAGGAATGGTAGTGGGAATCATGCAAATGTCGCCCCAGTCGTTGCTGGTCAAACGGGTGGTCATGTCGTTGGCGTAATCTGTAATACCCTCGTAGCTGATGGTGATGTTGGGGTACATCTTCTGGAATTCTGCCACATAAGCATCAAAGGTGCCGTCATCGATCAGGTCGGTACGGTGGTTGATGAATTTCAGGTCTGCCTTCAGGTCGGTGTAGTCGGTGCCGACGGTCAGTTCGTTGTAGGCGGGCAGGCTGCTCTCGGCGCCTTCTGCCGTCTGGGAACCGCCGTTCTGGCTGCCGCCGCAGCCGGCCAGCAGGCTGGCGGACATTGCGGCTGCCAAGGTCAGGGCAATTGCTTTTTTCATGGTTTTCCTCCTTGTAAAAGTGCTTGTTGTGAACAGTGACTACTGTTTTTCACGGAAGTGTTTCGTGTGATTTACCTTACACATTAAGTATACGATTTAAGTTAAAAATAGTCAATAACTTAAGTAAAACTTTGGTGAAATGGCGAAAATGACCCCTATCACTTAGGCAAAATGCCCTGGAAAAATCGCTTGTATATGAAAAAAAGCAGGCTAAAAAACTTTTTAGCCTGCTTTTAAGTTAATAAACACAAAGAAAAATCAAGTAGAATCCCGGCGCACAAAGGCACCCGGTACAAGGGTGGTAGGCGCCAGCGGCTGTTTTCCGTTCAGCTTCCGGCGCAGCTGGCTCACCACAGCCCCCGCCATGCCGTCCACATCAATGCGGTAGCTGGTCAGCTGCGGGCGGCACAGGGTGGAAAAACGGTAATCGTCATACCCGGTAACCGCCACATCCCGGGGCACCTCATAGCCGTTGCGGTGCAGCAGCTCTACCAAATTGAACGCTACTTCGTCGCAATTGCAGACAAACGCCTCCGGCATATCCTCGGGCAGTTTGGTTTGGATCAGCCGCCCTTCGCTGTCGCGGTCCTCCAGGCGCCAGTCGGGGCGGGGCTCAATGCCCGCCATCAGCAGCGCCCGGCAGTAGCCCAGGTAGCGGTCCATGATGGAGCTGGTGGCACACACACTGCCCACAAAGCCGATCCGCCGCCGCCCGGTGGAGAGCAGATGCTCGGTCATCTGGTAGCCGCCGCTGGTGTTGTCGCTCAGCACACTGTCACCGGCGATGGTATCATCATAAAAGTCCAGGAACATGAACGGCAGCCCGTACTGCAATACCGTGCTGATATACCGGCGGTGCAGTTCACCCATAAAGATCAGGGCGTCCACCTTCCGGTTGACCAGCAGCGTGGGCATGATGCAGTTCTGCTCCGACTCCGCGGGCACAATTTCCAGGATGCAGTTGTACCCCAGGGGGGCGCAGTGGTTCAGCAGGGAACGATACAGGCTGGAATAGAACGCACTTTCGTCAAAATGCCGGTCCGCTACCAGAATGCCGATGTTGATGCTGCGCTGGGCGGTTGCCTCGGTCTTGACGGGCATTTCGTACCCCAGCTCCTGGGCGGTGGCCAGAATTTTGGCGCGCATTTCGTCGCTTACGCCCTCTTTGCCGGAAAGTCCCTTGGATACCGATACCACGCTGATCCCCAGCCGCTGGGCAATGTCAGCCATGCGTACACTCTTGGCCATCCCTAACACCTCTGTTTCCCGATTTACTTAAATTAAGTATATCAGCCCCTGTGGATATCGTCAATGTCAAGCTAACTTTTTTGTACTATTTGCTTAATTTTTGGTTTTCGCTTGCAACAGCTTGCCGAATGTGATACAGTGAAGAAAATTAGCTAACTGATTTAGCCTGTTAAGCTAAATAGAAAGGAAGGTCTTGCGATGGAACAGTCCGTGTGGGAACTGCCCCAGGTGCGCATTCTGGGGCGCCATACCCGTGCCGGGGAGGCAGTCACCTTATTTTATACCGCCGCGGGCATCGAGTGCCTCTGCACCGGCAGCGAGCTGTGGCTGGAACTCAATGCCGACTATGAACTGTATGAACCCTGGTTGAGTGTGGAACTCAACGGCGCCTGGATCAGCCGCTTTCCGGTGGCGCCCGGCCGCAGCGAGGTCTGCGTTTTCCGGGGAATGACGCCCGGCACCCCCAAGCATGTGCGGGTGCTGAAAGATGTACAGGCCATGTCCGGCGATGAGCGGCATCTGCTGCAGATCACGGCCCTGCGCTGGGAGGGCGGCGATTTTCTGCCGCTGCCCGCGCCCCGGTACCGCCTGGAATTTGTGGGGGACAGCATCACCAGCGGTGAGGGAGCCATCGGCGCCCGGCCGGAGGAAGACTGGATCTCGGCTTTTTTCAGCGCCATGAACCACTACGCCCGTTTTACCGCCGATGCCCTGGAAGCGGAGTACCGCCTGGTCAGCCAGAGCGGCTGGGGCATCCTTTCCAGCTGGGACAATGAACCCCACTGCCGGGTACTTTCTTATTATGAAAAGGTCTGCGGCCTGGCAACGGGGGCGCGCAACGCCGAACTGGGCGCCCAGCGTCCCAACGATTTCGCTGCCTGGCCTGCCGATGCGGTGATCATCAATCTGGGAACCAACGATGCCGGTGCCTCCCGCAACCCGCCCTGGACCGACCCGCAGACCGGCGAAACCTATGCCCAGGACACCACCACCGCCCACCGGGCGGAACTGGAACAGGCGGTGGTGGACGGGCTGCGGATGCTGCGCCGCTGCAACCCCCAAGCCCTGCTGGTGTGGGTGTACGGCATGCTGGGCGATGAGCTGCGCCCCACGTTGGAAGGCGCCGTGGCCCGCTACCGCCGTGAAACCGGCGATGACCGCGCCTGCTTCTTCCCGCTGCCCGATACCACCCCCGAAACTGTAGGGGCCCGGCAGCATCCGGGGGTACAGTCCCACCGGCGGGCCGCCGATGCCCTGACCGCCTTCCTGCGGGAAGCACTGAACCGATCCTGAACATTCAGAAAATTGATAAAAGGAGTTTTGCCGTATGCAGTATCAGAAAGAATTGGACCTCTGGCTTGCCCGCGCGGTGGAAGATGCCGACCTCATTGCCGAACTGAAAGCGATTGCCGGGGAGGAAGCAGCTGTCAGTGACCGCTTTTACCAGAATCTGGCCTTCGGCACCGGCGGGCTGCGGGGCGTCATCGGCGCCGGCACCAACCGCATGAATCTCTACACCATCCGCCGTGCCACCCAGGGCCTGGCCGATTACCTCAATGCTTCGGGTCTGCCCAAAAAGGTGGCCCTTGCCCACGACAGCCGCCACAAGGGTGAACTGTTCTGCCGGGAGGCTGCCCGCGTGCTGGCGGCCAACGGCATCACCGCCTACCTTTACCCCCGGCTGGAACCCACCCCGGCTCTGTCCTGGGCGGTGCGCTACCTGGGCTGCGGCGCGGGCATCTGCGTGACGGCCAGCCACAACCCCGCCAAGTACAACGGTTATAAGGTGTACGGCGCCGACGGCTGCCAGATCACCCTGGAAGTGGCCGACCAGGTGCTGGCAGCCATCAACCGGCATGACTATTTCGACAGCCCCAAGCTGGTGGACTACGACAAGGCGGTGGCCGACGGACGCATTGTGACCATCGACGACAAGTGCCTTTCGGATTTCGTGGACGCCGTGCTGGCGCTGCGCCCCGGCAACGATGTTTCCCGCCTGAAACTGGTTTACACGCCGCTGAACGGCAGCGGCCTGGAACCGGTGAAGATGCTGCTGGACCGCATGGGTGTGACCCAGGTCACCGTTGTGCCGGAACAGGAGCAGCCCAACGGCGATTTCCCCACCTGCCCCTATCCCAACCCCGAGATCCGGGAAGCCATGGAAACCGGCCTGAAACTCTGCGATACCGTCCATCCCGACCTGATGATCGGCACCGACCCCGACTGTGACCGGATGGGCGCCGCCGTGCCCGACGGCCAGGGCGGTTACCGCCTGATCACCGGCAACGAGATGGGCGTGCTGCTGCTGGAGTACATCTGCCGTGTGCGGCAGGCCAACGGCACCATGCCCCAAGACCCCGTGGCGGTGACCACCATCGTTTCCACCGATATGGCAACCCCCATCGCGGCCAAATACGGCGTGGAACTGCGCCGTACCCTCACCGGCTTCAAATTCATCGGCGAGCAGATCGGCAACCTGGAGGCCGAGGGCCACCCCGAGCGGTATATCTTCGGCTTTGAGGAAAGCTACGGCTATCTCTCCGGCGGCCACGTGCGGGACAAGGATGCCGTCAATGCCGTGATGCTGGCCTGCGAGGCGGCTGCCTACTATGCCGCCCGGGGTATGAGCCTGCTGGACGCCGTGAACGCGCTGTACGCCGAATATGGCTGGTACCGCAATGCCCTGCACAGCTTTACCTTTGAGGGCGAGAGCGGTATGCACACCATGCAGGGCATCATGGCGCGGCTGCGGGCCAACGCCCCCGCCGAGATCGCAGGCTATGCCGTGTCCGGCGTCACCGACTACACCGCCGACGGCACCGGCCTGCCCCATGCGGATGTGCTGGAATACCGCCTGGAAAACGGCGCCAAGCTGATGGTGCGTCCCTCCGGCACCGAACCCAAGATCAAGGTGTATCTCTCCGCCGTGGCGGACAGCGCCGAAGCTGCCGATGCCATCAACGCAAAACTGGCCGAGGCCGCGGCGCTCTGGATGAAAGAGTGAGATAAGATGGCATTTTTCCCGAAAGAATTTGTCTGGGGCGCGGCGTCCGCTTCCTACCAGATCGAGGGCGGCGTCCACGAAGGGGGCCGCGGGCCCAGCATCTGGGATACCTTCTCCCATATTCCCGGCAAGGTAGCCCGGAATGAAAACGGCGATGTGGCCTGCGACAGCTACCATCGGTGGGCTGACGATGTGGCGGCCTTCAAAGCGATGGGGCTGCGGGGCTAACGTTTCAGCATTGCCTGGCCGCGCA
Source organism: uncultured Subdoligranulum sp. (assembly GCA_900545545.1). Lineage (GTDB taxonomy): Bacteria > Bacillota > Clostridia > Oscillospirales > Ruminococcaceae > Gemmiger. The sequence continues at coordinate 1,768 of UQZO01000021.1, read as the reverse complement.
TTGTGCCGGACGGCGACGGTGCCGTCAACGAGGCAGGATTTGCCTATTACGATGCGCTGGTGGATGCACTGCTGCAAAACGGCATCGAACCCTATGTGACCCTCTACCACTGGGACCTGCCCCAGGCGCTGGAGGACCGGGGCGGCTGTGCTATCCCGTCAGCGAGGACCCGCAGGACATCGAGGCGGCCCGCCGCCTGACCTTCGGCAGCCCGGACGATGACTGGACCTTTACCCACCAGATGGCGCTGGACCCGCTCTGCCTGGGCCACTGGCCGCAGCAGGATGTGGGCCCGCGGCTGGCGGCCTGCATCGCGGCAGTCCCCCAGGAGATCAACGACGCGCTGGCTTTCGGCAAGCCGGATATGCTGGGCCTCAATCTCTATAACGCCCAGCCCGCCCGCATGGGGGAGGCCGGTCCGGAGTACGTTCGCCGCCCCACCGGGTACCCGCGCACGGCGCTGGGCTGGCCGGTGGAACCCGACAGCCTGAACTGGGGTCCCTGCTTCATCGCCCAGCGATATCATCTGCCCCTCTACATCACCGAGAACGGCCTCTCCTGCAATGACAAGATCTACCTGGATGGCAAGGTGCACGATGCGGACCGCATCGACTTCACCGCCCGCTACCTGCAATGCCTGGCCAAGGGCATCGGCCGCGGCGCCGATGTGCGCGGCTACTTCCACTGGTCGCTGATCGACAATTTCGAGTGGTACAGCGGCTACAACGAGCGGTTCGGCCTGTATTTCATTGACTATGCCACGGGGGACCGCATCCCCAAAGACAGTGCGTTCTGGTATGCCCGCACGGCGGCAGCCAACGGCGCTAATCTGTAACATACCAAAAGCCCCTGAGAAACCGGTGAAAAGGCTTCTCAGGGGCTTTTTTTAGATGGAATTGGCCCGGCGCAGGGCGGCTACCTTGTGCGCGATCTCTCCGCCGAACACCGCACTGCCGCAGACAAAGCGGCGGGCACCGGCGTCATAGGCGGCGGGCAGGGTGCGGGGCGTGATGCCGCCGTCCACCTGGATGGCAGCCTTGCTGCCGTGTGTTTGCAGCAGCGTCCGCACGGCGGCGATTTTTTCATTGCTGCCGGGCAGGTAGAGCTGCCCGCCCCGGCCCGGCTGTACCGTCATCACCAGAATCTGGTCCAGCAATGGCAGGTAGGGCAGGGCAGCTTCGGGCGGGGTCTCGGGGTTCAGCACCAGCCCGGCCCGAAGCCCGGCGGCATGGATGGTCTGTAGCGCTTCGCCCGGTCCGCCCGGGATCTCGGCATGGACCGATACCAGGCCGGCACCCAGCGCCGTCAGTTCCGGCACAAAGGCCAGGGGATGCTCCACCATCAGGTGGACGTCCAGCGGCTTGCGGGTCAGGGCGGCCATGGTGCGCACGATGCCGGTGCCGAAGGAAATGACCGGTACAAAGTGCCCGTCCATCACGTCGATGTGGAATACATCCACCCCGGCGGCGTCGGCGGCCTGCACATCCTGCGCCAGATGGGCAAAATCTGCGGCAAGAATCGACGCACAGAGGGTGAAGGGCCGGGGCTGGTCAGCGCAGCACATCGTGCACGGCGGCGACGATGGCGTCGCTGCGCAGGCCGAACTGCTCCAGCAGGTCCCAGGCGGGGCCGGAGTGGCCGAAGACATCTTTCACGCCCACACGGCGCATCTTCGTCGGGCACTGCTCGCCCAGCACCGCGGCCACGGCTTCACCCAGACCACCCAGGATGCTGTGCTCCTCGCAGGTGATGACGGCACCGCACTCCC
>UQZO01000020.1 GCA_900545545.1 uncultured Subdoligranulum sp. | reverse complement strand
CATACGAGATCTAGTACGGTCTCGTTGGCTCGGAGATGTGTATAAGAGACAGGCCTTGGCCATGGTTTCGGTGTTGCCGGTGCCGCTCCAATACATAACTGCTATCTTGCTCATACAAGTTCATCCTTTCATTTGAAAATATCAGCCCGCCACCGCCAGCCGCTCAAGGGTGGTGCCCTGCGCGAACCGTGCGCAGTAAATTTCGGTACAGCGGCGGTACCGGCCAAAGGTTTTGCGGGCTTCCCGGGCGTCGCCGTAGACCTTCCAGCAGCCCACGCATTTGAACCCGCAGACCGGGCTCTCGATAAAGCCCCGCACATCCTCCGGCGGGTAGCTGAGAAACAACCCGATCTCGTGGGGGAACTCCCCCTGCTCCCGCAGGCGCTGCATCAGGCGGCCCAGGCAGCGGGTGGGGTCCTCGCAGCAGTATCCCCGAGGCGCCAGCAGGGTGCGGGCTTCGGGGCACTGCAGGTCCCGGGCCAGCCGCGCCGGGCGGTAGAGATACACCAGCGCCCGGCCATTCTGCCAGCGCAGCGGCAGCACCCGCAGCCCCTTGGGGGCCAGGGCGTGGTTCCAGCAGCGCAGGCAGCGGTGCATGGCCTGCTGCCCTTCAAAGGGGCAGGTAAACAGGCTGCCGGTTTTCAGCCCGGCCAGCGTGGGCGAAGCGTGGCGGACGATGAGTTCCTCACACATAGGGTTCCTTCCTTTCCGTGAAATATTTATGTTAGTTATTTCTAACCATTTAAGCAAAAGAAACGCCGGTGGACCCGGCTTGTGGTATTTTTGAGTTAGTTATATCTAACTCTCAGACAGTATAACACACCCCGGGGGCTTTTGTCAAGCGTCCCGGGGTGTGCTGTGTTTGTATGCAAGGATGCCGCAGCGGGGCAGGCGCCTACGCCTTTTCCCGCGGCAGGGTGCGGAAGAATTTGCCCATGGGCACGCAGCCCGCAAAATCGGCGATGACCCAGCCGATGGGGATGGACACCCAGATGCCCGCGGCGCCCAGGGCCGGGATGGCGGAGAGCGCATAGGCCAGCACCACCCGCAGCCCCAGCGAGATGACGGTGAGCACCACCGACATACCCGGGCGTTCGATGGCGCGGTAGAAGCCGTAGAGCAAAAACAGCAGGGCGATGAGGCAGTAGAAAGCCCCCTCGGTGCGCAGGTACTGCACACCCACGCCGAGGATCTCGGTTTCCTCCGGCCGCACAAAAATCAGCATCAGCGGCCGGGCAAACACAAAGACCACGGCGGACACCGCCGCGCCGAAGAGCATGCTCACTGCGATGGCGCTGCGGGTACCGCGGCGGATGCGGTCATACTGCCCGGCGCCGAAGTTCTGGGCGATGAAGGTGGAAAAAGCGTTGCCGAAATCCTGCACCGGCATGTAGGCGAAGGAGTCGATCTTGACGGCGGCGGCAAAGGCAGCCATCACGGCGGGGCCGAAGCTGTTCACCCGTCCCTGCACCATAAGGATGCCGAAGTTCATGATGGACTGCTGGGCCCCCGTAATAAAGGAAAGGCGGAAGACATGGGCGGCACAGGGGCCGTCCCACCGGGCATCGGCGCGGGTCAGGCGCAGGTCCCGCCGGGTGGCCAGGGCATAGACGCAAAGCCCCAGCCCCGACAGCCACTGGGCGATGATGGTAGCCCAGGCGGCACCGGCCACGCCCCCGTTCAGGCCCAGCACAAAGGCCACATCCAGCACGATGTTGAGCACCGCCGAGAAGCCCAGAAAGACCAGCGGCCGCACCGAGTCCCCCACCGCCCGCAGCAGGCAGGCGTAATAGTTATACAAAAAGGTACCGCCGATGCCCGCAAAGATCACCAGCAGATAGGTGCGCATCAGGTCCCGCACCTCGGCGGGGACCTGCAAAAGCCAGAGGATGGGATCGATGAGCAGGAACACCGCGATGTTCAGCACCACCGCCGTGCCGCCGATCATGCACAGGGAAAGGAAGATCTCCCGCCGCATCCGGGTGGTATCCCCCCGGCCGAAGGAGATGGACACCGCCACGCCGCTGCCCATGGAAAGGCCCAGCAAAATGGAGGTGAGGAAGGTCATCAGCGTATAGGCCGAGCCCACGGCGGCCAGGGCGTCGGCGCCCACATACCGCCCCACAATAAGGGTATCGGCAATGTTATAAAGCTGCTGCAGCAGGTTGCCCAGCATCATGGGCAGGGCAAAGCGCAGCAGCGTGGGGGTAATGGGTCCTTCGGTCAGGGCCCGGGCATTGGTTTGCATCAGGTACGGCACCTCCCGGTTTTGCGGCACAGGGCCGCCCTATTATCATAGGCCAAAACCCGCCGTACCGCAAGGGGGATGCATAAAAACCCGGGCCCCTTGCGGGGCCCGGGCGTTGGCTTATCTGGCAGGCACGGGGAAACTGGCCACAAATTCCCGGGTATAGTCGTCCTTGCCCTGCTTGTGGCAGGCGATCCCGAAGGACAGCGGCGTGCAGGAAGGCTCAAAGGGACGGCGCACCATCGTATCGGGCAGGTCCACGGTGTAAAACTCCGGGAACAGCGCCACACCGTAGCCGCACTCCGCCAGCAGAATGCCCGCGCGGTCGCTCTCGCAGTGGATGTCCATATGGTTGAGCCCGTGGTCGATGATCCAGTCCCGCATCCGGCTGGAATGCTCAAAGGGTACCATCTTGGGGTGCAGCGTCAGGATGCGCTGGTCCTGCAGGTCGGCAAAATGCAGTTCCGGTTTTTCCGCCAGGGGGGAATCCTGGGGCAGCACGGCGTAGAGCACCGTCTCCGCCACCGGGTGGAACTCGCAGTTGGGCAGCTTGTGGATCATGTTGCGGGTGCACAGCATCACATCCACCTGCTCGGCCTCAAACATCTTTTTCAGGCTGAAATAATCCTGCACATGCAGCACCGGGCTGAACCCCGGGTGCCGCTGCCCCAGGATGCGCAGCGGTTCCTTTAAATAGCGCAGTTCGGTGCTGCTGGTACAGCCGATGTGGAACAGCCGCACCTCGGTGTGGGCGGCGTCGTGCATCTTTTTCTGGGCGATCTCGATTTTGGCCAGGATCTCCTTGGCGTCGTTGTAGAACCCCCGCCCGGCGTCAGTCAGGCGGACCATCTTGGAATTGCGGATGAACAGCGGCGTTTTCAGTTCCGCCTCCAGGGTCTGGATATGGTGGGTGACGGTGGGCGGCGAGAGGAACAGTTCCTCGGCGGCCTTGGTAAAGTTCAGCCGGTCGGCCACGCAGACAAAGCAGAGCAGCTGCTGGGTATTCATAGCGTTCCCTCCTGTGGGTACCTGATGGCAACCAGTATACGCCACTTTTTCATTTTTTGCAATATTTCATTTGATATTTGCTAATGTCGAACAAAGATTTGAAATTCTCAATTCACATGGAACATGCTATAATCCTTTACCGTAAACAACCTGAATATCCCGTTTACAAGGAGTGAAGAAAGTGAAGACCGTACTGCATCAACTCAAACAGTATAAGCGCGCTGCCTGGACCTGCATCGGGTTCACCGCGCTGGAGGTTGTGATGGAGATCCTTTTGCCCTTCGTCACAGCCCGCATCATTGATGAAGGCCTGCAGGCCGCCGATCTGGGTGCGGTGTACCGCTACGGTGCCCTAATGGTGGTGCTGGCATTCATCAGCCTGGGCTGCGGTGCCATGGCAGGCAAAGCCGCGGCGTCGGCGTCCTCGGGTCTGGCCGCCAACCTGCGGGAAAGCATCTACGCCAAAATCCAGACCTTTTCCTTTTCCAACATCGACAAGTTCAGTGTGCCGGGCCTGGTCACCCGCATGACCACCGACATCACCAACGTCCAGAACGCCTTCATGATGGTCATCCGCGTGGCGGTGCGCAGCCCGCTGACGCTGGTGTTCAGCTACGCCATGTGCCTGTACATCAGCCCCCGGCTCAGCGCCATGTTTTTCATCGCGGTGGTGTTCCTGGTGGCGGTCATCGGGTCCATCATGGTGGTGACGCTGCGCATCTTCAACGAGGTGTTCCAGAAATACGACGACCTGAACGCCAGCGTGCAGGAGAACATCTCCGCCATCCGGGTGGTGAAGGCCTTTGTGCGGGAGCGGTATGAGAACGACAAGTTCAGCAAGGCTTCCGGCAACCTCTACCGCCTGTTCGTCAAGGCCGAAGGCCTGCTGGCCTTCAACAACCCGGCCATGATGGTGGCGGTCTACTTCTGCATCATCTCGGTATCCTGGCTGGGCGCCCAGTACATCGTGGGCGGCAGCATGACCACCGGTGACCTGACGAGCCTGTTCAGCTACATCATGGCGTTGCTCATGAGCCTGATGATGCTGTCCATGGTGGTGGTCATGATCAGCATGTCGCTGGCCAGCATCCGCCGTATCAGCGAGGTGCTCAACGAGACCCCCGACCTGCACAACCCCGACCAGCCGGTGGCCGAAGTGGCCGACGGCAGCATTGATTTCAACCACGTGAACTTTTCCTACAAGCACGGCAGCGGCAAGAACGCCCTCACCGACATCGACCTGCACATCCGCTCCGGCGAGACCATCGGCGTGATCGGCGGCACCGGCGCGGGCAAATCCAGCCTGGTGAACCTGATCTGCCGCCTTTACGATGTGGACGACGGTTCGGTCTGCGTGGGCGGGCTGGACGTGCGCCGCTATGATATGGAAGCCCTGCGCAACCAGGTCTCGGTGGTGCTGCAAAAGAACACCCTCTTCTCGGGCACCATTCTCGACAACCTGCGCTGGGGCGACCCCGACGCCACCGACGAGGAGTGCATTGCCGCCTGCAAGGCTGCCTGTGCCGATGAATTCATCGACCGCATGCCCGACGGCTACCACACCCGCATCGAGCGGGGCGGCGCCAACGTATCCGGCGGCCAGAAGCAGCGCCTGTGCATCGCCCGCGCCTTGCTGAAAAAGCCCAAGGTGCTGATCCTGGACGATTCCACCAGCGCCGTGGATACCGCCACCGACGCCAAGATCCGTGCCGATTTTGCCCGGACCATTCCCGGCACCACCAAGATCATCATCGCCCAGCGGATTTCCAGCGTGCAGAATGCCGACCGCATCCTGGTGCTGGACGGCGGCAGGATCAACGCCTTCGACACCCACGACAACCTGCTCAAGACCAACGCCATCTATCAGGAGATCTACGAGTCCCAGGTCAAGGGCGGCGGCGACTTTGACCAGCCGGCCTGAAAGGAGGAAGCCCCATGAAACAATCCAATCCGGCCCGCCCGGCGCCCATGAAGGTGCTGAACCGGGTCCTGCGCTATATGCTGCATTTCTATGCCCTGCCCTTTGTCCTGGTCATCTGCTGTATTCTGGTGGCCGCCGTTGCCACGGTAACAGGCTCCACCTTCCCCCAGACGCTGGTGGATGACTACATCGTGCCCCTCCTCAACAGCGGCTCTGCCGATTTCAGCCAGCTGGCTGCCAGCCTGGTGCGGCTGGCCTGCATCCTGGCCGTGGGCGTGTTGGCCTCCTACGGGTACAACCGCATCATGGTCACCATCAGCCAGGGCACCATGCGCCGCCTGCGGGACGATCTGTTCCACCGCATGGAATCGCTGCCCATCTCCTACTTTGACACCCACGCCCACGGCGACATCATGTCGGTGTACACCAACGATATCGACACCCTGCGCCAGCTGCTGAGCCAGAGTATCCCCCAGATCATCAACACCACCGTGACGATGATCGCCACCCTTGTGGCCATGCTGATGCTCAACCCGGCCCTGACCGTCATCTCGCTGCTGACGGCCTGCGTCATGGTGCTGGTGACCACCAGTTTCACCCGCCTGTCGGGCAAATACTACATCCGCCAGCAGCACGACCTGGGCATGGTGGACGGTTTTATCGAGGAAATGCTGGACGGCCAGAAGGTGGTCAAGGTTTTCTGCCACGAGGATGCCGCCCTGCGGGATTTCCGCGCCGTGAACGACCAGCTGCGCAACAGCGCCGACATGGCCAACCGCTACTCCAACCTGCTCATGCCCATCAACGCCAACATCGGCTGGATCAGCTATGTGCTGGTGGCCATTGTGGGCGCCGTGCTGGGCATCAACGGCCTGGCGGGGGTGACCCTGGGCACCGTCATCAGCTTTTTGAGCCTGAACAAGAGCTTTACCAACCCCATCACCCAGATCTCCATGCAGGTCAACTTCGTGGTCACGGCAGCGGCCGGTGCCCAGCGTGTATTTGACCTGATGGACCAGACCCCCGAAGCCGACGAAGGCTATGTGGAGCTGGTAAACGCCCAGGAGCAGGCCGACGGCTCGCTCCAGCCGGTGGATTACCGCACCAACGTCTGGGCCTGGAAGCACCCCCACAAGGCGGACGGCACCATCACCTACACCAAGCTGGAGGGCAGCGTGGTGCTGGACGATGTGGACTTCGGCTACACGCCGGAAAAACTGGTGCTGCACAACATCAGCCTGTGGGCCAAACCCGGCCAGAAGATCGCCTTCGTGGGTGCCACCGGCGCGGGCAAGACCACCATCACCAACCTGATCAACCGTTTCTACGACATTGCCGACGGCAAGATCCGCTATGACGGCATCAACATCAACAAGATCAAAAAGGATGACTTGCGCCGCAGCCTGGGCATCGTTTTGCAGGACACCCACCTCTTCACCGGCACCGTGATGGAGAACATCCGCTACGGCAACCTGGAGGCCAGCGACGAGGAGTGCATGGCCGCGGCCAGACTGGCCAACGCCGACGGCTTCATCCGCCGCCTGCCCGACGGCTACAACACGATGCTCACCGGCGACGGCGCCAACCTGAGCCAGGGCCAGCGCCAGCTGCTGGCCATCGCCCGGGCGGCGGTGGCCGACCCGCCGGTGCTGATCCTGGACGAGGCCACTTCCTCCATCGACACCCGCACCGAGAAGCTGGTCCAGGACGGCATGGACGCCCTGATGACCGGCCGCACCACCTTCGTCATTGCCCACCGCCTGTCCACGGTGCGCAACTCGGACTGCATCATGGTCATGGAGCAGGGCCGCATCATCGAGCGCGGCACCCACGACGAACTCATTGCCAGACACGGCAAGTACTACCAGCTCTACACCGGCAATTTTGCCGAGGAGCCGGCGTAACCGCTGCCCTTTTCCCCTCCACATGCAAAGCCCCCGCGGGGCCGGAAATCCGGCCCCGCGGGGGCTTTGCCTTGTATGAAGACAGCTTTAGTCGCGGCGGAAGAGGTCGCGGGTATAGACCTTGCTTTTCACGTCATCCAGCACACTGTCGTACCGGTTGGCGATGATGGCCTTGCTTTCGGCCTTGAACTTGTCCAGGTCGTTGACCACCCGGCTGCCGAAGAAGGTGGCGCCGTCCTCCAGCGTGGGCTCGTAGATGATGACCTCGGCGCCCTTGGCCTTGATGCGTTTCATAACGCCCTGGATGCTGGACTGGCGGAAGTTGTCGGAGTTGGACTTCATGGTCAGGCGGTAGACGCCCACCACCACCGGGCGCTCCCGGGCGGGGTCATAGTCGCTGCTGCCGGTGTAGGCGCCGGCCAGTTCCAGCACCCGGTCGGCGATGAAATCCTTGCGGGTGCGGTTGGAGGCGACGATGGCCTCGATGAGGTTTTCCGGCACGTCGGCATAGTTGGCCAGCAGCTGTTTGGTATCCTTGGGCAGGCAGTAGCCGCCGTAACCGAAGCTGGGGTTGTTGTAGTGGTTGCCGATGCGGGGGTCAAGGCAGACTCCCTCGATGATATCCCGGGTGTTCAGCCCCTTGGACTCGGCGTAGGTGTCCAGCTCGTTGAAGTAACTCACCCGCAGGGCCAGGTAGGTGTTGGCGAAGAGCTTGACGGCCTCCGCCTCGGTGAAGCCCATGAAGAGGGTGTCGATGTTTTCCTTGAGGGCGCCCTCCTGCAAAAGCCCCGCAAAGAGGTGGGCTTTCTCGGTCAGGCGTGCATCGTCAGGGTCGGTGCCCACGATGATGCGGCTGGGGTAGAGGTTGTCGTAGAGGGCCTTGCTCTCCCGCAGAAATTCGGGGCTGAAGAGGATGTTCTTGCTGCCGGTCTTTTCCCGGATCTGCTTGGTGTACCCCACGGGGATGGTAGATTTGATGACCATGATGGCGTTGGGGTTCACCCGCATCACCAGATGGATGACATCCTCCACCGCCGAGGTATCAAAGAAATTTTTCTTGCTGTCGTAGTTGGTGGGCGCCGCGATGACCACGAACTCGGCGTCGGCATAGGCGGCCTCGCCGTCCAGGGTGGCCACCAGGTCCAGCGGCTTTTCGCGCAGGTATTTTTCGATGTACTCGTCCTGAATGGGGGATTTCCGGCGATTGATCTTTTCCACCTTTTCCGGCAGAATGTCCACCGCCGTCACATGATGATGCTGTGCCAGCAGCGTCGCGATGGAAAGGCCCACATAACCGGTACCTGCAACTGCAATTTTCATAGATTGTACTCCTTTTTCCGGGGAACCGCCCCCGGCACGCTGTTTTTATTGTACCATACACCGCCCTTTATTTCAACCTGCGCCCCCCGCGCCGGAACTTTGCGTTGCGTCGCCGCCCACATACTGCTACAATATTCCCAGGGGCCACGGCCCCACCGAAAGGAGATTTTTCCCATGAAAGTTTACGGGACCCCCATCTGCATCGACTGCCGGAACTACCGCGCCCTGCAGCAAAGCCGCGGTTTTGCGGCGGAATATATCGACATCACCGCCAGCACCGACAACCTGCGGGAATTTCTGGCCCTGCGGGACCATGACCCCGTGCTGGCCCCGGTACGGGAGCGCGGCGGCATCGGCGTCCCCCTTTTTGTGCGGGAGGACGGTGCCAAAACGCTGGACCTGGACGAAGCGCTGGGCTGGCTGGGCCAGCCGCCGGTGCGCACCGAGGAAATTGTGGAGCACCGCAGCTGCGGCATAAACGGCTGCCGCTGATTTCCGCCTTTCCATTTTATACAAATTGTATTATATCAAAATTCTATACAAAAAAGAAAACCGCTGGTCCTTGGGGGCCGGCGGTTTTCCGATGGAAGAAAAACCTCTTACCGAAAGAGCGGGGCTGGATAATCAGCGGGAAGTTTCGGGCTTTTCGGAGGGGAAGATGATCTTGTTCACGAAGAAGAAGACCACCATCGAGATGCCGCCGTTAAGCACCGTGGTGCCGATATTGTAGATGAAGTCGGGCACCAGCAGGCCTGCCACCGCCACCCAGATGCAATTGATGGAGTTGACGATGCAGGTAATGACGCAGAACGCCACCAGGTACCAGGCAATCTGGGGGCCCAGTTTGCCGTGGGAACGGAAGACGAAGTTGCGCTGGATCGGGAAGTTGATGCACTCGCCGATGACCATGGCCACCATGTAGGCGCAGAAGTAGGCAAGGCCGCCGTGGGCCTGGTCATAGCCCAGGATGTTCCACTCGAAGGTCTCCCCGAAGAGGGTCACGGGGATGCCGGGCCAGCCGAAGCTGGCGTCGCCCAGGCCCGCAAAGGCTGCGGGCAGGAACTGGAGCATCAGGTATTTGAACACCGTGATGAGGTTGCTGACGATGACGAAGAGTCCGCCTTCGCGCACCCACTTGGCGGCAGCCGGGTGTTTTTGGGCAAAAGAGTTCCAGAGATTCATGACTTGCGGCCTCCTTCGGACAGGCGTTTTTCCATGGCTTTGTTGGCCATCTGATTCTTGACGGCCTCCACGATCACCCGGAGAATGCCGATGATCCAGAAGCCTTTCAGCTCCATGACCAGGCCGTCCACCATGCCCATGCTGACGATGCCCCCGGTCATCTTGGCGATGGCCCGCAGCGGCATGTTGTAGTTGAAGAGCAGGTTCAGGTCGGGGGTGCCGCTTTCCAGGCTCTTGGTAAGCAGATGCTTGTGGATCACATGCACCAGCCAGCCCAGGGGGCTGCGGGTATGGCCGATCTCGCCCAGGGTCATGTTGCGGTCGATGGCCACCTTGGGCGACGGGATGGCATGGCCCAGCAGGGCGGTGAATTCCCCGTCGGGCACATCCTGCACCTGGCCGCCCGCATAGTGGGGCAGGGCCAGACCGTCGTAGGGGTTGGCGTCGCCGCTGCCCTGCACCTGGACGGTGGCGGTCAGGCGGATGTCGGCGCTGCAGCCGCCCACCCGCACCTCGTAGCTGCCGCCCTCCACAGCCCAGCGGTTGGCGGGGTCGTTCCAGTAGCGGAACGCCTTGTCATCCAGCGGGATGGTGACGGTGCGGCTCTCCCCTGCTTCGAGGTGGACGCGGGCGAAGCCCTTCAGCTCCTGGGCGGGGCGGAAGACCTTGGCGTCGGGTTTGGCAATGTAGACCTGCACCACCTCATCACCGGCGCGGTCGCCGGTGTTTTTCACGGTGACGGTCACCCCGGTGGGGGTGGCTTTCAGGTCGCTGTAGGCGAATTCGGTGTAGGACAGGCCGTAACCGAAGGGATAGGCCACCGGCACACCGGCGGTCTGGTAGTAGCGATAGCCCACATAGAGGCCCTCGCGGTACTCCACGTTGCGGCCGTCGCGGCCAAAGTTGTGGTAGGAGGGGTTGTCCTCGCAGTGCAGGGGCCAGGTTTCGGCCAGATGTCCGGCAGGGTTGACCTTGCCGGTCAGCACGTCCAGCACGGCATCGGCCCCGGCCTGACCGCCCAGCCCGGCCCACAGCAGGGCCTCGCAATGGCTCTGCCAGCCGGTTTCCACGGCGCTGCCGCTGCTGAGCACCACCACCAGCCGGGGGTTGGTGCGGTGCACGGCCAGCAGCAGGTCGATCTGGTTTTTGGACAGTTTCATATCGCTGCGGTCGAGGCCCTCGCTCTCCTTGACCTCGTCGAGGCCCAGGAAGAGCAGCACCACGTCAGCCTTGGCGGCCAGTTCCACGGCCTGGGCCTGGAGTTTGCCGTCGGGCTTGCCCTGGCGGTCGAAGCCCTGGGCATAGCCCACCGTCTGCACGTCGCTGGCTTTCAGCGCCTCCAGGAAGCTGTCCACCCGGGGTGCGTTGACCATGCTGGAACCGGCGCCCTGATAGCGCGGGGTCCGGGCAAAGTCGCCGATGACCGCCACCTTGGCGGCGGGGTCCAGGGGCAGCAGGCCGCCCTTGTTTTTCAGCAGCACGATGCTCTCGGCCGCGGCTTTGCGGGCCAGGGCGTGGTGGGCATCCCAGTCGATGGTCTTGGGGGCTTTGCCCAGCGCCTCGATGGTGGTGCCGATGAGGTCCAGCAGTTCCTCCAGGCGGGCGTTGATGTCCCCCTCGGAGATCTTGCCGTCCTGCACGGCCTTGCACAGTTCCCGGGCGGAATCCAGCCCCGGCGCAGGCATTTCCAGCGTGGAGCCGTTCTTGACGCCCAGGGCGTGGTCGTTGGAGCCGCCCCAGTCGGTGACGACGGCGCCGTCGAAGCCCCAGCCATCCCGCAGGATCTCCTGCAGCAGGTGGTAGTTTTCGTTGGCGTAGGTGCCGTTGATGAGGTTGTAGCTCGTCATGATGGTCTTGGGATGGCCCTCGGTGACGGCAATTTCAAAGTTGGTCAGGTACAGCTCCCGCAGGGTGCGCTCGTCCACGATGGAGTCGCTGGCCATGCGGCGCAGTTCCTGGTTGTTGGCGGCAAAATGCTTGGGGCAGGCGGCGATGCCATTTGCCTGGATGCCGCGGATGTAGGCCGCGGCCATCTTGCCGGCCAGGTAGGGGTCCTCCGAGAAGTACTCGAAGTTGCGCCCGCACAGCGGGCTGCGCTTGACGTTGAGGCCGGGGCCCAGCAGCACCGCCACGTCCTGGGCGGCCGCTTCCCGGCCCAGGGCCCGGCCCAGCTCCTCGCCCAGTTCGGGGTCCCAGCTGGAGGCCACGGCGGACGCCGTGGGGAAGCAGGTGGCCGGCTCGCTGGGGTTGATGCCCAGATGGTCGCTGGCGCCCGCCTGTTTGCGCACGCCGTGGGGCCCGTCGGACAGCCAGATGGCCGGAATGCCGCAGGAGGGCAGTGCCCGGGACTGGAAGGTATCCCCGCCCGAGAGCAGGGCACATTTCTGTTCCAGCGTCAGCCGGCGGATGGTTTCTGCGTAATTCATAGTGTACTCCTTACAAAGGGCCTGCCCCCGCAAAAAGCGGGGGCAGGCTTTACGGTCAACACGGATTGCTTACGCAGCCTGCTTCTTCTTGCGGAAACGCAGCACCGTCAGTACAACCAGAATCAGGATCAGCACGCCGCATACAGCATCCACAGCGTAGATCACCGTCTGGTAGGGTTCAACAGCCGCGACATAGTCGCTGCCCGGCATACCACCGTTCATCACCTTGGAATTCGCAATGGTGTACAGAATGTTGTGCACCGCTTCACGTCCGTAGTGGTAATCCGAAACATTATCCTTATCGAAGGTGTAACGGACACCGGTAGGCAGATTAGTGAGCTTGCCGTCGGCACCAGCCTGAATCATCTGGCCGGCATCCATAAAGACACCGGTGTTGGCGTTGTCGGTAATGACGAAGCCATGGAAACCCCATTCATTGCGCAGCAGGCCGGCAATGAGGTTGTAGTTGCCGCCGGCCCAGGTATAGCCGATGCGGTTGAAAGAGGTCATAACACCGGTACAAGCCGGGATCTGGGTGGTAGCGTTGGAATAAGTACCGTCGCCGTTATCCTGGGCGTAGTTCATATCCACCGTGCCGCTCTTGACGGCCAGTTCAAAGGGTTCGAGATAAATCTCGCGAGCTGCCTGCTCATTCAGGAAGGTGGCCAGGCTGTACTGTCCGTCACGGTCACCGCGGTGGTTTTCCTGGTCATTGATAGCGAAGTGCTTCACAAAGACGTACATGCCACGGGAAGCAACGCCGCGGACTTCCTGCGCTGCCATAGAGCCAGCCAGGAAAGGATCTTCGGAGTAGTACTCGGCATTACGGCCGGAGAACGGGGTGCGGTGAGTGTTCATGGCCGGTGCGTACCAGCCGTCTACATCCAGGTAGTAGGATTCATCGCCGATATTTTCGCCGAAGTGCAGGGCCAGTTCATCGTTGTAGGTCTGGGCCAGCACCACAACACCGGCATGGTTGATGTTCTGGCTGAAGGTAAAGTTACCGCTTTCATCAATGCCGTAGTTGATCAGGCCGGTAGCGGTATCACGGTCGGTAGCGGCAGGTTTATCCACCGACTTGATGGCCGCCGTGCCGTAACCGGACTGGGTAATCAGGGTCTGGTAATCGTCGGGGGTCAGCTGGTCCAGCAGCTGGTTCCACTTGGGATCATCATAAGAAAGGCCACGCATATCGATCAGCCCCAGGCCGTTGTCCGCACCATAGACCGGGGTATCGGTCAGGGTCGCGGGGTCGGTGGGATTGAGGGAATCGAAGGAATCCAGTTTGGCCAGTTCCTCGTCGCTGATAGTCTTATAGTAGGTGTAGGAAGCAGGCTGACCGTTGGCATCGGTACCGTTGATCTGGTTGCCCCAGGTGCTGATTTGGTCGCTGACCTCACCGTCGGTGGTAGGCCAGGTACCGACCCAGTCCTGACGGGACAGGTACTGCAAGCCGCCGTTGGCGTCATCAAACAGATTGGTAATGGCCACACCAGTAGTAGTATCGTTGGCGTAGGTGGTGGTGTCCACGGTGCCGTTGGACGGGGTATAGGTGGCGACCAGGGCGGGGTTGCCCTCTGCGGTCATACCGTCCTCCACCGTCTTGCCCTTCACCGCCAGAATGTTGTTGACAGCGTCATGGGCGTTCTTGGCGGCGGTGATGTAGTAATCGCCCGCATCCAAAATATAAGTCTTGGCGGTCGTGTAGTCGTAAGACTTGAGCTGTTCCTGGTCAAAGGTCACAGTGACCGTCTCGGAAGCGCCGGGCGCCAGTTCCGAGGTCTTGGCATAGCCCACCAGCTCGACGGAGGATTTTTCGATATTGTTGGCCTTATCGTAGTCGGTGTAGGGGCTCTGGGCAAAGACTTCCACTACATCTTTACCGGCACGGGAACCGGTGTTCTTTACGTCCACCGTGACGGTGCAGGTGGTGCCATCCCAGGAAGTCTTGTAGTTGGACCACTCAAAGGTAGTATAGGACAGGCCGTAGCCGAAGGGGTAGATCACCGAATCGGCATAGCTGTAGTCGCCGGGGTTGCCCTGCCCAAGAACGGTATCCTCGTAGCGGGTTTCATAATAGCGGTAGCCAACGTAGATACCCTCTTTATAGCTGACGTAGTTGTACTTGGTCTGCTCGCCATCCTCGGTGTAGTAAGAGAAGTCACCGAAGTTCTGAGCGGCGGGGCTGCTCAGCGGGTCGGCCTCGTAGGTATCCACGGTGCGGCCGGAGGGGTTGATGTTGCCGGCGAAGATCTCGGCCAGAGAATACAGGCCGTAGTCACCCATGGACGGCGCGGAAATGACGGTATGGATGTTGGGGAACTGGTTGACCCAGCTCAGGTCCACCGCGGCGCCGGAGTTGAGCAGCAGCACCACGTCGTCAAAATTATCATTGAGGTATTGCAGGATCGCCAGCTCATCGGAGTTGGGTTCCAGGTACGTCTTGGACTGGTCCTCCGGCACATCGGTATGGTTGTACATGGAGCGGGGCATATCGCGGCCCTCGCCCACGATGCGGCTGAACACGAAGACCGGCACGGTGCCCTTCATGGAATCCAGCAGGCCTTCTTCGCTCTGCATCACAGAGAGCGGGCATTCGTTGATGGAGAAGTCCTCGTCATCGCCATAACTCACCGAGCCGACACCGCGGACATAATCCTTGCCGTTGCCCTCGCTGTAGAAGTTCCACAGGGTTTCGTTCACGCCGAAGCCGCTGGCTTCAAAGGCAGTCTTGAGGTCGCCTTTGGCACCGCCGATGTAAGCCACCGAAGAATGGCTCACAAAGCTGAATGTGGTATCGGTGCTGTAGGGCATCTTGTTGGCGTCGTTTTTCAACAGCACAATGCCTTCGCCTGCGATCTGTTTGTTGAGGGCGATCTCGTCCTCCATCAGGGCATCCAGAGTATCAAACTTGGGTTTGCTGTACTCCATATCAATGCCTTCGGTCTTGGCTTCGCTGTTGTCAATGCCTGCATCCTTCAAGCCCAGGACGCTCTGCACACTGCTGGCATTGGGCGGAATGAGGACGTTGGCCGCCACAATGCCGCCGGCCAGCACCACACACAAAACGCCGGAAACAGCCGTCTTGATGATCTTGATGGTCTGTTTTCCGTTTTTCTTCTCTTGTGCCATGATTCTTTTCTCCTTCTTGTGGTTTGGCCGCATCCCCCGGGAGAACCGGCCGTTCGTGAGGGCGTCCCCTCTAGCATGTCATCATTGTAGCACAAGCACACTTTTTTACACGAAATTTGCACAAATTGCATTTTTCCCAACAAACTCTGCATTTTTGATGACTTTCCCCTTCTATTCTTTGCGCAAAGCGCACAAAAAAGTCTCTATGTTCGTTGTGCACAATTCCAAAAGCATAAAAAGCGGCGTTCCGGCAATGGGCCGGAACGCCGCAGGTTGTTGAAATCAGGTAGCCTTATCGCTGCGGTGCGGCAGCAGCACCCGCAAAATAAACCAGTTATCCTCATAGTGCACGGTGACGGTGCCGCCGTATTTTTCCGCCGCCGCCTTCATAGTGCGCACGCCGTAGCCGTGGGGCGGCATGCCGTCGGCGTCCAGGCGCACCGGTGTTTCGCAGTAGTTTTCAAACCGCAGCATCACAAAGCCGTGCTGGGC
This sequence comes from uncultured Subdoligranulum sp., assembly GCA_900545545.1. Taxonomy (GTDB): domain Bacteria; phylum Bacillota; class Clostridia; order Oscillospirales; family Ruminococcaceae; genus Gemmiger. Next base: position 21,979 of record UQZO01000020.1, on the reverse strand, counting down.
GTAGATAGCCACCCGGATCAGCCGCTTTTCGGGGTCGGCCAGCGTCTGCACGCTCTCGGTGGCGTTGTCCAGCGCCGTGCCCACGATGGTGCAGATATCCCCCGTGGGCATGAAATCCACCAGGTGGCCGTCGGCCACGCAGGTGAAATTGATGTCATGCTGCTGGCAATAGAGGCTTTTCGCCGTGAGCAGGGTGTCCAGCACCGGGTTGCCGGTTTTGTTCTGGGCTTCGTACATCCGGATGCCGCTCTCCATCTCGTCCAGGGCGGCAGCCTGTTTGCCGGGGTCGTGCTCCGCCCGGATGGCCGCGATCTGCAATTTGAGGTCGTGGCAGTGGCGGTTGATAAGGCGGATGCTCTCCCGGCTTTGCTGGTACTGTTCGTACTGGTGGTGCAGCACGTTGTTCATGGCTTCCAGTTCCCGGTGGAGCCGGGCTTCCATCAGCTGTTCCTGCTGGATGGAAAGCACCAGCACCCCGGCCAGGTCCACCAGCGTACGGATGTAAAAGACGCTGAGGGTGGCCTGTCCCTCCTGGGTGAAGGCCAGATTGCTCACCGCAAAGGCCGCCACCGCCATGATGACGGCGCTGGCCAGCGCCCGCCGGGTGATGCCCAGTTCGGGGTTGCGCTGCATACGGCGGAATTCAAACCAGTAGACAAAGCCGAACACCCCCGCATACACGAGGACCAGCAGCCCCAGCGCCGGCAGTTCCCATCCGCTGCGCCAGGGCCACAGCAGGCAGTGCAGCTGCCATTCCAGGCTGGCGGCGAACTCCGCCAGGATGAAGGCCCGGGCACAGCAGTAGCCTGCCTCCCGCGGGGTGACGGCGCAGCAGCCGAAGAGAAACAGATACATGGCGGCCACCGCCGTCGCCATGCAGGGGATCCACCAGGCCAGCGGCACGCCGCCGGTAAGCTGCAAAAAGGTGCCCAGCAGCACCAGCCCGGCGCCGCTGATCACGGCGGTGACCGCCGTGCCGAACCGGCGGCGCAGCGCCAGCACATAGAGCAGGCAGGCCAGCCATTCGGCCAGGGCGGTGTACAGCCGGGGAATATCGGGCAGGGTCGTCATTTCACGCTGCCTCCGATATAATCGGTCAGCGCTTCCAGAAAAGCCTTCTTTTTGGGGCGGCTGATCTGCAGGGCGTAGGGGCCCACCTGCACGGTGTTCTGCTGCACGGCCAGCACCTGGGCCAGGTTCACAAGATAACCGCTGTTGCAGCGCACAAAGGGCTTGCCCGCCAGCTTTTCCTCGTAACTTTTCAGGCTGCCGGGGGCCACCAGGTCACCGTCCTCGCTGTAAAAATGCACCGAGTGCCCCTCGCTTTCCAGGTAGTAGAGCCCCGCCACGTCGATGCGGCGCAGCCCGCCGTCCACCGGCACCGTCAAAAAGGTTTTCTGGCGTTTCTGCAGCCGGTCCACCGCCTTTTGCAGCTGCTGGGAGAAGGCAAAGTACGGCACCGGTTTGAGCACATAGTCCAGCGCATCCACCGCATACCCGCGGATGGCAAACTGCGCCATGTTGGTGATGAAGATCAGGATCACATCCTTGTCCACCTTGCGGATGGCCTCGGCCGCGGCCATGCCGTCCATGCGGCGCATCTGGATGTCCAGCAGGATTATGTCATACACCGCGCGGTAGTCCGAAACGATCTCATCGCCGTCCGCAAAGGTGACCAGTTCAAACATCTTGCCGAACTGCCGCTCATACCGGTGCACATACCCCACCAGCTGTTCCCGCACTTCGGGATTGTCCTCAACGATCGCGATCCGGATCATGATTCCGCCGCCTTTCTGCCCATAATTATCTGTATTATACCATGCGGTTTACGGCACCGCAAACAGAAAAATCCCGCGGCAGCAGGCAATGCAAAAGCCGGAGCATGGCAGTCCATGCTCCGGCTTTCCTTATTATAAGCGCGCTATTCATCCAGGTGCTGGCACAGGGTCACCATACACCAGGCCAGCACGGCGGTCATACCGGCGATCCAGATCACCACGCCGACCCCCGCCTTCCAGAAATCCAGCGGCGCCGCCGCCAGAAACAGCAGCGAGGCCGCCATCAGCCGCCGCCCAAAGCGTTTGCGCAGCGGCATTTTGTCCCCCGGCGCGGTGTTTTTGCCGCCCACACAATACAGCAGCAGCCCCGCGGCCAGCACCACCGCAAACAGCCCCAGGTCCCAGATACTCAGCCACGGCAGTTTCGGCATACCGTTTTCCCTCCCGGAATTTTCTTCTACCCGTATACTAGCACCTTTGGGGCGCCGCCGCAAGCGGACCTTGTACAAAACGCCGGTTTTGCAGGTTTCCTTTTGGGCAATCTGCAAATTGCGGCGGCCCTTACAGGGGGCTATACTGTAGACAGAATCTTGATCACTTCCCGCGCCCTCCCTGCATACGGCGCGGGCCAAGGAGGTTGGAAGGATGAAAAAAGCCATTGTGGTTGCCGCCCTGCTGCTGACGCCTTTGCTGGTACTGCCCGGCTGCGGCGGGCACCCCGGCCGGGAAACGCTGGAAGCCCCCGGCTATCCCTGGGATATCACCGCCGACGAAGTAAAGGCCAACCTGGAAGCCGAGGGCCTGGACTACACCGTCCTGGACGACGGCCGTCTGCATGTAACGGAGTGTGAGCCCCTGTTCGGGCTGCCGACAAAGGATCTCAACATTGCTTTCAGCACCAAAGGCCCACTGGAGGGGGTCAGCTGGCAGATCGACGAAGCCCACAAGGACGACATGATCCGGGAACTGAAAAACCACCTGGGCGAACCGGTGACAAGCTATTGCCCCGCCCAGATCGACATCCTGTCGGAGAATTTCTCGGTGTTTTTGGCCAGCAACTGCGTTACGGACGATACCCTGATCTGGCACAGTGAAGCCCCCCTCTCCGAGACATGGACCGAGGAAGCGCGTGCCAACTTTGAGGAAGGCTACAAGGAGAACAGCTTCCGGAACAACGGCACCGACGAAAACCGCTTTGCCGACGCGCCGGATTCCACCGCCCGGCGCAGCGGCGAGGATGTGACGGTATGGCACGGCAGCCGTGCTTTTAAACAGTGGTTTGCCAACAACTGGGAGAAAACCGTCACTTTCCAGCAGCTGACCGACGACGTCTGGGTCGTTTCTTTCAGCCGCATCGTTTCCCCCTTTTAAAAAAACAGCAACATGCATGGCAGCCGCCTCCGGCTGCCATGTATTTTTGTGTTGCCGGCGGCAAAGCCCTGTTCCCGCCGGTATCCTGTGCGCTTTCCCGGGTCACGCCGCCGCTCTTGCTTTTTAGGCACAAGACTCGTATCATTAAAACAAATTCAAATGAGAAGAACGTATCTTTACCGAGCAGGATACCGCCCCTTTGCAGGCACCCGCCGGGGCTCATTAACAATTCTCAAACAATTTTCAAACAATGCGAACATACACAAGGGATAGAATACCTTTGTATTTTTCGATATTCCAAAATCGCTTGCATAAAAGCATGGTATAGAACACCCCATAACCCATCTTGCGGGGAGGAATCTTTATGGTCCGCATTCTTGTGCTGGAAGATGATGCAAAACTGAACCGGACGGTATGCACCTACCTGAATGACAGCGGCTTTTCCGCCAAAGGGTGCCTGTCCGCCCAGGCCGCCTACGACGAGCTGTACAACAACCTGTATGATCTCATCGTATCCGACATCATGATGCCGGAGGTGGACGGTTTTGAATTTGCGGAAACGGTGCGGCGGGTAAACCGGACCATCCCCATTCTGTTCATGTCTGCCAGGGACGATCTGCCCTCCAAGCAGCGGGGGTTCCAGTTGGGCATCGACGACTATATGGTCAAGCCCATTGAGCTGGACGAGCTGCTTTTGCGCATCCGGGCCCTGCTGCGGCGGGCCCATATTGAGATGGAACGCAAACTGACCGTTGGCGACCTGACCCTGGATGCAGACGCCGTCACGGCGACGGTGGCGGGGCAGGAAATTCCGGTGACCACCCGGGAGTTCAACATTCTTTACAAGCTCCTGTCCTATCCCAACAAGACCTTCTCCCGGGCGCAGCTGATGGATGAATTCTGGGGTGTGGAATCCGAGACCAGCCTGCGGGCGGTGGATGTCTACATCACCAAACTGCGGGACAAGTTTTCCGGCTGCAGCGGCTTTACCATCAAAACGGTGCGCGGGCTGGGCTACAAGGCGGTGCTGGCATGAAATCCACCGGTAAATTCTCCGACCAGCGGGTGAAGAAGGGGCTGTTTCCCCTTTCCACCTTTGTGTTGTTTTTCCTGCTGTTTGCCCTGCTCACCACCCTGCAGATGGTCATGATCGGGCAGGCCATCGACTACAAGAGTCTGCCCGCCCAAAATGTGGCGGCGGTGCTGGGGTTCTGGGTGGTGGCGTCGGTATGTTCCACCCTGCTCACCGGGCTGGCCGTCCGCCGCTATTACCAGAAACCCATCGAGGAATTTTCCGAAGCGGCCCGCAAGGTTGCCGCCGGAGATTTTTCGGTGTATCTTCCCCCCAGACATTCCCTGGACAAAACCACCCACCTGGATGTACTGTTCATGGATTTCAACAAGATGGTGGAGGAACTGGGCAGCATCGAAACTTTGAAAACGGATTTTTTCTCCAACGTCTCCCACGAGATCAAGACGCCCCTGGCGGTGATCCAGAACAACGCCGAGCTCCTGCAGAAAAAGCAGCTGACAGAAGCCCAGCGGCAGGAGTGTACCGACACCATTTTGCAGGCCACCCGGCGGCTGTCCGATCTGATCACCAACATGCTCAAGCTGAACAAGCTGGAAAAGCAGGTGATCCAGCCGCGTCCCCAGGTGTACGATGTCTGCAATCAGCTTTGTAACTGCGCCTTGCAGTTTGAAAATATCTGGGAGAAAAAGCAGATCGATTTTGAGGCGGAACTCGAGGACCGCGCATGGATCTGTGCCGATGAAGGTTTGCTGGAACTGGTGTGGACCAACCTTTTGTCCAACGCCCTGAAATTCACGCCGGAGGGAGGCCGTGTCACGCTGGCGCAGACTTCCGACGAGCAGAAGATCACCGTCACGGTAGCCGACACAGGCTGCGGCATGGACCAGGCCACCATGCAGAAAATCTTTGACAAATTCTATCAGGGCGACACCTCCCACGCCACCGAGGGCAACGGCCTGGGCCTGGCGCTGGTGCGCCGCATTCTGGAACTGTCCGACGGCACCATTGCGGTGGCCAGCACCCCCGGCAGCGGCAGCACGTTCACCGTAAAGATCCCCAGATCCCTTCCGCAGGAGGAACAGCAAGTATGAATCCCGAACCTGAAAACACCTATATAGGGTATGAATACAAGGAAATTTCGGTGGCAGCCAAAGACGTTTCCCTGTTTCTGGATGCCTACGAAAATTTCGGCTGGGTCCCGGAGTCTCCCCGTCCCGCCGATCCCGGCCGGGGCACCGTGACCCTTCATCTCAAGCGAAACCGGAAAATCATCAATAAGATGGAGCTGACCCGGCTGCAGCGGAATTTTGAATCCTGTATGCGGGAGATCCGGCAGATGGAGCGTTCCCCCAGGCAGACCGCCACCGCCTGGGCATGGGGGGCAGCGCTTGTGGGCACGGCGTTCATGGCCGGTGCGGTATTTGCCGTCACCGGTGAACCGCCGCGGTATCTGCTCATGATTCTTCTGGCCGTTCCGGCGTTTGCCGGATGGATCCTTGCCCCGCTTTTGTACCGCCGTCAATTCCAGAAGCAGTGCCGGAAAATGCAGCCTTTTCTGGATGCCAAGTACGAAGAAATTTACCAGCTGTGCGAAAAGGGCCATTCCCTGCTGTAAACAAGCCGATGATGCCGGAAACGGTATCATCGGCTTTTTAATATTTCCCAAACAAAACAGAAGCAATGGGCAAACAAACCTCCTTTATACTAAAGGCACATCCACGGAAACCGCGGATACAGACAAGGAGGTTATCCCATGTGTGCGTATAAAATGAAACCCGGCAAAATCGGCAAGGCCGTGATCGGTGCCTACAAGAACGTGGAAGAAAAGTTTGTGGACACCTTTCTCACCGAGGACGGCAGCCTGAAAACCGGCGGTATGGCCGAGAAAGTCACCGGTGCCTACAAAAAGGTGGAAGATTCCGTTGTGGGCGGCTACCAGAAGGTGGAAGACGCCTTTGTGAACGCCTTTCTGGAAAAGACCGACGATGACACCGCCGGTCCCGGACGCCGGGAAGAGTAAGGCGACAGGAGGATTTACACCATGAAAAAGAAAGATTTTGTTACGCTGATCCTGAGCACCATCGGCGGCATCCTGTTTGCACTGGGTATGTGTATGGCACTTTTGCCGGAGTGGGGCGTCTTTCACCAGGGCGTCGCGGTCGGGGCCGCGGGCGCGGTCATTCTGCTGGCGATGCTTCTTGTGCGGCGCAAGATGGACGGCAAACCCGCCATCGTCTGGAGCGCCAAAGCCGTCGGCATCACCCTGCTGGGAGTGATCGGGGCACTGGTGCTGGGGCTGGGCATGTGCATGACCATGCTCTGGAATCTGTTGGTTCCCGGCATCATCGTAGGTCTTGTGGGCATCGTGCTGCTGCTGTGCCTGATCCCGGTGGTCAAAGGGCTTGAGTAAAACACAACACGCAGGCGGCCCTTGCGGTTTTGCCTGCGTGTTTTTCTCTGGGATGCCCTGCCCCCGGGCGGAAACGCAAAAACCTTCCCCCCCTTTCACTGTACAGGATGAGATGCCTATGAATCGCAAACCCCGGCGCCTGCCGGAGAAGAATTCCGCCCCCCTGTGGGGAAAACTCCGCCGGTTCCGGCCGCCTTTCCTTTTATCCTGGCTGGGTGCGGCGGTCTTCGGCGGGGGCTCCCTGGCGGCTGTTTCCACCCCCTGGGGGAAAACCCTCCCCCCCTTTCTTCTGTATGCTCTGTACGCCCTGGCGGCGGTCTTTCTCTCCGCCGCGGTCTGGGCGCTTGTGCTGCTGTGCAGAAAAACCTCTCCCGTGCAGACGGTATCCGGGCTCGCCCGCCGCCACCGCCTTCTTTCCCGCTGGGTGGATGACGATGCCTTCCGGATCGTTTCCGCGGGGTATGGCTCCTTAGCGGGCAACAGCATTCTGGCGCTTTCCAAAATCCTGGCCGGCTGGTGGTTTTCCTCCCGGTGGCTGATGGTCCTGGCGGGATACTACCTGGTTCTGTGCATCACCAGATTTCTGGTCCTGCGCAACACCCGTCCCGGCAAGCCCCTCAAAAAAGGGGAATCCCGGCTTGCCCGGGAATGGAAGGCCTGCCGCTTGTGCGGGTGTCTGCTGGTGGTGCTTTCCTTTACTCTGCAGGGGGTCACCATCCTGATCGTAAAAGAGGGCCAGGGGTTCCGCTATCACGGGTATCTGATTTTCGCGGTCGCGCTGTATGACTTTTATTGCCTGGCCGCTTCCCTCGCCTACCTGGTACGCAAGCGGAAACTCCATTCCCCGGCCCTTGTCGCCCTCAAGTACATCAGTCTTGCCACCTCGCTGGTGTCCTTGCTCTCTTTGCAAACCGCCATGTTTGCCTCTTTCGGGCAGGAGACACCGCCGGAGACTCAGCAGTTCATGAATCTTCTCACCGGCACCGCCGTGTGCGGCCTGCTGGCGGTGCTGGGGGTGGGGATGGTGCTGGCAGCCCACAAAAAAGTAAAGCGCTGATCTGCCGTGGCTGCGGGCAGCCCCCGGGCGGCCAAGATGCCCGCAGAACAAAAAGCAGGACCGGCGGCCCAAGGGGCCGCCGGTCCTGTACGGAAAAGAGGACGGCGATTTTCAGATTTTGCGGGGCCGGGTCCCCCTGCGCAATTTACTCGGCGCTGGGCGCACTGGTTTTGCGCCGGCGGATGGCCAGCACCAGCTTGACCGCGAACAGCACCGTCAGGGCCGCCAGCAGCACATCCGCCGCGATCAGGGCGATCTGCCACCAGGGGGTAACGGCCACAATGTGGGTATCGGCGGTGAAGCCGTTCATGGCGTTGGAGTTGGCCACCGTGTAGAGGATGCGGTGGGAAGCCTGCCGCATGGCCTGGGTGATATCCGGGTCACCCTGGTACAGGTTCAGCAGGTCGGCGGTCCACTGTTCGGCGCTGGAATCCCAGCTGTCGGTACCGGCCAGCAGGCCCCAGGCCACATCAAAGCTCTTCATGACGATGCCGTAGGCGGCAAACGCGGAGTTGCCCGAGAAGTCGGTAAGGGCAAAGCCGTCCATGCCCCATTCACCCCGCAGCACGTTGGTCATCAGGCCCTGGTGGGCGCCGGACCAGGTGGCGCCGAAGCGGGCAAAGGCGTTCATGACGTTTTTGGCGCCGCCCTCGGTGACCGCCTTGCGGAAGGGCTCCAGATACAGTTCGCGGATGGTCTGTTCGTTGGCCCAGGTGGAGATGCAGCGGCAGTGGCTTTCGGTATCGTTGAGGGCGAAGTGCTTGATGTAGACGTAAACGCCCTTGGACTGGATGCCCTGGATCTCGGAAGCCGCGATCTTGCCGGAGAGGAAGGGGTCCTCCGAGTAGTATTCAAAGTTACGGCCACTGTAGGCGGTGCGGTGCAGGTTCATGGCGGGGCCGTACAGGCCGGAGGCGCCCAGGTCCAGCATATCGTTGCCGATGCAGCGGCCCACTTCCGCCATCAGGTCCACGTTATAGGTAGCGGCCATGATGTTTTCGTCGGAATAGGCGCAATGGCAGGTGGAAATACCGGTCAGGGTCTGGGTGAAGCCCTGGGGGCCGTTGTCGTCCACCGTGGCGGGCTTGGAAACCGATTCCACCAGAGCGGTGTTGTGGTATCCCTTGCCGATCAGCTCCGCCATCTCTGCAAAGGTCATCTGATCCAGCAGCAGTTCCCAATCGGGGTCGTCGTATTCCTTGCCGATCATCATACCCAGGGTCATGCCGTTGTCGGCGCCCATGGTGGGCATGGCGGTGGTGGAACCTTCCACCCCGCTGTAGGTCTGGTAGATGTTCAGGTCTGCCAGGATGGCATCGTTGGCTTCCAGTTCAAATACCTGGGGCCAGGTGCCCTGCCAGTCGCTGCGGGACAGCACGGTCATGGTATCCTCCACGCCGTAGTAGTCCAGGCTGGCGTTGTCGAACTGGTTGGTGATGGCATTGCCGGTGGCTTCGCTGACAGAATAGGTGGTGGTGTCCATGGCGGCGTTGGTATACTGCCAGGCCATGGCGGCGTTGCCGTCGGACGTCATGCCGTTGGCGGCGGTGTAGCCCTTGGCGGCCAGGATGTTGTTCAGCGCGTCATGGGCGTCATGGCCGGCGGTCAGGTAGTAATCGCCGGCATCCAGGATATAGGTCTTGGCGGTCGTGGCGTCATAGCAGGCCAGTTCGGAGCGGGGCACCGTGATGGTGACCGTCTCGGAGGCACCGGGTTCCAGCAGCTCGGTCTTGTCAAAGCCGCAGAGCTCCACGCTGGCCTTCTCGATGCCGTTGGCCTTGTCGTAGTCGGTGTAAGGGCTCTGGAAGTAGACCTGCACCACGTCCTTGCCGGCCACCGAACCGGTGTTGGTCACCGTGACGTTCACCTGGAAACTGTCGGAAGCGGCGTCATAGGCGGCGGCAAAATCCGACCATGCAAAGGTGGTGTAGCTCAGGCCGTAGCCGAAGGGATAGGCCACCGTGGAGGCGTAGTCATAGCTGCCGGCATTGCCCTGCCCCATGACAACGTCCTCATAGCGGGTCTCGTAGTAACGGTACCCTACATAGATGCCCTCCTGATAGGCGATATAGTAGGCATTGCCGTCCAGACCGCCGTTGGCGACCGAGTACCAGGTAGCGGTATCCGCCTCATCATAGTTGCTGTAGGCCTGGGCGTAGTATCCCACCAGACCGGGGGCGGTGGTGTTGTCGTAGCAGTAGGTATCCACCAGCTTGCCGGAGGGGTTGACATTGCCCACCAGGATATCCGCCACGGCGTTCAGACCCCAGGTGCCGGTATAGCCGATCCACAGAACGGCATCCACCCCGTAGGCGGGATCATTGATGAAGTCACATTCCAGCGCGTTGGTAGAGTTGATGAGCACGATGACCTTATCAAAGTCTTCGTTGGCCATCTTGAGCATATCCTGCTCTTCCGGGGTCAGGGCAAGCACGTTGTTGCCGTCGGTATAGTCCCCGTATTCCAGGTCGGCGCCCTCACCGGCCACGCGGGAGATGGTCACGATGGCAGCATCCCCGTACTCGGCAAAGCTGGAGCGCACGTCGGAGATCTCTCCGCCCGCTGCCACATCGGCAGCTTCCACGTTGGTGCCGTACAGGGAAACCGGCACTTCGTTGATGTGCCAGGCCGCACGGTCACCCAGGCTGACGCCCTTGCCGGGGGTACGGACGTAATCCTTGCCGGCGCCGGTGGTGTAGAAGTCCCACAGGGTGGGGTTGACTTCCAGCCCCACCTCTTCCAGGGCTTCCTTCAGAGTGGGGGCCTTGGAGGTATCGATATCCGCCGAGCCGGTGCCGCAGGTCACGATATCCACCGAAGAATGGCTCAGGGTGCTGACCTTATCCCCCGCGGACAGGGGCAGGGCACCGTTGTTTTTCAGCAGAACGGCGCCTTCGCCGGTCAGCTGTTCGGCGATCTCCTTGTCATGGGCTTCCAGTTCTTCCACACTGGAAAAATCGCTTTCGTAATACACCGCCGTATCATCGGTGTCGCGGGTATCGTAGGTGGAGACCTGCAGCGCGATGTTTACCGCCTGGGAGCTGGCAAAGGCCAGGTTGGTCCCGATACACGCGCCCGCAAACAGCACCGCAAAGGTGCCGGTCAGCACACCGTACAGTACGGTGCCGCCTTTCTTTTTGCCTGTGGGTTTCATGATTCTCTCCTTTTTCCATTCCGTTGTCGTTGCACCGGGGCAGGCCCGGTTACTCTGATGGTATTGTAAAAGGGAGGGCAAACCGGCACAAGTGGGTTGCCGAAAACGGTCTTTGCCGCGCCGAAATCGGCATTTCGCTGCCAAAAAAATGCCGCCCTTTTTGGCAGTGTTGCACAAAAAGGGCGGCACTCTATCTTGGTCCCGGCACCGGCTCACGGCGCGGGGAACACAATGCGCAGGGTAAATACCGCATCCTGCACATCGCAGGAAAGGCGGCCCTGGTAGCGCTGGGAAATCCTGCGGACGGTTTTGAGGCCCAGGGCAGGTTCCCCCGGTTTGGGCCGGGGCAGCCCCCGCACGATCACCGGCGGTTCCGCCACCGGATTGGAGACCCGCACCACCACGAATCCCTGGCGGCGGTATACCAGCACTTCCACCAGGCGGCGTTCGGGTTCCGCAAACTGCAGCACCGCCTGGAAGGCGTTCTCCAGCAGTTCGGAAAACAGCACATACAGGTCCGACATTTCCAAAAAGGAGAGCGTTTTTCCATCCGCCACACAGTTCAGCGAAATGCCCAGCTCCTCACACAAAAACGATTTTTCTGTCAGAACCGTGTCCAGCACTTCGTTGCCGGTACGCACCATGGATTCCAGGGCCTGCACCGCTTCCTCGGCATGGGGGTCCGGCTGGCCCCCTGCGGCGCGCAGCCGCGCCAGTTCCACCTTTAAAGCATGGCAGCGGCGGTTGATGAGGTCCACCCCGCGGCGGGCGCGGGCATACTGTTCTGTACGTTTCTCGTACAGCAGATTCATGGTGTCCAGTTCTTTCTGCACCGCATTTCTCACGAACAGTTCGTTTTGCAGCCCCAGCACGGCCAGGAAACACAGGAACAGCGGGTTCAGCAGTTTGCCGATCCAGGTCAGGATCTGCCCCGGCCGCAGCGAGAAGAACAGCACCGCCGCAAAGAACGCCAGCGAGAAGGCCGCCAGCACCAGCGGCTGCCGCTCTGCCGGGATCAGGCGCTGGATGCCCACGGTAAAGGAGACCGTGGCGCAGCGGGGAATGGCAAAGAACGGCCCGATGGTCAGGTACAGCACACAGGTAAAAAACAGCCCGTAGGCCCGGCCCACCCGGCTGCTGAGCTGCAGCAGGCCCTCCTCCCGGCTGATGCCCAGCGCCGCCACGCCCAGCAGCGGCAGGCCCACGCCGGTGATCAGGAAGCCGGCCGACGCCTGCCAGATGCTGCGCCTCGCCAGCTGCCCCATGGAAGCAGGGAAGATCAGGTTCCCTGCGCCGAAAAACATACCGAACAGCATACTGGCCACCAGCAGCCGCTGCCGCAATGTAAGTTGTTGCATTCTGTTTCCTTCTGCCGCGCACAGCGCCCCGCCGCGGCAGATGCGGCGGGGCGCTGCAGGTCAGTCTTCTTTCTTTTCCTTTTTGTCTTTTTTCTCTTTGTCCTTGCGGTCCTTCGAGGGCTCGGCCTTGTCGCCCTCGTCCCGCTCATCCTCCGCCGCGGGTTCCGGCTGAAGTTTTTCCACCAGCGCGCTGTCCACCTTACGGTCCTGCACGTTCTCCACGCGGATGCGCAGGCCGTTGGTCTCCACCGTGAACTGGGCACCGTCCTCCGGGATGGAGGGCAGGCAGCTCATGACCATGCCGCTGACGGTATCGTAGTCGGCATCTTCCGGCAGGTCGACGTCCAGCACGTCGGCCAGTTCCTCCACCCGCAGGCCGCCTTCCACCCGCCAGACGCCGTCCGAGATCTGCTGGATCGGCATGGGTTCCTCAGGGTCGAATTCATCGTAGATGTTGCCGACGATCTCTTCCAGCAGGTCCTCGATGGTCACGATGCCCGCCGTGCCGCCGTACTCATCCACCACGATGGCCAGATGATGTTTCTGGGCCTGCATATCGCGGAACAGGCGGTCCGCGTGCACGTTCTCCGGCACGAAGTAGGCGGGGCGCAGCAGGCTTTCCAGCGGGCAGGGGTTCTGCCGCTGGAGGTTGAGCAGGAAGTCCCGCGCGTTGAGCACGCCGCGCACGTCGTTGATGTTGTCCTCATAGACGGGGTAGCGGCTCAGGCCGGTCTTCTGGATGGTCTCCAGAATAACGTCGTTCTCTTCATCCAGGCTGAAAGCCGACACGTCGGGTTCCGGCGTCATCACATCGCTGGCCACCCGGTCGCCGAAGTCGAACACGTTCTCGATCCACTTCTGTTCTTCCTGGGCGATGGCGCCCTGCTCGCCGCTGTTCTCCACCATCAGGCGGATGTCCTCCTCGCTGGCGGCGGCCTCCTCGGCCTCGGTCTTGAGGCCCAGCAGATGCAGCGTGCCGTTGGTGGTCACGTTCAGCAGGGCCATCATGGGCGCAAAGACCACGCTGATGCCGTGCATGACGCCCAGGGCCATGCGGGCCCAGGCCTCGGGCTGCTGCATGGCGATGCGTTTGGGCACCATCTCGCCGAAGGCGATGGAGAAGAAGGAGATGACGATGGTGACCACCACCATCGAGAACACCGACACCACCCCGGCCGGCAGCGGCAGGCCCAGGCCGCTGAGGAAATCCGCCAGATAGCCGGAGAAGTTCTCGGTACCGAAGGCGGCGCCGAGGAAGCCTGACAGCGTGATGGCTACCTGGATGGCCGACAAAAAGCGGTTGGGGTTTTCGACCAGGGCCAGCAGCCGGGCGGCGGTCTTGTCGCCGTTGTCGGCCTGTTTATCCAGTTTGACCGGGTTGAGGGACAAAAACGCGATCTCCGACCCGGCGAAGAAGGCGTTGAGCAGGATAAAGACGACCTGCAGTAAAATTTGTGCGGGTAAGTTTTCCACGGAAATAAACGCTCCTTTGTGTGCAGAGGGGACGCAGAATTTCTGCGCAGCGGCAAAAACGCAAAAAAGCACAGCCCTGCGCCAGAGTTCCCGGCGGGGCTATGCTCTTATACTAAGTTCGTGATCGAAAGTGGGTCGGTCCGGTTCGGCGTCGCCGTCGGCGTTCATATGCTGACTCGTTTCCTTTCTGCAGCAGTCGCTGCTGTACAGTTTTGTATTATAACGTAAAATCTTTCCGCCGTCAAGGGGGACGGCCCCGTCCGGCGTGTCATCGGCCCCCGGGCAGTTCCTCGCCTGCGCCGGTCACCTGGCGGATGGCTTCGAGAAACCGTTCCACCGTGGGCGAGGGGGCCGGCGCGTGGAGGATGCCGAAGGGGATCGTGAATTTCCAGCGCACCGGCACCACCTTGAGCAGCGGGTGGACGCTCTTCCAGTTGTCAATGGCCACCATCAGGTCGTTGGCGTTTTCGCACCGGTTGAAGGTATCGAGGTTGAAGAAGTCGAAATCCACGATCTCGATCTCGGGGTGCTTCTGCGCCAGGTCGTCCCGCAGCGCGTCCATCGCGCCGTTCCAGCCGCGGCGGATCATCATCAGCCGTTCGCCGTGCAGGTCCTGCACAGTCAGCCGTGTTTTGCCGGCCAGCGGATGGTGCAGCGAAAGCGCCAGCCGGATCGGTTCCCGGCTCAGCAGCAGCGCCGCGCATCGCCAGTTCTGCAGCGCCCGGGCGTCGAAGGGGCCTGCCACGATGTCGATGTTCTGGCCGAGGTTTGCCAGGATCTCCCGCGCGTTCTCCGGCGTGTTCTCATACGGCACCAGCTCGAACTTGATGTCGGGGCAAAGGCTGTGGACTTTGGGCCACAGATCGACCAGGAACTGCCCCGGCGTCATCGGGGAAGTGCCGATGCGGATGACCTTCTCCTCGCCGCCGGCGCTCTTGGCCCGCAGCACCGAGGCTTTGCATTAGCGGATAATATATTTGCTGTCTTTGTACAGGGACTTGCCGGCCTCGGTCAGCACCAGGCCGCGGTGGGTGCGGGTGAACCGTTGCGGTGTATCCCGGATCATGCGGCGGCAGCAGGCCGTTAAAATGTTACTGCGCCGTGACCTCGTCCACGATGTTCATGGCGTTGAGGGTGCGGGGGTAGCCGATGTAGGGCATGCACTGTTCCACAAAGGCGTAGAGGCGGGTTTTGTCGTTGCCCACGCCCAGGTTGCCGCGGGTGTGGCCGCGCAGCTGGTTTTCGCAGCCGCCCTGGGCCAGCAGGAAGCAGAAGGTGATCATCTCCCGTTCCTGGTCGTTCAGGCCGGTGCGGGTGTAGTAATCGCCGAAGCAGTTGTCGGCCAGCCAGCGGTTGACGTTCCGCCGGGCGGCGGGGCCGTCGGTCTGCACTTTGGCCATGCCCTCGCCAAACAGCGCCACCTGCTTGGCGAGGCCCTTGTCAAACCGGGCGTCGGCGCCGGCCGTGCCCTGGGCGGGCAGCGGCAGCGCAATGCCGTGCTGCATCATCACCTCGCCGGCAGCCAGCAGGAAATCCTGCACCCGGCCGATGCCCAGGTAGGCGGTAGCCTGGTAGATCACTTCCCGGACAGCCACCGGCTCCACGCCGTCGTCCAGGGCGCTGCCCAGCGCCTTGCGGAACGCGCCCATGCCCTGACAGCCCAGCAGGGCCGACAGCACGCAGAGCCAGCGCTCTTTGCCGGTCAGCGGGCTGGCCGCCGGCACTTCCTGCCCGGCAAAGGCTGTTGTGATGGCCGTCCATTCGGGATCGGTGACGGCCAGGTCGAGCGGTTGGTTGTTTTTCTTGTTTTCCATAACGTTCATACCTCCTGTTGTGCGCCGGGTGGTAGGCTGCATCCCGCCTGCCCGATACGGCACTGTATAAACAGGATAGCATACGGTAGCGCCTACCGGTCAAGCCCGGTTCCGGCGCAGCCTTCACCCCTGCTTCCTTATACCTCTGCTGACAACGCAGATCGTACGATCCGATTTCTCCGGCCGTTGTCGGCACACCGGTACGTAGATGCGCTCGCCGCGCCGCACCGCCACAAAATCAATTTCCTTTGTTTCATTCTTTCCGACATAAACCGCGTAACCGCGCCGCCGCAGTTCAAAACACACGATGTTTTCCGTCAGGCGGCGGCCGCCGGCTGGCAGCGGGAAGGACAACGGATGGAACTGCGTGTAGGAGGGCAGAATATGAGTTCATATATTGAAATAAAGAATGTATCAAAAAGTTTTGGCGGCAGGCAATTCTTCAGAATGTTTCCCTGTTCGCAGAACAGGGAACAACTGTTGGCTTGGTTGGCGCTAACGGCAGCGGAAAGTCGGTGCTGTTCAAGATTATATATGGAATAATTGATTTTTTGTACCAATAAACTCATATTCTTCGTCTCTTTTGATTATAGCAGTTTATGCCGCGTTATGATATGATCATATTGTCGTAGAGAAATAGTCCAGAGCTATTATTTCCACAACATCCAATCCGATAGATTGAAAATAAAAAATCCCAGGAGATAAGTCTCCTGGGCACTGGCGGAGATGGTGGGAGTCGAACCCACGCGCCTCTCTCGAGACCTAAAGCATTTCGAGTTTTGTGTCCCCAATGCCGTCTGTGCTCCCCCAGGGTCGAAACGGGCCGTTTCGTCCCGCCCATTTTGACCACGCCACGCGGATTTCTGGCGCATCCGCTCACAAAACCGCGTGGGTACAAGTAAAAGTATAGTACCATCCTTTGGGGAGAAAAGCAACGCCTTCCGGGAAAAATGCAAGATCCCGTGCAAGATAACCGGCACAGCATCCGGCCCGCCGGGGCGGGTTCTGGCTTTTGTCCCAGCATAAAATTTTCCCGCAGGCGAGAAAAGCATCCCAAAATTCAAGAATCTTGTCGTGCTGATACGGTTTCTCCGGGTCCGAATAACATCAAAGGAGAATCCGACCATGAACGAACAAACCACTACACAGGACCGGCTGGCAAAGGAGATCGACGCGCTGCTGGCACCCTATCCCGATCCCATGAGCCGCAACAACTTCCGCATTGCCCGCCACATCGGTACCCGCACCTCGCTACATCTACTCCAGAGCGGTCTGGTGCCCTGCCTCCACACCGGCAAGCGCACCCGCTGCTACAAGATCGCCAAAACGGACGTGGCCACCTACCTGCGCCGCCGTCTGACCGAGCCGGAGTATTATGCTCCTCCCAGCGGGTGGTATAAGAACTATCCCCAGCGCAAACCGCCCGCCGTATCCCTGACCCGTACCCTCGACTACGAGATCGTCAGCCGCCTGCTCCTCCGCCGCCATCTGGAACAGTAGCTGGCCGACGCGCCCGACGTACTGACCGTGGAGCAGATTGCCCGCTTCACCGGCTACACGCCACACACCGTCTCCCGCTGGTGCACCGAGGGCCGTCTGCGCACCATCCATCGCCGCCCACGGTTTATGGTGCCGAAAGTCTGGCTGCTGGACGTTCTCACTTCTGAGGACTATAACCGCATCACCCGCAAAAGCAGAGAGCACTACGCGATGATTGCAGCAGCGGGGACGAGGCAGAATAAGAAATAATGCCTAAGCAGGGGAGCATCTTCTGGATTGGAGAATGCTCCCCTGCAGTTTTGGTTATACCAGATTTGGCCTACCCATCAACTTTTCACTTTACCTTCGGAGCGTATTGTTTCATCATAATGCCACTCTCCAGTAATAGCCCAATATTCATAAGTATTAAGCCATGTGCATATCCAGGGAACAAAGCTATCTGCTATAAACATTTGCTGGTTCCACTCCTTGAGTTTAGGATCATACACGCAAAGTCGACAACGGCCTTGCTCATCAACTTCATAAATGTGATGGGGCCTTTTCCCTTCAACTTTTTGAAGTTCGGGTGCAATCAGCCACACCTTTGGTGATATATCTGATATCTTGTAGATAATTTTAACCGTATATGTATCTGAGTGTTCAGATGGTTGCAGATTCACGCATGGGGCGAAGCCATTTATAAAAAGCCCCTGACCGGAAAACAGGTCAGGGACTATGAGCTGACGCCTGCCCCGGACAACCCGGACAGGAAACGGTCTATCACCGCCCGGCTCAAAGAGGGCGCGGCAAAGGGACAGGAGCCGCCGAAGGAGCCCGGGCAGAAACGGAACCACAAGACCCATGAGGACTGATAGGAGGACTGCCATGCACGAAAAAGACAATTACCTGAAAACCGCCGAGCTCTCCACGGAGCAGAACCAGAATATGATTGACGGGGTGCCGAACAACACGCCCCTTCCCCCGGAGCCGCCGGAGCTGGACAAGAAGCTGCTTGATAAGGTCAAGGAGCCGAAGGAGCGCCGGAAGGGCCGGGAATTGGAACGGTAATGCCGGGCCGCAAGCGGAATGTCCATCTTCATGTGATGGTCACGGAGGACGAGCTGGCCGCCATCCATGCGCGGATGGCCGAGGCCGGCATCTCCAACACCGGGGCCTATGTACGGAAAATGGCGCTCAACGGCTACATTCTCCATGTAGACCTTGCCCCGGTCAAGGAGCTGGTGTCCTTGCAGCGCCGCTGTTCCAACAATCTCAATCAGGTGGCGGTTCATGCCAACACCTACGGGGTGTACCCGGAGGAAATAGACGGCCTGCGGCGGGACTATGAAAAGCTGTGGGGGCAGGTGTCGGAGGTCCTGCGGGAGCTCTCTGCGCTGGTGGCAAAGTAAGACGAGGGCGGCAGGTTCATGGACGGATGGGCCTGCCGCCCTGCTCTTTTTTACCACTTCGGGCCAGTATGGCCCGAAGTCCGGGGACAGGTTTCACTAATCATTCGCAACATTTATGTCCCCGGGCAGACATGGTAAAATATAGGTAGAAAGATAAGAAGGAGGTTTCCACTATGAAGATGATATTGAAAGTAATCGCCGCTCCCTTTGCCCTTGTCCTCGCTCTGCTGACCGCCCTGTGCTGGTTCCTCTTTGACCTCTGCGCTTTCTTCCTGACGATTGCCTCGGTCATTGTTGCGGTCCTCGGGATTGGCCTCTTTTTCACACCGACACCGCTGGGCGGGTTTGTGTTCCTGTTCCTCGCTTTCCTGCTTTCTCCGTATGGCTTACAGGCGACAGCCGGTTCGCTGATCGGAGTGCTGGACGGCGGAAAATCCGCTCTGTGCCGGTTCCTTGTAAGCTGATGGCACCTCGGGCCATGTTGGCCCGAAGTACACGCGGCGGCTCGGGAGGGCCGCCGTTTTCTTTGGAAGGGAGGGAAACGATCTGGCGACAACCACGCTCCTGCCTCGCCATGCAGGCGAAGGCGAAACCATTGCTCTGCCACGGAAAAGTGCAATGTAATCGGGCAAATGTAGCATATCCTTGCAATCATCTTTATTTACCACAACAGGCCAAAATTGCTCTATTATAAGTACATTCTACGAAGCTGCTCAAGAGCTTCTTCTTTACTCATTGGAATACCAATCTGCCCCAGATTTAAATTTTCCTCTTCCATTCTCTTCAGAAATTCGGCTATATCTTCCTGAATTACATTTCCGACAGCAATTTTCACACTCTGCGGAACAATCTGTAGCAGTCTAAAGACATCCAGCTTATGCTTTCGGAGATTGCGACTATCTACCTGTTCACCTGCTTCTTTTCTGCGACGCAGATCCAGCCAAGCGTACATTTTGAAAGGGATCAGATACTCTGCTCCCAAGACTGTAACTCCCTCAACCTGCTTACGCCCCTGCATCATCAACCTGTAGTAATTATCATCCAGCAGGATAGCGGAAAGACTTGAGGTCTCATCATCAATATGGATCGGTATGATGCCCTGCGGTATTTCAAGATGGTAATCCGGGTTGCGGGAAAACAGCTCAATCTGGACTGGGAAATCCGGCCGCTGCGGTTCCGTGAAGCGATAAAAATGAACCGACTCACTATTTTTCCAGCCGCAGCGATAACCACCCATCTTGATGTATTCCCAGAACTTGTGCCCGAATCCTGGAAAATCGCCCTCCAGCACAAGAATCATATCAATATCTTTCGTAGCGCGAAACTCCAAACCAGCTTCCGTCATCAGTATATCACAGGCCGCACCGCCAATGACTGTATAGCAGTTGGGAAACTCTCGGAACTGCTCGATAAACGATTCCAAACCTTTTACCATTCTACTTCCTCCAACATTGCTTCCAGTTCTCCTTGAACCCTTTCATCTGCGTTCCGCCTTAAAGAGCAGTACAAAGAAATTTTATCGACTCTTCCATTTTTGGCAAATGGTTCAGGGGAATATTTCCACAATTCCAGCTGAACACAGCCATCGGTATTCTCCCACACCGGGTCCACCACTGTAAAAGCCTGCGCAGAGCTTTTCTTTTTATCACAAGCGTATACCTCCATATGCGGAGGGTTTAGCATCGAGTACTCTGACAAACAGCTTTCTCCTGCAAGCCACACGGCTTTTGGTAGGTCCTTCCTTCGGATCACGATCCGCCTCTGTACTGGATCAATCAGATCCTCTTGGACAATCTTTTTCAAATCCGCCTTTGGATTCAACCATACCGGACTGCGCAGACTGTCTCTTTCTCCCAATACTCCTAGAGAATCTAACTGTTCTATCGCCCGGGTAATACTGGTTCTGGTCAGGTGCAGCCGTTCTGCCAGATTGCTCTTGCTAATTCCAAGAGATGTTCTGTGGTAAAACAGATACAGAAATACTTGTTGAGCCACTGCCTGAAGCCGCCCATAGGACACACTTTCCTTCCTGAACGCATGCTTTCGCAAACCAACGCCCAGAAAAGGCAGATACACCTGGTCGGGCAGCATCACAAAAGGAATGCCTTTCTCTATCATAGCCTTGCGCTGGTATGGCGTCATGTCTGACAGGTTTAGGGCCACCGTCATGTTGGTTGCCTTTGCTATTTTTTCCACCTGTCCGGCAATCTGCTGGATGTTAAACCTTCCATCCAGCTGCATAGTTACCAGCATAAACTGAATGGAACCAGCCGAAACAACATCAAAGCTTCTTCCATATGCCAAGTACAGCGGAAGCTGATTCTTTCCCTCCCAAGGAGTTATCTGAATCGGAATACCGAGCATTTGTTTCAGTTGGATCGATTCCATAGCTGCTCCTCCCTTTCACTCTACAGATTCAATGCGTTTAATAACATTTTTTTAATAATAACATATTATATGTGATTATACAATAATATATTATTTTCTTGCCGAATTATCATTCTTTACCCTTTGCTTTCTTAAGAAATCTTCAAAAGAATCAATTTTTATCGTCATTTATCGTAAATATACTTTGAGTCCTGAATAATACCGCCCTGTTTTTATCTTTCTAATCATTATTCTAATAATCATAATTACTCGTTTAGATATAGATGTCCTCGCAAGGCTTTGTACGGTGTTGAATTGTGGGATCGGCGATCTATTAGAATTTATACCACCAGAAAAGATAGAAAAATGAGGCTCGCAGGAGGAATTTCCTTTCCCCCTACGAGTCTCATTATGTATTTATTCCTTCAAAAGAGTTCTGCACTCTACATTTTCGGAAGTACCAGCCGGCTCATGCTCCGCAGGCTGACGCCCAAGGTGGAAAGATTGTGCAGCGTGGCGGAGGTGGCTGGCGGCAGGACTCCGGCTGCGCCCAGAGCGATCAAAGCACCATTGAAGCTGATGACAAAACGATAATTGGAGTGGATGCGCGCCATCAGAGCCATGGCGATCCGGCGCAGCTCCACCAGTTCCCAGAGGCTGTCGGCAGCGATGGTGATGTCCGCGATCTCCCGGGCGATGGCGGCGCCGTCGCTGATGGCAATGCCCGCATCCGCCTCGGATAAGGCCGGTGAGTCGTTGATGCCGTCGCCCACCATCAGGACAGTATGTCCCTCCCGGCGCAGCCGGGCCACATACTCCGCTTTGTCCGCCGGAAGGACTCCGGCGCGGAAGTCGTCCACTCCCACCTGGGCGGCAATGGCTGCGGCGGTGCGGTAACTATCGCCGGTAAGCATGACGGTACTGGTGATCCCCAGGGCGCGGAGGGCGGATAGGACTTCCTTCGCCTCCTCCCGCAGCGGGTCGGAGATGCAGATCACAGCGGCAAGCTGTCCCCCAACCGCCAGATACAGGTGGGAATACTCCGGCGGCAGGGCATCAAAGCGTTCCTGCTCGCCCTCCGGAATAACGCAGCCCTCATCCTCAAAGACAAAGTGGGCGCTGCCGATGAGAACCCGCTCCTCATCGACGGTGCTGGCGATGCCGTGGGCCACCAGATACTCCACCTTGGAGTGGTGCTCCTCGTGACGCAGGCCCCGGCGTTTGGCCTCCTCCACCACGGCGTTGGCCATGGAATGGGGGAAGTGCTCCTCCAGAC
>UQZO01000019.1 GCA_900545545.1 uncultured Subdoligranulum sp. | reverse complement strand
TCGGTGAAGCCGCCGGCGATCTTGTCGCTGACCTTCACATCCTCGCCGGGCACGGTCATGTCCAGCACATCGGTGATGTCGGCGATCAGGTGGCCCTTGATGAACTGCTCGGTCAGGGCAGCCTCACGGCCGGTAGCCAGATGTACCACGTCGGGGTAATCGCCGCCCTGCATGGAGGGGCCGATCACATCTTCCAGGTTCTTGTCGGTGGTCAGTTCCACGTTGATGCCGGTCTGCTCGGTAAAGGCATCGGCGACCTTCTGCCACATTTCGGTGCCGTAAGCGGTCTCGATGGCGGCAACCTTGATGGTGGTGGATTCAGCGGCAGCGCCCTCGCTGGTTGCCGCGGAGCTGTCGGTGGCGGCAGCAGAGCTGGAACCTGCACCGCCGCAGGCGGCCAGCGAAAGAGCCATGCTGGCGGCCAGCGCCAGGGAAATTGCTTTCTTCATACTGTGTTTCCTCCTTCTCATGAAGCAGATGAAGCTGTCCCGGACTCATCACCGGGATCTCTTGTTGACAATCTAATCATACCGTTTGCCTTTGGCAGGAACAAGGGTTTTATTGAGTACATGTTTATGGATATTGCTTTTGCGGAGTTACAAAATTCCTACAGCCGCAAGAAATCAAAAATAATGAACAAATTCTGGAACAGTTTCTTGTCTGTTTTGCTCAAACGCGGTAAAAAATCGATTTTTGCCGTCATTTCGCGGCGTCGCCGGCAGAAAAATCCGGCGCGGACCCTTGCCAAACCCATTTTGCACGGCTATAATAAAAGAAATACGGCATCGAAAATTTTATATCCTGCTATAAAATTTATGGATGTTGTTGCAAGAGTTGTAAAATCTTTGCTGCAAGGAGGACGCTGCGATGAATACCCGCTATGACCTGAATATGGAAGTCCCTCCGCGCGAATCTGTGCGCCTGCTCTACATCAGTAAAAGCCGGTTCGGCGGGGACTGGCACTCGGTGCCCCATACCCACGCCTGCAGCGAGATGTTCTACTGCATCAGCGGGCGGGGGCAGTTCAACATCGAGGGTACCCTTCATAATGTGGAGCCGGACGATCTGATCATCGTCAACCCGCGGGTTCAGCACACCGAGCTCAGCTACCAGGCCAACCCGCTGGAATACGTGGTGCTGGGCATCGAAGGGGTGGAGTTCCTCTTTGACCAGAAAAACCTTGGCTACACCATGCTCAAATGCCACGACATGCGGGAAGATATCCTTTATATGATCCGTATGCTGCTGCGGGAGATGGACAACAAAGAGGACGGCTGCGAGATGATCTGCCAGGATATTCTGGAAGTGATGCTGGTCAAGCTGGTGCGCATGGCGTCGGTGTCCCTGCGCATTACCACCAAGGCCCCCTCCAAAAACAAGGAATGCGCGGCAGCCAAGCGCTATCTGGACGAAAACTTCCGCGACAGCATCTCCCTGGACCAGCTGGCCGCCGTGACCCATATCAACAAGTATTACCTCGCCCATGCCTTCCAGAAGGAATACAACATTTCCCCTATCAACTACCTGCTGCGCCGCCGCATCTCGGAGAGCAAGGCTCTGTTGGCCAGCACCGACCACAGCCTGACCCAGATCAGCGAGCTGGTGGGATTCAGCTCCCCCAGCTATTTCTCCCAGAGTTTCCGGCGGCTCGAGGGGATCAGCCCCATCGAATACCGTCGTTCCCTTCAGAAAAAACAGGATGCCCAGCAAGAGCGCTGACACAAAAAATCCCGGTGGATCTCTCCACCGGGATTTTTTATTGTCAGTTTTCGGTTGCCTTGCGCAGCGTTTCCATCAGGGCCGGCAGGGCGGCAGCCGCTCCGGGCCCGCCAAAATTCACCAGCGCACGCAGCGGCATGGCGTCCAGCATCTGGGCCACGGCATCGGGGGGCATCAGACCGTCCCCGCCGCCGTTGTCCATCGCCTGGCTGTTGGCGGCCAGCATCTGCTGTACCGGGCCCGCCGTGCGCGGGTCGGCCAGCAGCACACCTAACGGCGTGTTTTCGTCCACGGTCAGCGGCAGATGGCGCTCGGTCTTAAACTGCAGGGGCACCGTAATGCGGATGTCCCGGCTGGAATGGCCCAGCCGCAGCTCATACCGGCCCGGCGCGGCATACCAGTCGTGCAGTTCGGCGCTGTAGCGGCTCAGGTCGCGGGTCGTCAGCGTAAAGCTGACCTCGCACTCCTGGCCCGGCTCCAGCATTACTTTCTGGAACCCGCGCAGCGCCTGGGGCACACGGCCCCCGGCTACCGGCGTGCCGGTGGCGTCGCTCACGTACAGCTGCACGACCTCGGCCCCGCGCACGGCGCCGCTGTTGCGCACCCGCACCCGCAGCGTTACGCTGTCGCCGTCGGTCAGGGTATCCTTGTCCAGGGCGGCGTCACGGTAGACATAGCCGGTATAGCTCAGCCCGTGGCCGAAAGGCCAGCGCACCGGCATCCGGCGGCCGTCATACCAGCGGTAGCCCACATAGACGCCCTCCCGGTAGTCGGCGGTCAGGCCGTCGCCGGGGTAATCCAGGTAGCAGGGGGTGTCCTCCAACCGCAGGGGCCAGGTCTCGGGCAGACGGCCCGAGGGATTGGCCTCGCCCCACAACAGGGCGTCGGTGGCTTCGCCGATGCCCTCACCGGCCAGATACATGCACAGTACGGCGGATACATCCTCCGCCCAGGGGCATTCCACCGGCGCACCGGCGTGCAGCACCACCACGGTGTTTTTCTGCACGGCGGCCACACGGGCGATCAGGTTGTTCTGGCAGTCCGGCAGCCGCATGTGGCGGCGGTCGGCGCCTTCGCTCTCAAACATTTCCGGCAGCCCAGCAAAAATCACGGCCACATCCGCTTCCTCGGCAGCGGTGACCGCCCGCAGGAATTCCTGCTCGTCCCGCTGGTCGCGGTCGGCGGGGAAACCCTCCACATAGGAGACCATACGGTTGTTGCGGCGGGCGGCTTCCAGCGCGCCGATGGCGGCCCCGGTGTTCACGTGGCTGGACCCGCCGCCCTGGTAGCGCGGCGTCTCGGCAAAGGCGCCGATGTAGGCCACCCGCTGCCCTTCACGCAGCGGCAAGGCCCCCAGATTCTGCAACAGTACGCCGCTCTCTTTTGCCAGCTGCACGGCCAGGGCATGGTCGGCGGTGCGGTCAAAAGTGGCGGGCGTTTTGGCCAGGTCGGCCGCCCGCAGCACGATGTTCAGGATGCGGGTCACGGCTTTGTCCAGCACAGCTTCGTCCAGCGCGCCGCTGCGCACGGCCTCCACCAGTTTGGCGTCGTTCACCCCGCCGGAACCCGGCATCTCCAGGTCCAGCCCGGCGGCAACGCCCCGGACCCGGTCGTTCACGGCGCCCCAGTCCGACATGGTAAAGCCGGTAAAGCCCCACTGCCCGCGCAGAATGTCGTCCAGCAGCAGCGGATTCTCGCTGGCATAGGTGCCGTTCACCCGGTTGTAGCTGCACATCAGCGTCCAGGGCTGGCCGTCCCGCACCGCCGTTTCAAAGGCGGGCAGATAAATCTCGTGCAGCGTCCGCTCGTCCATGCGGCTGTCGGCCGACATGCGGCGGGTCTCCTGGCTGTTGGCGGCAAAATGCTTGGGGCAGGCGCCCACGCCCTCACTCTGCACACCCTGGATGAACCCCGCGGCCAGCTCCCCGGCCAGGAAGGGGTCCTCGCTGTAGTATTCAAAGTTGCGGCCGCACAGCGGGCTGCGCTTGATGTTGATGGCCGGGCCCAGCACCACGCCCACGCCCACGGCCCGGGCTTCCCGGCCCAGGGCGGCACCCATGCGGCGGGTCAGGGTGGGATCAAAGCTGGCCGCCGCCGCACAGCCGGCGGGGTAGCACACTGCCTCAATGCTGTCGTTGGGGTTGTCGCTGCCGGGCTTCTGGGTGCGCAGACCGTGGGGGCCGTCGGACACCATCAAAGCGGGAATACCCAGCCGCTCCACGGCTTTGGTACGCCAGAAATCCTGGCCGGAACACAGCCCGGCTTTTTCTTCCAGTGTCAGGGCCGATACCAGTTCTTCTATGGTAGAGCTCATAGGTTGCAGGCTCCTTTTTACATTTTTAGTGGTTTTGGTACATTATACCACGGTATCTATGCTAAAATAAAGAAAATTGTGTAAATTTACAATGCACCTTGTTACAAGTACGATACAAACCGGGTGTAAGATACAGGCGAAACAGAAAAGGAGTCCGAGTATGACACACGTCTTGATTGTGGAAGACGAGCACTTAATTGCGCGGCTGATTGAAATGAGCCTGACCCGCGCCGGGTATGACTGCACGGTAGCGGGGGATGGTCGCACCGCCGCCGATCTCATTGAGGAAAACGACTATGACCTGGCCCTGCTGGACATCATGCTGCCGGGACTGGACGGCTATGAGCTGCTGGATTATCTGCGCCCCCAGGGGGTGCCGGTGATCTTCATCACGGCCAAGGGCACCGTGAAGGAGCGGGTGGAAGGCCTGCGCCGGGGTGCCGACGATTATATCGTCAAGCCCTTTGTGGTGGAGGAATTGCTGGCCCGGGTGGAATCGGTGCTGCGGCGGGCCGGGCGGGGCAACGTCATGCAGGCCTTTGACGTGGTGCTGGACGTGGGGGAACACACGGTGACCCAGAACGGCCAGCCGGTGGACCTGACCCCCAACGAGTTTGAACTGCTGGAACAGCTCATGCGCAACCGGGGCGCGGCCCTCTATCGGGATACGCTGTACGAGCGGGTCTGGGGCGGCGACCGTGCCGAAACCGACACCCGCACGCTGGACCTGCACATCATGCGGCTGCGGCGCAAGCTGCACTGGTATGACCATATCGAAACCGTTTACCGCATCGGCTACCGCTTAAAAAAGGAGTAACCCTATGCGCTACGCACAAAAACTGATCTGTTTGCTGCTGCTGGTCCTCAGCGCCTCCTTCGGCGTGGGCGGCTGCTATTTGCTGTACAGCGATTTTGCGGTGCAGCTGGCGCGCACCAACGCGGCCAACGCGGCGGCCCATGCCCAGACCTGCACCCTGCTGCAAACAGAAATCATCGACCTGCAGCGCCGCGGAGCGGATACCGGGGATGAGACGGTGGCCGCGCTGCTGCAGGCACAGGATACCACGGCGGCGCTGTGGCGGGGCGAAACCCAGCTGTGCAGTACGCTGCCGGCCCCCTGCGACACCCCGCTGCAGGACGGTACCATGC
This sequence comes from uncultured Subdoligranulum sp., assembly GCA_900545545.1. Taxonomy (GTDB): domain Bacteria; phylum Bacillota; class Clostridia; order Oscillospirales; family Ruminococcaceae; genus Gemmiger. The sequence continues at coordinate 33,288 of UQZO01000019.1, read as the reverse complement.
GCACGGTGCGCAGCGGCGATACCGTCACGGCGCTCTACGGCGGCGACTTGCAGGGCAATCTGCACCTGGTCAGCGCCTTTGATCTGACCGGCCTGTACCGGGACCGGGACGCCAGCCTGCGCCGGTTCCTGGGGCTGGAAGCGGTGGTGCTGGCGGCGGGGGCACTGGTCATGGCGGTGCTGGCGCGGCAGGTCACCCGCCCGCTGCGGGTGCTTACCACCACCAGTGCCGAGATCGCCGGGGGCGACTATGGCCGCCGCACGGCGCTGCACACCGGCGATGAGATCGAGCAGGTGAGCCGCAGTTTTGACAAGATGGCCGACGCCGTGCAGGAAAAAATTGCCGACCTGGAAGCCGATGTGCAGAAGCGGGAGGATTTTATGGGGGCTTTCACCCATGAACTCAAAACCCCCATGACCAGCATCATCGGCTATGCCGATATGCTGCGCAGCCTGCAGACCGACCCTGAGGAACAGCGGGAAGCGGCCGCGGCCATCTACCATGAGGGGCGGCGGCTGGAATCTCTGAGCCAGAAACTGCTGGCCCTGCTGGCGCTGGGCGGCGAGGAGCTGGAATTCACCCCTGTGGACCTGGCCGACCTGTGGCCCCGGCTGCGGGCGGCCTGTCCGATGGCCCGGGTGCAGACGCCCGAGGGACACTGGGTGGTGCACGGGGACGCCGATCTGCTGCTGGATCTTCTCTGCAATCTGGTGCAGAACGCGGCCAAAGCCAGCGCACCGGATGCACCCATCGCGGTGCATTGCCGGGACAATGGTGCAACGGTGAGCCTGGAAGTGGAAGACCACGGCTGCGGCATTCCCCAGGCGGAGATCGACCGGGTCACCGAACCGTTTTACATGGTGGATAAATCCCGCGCCCGCAAACAGGGCGGCAGCGGCCTGGGCCTGGCATTGTGCAAGCGCATTGCGGCGGCCCACGGCAGCGATCTGGTGATCGAAAGTGCGCCGGGCTGCGGCACCACGGTGCGGGTGACATTGCAGAAAGGGGGTACCGTATGAGCCTGTGGCAGCATCCCCGCTGGATGGCGGGACTTTGTACAGTGGCTGTGCTGGTCTGCGCGGCCGCCCCGGCGGTATTCCTTACGGCGGTGGATACCGCAGCGCTGGGCCACAGTGCAGCGGTGGAGGACGCCTACCAGGCCCCCACACCCCAGGGGTCGGATTATTATATCCTGCGCCAGCTTACGGCGCGGCAGCAGCAAAGCAGTGCCGTGGTGGACTTCCCCGCCGAGGAGAAAGAAACCCCGTTGGCGCTGAAAATGTACATTGGTGCGCAAAACGGTCTGGAAAGCATGATGAACGGCTACCAGTATAAGGAAACGGTGGACGCCGCTTTTCAGATGCTGGCGGATTGCGGGGCTATTGCGCCGGAGTGGGCCGCCTGGGCCACCGACTGGCAGGAAAATGAGTATTTCGAAAACTATACAGGCCAGACCTATGATCTCGGTGTGCCCTACTATGCCACCGACAGCCTGGGGTTTGTCACCCTCAAACGGTTTGCCCAGGAGCAGGGAGCGCTGTATACCGTGTTCAGCCTGACGATGGACAGCCGCACCGGTGTGGTGACCCAGGTGTGGGTATCGGCACCCCGGCAGGAAGAAACCACCCCGTCGGCCCCCGATGAAGCCGACCTGCGAGCCTTTGCCAAGCAGGCAGGGCTGGAAAATCTGGGGGACTGGGCCGTGCCGGAACAGACTCCCTACGCCCATGCCCTCTACAGCGCCAACGGGGAAGCGCTCATCACCGCTACTGTGAGCCCCTACGAGTACAGCGGCTGGAACAACGGAACCACCATCACCAGTGACCGGTGGTTTTTGAGCCTGAGCCTGCAGCCCTGCACGGCGGAGGAACTGCCCACCATCGTATCGTGACGATACCTTTTCGTAAAGGAGAAACTGTATGAAAAAACTGTTTTCCCTGGGCCTGGCGGCCGCCATGGTTCTTTCCCTGGCCGCCTGCGCCCCCAAAGAGGAATCCCCGGCGGTGCCCGAAACCACCGCCACGGCGGAAGTTGCCGCTGCCGAAGCGGCAACGGGGGAAACGACGTTGGAACCGACAGGTTTTTATCTCATCGGTTCCACCTTCCATACGGGAGATCGTTTCTATTCGTTATGGCCGCAGAGCCAAGGCTATTTTCTGGTCACTGAGATAGACTATTCCACCGCAAGATGCAGGGTCCTTTGCAGTGTGCCGGGGTGTACCCACGATTCTCCCGCTTGCCCTGCCTGGTTCCCTGGAACAGGATTGGAGGTCTGCCTTTTCACTGCAGGACAGGACGTTTATCTGTATCACAGGGCACCGGCCACGCCCTACGACGGCAGTTGGGAACAATACCGTGCCGAAGTGTTGGAACCCGCTCTCGAAAACTCCAACGGCCGAACCGAGGAGGAACTTACCAGCTATTACCGTAACTGTTATTTGGAGGCCGTCACACCGGCCTGCATTTATCGAATCTGCAACGGCGGCGCTAGCCGGGAGACCATCGAACTCTCCTCGCAGATTCCCAACATCCCCTTGTTCTGGTGTGACGGGGAAGCTCTGTATGGGGCGTGTGCCTTCAACAATGGCGACACCGAAGGTTGTCGCGTCAACCTGGCGGATGGTCAGGTGACGACCTTCCCCATGATGGCAAATGAGCAGATTCGCGGAGCGGAAAACGACCGGCTGCTGACCAGCCGTATCGTTACCGATACGCCGCTGCCTGACCCAACAGTCGTCGACTGGGATATCTATGAAGCAGCCTTGCAAAATTCCGTGGTGGAATTTGACTGGCTGAATCCGTCCACCGGGGCGCGCAGTAAGGTGCTGGAACAACCGGGGGACGGAACCGTGGATGGCATTTCAACGTTCCGGGGACTTTCAAATGGGATGCTTTATTTTGCGGTCAGCGGAGAAGAAAACCAGGAAGGAGTGTGGGCTCTGGACAGTGCCACCGGGCAGTGGCAGGAGGTTTTGCACACACTTCCGGACCCAGTGGCCCAGCTGCGCAGCGAGCCGACGGCGGCTCTGCCGGAGGTGGCGTCTCGCCAGGGACAGTATCTCCGGATGGAGGGCTCTGATGTTTGGCAGGGCATGAACATGGGGTGGATTCTGGACCGCCAGAGCGGCGAACTGTATACCATCACGCAGAAAGTGGAGGGAGCACCCTATGAGACGGTGGTGCAGCCACTGGCCCTGACCAACGACGGACGCTTTTTGCTTTGCACCGCCCAGAAGGACAGCGGCCAGGAGCCGATCTCCGCCTATGGTATCACGGACCTCCGTGTGGAAAATTGTTACAGCCTGCAGCCTGTGGAGGATTTTCTCCAGGGCAGTACGAACTATACCCCGGTGACGATGCCGGAATGATGAAACAGGAGAATCTATGATGAAACGTCTGTTTTCCCTGGGCCTGGCGGCAGCTATGGCCCTTTCCCTGGCCGCCTGCGCCCCCAAAGCGGAATCCCCGGCGGTGCCCGAAACCACCGCCACGGCGGAAATTGCCGCTGCCGAAGCGGCCTCCGCGGCGGTGGAATTCTACGCCGTGAGCAACGGCTACTATCCCAACGGATTCAATGCAGGGGATGCCTGGTATTCGCTGGAAGTCCATCTGGGGTACTGCCTGCTTACCAAAACCGACTACGCCGCCGCCACCCGGCGGGTGCTGTGCAGTGTGCCGGGCTGTACCCATGATTCGGAATCCTGCCCAGCCTGGCTGCCGGGGCGGGGCACAGGCCTGAAAACTTTCACGGTGGGGGATACAGTCTACGTCTATCATCCGGTGCCCACCATGAACTACCAGGGCAGTTGGGACAACTATTATGCCGAGGTGGTGGAGCCTAAGCTGCAAGAGCGTCCCGCAGGGCTGGAAAACTTGACCGAAGAGGAACTGGTGGCTTATTACAAAAACATCTATGCCGAGGCTTCGGCCCCCACAGGCTTTTATTGCATCGAAGGAAACGGAGCTTCCCGGAAAAATGTGGAAACTTCTCAGAACCTCCCGCAAGGAATTCTTCGCTGGTGCGACGGCACGGCCCTTTATGGGCAGAGTGTGGACGGTACCAACGGCAGTACCCCCAAAGGATGCCGGGTGGACCTGGCGGACGGCAGCGTGACCACCTTCCCGATGATGCAGGAAGAAAACATCGTGGGCGCCCGGGGAACCAAGTTGCTGACCACCCACCCGGTCACCGATGCACCGCTGCCAAATCCCAACGAAGTAGGGTGGGAAGTGTATTGGGATCTGCTGCAAAAGGCTACGATGGAATACGACTGGCTGGATCCGGTAACAGGGGAACGCAGCAAGGTGCTGGAACGCCCCCATGACGGCTCCACCTTCGGCAATGCGGATTTCTTCGGCCTGCTGGATGGCAAGCTGTATTTTGAGGACTGGACCCCGCTGGAGGAGGGCGGGGGCCAGCGCAACGCCTACTGCGCGTATGACGCCACCACTGGCCAATGGGCGGACCTGCTGCGGCCCATTCCGAACGAGAGTATGTGGCTGCCCAATGTGACGGTGACGGCCCTGCCGGATTGCGCCGAACAGCAGGGGCGGTACCTGTGGTTCAGCGGCTCCGACAACGTCAGCCTCGAAAACCTGACCTGGGTGCTGGATACCCAAAGCGGGACCCTGACCGCCGTCCAGCAGGAAATGACCCGGTCCCAGCTGCCCCACCAGGCGGTGCAGTATCTGGCCCAGACCGATGACGGACGGTTTTTGCTCAAAACCAGCGAAGGCGAAACGGAAGAAAGCTATGCCCTGATTGGTATTGAAGCCTTCTTACAGGGCAGTACCGACTATACCCCCATCACCGAAGAATAAAAAGGAGTTTGTTACCGCACAGGAGGTGTTTTGATGAAACGCTTGCTTTCCCTGGGGCTGGCGGCTTTGCTGGCCCTGGGGCTGGCGGCTTTGCTGGCCCTGACCCTGGCGGCCTGCGGCGGGCAGACCCCGGCTGTGACGGAATCCCCGGCGAGCACGCAGACCCCGGAAACCGCCCCGGAACAGACCACAGAAGCAGCACTCCCGGCGGTGGCGGGGGACTTCTACGCCGTGCAGGGGTCAATGGGGTATAATTCCCTTTTCAACGCCGGGGATGTATTCTACGAACTGCGGCCCCGGACCGGGTACTGCCTGGTCTATAAAATCGACTGCGCCACCGCCACACGGCAGGTGCTGTGCAATGTGCCGGGCTGTACCCATGATTCGGAATCCTGCCCTGCCTGGCTGCCGGGGCGGCTTTGGGATTATACGATCTTTGCCGCCGGGGATACCGTCTACGTTTACAAATACCGCACCAGCTGGGAAGAGATGGACTGGGATACCTATTACCAGAACAACGTGGCGCCCTACTTGGGTGAGGAATCTACCCGGAGCGGCATGACCCCCGAGGAATTTACCACCTATCACCACAATATATACACCCAACAGGTGCAGCCCGCCTGCTTGTATGCAGTGGGGCGGGACGGCAGTGCCCAGCGGCGTATCGACCTTTCGAAAAATCTGGAGGGGACAGTATACCTGGGTTGGTGCGATGGGACCGCGCTGTATGGCAGCCGGAGCGGTTCCGACAACAGTGACCCCTCCCAAGGGTACCGCGTGGACCTGGCCACCGGGCAGGTGAAGAACTTCGCCCTGCAGCCCGGGGAGTCGGTGCTGGCCGCCCAGGGCAGGCGCCTGGTGACGGCGCGTTTTGTGACCCAGATACCGCTGCCCGATGCCGAAACGGACGGGGAAGCCTACCAGGCGGCCCTGCAGAACAGCACCGTGGAATGCGACTGGCTGGACCCGGTTACCGGCCAACGGGAAAAACTGCTGGAACTGCCGGGCAAACTTTTTACGGAAAACAGCGATTTCTGCGGCATGGCAGGCGGACTTCTCTATTTTTCCCAGCGGGAGACACAGCCCGATGGCAGCAATGTCTGCACGGCGATACGCGCTTTTGACCTGGAAACCGGGCAGTGGCAGGAGATGCCGCATTCCCTGACGGAAGCAGGCGTGTGGCTGAACGACCCCACCGTGGTGGGGCTGCCCGGCATCGCGGCGCAGGCGGGGCGCTACCTCTTGCTCGTCGTCAGCGACGGCAACGGCAATATGCGTATGCAGATTCTGGACCGGGATACCGATACGCTGCAGCAGACGGGGCTCACGCCCAAACAGGTGCAGAATCAGCAGGACCGGGGCCAGCTGCCCCTGACCGATGACGGCCGCTTCCTGCTGTGTGTGGAAGAGGATAAAAAGTACGACTTTTCCTATGCCCTCATCGACGCCGAAGCCTTCCTCCAGGGCAGCACCGACTACACACCTGTGACAACGATACAGCGTTGAAATGAAAATAAATGTTTTTGATGTGGGGACACTTGCCACTTGACAACAGACAAAATTTTTGAAAATATATACAAAAAACTTGAAAAAGCTTCCATTTGGTGATAACATAAAAGCCGGTGAGAAATTTTGTATAAAGGAGAGTGTTCCCATGTCGATCACGAATGAGTATCTCAAGGGCGTCTACGAAGGCCTGGTCCAGCGTAACCCCGAACAGAAAGAGTTCCTGCAGGCTGCTGAGGAAGTTCTCGAAAGCCTGGAGCCGGTCGTTGCCGCCCATCCCGAGTACGAGAAGGCCGGCCTGATCGAGCGTATGGTCGAACCCGAGCGCGTTGTGATGTTCCGCGTGCCCTGGGTGGATGACAACGGCAAGGTTCAGGTCAACCGCGGCTACCGTGTGCAGTTCAACTCTGCCATCGGTCCTTACAAAGGCGGCCTGCGCTTCCATCCCAGCGTCAACCTGTCCATCATCAAGTTCCTGGGCTTTGAGCAGTGCTTCAAGAACAGCCTGACCGGCCTGCCCATGGGCGGCGGCAAGGGCGGCGCCGACTTCGACCCCCACGGCAAGTCCGATGCCGAAGTCATGCGTTTCTGCCAGAGCTTCATGACCGAGCTGTACCGCCACATCGGCCCCGACACCGACGTGCCCGCCGGTGATATCGGCGTGGGCGGCCGCGAAGTCGGTTACCTGTTCGGCCAGTACAAGCGCATCTGCAACGAGTTCACCGGCGTTCTCACCGGCAAGGGCATTCCCTTCGGTGGTTCTCTGGCCCGTACTGAGGCTACCGGCTACGGCCTGTGCTACTTCGCCGACGAGATGCTGAAGGACAACGGCAAGAGCTTCGAGGGCGCCAAGGTCGTCATCTCCGGCTCCGGCAACGTTGCCATCTACGCCAACCAGAAGGCCACCCAGCTGGGCGGCAAGGTCATCGCCATGAGCGACTCCAACGGCTACATCGTGGATGAGAACGGCATCGACTACAAGGTCATGAAGGAAATCAAGGAAGTCAAGCGTGCGCGCATCAAGACCTACCTGGATTACGTTCCCACCGCCAAGTACGTCGAGGGCAGCCAGGGCATCTGGACTGTCCCCTGCGACATCGCCCTGCCCTGCGCCACTCAGAACGAGCTGCCGCTGGAAGGTGCCAAGGCCCTGGTTGCCAACGGCTGCTACGCCGTGGCCGAAGGCGCCAACATGCCCTCCACCCCGGAGGCCATCGCCTACCTGCAGGCCAACAACGTACTGTTTGCGCCCGCCAAGGCTTCCAACGCCGGTGGCGTCGCCACTTCCGGCCTCGAGATGAGCCAGAACTCTCTGCGTCTGGGCTGGACCTTCGAGGAAGTGGACGAGCGTCTGCACAACATCATGGTCAACATCTACAAGAACGCTGCCGCTGCCGCCGAGGAATACGGCTGCAAGGGCAACCTGGTGGCCGGTGCCAACATCGCCGGTTTCCAGAAGATCGCTTCTGCCATGATGAGCCAGGGCATCGTCTGATTCCCCTGCATCCCATAAACACCAACAGGCACCCGCCGCAAGGCGGATGCCTGTTTTTGTTTATTGCTGTAAAAATTCCCGGATTTCCTTTTCCACGGCGGCCACTTCCTCGGCAAAGGCCCGGGCCGATACCCGCAGCGCGCCGTTGCCCAGCACGATGACCTGCTCAGCACCGTCGCTGCTCACCACCCGGGTACGGCGTTCCTTCGCCAGCTCGTGGGTGGCCCGTTCAATGTACATGTCGGCGGTTTCGGCCTCCTTGGTGTAGACAACGTACAGGTTGTGGAATTTCTCCACTTCCCGCGTCCCGCCCCGCACCTTGTAGGCGTCAAAGACCAGAATGGGCACGCACCGTTTATATCCGGCGTAGTTGCACAGAATATCCATGAGTCGGCGGCGGGCGGCGTCCAGATTGCTCTCGGCAATGCGGTGCAGGTCGTCCCAGGCAAAAATCACGTTGTAGCCATCCACCAGCAGGTAATCCGGCCCGGTAGGCTGGGGTTTCGCCGGGGCCCGGGCACTGGCGGGGGCGGTGTGCAGCGCCGCCCGGGCTGCCTTTTTGGCGTCGGTGCCGTTTTCGCCCCGGTGCTTGATCTTGCCGTAGGTGCGTTCAAAGATGGCCAGCAGCTCTTTGTCCTGTTCAAGAGTCCCGCGGTAGGCGTCGGCCCGGCGGCGTCGGGCGCCGGTGTCGGCTTCGCTTTCCTCGTCGGACTGCCCGGCGGGGGCCAGCCGCCGCGCCAGCCCGCTGTCCACATGGGCTTTGGCGGGCACTTCGTCCCACTTGACCACATACCCGGCCCCGTGGGAGCAGAACACCGAATCCGCGGGGTTCTCCACATCGGCGTCGGCGTCGTAGCCCATCTCCGCAATGATCTCCTCGGCATTGTGGCAGGCATCGTACCCGGCGGGCAGAACCGCCCAGCGGCCCAGGCCGTGGGTATAGGCGGCAATCTCCCGGGCGTACCCGCGGGAGGTAGCCACCGGCAGCCGTCCGGTCAGACGGGCGGTATCTCCCAGTGTCTCCGGCGGTTCAAAGGTGCCGCACATCCGCTGAATGTCCGCCATCGCCCGGCCGATGGCATCGGCGGGCACTTCCAGCGTAAAATCATACCAGGGTTCCAGCAGCTGTACGCCGTTTTTGCTCTGGGCCATCCGCAGGCCCTGCCGCACCGCGCGGTAGGTGGCCTGGCGGAAATCGCCGCCCTCGGTGTGCTTGAGGTGGGCGCGGCCCGCCGCCAGCGTGATTTTCACGTCGGTCAGCGGTGCGCCGGTCAGCACGCCAGGGTGGGTGCGCTCGGCCAGATGGGTCAGAATCAACCGCTGCCAGTTTTCCGCCAGGCTGTCGGGCGGGCAGTCCGCTGCCAGCTGTACGCCGCTGCCCCGGGCACCCGGTTCCAGCAGCAGATGCACCTCGGCGTAGTGGCGCAGCGGCTCGTAATGGCCGATGCCCTCCACCGCCGTGGTGATGGTCTCTTTATATAAGATGCCGCCTTCGCTGAAGGTGACTTTCAGCCCGAACCGGCTGTCCAGCAGAGTCTGCAAAATTTCCAGCTGTACTTCGCCCATCAGCTGTACATGCACCTCGGCCAGGTCGTCCCGCCAGGCTACATGCAGCTGCGGGTCCTCATCCTCCAGCGTTTGCAGGGCTTTCAGCAGGGTGTGGGGGTCGGCGTCGGGGCAGTCGGCCCGGTAGTTCAGCACCGGTTCCAGCAGGGGGGCGTCTGCGTCCGCCTCGGCGCCCAACCCCTGGCCGGGCCGGGTGGCGGAAGGGCCTGCCACCGCCACCACCATGCCGGGGTAGGCGGTACTCACCAGCCGGAATTTGCTGCCGTTGTACAGCCGCAGGGCATCGGCTTTTTCGCCGTTTGGCAGCACGGCCTTTACCGGCAGCTCGCCGCCGGTCACTTTCAGCCAGCTCAGCCGGGTCCCGGCGTCGTCCTGGCTGATTTTGAACACCCGGGCGCCGAACTCCGGCCAGACCGGCGGCATCCGGGTCAGGGTCTGCAAGCCCTGTAGCAGCCGGTCCAGGCCGTCCAGCCGCAGCGCCGCACCGAAAAAGCAGGGGAATACCTGCCGCCGGGCAATGGCCGTTACCAGTGTATCGTGCTGCGGCGCGCCGTCGGCCAGCACTTCCTCCATCAGGGGTTCGCTGCACAGGGCCAGGGCCTCGGGGTCGGGTTTGGCGGTGAAATCCACACACCCGTCCCCAAAGCGTCCCCGCAGTTCCCGCAGCCGCACCGCGGCATCGGCACCGGGCAAGTCCATCTTGTTGACAAAGACAAAGGTGGGCACCCGGTAGCGCGCCAGCAGTTTCCACAGTGTTTCGGTGTGGGCCTGCACGCCGTCGGTACCGCTGACTACCAGCACCGCGTAGTCCAGCACCTGCAATGCCCGCTCGGCCTCGGCGGAAAAATCCACGTGGCCGGGGGTGTCCAGCAGCGTCAGCTCGGTTTCCTCTGCACCGTCGGCGGCAGGCAGGGTCAGTGTGGCCTGCTTGGCAAAGATCGTGATGCCGCGGGCCCGCTCCTGGGCGTCGGTGTCCAGAAAAGCGTCCCGGTGATCCACCCGGCCTAGCTTGCGCAGCACCCCGGCGCGGTACAAAAGCCCTTCGGCCAGTGTGGTTTTGCCGCTGTCCACGTGGGCAAGCAGCCCCACGACCAAACGTTTCATAGCGATTCCCCTTTGTGCATAGTGGTATTATTGTACCTTTTTTGGCGCAAAATGTACAGGGTGGTTGTATATTTTAGAAAATTAATAATAAATCCTAAAAAACTCTTTACAAAGCAAAATAGTATGATATAATGGAGTCATGGATCGGGGAGCACGATCCACAATAAAATGAAACTGATTTTTAAAAATAGAGAGCAACCTTCAAGGAGGCAAGTTATGGAACTGAAATACTTTATCTGTGAGCACTGCGGCAACATCGTGACCATGGTCGAGGACAAGGGCGTGCCCGTGTTCTGCTGCGGCCAGAAGATGACCCCGCTGGTTCCCGGCACGGTGGAAGCCGCGCACGAAAAGCACATTCCCGTGTACACCGTCGACAATGGCGTCGTGCATGTGACCGTGGGCAGCGTGGAGCACCCGATGCTGGATGCCCACTATATCCCCTGGATCTCTGTGCAGACCAAGCAGGGCAGCCAGATCAAGTATCTGAAGCCCGGCGAGGCCCCCAAGGCCGATTTCGCCCTGACCGAGGGCGACGAGGTCGTGGCTGTGTATGCCTACTGCAACCTGCACGGTCTGTGGAAAACTTGATCAATACAAAGTCTTAATTTACAAACAAAAGGAGCATTTTGCTATGAAAAAGTATGCTTGCCCCTGTGGCTATGAGTATGATCCCGCCGTCGGTGATCCCGACAATGGCATCGCCCCCGGCACTGCCTGGGAAGATGTTCCCGCCGATTGGGTTTGCCCGGTCTGCGGCCTGGGCAAGGATTCCTTCACCGAGGAATAAGCACAAATAAGAACCGGGGCACCCGCAAGGGTGCCCCGGTTTTTTGTTGGCGCCGAACAGGCAGATAAAAACCCCCAGTTCAACTGGGGGCAATAAAAAATACTTTAGTGAAAGAAAGAACCTCCAGTGCGAAAATGTAAGTGGCCTGGCAACCGCAATACAAAAGCGTTGGAGGTTCTTGTCAATGAATGACGTAAAAAGTTTATCACATAGTAAGTACAGATGCAAATACCATATTGTGTTCGCGCCTAAATATTGTAAGCAAATCATCTACAAGAAAATCAAAGCAGATGTAGGGGAAATATGAAGGAGCAATCCGCGAATACATCCAAAATCAATTGCAAAATGATATAGCCAATGATCAGTTGAGCATGAAAGAATTGGTGGACTCGTTCACGGGAGAAAAAGCTAAAAAGGCATAAAAAGTGCCCCCGAGTAGGGGGCGGCCCGTGGTAAAAGTGTGATTGTCAGACTTTTCAGAGCTCCCTTTAGGGAGCAACCACAGGAGATAGGCCTTTATAGGGCCTGTTCAAACCATCTATTTAACGGGTGGCTTTGATTGAGTGTTTTTAAAGGGCTGCCACCGCCTTGGTGGCCACCACATCTACGCCGGTACCGGCCGCGTCGGCCAGAACCACCTGTCCGATGGCCACCGGGGCCTCCACCGTCACGGTCTTGAGGGCACGCACGCAGTCAAAAATTTTCTCTTTGGGGATTTCCCCCGCGGTTTTCACGCTGACAGCCGCCAGCACGCCGCCGTGCACCGGCACCGTGGTGGTCACAACACGGCTGGGGGCGGTGACCTCCTTGCGGGCGTAGGCATCGCCCCGGGGGCAGGTGTTGCCGGTGACCGAGAGGACGGCGCCATTCTCCATGTTCACCACCAGCGGGCAGCCCAACGGGCAGCCGATGCAGGTCAGTTCGCGTTTTTCCATGGTGTCACGCCTCCTCCAACGTCACGGTCAGGCCGCCGCAGCCGGGCAGTTTGTCCAGTGCCGCGCCTTTGATCACAATGGTTTCCATCTCACCGGGGGCCAGCACCGGCCGTTTGCGCCGCCAGATGCAGTCGGCCCCGGCGTATACCGCCAGCGCCTTGTTCCGGTAGACGTTGCCCACCCGCAGCCGCAGCGTCAGGGCGCCGTCCAGCCGGGCGGGATGCACCGTGGTGGGCACCGTGTACCGCACGCCGTTGGCGGCCGTTACCGGCAGGACTTCGTCCTCGGCGGGGGTGGTCTCGCCAAGGATATAAGCGGCGGCGTGCTGCCCGGCGGCAGCTGCCTCCTCCGAGACATAGTCCACCAGGTCGTGCACATGCAGCACGTTGCCCGCCGCAAAAACGCCGGGCAGATTGGTCTGCAAACGTTCATCCACCAGCGGGCCGTTGGTGACGGGGCTTAACGCTACCCCGGCGCTGCGGCTCAGCTCGTTTTCCGGCAAAAGGCCGCAGGAGAGCAGCAGCGTATCGCAGTTGAAATGCTCCTCGGTGCCGGGCACCGGTTTGCCGTTTTCCACCCGGGCGATGGTGACGCCCGTTACCCGCTCCTTGCCCTCAATATCCACCACTGTGTGGCTGAGTTTCAGCGGGATGCCGAAGTCATCCAGACACTGCACAATGTTGCGCTTCAGACCGCCGGAATAATGCATCAGTTCTGCCACGCAGAGCACCTTGGCCCCTTCCAGCGTCATGCGCCGGGCCATGATGAGCCCGATATCGCCGGACCCCAGGATGACCACCCGCCGCCCGGGCAGATAGCCCTCCATATTTACCAGGCGCTGGGCGGTGCCGGCGGTGTAGATGCCCGCGGGCCGGGTACCGGGAATGTTCAAAGCACCGCGGGGGCGTTCCCGGCAGCCCATGGCCAGGATTACCGCCTTGGCCTGCAGCTGGAACAGCCCGTCGGTGCGGTTGACGGCGGTGACCACCCGGTCTGCCGAAAGGTCCAGCACCATGGTGTTGAGCTTATAGGGAATCCCCATCCGGATGGCTTCCTCGGCAAAGCGGGCCGCGTACTCGGGGCCGGTGAGTTCCTCCCGGAATGTATGCAGGCCGAACCCGCTGTGGATGCACTGGTTCAGGATACCGCCCAGTTCCCGGTCCCGTTCCAGAATCAACAGGTCCTGCACACCGGCTTTGCGCGCGGCAATGGCAGCGGCCAGGCCCGCGGGCCCGCCGCCCAGAATCACAAGATCAATTTGTTTCATACTGCCGCCCCCTTACAGACTGTCCTTGTTGGTACCCACAATGAGCCGGGACGCGCCGCCGCATTTGGTGATCTCCTCCTGGGGCAGCCCCAGCTCCCGGGCCAGGATCTCCAGCACACGGGGGCTGCAGAAACCCGCCTGGCAGCGGCCCATGCCTGCCCGGGTGCGGCGCTTGACGCCGTCCAGGCTGCGGGCACCGGGCACCCGGTGGATGGCGTCCACAATTTCGCCCTCGGTCACCGTCTCACAGCGGCAGATGATCTGCCCGTAGGCGGGATTTTGTTGGATCAGGGCGGCCCGCTCCGCAAAGGGCAGCGTTTTGGGGTCCAGAATGCCCTGGCGGTGGGGGTCAAAGTCGGGATTTTCCGGCAGGTTCAGAATGCGCTGCACAAGGCGCGCCACCTCCTGCCCGATGGCGGGGCTGGCCGAAAGACCCGGCGACTCGATGCCCGCGCAGTCCACAAAACCGGGGGCCGCCTCCTCAATAAAGAATTCGTGGCGCAGCTCGTGGGCGCGCAGCCCCGCAAAGCTGGTGATGGTCTGCCGCAGGGGCAGGTCCTTGACCGCCAGCCCTGCCTTGGCGCGCACTTCGTCCAGTTCGGCGGCGGTGGTGGCAGTGCCCTCCTTATCGTCTATGTCGTTGGCTGTGGGGCCGATGAGCAGGTTGCCGTGGACCGTGGGGGTCACCAGCACGCCCTTGCCGTACTTGCCCGGCAGCTGGAAAATGGTATGATGTACATGGTCCCCGGCGGCGTGGTCCAGCAAAAAGTAGTCCCCCCGCCGCGGCACAATGGTCATGCGTTCGTCGCTGACCTGGTTGTGCAGTTCGTCGGCGTGTACCCCGGCGGCATTGACGATGCAGCGGGCTTCCAGCGGGCCGCGGCTGGTTTGCAGCCGCCAGCCGCCGTCGATGGGCTCCACCTTCTGCACTTCGGTGTCAAACTGGAACCGCACGCCGTTTTTGGCGGCGTTCTCGGCAAAGGCGTAGGTCAGCCCGAAGGGGCAGACGATGCCGCCGGTGGGCGCCCAGAGGGCGGCCACCGCCTCGTCGGCAATGTGGGGCTCCATGGCGCGCAATTCCTCCCGCTCCACGATGCGCAGCCCTTCCACGCCGTTGATTATACCGTTTTCATAGAGTTTTTCCAGGGCCGGGCGGTCCTCCTCGCTCAGGCAGACCACCAGGCTGCCGCATTGTTCGTAGGCAAAATCCAACTCCTTGGCGAGAGCCGGCATCATCCGGCTGCCCGCTACGTTCAATGCGGCCATCCGGCTGCCGGCGGGGGCGTCAAACCCTGCGTGCACAATGGCGCTGTTGGCCTTGCTGGTGCCGCAGCAGACGTCCTCCTCTTTATCCACCACCAGAATCTCGGCTTTATATCGGCTCAGCTCCCGGGCTGCCGCGCAGCCCGCAACACCGCCGCCGATGATGATGACATCCATCATACCTCTTCCTCCTCATCCCGGGCCCAGCCGTAGGCGCAGCGCACGGCTTTGTTCCAGCCGCGGATGCGCCGGGCGCGGTCCTCCTCGCTGATCTGGGCGGTGAAGACCCGGTCCACCTCCCGGTTTTGCAGCACGTCCTCGGGGCTGTTCCAGTAGCCCACGGCCAGCCCGGCCAGGTAGGCGGCGCCCAGAGCCGTGGTCTCCACGCAGCAGGGCCGCTCCACCGGCGCACCGCTGATATCGGCCTGGGCCTGCAGCAGGTAGTTGTTGGCGGAAGCCCCGCCGTCCACTTTCAGCATGGCCAGCTGGATGCCCGCATCGGCCTCCATGGCTTTCAGCACGTCGTTGACCTGGTAGCACAGGCTGTCCAGTGTGGCGCGGATGATATGGTTCTTGTTGCAGCCCCGGGTCAGCCCCACAATGGCGCCCCGGGCGTACTGGTCCCAGTGGGGGGCGCCCAGCCCCGTAAAGGCGGGCACCACATAGCAGCCGTTGGTGTCGGGCACTTTCAGCGCCATATATTCGGAATCCCGGGATTCCTCCAGGATTTTCAGCTCGTCCCGCAGCCACTGGATGGCGGCCCCCGCCACAAAGATGGAACCTTCCAGCGCGTAGGTCACCTTGCCGTTCAGGCCCCAGGCGATGGTGGTCACCAGGCCGTTGCGGCTTTGCACCGGGCGCGCGCCGGTGTTCATCAGCAAAAAGCCGCCGGTGCCGTAGGTGTTTTTGGCATCGCCCGCGGCAAAACAGGTCTGGCCGAAGAGCGCCGCCTGCTGGTCCCCCGCCGCCCCGGCGATCTTGATCTCCCCGCCAAAGTGCATGGGGTCGGCGTATTCATAGAAGGCGCTGTTGGGCACCGGATTGGGCAGCATACAGCGGGGAATGCGCAGGATTTCCAGAATCTCGTCGTCCCAGTCCAGCGTGTGGATGTTGAAGAGCATCGTCCGGCTGGCGTTGGAATAATCGGTCACATGGATCTTGCCGCAGGTCAGTTTCCAGATCAGCCAGGTTTCCACGGTGCCGAACAGCAGCTCCCCGGCCTCGGCTTTGGCCCGGGCACCCTCCACATTGTCCAGAATCCACTGCAGTTTGGTGGCGGAAAAATAGGCGTCGATGACAAGACCGGTTTTCTGCCGGAACAGATCGGTCAAACCCTGGGCTTTCAGTTTGTCGCAGATTTCGCTGGTGCGGCGGCACTGCCAGACGATGGCCCGGTAGACCGGTTCGCCGGTGTTGCGGTCCCACACAATGGTGGTTTCCCGCTGGTTGGTAATGCCGATGGCGGCAATGTCGGCAGCCGAGGCGCCGATCTGGTTCATGGCCGAGAGGGCCACGCCCAGCTGAGTGGTCCAGATCTCGTTGGCGTCATGCTCCACCCAGCCCGGTTTGGGGAAGTACTGGGTGAACTCCTTTTGCGCCACACTGCACATGTGGCCCTGCTTGTCGAAGAGGATGCAGCGGTTGGAGGTGGTGCCTGCATCCAGCGCCATAATGTATTGTCCCATAGCGGTGCTCCTTTTCGGTAAGAATCTTTGCAAAACCGCGCAAGTTGTATAAAAATATTGTAGCATACCGCCCAAAAACTGCAACGAAATGCCGGTTTCGCCTTTGCAAAATCTACAAAACCCACAAAGCAGGCAGGGGACTTTTGGCTATTTTGCGGGGCAAAATCAGACAAAAAAGCCGCACGCCCGGTGGGGGAGCGTACGGCCAGGAAGAAGGCTTATTCAATTTTCATCATGCGATAGCCCACGCCGATGTGGGTCTGGATGTACTGGGGGGAACCGGGGGCGGATTCCAGCTTTTTGCGCAGGGTTGCCATGAACACCCGCAGCGAAGCTACGTCGTTCTCCCAGCTGGTACCCCATACTTTCTGGGTGATGTAGGTATGGGTCAGCACCTTGCCGCAGTTGTGGGCCATCAGGCAGAGGAGCTTGTACTCAATGGGGGTCAGGTGCAGTTCCTGCCCGTTCAAAAAAGCGCAGCCCGCCGCAAAGTCGATGGTCAGCTGCCCGTTGGTGAACACCGGGCTGCCGCCGGTATGCATGGCCGCCAGGCGGCGCTGGGTCACCCGCAGCCGGGCCAGCAGTTCTTCCACCGAGAAGGGTTTGGTCAGGTAATCGTCGGCGCCGGAATCCAGCGCCTCGATCTTGTCGGCATCCTCGCTGCGGGCGCTGATGACGATGATGGGCAGGTCCGACCAGCTGCGCACCCGGCGGATGACCTCCACCCCGTCCAGATCGGGAAGCCCCAGGTCCAGCAGCATGATGTCGGGGCTGCTGGTGGATGCTTCCCGCAGGGCGGCCTCGCCGCAGTCCGCCACCAGATAGCGGTAGTCGTGGGCTTTCAGTGTGGTGGTCATCAGGTTGCGGATGGGCGCATCGTCCTCCACCACCAGAATCAGCGGTTTATTCATGCAGCGTTACCTCCCCCAGCGGTACCGTAAAGGTGAAATTGCACCCGTGCGGCGGATTGTCGGCCAGCGTGATGGTGCCGCCATGGGCATCCACAATGGCCTTGCACAGCGCCAGCCCCAGCCCCAGGCTGCGGCGGCTGTCGGCGACCTTGTGCTCGCCGGTATAAAACATTTCAAAAACATGGGGCCGGATCTCCGGCGCAATACCCGGACCGTCATCCAGCACCGAGATGGCGGCAAAACCGTCCTGCTCCCGGGCCGAGACCGTGATGATGGACCCGGCGGGGGTATACTTGACGGCGTTATCCACCAGGTTGATGAGCACCTGCACAATGAGCCGGGCGTCCATCCGGGCCAGCAGCAATTCGTCGGGCAGGTCCATCCGGATGGTGTGCTCGTCGCTTTGGCGGTTGGTATGGCGCAGCGCTTCCTCGATGACTTCCCCCACCAGTTCGGTGGAAAGGCGCAGGTTCATCCGGCCATCCTCAATGCGGGTGATGGATAAAAGGTTTTCCACCAGATTGATCAGCCAGATGGAATCATCGTAGATATCCAGAAAAATCTGGTGCCGGGCGTCCTCCTCCAGTTTGGTATCGTTGGCCAGCAGGTTGGCCGCATTGCCGGAGATGGAAGTCAGCGGCGTGCGCAGATCGTGGGAGATAGCCCGCAGCAGGTCCGCCCGCAGCTGTTCGTTTTTCGCCAGCAGGGCGGCGCGCTCCTTCTCCTCGATGTTGCGGATGTTCTGGATGGCCAGCGTCACCGTGATGATGGACACGATGAGCATGATGGCGATGGTAAAGGGGTAGCCTTTTTCGTAGGCATGCAGCGTCAGGCGCGGCTCGGTAAAAAAGAAGTTGAAAAGCAGCACGCTGACCACCGAACTGAATACCCCGCAGAAATAGCTTTTGGTGAACAGGGAGGTCAGCAGTGTGCCCAGCACATAGACCGAGATGATGTTTGCCTTGGTAAAGGCGAATTGCCAGAAAATGTTGCCGATGGCGGTGCCCGCCGCTAAAATCAGCAGGGTCACCAGCAGATCCTGCCACCGGGGCACCATCTGCGCATGCAGGTCATGGGCCTGTTTTTGCCGTGTCATACCGCTACCGCCTCCTGTCTGGTATCATACCACACAACGTCGCACAATACCAGCGGCTAACTGCGGCGGCAGCGTTCCCGCTTTCGTTCCCGGTCCTGACGGCCGCGCAGCAGCCAGGCGTCCAGCCGGCAGCAGAGGAACCATCCGGCCCCGCCTGCCGCCAGCATCACGGCGGCCAAGAGAAAATCCTTCACGAAAAACCCTTCTTTTCGTTTACAGATGGAAGCAGCGCTTGATGGAGCGGTATTCGCCCAGTACCAGCAGGGTGCCGTCGCCGGGCAGCACGGTATTGGAGGCAATGTTCACATCGATGGCACCGTTCTGTTTGATGCCCAGCAGGTTGATGCCATACTTTTTGCGGATGTCAATGTCGCCGACGGTCTGCCCGGCCCAGTGCTCGGGGGCGGGCACTTCCATAATGGCGTTGTTGGCGTCCAGCTCGATGTAGTCCACCAGATGGCTGGACCCGTAGCGCACAGCGGCCCATTTGGCCAGCTGCTTTTCGGGGTACAGCACCTCGTCGGCGCCGTTGCGCCGCAGGAACTTGGCCTGCACATCCCGCTCGGCGCGGGAAACCACCAGCTGGGCACCCAGCTCTTTCAGCAGGGAAGTAGTCTCCAGCGAACTCTGGAAATCACCGCTGATGGCTACGATGCAGACGTCAAAGTTGCGTACACCCAGCGCTTTCAGGAATTCCTCGTTGGTGCTGTCGCCGATCTGGGCGTTGGTTACAATATCCAGCACCGCGTTGACCCGTTCCTCGTTGGCATCCACGGCCATGATCTGGTGGCCCTGCTGGTTCAGTTCCATGGCGATGTGCCGGCCGAAGCGGCCCAGGCCGATGAGCAAAAATGATTTCATAATGAACTTCCTTTCCCGTCAGCCGACGGTGATGCGTTCCTGCGGAAAATGGCTGCCGGCCTTGGAGAAACCGGACAGCGCCGCATAGATCAGGGTCAAGCCGCCCACGCGGCCGATGAACATCAGGGCAATCAGAATCCCCTGGGATACAAGGCCCAGCGTGGGGGTCAGGCCCAGCGAAAGGCCCACGGTGCCCACAGCGGAAGCCGTCTCAAACAGACATTCCGAAAGAGGCAGCTTTTCCACGGCACTGATCACAAAGCCGCCGAAGAGAAACAGCGTGCCGTACATCATGCCGACGGTGGAGGCGCTGGATACCGCCTTGCTGTGGATGCGCCGCCCGAAGAAGTGGGGTTCGTCCTCCCGGCGGAAGACGGCCAGCGCATTGGCAACCAGCACGGCCAGGGTGGTGGTTTTCATACCGCCGGCGGTGGAACCCGGCGAACCGCCCACCAGCATCAGCAGGATGGTCAGCCCCTGGCCGATGCCGCTGAGCTTTGTCAGGTCGGCGGTGTTGAAACCGGCGGTGCGGGGCGTCACCGACTGAAACAGCGAGGCCAGCAGCCGCTCCCCGGTGGGCAGGTCGGAAAATTCTCCAAAATAGAACCAGACGGCAGGCAGCACGATGAGCAGCGCCGTGGTGGTCAGGATGACCTTACTCTGCATCCGGTAGCGGTGGAACCGCAGTTTGTTGGTGCGGATGTCATCCCAGGTCAAAAAGCCGATGCCGCCCACCACGATGAGGGCCATGATCGTCAGGTTGATGACCGGCTCGGCGCGGTAGGAGGTGAGGGAAGCGTACTTGGCGTCCGGCGTGCCCAGCAGGTCAAAGCCCGCGTTGCAGAACGCCGAAACCGAGTGGAACACCGCCATCCAGATGCCGCGCAGGCCGTAATCCCGGCAGAAAACGGGCATCATGCAGGCAGCGCCCAGCGCTTCAATGCACAGCGAAGCCTTGATGATGAAACCGGTCAGCCGCACAATGCCGCCCACCTTGGGGGCGGCGATGGCTTCCTGCATGGTGCCGCGCTGCATCAGGGAAATTTTGCGCCCCGACAAAAGGGAAAAGAACGCTGCCACCGTGATGACGCCCATGCCGCCGATCTGAATCAGGGAAAGGATCACGGCCTGGCCGAACCAGGACCAGTGGGTAGCGGTATCCTGCACCACAAGCCCCGTCACGCAGACGGCGGAGGTGGCGGTGAACAGCGCCTGATTGAAGGGGGTCACGGTGCCGCTTTGCGAAGAAAAAGGCAGCATCAGCAAAAGGCTGCCGCCCAGAATCACCGCCGCAAACAGGGTGATGATGGTCTGAAAGGTTGTCAGCCGCGGCGGGCGAAAACCTGCCATGAAAAAAGCCTCCCATAAGCGCGTGGAGATATTCCTGTGGAACCGCGCAGTATTACATAAATTTTATCATACCATTATAGGGCCGCCCTGCTTAAAAAGGCATAAATATCCCGTGTCTGGCATTAAGATGGCATTAAGATGCACGAAAAAAGGCAGGATACCGCGAAAGGTATCCTGCCGGGAAAAATGCTGTCAGCGGTCCACCACGGGAACCGGGTCGTCGCTGCGTTTGTCAAGATCCTGGAGATACAGGTTGGTTTCCCGCACCACCACGCCGGAAAGCAGCAGTACGGCGATGAGGTTGGGAATGGCCATCAGGGCGTTGAGGGTGTCGGCCACAGTCCACACCAGGTTCAGCGCCACCACGGGAGAGATGGCCGCCACCGCCACATAGACCACGCGGTAGAAAAACTGGCCCTTGCTGCCCACCAGATATTCCAGGCAGCGCTCGCCGTAGTAGGACCAGCCCAGCACGGTGGAAAAGGCGAAGGAGATGATGCCCACCACGAGGATGACGGGCCCCAGCACGGGGATCTGGTCAAAGGCCAGGGTGGTCAGGATGCCGCCATCCGAGATGGAGCCCATGTCGATGGCGGGGTTTTTCATGATGCTGGACACCAGCACCAGGCCGGTCATCAGGCAGACTACCACGGTGTCCCAGAAGGTGCCGCTGGCCGAAACCAGCGCCTGCCGCACGGGGTTGCGGGTCTGGGCGGCGGCTGCCACAATGGGGGCCGAGCCCATGCCGGATTCGTTGGAGAAAAGGCCCCGGGCAATGCCGTAGCGCATGGCCAGCATGATGCCGCCGCCGGTCAGGCCGCCGGCCGCAGCGCCGGGGGTAAAGGCCAGCCGCAGAATGATGGTCACAGCCGCCCACAGATAGTCGTGGTTGTAGGCAAGAATCCCCAGGCAGCCCAGGATGTAAAAGGCCGCCATAAAGGGCACCAGTTTTTCGCAGACGTTGGCGATGGTCTGGATGCCGCCGAAGATGACCAGCGCCGTCAGCACGGCCACCACGGCGCCCACCAGCCATTCGGGAATGCCCAGGTTGGCCTGGCAGACGGTGGCGATGGCGTTGACCTGGGTGGCGCAGCCGATGCCGAAGGAGGCCAGCGTGCCGAACAAAGCGAACAGAACGCCCAGCCATTTCATGTGCAGGCCGCGTTCCAGGGCGTACATGGCGCCGCCCTGCATCCGGCCGTCTTTCGTTTTCACCCGGTATTTCACCGCAATCAGCGACTCGGCGTATTTGGTGGCGATGCCGAAGATGCCGGTAATCCAGCACCAGAACACCGCGCCCGGGCCGCCCAGGGCGATGGAAGTGCCCACGCCGATGATGTTGCCGGTGCCGATGGTGGAGGCCAATGCCGTGGTCAGGGTGGCAAACTGGGAAACCTCCCCCTCGGCGTCGGGGTCCTTGGTGACCGAAAGCCGGATGGCTGTCAGCAGTTTGCGCTGGATGCCCCGGGTGCGCACCGTCATAAACAGGTGGGTGCCCAGCAACAGCAGCATGGTGGGCCAGGCCCATACCCACTGGTTGGTTACGTTGATAAACTGTACGATGGCGTCCATCATGGCGGCGTCTCTCCCTTGGCAATGGTTTGGGGGTAAAAACAGCGGCGTGTTCGCGCAGTACATCCTGTGCAAACACGCCCTTGTGCCTTGCTA
This sequence comes from uncultured Subdoligranulum sp., assembly GCA_900545545.1. Lineage (GTDB taxonomy): Bacteria > Bacillota > Clostridia > Oscillospirales > Ruminococcaceae > Gemmiger. The sequence continues at coordinate 10,970 of UQZO01000019.1, read as the reverse complement.
ATATACATATGATACCGCATTTGACGATAGTCCGTCAAGGAAAAAGCGATTTTGCACCCGTCGGCCCTTTTGTGGTACAATGGCGGCAGAACACCTGTGCGGGGAGGAAAACAGTATGCCTTCTACCTTTATAATAGTGGGCCGCGCCTGCAGCGGCAAATCCACGCTGGCGGCCTGGCTGTGCCGCCGTCTGCCCCAGCCGGTGGCGGGGCTGCGCACCCTGTGCACCGGCCGGGACGAGGCGGGGGCGCTGTTCTCCCTCCAGGACCTGGCCACCGGGCAGCTGACCCCGCTGGGCAGGGAAGAAACGGCGAATCCCTGGAACGAAACCGGGGCCGCCATATTGCAGGCAGCGCTGCAGAGCGAGGCTGCCACCATCCTGATGGATGAAGCCGCTCCGCCCCGGGCACAGACCCCGGTCTGGAATGAAGCGCTGGCCGCCCTGCTGCACAGTGACCGCACTGTGGTGCTGACGGTGGCCAGAGAAAACCTGGCCGCGGTCCGGCAATTGGTCGCCGGCCGGGAGGAGACCTGCCTGGACCTGGACGAAGCAGCGCCTGAAGAACTGCGCGCCGCCCTGACACAAACGCTGCCGCCGCCGCTCCATGTGGGGGTCAGCGTGCGCCTTTTCCGGGAGGAAAAATGTTTTGGTTCCGGGCCTATGCAGCTGCTGGAACTGGTGGGGCGTACCGGTTCACTGCACAAAGCGGCCGCCGCCATGGGTATGGCTTACTCCAAGGCGTGGAAGATGCTGGGGGAACTGGAACGCCAGTGGGATTTTCCCATGTTGGAACGCCGCCCCGGCGGCACAGGGGGCGGCGGCTCGCTGCTGACCCCCCGGGCCTGGGACCTGCTGCGCCGCTACCATGCCCTGCAGTGGGAGACGGAACATGCCGCCCGGCAATCCTTTGCGCGGTGGTTCGGGGATTTGTGAAAAAAGCGGGCCGCAAAAGGAATTATAAGTATGCCAAATTGTACTTTTTTACAAAATAGTACAAAGCGGCATGTAAAGTATGACTTTTATCGATATACCGTGGTACACTCGGTGTAAAAGCCGCCCGGTTTTGATGGGATTTTGTGGCTTTTGCCGTATTTTTTGCCGTAACCTCGCCGGATATTGACAGCCAACATCCTTTTATTGCTATAATAGGGGGATGTTTTTTGTTTTGCGGCGTGTTTTTGGGGGAAACCATGCCCGAAAACAGAACAAAGTGTCGGAAGAAAGGCGGCAAGGATATGAAAGAGGAAATCCAACAGAAAGAAGCGCAGGGTTATGTGACCCCTTATGACTTTAAGGGCAAACTGCCGCTGCGCCAGGCGATCCCGCTGGGCTTGCAGCACGTGCTGGCCATGTTCGTGGGCAACCTGACCCCCATTTTGATCATCACCAGTGCCTGTGCGGCAGGCGGCGGTGCGGAGGAGTTCGCCCAGATTCAGGTGGCGCTGCTCCAGAACGCCATGCTGGTGGCCGGTATCGTTACGCTGGTCCAGCTGTTCTCGGTCGGCCCCATCGGCGGCCAGGTGCCCATCATCATGGGTACCAGTTCCGGTTTCATCGGTGTATTCCAGAGCGTCAACCAGATCATGGGCGGCGGCATTCTCAGTTACGGTGCCATCATGGGCGCCTCCATTGTGGGCGGCCTGTTTGAAACGGTGCTCGGCGCTTTCCTCAAGCCGCTGCGCCGCTTCTTCCCCGCGGTGGTCACCGGTACGGTGGTTATGTCCATCGGCCTCTCCCTCATCAGCGTGGGTGTCGGTTCCTTCGGCGGCGGCACCTCGGCCAAGGACTACGGCTCGCTGGAAAACCTGCTCATCGCCCTGGTCGTCATGATCATCATCCTGATCTTCAAGCACGGCAGCAAGGGTCTGGCCAGCTCCTCCTGCATTCTCATCGGCATCATCTGCGGCTACATCATCTGTGCCATCCTGCCGTTCTTCCTCTCCACCACCGGCGTCACCGCCGACGGTGTGGAGTACACCAAGGCCTGGGTGCTCAACTGGAACAAGGTGGCCGAAGCGCCCTGGTTTGCGGTGCCCCAGCTCATGCCCGTCAAGCCGGTGTTTGACCTGCGCGCCATCCTGCCGGTGTGCGTTATGTTCATCGTCACCACCGTCGAGACTGTCGGCGATATCTCCGGCGTGACCGAGGGCGGCATGGGCCGCGAAGCTACCGACAAGGAACTGTCCGGCGGCATCATCTGCGACGGCCTGGGCTCCACCTTTGCAGCCTTCTTCGGCGTGCTGCCCAACACCAGCTTCAGCCAGAACGTGGGCCTCGTCACCATGACCAAGATCGTCAACCGCACGGCGTTGGCCTTCGGCGCCATCTTCCTGGTGCTCTGCGGCCTGCTGCCCAAGCTGGCGGCCCTGGTTTCCATCATGCCCCAGAGCGTGCTGGGCGGTGCAGCGGTCATCATGTTCTCCTCCATCGTCATGAGCGGCATCCAGCTCATCACCAGTGAAAAGCTCACCCCCCGCAACATGACCATCGTCTCCGTTGCCCTGGGTCTCGGGTACGGCATGGGCTCCAACACCGCCGTTCTGGCGGGTCTGCCCCAGCTGGTGCAGCTGGTCTTCGGCGGTTCCGGCATCGTGCCCGCTGCCTTTGTGGCCATCCTGCTCAATGTGCTTCTGCCCAAAGACAAGGAGGCAGAAGCCGTGCAAACTGCCGAAAAATAAAAAAACGGCGCAATTTGTCGCCCCGCCGCCCCGGCGGGGCTTTTTCTTTGCCTGTTTCCATGGTATACTGAAAACAAGAAAGCATACTTTTGTGAGGAGGTACTCACCTTGCTGACGATCAAGCGATATGTCCGCGCGCAAAGCCTGGACGAAGCCTATACTCTGTGCCAGAAACGGGCCAACGTGGTGTTGGGCGGTATGCTGTGGCTCAAAACCCAGAACCGCACCGTGGATACCGCCATCGACCTGAGCGACCTGGGGCTGGATACCATCGAGGAAACGCCCGAAGCCTACCGCATCGGGGCGATGGTCACCCTGCGCCAACTGGAACAACACCCCGGGTTGGCCGCCCTCACCCAGGGAGCACTGGCCGAAAGCGTCTGCCATATCGTGGGCGTACAGTTCCGCAATCTCGCCACGGTGGGCGGCAGCATCTACGGCCGGTTCGGCTTTTCCGATGTGCTGACGCTGTTCCTGGCGCTGGACGCCGCGGTGGAACTGCACCATGGCGGCACCGTGCCGCTGGCGGAGTACGCTGCCCGCCCCTATGAGCGGGATATTCTCACCCATATCGTGGTGCCCAAACAGCCCGGAAAGGTGGCTTATCTGGCCCAGCGCAACATTTCCACCGACTTCCCGGTGCTGACCTGTGCCGTGGCGGTGCGGGCGGATGGCGTGCGCTGTGCCATTGGCGCCCGCCCCATGAAAGCCCAGCTGTATACCGGCGATCCCGCGCTGCTGGCAGGGGGCATCACCCCCGAAAGTGCCGCGGCTTTTGGCGAGAGCATCGCCGCCGAAGTGCCCTTTGGCAGCAACCTGCGCGCCGGGGCCGACTATCGCCGCGCCGTCTGCAAGGTGCTGGTACGCCGGGCACTGCTTGCCTGTAAGGAGGATGCATAATGGAGATCCAACTCAAACTCAACGGCCGCCCGGTGCGGGACAGCATCGATGCCGACACGCTGCTGATTGATTTTGTGCGCGCCCATGGCTGCGCCAGCGTCAAGCGCGGGTGCGAGACCTCCAACTGCGGGCTTTGCACCTTGCTGCTGGACGGCAAACCCGTGCTCTCCTGCTCGGTGCTGGCGGCCCGGGCCGATGGCCATGAGGTCCAGACGCTGGAGGGCCTGCAGGCCGAGGCGGAGGAATTTGTCAGCTTCATCGCCGACCAGGGGGCCGAGCAGTGCGGCTTCTGCAACCCCGGTTATGTAATGAACACCATCGCGCTGCTGCGGGAAAACCCCGACCCCACCGACGACGAGATCCGCGCCTATCTGGCGGGCAATCTCTGCCGCTGCTCGGGGTACGAGGGCCAGCTGCGCGGTATCCGGGCGTTTCTGAACGCCCGCAAGGCAAAGGAGGGAACAGACCGTGGCTGAACTGAAAACCGTCGGCAAGCCCATGCGCAAAAAGGACGCCATGAACCTGCTGCTGGGCAAGCCCGCCTTTGTGGAGGACGTGACGCCCCGGGACTGCCTGGTGGTCAAGATTCTGCGCAGCCCCCACGCCCATGCGCTGATCCGGTCCATCAACACCGATATCGCCATGAAGGTGCCGGGCATGGTGGCGATCTTTACCTATAAGGATGTACCCCAGAACCGCTTTACCACCGCGGGCCAGACCTACCCCGAACCCTCGCCCCATGACCGGCTGATTCTCGATCGGCGGGTGCGCTTTGTGGGGGACGCCGTGGCGATCCTGGCCGGTGAGACCGAAAAGGCCGTGGAAAAGGCCATGAAGCTCATCAAGGTGGACTATGAGGTGCTGCCCGCCGTGCTGGACCCCCATACCGCCAAGGACAACCCCATCCTCGTCCACCCCGAGGACAACTGGGAGGCCCTGTGCCCGGTGGGGGCCGACAACAAGCGCAACCTCTGCGCCACCGAAACCTGCGGCGAGGGCGACGTGGACAAGGTCCTGGCCGACTGTGATGTGGTCGTCGACCATGTCTGGCACACCAAGGCCTGCCAGCAGGCGATGATGGAAACCTTCCGCACCTACACCGAAATCGACCCCTATGGGCGGCTTCATGTTATCAGCTCCACCCAGATCGTGTTCCATGTGCGGCGTATCCTGGCCATCGCCCTGGGTATCCCCAAATCCAAGATCCATGTGGAAAAACCGCGTATCGGCGGCGGATTCGGTGCCAAGCAGAGCGTGGTGGCCGAGATCTACCCGGCGTTTGTCACCTGGAAAACCGGCCGTGCGGCACGCCTCGTCTATACCCGGCAGGAATGCCAGACCGCCGGCAGCCCCCGGCATGAGATGGAAGTGCATGTCCGCCTGGGGGCCGACAACAACGGCAAGATCCGCGCCATGGATGTCTACACCCTTTCCAACACCGGCGCCTACAGCGAGCACGGTCCCACCACGGTGGGCCTGTCGGGCCATAAGTCCATTCCGCTGTACACCGGCAGCCTGGAAGCTTTCCGCTTTGCCTATGATGTGGTGTACACCAACGTGCAGGCCGCCGGTGCCTACCGTGGTTACGGCGCCACCCAGGGCATCTTTGCGGTGGAAAGCGCCGTCAACGAACTGGCCGACCGCCTGGGCATCGACCCCGTCAAACTGCGGGAACAGAATATGGTCCGCGAAGGCATGACCATGCCCGCCTATTACAACGAACCCGCCAACGCCTGCGCCCTGGACCGCTGCCTGGCCCGCTGCAAGGAACTCTTCCACTGGGACGAAAAGTTCCCGGTGCGGGATATGGGCAACGGCAAGGTCCGCGCCGCCGGTGTGGCCATGGCTATGCAGGGTTCCGGCATCTCCGGCGTGGACGTGGGTTCCGCCACCGTCAAGCTCAGCGATGACGGCTTCTATAACCTGACCATCGGTGCCGCCGATATGGGCACCGGCTGCGATACGATTCTAGCCCAGATGGTGGCCGAGTGCATGGACTGCGACCTGGACAACGTGGCGGTGTTCGGCGCCGATTCCGACGCTTCGCCCTACGATTCCGGCTCCTATGCCTCCTCCACCACCTATGTCACCGGCAAGGCGGTGGAAAAAGCCTGTGAACAGCTGAAAGAGCAGCTCTGCAAGCTGGCCGCCGAGACCATGGGCTGCCAGCCCGGCGAGGTGGAGTTCACCGGCAAGGCCGTGCGCCGCTGCGACGGCACCGCCGAAATGTCCCTGGCTGACCTGGCTATCCGGTCCCAGTGCTCCAACACTACGGCGGTGCAGGCCACGGCCACCCATTCCTCGCCGGTTTCGCCGCCGCCCTTCATGGTAGGCATGGCGGAAATCGAGCTGGATAAGGAGACCGGCAGTGTCACGGTGCTGGACTACAAGGCTGTGGTGGACTGCGGCACGCCCATCAACCCCAACCTGGCCCGCGTCCAGACCGAGGGCGGCCTTGTGCAGGGCATCGGTATGGCACTGTATGAGGATGTGACCTACAACGACAAGGGCCGCATCCTGGAAGATTCCCTCATGCAGTACAAGATTCCCACCCGGTTGGATATGGGCCACCTGCAGGTGGAGTTTGAGTCCAGCTATGAGCCCACCGGTCCCTTCGGCGCCAAGTCCATCGGCGAGATCGTCATCAATACGCCGTCGCCCGCTATTGCCCAGGCTGTCTACCGTGCCACCGGGCTGTGGTTCCGGGAACTGCCCATCACCCCCGAAAAGATTCTGATGGGCCTGCAGGCTAAGGCCCAATGACCCATGTGATTTACCTGGCGGCAGGGGCCTCCCGCCGCTTTGGTGCCGATAAACTGCTGGCCGATTACCGCGGCCAACCGCTGTTTGCCCATGGCCTGCACACCCTGGCCGCAGCCTGTGCCGCCCGCCCGGACGCCGACCTGACGGTGGTGACCAATACCCCGGCGGTGGCCGAAGCTGCCCGGGCCCTGGGCGCCCGTGTGGCACCCAGCCCCCGGAGTGCACAGGGGCAAAGTTACAGCATCCGCGCCGGGCTGGATGCCGTGGAACCGCTGGAGGCAGGGGATTTCCTGCTCTTTGCGGTGGCGGACCAGCCCCGGCTGCGCTCCGAAACGGTGAACCGCTTTCTGGACCTGGCCCGGCCCGGTACCTGGGCAGCCACTGCCGCCTGCGGGGACCGGGTGGGAAATCCCGGTCTCTTCTGTGCCGCGCTGGCGCCCGCCCTGCGGGAATTGCAGGGGGACAAAGGCGGCCGCGCCGTGCTGAACCGGTACCCGGAACGGCTGGTACGGATAGAATGCCTGCCGGAAGAACTGCAGGATATCGACACCCCGGCCGACTTGCCGTAAATACAAACAAAACCGCCCCGCATCGTGGCAAAACAATGCGGGACGGTATTTTTTATGTGTTTATGTGGGAAAAACTCAGCGGGGACCGCCCAGGAAGAAGAGGGCTACCGTGCCGGGGCCGCTGTGGGCGCCGATGACGGGACCGATGTCACCGATGCAGACGCGCTTGACACCGTATTCCTTGATCTTGTCCACTACGTACTGGCAATCCTCCAGGCAGTCGCCGTGGCTGACAAAAACCGTCATTTCGCTGTAGTTTTTGTCGGCGCTGGCGGCAAAGTGTTTGACCAGGGCGTCCAGGCTGGCGCGGCGGCCGCGGACCTTTTCCATGGCGATCAGGTGGCCTTCGGGGTCCACGTGCAGCACCGGCTTGATGCCCAGCAGGGTGCCTGCCACGGCAGCGGCACCGCTCAGGCGTCCGCCGCGCTTGAGGAACATCAGGTCGTTGACGGTGAACCAGGCGCAGAAACGCTGGACGTTCTCTGCGGCAAAGGCCGCGGCCTCGTCCAGGGTGGCACCGTTTTTCCGCAGTTCTGCCACAGTATAAACGAACAGACCTTCGCCCATGCTGGCCTGCAGGCTGTCAATGCTGACGATCTTGCGGCCGGGGAACTTCTCCAACAACTCCTCAATGGCGACTTTGCTGGCCTGGTAGGTGCCGGAAAGCCCGCTGGAAAAGGCCAGGTACAAAATGTCCTTGCCCTGCTCCAAAAACGGGGTGAAGGCGGCTTCATAGTCCGCGATGGCCACCTGGCTGGTGGTGGACATGCTGCCGCTGCGCAGCTTGTCGTAGAAAGTCTTGGGGCTCATTTCGCGGTTGTCGGGATAGTTGCGGTAGCTCTGGCCGTCAAGGGTGAAGGTCATGGGCAGTACCTGTATATCCATTTCCTGCACGAATTCAGGGGTCAGGTCGCAGGTCGATTCAGTGAACAGAACGTAGTTATCCATCACAAAACTCCTTCTTCTGGGACTGGCAGGCCGAAACCTGCTGTATATATTACCATAATACCGTGTTTTAAATCGAAAATCAATACTGCAAAAAACGGCAAAACACCCGGGTTATGTGTAAACCCGGGTGTTTCGGTATGCAATCAGTTCAGACAGACGCTTTCAAAGCGTTTCATGGGCTTGCTCAGCTGCTTGGTCAGCTGCCCCACCAGAACGGCCGCGGCTACCGTGCCTTCCCGCACGCCGTCCAGGTGCCCCAAAAACAGGAAGGATAGAATGACGGACAGAGCCACCAGCGTCAGGTCAAAGGCCATTTTCATGTTGCCGAACTTGACGGGTGCAACTTTGCAGATGGCCAGCACGATGCCTTCTCCGGCGGTAGTGATCAGTTTGGCGACTACTTCCATGCTGACGCCCAACGCTACCAGAAAAATGCCCACCAGGCAAACTACCCATTGCTGCCAGTAGGCAGCGGGCGCCAGATCGCGGATCAGCCAGCTGGCACCATCGATGGCCGTGCCGAACAGGATGGCTGCGGGCAGCTGCAGCAGCTGAATCCATTCGTACTGGCGGCGCAGAATGGCGATCTGAATCAGCACGAAGATCGTATTCATAATAATGGTGGTAGTGCCCACACTCAGCCCCGAAATGGCCCCGGTTACGTAGGGCACACTGGAAATGGGGGAGGTGCCCAGCGCGGCTTTGATGGAAAAGGCCACGCCAAAGGCCATGGTGATCAGCCCCAGACAGAGAAAAAGAATCCGTTTGATCAGGGCGGAAAGTTGGAACTGTTCGATTTCTGTCATACTGACTCCTTCTCCTTTTGGAAATTGGCATTGGGCTGCAAGCCGGTGCAAAGCCTGTTCAGCAGCTCTTGCAGAAGCTGTACCTCATCGGGGGAAAGTTCCCGGGCGGCGTCCGCCTCCACCGTGTGGAAGATCTCCTCCACCCGGGCGGCCGCGTCCCGGCCTTTGTCCGTCAGCGATACATACAAAGAACGGCGGTTCCCGGCCTTTTGCCGGCGCACAATCAGCCCGTTTTCCTCCATGCGCAGCAGGATACTGCCCACCGTGGCGGGCTCGATTTCGCAGTAGGCCGCAATGGTTTTCTGGTCCGCCTCCCCGAACAGGGTCAGGTATTCCAGCACTTTGGGCTGGCCCGAGGTAAGGCCTGCACGGCTCGCTTCGGTCATGACGCGTTTTGTGAACAGGGAATGGGTCTTCATCAGCAGATAGTGCAGACTTTCCATGGCAATGCTCCTTATTATAAGGTTGCTTATTGTTGCTATACCCATTTTACCCTCGCGGCGGGCAATGTCAAGGGCAGTTGCAGAAGAATCTCCCCAAAACGCAAAAGAAGCTGCCGAAAGGCAGCTTCTTTTGTGATTACTGGTCGGTATGTCCGTTGGCGGTGGAAGCGGCCAGCTGTTTGCGGAACAGATTGCGGAAGATCAGCCGGGCCAGGGGACCGGCAAACAGCAGCTGCCAGATCAGGGCCATAGGCATATTCATGCCCCAGGTCTGCACCCAGGTGCCAAAGCTCGGCTCTTTAAACAGCAGGGTGGCAATCAGGCTCATGGTGGGGCACATCAGGCAGACGATCATCGTCGAGATGGCATAGGTGATGAACTGCGGCCGGTCGGTGGGTTTCATAACGGTGAACGCCAGTTTGGTGGCCAGCTTTTCCACGATGAAAAATTCCAGAATGATGGCGATGGGCACCATGATGGGCATCTCATGCAGGGCCATGCCGAAGGTGGCGTTGGTCACGCCGCCGGTGCTGAGCGCTACGTTGTAGACGATCATACCGTAGACCATGATGATGGCCATGATAATGGTGTAGATGACGTTCTGAAATTTGGTTTGGGGCATACAATTCTCTTCTCCTTTATATAGCAATTCCTTACCGGGCACAAAAAAGAGAAGCAGCAGACAACCTTTTGTCTGCTGCTTCTCTTCATGCGACTACCAGTAATTATATAAAGTCTATCACAAAAAATGCGCTCTGTCAATCCGCCTGCCGGGCGGAAAACGCCTGGAGCAAAGGTGTGGCCGGAGCTTCAAGCCAGTAACTCCGGCTGAAAAAACTATGGGGGAAAGATGGATAAGAATGCTGGAAAATGTGACACTATAACAATAAAAATAATATTCTGTTATAATGGAACGATACAAAAAAATGAAAGAAATGCCAAAAAATATGCCATAATAAAGGGTGTCGCTTAAATTGGAAACGAAAGGAGTATCTCAATGGAGATGACTGACATTGGAGAAATTGTACAGTCTTATAAAGCATGGCTGATTCACCGTGAATACAGCCCTTCCACGATTGAAAAGTATACCCGTGTGCTGGCACGCTTTTTCTGCGAAACCCACGCCCCGGCGCAGCCGCCGCGGGAGGTTGTGGCAGCCTGGCGCGACAGCCTTGTGGAGCAGGGGTATGCGGCAGCCGGTGTAAACGCCATGCTGGCTGCCGTAAACGATTATCAGGAGTTTTGCGACAATCCGCAGGGAAAAGCCAAGCCACTCAAGCGGCAGCGGCGGGTGTTCTGCGATCCGGACCGGGAACTGACCCGGGCCGAATATTTCCGCCTGCTGGAAGCTGCCAGACAGACCGGCAACCAGCGGGCACTGCTTTTGCTGGAAACGATCTGCGCTACGGGAATTCGTGTGTCGGAGCTCAGTGCCATTACGGTGGAAGCAGTACAGCGGCATAAAGCAGCCATCCGCTGCAAAGGCAAATGCCGGGAAATTCTGCTTCCAGCCAAATTGTGCAGCCGCCTGCAGCGTTGGTGTGCGCGGCAGCATATCTACAGCGGGGTCGTGTTCCTGGGGCGCACCGGCGCGCCTATCCACCGTGTAACGGTGTGGAAAATGATGAAAGCCCTGTGCGAACGGGCTGGTGTTGCCTGGAAAAAGGTTTTTCCACACAATCTCCGGCATCTGTTCGCCAGGACTTTCTACGATATTGAAAAGAATCTGTCCAAACTTGCGGACGTATTGGGACATTCCAGCATCGAGACAACGCGCATCTATATTATGGAGAGCGGCGCTGAACACGAACGTTTATTGAATCGAATGCATTTGCTCTTATAAACGGAATCATGGTTCTGTT
>UQZO01000018.1 GCA_900545545.1 uncultured Subdoligranulum sp. | reverse complement strand
CGAGATCTAGTACGGTCTCGTGGGCTCGGAGATGTGTATAAGAGACAGGGGTACTCGGGGCCGGGGGCCTCGGCGGAAAGGTCCAGCACGCCGTCCTCCAGGAATCCCCCGGCTTGCAGCGTTTCATACTCGCAGAGGTAAACATCCCGGTCCACGTAGGTATCAATGAGCTGGCTGTCCCGCTGGCGCACGCCGTTGGGGATAAACAGCACGGTGCCGTCCAGGGTTTTCAGGGCGTCGTTCAGGTCGCTGGCGGCCTGCATGGTGCTTTCGTCGATGCCGTAGGCCCAGCGGTTGATGCGCCATTCCCCGGCATAGCAGAGCACGCAGAGCGCCAGGGCGGACACCGCCAGCACACGGCGGCCTTTGCGCCGTACCAGTGCCACGCCCAGCGCCGCCGCGCCCGCCACAATGACAAGATGCCACACCAGCAGCCAGCCCTCAGGACCCAGCACCGGCAGGCGGTCCAGCCGGTCGGCCACAAAATCAAACCACTGTAAAAAGGTATTGTCCCCGGCACCGGGGCCGATGTCCCGGCAGAAAATCACAAAGCCTGCGCCCCACACGGCGGTCAGGGCGGCCAGCACCCGGCGGCGCACCGGGGTCAGGGTGCCGTCCAGGGCGTCCATCGTCACCAGCAGCAGCGGAATGAGCAGGGGTTCCAGATACCGCATATGCTGCCGGGGGGAGGCAGAGCCCAGGTCCTCCCGCACGGTGATGCTCCAGGCCACCACCTCTACCCCGATGCCCAGGGCCAGCAGCACCAGCAGGGGCAGCTGGCTGCGGCGGGGGTCGGTGCCGGGGCGGGGACGCTGCAGCCCGCACAGCGGGATCAGCACCGGGAACACCCCGAAGGCCAGCACGGTAAACAGCAGATCGCAGACCACGGCAAAGGGCAAGAAAGCCCACTGTTCGGCGGTGATCCAGCCTGTCTGGTTGTAGGAGTTGCCCAGCCCCGCAAAAAGGGTGGCCTTGGCCGCCACAAAGCAGACAGCGAACGCCCCCAGCATGGCCGCCACCGCGCCCAGCTCGGCCCGCCAGCTGCGGGGGTCGTGCAGCGCCACCCAGAAGCGCAGCAGCGCCCAGGCGATGAGATAGTAAAGGGCGACCTCTTTATTGAGGTAGAGCAGCCAGCACCACACCCCGGCCAGGGCGCTCCACCCCATGCGGGCGCGGGGGACGGCGGTCATGGCCCGCCAGAGGAAGTACACCTGCCACAGGGACAGGGGCAGAAACACCGTCTCACTCATAAAGGTGGCGCAGGCGGACAGGGTGGGCAGCACCGCCGTGATGCCCACCAGAAAGGCGGTGCGCCGCCGGGTCTGGCCGGTGGCCCGGGCCAGCAGATAGGCGGGGAACACCGCGCTGGAGGCCAGCGCCGCGTTCAGCCAGCCGATAGCGGTGATCTGGGCGGCGGTGGTTTTCAGCCAGAACACCGGCAAAAGAAACAGCGGATAGAGGATTTTCTGGTAATCGCTGGGCATATTGCGCACCCGCAGGCCGCGGCCCTGCCACAGGCTGCGGGCCACATCCAGATAGCGCAGCTCGTCGCTGTAGACGGCCAGTTCCCGGGGGTAGCTGCTCAGCAGCCCGTACACCACCGTGCACACCGCAAACAGTGCCAGCACCCACAGCCAGCCGTTGTGTTTTTTGCCCGTCGTCATCACGTTTGTTTCCTCCGTTTGGTTGTTAGGCCCATTATACGGCACCGGGCCGCGCAAGTAAAGGGGGCCGAGATTTCACAAAAAATTCGTGACAAAGTATCTTTCTTTGTGGTATACTATAAAAGTTACAATTCGGAAACAACCATGGAGGTGCTTGACCACGCATTTCGATACGATTCGTTTGCCCCGGCTGCTGTGTCTGCTGGGGCTTGTGTTGGCCCTGTTTGCCTGGGCCGCACCGCGTGCCGCGGCCGAGGACTATGACGAAACGCTGGACCGGCTGAGCCGCCTGCAGGCGCTGGCCACAGACTATGCGGCCGACCACGACGAAGACCCCATTCTGCTGACGCTGGCCTACACCCGCACCGGGGACTACAACACCCAGATGTGGCAGCTGACGGCCGGCGCCCGGGACACCGAGTTTGAAAGCTACGTGGCCCAGCAGGACAGCGACCTGGTGGCGCTGCAGGGCATGAACACGGTAACGCTGCCCAACGGCGAGAACATCGACTTCGGGCATCTGCTGGCGTCCATGAACCTGGTGTACAACGGCATTCCCATCACGGGCAGCTGGGGCGGCGACTGCATGGAGCTGGCCCAGGAATACCACGGCCAGGCCAGCGATGCCGCCGGCTACGCCGAGCTGATGCGGGGCACCTTCAACATTGACGATAACGGTTCCACCAGCCGGTTCGGCGACCAGGACCTGCGCGCCGACCTGGACTCGGTGGTGGTGGGGTCCCAGTTGACGAAGGAATCCAACATTGCCGATGCTCTGCGCAGCTACTATGACGGCCTGACGGAATACGACCGCTGCTACCAGTTCATCTCGCTGAGTTTCGGCACGGTGGATACCTCCTCCGCCAACTTTGCGGACACGGTGTACAACGCCGTGGTGCAGGACGCCGGCATGCAGCTGCTGTTTTATATGAACGGCATGTGGACCACCGAGGGCTGGACCATCGATGAGAGCTATGCCCCCGCGGTGCGGGGTGCCACCGACCTGCTGGCGGAGTATCTGTCCGGCGCGGTGAACGGCGAGAAGGTCAAGAGCGAGACCAACAACCGTCTGGTGGCCATGGGCGGCCAGGCGCTGGCCGACGCCCTGACGGCCCTGGGTGACAGCGACGCCGCCAGTGCGGCGCTGGCAGCGGCCGAGGAAGGGGCTTCCAGCACGGTGAGCAGCGCCAGTGCCGCCATCGAGGGCGCTGCCGAGACGCTGCAGAACAACTTCAATGTGAAAATCTTTGAGCTGATTCTTTTGGTGGTGGCCGCCATTGCCATCTTCTTCCTCATCATGAGCTGCGCGCTGTTTGTCTCCCACCGGCGGCGGTAAAATACCGATTCTTCCAGGGCCTGCGGGCCCTGTTTTTTTGTTGTCCCCCCGTAGGGCGGGGATTGATCCCCGCCGCGGGAATTGCCCATGAACGGGTTGGCCGTAGGGGCGGTTTGCCCGTTATATCCGCGTAACCTTTAGGTGCCGCTTTTTGACCGCGCAAAAAGCGGCGGAAAAACGCGCCGCTACTTCCGAGGTGCGGGGCACGGCTCAAGGGGCCTGCGGGCCCCTTAAGAAACCCCGGGGCTTTTTGGATGTCGCCCGAGATGGTCCCCATTTCTGGCAGCGATACCTGCTCTAGCAACCATACCGCCCGTGCCCACCGTGTGAGCTCATCCGGTCTCCGCGTTCTGAAACCCCGTCCGCCTTCGCGGACGGGCCCTGGCGGGAATGGGTGATTTCTCGTGGGGTCTAAGTGTATCCCATTTTCCTTTACCCGTAGGGCGGGGATTCATCCCCGCCGGTGGGAATTGCCTGGGAACGGGTTGGTCGTAGGGGCGGCGTATACGCCGCCCGGGCAATCTTCCGGCTGCTTCCCCATTTCACGGCGGGGTCAAGACCCCGCCCTACCTCCTTACAAAAGATGTTTATACCCAAAAAGGCACGGTCAACTGACCGTGCCTTTTTCTTTGTAGTTTCTTTGCCTTGCTCCCCTGCAAGGGCAAGCCGCGAAATTTTTCCTGATTGCGGCTTCCCGGGCAAAAGGTTGGAGTTTCTTTGCCTACTTTCTTTGCAAAGAAAGTAGGTCTTTGCAAAGAAAGTAGGTTATTCGCAGCCTTCCTTGGTTTCGCCGCAGCCGTCGCAGTCGCTTTCATACTGCACGGCGTTGCGGGCCAGTTCCGGGTCCAGGCGCTGGGCGACCTGGATCATCAGGGCACATTCCATCCGCTTGCGGAATACCTTGCATCCGTACTCGTAGGTACCGTGGATATCGCCGGTAGCGTGCAGGGCGTTGGCCGCGCAGCCGCCCGCGCAGTAGAGGCGTGCCCAGCAATCCTTGCAGTCGGGGCGGGCATAGACGTTGCAGAGCTTGAACTCATCCCGCAGTTCGGTGTTGGTCACACCGTCCCAGACGTTGCCCAGCTTGTAGTCGGGGTCGCCCACGAACTGGTGGCAGGGATACAGGTCGCCCCAGGGGGTCACGGCCATGTACTCGGTGCCGGACCCGCAGCCCGAGATCCGCTTGTAGATGCAGGGACCGTGCTTGAGGTCCAGAATATAATGGTAGAAGGTGATGGGCTTGCCGGCCTTCTGGCGGCGCAGCATATCCTTGGCCAGCAGCTCGTACTGGTCAAACAGCTTGGGCAGGTCCGCCTCGGTGAGAGCCTCGGGGGAATCGGGCGATGCTACCACCGGCTCCATGGACAGCTCGGTGAAGCCGAGGTCATCGGCCATATGGAACAGATCGTTGGTGAAATCCACGTTGTGGTGGGTAAAAGTGCCGCGCATGTAGTAGCCCTTGCCGCCGCGGGCCTTGACCAGCTTCTGGAACTTGGGCACGATGCGGTCATAGCTACCGTTGCCCGCCAGGTCCACGCGGAACCGGTCGTTGACTTCCTTGCGGCCGTCCAGCGAGAGCACCACGTTGTAGCATTCCTTGTTGGCCCACTCGATGACTTCGTCGTTGAGGCCGATGCCATTGGTGGTCAGGGTGAAGCGGAAGTTCTTGCCCGCCGCCTTCTCGATGCTGCGGGCGTAGGCCACCAGCTGCTTGCAGACCTCAAAGTTCATCAGCGGTTCGCCGCCGAAGAAGTCCACTTCCAGGTTGCGGCGGGTGCCGGAATTTTCCACCAGGAAATCCAGGGCGCGCTTGCCGGTCTCAAAGCTCATGAGGCCCGCCTCGCCGTGGAACTTGCCCTGGGCCGCAAAGCAGTAGCTGCAATTGAGGTTGCAGGTATGGGCCACATGCAGGCAGAGGGCCTTGACCACATTGGAGCGGTTCTTGAAATCGAAGGCATGGTCGGCGTAGGCGTCGGGGGCAAAGAGCTTGCCTTCCCGGGTCAGCTCGTCGATGTCGTCCAGGCAGTCGTTGATGTCGGCGGCGGTCACATCGTCGCGCCCGGCGTACTTTTTGGCCAGGGCGTCGGCGGCCTCGGCCCGGGTCTTGCCTTCGTCGATCAGGGCGATGGCATCATAGGCCACATCGTCCACCGCGTGGACGCTGCCGCTGAACACATCCAGCACGATGTTGTAACCGCCCAGTTTGTATTGATGGATCATGGAAAAACTCCTTGTAAAATAACCATAGAAAATGCCGGGCGCCGCACGGGCTGCCCGGCACGATTGCCAGATTGGATAAAATTAGTCCTCTGCCTTCTCGCAGGGTTGGTTGGCGATGCCGCAGCTGGTCTTGCAGGCGCTCTGGCAGGAGGTCTGGCACTCACCGCAGCCACCGTTCTGGAGGCTCTTCACCATATCACGGGTCTCGAGGGTCTGAATGTGCTTCATAACAACAGTCACTCCTTTGCACAATTTTGGATTATTCTTATTGTACACAGATACCGGGGCCTTGTCAAGCCGCGTCCGGGCCTCCACAGCCCCCCTGTGGAAAACTTTGGCACCAAAACCGCTCTACAGAGGGCTTTCCACCGGGTTTTCAACATTTTCAACCGAAAAACCGGGGTAGTTTTCCACTCTTTCCACAGGGTTTTCAACATTTTCAACGTGGATAACCCCTTTACACAGTGGATAACTGCCCCGAAATATACGGAATGTGAACAGGTTATGAACACCCCCGGCAGGAATGTGGAAAAACACAAAGTTCCTTTGTTCCTTCTTTACAAAGAAGGAACCGAAGAAATTCCAAACGATTTTCCACAGGGAACGCCCGAATTGTGGAAAACAAACCGGAGTTTTCCGTTCCCTGCGGCGGGGGACCGTAGGGGCCGGGTATACCCGGCCCGGCAATGGGACGGCAGCCACACGATGGCCCGGGCGGCGTATACGCCGCCCCTACGGCCAACCCATCCATAGGCAATTTCCACCGGCGGGGTCAAGACCCCGCCCTACGGCCCCCCGCAAATTCGCCGTTGCGGGGGTTCGGGCACACCCGAATCAAAGGTGGAGAATCGGAAAAACCGATGGAAAAACAGTCTCTCCAGGCGTTTTTCCCGGTTTTTTCGATTCGACTTCTCCTTTGGGGGTCTTGGGGGTGTGTAACCCCCAAGCCGTGCCCCGCGCCTCGGAAGTAGCGGCGACTTTTTCGGTTCCTTTTTGGTCGGTCAAAAAGGAACGTATCCCGGGAGCGCGAACCTCCCGGGAAACCGCCCGGGCGGCGTATACGCCGCCCCTACAACCAACCCATCCATAGGCAATTTCCACCGGCGGGGTCAAGACCCCGCCCTACGGCCCGCCACAAAAAAACACCCGGCCTTGCGACCGGGCATTTGTGTGCAGATTTCAGCTGAACATGACCACGTCGTCCTTGGGCTTTTCGCCGGGTTCGACTTTGAGGGCCGTCAGCACAGGGCCGGTGGAATCGGGGGTCTGGCCCTGGTAGATGGGATGGTATTTCAGGTTGACCTTGGCGGTCAGGGTGATCCAGCTGCGCTGTTCCAGGTTCTTGTAGTCATCGTACTTGCAGGGGAAGCCCACAAACTGGATATCCTGCACGCAGCAGGTCATGGCGAAACGGCCGGGCACAAAGCTGTTTTTGCCCGCGCGGTTGGTCTGGCAGACCTGCGCCAGGAATTTCACCGTCTTGCCGTCGTATTTTTTGGCATCGTCCATGCAGTCCATGTACCAGATGCCGAAGAATTCCTCGGGAATCTCGATCACCGGGGCGTTGATGTCAAAAGGCAGCGGGTCGGGGATGTCGTCATACCCCACGCTGCCGTCGGCGAACTCGTAGGCGATGTCGCAGCGGCGGCTGGCCTGGCGCACCAGCTTGTGGATGAGCTGGCGGCTCTCCTCGTCGTTGACCTGCTCGGCCCGGTTGACCACCAGCAGCTCGCTGCCGCGCAGCTTGTCCAGCAGCAGGGAGCGCATGGCGTTGTCCCCCGCGTAGGTCTTGATGGTGGTGCCGTCGGCGGTGGCCAGGCACTGGTACACCAGCCAGTTGTCGGGCATGGCGTCGTACAGGTCCTGGATCAGCCACATGCCGTTGTATTCAATGATGACACGGCCGCAGCCGGATTTCTTTTCCAGCGCGGTGAGGTTTTCCCGGGTCAGTTCGCTTTTGTCTTCCAGCTGGGCCACATGCACGCCGCCGAAGGCGAAGCGATCGGGATCGTACTCCTCCTCACCTTCCTCGCAGACCAGCAGCAGGGTCTTGTCGCCGGAATCAAACTGGGGGTCCTCCATGGTTTCCTGGATGAACTTGGTCTTGCCGCTCTCCAGCTGGCCTACAAACAGGTAGACCGGAATCTGTTTTGCCATAGCTGCGTTCCTTTCTTATTTACAGGCCGAACAATGCCGCAAGGTCCGCTTCCTTGAGTTTGGAACCGATGACGCAGAGCTTGCCGGTAACGTCGGGGGTGCTGGGACGGATCTCGTGCTCGCCGGGCACCATATCGAATTCCAGCCAGCCTTCTTCGCCGCCGTCCACAATGCCCTTGGCGCGCAGGATCATGCCGTACTCGCCGCCGTCCAGCTTGGTGAGGGCGTCTTCCAGCACCGCACGGCTGAACTTGTGGGCCGTTTCCCGGCCCCAGCTGGTGAACACCTCGTCGGCGTCGTGGTCATGGTGATGGTGCCCGCAGCTGCAGACGCCGTGCTCATCGTAGTGGTGCTCGTGATGCTCATGATCGTGGTGGCAGCACTCGTGCTCCTCGTCGTGGTCATGGTCGTGATGGCAGCACTCGCCCTCCTCGTGGTCATGATCGTGATGATGGCAGCACTCGTGCTCCTCGCCATCCTCATGGTGATGATGGTGATGATGATGATGCTCGTCCTCCCCGGCATGGGCCTCGTTGGCGGCGCGGGCCTCGGCCAGCAGCTCGGCCACCAGGTCGCGCTTGCCGTCCATGACGGAGACGATCTGGGCGCCGGAGAGAGCGGTCCAGTCGGTGGTGACGATGGTGGCGGTGGGGTTCTTTTCGGCCAGCAGGGCCACGGCGTCGGCGATCTTCTTCTCGCTGGCGTTGCCGGTGCGGCTGAGGATGATGCAGGAAGCATGGCTGACCTGGTCATCGTAGAACTCACCGAAGTTCTTCATATACATTTTTACTTTGTTCACGTCGGCCACGGTAACAAAGCTGTTGAGAAGCACCGGCAGGCTTTCGGCCACGCCTTCCACGGCGCGGGTCACGTCGGAGAGCTTGCCCACGCCGGAGGGCTCGATGAGGATGCGGTCGGGGTGATAGGTCTCCACGACCTTTTTCAGCGCCTCGCGGAAATCGCCCACCAGGGAGCAGCAGATGCAGCCGGAGTTCAGCTCGTTGACCTGGATGCCGGCCTCGCGCATGAAGCCGCCGTCAATGCCGATCTCGCCGAATTCGTTTTCGATCAGGACGATGCGCTCCCCGGCGAAGCACTCCTGGATCAGTTTTTTGATGAGCGTGGTCTTGCCTGCGCCCAGAAAGCCGGAAAAAATATCAATTTTGGTCTTATTCTCTGCCATGATGGCACCTCTGTTTCGCTGAATTGGTTGGTTCTGGCAGTCGCACAAACTAACTGCTAATACCATTATAACAAACACGTCAAGGGGTTTCGGCCCTTTTTGGCCCCGTTTTTTTGAACTTTTTGCAAATATTGTGCCCGCTTGACCTTTTTACAAAACGTGGTATCATGAAACTATCTACATCTGTTAGAGGGAGTGTTGAACTTGACGACCAATGAAAAGATTGCCGCGCTGCGTGCCGCCGCCAAATCGGCGGGTGCAGACGCCGTACTGCTCATGACCAGCGACCCGCATTGCAGCGAGTACCTGCCCGATTATTACAACGCCCTGCCCTGGTTCTCCGGCTTTACAGGGGAGAATTCCACCCTGGTGGTGACCCAGGAGGGTTCGGCCCTGTGGTGCGACGGCCGTTTTTATGTGCAGGCCGACAAGCAGCTGGCCGGCACCGAGATCGAGTGCATGCACGCCGGTTCCGCCGGTGTGCCCACGGTTGCGGAGTATCTGGCCGCCCATGTGACCAACGGCCAGACCCTGCTGCTGGACGGCAGCTGTGTGCCCGCCGACCTGGCCCACCAGTATGCCGACGTGCTGGCCAAGAACGGTGCGGTCCTCAAGAGCCAGGACGTGGCCAGTGCCATCTGGGATGCTTCCGGCGCCCGTCCTTCCCTGCCGGACACCCCCTGTGAGCTGCTGACCACCGCCCAGACCGGCGCTACGGCGGCGGAGAAGATCGCCCAGGTGCGGGCCGAGCTGGCGAAGGCCGGTGCCACGGCGCTGGCCGTGACGGGCCTGGACTGCGTGGGCTGGCTGCTGAACTTGCGTGCCCGGGACCTGCCCTGCACGCCGCTGGCGGTGGCCTATGCACTGGTCACCTCCAAGGACTGCACGCTGTTTGTGGCGCCGGGCCGTCTTTCTGACGCCGACGCCGCCACCCTGGCGGAGAACGGCGTGGCGGTGCGCGGTTACACCGACCTGCTGGACGCCGTGAGCAAGGTGGACGCGGGCGAAGTATTCCTGGTGGACGAGAAAGCCACCAACTACGACCTGTACACCGCCCTGTCCGCCTACAAGACGGTAGCGGGCAGCGACCCCATCTTTGCGCTGAAGGGCGTGAAGAACCCGGTGGAGCTGGAGAACATCCGGGAATGCCACATCCGCGACGGCGTGGCCGTGGTGCGGTTTGAGATGGACCTGGAGAAGGCCCTGGCCGAGGGCAAGGACCTCTACGAGACCGACATCGAGAAGATGCTCATCAAGCGCCGTTCCGAGCAGGAGGGGTATCTGGAGGAAAGCTTCCCGGCCATTGCCGCCTGGGGCCCCAACGCCGCCATGATGCACTACCATGCCGAGGGCGAGGTCAACAGCAAGATCGAGCACAAAGGCTTCCTGCTGGTGGACAACGGCGGCCAGTATGACTGCGGCACCACCGACATCACCCGCACCTATCCCGTGGGTCCCCTGACCGAGGACGAACGCAAGTATTATACCTGGACCCTGCAGAGC
Organism: uncultured Subdoligranulum sp.; assembly: GCA_900545545.1. Taxonomy (GTDB): domain Bacteria; phylum Bacillota; class Clostridia; order Oscillospirales; family Ruminococcaceae; genus Gemmiger. The sequence continues at coordinate 29,463 of UQZO01000018.1, read as the reverse complement.
CACATCGACATGGCCCGTGCGGTGTTCCTGGATTACTGCACCGGCTTTGCGCTGGACAGCTTTGCCCGTGGTCCGCTGTGGGCCCACAAGATCAACTACCGCTGCGGCACCGGCCACGGTGTGGGCTTTATCTCGGGCGTGCACGAAGGCCCCCAGAGCCTGCGCCCCAACAACAGCGTGGTGTTCAAGCCGGGCATGACCATTACCGACGAGCCGGGCGTGTATGAGACCGACGAGGTGGGCATCCGCATCGAGAACGAGCTGGAGTGCGTGGACCTGGGCGACAACCAGTACGGTCACTGGCTGGGCTTTGCCCCGCTGACCGTGGTGCCCATCGACACCACCCCCGTCATTGTGGACGAGCTGTCCCGCCCGCAGATCGAATGGCTGAACAACTTCCACCAGCACGTCTACGAGACGCTGGCCCCCCGCCTGAACGACGAGGAAAAGGCCTGGCTGGCCAACAAGTGCGCCCCCATCGGCCGGTGATGGGCCTTGTATGTTCTTTTCTTGCAAGAAAAGAACCAAAAGAACTCTAATCAAAAATCCCCCGCAGGGAATCCCTGCGGGGGATTTTTTATGGGATTCTCTGGTCCTTCCCTGCAAAAAGGGCCGTACAGCACCCCACTGCGGGTGGAACGTAGGGGCGGCCTACAGGCCGCCCGGGCCATCGTATGGCTGCCACAACGCTCCCGGGCCGGGTATACCCGGCCCCTGCACCCCCACAAAACGGGTTTTCTGCTCCAAAAAAGGCACGGCCTCTGACCGTGCCTTTTTCTTTGGAATTTCTTCGGTTCCTTCTTTGCAAAGAAGGAACACCCGGCCCTGTTACAGGCAGATGGAAATGATCACCGGCACCACCAAAGAGCAGATCATGCCGTTGAGTACCGACAGCACCACCGTCTCCTCGTTGGTATATTTCAGCATCATGGGCAGGGTGGTATCCTCGCTGGTAGCGCCCGCCGGGGCGATGCTGGTATAGTAGTTGAGCTTGAGGGCGATGCAGGGAATGATGAGGTAGGAGAAAATCTCCCGCATCAGGTTGCTCAAAAACGCCACACTGCCCATCTCGGCGCCCACCAGGCGGCCGATGGTAGCCCCGGCCAGGCTGTACCAGCCCATGCCGCCGGCGATGGCCGCGCCGTAGTTCCAGGGCATGTGCAGCAGCATGGCGCAGAGCACGCCGCCCGCCACCGAGCCGAAGATGACCCCCGCCGGGATGATGAAGATGCGCAGATGATATTCCCGGATTTTGGCGGCCAGCCCCCGGTACATGCCCACGCTGATGCCCACCGAGAACATCAGCAGGTAGAGCACGGCGTCGGTGTGACCGCTCAGGAAGGTCACCACCGGCAGTTCCAGCCCCGACAAACCGTAAGCCAGGCCCAGCAGCAGGGCGCCGATGGTCAGCAGTACCATCATTGGGCATCCTCCTTTCCTTTACGGTCCTTTTTCACCAGGAACCGCTCGGTGAGCAGGTAGACCACCACCGTGGAAGCCACCGTGGGCACCAGAAACATCAGGAAACTGGCCGCGCCCAGGGAGAAAAGGTCCTGCAAAAAATTGTCCTTCTGCCCCAGCATCACGCCCATGGAAAAAATCAGTACCAGCGTGCAGAGCAGCGCCACCCGTTCATTGCCGCGCTTGGCCTTGGCCGGGAACAGGAACCGCCCCACGGCCATGCCCGCCAGCATCACCAACAGAATATCCACGCTTATCCTTCCTTCCCTCTATGACAGATAGAATGATTGTACCAGAAACCGACGGCAAAGTCATCCTTTTTTCCGGTTTTGCTTCCGTAAAACGGCAAAAAAGGGGCAGGGCCCCAAGGCCCCGCCCGAATGTTCGGTTCAGTTTACGGAAATTTTCAGCGTACCGTTGTTGTACTCCTCCTCGGTGCAGGGGATGCAGCGGTCGATTTTCCAGATGCCGTCCTGCCAGATGGCCTGGATGGTCATGTAATCGGTGCCGGATTCCGTTTCGCCGGTGTTGCGGTTGACGCCGGTCCACTGGCCCGCCGCGTTCAGCGTCACCGAGTATTCGCCGTAGGTCAGCCCCGCGGTGGCGAACACCATATCGGATTTGTCGCCGTTGTACTCCACGGCATCGTAGGCGCCCATGGTGATATCGCCCTCCCACCCTTTGGTGTTGTTGTCGGTGGAGAAGCGCAGGTCGGCGGTCTTGCGGGTGTTGAAGGCTTTCAGCTGGGACTTGTAATATACCGAGAGCATGGCGTCCAGGTATTCCTCGTCGGGGTCGTTGTAGCCTTCCTCATCGCAGGGGGTCATGGTACCGAAGGACGCCGTGGCGTTGCTGGGCTTGGACACCAGCGCCAGAGCGGTCTGCCAGCCGTCGCCGCTGGGCACAATGGCCCGCAGCAGGGTGTCGGTCTGGGTGATCTGGGTGCGGTCCAGGTAGACCCGACCGTCCTCGGCCACATAGTAGTCCACCGGCACGCCGTTTTCAGTCATCTTCATGCCGTCCACCGCCGTCAGGTTTTCCAGGTAGAGGCGCTTTTCCTCGGACAGCTCGTCCACGGCGGTTTCCCCCGTCACCACGGCGGTCACCGGCTGGGATTCCTGGCCGCGCATCCCCTTGAAGAGCAGTACCCCTGCCAGGGCCAGCACCACCAGCACCAGCACCACGCCGCCGGCGATCATGGAAAGGTGTTTGCGGTGGACAAAGGCCGCCGGGGGCCAGCTGCTGGTGGCCTGGGGCGGCGTTTCCGAGAGGGGTGCGCCGCAGTTGGAACAGAATTTCTGGCCGGGCCGCGGGCAGGCGGCCCCACATTTGGGACAACGTTTCATGGTGATGCTCCTTTCTTTGCCCCGGCGCGTCAGCTTTCGGCCACCGCGACGAGGTATTTGTAGATCTGGGTCTTATATTCCTCGTACAAACCCATATGTTCGTACAATTCTTTATAGTAGTTGAAGAGGGCCGCCCGGGTGGTGACCACGTTCACGGGGTTGAGCACGGTGTGCACGGCGCTGCCCGGGGTGTTGTAGTAGTTGTAGATGGGGGTGGACAGGGCATAGAAGCTCTCGGCATAGCGGATGTAGCTGAGATTGAAGTAGAGGTCCTCCGACCAGTCCAGCTCCTCGGCGCAGACGATGTCCTCGTGGGCGCGGACGATATCGGCGCGGTAGAGCTTGTTCCACATGACGCCGTAGTAGAAGCTGGCAGGTTCCTGCATGAGCCGGGCCGCGAATTCCTCCTTGTTCATGGTGCCTTCCAGCAAAAAGCCGAAGGTCTGCACCTTGTCGGGCCGATGGGGGCGGGGACGTTTGGCCTCGGCTTCCTCGCTGCGGGGGCGGGGCGGCGTGATGCGGTTGTAGTGGGCGATGACCAGGTCGGCGTTATACCGCTCCGCCCGGTCCACCAGCAGTTCGGTGGCGTTGGGCAGAATGGTGTCGTCGGCATCCACAAACTGCAGGTACTTGCCCCGGGCATACTGCAGCCCCAGGTTGCGGGTGGCGGCCACCCCGCTGTTGGCCTTGTCGATGAGGACGATGCGCTTATCCACCCCGGCGTACATCTGGCATACCTGCAGGCTCACATCCTGGCTGCCGTCGTTGAGCAGCAGAATTTCCAGGTTCTGATAGGTTTGGCGGCGAATACTTTCGACACAACGTGCAATATGATCCTGTGCGTTATAGATCGGCACAATGATGCTGACCAGCGGCTGCTGCGGCATGGCGGCATACCCCCTTTTTGCTTTTTGTACTATCACAATACCATAAATTCCTGCCGCTGACAATGGAAAATGCTGCCGCTGTGTGGTAGAATAACAGACAGTGACATCCTATTCCAAAAAACGAGGTGCAACCCTATGAAAGAATCCATCACGCGCCTGCGGGCGCTGGAAAAGCAGCTGTACGCCTACCGCTACGCCCTGAACGCCATCGACTTTGACGCCGAGACCGTGGCCCCCGAGGGCAGCGCCGACGGCCGTGCCGAAGCCTGCGAGGTGCTGAGCCGCGCCAGCTTTGACCTGCTGGTGAACGAGGACACCGCCGCCCTGCTGCGCCAGGCCGCCGCCGATGCCGAGGACGAGCAGCAGGCCGCCGAGGTGCGGGAACTGCAGCGCCAGTATGACGAGATCGCCAAGATCCCCGCCGAAGAATACGCCGCCTTCACCAAACTGGTGCAGCAGAGCATTCCGGCCTGGACCAAGGCCAAGCGCACCAACGATTTCTCGCTGTTTGCGCCCTATCTCGAAAAGATCGTGGAAGCCCGCCGCGCCCAGGCCCACTACTTTGCCCCCGACCGTGACCTCTACGAGGTCTGGCTGGACCGGTACGAGCGCGGCCTGACCATCGCCCAGTGCGACGAATTCTTTGCCACCCTGCGCGAGACCATCGTGCCGCTGCTGGCCGCCATCCGGGACCACGGTGCCCCCATCCGCACCGATTTCCTGGACCAGGACTGGCCCCTGGACGCCCAGAAGCAGGTCTCCAAAAAGGTCATGGAGCTGTGGGGCCTGGAGCCGGAGCACTGCCTGCTGGCCGAGAGCGAGCACCCCTTCACCACCGAGTTCTGGCGCGGGGATGTGCGCATCACCACCCACTATATGCCCCGGGATATGTTCTCCAACCTGTACAGCGTAGCCCACGAGGGCGGCCATGCCCTGTATGAGCGCCACATCGCCCCCGAGCTGGACTATACGACCATCACCGGCGGCGCCACCATGGGCCTGCACGAGAGCCAGAGCCGCCTGTTTGAGAACTACGTGGGCCGCAGCCGCGCCTTTGTGCACTGCCTCTACCCCACCCTGCGGGAGCTGTTCCCCACCCAGCTGGCCGACGTGACCGAGGAGGAGATCTGGCGCGCCGTGAACCGGGCCGAGCCGGGGCTGATCCGCACCGAGGCCGACGAGCTGACCTACGCGCTGCACATCATGGTGCGCTACGAGCTGGAAAAGGCCATGATGCAGGGCACCCTGGCGGTGCGGGACCTGCCCGCCGCCTGGAACGCCAAGTACAAGGAGTACCTGGGCGTGGATGTGCCCGACGACGCCCACGGCTGTCTGCAGGATATCCACTGGTCCATGGGCGATATGGGCTACTTCCCCAGCTATGCGCTGGGCAGCGCCTACGGCGCCCAGGCCATTGCCGACCTGCGCAAGACCATGGACCTGGATGCCCAGTGGGCCGAGGGCAATCTGCAGCCGCTGAAGGACGCTTTGTGCGACCGGCTGTGGAAGTACGGCAACCTGAAGGAACCCGCCTGGCTGGTAAAGAGCCTGTGCGGCGGCGACTTCGACCCCCACTATTTCACCGACTACCTGAAAGCCAAGTACACCGACCTGTATAAGCTGTAATGATAAATTTTACACTTTATTCACAGCCGGGGGCTTGTATTCGGGGCAAACTATAGTATACTGATATTGTAGGAATTGGAAAATGCTGCCGCTCTTTCGGCGGCCCGGCATTTTCCCCAAAGGAGCGTGACGCTATGGCGCGTGTAGATATTGCCATCATAGGCAGCGGCCCCGCGGGGGTCTCGGCGGCGATCACCGCCAGACTCCGGGGCAAGAGCCTGCTGCTGTTCGGCAGCAAAGAGCTGAGTGAGAAGATCGGCAAGGCCCACAAGATCCAGAATTACCCCGGCCTGCCCGACGTGAGCGGCGAGGCGCTGCGGGCGGCTTTCCAGAAGCATCTGGACGCCATGGGCATCGAAGTGACCGAAGCCCGGGTGAACGCCGTCTATGCCATGGGGGACTATTTTGCCGTGCAGACGGCGAACGAAACCTATGAGGCCACGGCGGTGATCTTAGCCACCGGCGTGGTGCAGGGCAAGCCCCTGCCCGGCGAGGAGGAGTTCCTGGGCCGCGGGGTGAGCTACTGTGCCACCTGCGATGCGCCGCTCTACCGCGGCAAGGCGGTGGCGGTGATCGGGTCCAGCCCGGCCGCCGAGCCGGAGGCCGCCTATATGGCGGAGGTGGCGGCATCGGTCTTGTACCTGCCCCTCTACGACGGCGAACCCGACCTACCCGCGGCGGTAAAGGTCATCCGGGAGAAGCCCACCGCCGTCACCGGCGAAACGCTGGTCACGGCGCTGCACACCGACGGCGGGGAATACCCGGTGGACGGGGTGTTTTTGCTGCGGGATGCCATGGCCCCCACCCAGCTGGTGCCGGGGCTGGAAGGCAACGGCGGGCACGTGGCGGTGAACGCCAAGATGGAAACCAATCTGCCGGGCTGTTTTGCCTGCGGCGACGCCGTGGGCCTGCCCTACCAGTATGTAAAAGCCGCGGGCGAAGGCAACGTGGCGGCCCTGGCCGCCGTGGAGTACCTGGCCGCCCAAAAGCGCAAGGAAAAGGAGTAATGCAATATGGTATACGAAGTGCACAAGAATGATCTGAGCCAGGCCCTGGCCGCCGACGTGGCGGTGCTGGATTTCAACGCCACCTGGTGCAACCCCTGCAAGATGCTGGCCCCCGTGCTGGAATCCGCCAGCGAGGACCTGCAGGGCAAGGCCCTGTTCTACGGCATCGACGTGGACGAGAACCTGGCCCTGGCCCAGCAGTTCGGCATTTCCAGCATTCCGGCGCTGGTGGTGCTGAAGAACGGCCAGCCGGTGGCCCGCCAGGTAGGCTTTATGCCCAAGCCCATCCTGATGCAGTGGCTGAACGGCGTACTGTAATGCCTGTTTGTTCCTTCTTTGCAAAGAAGGAACCGAAGAAATTCTAAACAAAAGGCACGGTCGTATGACCGTGCCTTTTCAGGTAGAAAAAACGTTTTGTGGGGATGTAGGGCGGGGATTCATCCCCGCCGCGGGATTTGGCCGATATTGCTTATTTATGGATTGTTTGTAGGGGCGGCCTATAGGCCGCCCGGGCAATTTTGCAGTTGCCGCTCCATTCCCGGGCCGGGTATACCCGGCCCCTACAACCCCACACCGCATCGCAATAACAGCCCACTTGCACGGCGGGGCCAAGGCGCCCGCCCTACCGGTTCCCCATACACCAAAAAGGCATGGTCATTGACCATGCCTTTTTCTTTAGAGTTTCTTTGCCTTGCTTCCCTGCATCGGCAAGCCGCGGGATTTTTCCTGATTGCCCTTTTCCGGGCAAATGGTTGGAGTTTCTTTGCCTACTTTCTTTGCAAAGAAAGTAGGTCATTTCCCGTAATTGGCCAAAAACTGGCGGGTGCGCTCCTCCTTGGGATGGTCGATGACCTCCTTGGCGGGGCCCTGTTCCACCACCACGCCGCCGTCCATAAACAGGATGCGGTCCGCCACATCCCGGGCGAACTTCATCTCGTGGGTGACGATGATCATGGTGGTCTTGTTGGCCGCCAGATCCCGCAGCACCCGCAGCACTTCGCCGGTGAGTTCCGGGTCCAGGGCCGAGGTGGGCTCGTCGAAACAGAGGATATCGGGTTTCAGCGCCAGGGCGCGGGCGATGGCCACCCGCTGCTGCTGCCCGCCCGAAAGCTGGTGGGGGTAATGCCCCGCCCGGTCCGAAAGGCCCATATCGGCCAGCAGTGCCCGGGCATGTTCTTCCAGCTCGGCGAGAATTTCCTTTTTATGCTGTTTGTAGTCGGGGCGTTCCTTGGCCAGCAGCTCCCCCGCCAGCATGACGTTCTGCAGCGCCGTGTACTGGGGGAAGAGGTTGAAGTTCTGGAACACCAGCCCGAAATGCAGCCGCTTTTTGCGGATAGCCGCCTCGCTCTGGGTGCGGGCGTCGTCGGCGCTCCACAGCGTTTCGCCCGCCACCGTAATGGAGCCGGTATCCGCCGTTTCCAGAAAATTCAGGCAGCGCAAGAGCGTGGTTTTGCCGGACCCCGAAGACCCGATGATGGCGATGGCCTCGCCCTCGTTCAGGGTAAAGGAGATATCCCGCAGCACGGCGGTACTGCCGAAGCTTTTGCCGATACCGGCCACTTCCAATAATGCCATAGCCGTACCCCCTTAGCGGAAATAAGCCAGCCGCTTTTCCAGCCAGCCGAAGAGCAGCGTCAGCGCGCCCACAAACACCAGGAAGAAGATGGCGGTGGAGAACAGCGGCCAGATCAGGCCCTTGGCGCTGTACTCCTTGGCCATCATGATGATGTCCTTGTTGGCGATGACGTTGGCCAAAGAGGTATCCTTGACCAGGGTGATGATCTCGTTGCCCATGGGGGGCAGAATGCGCTTGATGACCTGCAGCAGCGTGACTTTAAAGAAAATCTGGCTGCGGGTCATGCCCAGCACCTGCCCGGCCTCGGTCTGGCCCTTGGGCACCGCCTCGATGCCGCCGCGGTAGATCTCGGAGAAATAGCAGGCATAGTTGATGGCAAACGCCACCACGGCGGCCACCAGACGGCCGCTGGAGCCCGAGGGCCAGGGGCTTTCAAAGCCCAGCAGGCCGGGGCCCAAGTAGATCACCAGAATCTGCAGCATCAACGGGGTGCCGCGGATGATCCATACAAACGTCTTGACCGCCCCGCGCAGCGGTGCAAACCGGTTCATCGAGCCAAAAGCCACGACGAGGCCCAGCGGCACCGCAAACAGCAGCGTCAGGCCGAAGAGCTGGCAGTTCAGCCAGAACGCTTCGGTCAGGCGGCCCCAAATTACACCCGCCTCGCCCATCACTCGGCCAGGGTCAGGCCGTACTTGTCGGCCAGGGTCTGCATGGTGCCGTCCTCTTTCAGGGCAGCAAACGCCTCGTTGACGGCGGCGGCAGCATCGCTGCCCTTGCGGAAGGCCACGCCGTACTCCTCGGCGTTGAGCTCATCCACGATCTCCAGGTCGGCGTAGTCGGTGCCCTCGCCGATCATGGCGGAAGCCAGGGTCAGGTCCAGCACGGCGGCGTCGGCGGTACCGGCAGCCACTTCCATCAGGCAGTCGGTCTGCACGCCCTTGCTGATGTAGTCGGCCTGGGCGAGGTTCTCGTCCTCCTGGATGGTGGTCTCACCGGCGGAACCCGCCTCGGCCACCACGGTCTTGCCCACCAGGTCGGCGGTGGAGGTGTAGCCGCTGCCGGCCTTCATCACAACGACCTGGGCGTTCTTGGCGTAGGCCTCGGTGCAGGCAGTGTTGGCCAGAATGTCATCGGTCAGGGTCATGCCGTTCCAGATGCAGTCGATGCTCTTGGCATCCAGCTCCACGATCTTGGTATCCCAGTTGATCTCCACAAATTCCGGCTCCACGCCCAGCTGTTCGCAGACGGCGGTGGCCAGCTCGGTGTCAAAGCCCACAAACTCGCCGTTTTCGTCGGTGTAGTTCATGGGGGCGTAGACGGTGTAGCCGATGGTCATCTTTCCCTTTTCTTTGATGTAAGCCAGATCGCTCTCGCCGTCGGTGGTTTCGGCGGCTTCCGCGGTGGAAGCGGCGTCGGCGTTGGAATCCGCCGCAGCGGAATCGGTAGTGGCAGCGGTGCTGCCGCAGGCGGCCAGGCTGGCGGCCATACCGGCGGCCAGCAGCAAGCTGATAAGTTTTTTCATAATGTCTTCCTCCCTGTAATGATACCCGTGGTTCCCTCACGCACAATCTTTACCGCCCTAAAGCGGCAAACCAACGGTATTTTTTTATAGTACCGCAAAAACCGCGTTTGTGCAAGGGAAAACGCAAAAAAAGCGGCAGGAACCGGGCAACTTGCCCTTTCCTGCCGGATTTTTACAGAACTTTGCTCAGGAAATCGATGGTACGGGGCTGTTTGGGATGGTTGATGACCTCATCCGGGGTGCCCTCCTCCACGATGTAGCCGCCTTCCATAAAGATGACGCGGCTGGCGACCTCGCGGGCAAAGCCGATCTCGTGGGTGACGACCACCATGGTCATACCCTCGGCGGCCAGCTGTTTCATGACCTGCAGTACCTCGCCCACCATCTCGGGGTCGAGGGCGGAGGTCGGCTCGTCAAAGAGCATGATGTCGGGGTTCATGGCCAGCGCCCGGGCGATGGCCACGCGCTGTTTCTGGCCGCCGGAAAGCTGGGCCGGGTAGGCGTCGGCCTTGTCGGCCAGACCCACGCGGTTCAGCAGCCGCAGGGCGTTTTCCTTGGCTTCGGGCTTGGTGGCCTTTTTCAGCTCGGTGGGGGCCAGCATCATGTTGCCCATGACGTTGAGGTTATTGAAGAGGTTGAAGTGCTGGAACACCATGCCCACGTTTTCGCGGACCTTGTTGATGTTGGTTTTCTTGTCGGTCAGGTCATGCCCGTCCACAATGACCTCGCCGCCGGTAATCTCTTCCAGGCGGTTGAGGCAGCGCAGGAAGGTGGATTTGCCGGAGCCCGAGGGGCCCAGGATGACGACGACCTCGCCCTCATAGATATCGGTGGAGACATCCTTGAGCACTTCCAGATTGCCGAAGCTCTTTTTCAGGTGGGAGACATGGATCTTGACATTGTTCTTATTCACGGCCACGGTTGAGTCTCCTTTCCACTTTCTTGGCCAGCACCGACAGCAGGGTGATGACGATGAGGTACATCACAGCGACGATCGCCCATACCTGGAAGGACATGAAGGAGTTGGCCACCACGTTCTTGGCGGTGTTGACCAGCTCGGGGAAACCGATGACCGACAGGATGGAGGTATCTTTCAGGGTGATGATGAACTGGTTGATGATGCTGGGGATCATGGTGCGGATGGCCTGGGGCAGCACCACGCGGAACATGGCGCGCCAGTAGGGCAGGCCCAGGCTGCGGGCGGCTTCCATCTGGCCCTTGTCCACGCTCTCGATACCGGCGCGGATGATCTCGGCCATATAGGCGCCGCAGTTCAGCGCCAGGCAGATGGTACCGGCCTGCAGGGCGGTAAGGGTGACCCCGCCAAAGCCCAGAATGGTATTGAGCAGGTAGGGGACGCCAAAATAGATGAAGTAGGCCAGCACGATCATGGGCACGCCGCGGATGGCGTCCACGAAGATGATGGAGATGATGTTGGCGGCGCGGTTTTTGACGACGCTGAGCAGGCCGAAGATCAGGCCCAGGATGCAGGCGAAGAACAACCCGCACAGAGCCAGCAGCAGGGTCTGGCCCATGGCCGCCAGCAGCAGGCCGCCGTAGGTGGTAAGGATCTGGATCAAGGGCAGAACTCTCCTTTCGAGGAAAATATCAGGGACGCGAAAAACAGGGACGCCTGCGACAACAGGCGTCCCTGGAATTTTAAAAGCAGTCGCCGTTGGCGGACATGCGCCGACGACGGCGACACCTCCAGGGAAATTTGGCCCAAAATTGTGTGCGAGGCGCCCGCGCCGAGTGCGCGGTTTTGGGTCAAATTTTGTCGAAGGGGAATCCAAAGGGGGAAACAGACGCGTCAGGCAATTGCCGTGCGCGGCTGTTGCCCCTTTTGAGCGCATCGCGCGAAATTAGCCGAGGTACTTCGCCAGAATCTCGTCGTAGGTGCCGTTGGCCTTGATGTTGGCCAGACCGGCGTTGAACATATCCAGCAGTTCCTGGTTATCGGCGTTGAAGATGGCAAAGCCGTAGTCGCCGCCCTCATTGGCGGTATCTTCCAGCACCTTCAGGGCCAGGCCGCCGTCCTTGATGGAAGCCTGCATGATGGGGGTATCCTCGAAGCAGGCCACACACTGGCCGCCCAGAACGGCCTGGTACATCGTGGGGGAATCCTCGAAGTAGGTGATCTGGAAGCCGTACTGATCCTTCAGGCTCTCGGCATAGGCAGCGCCCTGGGTGCCGGTCTTGACGGCAACGGTCTTGCCCTGCAGGCCGTCAAAGCCGGTGATGTCGGAATTGGCGGCCACGGTCATGGTCTGGGTGGCGGTGTAGTAACCGTCGGAGAACAGCCAGCCGGAGTCCTTGCGCTCCTGGGTGATGGAAGCGCCGGCGATCATGCCGTCAGCCTGACCGGCCTGGCAAGCGGCGATGGCGCTGTCCCAGCCCAGGCTCTTCATTTCATACTGGAAGCCCTGGTCCTCGGCGATGGCGGCGACGATGTCCACGTCGATGCCCACGAAATCGCCGTTGGCGTCGGTGTACTCAAAGGGCTTGAAAACGGTGTCGGTAGCGATGACCCAGGTCTTGTCGGAACCGGCGGTTTCGGCGGTAGCGGCCTCAGAGGTGGAAGCCTCGGAGGAGGTGCTTTCGCTGGAAGAAGCGGCGCCGCCACAGGCAGCCAGAGACAGTGCCATCATGGCAGCCATACCCAATGCAAGCAGTTTTTTCATAGTATTCTCGTTCCTCTCTATACAGATTGCACGGCCCGCGGCCGCGCGGATGCCCGGGTAACAAAAAAGGGCGACAGCAATCCATACGGATGCTATCGTCCTTGATAGTTTCCCTGCATCGTACTTTGTTATTATAGCATTTTTCTATGAAAAGTCAAGTTGCAGAGCCGTTTTCGGTTTCTTTTTTTAAGTTTCGACCGATTTTTGCTTACAGTTCCTTTGCCGCACACAGCAAAAGTTCCAAAGCCTTGTCCAGACCCAGGCGGCTGGTGCACAGCGTCAGGTCATAGTTGCGGCTGTCGCCGTAGATCTGGCCGGTGTGTTTGGCGCAGTAGTTGCGGCGGGCGCGGTCGGCGGAGTCCATGTCGGCTTCCAGCTGGTCGAAGGGGGTATCGGGCATGAGTTCCCGCATGTGCAAAAGGCGCCAGTTGCGGTCGGCGTGGACGAACACCCGCAGGCAGTGGTCGAATTCCCGCAGGATGTAGTCGGCGTTGCGGCCGACGATGACGCAGCTTTCCTTGTCGGCAATTTCCCGGATGGCCTTGACCTGGGCGTTCCACAGTTCCTCGCTCAGCGGTTTGTCGTAGAAGTTGAACAAACTCTGGGTAAAGCCGAATTCATGGGGCACCCGCTCGTCCCAGCGGCGCACCTGTTCGGGGCTTAAATGGGCGCTGGCCTTGGCGGTGCGCAGAATGATATCGCGGTCATAGTAGGCGATGCCCAGTTCCCGGGCAAGGCGGCGGCCCAGCTCGCCGCCGCCGGCGCCAAACTCACGGCCGATGGTGATAATACGTTTCATCGCAGAAAACCTCCTTGTGGTGCGCCGCCGGGCGGAATTTCCGCCGGGGTACACCGGGTCTTGTGTTGCCTTTATGATACCATGCCCCCGCCCGCCAAAGCAAGTATCCTACTTTCTTTGCACCTACTTTCTTTGCAAAGAAAGTAGGCAAAGAAACTCCAAACGATCACCCCGTGAGAGAGCGGCAGCGGGAAAACAACCGTTTTCTCATGAGTGGGCTGTAGGGCGGGGTCTTGACCCCGCCGGGAAAAGTGCCGCCTTTTGTGGGCCCGGCAACGTTACGGCAACCGCAAAATTGCCCGGGCGGCGTATACGCCGCCCCTACGGCCAACCCGTTTGTACGCAATAGCGAAAACATCCCGCGGCGGGGTCAAGACCCCGCCCTACGGATGGAGATAAATAGGATGAGGCAGGGTACCGCGAGAAAACCACCCATTCCCGGCCAGGGCCCGTCCGCGAAGGCGGACGGGATTTTAAATCGCGGAGACCGGATGAGCTCACACGGTGGGCACGGGTGGGATGGTTGCTAGAGCATTCATCGCTGCCAGAAACGGGAACCATCTCGGGCGACATCCAAAAAGCCCCGGGGATTCTTAAGGGGCCCGCAGGCCCCTTGAGCCGTGCCCCGCGCCCCGGAAGTAGCGGCGCGTTTTTCCGCCGCTTTTTGCGCGGTCAAAAAGCGGCACCTAAAGGTTACGCGGATATAACGGGCAAACCGCCCGGGCGGCATGTATGCCGCCCCTACGGCCAACCCGTTTGTACGCAATAGCGAAAACATCCCGCGGCGGGGATGAATCCCCGCCCTACTTCCGCCGCGTAGCGGTATCCTGGAAGCAGAAATAATCCGGCTGGTGGCGGGACTGGGTGTACTCAAACAGCAGCCCGTCGGCGTTGAAGGTATGGTTGGTCACCACCGCCACGCAGTCGTAGCCGTCCAGGTCCAGCAGCCGGTCGTCCCGGGTGGTGGCGTGCTCCACCGTCATCTTGCGCTTGCTGGTGATGATCTGCATGCCCAGCACATTCTCGATGTACTCGTAGATGGACCGGGCCGCGATGTCGGCGGTCAGCCCCGGCACCAGGTCCTGCAAAAAGTAGTTCACGTCCAGGATCAGCGCCTTGTCGTTGAGATAGCGCACCCGCTCCACGGCCCACAGGGAATCTCCCGCCGAGAATCCGCTTTCCGCGGCCAGGGCTTCGTCGGCCACGATGCTCTCGAACCGGATCACCCGGGTGACCGCCTGCAGATGGTTGCGGCGGGCGGTCTCCTGAAAGGTTTCGATGCCGCCTATAATAAAGGTCGTCTTGCCCACCGGCTGAAAGATCACCCGCACCCCCTTGCCCTGGATGGGCTGCACGTAACCGTCGGCAATCAGCTCCCCCAGCGCCCGGCGCACCGTGTTGCGGGAACACCCGTAGGCCCGGATCAGGGTATTTTCCGACGGCAGCAGCGACTGGTAGGGGTAGTCCTGCGCCTCGATCTTTTTCTTGATGCTGCGGTAGATGCCCTCAAACTTGGCTTTCGGCATAATCACACCTCAACTTGTTCAAACATTGGTTTCAGTATACCGTGAATCTGCCCAACACGCAAGACCTTTCTTTGTGCTTTGCGCCGAAAATGTGCTTTTCTGCGTGGATTTTCTTCCCGCTTCCTTGACTTGTTTGAACAAGTAGAGTATACTCATACTTGCAAACGGAACTTGTCTGAACAAGTTATCTGATTGAAGGAGGAAATACTTATGGGCAAATACCAACAGGACGCCACCCAGCTGCTGGAATACGTAGGCGGCAAGGCAAACATTGCGGCGGTCTCTCACTGCGTGACCCGGATGCGGTTCGTGCTCAACGACCCCGCCAAGGCCGATATCCCCAAGATCGAGGGCATGAAGGTGGTCAAGGGTACCTTCACCCAGGCCGGTCAGTTCCAGGTCATCATCGGCAACACAGTGTCGGATTTCTACAACGATTTCATTGCGGTGTCGGGCATCGAGGGTGTTTCCAAGGACGCGGTAAAGAGCGCCGCCAAGCAGAACCAGAACACCCTGCAGCGCATCATGACGGCGCTGGCCGAGATCTTCGCCCCGCTGATCCCCGCCATCATCACCGGCGGTCTGATCCTGGGTTTCCGCAACTGTATCGACAGCCTCTACCTGTTCGAGAACGGCACCAAGACCCTGTGTGACATCAGCCAGTTCTGGGCCGGCATGGACAGCTTCCTCTGGCTCATCGGCGAGGCGGTGTTCCACATGCTGCCGGTAGGCATCTGCTGGTCGGTGACCAAAAAGATGGGCACCACCCAGATTCTGGGCATCGTGCTGGGCCTGACGCTGGTTTCCGGCCAGCTGCTCAACGCCTACTCGGTGGCCTCCACCCCGGCTGCTGAGATCCCCCAGTGGGATTTCGGCTTCTTCCAGGTGAACATGATCGGCTACCAGGCCCAGGTCATCCCGGCCATTCTGGCGGCGTTCACCCTTGTCTACTTAGAAAAATTCTTCCGCAAGATCTGCCCCGCCGTGGTCTCCATGATCGTGGTGCCCTTCTGCAGCCTGCTGCTGGCAGTCGTCGCCGCTCACTTCGTCCTCGGCCCCATCGGCTGGAAGCTTGGCTCCGCCATCTCCGCTGTGGTCTATGCGGGCATCTCCGGTTCCTTCCGCGTGGTGTTCGGCGCCATCTTCGGCTTCATCTACGCCCCGCTGGTCATCACCGGCCTGCACCATATGTCCAACGCCATTGACATGCAGCTCATCGCCGACTTCGGCGGCACCATGCTGTGGCCCATGATCGCCCTGTCCAACATCGCCCAGGGTTCCGCCGTCCTCGGCGTCATCTTCCTGCAGCGCAAGAACGCCTCCGCCCAGGAAGTCAACATCCCGGCCTGCATCTCCTGCTATCTGGGCGTCACCGAGCCCGCCATGTTCGGCGTCAACATGAAACTCCAGTTCCCCTTCTTCTGCGGCATGGTGGGTTCCGCCGTGGCAGCGGTGGTCTGCACCGCCACTTCCACCACGGCCAACGCCATCGGCGTGGGCGGCCTGCCGGGCATTCTGTCCATCCAGCCCGCTTCCATGCTCAGCTTCGCCCTCTGCATGCTCATTGCCATCGTGGTGCCCTTTGTGCTGACGGTGGCCGTGGGCAAAAAGAAAGGCATCCAGTAATTTTATCGGGAGGTTTCCTGCCATGACAAATTTCAAGGACAAGGTCGTCTACCAGATCTACCCCAAATCCTTCTATGACGCCGACGGCGACGGGTTGGGCGATCTGCGGGGCGTCACCGCCAAGCTGGACTATCTGGCGGCCTTGGGGGTGGATTACCTCTGGCTGACGCCGTTTTTCCCCTCCCCCCAGCGGGACAACGGCTACGATGTGGCCGACTACTGCGCGGTGGACCCGCGGTTCGGCACCATGGCCGACCTGGAGGAACTCATCGCCGAAGCGGACAAGCGGGGCATCGGCCTGATGCTGGATATGGTGTTCAACCACACGTCCACCGCCCACGCCTGGTTCCAGAAGGCCCTGGCCGGGGACGAAACCTACCAGAACTACTACATTTTCAAAGAGGGTTCCTCCGCCACGCCGCCCACCAACTGGGTGTCCAAGTTCGGCGGCAACGCCTGGGAGTACGTCCCGGCGCTGGGCAAGTGGTACCTGCACCTGTTTGATGTGACCCAGGCCGACCTGAACTGGGAAAATCCCGCCGTGCGGGCGGAGCTGGCCAAGGTGCTGCGGTTCTGGAAGGACAAGGGCGTCAAAGGCTTCCGCTTCGACGTGGTGAACCTGATCTCCAAGCCGGAAGTGTTCGAGAACGACTACGAGGGCGACGGCCGCCGGTTCTACACCGACGGGCGCAACGTCCACCGCTACCTGCAGGAGCTGGTGGCGGCAGGCGGCATCGAAGGCATGGTGACGGTGGGCGAGATGTCCAGCACCACGCTGGAGAACTGCATCGGCTACACGGCCCCCGACCGCCACGAGCTGACCATGTGCTTCAACTTCCACCACCTGAAGGTGGATTACAAGAACGGCGACAAATGGTCGCTGATGCCTCCCGACCGGATGGCGCTGAAAGAGCTTTTCGCCCACTGGCAGGAAGGCATGCAGGCCCACGACGGCTGGAACGCCCTGTTCTGGTGCAACCACGACCAGCCCCGGGCGGTGAGCCGCTTCGGCGACGACGGCCGCTACTGGAAAGAGAGCGCCAAGATGCTGGGCGCGGCCACCCATTTCATGCGGGGCACGCCCTACATCTACCAGGGCGAGGAGCTGGGCATGACCAACGCCCATTTCACGTCCATCGGCCAGTACCGGGACGTGGAAAGCCTGAACTACTACGAAATTTTGCAGCGGCAGGGCCACACGGCAGACGAAGCGCTGGAGATTCTGGCGGCCCGCAGCCGGGACAACGGCCGCACCCCCATGCAGTGGAGCGACGCCCCCCATGCGGGGTTCACCACCGGCACGCCGTGGATCGGGGTGGTGGATAACTACACCGCCATCAACGCCGCCGACCAGGTGAACGACCCGGATTCCATTTTCAGCTGGTACCGCACGCTGGTGGCGCTGCGCAAGCAGTACAAGGTCATCAGCGAAGGGCGCATCGAGATGCTCTGCCCCGACAACGCCGACCTGCTGGCCTACCGCCGCTGGACCGACGAGGAGGAACTGCTGGTGGTCTGCAATCTCACCGGCCATGATACGGCCCTTGCCCTGCCGGAAGGCTGGCAGGACGCCCCCCTGCTGCTGGGCAACTACCCCGCCGGCTCCCGCACCGCCCTGCGCCCCTACGAGTGCCTGGTGCTGCGGCAAAGCCGCTGAGCTCCTGCTTTCTTTGCAAAGAAAGCAGGCAAAGAAACTCTGAACAAAAAAGGCATGGTCTGCGGACCATGCCTTTTTTGGGTATATAAAAGTTTGCGCCGTAGGGCGGGGTCTTGACCCCGCCGGAAAAGCGCCGTTTCCCGCAAGGTGCCACGGCGGGGATAAATCCCCGCCCTGCTCCTGCATTTTCTTGCACAGAAAAGGGCGTTGCCTTGTGGAATTGGGAGAATCATGGTATAGTGAAAATACCTTCCCGAATCGGGGCGCCCTGCGCCGCTCAAAAAGGATGTGAGTATCATGTCAGACCGCCGCTGGATTTTCCACCGTACCGCCACCGCGGACCCCGCCTTGGTGGCCGCCGAAGCCCGCGCCCTGCTGGAAAAAGGCCAACAGGTGGAATCCCTGGGATTCTTTTTGTGGCGCTGCCGCCCCAACCGGGCAGGCTACCGGCAAGCCTGCGCCTTTTACGCGCCGCCGGACCGTCCCCTTCCCGCAGGATGGACGGCCGGTCCCCGCCGCGGCGCGCTGCAGCTGTATTATGCCGCCGCCCCCGAAGCACCGTCCCCCGTTCCGTCTCATCGGGTGCAGAACGAAGCGCTGCTGACCGAATGTTCCAGCACCCTTCGCCAGACCGTCACCCTGGCGGTGGCGGTGCTGCTTCTGTTGACCCTGCGCCTGCCGGAGCTGTTTTCCGCGCCGCTGTACGGCCTGGCGGAAGGCCACGCCCTGGTCCTGAACCTGCTGCTGGCAGAACTGCTGGTCCTGTCTGTAGCCCGGCTGCCCGGCCTTTTGCGGCAGCGAAACCGGGTGCGGCAGGCCCTGCGCCAGGACGCCCCGCCCCCGGCACCGCCGTATCCCTCAGCCTTAAGGCGGGGCTTTGCGGCGGCGGTTTTGGCCGCCACCCTTGGGTTGCTGCTGTGCTATCAGCCGCTGCTGCGGTGGGTCTTGCTGGCGGCTGCGGCAGCCTTGCTGCTGGCCTGGCCTCTGCGCCGCCGGTTGCTGGCCCGGGGCCGCAGCAGGCGGTTCGCCAGGGGTGTGACGATCGCCCTTGTGTGGGGTGCCTGCCTTGCAGCCACCCTCGGCTGGGCCGCCGCGGTACTGCAGGGGGTCCTGCCCCTGCCGGGGTATACACTGCCCGCAGCCCACTACACCGTCAACGGGAGATCCCAGGCGGTCTACGACGACCCGCTGCCCCTGACCCTCGAAGCCCTCACCGGGGAGGATGCCCGCTGGAGCAAACGGCGGGTGGTGGAGCAGTCGCCGCTGCTGCGCAGCACCACCTGCACGCAGTACGCGCTGGACAGCACCGCCCCGCAGGCGGCCCGGCTGGAATACCAGCTTGTGGACAGCCCGCTGCCCCCGGTGCAAAACGCCGCGCTGCATTTCCTGCTAAACGAACATCAGGATGAACCAGAGCCCGACGGCACAGTGTTCCGGGACAGCTACCAGCCGGTGGACCCCGCCCCCTGGGGTGCCGAGGCGGCGTATCAGCGCCATTGGAGCCAGGGCGTGCTGGATGAGTACCTGGTGGTCTGGCCGGGGCGCATCATGATCATCACCTTCTACTGGCCCCCCACCGAAACCCAGATCGCCGCGGCCGCCCAAGCCCTGCGCCCCCGATAATACAGCAAAAGACGCCCCCGCCGGGGCGCCTTTTTTTGATTGTTTGGGGTTCACTTTACCTGCCGCCGGGTATATACCCGCCAGGCCAGGGGTGCCAGCACTGCCAGATACAGCGGCTGCACGGCCAGCTGCATCACCGGGGACCATATCCGCAGCGGCCCGATGTGATAGAGATTCTGGCGGAACAGATCATAATAATCCCCCGCCGAGGGCAGCAGCGCCACCGCCTGCTGCACGGCCCAGGGCAACATCCCGCCAAACATGGGCAGCAGCACCAGCAGCCCGAACACCCCGGCCATCACCGGGAAACTGGCCGACGCCACCCCCGATAACCCCGCCGTGATGCCCACGGTGCCCAGACAACAGGCCAGCCCGAACACCAGGGCATAGACCTCGCAGTCCCCAAAGGTCAGCGGCGCGGTGGCCAGGGGTTTCAGCAGCTGAATGGGGCAATCCAGCCCCCGGGTGCCGAAAAAGTACAGCTGGGACGCCACCAGCAGGGCACTGGACACCGCCCAGGTCCCCACGGCCACCGTCAGGGCGGCCCCCACCTTGGCAGCGGCCAGACGGCCCCGGCCCTGGCGGGTGCAATGGCTCACCGCCAGCACGCCGGACTGCACCTCGCCGCAAAACAGCGGCGCCAGGGCAACCCCCAGCAGCAGGCAGACCCCCAGCATGGTATCCTGGATGGTCTGCAGTACCGAAACCTGCCCGCTGTACCAGTCGTAGACAAAGGGCGTCTGTACCCGGGCCTCCTGGGCTTCAAACACGGCCCGGTCCGCCGGGTCCTTGCACTGGCTTTGCAGCCAGCGGTCCACGGCACCGGTCCGGTCGTCGTAGTAGGTCAGCAGCCGGTCCGGTTCCAGTTCCCCCCACGCCGCATAGGGCAGGCTGTACACACCGGCTGCTATGTTCATTAAGGTGTTGGTCATGCCGCCCAGAGGCCGGATGACGGCATTGTAGGAATCGCTGGTCAGGTTGCCGTCGGGGGTGCGGTTGGCGGGGTCGTGGTACAGATCGTAGACGGTGGCTTGGGCGGCGGCCAGCTGCTCCCCCGTCAGTTCGCCCCGCCAGGGTTCCGCCCAGGCCAGCTGGTTGGCGATCTCGGCGGGGCCGGGCACACAAGGCGTCACGCCGTCCACCTTGTAACTGTTGTTGTAAAAGGCATTGACCAGAATGGCCGCCATCGTCCACACCAGCATCAGTGCCAGGGCCACCCGGGCGGACCGGCGTTTCCATATTTTTTTCAGTTCCCATCGGTACAGGCTCACAGAAACAACCTCCTTTCAGCGCACCTGGCGGCGGACGTAGGCCCGCCGGGCCAGGGGCAGCAGCACCACCGGATACAGCAGCTGGGTCGCCAGCCGATACAGGGCGATCAACACGGCCTGCCCTCCGGGCAGGGTGATCATGGTGTTGCCGGTCAGGTCCCCTAAATGGGTCAAAAAGGGCAGGGTCTGGACCACCGCGTCGGGCACACCGCGCAGCAGCCCGCCGGTAGCCAGCGCCCGCAGGAACACCAGCACCCCGAACAGACACAGCAGCACCGGGAACTCGTTTTCCATCCGGGCGGAAAGCACCGCCGTGATGGCAGCCCCCGCCAGGCAGGATACCAGCCCGCAGAGCAGCAGCAGAGCTTCGGTCTGGCCCAGGGTCAGGGGCAGCAGACAGTGGAACGCCGCCACCTGTACCGAGGCCGACAGCCCCCGCACCCCGAACATGGCGATCTGGATGGCTACAAACACCCCCATAAGCGCCGCGAACCCGCCCCCGGCAAAGAGCAGGGCAGCTCCCGCCTTGGCAGCACCCAGACGCCCCCGGCCATAGCGGGCGCAATGGCTGATGGTGTACACCCGGGTGCGCACCTCGGCGCAAAAGACCGGCGCCAGCGCCGCGCAGAGCAGCAGCCCCACCAGGAACATGAGATTGTCCATCATGCCCAGTTCCCCGTAGTGGCCGTCCACCCAGTCGTAGACAAAGGGGGTTTGCACCCGGGCTTTCAGCGCCCGCAGCGGCGGCTGCCAGGCTTCGGGTCGGTTCTGGATGTCCCGTTCCATGGCACTGTCCCACAGGGCATACAGCCCGGTCAGCGTCTCATCGTCCAGGGCGGTCACCTGGGCGGGCCAGTCCGGCCAGGTGATGCGCCCTTCTTCGGTAAGGGCCTCCGCCGCCAGATAGAGGATATCCCCCTGCACAAAGGCCCCGGGGGCAGACAGGTCCTCCGCATCCGTCAGCCTTTTCCGGCAGTCGTCCCGGGCGGCCAGCAGGGTTTCCGCCGTCAGCGGGCCGTGCCAGGCGGCAGCGTCCCGGGTAGCCTGCACAATGCGGGTGCGGGCCTCCCATGTGGGGGACGCCACCGCCGTTCCGAAGCCGTAGTTCCCAAACCCCAGCGCCACGGATTCCGCCACCACCAGCGCCAGGCAGATCGCCAGCAGCACTTTGGTCAAAGGGCGGCGCAGGATCTTTTTCAGTTCCCACCACACAAGAGTCATTGTACCCTCTCCTCCTCGGCAAAGTACCAGAGATACACATCCTCCAGCGTGGGCGCGGCAGGCTGCGCCCCTGCGGGCGGGTCAGCGGTGATGAGCCGCAGCTCTACCCCCTCCCCCTCGTGGCGCAGGTTGGCCACCGTGTACACCGCTTCCAGTCTGGCGGCGGTGGCGGCGTCGGTGTGCAGCGTCCACACCTTGCCCCGGGCGTTTTCGGCCAGCTGGGGCACGGTGCCCTGCTCCTCGATGCGGCCCTGTTTCATGAGCAGAATCTCATCGGCGATGGCCTCCACGTCGGAGACGATGTGGGTGGAGAGCAGCACCGTGCGGCCCTTGGCGTAGTCCGCAATGAGGTTGCGGAACCGCACCCGCTCCCGGGGGTCCAGCCCCGCGGTGGGTTCGTCCAGAATCAAAATCTGGGGGTCGTTGAGCATGGCCTGGGCGATGCCCAGCCGCTGGCGCATACCGCCGGAGTAGGCCCGCAGCTTTTTGCGCCCGGCGTCCCCCAGGCCCACCTGGTCCAGCAGTTCGGCGGTGCGGCGGTTGGTCTCGGCCCTGGTCAGGCCTTTGAGCGCCGCGATGTACCGCAGAAACTCCGCCCCCGTAAAGTCGGGGTAACAGCCAAAATCCTGGGGCAGATACCCCAGCATCGCCCGGTATTCCTCCCCCAGCCGGGCGATGTCCGCCCCGCCGCAGCGCACGGTGCCTTTGGTGGGTTCCAGAATGCCGCAGAGCATCCGCATCAGGGTGGTTTTCCCGGCGCCGTTGGCCCCCAGCAGGCCGTAGACGCCGCCGCCCAGCGTCAGTGTCACATCTTTAACGGCGGCAAAATCTTTGTAGCACTTGGTCAGATGGTCCAGCTGCAATTCCCGCATGGTATGTTCCTCCTGTTTATAAAGTCGTGGGCACGCCGTCCCGGGTCAGGCGGCGGCTTTGCTGCACCAGCACCGCCAGCGATACTGCCAGCGCCGCGGCCCAGAAAGGCCGGGCGTCCAGCCCGTAAAGGTGGCTTTGCAGCCAGCCGAAGGGCAGCACCAGCACCCCCAGGGCCGCAGCGGCCACGGCGAGGGCGGCCTTGCTGAACACCGACGGGCGCAGATGCCGCAGCAGCACCATGCACACCGCGCTGACGCAGCAGAACGGCGTTACACAGTAGAGCAGCACCACCCACAGGTCGGTGCGGCTGATGACGGCCCCCACCGCGGCGAGAACGCCCAGCAGCACCCCGTCGCACAGGCCGAACACCAGCAGCCGGGCCGCCGTGACCCGGGGCAGGCTGTAGCGGGTGGCCAGTTCCAGTTCCAGCATGCCGCTGTGGTAGACCCGGGCCAGGTCCTGCACGTTGGCCACCAGCAGCAGCGGGGCTGCGGCGGCGCAAAGGGCGTACTGCCGCAGGGCATAGACGCCGTCGCTGCCGGCGGCGGCCACCAGGGCCAGCACCCCCGCCAGCACGGCGAACTGCAAGGCCCACATCCGTTTGCGGATAAAACCCGCCTGGGTGCGCACAAAGGCCCAGCCGGTGGGCCGGGGCGGCGGCAGGGTGCGCAGCAGTTCCACGGTATGGGCAGCGGCCGCCGGGTCGGGGGCGGGCGGGGTTTGCCGGCGCAGAAGGTCCGCCCAGTCGGTTTCACGGGGTTGGGGTTTCATGGCAGTTCCTCCTTCAGCAGTTCGCGCAGCCGCCGGGTGGCACGCAGCAGGCGGTAGCGCACGGTGGGCACGGTGGTGTGGGTGATGGCGGCGATCTCCGGCGCGGTGAAGCCCCGGTCATAGTAGAGCAGCACGGTGTTGCGCTGCTCAAAGGGCAGGGCCGCCAGGGCGGCGCGCACCGTCAGGGCGGTGTCCCGGTCGGGCGGGGGCACGGCGGGGTCCCGCTGGTTCTCGGGCAGGTCGTCGATGGCCACCGGCTTTTTGCGCTTGAACCAGTCCTTGCAGAGGTTGCCTGCGATGGTGTACAGGTAGTTCAGCTCCCGGCCGTCGTGGGTGTAGCGGTCCCGGTGCTGCCAAAAGCGCAGAAAGGCCGTCTGGGTCAGGTCCTGGGCCAGTTCCCGCTGGCCCAGATGCCGCCAGCAATAGGCATAGATCTCCTCATAATGCGCCAGCACCAGCGCTTCCAGTTCCGCCTGCTCCATTGTTTCACCACCGTTCACTGGGTATAACGACGGTGACCCGCCAAACGAAGCACCGTTTTTGCAAATTGTACCATAAAAAAGCCCCCGCCGGCAGGCGGGGGCAAAAGCCGAAAAAAGTATCTGTAATGGTGTCAGGCGGCAACCTGCGGGCCTGTTGCCCTCTTTGAGGCGGGTTAGATGAGTCCCGCCAGCTGGGGCAGACCCAGGCTGATGACCGGCACATAGGTGACCAGCAGCAGGCCCACCAGGATGGCGCCGTAGTACATGAGCATATACGGCATGACCTTGGACAGGCTGGTGCGGCCTACCTTGATGGCCACGAACAGCGTGTTGCCCACGGGCGGGGTGATGTTGCCGATGCAGAGGTTGTACACCAGGATCAGGCCGAACTGCACGGGGTCCATACCGAAGGTCTTGACGATGGGCAGGAACAGCGGGGTAAAGATGAGGATGGCGGGAGTCACGTCCATGAAGGTACCTGCGATGAGCAGGATGATGTTCATGATGAGCAGGATGATGACGGGGTTCTGGGTGACGCCCAGCAGCACCTCGGAGATGGCCTGGGGGATCTGGGTAAAGGCCATGACCCAGCCCAGAATGTTGGACACGCCGATGAGGAAGACCACCATGCCGCTCATCTTGGCGCTTTCCACCACGATGTTCCAGAAGGATTTCAGGGTGATGTTGCGGTAGCAGATGCCGAGGATCAGCGCATAGACGACGGCCACGGCGGAGCCTTCGGTGGCGGTGAAGATGCCGCCCACGATGCCGCCGATGACCACGACGATCAGCGAGAGGGAGGGCAGGGCGGCCAGGGTGGCGCGGCCCAGGTTTTTCCAATCAAACTTGCCGGGGGTACCCTTGTAGCCCTTTTTCTTGGCGATGACCACCGCCACCACCATGCAGGCCACGGCCCAGATGATGCCGGGGATATAACCGGCCAGGAAGAGGGCGGCCACCGAGGTACCGCCTGCGGCCAGGGAGTAGGTAATCAGCGCGTTGGAGGGAGGGATCAGCAGGCCGGAGGGAGCCGAAGCGCCGTTGGTGGCGGCGCAGAGGGCCTCGTCGTAGCCCTGTTCCTTTTCGCCTTCCTCCACCATGCTGCCCACGGCAGCGGCGGCGGCGGAAGCGGAACCCGAGATGGCGCCGAAGAGGGCGTTGGCGCCCACGTTGGTGACCAGCAGGGCGCCGGGCATCTTGCCCAGGATAGCCATGACGAAGTTCACCAGACGTTTGGCGATGCCGCCCTGGTTCATCAGGTTACCGGCCAGGATAAAGAAGGGGATGGCCGTGAGGCTGAACTTGCTCATGCCCACAAAGATGCGCTGGGCACCGGTGATGACCGAAACCTCCAGCGGCACCGTCTGCAAAATGGCGATGAGGGACGAGATGCCGATGGAATAGGAGATGGGCACGCCGACGATGAGCAGCACCGCCAGCACGGCCACAATGATGAGTAACGATTGGATGGCCATAGCTTATGCCGCCTCCTTTTCATCCGTAGTGCCGCCCTTGCAGATATCCACAATGTTCAGCACGGTGTAGATCATATTCAGCACACCGCACAGCGGCATGACCACATAGAAGACGCCCACCTGCACCCCCAGGGAGGAGGTCATCTGGCCCATGGCCAGCTGGGTGATGGCGATGCCGCCGTACACCAGAATGATGGCCGAGAAGGCAAACGCCACCAGTTCCCCGAAGATGCCCAGGATCTTCTGGACAAGGGGGCTGCATTTTTCCACCAGAATGGGGATGTTCATATGGCCGCGCTCCCCGGTGACCAGCGAAGCACCCAGCAGGCTGGCCCAGGCAAACAGGTAGGAGACCAGTTCCTCCGACCAGGAGGAGGGATTTTTGAGCACATAGCGGGTAAAGACCTGCCAGCAGGTCAGCACCACCATGGCGATAAAGCTGACGCCCGCCAGTACATTCAGGGTGCGGGTCAGCGCATTGCGAACTGCTTTCATGGGTGGCACCTCCTGTCAGGATTCGGTGGACGGATACTGGGCATTGTACGCCTGGATCGCGTCATAGATGGGCGCGAGGTCGGGGTATTTCTGCAGCATCTCGTCGTGCATGGGGGCGCAGGCCTCCTGGAAAGGCTTGGTGTCGGGGTAGAGGAACTGCACGCCCTGTTCGTTGGCGGCGCGCTCCTTGGCGGCCTCCACGGCGGTCTGCCATTCCTCCCGCTGGACCTGGTTCACCAGCTCGAAGCCCTCGTCAAAGATGGCGCGCTCCTCCTCGCTGAGGTTGTCCAGGAAGGCCAGGTTGCCGATGAGGATATCGGGGATCATCTGGTGCATGTCGTAGGAGTAGTATTTGCAGACGTCGCCGTGGCCGTTGTCGGTCAGGGCCAGCTCGTTGTTCTCGGCACCGTCGATGATCTTGGACTGCAGGGCGGTGTAGACATCGCCGAAGCCCATGGGGGTGGCGGAGCCGCCCAGCAGGTTCATCATCTGCACGTTGGTGGGGGACTGCTGGACGCGAATCTTCAGGCCCTTCAGGTCCGCCGGGGTGTTGATGGGGGTACTGACGGTGTAGAAGTTGCGGGTACCGGCATCCAGCCAGGTCACGGCCTCAAAGCCCGCCTGCTTGGTGGACTCAAAGATGGGGCCGGTGATGGCCTCGTCGTCCATGGCCGCATGGTAGGCCTCGCTGGAGGCGAACAGGTACGGCAGGTTGAACAGGGTGTAGTTGTCGCTGAAGGTTTCCAGCAGCGAGTTGGACGCCACGCAGAAGTTGATGGCGCCGGTCTGGGTGAGCTGGACCATCTCGTTCTGGGAGCCCAGCAGCTCACTGGGGAAGACTTCCACATCGTACTTGTCACCCAGTTTGCTCTCGATGAATTCCTCAAACGCCACCAGCGCGATGTGGGTGGGGTGGTTGGTGGACTGGTTGTGCCCGATGCGGATGATCTGCCGCCCGTCGGACGAAGCGCCGCTGCAGCCGGACAGGGTGCCCAGCAGCAGGGCACCGGCCAGTGCCGCCGCGCAGAATTTGCGTTTCATAAAAATCGCCCTCTTTTCTCCTTTTGGGTAGAATCCGGCGCAGGGATGCTGGTGCCTCCTTTGTTCCGGCCGGGCCCGCCGCCGCCCGACCCTTGTAAATTCCGTGGCCGCCGGGGTTCCGGCGCGCCGGGCAGAAAGGGTCCCGCCGCCCGTTGGGCGCCGGTTTTCTTCCTGCAACATGAGTACATCCTACCATAGAAGTCATACCCCTGTAAAGGAGTAGATTGGCCAAAAAAGCCCGCCAATTTTTGGCGCTGCAAGAACAAAAACAGCCCCCTCCGCAGGGAGGTGGCCGGGGAAACTTCTGTTATTTTGTATCGGAGTGCCGCAGTCCGGCAGGCTTTGCGGTCACGGCGTTTCCACCGTGATGGAGCCCGAGACGGTATCCAGCTTGACCTCGCAGCCGGTGCCCTGGCGGGACCACTCGTCCCCGGGCATCTCCTCCCCGTTCCAGCGGATGCTGTGGCCGTCGGCGGTAACCGTGGGGTCGGCGGCGGTGACGGCAATATCGCCGGAGGTGGTGTCCGCCTGGATCTCCCGGGTGACGGTGCCGCTCACCGAAACATCCCCGGAGGTGGTGTCCATCACCACGGTGTCCGCGGTGCCGGTAAAGATCAGGTCCCCTGTGGTGTTGTCCACTTCCAGCCGGTCGCAGCTTCCGCCGAACCGCATGGAACCGGCGGTGCTGTCCACCATCACGTTGCCGGCGGCCTTGCAGTCCAGCGTCACGTTGCCGGCGGTGTTGTCCACGGTGAGGTCCTGGCAGGTGATCTCCGGCACCGTAACGCTGCCGCCCACGCAGGAAAGGCTCAGGTCTTTCAGCGCGGCGGAGGCCGGTACCGTGATGCACACCTCCCCGATGCCGTTGTTCACATGCCAATCGCTCTTATCCTTCGAAATCAGGGCCAGGGTGCCGTTTTTCACCTCGCACCGCTCCACCCGCTCGCTGTCGGGCAGGGTGTAGCGCAGGGCGTACCCGCTGCCGATCTCGATGCGGATATCCGCCGCCACCACGTCCACATCGACCCCGGTGAAAGGCTCCACCGCGCCGTCATAGCTCTGGCCCGGGGCACCGGCGTTCTCGGCGGTGGCCGTCCCGTCGGCCGACGGTGCCGCCGGGGCGGTGGGCGCAGCGGGAGCGGTGGGCAGCGGCCCTTCGGCCTCGGGTTCTGCGTGCAGGAATCCCAGCATCAGGCTGGCCAGCACCGCCACCACCAGCAGAATCCCCACCGCGATCACCAGCGGGTGGGTCTGCCGGGGCGGCTGCGGGGCAGCCTGGGCCGTCTGGGCCGCCTGCCCTGTGGGGCGCTTGCCTGCCCCGTCCTCCAGAATCCGCGCCGCCAGCGCGCTGGGCGGGCCGAAATGTTCCCGCAGCTGCTCGGCATCCAGCAGGCCGCCCTCCTGGGCGTATTCCCGATAGTAGGTCAGGGTCTCCTCCCGCTCTGCCTCCGGCAGGCTCTGCAGGCAGCGAGCCAGCTCTGCAAAATATTCCTCCGCTGTACGCATGATTTATCCCTCCAACAATCCGTCCATATCCTGTTTGAACTGCTGCCATTCGGCGGTCTGCCGGGCCAGCAGCTCCGCCCCTGCTTCCGTCAGGTGATAGTACCGCCGGTTGCGCCCCTGGAACGACTGGTCGTAGATTTCCAGCATCCCGGCCTTTTCCAGCCGGCGCAGGGCCGGGTACAGTGCCGTCTCGCTCACATCCAGGATCCGGCGCACCTGCCGGGTGATCTCATAGCCATAGGTATCGTTGTGCTGCAAAATGCTCAGCACCACAAAGTCCAAAATGGCCCCACCGATCTGAAAGCCCACACCCGGTCGCCTCCCCGCTTATGTTTTTTATTTTACTGTATTATAAAACGAATAATATGCACTGTCAAGAGAACCGCCGCCCCGGCCGAAGTTTTTACAACTGCCCGGGCGGCTTGCGGGGCGGGTGGCCGCCGTGGTATAGTGGTAGCAGGTTTTGCACCGGAAAGGAAGTTTTGCACCATGCGCAGAAAAGATCGGGAAATTACGGATTTCGCCGCCATGCGGCAGATCGTGGAGGAGTGCGGCTGCTGCCGCCTGGGGCTGGTGGATGAGGACGGCGCCGCCTACATCGTGCCGCTGAATTTCGGCTGCGAGGTGGAGGGCGAAACGCTGACGCTCTACTTCCACAGCGCCCAGGAAGGGCAAAAGATCACGCTGCTGCGCCAAAACAAGATCGTCAGCTTTGAGATGGACACCGGCCACCGGCTGGTGCCGGGGCCCAAAGCGGAGGAGTACACCTACGCTTACCGCAGCGTGATGGGCCGGGGCACGGTGGAATTTCTGCAGGACCCCGCCGCCCGGCTGCACGGGCTGAACTGCCTTATGGCGCACTATACCCGCCGGGCGGACTGGCCGGTGAGCGAGGGCATGCTGGGTGCCACGGCGGTGTTCCGCCTGCGGGTAACGTCCTGGACGGCCAAAGAGCACAAGGTCTGTCTCTTATACACATCTGACGCTG
>UQZO01000017.1 GCA_900545545.1 uncultured Subdoligranulum sp. | reverse complement strand
CTACGACGATGACATCTATGACGATGATCTCTACGACGACGACCACGACGATCTCTACGATGACGACATTTACGACGATTACGACGATCTCTATGATGACGACGTATATGACGACTACGATGATGACCTCTATGACGACGATCACGACGATGATGATGACCTCTACGACGATGACATCTATGATGACGACCACGACGACCTCTACGACGATGACATCTATGACGATGATCTCTACGACGACGACCACGACGATCTCTACGATGACGACGATGACGACGATTGGGACGACTGATGATCGCCTGACCTTGCATTCTCCCTTACATCCCGTAGCGGCATAAAACAGCAGCCTCACGCTTCCGGTGCGTGAGGCTGCTGCTTTTTGTATGGCGAACCCCGTCCCCGGGGGCAAGAAAAAGCCCCCGCCAAGGCGGGGGGATAAAGGATCTGTTCAGACCGGCTCATTCGGCCTTTGCTGCGTACATGAAACGGTGCAGCGTCGGTTTCAGCGGGGCGTACAGGCTCAGGATCTTGCCCACGCCGATGGCGACAATGACGGTGCCTTCCCGGATGCCGTGGAACTGGCGGAAATACACCAGGGAGATTACCAGGGCGATGATGGACACGGTGCAGTCAAAGCACATCTTGACCACGGGCAGGGGCTGGTTGCATTTTTCCGAAATGACCTGCATGATGCCTTCGCCGGGCAGAGAGATCAGGTCGGGGGCCAGGTAGAACAGGATGCCCAGGGCGATGAGCGCCATGCTGATGACCAGATACACCAGCCGCACGCCGTAGATGCCCGCTGCAGACAGGTTCAGGGTTTCGGGGGCGGGCAGAAAGCGGTCGGCCAACATGTTGGTGAAATCGGTGAAGTAGCCGAAAAGGGTGGTGCAGACCAGCTGCAGCACCCGCCAGGGCTGCAGGTCACGCCCCAGAATGAGGAACTGAATCACAATGTACAGCGAAAAGATAATGATGATCCAGGTGCCCATGGACAAAAAGGTGAAAATCTCACTGAGCACATAGGGGATGGAGTTTACCGGCGACATGCCCAGGTCGGCAGCGCCGGAAAAAGAAACGCCCATCGCCATGATGAACAGCCCCACGCAGTAGAGCAGGATCCGTTTTCCCATTTGCATGCTTTTTTCCTTCATTCCAAACTTCCTTTCCCAGTTTGCATACACTTTTTCAGCAATTGCCGCAGCAGTTCCCGTTCCTCGCCGGTGAGAGCGGCGGTGACCTGGTTTTCTGCGGCGGTAAAAATCTGCAGCACTTTCTGTGCCATCTGTTCCCCTTCCGGTGTCAGGGAGACATACAGCGAACGCCGGTTGTCGGGATGGTTGCGCCGGGTCACCAGCCCGGCGCTTTCCATGCGCAGCAGGATGCTGCCCGCCGTGGCCGGTTCGATCTCACAGTATTCGGCAATGGCCTTCTGTTCGTGTTCGCCGTATTCCGCCAGAAGCTCCAGAATCTTGGGCTGCCCCGGAGAAAGCCCGAGAGCCCCCGCCTGGGCATTGACCAGGCGCTTCATCTGCAGATAGGTTTTCATCCAAAGATAATGTAGGGAATCCATGGCGGCCTCCGAAACAAAGGGTAGATGATGAGATTGCATATTATAATAAAGCTTATAATATCAATGCTTGCAATTATAACAAGCCCGGGATGCCCTGTCAAATGGTACAACGCACAATAAATATCCCCCGGCAAAGCCGGGGGTTTTTCACAGACGGGCGAAGCCCTGGAATACTAGCGCACGCGTCACGTCGCGTTGGTACGGTCTGCCAGCCGCGAGAGTTTGTTACTTGCCGCCCGTAAACGGGCTTATTAGAAGTTTCCCATTGTCAGTTGTTCTCCTGCCTGGTCCTCTTCAAGCTGGCGTCGGATGTATTCTTCGATTTTCTTTGCATTTTTACCCGCTGTATCTACGTAATACCCTCTGCACCAAAACTCCCTGTTCCGATACTTGTATTTCAACTCAGGGTATTTTTCGTAAATCATCAGGCTACTTTTCCCTTTTAAGTATCCCATGAAACTCGACACCGCGTACTTCGGCGGAATCTCTACCAGCATATGGATATGATCCGGGCATACTTCTGCTTCGATGATATTCACCTTTTTCCAGTTGCACAGCGTTCTTAGGATTTCTCCTATCTCCCGCCGTTTCTGCCCGTAAAATACTTTTCTTCGGTATTTCGGGGCAAACACAATATGATATTTGCAATTCCAGCTTGTATGCGATAAACTATTTACGTCGTTCATTTTGAATGACCTCCCTTTGCTTAGTTGTGCAGTTGGCAGACCGCACTCCTATTTTAGCAAAGGGAGTTTTTTGTCTCCATAATCGGCACAAGCCTTCTTTTGAACCACTCGCCTAGCGAGTGGTTTTCGGCATACAAAAAAAGGCTTGCCGCGGCAAGCCTCTTTTGGGCATACTTTCGCAGAAAACAGGGGAAAAGCAGAATGTTTCTGTACCGGAACGGCCAAAAACGGTGGTTGGCCGGTATGTGGAATGATGCATCAAATTGATACAGGGCAGAGCTATTGACAGTCTATATTATTCGCTTTATAATACGATAAAATAATAAATATGAAGAGGGAGGCGATCAGGGAGTGGGATTCCAGATTGGTGGTGCAATTCTGGATTTTGTGGTACTGAGTATTTTGCAGCATAGCGATACCTACGGTTACGAGATCACGCGTCAGGTTCGCCGTATTCTGGATGTGAGCGAAACGGCGTTATATCCGGCGCTGCGGCGTCTGGAAAAGGCCGGCATGCTGACAATCTATGACCAGTCTTTTCAGGGACGCAACCGGCGGTATTATCATCTTACGGAAGCGGAGGCGGAGCTGTTGGCCCAGCAGAAAAGAGAATGGCACCAATTCAAAGCGGATATGGATGGATTGCTGGAGGAATAAGGATGCATACAGCGGATGACTATTTTGCAGAATTGGAAGAGTACCTGCGGCAGATGCCGGAGACGGAACGCGCGGAAACCATGACCTATTACCGCGAATATGCGCAAGAAGGCGGTCTTCTGGATGCGGAGCAATTGCGGGAACATTTTGGCCCGCCGGAAGTATTGGCAGCCCGCATTCTGGAAGATGAAGCGGGCAAACACACGCAGGACGCGCCGCAGAGAACGGAGGAAACGGGCGTGCGGCCTGCTGCGGTGCTGGCGGGCATCATGATTGCCGTTGCGACGCTGGGGATCGGGGCGTTCAAGTTCCTTCGTCCCGGAACGGCGGCAGAACCCTCCGTGACCACTGAATCCGCGTTGTCAAGGGATGCCGGAACAGCCCAACCGGATGAGGGGGCCGATTCGTCGGATACGCAGAAAGCCGGCGGGGGAGCGCTGCAGAGTTACGACGGAACGGTGGCGCCCTTTACCGACATTTCGGTGGATATGGCGGCGGTAAATATCCGGGTGGAGACCGGGGATACCTATGCGCTGCGCTATACGTTGCGCGATGATGAGATAGTGGAGCGGGCCGGTGTGGAAGGGCAGACCCTCTATCTCGTTTCACACAAAAAAACGAACCAGAGCAGCAACGCAGGGTATGGTGAAGTGTGCATCACCGTGCCGGCCGAAGCTGATTTGCAAAACTTGCAGTTTTCCACCATCAGCGGAGAGGTGACCGTGCCGGAGTTATCCTGCGGTTCCGTAAGCGTGGACACTGTCGCGGGAGATTTGGTATTGGACTGTGTTGTGGACGGCAATGTGATTGTGGACAGTACGTCCGGATCGGTAAAGTTCGGCGGACAGTGTAAAGAACTGACGATGAACTCCACCTCCGGCGGGCTGACCTTTACCGGAAAGGCAGATAAGGTCGGCCTGGATACCGCATCGGGGGACATGGAATTCATCGGTACAGCCGATTGGGTTGAGATGGATTCGACCTCCGGCAGTGCCCGGGTCGAAGGAACCGTGACGGAACAGGCCCGGATCGACTTGATCTCCGGCGACATCCTTGTGGTGGCCGCCGACCCCACTGTGACAGCGGAAGGGAGAGACATCGACTTCAACGGCCAGTCTGTGGACGACGACGAATGGGACCGCCAGGGAAGCGGCTGCACACTGATCCTGGAGACATCGTCGGGGTCCATATCCATCCGCAATCCATAAAAGCATTGTTCACCTCTGAAAAGGGATAAAACAAACAGCAGCCTTACGCTTTTTGCCGCGTAAGGCTGCTGTTTGTTTTCGTCCCGTTGGGGGCGATTATTTCTTGTGGTACTTGCGGTCCTCTTCCTCGTAAATGGGGGCGCAGGTCAGGTACATGCCCAGCTTGTTCAGCATGTCGGAGTCCACGCTGGACAGGATGACGGTGGAATGTACATCACAGCCCTTGAGCTGGGGCAGCTGCTTGAGGGCTGCGGCCGCATACTCGTTCTCAGCAATGGAGCTGGACAGGGCGATGAGGATCTCGTCGGTATGCAGGCGGGGGTTCTTGTTGCCCAGATAGTTGGTCTTGAGCATCTGGATGGGCTCAATGGCCTTGGCGGAAACCAGGTCCACTTCCTGGCCGATGCCTGCCAGATGTTTCAGGGCGTTGAGCAGGGCGGAGGAGGCTGCACCCAGCAGGGGGCCGGTCTTGCCGGTGACGATGGTGCCGTCCGCCAGTTCAATGGCAGCGGCAGGCAGGCCGCCGGTGCTGTCGGACCGGGCCTGGGCGGCCTGTTCCACCGCCCGGGTGCCCATGACGATGCCCGCCTGGTTCAGCAGCAGTTCCAGCTTGAACCGCTCTTCCTCCTTGACCAGGGCGCCCACCTTCTGCTGGCACAGGCACTTGAGGTACCGGCGCTGGATCTCCTTGAGGGAAGCGTCCCGGCAGACTTCGTCGTCCACAATGCAGTTGCCCGCCATGTTCACGCCCATGTCGGTGGGGGACTGGTAGGGGCTCTTGCCGGCGATGAGCTCAAAGATGGCATGCACCACCGGGAAAATCTCGATATCACGGTTGTAGTTGACCGCCGTCTCGCCGTAGGCTTCCAGGTGGAAGGGGTCGATCATGTTCACGTCGTTCAGGTCGGCGGTGGCGGCCTCGTAAGCCAGGTTTACGGGATGCTTCAGGGGCAGGTTCCTGATGGGGAAGGTCTCGAACTTGGCATAGCCCGCCTTCACGCTGCGCTTGTATTCATGGTACAGCTGGGACAGGCAGACTGCCATCTTGCCGCTGCCGGGACCCGGGGCGGTGACCACCACCAGGGGGCGCTGGGTCTCGATGTATTCGTTCTTGCCGTAGCCTTCGTCGCTGACGATGCGGGCCACGTCGTTGGGATAGCCCATGATCTTGTAATGGCGGAAGGTGCGGATGCCCAGGCTGTTCAGGCGGCGCTCAAAGGCTTCCACTTCGGGGTGGGCGGTGTACATGGTCACGCAGACGCTGCCCACAAACAGGCCCACGCCCTGGAAGGCGTCGATCAGGCGCAGCACGTCCATGTCATAGGTGATGCCGTAATCCCCGCGCATCTTGTTGCTGATGATGTCCTCGGCGCTGATGACAACAACGATCTCTGCCTGATCCTTCAGCTGCAGCAGCATCTGCAGCTTGGAGTCGGGCTGGAAGCCCGGCAGCACACGGGACGCGTGGTAATCGTCGAACAGTTTGCCGCCGAACTCCAGATAGAGCTTGTTGTCAAACTGGGCGATCCGGTCCCGGATATGCTCAGACTGCATGGAAAGATATTTGTCGTTGTCAAAACCAATCTTCATCTTTGATCCCTTTCCCCTTTTTTATCGGCCGTCCCCGGCGGGGGCGGCAATACATCATACGAAATCGGTATACCACACCCGGCGGGCCGGTGCAATCGCCGGAAGGATAAGCCGCAGCAAAAAAAGCGAGGGACCGCATTTCTTTTTGCCGCGTCAGTGTGCGACACAAGCCGTCAGAAACCGCGCCCCCGGCCCAATATAATGCTGTCATGGCGGGAAAGGTTCCCGCGGGAATATGACCGGGAAGGTGGAGAGCAAGACGAAAAACACTGGAAAAAGATGGGTCAGACGGCTGGGCGCGCTGTGGCTGGCGCTGACGGCGGCCTGCACAGGGGCGGGGATGCCCGCATTGGCGGAAACGTCCATTCCAAACCAGACACAGCAGCAAAGCGCCGCAGTGCCTGTCAGCGGGGAGACCGCCACCGCCGAAACTTCTGTTAAAACAGCAGCTGTGGAGAATGAGACAGGTGCAGGGGAGACCGGCACACAGGCCGCCGGGAACATCCTTACCGACACTGTATCCCCCGTGGGCACCACCATCAACCTGTTTGATTACTGGATCACCACCCGTTTTGCCCCGGACAACGTCAACCCGGCGGATATGGACCAGGACATCAACGCGGGCAAGCTGCTGCAGTTCACCGCCGCCGCCCCCCGCAACCCCAACGGCGGCGTCAACGATTACACCGGCAGCGACAAGCCCCGCACCGGCATTGTGCAGAACACCCTGCAAAACGGGTATCCCGTGCTGTCCCAGGGGGACCGGTCCCTGGCCTACCTCTTCAATCCCAACCTGGCCAATGCGGGCAAGGCGTCCTTTCCCGGGGTGCGCAACCTGCTGCAGATCGACGACCAGCGTTAGTAGCCAATACTAAGGCTGGAAGCCGCTGAACTATTCAAAACAGGGTTTGACGCTGTATCGTCGAAAATCCTCATATGCACCATTAGCTCAGCTGGTAGAGCAACTGACTCTTAATCAGTGGGTCCTGGGTTCGAGTCCCCGATGGTGCACCAAAAGACGCCTTACGGAAACGTAGGGCGTTTTTTTTTATGTTTGCGCCTATGGGAAAGCAGTGCCTGGTGCAGACGGGGACGAGAACAGCACGTCCGGGCGGTCAGCGTCCCGCCCGGTTCCAACAGTCCAGTGGACTGTTGGAAAGTGCGCGGGTCCCTCCGTGGCCTGATTAGTCAGAAAGGGGACTGCCCCTACCCCTTCGGGGGGGCTCATGCGCCGTGCAAGCGCTTGCATTCGCCTCGCGGGGATCGGTCGCTAATTGTGCACCATACTGAAAAATCCGAACGCATACTTTTGCAGATGCGTTCGGATTTGTTTTTTGTGGATGTATTGAGGAAATTGCGGTTACACTCGATAATGTCACAGAACTTATGGGTACTCACCAGAAGGCTTTTAAAAGGCCAAGGAGGATCTCTGTCGCCATTTTTGTAAAAGGCACATACCGCACTGTAACAAAATGTGTTTTTTCTTTCTTGTTTCGTCGTCAAGAAACAAAATGATACAATAAATTGAAAAAGGGTGACCTTTTGTCATTGTGGAATACAAAGGAATAATCTATCATTGAATTGTTGGAATTGCACGAATTCGGGCTTTGCTGGTGGAGAATAACTGATGAAATGACAAGGAGGACAGCAATGCTCAAGTCTATCCATATGAAAAATCCGGGAATGCCTGGATCGCTGCAGTGCTGGGTAAGGCTCATTCCTCCGCAATATGTCGGCGGTATTCCAATGGGGTGAGACCATACTCACGCTGAAACACTTTGTAGAATTGCGTTCTGTTCTCATAGCCCAGTGATGCCGCGATCTGGCAGACCGGCAGCTCTGTGGTTCTCAGAAGCCGCGCCGCCTCGGCCATCTGTACCTTTTGACAGTACGCTTTAAGTGTGTATCCGGTGTTTGTTTTGATGATGCGGGATATATGCTCGCAGGAGTAGTTGAGTGCCTCCGCCAGATTGGTCCGGTGGATAGCCCCGTGGTGGGCTTCAATCAGCTTCTTGATTTGTTCCACCGCCATCAGTTCTTGGCTGTGCCCCAGCGAAATGTGTGTTGCCTTGTATATGTCAGGATTCTCTAGGGCGCCAAACAGCCGGAGCAGAGAGGAATAAACGTCAAACTGATATCCGATCCGCTTGACCGAGAAAGCACGAATCAGTTCCTGGGTGAGTTGCGGGATCGTATCTGTTCCTAAAAGGGTAAAGTCCAGGTAGTCCTTTTTATAGGCGGCACGTTCCGACAAATTGTCGCTGAAAAACTGATTGAGAATGCTTTTGTACTGAAAGGGTGGCGGAAATGATTTGGGCCACTGTGTCAGCAGAGAGGCATTGATGCCGATGTAAACGATATCCGCGTTCGACATATCTGTTTCACGATGCATGGTGTTTCGATTGAGGAGACAAAGGTTCCCCTGCGTATAGGTGGTCTCTGCCCCCTCGATCATCACCCGGACGTGGCCCCGCTGCACATACATCAGTTCAAAAAAATTATGTTTGTGCATGTAGGTCTCATGAAAGAATTCGTGTTTGTTTGGGGTGTGAACGCAAAAGGACCATGCATCCATATAGTTGGAAAACAAGTATTCCTGAGGTTTCTGGATGCTGGTTACGATCGACAACGGAGAAAAATAGTCCCGTTCGGCCGTATGGTTGCGAAGATAGTTCGGACCATGGATGCCGGTCTGGTTCCGCATTTCATCAATGCTGTCAAAAAACAGGTGTTCCATGCGAGCATCCCCCCTTTTATGGCAGTATAGCATGGAATTGAGTATTTTTGAAGGAGGAAGTATCTGTGAAGCGGCAATGCTATAACCCCTATCTCCCCAGTTGGGAATACATCCCGGATGCTGAACCGAAAGTATTTGGTCAGCGGCTGTACATTTACGGGAGTCATGATCTCTTTGGTGCCAAGGAATACTGTGAGGGCGATTACGTATGCTGGTCAACCCCGGTAGATGACCTTTCCGACTGGCGGTATGAAGGCGTAATCTTCAAAAAGCAAGATACGCCGTGGAATAAAAAGAACCTGTCCTACTATGCACCGGACGTGGTGCGCGGCACAGACGGACGGTACTACCTTTACTATTCGGTTGCCAATACGTCGATCACATCGGTCGCTGTGTGCGACAAACCTGCGGGAAAATACCAATACTTGGGCGATGTTCACTTCCCGGACGGGCGAGTCTACGGCTCAAAGCCGGAGGACTGGTTTATGTTTGACCCGGCCGTTCTGGTGGATGATGACGGGCGGGTTTTTCTCTACGTAGGCAGCGGGCAGAAATCCAATGGACAATTCGGCCACGAGATCAAGGGGCTGTTTGTGATGGAACTCAGCTCTGATATGCTGACCATCATCAGCGAGCCAACCATCATCATGCCGGCGGATTTTGATCCCAAGAAGCCGAATTATTGGGAAGGACCCTCTATCCGTCACATCGGTGAGTGGTATTATCTGGTCTATCCGGCCACGGACATCACCGGTCTCAATTACGCGATGAGCCTGTTCCCCGACAAGGGATTTATCCACAAGGGACCGATCCACTCCTCAAGCGATATCGGTCTGGAGGGAAGAAAGCTCATGAATGCGGCATATCCGATGGGGAACAGCCACGGCGGTATGGTATGTGTCCACGGGCAATGGTATATATTTGACCACCGAACGACCAATGGCGCCAAACGAAACCGGCAGGCGGTAGCCGAGCCCATTGAGATCCGTGCGGACGGGACCATCCGCATGGTGGAGTCCACGAGCTGCGGATTGAATGGCGGCCCTTTGAAGGGAACCGGGACCTATCCGGCCTACATTGCCTGCGTCCTGCACCATGCCGGAACGTTTGGTCTGCGCAACCCGATGGGCGGACCCGAGATCACCCAGGATGGTCCGGACTACGAGCCACCGGAGCCCGGGGAACGGGAAGTGACCATAGAGACCGAGAGGACGGCACCAAAGGCGTATATTTCCAAAATGAAGAATGGCAGTATTGCCGGCTTCCGATATTTTGATCTGAATGAAAGCACCCACATTGCTGTAACGGTTCGCGGCGCAGGCGGCGTGCTGGAACTCTTACCTGGGGAAAAAGGCCCTGTCATAGCATCCATTCCTATTGCCGGGACAGCCGACTGGACAACCGCCGGAGTAAAATTCAACGCCAGACGTTTGGCGTTGGAGAGCCGGCGCCCCATTGATTCCTGCCCGCTGTATTTCCGGTATAAGGGAAAGGGAACGCTTGACATCTTGAGTATTACGTTGGCATAAAGGGGGATAACGATGGACTGGACACCAATTTGGCATCAAGCCGCGGCCCCTGCCTTTGCGATGGGCTTTTTGGCGGGCAAGAAAAAAACAGTGGTGTATTCTGTGATATCCCAGGTTTCGGGCGAGAAACTTCGGGTCCGCTTCTCCAACCACTATGGAAAGAAACCCTACACCATTGGGGGACTGACCGTGTGGGCACATGGAGAGATGCATACCGTCACACGGGACGGTAGCCGTGTTTTCACGGTCCCCGCGGGGGAAAGCTGCTATT
Source organism: uncultured Subdoligranulum sp. (assembly GCA_900545545.1). Classification (GTDB taxonomy): domain Bacteria; phylum Bacillota; class Clostridia; order Oscillospirales; family Ruminococcaceae; genus Gemmiger. The sequence goes on along the minus strand of UQZO01000017.1, from coordinate 30,980 downwards.
CGGATGAGTTGACGCTCCCGGTGACGATGGGGGAAGAGCTGGAAATCAGACTCTACTATGCATCCAAGGTCATGGACAGCAATATGATCGAGGAAAATGCGGTAAGCTACCCGGGAAATCATACGGCGGACAGAGAGCTGCCCCCGCCCCGGCGGGAAAGATATATGGAACAGTACAACCTTTATGAAGCGATTCCCGGGATGGATCAGATCGAGGTGTTTACCGGTCAGCCTTCCAAAATCATCGTGGCGTTCGGGGACAGTATAACGGCTATGAACCGCTGGGTAAAGCCGTTGCAAAGGCGTCTGTTCGATGCGTATGGCGGTGACTACGCACTGATGAACGCCGGAATCGGCGGGAATTGCCTGCTTTATGATGTTCCGGGCCTGATGGGGGCTTCCTACGGGGAAAAAGGGGTCTCTCGCTTTGAGCGTGATGTACTCCGTTTTTCAGAACTCTGCGGAGTGATTTTTGCGTTGGGGGTCAATGATGTGGCCTACTATTCCCAAAAGACAGGGGCGGTCATTTCGCTGGAACAATATTGTTCGGCCGTAACCGATATTGTGGATCGGCTTCATAAGGCAGGTATCCGGGTGATTGCCCAGACTCTTCCGCCCCGCACCGGTTTTGTGAAAAAAGGGTATACCCGGGAGATGGAGGAGCTGAGAGTCCGCATCAATGGATGGATCAGAGATAGCGCGCTGTTCGATTATATGCTTGATGCGGATGCACTGCTGCGCGATCAGAAAAATCCTTCGTTCACCGACGAGCGTTATCACCAGGGGGACCACCTGCACCCGAATCAGGTCGGAGGAATGCTGCTGGCGCAGGCGTATGATTTGCAAAAGCTGACAGGGGAGGTGTAGGCATGGGGAAAAAGTATTTCACGCTCAGCTTTGATGATGGACTGGAACAGGACAAACGGGTGATCCGGCTCATGAGGCAATACGGGCTCAAAGGAACCTTCAATCTCAATGCCGGCCTGTTTGGCACTCGCGGCGAGGTGAAGGGACTTGGAACCTTCTCTTTTCAGGATTGCCCCGAAGGCGTAAAGCACAAGTGGCCATTTTCCTATGTGCAGCACAACCGAATTCCACTGGACGAGGTGTGCCAGGTCTATGAGGGAATGGAGATTGCCACCCATGGCTTCCGGCATGAACCGCTGGGGGCTGTCAGCGAGGATGAAATGCGCGCATCGGTGGATGCGGACAAGGCCGCGCTGGAAAAAATCTTCGGCACCACGGTCGTGGGGCACGCCTATGCGCAGGGTTCAACCTCGCCGGCTGTCCAGGCGTATCTGAAGGCGCAGGGGTATCAATATGCCAGAGTGGTCTTTCCCACCGGCGGCTTTGGGTTCCCCGATGATCCGCTGAACTTTCGGCCTTCCTCCTCGCTTATTCTGAAAAATGCCGTGAAGCTGGTGGAGCGCTTCAAACGTGAGGAACCCGGAGAAAAGGATCTGCTGTTGTTCCTGTGGGCACACAGTTATGAAATGGACTACGAAAAGGGGAACGCCAGTTGGTATGCTTTGGAGCGGCTTTTTGAATCGATCGCAGGCCGAAGCGATATCGTGTATTGCACAAACAGCGAAGCGTTCGCGCATATTTAAGGAGAGCAGGAAAGTGAAAAAGAAAGATTTTAACCGAGGTTGGCTATTTGGCGCCGTGGGAAAGGAACAGTCTATGCAACCGGTCACGCTTCCCCACGATGCCATGCTGTACGAGAAACGTTCAAAGGATGCGGCAACAGCGGGAGCGTGCGGATACTTTCCCGGCGGGGTCTATGTCTACGTCAAACGGATTCTTGTGCCTGAAACGTGGCGGACACAGTCCGCTGTACTGGAATTTGAGGCGGTTTATCAAAACGCGCAGGTGTTCGTGAACGATGCGCTTGTGGCTGAACAGCGGTACGGGTATACCAACTTCTTTGTGGTGCTGGACCCACAACTGAAGTATGGCGAAGAAAATGAGATCAAAGTGATCGCGGACAACTCGTCGGTACCCAATTCCCGTTGGTATTCCGGTAGCGGAATTTATCGCAACGTAAACCTCTTCCTGGGCGATAAAAGCCATATCCGCCCGGATGGACTGCTCGTCTCCACTTCCGGAAACGATGCGGCCCATGTGAAAGTTTCGGTCACCGGTGGTGATACGGTCAGAGTCTCTATTCTGGATGGTGAAAAGGTGGTAGCGCAGGCCGAATCTGCGGTCAAGGAAGGCACCGCGTCAGCGGACATTCCCGTTTCCCAGCCGCGGCTTTGGGACGCGGAACATCCCGAACTGTACCGGTGCAGAGCGGAACTGTTGAAACATGGTGAGGTGGTGGATGAGGCGGAGGCCTGGTTTGGATTCCGTACCCTCAGCTGGAGCACCAGAGGATTTTTTGTAAACGGCAAGAAAACGCTGTTCCGTGGCGCCTGCGTCCATCACGACAATGGTATTCTGGGCGCATGCTCTTTTGAGGATGCCGAGTTCCGCCGTGTCCGTCTGCTCAAGGAGGCCGGTTTCAACGCGATACGTTCCGCCCACAACCCTGCCTCCAAGGCGCTGTTGGATGCCTGTGACCGGCTGGGTCTGTATGTCATGGATGAATTCTGCGACAACTGGCTGGTACATAAAAACCCCTACGACTATGCGGACCAGGATTTTCGCGCATGGTGGCAGCGGGATCTCACAGCTATGGTCATCAAAAACTACAATCATCCCAGTGTGGTCATGAACTCTATCGGAAATGAAATCTCCGAACTGGCTATGCCCGAAGGACAGGAGTACTGTAAAAAATTGGCAGTCCTGGCACGAAAGCTGGACCCGGACAAAGCAGTGACGATGGGGGTCAACCTGATGCTGTGCAGTATGTCGGCCAAGGGCGGCGGCATATACGGCAACAAAAAGAATGGGAAAGAGAATAAAAACGGCAGTCAGACGATGGACAACGTTCCCACCAGCGCCTTCTTCAACATGCTGATGAACCTGGCCGGGGGTATGATTGAAAAAATGGCCGCCAAACCTGCCGCGGACGATGCCACAAAGGTGAGTTTCTCTTATCTGGATATTGGCGGTTACAACTACGCCGCGTCCCGATACGAGAAGGACGGTACGCTCCATCCCGACCGCGTCATTGTCGGGTCCGAGACCCTGCCCAAGAACCTGTATCATAACTGGCAACTGGTGAAAAAACTCCCCTATGTCATCGGCGACTTTATGTGGACGGGCTGGGATTATCTGGGGGAGGCGGGCATCGGTACCGTCCGTTACAAAAGTTTCAAAAATCCCGGTCAGGACGCGCCCATCATCTCCGCCGGCTGCGGCGTGATCGACATTTGCGGAAAGCTTCGCCCCGAGGTGCAGTGGAACCGGCTGATCTGGGGGCTGGACCATACTCCGGGCATCGGCGTAGAACCGTTTACCCACGCAGGGGAGACCGGCTCGGTATCCATGTGGCGTGACACAGACGCAGTGGCAAGCTGGTCCTGGGCCGGCTGTGAAGGCAAAAAAACCAAGGTCACGGTCTACTCTGACGGCGAAACGGCGGAACTCATTGTCAACGGGCATTCCTATGGCCGGAAAAAGACGAAGGAATACAAGGCTGTCTTTAAGCGCGTTGTCTATGAGCCCGGTACCATCACCGCAATCAGCTACGATGGCGAGGGAAAAGAACAGAGCCGGACTTCCATGAAGACGGCTGCAGGGGCTACCGAACTGCGTGTGGTGGCCGACCGGAGCACCTTGCGGGCAAAAACGCAGGATTTGGCCTACATCAGCATTGACCTGACGGGGGCGGATGGCATCACAAAATCTTCTGAGGATACTGCGGTCACGGTGGAGGTTGACGGTGCCGGGAAGCTGCTGGCCCTTGGTTCTGCACGGCCCAACATGGGGGAAAACTTTTTCTCCGATACCCACACTACCTACTACGGCAAGGCATTGGCCGTGGTCCGCGGCGGCGATGTCCCCGGAAAGGTTACGGTTACGGTGAAGGCAAAAGGCCTGCGGGCCAAAACGCTTGAATTGGAAGTGATCTGAGAAAAGGGCATAGGCCAGACGGCAGATTCCGATGTCTCACCAAAAAGACTGCAACAATCGTTGCAGTCTTTTTCTACGTGATCTACTTCATAGATTTTGCGGGAAATTCACATTTTTCCGGAAGAGGGAACATCGGCTGCGCTATGAAGCGACCTTTAGAGCCTGTGTGTGCCAGCAGATAGCATTCGTGTTCTTCCGTCCGGAAGGTGAATGTGTGCTGTGATATTGGTGGGAATGGTGAATTCGTAGGCGACCGTATCTCCTTCATACCGCCAGCCGCTTTCGATTCGGCCTGCAGGCGAATCATAAACAGCTTTGGCGTACCCCAGCGCTTTGTGCGGAGTGGGAGCAATGGTCAGTTGACCGTCCGCAAAGTGAATGCCGCAGACGCCCCCGAACAGCCAGCCGCAGATAGCACCGTAGGAGTAGTGGTTCAGGGATTCGTGTGGTTTGCCCTCGGCGTCAATGCCGGTCCAGGTTTCCCACATCGTGTTGGCTCCTTTGTTTACCTCATACAGCCAGCCCGGAGCCTCCGGCTGCAGCAGCAGGCGGTAAGCGGTATCAATGTAACCGTATTGGGCCAGCACACCGCACAGGAAGGGGGTGGAGAGAAATCCGGTGTTCAGATGGCAGCCGTTATCCACCACCATCTGGTTTAAAGTGGCGGCAGCCGCCCGGCTCTCCTCCTCACCCAGCAGGGCAAAGGCAATGGCCCGGACGTATTCGCACTGGCGGTCCGAGTGAATGACGCCGTTCTCTGTGAAAGCTGCACGGTAGGCCTTTACGGCCTTATCGGCGGTAGCACGGTAAGCTTCGGCTTCTTCCTGCCGCCCCAGTACGGCCGCAATTTCGGCCAGCAACCGGCCGGAGTAGGCCAGGTACGCTGTACCCACGCTCTTGCGGGGATTGGCCATGGCCTGCATGGGTGTCACCCCGGGTTCGCACCACTCGCCGTAGTCCAGGCCGTTGAGCACCGTGTATTTGGCATACTCGCCGCTCTGTTGCTCTTCCGTGGTCTGCTGGGCCCGGCCCAGCAAAAAGGCATACCACCGCTGCATCATCTCATAGTTATCGGCCAGTATGCGGCGGTCGCCGGTGCGCTTATAGAGAGCGTAGGGCACCAAAATGGCGGCGTCCCCCCAGCCGGCGGACATGCACAGCATGGGTGTCATATACCCGGGGCGGCTGTTGGGCGGGGCAATGTTGACCATCCGTCCGTCATGGTACTGGTTCAGACGGCATTCCTTCAGCCACTTGGCAACCACCGGGTAGCAGTCCATCAGGGTCAGGCCGGTCTCAATAAAGACGCCCATGTCTCCGGTCCAGCCCGCCCGTTCCCGGGTGGGGCAGTCGGTAGGAATGTCGCAGAAGTTGCCTTTCTGGCTCCAGATGCTGTTGGCTACCAGCCGGTTTGCCGCTTTGTTCCCGCAGGTGAAAGAGCCGGTGACCGCCATATCGGAGTAGACTGCATGGGCGGTGAACACCGCCCCGGTCAGGTCTGCATCCGTCTCTACTTTGGCATACTGAAAACCCATGATGGTGAAGCTGGGCTTCCAGTGGTTTACCCCTTCCTTGCAGATCAGCTCCAGCATCTGGGCGGTGCCGCCTTCTTTGTGGCGGCTACGGTCCTGGAAGTTCTCCTGGGTGAAGTTGCCGTTTTCATCCAGCGTTTCACCACAGGTCAGCAGGACTTTCTGTCCCGCATGAGCGGTAAGGGTCATCTCCACATAGCCGGCAATGTTCTGGCCGAAATCCAGCACGGTTTCTCCGTTGGGGGCGGTGAACAGCCGCCCGGGAAACGCCTCCCGCTCCCGGATGGGAACCGTATTCATGCCGGTGACGGGCAGGGCATCGCGGTAGGTTTGTACTTCGTGCCAGCCGGAAAGGAGCCCTTCCAGCCGGGCGTCATACACTTCGCCCTGCTGTAAATCATTCTGGCGGATGGGGCCCTGCTGGGTAGCCTGCATGGTATCGTCCGAAACACAGACCACCTTGCCATCAACCTCCAACTGGAAGAGAACGCCCAGCGTATCGCCGAAGAGGTTACGGTCACCGTCCACGCCGCTGGTGCTGCGGTACCAGCCGTCGCCCAAGGCAATCAGCAGCTCGTTTTCCCCCTCCCGCAGAAGATTTGTCACGTCGTAGGTCTGGGCGCCCAGGTGTTTGTCAGCGGTGAAACTGCCGGGCGCCAGCACCATATCGCCCACTCGCACGCCGTTGAGCCAGGCTACATACAGCCCTTTGGCGGTGATGTACAGCCGTCCGCGACCGGACGGAGCGGTGAAGGTATTTCGCAGATAGGAGGCCGGACGGTGGGGCTGGTAGGGCTCCGCCGCACCCTTGCCGGCGGCCTCTTTCTCGGCCTGCTTGCGCTCCCAGTTGGGGCGGGCAAAGGCGTTGATGGCGTCGTCACCGGGAATATCCAACGGTGCAGTCTCCGGGGCAACCCACAGCCCCTGCCAATCCCCGGTGGAAAGGCCAGTCTCAAACCGGGCCTCGCTCCAGGGGCCGGGACAGTTATTTTCGTCCCACAGCCGGACCTTCCAGCTGCCCCGGACCCGGGCCCCTTCTACGGTGGGAGCATCGGCATGCATACTTTGGGTTGCCACCTTGCCGCTTTCCCAGACAAGGGCATCGTCTGCCGTCAGGTGGATCTCATAAGCGGTCTGGCGCAATCCGCCGGTGCATTGCCAGGATAAAAACAATGGGCCGCCATCCATTCCAAGAGGGGCCGTCAGATGATTGGTTTGAAGATTGGTTGCTTGCACGGTTCTGCAGTCCTTTCCCTTTCAGATTGTTTTCATTATAGCGAAAAAACAGGGATTATACGGGGTGATAATTTGGAATGTGGGGTGAATTTTCATGCAATATGAAGACTGTTGCAAATGAAAAGCCCGGGCAGCATTTTGAAAACAAAATGTGCCGGGCTCTTTGGGACGTGAGGATAACACGTTGGGGCGCTTTATGGACAGGTTCGAGGCCGGATGCCGCTCGTCAATTTATGCCAGACCATAATAAAGAGCAGCAGAGCAATGGCTGCACTGAACAGGTCGGTGGCGGCACGGGCAGCCGCCAGGCCGGGCAGCCCCAGCAGATGGTGGAACCCGTACAGGGCCGGAACCAGCAGCACGCCCTGGCGCAGGGCGGAAAGAAGGGTGGCACTGCCGGCATAGCCGGCGGCCTGCAGGAAATTGATGCCCAGATAGTACAGGCCCAGCAGCGGACTGCCTGCCAGCAGCCAGGGAAGAAGCTGGCGAGCCAGGAACACTGCCTCAGGATCGGATAAAAACAGTCCAATCAGCGGCCGCTGTGCCAGCAGGCAGAACAGAGAAAACAGGGTGCCAAAACCTACGGTCAGGCCCAAACTTCTGCTCAGGACTGCCCGAAGCCGGGGGAGATTCCGTCCGCCCACATTATAGGAAAGCAATGGCTGCAATCCCATACAGATGCCCATCTGGACCAGGGTCACGACCATGGCGGATTTGTCGGCGGCTGCCATGGCAGCCAGGGCGTTGGTGCCGTAAGCAGCCAACAGACGATTGCTGAAACTGCCGGCCAGACCACTCAGCAGACTGCTTACCCCATTGGGCAGGCCCAGAGTCAGGACCCGCCCCAGCCGGGAGGGGCAGCGCAGGGCATCGGCAGGTCGCAGACTCAGGGCATCAGAACGGCGAAGAATGTGGTGAAGGTAAAGCCCGCTGGCCACCAGATTGCCCAGCATGGTGGCGGCGGCAGCTCCGGCGATGTCCCAGCCAAAGGCCAGGATGAAAAGCGGGTCCAGCAGGATATTGGTAAGGCTTCCGGCCAGGTTGCCCACCAATCCCCGGCGGATGGCGCCGTCTGCCCGCAGCAGGGTAGCTGCGGAAACCGAGAAGATCATGGCCGGGGCACCCAGAGCCAGGATGCGCAGGTAATGGGTAGCGTAAGGCAGGATCTCGGCATTTGTGCCCAGCAAATACAAAATCGGTTCACAGAACAGATTCAGTACCACGGCCAGGAGTACGCCGGTCAGAAGGGCACACCAACCGCAAAGGCTGGAAACGCACCGGGCGTCCTGACGGTCGCCAGCGCCCAAAGAACCGGCTACCACGGCACAACCGCCCATGCCCAGCACAGTGGCACCGGCAGAAGCCAGGGTGAAAACAGGCCCCACCACCGCCACCGCCGCGGTCAGGGCGGTATCCTGCAGCAATCCGATAAAAAACAGGTCGGTCATATTATAGATGATCATGACCAGAACCGACAGGACAGAGGGGCCCACCAGCGCACCGATAGCCTGCCAGACAGGCGCCTCCTTGAACAGCCGTTCGCTCTGCACAGAAAATCCTCCTTTTAAAGGAACATGTGATGGTTTTGTGAACACGCGTTGCTTTTTCTTCTGCCTTTCAGTATACTGAGGAAAAAGAACCGGCGCAATCAGCAATAGAGCGGCAGCTGTTGCTTTGTGCGACATAAAGCGTCTGCCTGTTGCAAAAAGGAGCACAAATATGAAAACTGATCCGCGTACCCGTTATACACGGGAGATCATCACCACCGCCTTCTGGCAACTTCTGCAGCAAAAGCCGATGGAGAAGATCACCGTCAAAGAGGTCTGTACCCTGGCGCAGATCAACAGGGGGACCTTTTACCGGCATTTCCGGGATTGTTATGATCTGATGGAACAGTTGGAGGAACAGGCCCTGGAACAGCTGGAAGCAGCCTTGGTGAGTACCCGAGACCGGGGCGTGCAGGAGGTTCTGCTTTCCATGCTGCAAAAGCTGCAGAACGACGAGGATTTTCTGGCGGTTCTGGCGCGGCAGAGCCCGGACGACGCCTTTCTGCACAGGGTGGTGGGGTGCTGTTTTCACTATATGGACCTGCGGATGGACGCTGGAGAGCGCACCGGGGCGGATGACGGATGGAGGGGAATGCAGAATACCTTTTTGTTTGCGGGGGCTTCCGGGGTGATGTCATACTGGCTGCACAGTGACCGGAAAGCGCCGCCGGAACAGGTGGCGGCGGCCATTGCGGCGCTGTGTGCCGGAGCGGCCGGCGTGGAGCCGCCAGCATATTCTCTGTAAAGAAGAAAACAGACAGCGAAGAAGTTCCTTCGCTGTCTGTTTTGATGTGCTGGAAAAAATAAGTCTCATCCACCCCTATACTCTACGGGTGTTTGTCCGGTGACTTCCTGAAAGATCCGGCTGAAATAGTTGCGGGTACTGAAACACAGGGCGGCAGCAATCTCCTGTACGGTCTGGTCGGTGCTTTTCAGAAGGACCTTTGCCCGCTCAATTTTGGCAAACTTGATGTAGTCACTGATGCAAAGCCCCGTTTCGGCCTTGAACTTATGGGTCAGGTAATATTCGGTATATCCCACCACGGCTGCCAGATCGGCGGCCCGGATTTTCTGGTCCAGATGCATCTCGATGTAATCCACACTCTGCTGGACCGGACGGCTGAGCTTGGGATTGGTGCGGCATTTGTGTACCCGGCGTATAAAGTCATCGTACATCACCAGGCTCAGCGGATTCAGATCGTCCAGAGTTTTGGCGGACTCGGCAGTCTGGATATAACTGTCACCCAAAGCGTAGGCCTCCTCGGGAGAAAGCCCGCCCTCAATGGCTGCACGGCACACCAGAGAGGTGAACACAATCACCGAAATTTTGCTTTGCCGCAAGGCGTCATCGCTGTGTACCGGGACACCGGCACTCAAGGTCATGCTGTTGGACAGTGCCTGTTTGTAGTTCAGATCCCCGGTGCGTACCATCTGTAAAAGACCTTGTTCTGCCATCCAGACCTTGTGGCGGTCATGGGCAGGGGTATAGGTCGGATCATAGACTTTGGGCGGAGTTTCGCTGTTGATATCACTGATTTCCAGGTGGATTCCCGTCAGACAATAGTGCATCATCAAGGTGTACCGGTGCAGGATGGTGTTTTGCAGTACAGGAACTTTTGTCAGAACCTGCTGCAGATGCATCGTCCAGGAAACACTGGTTTCCAGATGGCTGTAATAGCGCAGACCCTGTTCAATTCCTCGCATAGAAACATCCTGATAGAAGACAGGCCCCATTACCCAGGCACGTTTCAGCTTCCCGTTTTCCTTTTCAAAAGCGGCCGCCCACAGGATTCCCAGGGCGGTTCCCAGCGTAATGGGGGTATCATGGGCGGTACCGTATTCCATCATCTGCTGTTTGCAGCCGAACAGGTCAAAAATACCGGACAGGAAGGCTTCGTCCGGGCAGTTGCTGCGCAGCAGGTTTCCCTTTTCGTCGTAACACCAGGTGAAAATCGGGCCGCCGCACTGCACCAGCTCTGCCAGCAATGCCATGCTCTGAAAAACTTCCATCGGAACCACCTCGTTTGCCGTTATTATACCATGAAAAACGGGCTGCCGTACAGACAGCCCGTTCCGGATTTATTCGCCAGCGTAACTGCCCAACACTGCCAGACTGGGCTTGGGCGTGCGGGCCATGGTGGTGCGGTCCACGGCAATCAGTCCGAAGTTCATGGCAAAACCTTTCTGCCACTCAAAATTGTCCATCAGGCTCCAGTGGAAGTATCCCTTCACCGGCAGACCGTCGGCTGCACAACGCTGTACCCCGGCCAGGGCTTGCTCGATAAAGGCTGCCCGACGGGTGTCATCGGCGGTGGCAATGCCGTTCTCGGTGACAATCAGGTCTCCGCGGAAGTCCTTGGCTACCCGGCGCAGTACATGTTCCAGGGCCTGGGGATAGAATTCATAGTCCATTTGGGTCAGTTCTGCACCTTCGGGGGCGGGCAGCTGGCCGGTGGGGCCGTACAGAGTACGGGTGTAGTTCTGCACACCCAGAAAGTCGTCTCCCTGAATATAGGGCAGGTAGTGGGTAAACTCCTCCTTCCAGGCCGCCTCGGCAAAGGGTTCTCCGCCCGGCTGGGCCTGCAGGTCATGGAGAGAAAGGGTCAGGCCCACCTTTACATGTGGGCAGATGGCCCGGATGGCCTCCCGGGCGGCGGTGTGGGCGCGCATGACCAGCAGATCTCCTTCGGGGGTACGCTCGCTGACAAAGATTTTGGGCTGCGGGTCCCCAAAGACACCGGCGTTTTCAGCGGCGGCATATTTCATGTTCTCCATCATCTTCTGGAAATTCATGCCCACCTGCACGGTGCCTTCGGCGGACTTGCCGGCAGCGGCAGCGGTCTTGGCCGCCTGTTCGGCCATCAGGCGGAACCGCTTGGAGATCGCGGCCAGCTGCAGCCCCATGTTGGCTTCGTTGATGGTGCAGACATAGTGCAGCTCATCGCCCAGCTGTTCCATTACATATGAGACATACCGCTTGAAATAGGAGATGGTGGACTCGGCCTCCCAGCCGCCTTTGGCGATCAGCCATCTGGGACTGGTGAAATGCAGCAGGGTAACCACCGGCTCCACCCCATGGGCCTTGCAGCAGGCAATTACCTTGCGGTAGTGCTCTACCTCGGCGGCGTCGAATTGGCCTTCCTCCGGCTCGATGCGCGCCCACTCAATGGAAAAGCGGTAGGCGTTGAGTCCGGCTTCGGCAAGCAATCGGATATCTTCCTCATATCGATTATAATGGTCACAGGCGATGCCGCTGGGTTCGGCAAAGCTGGAGTGGGGCAGCTGTTCCTGGGCCCAGTAGTCGGAATGGATGTTGTTTCCTTCCACCTGGTGGGCCGCAGTGGCAGCGCCCACCAGAAATCCTTTTGCAAATTTCTGCATGGATAATCCTCCTTTTATTATCGAGACGTCAAAGTCCATTTGCTTGTCCGTATCATACCATACCTGTCGGATTCTTATGGTGTAAAAATTGAAAATAAGGGGTAAAAAATAGATTATACAGGGAAATTACATGAATAATTGTACTGGTTTGCTGAAAATTGACTCTTTCTTGCGATGGCGGTCTGCTATAGTGAGAGTACAAACAAAACCGTTGCACACTTTTAAGGAGGAAAAACCGTATGGCAAAAAAACATCTCAGCGCCAGCGAAATCGACGGCGTCCAGTACCGCCGCGCCAAGCTCTGGCAAATTATCTGCTACGCCTGCAATGGCCTTGTGGGTATGAGCGTTTACTCTCTGATTGGTATGGCCAGCTATTCGGCCAGTATCGGGTACGGCATCACAACCGCCGCAGTGGGCATTATCCTGACCTGCTCCCGTATTCTGGACGCGATCACCGACCCACTTCTGGCCTTTGTGTATGACCGGGTCAACACCCGATTCGGCAAGCTGCGTATTTTGCTGGTGGTTGGCTATCTCATTGAGGCGGCTGCCCTCTACGGTATGTTCACCGGCTTCTCTTCCAAAGGATTGGGTCTGCCGGTCTTTGTTTTGCTCTATGTGGGCTACGTCATTGGCTACACCGTCACCAACATGACAGCCCAGACCATCCCCGCCATCATGACCAACGACCCCACCCAGCGCCCCACCATCGGCGTCTGGACTACCGCTTTCAATTATCTGGTGCCCATGGCCATGTCCATGGTGATGAACGTAGTGCTGCTGCCCAAGTTCGGCGGCCAGTACAACCAGGCCTTCCTCTCTGCTGCCTGCGCCATCACGCTGGTCGTGGCCGCAGTGGGCACCCTGCTGGTCTGCCTGGGCGTATCCTCGTACGACAAGCCCGAAACTTTTCTGGGAACCAAGAAGTCTGAGCCGCTGAAAATGGGGGATATTATCGAAGTGCTGATGCACAACAAACCTCTGCAATGCTACATTGCCTCCAACGCCTCGGACAAATTGGCCCAGCAAGTAGCCAGTCAGGCCGTCATCAACACCCTGTTCAGCGGCATCATCATCGGCAACATGGGCCTGGCCACCATCCTGACGGTCATCAGCATGGTGCCCTCCATCTTCTTTGCAGCCTTTGGTGCCAGATATGTGGGCAAACACGGCAGCAAGAAGGGAATTGTGACCTGGACATATGTGAGCATGGCCATCACGGTGGTATTGGTGGTCTTTTTCCTGTCCATTGACCCGACTCGAATTGGCGTCATAGGCAGTTCTGAAATGATCATCAATACAGTACTGAACCTGTTGCTCAACGGTTCCAACATGTGCATTACTACCTCCAATACCTCTTACATGGCCGATGCTATCGACTTTGAGCTGGATCGCTCCGGCCGGTATATTCCGGCGGTGGTTTCCGGCACGTACAGCCTGGTGGACAAGCTCATTACCTCCTTTGCGGCGGTCATTGCTACCGGTGCTGTGGCGCTGCTGGGTTACACCACCACCATGCCTCAGCCCACCGACCCCTGCACCACCCCCATCTTCTGGATGACCATGTTCCTCAAGTTTGGCCTGCCCATCATCGGATGGATCATTACCTTGGTGGCTATGCGCGACTGCCCTCTGACCAAGGAAGAGATGGTCCATGTACAGAAGCGCATCGCTGAAAAGAAAGCCGCTGCCCGGGCCGAGCTTTTTGCCGAACAGTTGAAGTAAACCCACACAAAAACCGAAAGGGTTTGCCCCTTTCGGTTTTTGCCCTAAGACCAGAGAAGGAGTGTTTTCCATGAGTGAAACGATCGTATTGAATACAGGCTGGACCTTCACCAAGGAGGAACACAGCGAACCCGTGACCCTGCCCCACACCTGGAATGCGGTGGATGGGCAAGACGGCGGAAACGATTACTACCGTGGCAGCTGTACTTACGCCCTTCAGCTGCCGGCTATCCGGCTGCCGGAAGGCGGCCGGGCGGTGCTGCAGTTTGACGGCGTGGCTATGACAGCGGTGGTCAATCTGAACGGGCAGAAGGTGGCCGAGCACAAGGGCGGGTATTCCACCTTCCGGGTGGATATCACCGATGTGCTGCAGGACACAAACAACCTCACCGTCGAGGTGGACAACAGCGACAACGATACCGTCTACCCCCAGAAGGCGGACTTCACCTTCTACGGCGGCATCTACCGGGATGTGACGCTGCACATTTTACCCGCCGCCCACTTTGCTATGGAGGAAAACGGGGCGGTGCCGGTGAAGGTGACCCCGGTGGTCACCGACCTGGAAACCCGCCGCTGCGAGGTGACGGTGGAGGCCCTTGTGGTGGACGCCGACAGGGTGCGCTTTTCCCTGGATGGCCAGGAAATGAGCGCTCCGGTGGAGAACGGTACCGCCAAGGCTGTTTTCACGCTGGAAAATGCCCGTCTGTGGAACGGTTTGGACGACCCTTATCTGTACACCGTCACTGCCAGCCTCGATAACGGCGAAACGCAGTCCGCACGGTTCGGCTGCCGCAAATTTGAGATCGACCCGCAAAAAGGCTTCTTCCTTAATGGCCGCTTCTACCCGCTGCGGGGCGTTTCCCGCCATCAGGACCGCAAGGGGGTGGGCGTTGCCATCACCAAAGAGATGATGGAGGAGGACCTGGCCCTGATTCTGGAAATGGGCGCCAACACCATCCGGCTTGCCCACTACCAGCACGCCCAGGCCTTCTATGACCTGTGTGACGAGAAGGGCCTGGTCATCTGGGCCGAGATTCCCTACATCACGATGCACATGCATAATGGCCGGGCCAACACCCTGACCCAGATGGAGGAGCTCATCGTCCAGAATTACAACCATCCCTGCATCGCGGTGTGGGGGCTTTCCAACGAAATCACTGCTGCCAGCCCGGTGAATGAGGAACTGCTGGAAAACCACCGTGCTCTCAACGACCTGGCCCATCGTCTGGATCCCACCCGGCCCACTACCATGGCCAACGTCTTTATGCTGGAGATCACCAGCCCCATTCTGGAAATCCCCGATGTGAACAGCTATAACCTCTATTTCGGTTGGTACCTTGGCGAACTGGACCAGAACGACGACTTCTTTGACGAATACCATGCCAAGTATCCCGACCGGTGTATCGGCTTCAGTGAGTATGGTGCCGACGCCAACCCCGCCTACCAGACTTCCCACCCCGAACGGGGCGATTACACCGAGACCTACCAGTGCGTCTACCATGAGCACATGGCAAAAATGATTGCGGAACGTCCCTGGCTGTGGGCCACTCACGTCTGGAATATGTTTGACTTTGCCGCCGATGGCCGGGACGAAGGCGGCAAGAACGGCGAAAACCAGAAAGGTCTTGTCACCTTTGACCGCAAGATCAAAAAGGATGCCTTCTACCTTTACAAGGCATACTGGAGCAAGGAGGCCTTTGTGCATACCTGCGGCAGCCGGTATGTGGACCGGGCCGAGGATGTCACCGAAGTGAAGGTCTACTCCAACCTGCCGGAAGTGGCTCTCTATGTGGATGGAAGGCTGCAGGAGACAAAGCAGGGGGATAAAGTGTTTACCTTCCGGGTGCCCATTACCGGCAAACATTCCATCGAGGCCCGGGCAGGCGGCTATTCCAGTGTGATTCTGGTGAACCGGGTGGATACCCCCAACCCGAACTACGCCATGGCCAACCGGCGGGAAGTAACCAACTGGTTCGACGGCGAGCTGGACGAAAGCTGCTGGAGCGTCAAGGACAATATGGCTGCCGCTATGGCCGATGCCAAGGTGGGCCCCATCCTCAAGCAAATCGGTGATAAGGCCGCCGCCTCCCGGGGGGATGTAGCGGCCGCCGTCAAGGACAACCCGGCTCTGGTGGCTATGATGCAGCGGGCCATGCAGCGGATGACCATTGAGGGCATGCTCAGGCAGGCCGGCACCGACATTGAGGATATTAAGCAGCTCAACCGTGTGCTGCAGGGCATTTCCAAGGAGTGAACACCATGAAGCAGACCTACTGTAATCCCCTGGATCTGGGTTACCGCTACCAGCATATGAAGGAAGGTTCCCGCGTTGAGGGCTTCCGGGAGGGCGCTGATCCTACGCTGGTGTTTTTCAAGGAGAAATACTACCTGTTTGTCTCTATGTCGGCGGGGTTCTGGTACTCCGACGACCTGCTGCACTGGGAATTCCACCCCGACCCGGGGCTGTTGATCTACGACTATGCCCCCGATGTACGGCAGGTGGGGGAGTACCTGTATTTCTGCGCCAGCCGCAAGGGGAAGAACTGCCCGATCCTGCGTTCCAAGGACCCTTTGCACGAACCCTTTGAGCAGGTCAGTGCGCCTTTCGCCTTCTGGGATCCCGACCTGTTCCTGGATGATGATGGCCGGGTGTATCTCTACTGGGGCTGCTCCAATACCACCCCCATCTGGGGCGTGGAGATGGACCCCAAAACCATGACCCCCATCGGGGAAAAGAAGGAACTGATCTTCGGGCAGGAAGAGTCCCTTGGCTACGAGCGCCCCGGCGACAATGGGGTGGTGGACCGGGAGGCCAGTGTGGTGTACCAGGCGCTGAAACAGCACTACAATCCCGCCACCGGCAAACTGGAATTCCCTCCGGAGATGCAGCACATCCCCGGCATGAGCACCGACGATCTGGCTGCCATGTTCTTTGCGGTGGGCAAGCCCTACATTGAGGGGGCCTACATGACCAAGCACAACGGTACCTACTACCTGCAGTACGCCTGCCCCGGCACCCAGTACAACACCTACGCCGACGGCGTCTATACGTCGGATTCTCCGCTGGGACCCTTCACCCGGCAGGCCTCCAACCCCTTCTCGGCGGTGCCGGGCGGTTTCATGACCGGTGCGGGCCACGGCAGCACCATCGCAGATCGGTACGGCAACTACTGGCATGCCGCCACCATGCGCATCTCGGTCAACCACGACTTCGAGCGCCGGGTGGGGCTGTTCCCGGCGGGGTTCGACCGGGACGGAGTGTTGTATTGCAATCAGAATTTTGCCGATTATCCTCATCGCATCCCGGCGGGCCCCTTTGATGCCGCAAACTGGCAGCCGGAATGGATGATGCTGAGCTACCGCAAGCCGGTCACGGCTTCTTCCACGGCAGCGGGCAGCAACCCGGCCCTGGCGGTGAACGAGACCTGCCGGGACTGGTGGAGTGCGGGCAGCGATGCCCCCGGGCAGTGGCTCTGCGTGGACCTGGAAAAAGAACAGGACATCCGGGCCATTCAGGTGAATCTGGCCGATGAAGGTGTGGTGGTGGACTTTCCCGCCGACAGTTACGGGGATGCCCGCAAGACCCGGCACATTGAACTGCAACCGCAGATTTCTCGTTATACGGTGGAAACCAGCCTGGATGGGGCCACCTGGACCGCCCGGGAAACGGTGGCCCGGGAATGTTCCAACGGATATTATGAATACCCTGAAGGCATCCGTGCCCGGTATGTGCGGGTGACGGGCGGCGAGCTGCCCTACGGTCAAACCCTGCGCATCAGCGGGCTGCGGGTGTTCGGCAACGGGGACGGGGACAAACCCGCCCGGGCCCGGGCCTCCGCTGTGCGGGTCAGTCCGCTGGACGGCAAGGTGCACTGGCAGCATCTGGAAGATGCGCAGGGCTGCAATGTGCGCTACGGCATTGATCCCGACAAACTCTACCACAGCTGGCTGGTCTACGGTGCCGACGAGGTAAATCTGTCTACCCTCATGGCCGGTCAGGAGTGTTATGTCTGTGTGGACAGCTTCAACGAAAACGGCATCACCACCGGCGAAATCATCAAAATGGAGGGGTGAGTCATGCCCAAAAAGGCAGTCCAGCAATTTATGCTGGGAACGGTACTGAACAACGAAACCCAGGCCCGGGAAACCCTGGCTGCCCTCAAGAATGCCGGGTACGACGGTATCGAGCTGTGCGGGTTCATGATCCATCCCATCGGGTTCATGGTCAAGATGCTGACCAAGGCCGCCGGCATGCCGGTGGGCAAGGGCGGCAACCTGGACTGGCACAAGCTGGTGCAGGAGACAGGGCTAGAAGTGGTCAGCCTGCACACCGACCTGGGCAGCCTGGAACGGGACCCGAAAGAGGTTGCCCGGGAGGCCCAGAGCTTCGGGACCAAGTATGTGGTCATCACCGGTATGTATCGGTTTGACTACGGGGACGAAGCCACCGTGCGCAACCTGGCCGCCCGGCTGAACAAAGCCGGAGAGGCCCTTCTGCAGGAGGGCGTGGAGCTGCTCTACCACAACCACAATTGCGAGCTGCGCCGGGTCAATGCCCAAAAACGGGCTTACGACATCCTGATGGAGGAGGCTGATCCCCGGTTTGTGAACTTTGAGTTCGACAGCTACTGGTTTACCGAGGGTGGTGCCAACGCGCTGGCCTGGATGCAGCGGCTGGGCCATCGCATGAAGCTGTGGCACATCAACGACCGGGGCAGTCGAGTGCAGGGCCCTGCCGTGACCCCCATTCTGAAAACCGACAGCATGGAACTGGGCACCGGCAACATGGACTTGGACAGCCTGCTAGAACAGGCCCTGCAGGCCAACGTGGACGCGGTGATTCTGGAGAGCCACCGCAACTGGATTGACGGCAGTCCGGTGAAAAGCGCGCAGGTCAGCGCGCAATTCCTGAACCGGATTCCAGGATAAAATCCAAGAAAAGGCAGAGCGAAAGGAGAAATACCTATGAAAGCCACTTTTGAAAGTGTACAGGGCAAAGTTGCCGTTGTGACCGGCGCAAGCAGAGGCATCGGCGAAGCCATCGCACGGGCTTTTGCAGCCAACGGCATGAAAGTGGTGCTGGCCGCACGCAGTGAGGAACAGGGCCGGAAGGTGGCAAGTGAGATCGTTGCACAAGGCGGTGATGCCGTCTTTGTCCGTACGGATTGCAGTGATCCCGCACAGATCAAGGCTCTGGTAGAGAAAGCGGTGGAAATCTATGGCCGGCTGGACGGTTTCGTATCCAATGCCGGAATCGGCATGGGCGGCAATCCTTTGCATGAATATGAAATGGAAGAGTATGAGCGGATTTTTGCGCTCAACAGTGAAGGCGTATTTGCCGGCATGAAGTACGCGGCGGAGGCAATCTTCCGCAGCAAATCCAAAGGCGGTTTCCTGATCAACGTTGCGTCGGTGGCCGGCCTTGTTCCGCAGCGGGGGCAGGCATTGTATACTGCAACGAAATTCGGAGTGGTCGGTATGACCCGTGCCGCAGCTCTGGATTATGCCGCCTATGGAATCACGGTGAATGCAATCTGCCCCGGATACACAAAGACCAGCATCTTCGGCGATATTCCCGAAGCTGCGATGGCCATGTTTGCAAAAGACTGCCCGGCAGGCAGAATGGGAGATCCTATGGAGTGCGCCTGGTTGGCTTTGTTCCTGGCAAGCGATATGGCCCGGTATATCACCGGTGCGGCCATTCCGGTGGACGGAGCGCTGAGCGCGGGACATCAGAATGTGACCACCTGGAAAAATCCCGGACTTTACGCGGGTACCGCAGAAAATTGACACGGGACTTCTGGCAGAAATGCCTTGCTGAATCTGCTGCATTGTATGCAGACTGATTCAAGTACAGAGTGAAAAATTCTCTTACTGATTGACGGATATTAGCAGGCAAACGTTAAAGGGACAGATGTGCCCGTGATTCACCGCCCGATTTTCGGTAATACCGGGATCGGGTGCTTTTTGTATGTGTTTGGTTATATGTATGGTTTAAAGTATTGGGAGCCGCATAGGCGCAGGCAACCGCTTTGGAAATCAAGAGAGGCAGTATAGAAACAGTGAAATCCGCGCAAGGGTGACGAATAACGGCATAAACTTTCTGCTTTTCATAAACTTATGGAATTATAGTCCTTTAAGCTGAATTTTTGACTCCTCACTGATTGGCAAATATGCTATGCTGTCATTAACCAAAATTACGGCAATACGTAAGAAATATCCTGCGTTGCTTTTGAACGGGAGGAATACCATGGTGAACTTGAATGAATTGATACAGCAACTCACGCTGGAAGAAAAGGCAGAACTTTTGACTGGTGGAGATTTTTGGCACACCCGCGCCATAGAGCGCTTGGAAATTCCGGCCATTATGATGAGTGATGGGCCCAGTGGTTTACGAAAACAGGAAAAAGAAAGTGATCACCTGGGCATATATGGAAGTACGCCTGCTGTGTGCTTCCCCTCGTCGGCTGCGGTGGCCGCAAGCTTTGATACAGCTCTGGCACAAAAGCTGGGATGTGTAGTGGGAAACGAATGCCAGGCTGAAGGGGTCGCATTGCTGTTGGGGCCGGGGCTGAATATCAAGCGAAGCCCTCTGTGCGGACGAAATTTTGAATATTACAGTGAAGATCCCGTCCTGGCCGGACAGATGGGGGCCGCCATGGTGGAAGGCGTCCAGAGCACCGGTACGGGAAGCTGCATCAAACATTTTGCCGCCAACAATCAGGAAACTGACCGCATGGTGGGCGACAGTGTGGTAGACGAACGCACCCTGCACGAAATTTATCTGGCACCCTTTGAAACTGTCGTCAAGGAGGCCAAACCTCAGGCGGTTATGTGTGCCTATAACAAGGTGAACGGAACGTTCTGCAGTGAAAACGGAACGCTGCTTACCGATATTCTGCGCTCGGCCTGGGGATACCAGGGTATGGTGGTAACAGATTGGGGGGCAGTAAAAAATCGCGCAGTGGGCGTAAAAGCCGGTTTGGATCTGGAAATGCCGGGAGGCAGCAGGAGAGGAATTCAGCAGGTATTGGATGCGGTGGTCGCCGGAACTTTGACGGAGGCAGAGGTGGACCGTGCGGCGTACAATGTGCTGAAACTGGTACAGACAGGCATAGAAAACCACCATCCGGATGCTGTTTTTGATCGCGCTGCCGACCATGACTTTGCCCGTCACATCGCTGAAGAATGCGCGGTACTGCTGAAAAACAAGGACTCGGTGCTGCCTCTGACGGAGGAAAGTTCCGTGGCGCTCATCGGAGACTTTGCCGCTGCACCACGGTATCAGGGTGGCGGAAGCAGTCATGTAAACAGTGCATATATCAGCCGTGCGGTGGATTGCATGCCGAAGGGTATGAGCTGGACGCGCGGTTATGATCAGGGATCTGATACGTCGGACCGTACACTGCTGGAGGAAGCGGTGGCTGCGGCCCGCAAGGCTGATGCAGCGGTGATTCTGGCCGGACTGCCGGAACGGTATGAAAGCGAAGGCGTAGACCGTACGACATTGGAAATGCCGGCCAACCAGAATGAACTGATAGAAGCAGTTTCTGATGTGCAGCCCAATACCATTGTCGTGCTGTATAACGGCGCTCCGATCACTATGCCCTGGCTGGACAAGGTGGCCGCTGTGTTGGAAATGTATCTCCCCGGTGACGGTGTGGGTGCAGCCACCATGGATCTTTTGTATGGCAAGGCAAATCCCAGCGGAAAGCTGCCCGAGACCTTCCCGCAGAAACTTGCCCACACCCCGTCCTGGTTCAACTTCCCCGGCGAAAATGGCATTACAGAATATCGTGAAGGCGTTTTTGTGGGATACCGCTATTATGACGCCAAAGAAATGGATGTTTTGTTCCCATTCGGGTATGGCCTGTCCTATACCAGTTTTGCCTACAGCAATATGACGGTGGATCGCTCCCGGATGGGGGAAGGGGAAACGCTGCGGGTACAGCTGACCGTGATCAATACAGGGAAGCTTCCGGGAAAGGAAGTCGTACAGTTGTATGTGGCGCCGCCTGCCGGGATGCGGCGCAGACCTGTACGGGAGTTGAAGTCTTTTGCCAAGGTGGCACTGCAGCCGGGTGAGCGGCGGGAGATTACCTTCGAACTGAATGCCCGTGATTTGGCATATTATGAGCCGCTGCTCCATGATTTTTATACCCCCACCGGTTGTTATGAGATCGAAGTCGGAGCGTCCAGCAGGGATATCCGGCTTCGCAAGGAAGTGTCGTTCACTGCGGAGCGGCCATTACCTCGGATGTTTACCGAATACAGTACGCTGGCCGACGTAGTATCGGATCCCAAAGGAGCCGCCGTGTTTGGCCCGATCCTGCAGCGGCTGGCGGAAGCAGCGGCAGGACAGGCCTCTGCCGGTGATACCGAAGGCGCCTCCCGTATGCTGGAGGGAATGACATTGGGAACACTGGTTTCCTTTGGTGTTTTAACGGAAGAACAACTCAAAGGAATGTTGGAAGGACTGAACGGGTAAAAGAGAACGTACGTCTGAATACGGATAAAAGAGACCAGAAGCAAACTATGGATACAGAAATTCTGAACACATTGTCCCACATTACATCGGAAGAGCAGAAACTGCGGGATGGGGAACCGCTAGACCGGACATTGTATGCCTCCGGCCATGGGTTTGAGATCGATGCGGCCAAGCTGCTGCGCCAGGGCCAGCTCATCACTATACGCCCCCATACCCGGTTTGTGGCTTTCCCACGCCACAGCCACAACTATGTGGAAATTATGTATATGTGTACCGGTCAGACAACGCACCTGATCGGCGGCGGTACGCCGGTACACCTGCAGGCGGGAGAGCTGTTGTTTCTGAATCAGCAGGCCAGCCACGCCATCCAAAGAGCGGAGGCCGGGGACGTGGCGGTGAACTTCATTGTGCTGCCCCAGTTCTTTGATTATGCCTTTCAGATTGTGGGAACGACCAACCTTTTGGGACGTTTTTTGCTGGGAACGCTGAAAAACGGCGGTGCGGAGATTTCCCATCTGGTCTGCCATACCGCAGAACTGCTTCCGGTCCAAAACCTGGTGGAAAGCATGATCTGGAGCCTTCTGCACAATGAGCTCGGGGCCCGTGGCGCCAATCAACTGCGCATGGCGATGCTGATGCTGGACTTGCTGAACCACCATGAATGTATCGAAGTGCAGGGCGAACCGGGGCAGGGAAGCCCGCTTGTGCTGGCGGCACTACGCGAAATTGAGGATAACTGCCGCGATGCCAGCCTGTCCCATGTGGCGGAGCGGTTCCATGTTTCGCTTCCCTACCTGAGCGCCCTGATCCGGCAGGCAACTGGTAATACCTTCAAGGAACTGCTGCAGCAGAAACGTTTGGACCGGGCCCAGCAGCTGCTGCGCACCACCAGGCTGCCCGTGCAGGCGATAGCCGAGTCCGTGGGGTATGACACCACCAGTTATTTTTACGGTATTTATAAAAAAGCCTTTGGCATAACGCCGAAAGAATACCGGGATCATTTGTGCGATTCCGATAATTGAGAAAGATTTACTTAAATAAGCGCGTGATTTTATTGTAAATCACGTGCTTATTTTTCGGCTTCCGCCCCGGTATACTGAAACCAGTGAAAAACAGGAAGGGGAGCTGCAGGAAGTGCGGTATTATCTTGCTATTGATATTGGG
Source organism: uncultured Subdoligranulum sp. (assembly GCA_900545545.1). Lineage (GTDB taxonomy): Bacteria > Bacillota > Clostridia > Oscillospirales > Ruminococcaceae > Gemmiger. The sequence goes on along the minus strand of UQZO01000017.1, from coordinate 7,883 downwards.
GCTTCCAGCGGACGCCACATTCTGGGACACCTGGAAAAGGGGCGGATGGTGCTGGAGGAAGTATACCGGTTCGAAAACCGGCAGATCCGCAAGAACGGCCACGACTGCTGGGACATGGACAATCTGTGGCAGGGCATTCTGGGCGGACTGAAAGCCTGCAAGGCGTTGGGCAAGGTCCCCACCACAGTGGGCATCGACACCTGGGCGGTGGACTTTGTGCTGCTGGACAAGGATGGGGCGCCGGTGGGAGACGCGGTGGCCTACCGCGACAGCCGCACCGAGGGCGCCGAAAAGCTGGTGGAGGCAAAGATCAGCCCCGCCGAGCTCTATACCCGCACCGGCATCCAGAAGCAGAATTTCAACACGATCTACCAGCTGGCGGCGCTGCAGAAAGAACACCCCGAGCAGATGGAAGCCGCCCACAGCCTGCTGATGATCCCCGACTACTTCCACTACCGGCTCACCGGTGTGCAGAAGCAGGAGTACACCAACGCTACCAGTACCGGGCTGGTGAACGCGGCTAGAAAGACCTGGGACCGGGAGCTGCTGGACCTGCTGGGGCTGCCCCGTCGGCTGTTTGGGCCGTTGTCCATGCCGGGCACCGTGGTGGGACCGCTGAAACCGGAGATTGCTGCTGAAGTGGGTTTCCAGACCACCGTGGTGCTGCCCGCCACCCACGACACCGGGTCGGCGTTCCTGGCCGTACCCGCCGAGGATGACCGGGCGGTGTATCTTTCCAGCGGCACCTGGAGTTTGCTGGGCGTGGAGAACGAAGTTCCCATCACCACCGAGGAAAGCCGGAAACAGAACTTCACCAACGAGGGCGGCGCCTGGTACCGCTACCGGTACCTCAAAAATATCATGGGCCTGTGGATGATCCAGTCTATACGCCGGGAGCTCAACGGTGTGGACTATGTGACTGGCAAGGCCCGCGCCGACTGGAAGCTGGATGTACAGCCCGGGGAAAAACAGTGGAGTTTCCCCGACCTGATTGCAGCCGCCGAAAGCGCTGCGGACTTCCCGTCGGTGGTCAACGCCAACGACGACGCTTTCCTGGCTCCTGTCAGCATGATTGCCGTCATACAGGCCACCTGTGCCACCGCGGGCCAGCCGGTACCCCGGACAGTGGGCCAGCTGATGCAGTGCGTCTACCGCAGCCTGACGCTGTGTTACAAAAATGCCATCACTGAACTTTCCCAGCTTACGGGCAAGAATTACACCACCATCCACATTGTGGGCGGGGGCTGCCAGGACAACTATTTGAACCGCATGACCGCAGCCATTTGCAGGCTGCCGGTGTGGGCAGGCCCCGTGGAGGGCACGGCCATCGGCAACCTGGTCATTCAGATGATCCACGGCGGTGAGTTTGCCGATCTGGCCGCCGCACGAAAGAGTATCCGTGAAAGTTTTGATATCAAGGAGGTTCTTCCCCAATGAGCATGTTAGTGGAAACCAAAGCCCGGGTGGGCGTGTTTGCCATCGCCCTGGGCGCCTATCTGCCCCAGTTCCCCAGTCTGGTGCCGGAATTCCAGGCCCAGTATGAGCAGTTCAAAACCATGATTCCCGACACCGTAGAACTGGTGGACGGCGGCATCGTGACCACCAAGGAGCTGAGCCAGGCGGCCGGGGACAAGTTCCGCGCCGCCGACGTGGACCTGGTGATTCTGCAGCTGCTGACCTACGCCACCTCCTACAACATGCTGCCCGCCGTGCGGGACCTGGACGTGCCGGTGGTGCTGGTGAACGTGCAGAAGCTGAAGGCTCCCGACTACGAGCACACCGACACTGCCAAGTGGCTGGGTGAACTCTACGCCTGCGGTGCCGTGGGCGAGATGGTGGCCGACCTGGAGCGGGCCGGCAAGCGCCATGCGGTCATCACCGGCGTGGCGGAGGGCGGTGACCCCACCGTCCAGGCCGAGATCAACGACTGGTGCAAGGCCGCCCAGGTGCGCCGCCGTTTCCGGGACACCAATCTGGCCCAGATCGGCCGTCCCTACCCCGGCATGATGGACCTCTATATCGACGAGACCAACCTCTACCACCGGATGTGGCTCTACACCAAACAGTTTGACTGGGAGAAGATGTGGGCCATTGCCGACAACGTCACCGACGAGGCGGTCATCCGTGCCAAGGCCGAGGAGATCCTCGACACCTTCGACATCGAGGGCGGCGGCACCGTCGAGAAGGTCTGGGAGATGGCCCGCTACGTCGTGGCCTTTGAAAAATGGGTCAAGGACGAGAAGATTGCCTTCATCGCCTCCCATTACGACGGTTTTGCCCAGGGCAAGGCGGGGGTGCTGGACTCCATGCTGATTCCTGCCTTCTCGATGCTCATCAAGCAGGGCGTTGCCTGCGCTGTGGAGGGGGACATCAAGGTGGCCATGGCCATGTCCATTCTCAAGACGATTTCCGGCCAGGGCCAGCTGTCCGAGATGTATTCCATCGACTTTGACAAGGACATCTGCATCATCGGCCATTCCGGCTCCGGCGACGCAGCTATCTCGGCCAAAAAGCCCACCATGAAGATCGTGCCGGTCTTCCACGGCAAGACCGGCGGCGGTTACCTGACCCAGTTCTACCCCCATCTGGGTCCCGTGACCTACCTGGGCATCACCCAGGACAAGGACGGCCACTTCAAGTTTGTGGTGGCCGAGGGCATCAACGAGGAAGGCCCCATCTTCACCTTCGGCGACACCAATATGCGCACCCGCTTTGCCTGCGGTGCCCGGGAGTTCGTCAACCGCTGGAGCGAGGCCGGCCCCACCCACCATATGGCTGCCGCCTGCGGCCGCCACATCGACACCATCCTGAAGGTTGCCAAGATCTTCAATGTGCCGGTGGATGTAATCACCCGCTGATCCCACTTCTTAAGACAGATTTATACAGAAAGGAACATGAATATGGAAATCTATGACATCCCCTGTGTCAAAGGCTTTATCCGGATGTGCAACGACGGCTGGCTGCAGGGCTGGCACGAGCGCAACGGCGGCAACCTGACCTACCGCATGACCGAGGAGGACGTGGCCGCCTGCCGTCCCTACTTTGACGAGACGCCCCGGGAATGGGTGAAGATGGGTGTCCAGGCGGACAACCTGGCCGGGGAATATTTCATCACCACCGGTTCCGGCAAGTACTTCCGCAACGTGGAACCCGATCCCATCCACTCCATCGGCATTGTGGAGATCAACGCCGCCGGGGACAGCTGGCGCATCGTCTGGGGTCTGGCCGACGGCGCCAAGCCCACCAGCGAATTCCCCAGCCACTTCATGAACCACAGCGTGCGCAAGGCCGCCACCAACGGCGCCAACCGGGTCATCTACCACTGCCACGCCACCAACGTCATTGCCCTGACCTACATCCTGCCGCTCACCGACCGTGCCTTCAGCCGCGCTCTGTGGCAGAGCGCCACCGAGTGCCCCGTGGTCTTCCCCGAGGGCGTGGGCGTATGCCCCTGGATGGTGCCGGGCGGCGCTGACATCGCCATGGCCACCAGCGAGAAGATGAAGATCTACCAGGCCGCCATCTGGGCCCAGCACGGCCTGTTTGCCTCCGGCCCCGACTATGACACCACCTTCGGCCTGGCCCACACCATCGAGAAGAGCGCCGAAGTTTACGTCAAGGTGCTCTCCATGGGCGGCGGTCTGATCCGCCAGACCATCGAGGACGACGACCTGCGCGCCATCGCCCGGGACTTCGGTGTCACCCTCAACGAGAATTTCCTCGACTGACTTCCGTGATCCCTCCCCCCAAGGGAGTTCAACCCATCATTTTCAAAACACAAAAAGGAGTGTACTGTTATGGTATCCCGCATTGTTCTGAACACCATTTCCTACCACGGCCATGGCGCCATCGAGAACATCATTCCCGAGCTGACGTCCCGCGGCTACAAGAACGCCTTCGTCTGCTCTGACCCCGACCTCGTGAAGTTCGGTGTCACCAAGAAGGTCACCGATCTGCTGGAGGCTGCTGGCTTCGCCTACGCCCTCTACAGTGAGATCAAGCCCAATCCCACCATCCAGAACGTCCAGGACGGCGTGAAGGCCTTCCAGGAAGCCCAGGCGGACTGCATCGTCACCATCGGCGGCGGCTCCTCCATGGACACCGCCAAGGCCATCGGCATCATCATCAACAACCCTGAGTTCGCCGATGTCCGCAGCCTGGAGGGCGTTGCTCCCACCAAGAAGCACGCGGTCTTCACCATCGCCGTGCCCACCACCGCCGGCACCGCGGCTGAGGTCACCATCAACTACGTCATCACCGACGTGGAGAAGAAGCGCAAGTTCGTCTGCGTGGACACCAACGACATCCCCGAGGTTGCCGTTGTCGATCCTGACATGATGGCTTCCATGCCCAAGGGCCTGACCGCCGCCACTGGTATGGACGCCCTGACCCATGCCATTGAAGGCTACATCACCAAGGGCCACTGCACCATCTCCGATATGTTCCATCTGGAGGCTATCCGCCTGATTTCCGAAAATCTGCGCGGCGCTGTCCAGAACACGCCGGAAGGCCGTGAGGGCATGGCCCTGGGCCAGTACATCGCCGGTATGGGCTTCTCCAACGTGGGCCTGGGAATCGTGCACAGCATGGCTCACGGCCTGTCTGCTCTGTACGACACCCCCCACGGCGTGGCCTGCGCCATCCTGCTGCCGGTGGGCCTGGAGTACAACAAGAGCGTGGCCGGTGAGCGCTATCGTGCCGTCGGCAAGGCCATGGGCGTGGAAGGCATCGACGCCATGAGCGATGCCGAGGCCGCCGACGCTACCATCGCCGCCGTGAAGAAGCTCAGTGCCGATGTGGGCATCCCCTCGAACCTCCAGGGCATCCTGAAGGAGGAGGACATCCAGTTCCTGGCTGAGTCCGCCTTTGCCGATGCCTGCTGTCCGGGCAACCCACGCGACACCAGCGTAGAGGAGATCAAGGAACTCTATAAGAGCCAGCTGTAAGTGGGAATGCTTGTGAATCTGCAAGTCGACGGCCAACTCAAAAATATTACCGTTGTCCGTATATGGGGGATCTGAGCGTAGATAAATTTGAGTTGCGCTGTTTTATAAAAACCTCTACCTACGGGGAAAAGGAATATTGAAAGATAAAAAACTGTTTTTTAAAAGAAAGATACAAATTAAAATAAATCTAAAGAAGAGTGCTGATCGCGATGCGGTTGGCACTCTTTTTTTGTTCGACAATATATTATAAAAAACGCCATCTTTCGGGAATTATCGACTTGCGGACTTGCGTTGATAGTACCTGAGGACGGTGTTTTTTATTTCTGTGTCTGCAGAAAGGCACCTTCTTTTATGAAATATAAATTTTTTATTTAAATGTATCAAAAGGTGTTAGGTTTAGGCGATAAGATACCCCCATAGCAAAGGAAGGGAGGGAAACCGCGGTGCGGCCGAACGAACGGCGCAGAAAAATCCTTGAACTGATGAATCTGCGTCGGTATGACACCATGCAACATCTGGCCGAAGAGTTCGGTGTATCGCGGATGACGATCTATAGGGATTTTCTTACGCTTGCTGAAGAGTATCCATTTATACATACCTTTGGTCGTAACGGGGGAATTTCTCTGCCAGATGGATATTACTTGAGCAGAAAGTATCTAAAACCTGAACAGGTAGACGCTATTCGGAGAAATCTGGATAACGTTTGCGTTAAAGATCGTGAAATATTCCAAAGTATCCTGAACGACTTTGCTTGGGCTGATTGATCAGGCCGCACCTTGACAACCGAATACCCAGCACGGAGGTACGTTCCCGGTGTAAGAAGCGTGATCAGAGAAGCGCCATGACGTACAAGCTCATACCCGGCAAGGTGGCGAGATTGTACCGAGCGATCCATTCTACTGAAAAAGCAGCGAGAGCTGCTTCGCCATGATCTGCATGGGAGATAATGATACCCTGTTTGCCCCGCACGTCAGACGGGGTGGCCGACCTTGGGTTGCAATCCTTAGACCTCTGGAACGCCAGTGAAGGCTGCGCAAGCGGCTGCCTAACGAAAGTGAACCGTGTTCCCAACTGCCAGGGGGGCGAGCGGCAAATATGGCATTTCTGTATATTACTCTTTTTTGCCGAACATCAACAACCCCATGTGTTGATGTCGAACCCGTGCGGCGCAGTGCAGACCGCTGCGCCGTACTATTTTGCCATCAACCAAGGAGATGATCCTATTGACTAATCCAGAAACCGGATACGAGAAAGCCCACCGACAAGCAGAGCAGATATTCCGGGAAGTGTTTTCGGCCAGAGGGATGAACGTACGCGAAGGCCAGATACGATTGTGCCATGCGATGCTGGATACCTTGTTTGGCAGGGATGTGGCCCTGTGTGACGCCGGTGTGGGTCTGGGCAAGACCTATGCCTATCTGGTCGCCTGCATTTTATGGCAGCTGCAAAAGCCGAGTCCAATGCAGCGGCCGGTGGTGATCTCCACGGCCAGCATCACGCTGCAGAATGCAATTTTGGAAGAATACATACCGTTTTTATCGGATGCATTAATACAAAATGGATATATTCAAGCCCCGGTTTGTGCCGTGCTGCGAAAAGGAAAGGAACGCTTCGTTTGCGATGTGCGTTTGCTGATTCGCCAAAAGCAGATTACGGCAAGGGGAAAACGCTTCCGCAAGCGGGCCACCGCGCTGCAGGAAGCTAGGCAATGCCTGGACCTTGACCGACTGCCGAACCTGCCTCGCCATGAGCGCCGCCTGATCTGTGTGCCGAGTCGGTGCGGCCGCAGTTGCATCGCACATACGGACTGCCGCTACCGACAATATCTGAAAGCATCCAACGGGCCTTCGGTCACGATCCAGGTTTGCAATCACAATTACCTGCTGGCAGACGCGGCTCATCGGAAAAACGGTTGGACGCCGCTTTTGAAGGATTACCAGGCTTTGGTGATCGACGAAGCGCACAAGCTACCGGAAACCGTACGACAGATGAACACCCGGCGGATCTGTTCAGCAGAGTTGCTCGCCTATGAAAAACTGCTGACAGCCGGTCATTGTGGGCTGAGCGCGCAGAAACTTCGAGCCGTCACCCGGGAATTCCTCGCGGCATTTGCGCCGCCGGAAACGAAAGCAGAACGGGCAATACCGCTGAAACAGACAAAGGCCGAAACCGCGGCGCTCCAGCATCTGGACAAAGCAATCGGCGAAATTCTGAAACAGAGGCCCGAAGCAATGCCCCGAGGACTGCGCGGCAAACTAAGCGCAGTACAGCAGCTGATACCGCTGTTCTTAGGTACAGACAGCGCCTTTGTGCGCTATCTTACCTGGCACCGGGAAAGTGGTGGAATCGGCGTGGAACTGTGTGCCGTACCGTTTGATCTGCCGAAATGTCTGACCTCTGCGCTTTGGAATGAACAAAAGCCTGCGATCCTTACTTCGGGTACACTGGCAGTGGGGGAAGATTTTTCCCATGCCGAAAAGCGGCTGGGCCTGGATCGGGGCACGCCGCTGCGCACCCTGAAAGTCCTTTCGCCCTTTGATTACGCGAAAAACTGTATGCTGTATTTCCCCGAATCACGGCGGCATAAGAGCGAGCCGGAGGAGGAGCGCATCGCCCGGCAAATCGAAGAACTGGTCCATGCGGCAAACGGCCACACGCTGGTGTTGTTCACATCCTATGACCAGATGGGCCATGTCTACGAAAAGCTGAAGGACAAACTCCCTTTACCCGTTTTGCAGCTGCGGCGCAATGCACAGAGCTATCTGCAGCAGTTCAAACAACTGCCCAATGCGGTCCTGTTCGCCAGCGGTGCCTGTTGGGAAGGAGTGGATTTCCCAGGAGATATGGTTTCTCTGCTTGTGATCCCGAGGCTTCCGTTCCCCGTGCCCGATCCGCTGGGAGAAGCGCTGCGGACGCAATACGGCGATCTTCACAGTT
>UQZO01000016.1 GCA_900545545.1 uncultured Subdoligranulum sp. | reverse complement strand
ACCGGGAACACCGTTTGTCAACACCTTTTTTCAATTTTTTTGACAAATTTTTCGGCTTATTTTTGGTTATTCGGTACAGCGTGATTTTTTGTGTTTTCTATTGCAAAGAGGGGCGCAAAGCGCCCCTCTTGCAATTTGCTTCTTATTATAATAGTATTAAAGCATCTTACAGAAAAGAGGTAGAGCCATGATCCTGGCTTTGAATATCGGCAACTCCAACATCACCTTCGGTTCCTACACCAAGGACGGCAAGCTGGTGTTTTCCTCCCGGCTGTTTGCGGATACGGCGCTGAGCAGCGACGAGCTCTTATATAAGATGGTAAACATGCTGGCGCTGTACGGGGCGGAACCCCGGGAGATCACCGACGTGATCTTCTCCAGCGTGGTACCGGCGCTGACGCCGCGGATGCGGGAAGCCCTGCACAAGATGTGCGAGGCACCGGTGATGGAAGTGGGCCCCGGGCTGAAGAGCGGGGTGCGCATCCGGATGGACAACCCCGCCCAGCTGGGGGGCGAGCTGCTGTGTGCCGTGGTGGGCGCCTTGCAGCGGCACACGCCGCCGGTGGTGGTGGCGAACTTTGATACCGCCATCTCGATGCTGGCGGTGGACGCCGAGGGCGCCCTGGTGGGCGGCGCGATTCTGCCGGGGCCGCAGCTTTCGCTGGCAGCGCTGGTGAAGAACACCGCTCAGCTGCCCCAGGTGGAGCTGGACGCCCGCCCCAAGCGGATGCTGGGCGCCAACACGGCGGACTGCCTGCACAGCGGCATGGTGCACGGCACGGCGGCCATGGTGGACGGCATGGTGGAGAATTTCCGGGCTGCGCTGCACGCCCCCGACGCCCCGGTGGTGACCACCGGCACGCTGCCCCGCAGCGTATGGGCGGCCTGCCGCACCCAGGTGGATTACCGCGAGACGCTGATCCTGGACGGGCTGTACACCATCTGGAAGCGCAACGCGCGGCGGTGAGCGCCGGGCTATACCTTAATAATAGAGCAAAAAGTTGCTGCCCCTTTGCCGGGCAGATGGCGGGCGGGGTGTTGGCTTCGTCCACTGTATTGTAAACCATCCGCCGGGGGTATTCCATGATCTATCTCATCGCCGGGCCTTCCCATACCGGCAAAACACTGCTGGCCCAGAAACTGCTGGAACGCCATCACATTCCCTATATAAGCCTGGACCACCTGAAAATGGGGCTGATCCGCAGCGGCACCATTGCCCTGTCCCCCACCCAGGACGAGGCCCTTACCGCCGTGCTCTGGCCCATCGCCCGGGAGATAGTGCGCACCGCGCTGGAAAACCGCCAGTCCCTGATTGTGGAGGGCTGCTATATTCCCTACCGCTGGCAGCAGGATTTTTCCCCCGAGGAACGGGCCGGGATCCGCTATCTCTGCCTGGTGATGAGCCGGGACTACCTGCTGCGGCATTTTGCCCGGGTGCGGCAGTACGCCAACGTGGTGGAGCACCGCCTGGACGACAGCGACTTCACCCTGGACACCGCCCTGGCGGACAACGCCGAGGCCCTGCGCCAGTGCCGCCTGCACGGGCTGCCCTACCTTCTTATTGACAACGAATACCCCCGGGAGATCGATCTGTAAACCGGCGTTACCCATTTATGTTTAGGGGAATTGCCTATGAATGGGTTGGTCGTAGGGGCGGCCTACAGGCCGCCCGGGCCATCTTGCGGTCGCTTGCCAACGCCCGGGCCGGGTATACCCGGCCCCTACATCCTCACACCGTACCGCAATCCCCTGCCCGTTTCTCGGCGGGGTCAAGACCCCGCCCTACGTTCTTCCCCAAAAATATTCTATATCCAAAAAGGCATGGTCGTCTGACCATGCCTTTTTCTTTGGAGTTTCTTTGCCTACTTTCTTTGCAAAGAAAGTAGGTCAGGTTTCCCCGTGGGCCAGCACCTCGTTCATGGCGTCCAGCTGTTCGGGCACGCCTGCCAGGTCCATGGCCCCGAAATCCGCCGTCACGCCTGCATCGTCCAGCAACCCCTGCTGGGCCGCCGGGTCCTCGCAGATATCCCGGGCACAGGTATACACCTTGGGCCAGTTGGCGTCCATGGTGGCCTGGTCCTCCGCTTCCAGCCCGTCGTGCCAGGCCGCCGTCTCCCCGGGCAGGTCATCGGGCACAAAATCCCCCGCCAGGTACACCACCAGATCCGCCGCCGCGATGGCCGTTTTCAGGCTTCCGCCCGCGCTGTCCACCTCATAGGCAATGCAGCCGTTGAGCACCACCGTCAGCCGCCGGGTCTTGACGGCCCCCAGGGCTGTGCTCAGCGCTTCCTCCGGTGTGGCGGTCACCGCCGGGGCAGCCGTTTCGGCGGTGGCGGCGGTCTGTGCCGTGGCGGGCGCCGAATCCGCCCCCGGCACCGGCGCGCACCCCGCCAGCAATACCCCGCATAGAATCCAACCAAGAATTTTTCGCATACCGGATACCCCCTTAGTTTTCCCCCATAGTATGCCCGGCAGGGGAAAATTCGTGCCCGTCGCCCATCCGCTTGCGGATATACCCCTGGATGGCATCAAAAATCGGCATCAGATCCTCGCCGTCGGGGGTCAGGCGATACTCCACCCGGGGCGGCGTCTCATGGTAGTCGATGCGCTCCACCAGACCGTCCGCCGCCAACTCCTTGAGCTGGTTGCTCAGCATCTTGTGGGTGATGCCGTCCAGCAGCCGCCGCAGTTCGCCGTAGCGCAGCGTGCCGTGAGCGCCCACCATAAACAAAATGCGCATCTTCCATTTTCCGCTGATGCGGTCCATCACCATCTCCATCTTGTCGCAGCCTACATCGGCATAGCGGCAGTTGCAGTGCTCGTTCGGGTGCATGGTTTTCTTTCCCCCGGTTTCCAAAAAGTGCGTACTTGCCAAAACGGCCAGTGCCTGTATACTAAGTATATAAGAATTTTTTCATTTTGCAACTTGCCCGCCCCAGCGGTTTGCGGTAGAATGAATAAAGAGCCGGGCGCCCTGCGGCGCCTTTTGTACCATAGAGGGAGATTTTAACGTATGATCGACGATTTGTTTGAATTTTTGCAGGAGGGTGTCACCCCCTATCACGCAGCGGCCACGGCAGCCGCCTGGCTGGACGCCGCCGGTTTTACCCGGCTGGAGGAAGCCGATTACTGGAACCTGGAACCGGGCAAGGGCTACTACATCACCCGCAACGGTTCCGCCGTGGTGGCCTGGCGCATTCCCGACCATGCCATCGGCGGCTGGCGCATCACCGCCAGCCACAGCGACGCCCCGGGCTGGAAGATCAAAAGCGATGCCGTGACCAATGACGGCTGCCGCCGCCTGAGCGTGGAAGGCTACGGCGGGATGATCATGTCCAGCTGGCTGGACCGCCCGCTGACGGTGGCAGGCCGGGTGCTGGTGCGCACCGAGGACGGCGTGGAGACCCGCCTCGTCCACTTTGACCGGGACCTGCTGGTGATCCCCTCCCTGGCCATCCATATGCAGCGGGACGTGAACAAGGGCCACAGCTATAACCCCCAGATCGACATGCAGCCGCTGTGGGGCCCCGAGGACGGCCGTACCCTCACCGACCTGCTGTGCGAGGAACTGGGCGTAGCGCCGGAGGATATCCTGGACCGGGACCTGCAGCTGGTGACCCGCCAGGCCCCCACCCAGATCGGCCCCGACGGGCAGTACTTCCTGGCGCCGCGCATCGACGACCTGGAATGCGCCGCCACCACCCTGCTGGGCTTCATCGACGCCGCCGCCGAGACCGACAGCGGCTGTGCCCCGGTATGGGCGATGCTGGACAATGAGGAAGTGGGTTCCTCCAGCCGGCAAGGCGCCGAGAGCAGCTTTTTGCGGGATGTGCTGGACCGCATCCTGGAAGCCATCCCCCACAGCGCCCAGATGGAACACCGGGCCCTGGCCAACAGCTTTATGCTCAGCGCCGACAACGGCCACGCCACCCACCCGAACTTTGCCGCCAAGAGCGACCCGGCAGCCCCCGTGCGGCTGGGCGGCGGCGTGGTGCTGAAATACAACGCCAGCCAGAAATACACCACCAACGCCCTGAGCGGCGGCATCTTCCGCGCCATCTGCGAGAAGGCGGGCGTGCCGGTGCAGGTGTTCACCAACCGTGCCGACGAGCCGGGCGGCAGCACCCTGGGCAACCTGCAGAGCCATTCGCTGCCCATCCCCATGGCGGATATCGGCCTGGCCCAGCTGGCCATGCACTCCGCCGTGGAGACTGCGGCCCTTTCCGATGCCGAGGCCATGGTCAAGGCTGTGGCGGCCTTCTACCGGGTGCATCTGCGGGCCCTGGGCGACGGCGTCTACACTCTGGCATGATCACCGGACGATATGCCCCCAGCCCCAGCGGACGGATGCACCTGGGGAACCTCTTGTGCTGTCTGCTGGCCTGGCTGAGCGCCAAGAGCCGGGGCGGGCAGGTGCTGTTGCGCATCGAGGACCTGGACACCCAGCGGTGCCCCCGGGTCTACGCCGACGCCATTATGGAGGACCTGGCCTGGCTGGGTCTTGCCGCCGACGGCCCCGAGCCGCCGGTCTACCAGAGCGAACGGTCGGAGATCTACCAGCAGTACTATGACATTCTGGCCCGCCGGGGGCTGGTGTACCCCTGCTTTTGCAGCCGCAGCCAGCTTCACGCCGCCAGTGCGCCCCACCGCAGCGACGGCCAGGTGATTTACGCCGGTACCTGCCGGAACCTGACCCCCGACCAAATTGCGGAAAAATCCCGCACCCGTGCCCCCGCCTGGCGGGTGCAGGTGCCCGACGAGACCATCGCTTTCACCGACGGCCACATGGGCCCCTACGCCGAGAATCTGGCCCGGGACTGCGGGGATTTTTATCTCCGCCGGGCGGACGGTGTGTTTGCCTACCAGCTGGCGGTGGTGGTGGATGATGCCCTGATGGGCGTCAACGAAGTGGTGCGGGGCGCCGACCTTCTGAGCAGCACCCCGCGGCAGCTCTGGCTCTACCGGGAACTGGGGCTGACGGCCCCCCGGTTTTACCACCTGCCCCTGCTGCTGGCCGCCGACGGACGGCGGCTCTCCAAGCGGGACGGGGACCAGAGCCTGGAAAACCTGCGGGCGAAATACGCCCCCGAGGAGATCATCGGCAAACTGGCCTTTGCCTGCGGCTTGCAGGATGCCCCCCGCCCCGCCACACCGGCGGCGCTGGCGGAGAGCTTTACCTGGGCCAAAGTGCCACAACACGACATCCTTTTGCCGGAAAATCTGTTTTAATGGTGGAAAAGGGGCGGTGCCGCCGCCCGTTTCCCGTTCTTTCCTTCTTTTCACCCCAGAACAAAGGAGTTCTCCACAATGCAACGCTATGAGATCACCGGCATGAGCTGTGCGGCTTGTGCCAGTCATGTGGAAAAAGCCGTGGCGGCGGTGCCCGGCGTGCAGTCGGTTTCGGTCAGCCTGCTGACCAATTCCATGCAGGTCCAGTGCGAGCCCGGCGCCGACGAGGCCCGGCTGCAAAAACGCATCTGCCGCGCCGTGGAAGCCGCCGGGTACGGCGCCGCCCCCGCCGACGATGCCGCGGAAGTGAACCTGGACGATACCGAGACCCCGCGCCTGAAAAAACGGCTGATTTACAGCCTGTGTTTCCTGGTGCCCTTGATGTACCTTTCCATGGGGCATATGATCGGCCTGCCGCTGCCGCCTTTTCTGGAAGGGGCCGGGCCGGGGGCGCTGGTGTACGGCCTGTTGCAGCTGGCGCTGACGCTGCCGGTCTGCTGGATCAACCGCGCCTTCTTCATCAGCGGCTGGAAAGGGGTGCGCACCAAGGCCCCCGGCATGGATACGCTGGTGGCCATGGGCGCCGGGGCGGCGCTGCTCTACGGCGTCTTTGCCCTTATCATGATTTCCGCCGGGCTGGCGGGGGGCGACGAGGCCATGGTGCTGCAATACCGCCACGACCTCTATTTTGAATCCGCCGCCATGATCCTGACCCTCATCACGGTGGGCAAAACGCTGGAAGCCTACAGCAAAGGCCGCACCACCGACGCCCTCAAGAGCCTGATGCAGCTGGCCCCCCAGACCGCCACGGTGCTGCGGGACGGCCAACCGGTGACGGTGCCGGTGAGCGAGGTGGAAGTGGGCGACCTCTTCCTCGTCAAACCCGGGGAATCCATCCCGGTGGACGGCACGGTGGCCGAGGGCGTTTCCAGCGTGAACGAAGCGGCCCTCACCGGCGAGAGTATGCCGGTGGACAAGTTCCCCGGTTCCCCGGTAAGCGCCGCCACCATCAACCAGAACGGCTCCCTGACCTGCCGCGCCGAGCGGGTGGGCCAGGATACCACCCTTTCCCAGGTCATCCGGCTGGTGCGGGACGCCGCCGCCACCAAGGCCCCCCTGGCCAAGACCGCCGATAAAGTCTCCGGCATCTTTGTGCCCGCGGTCATCGGCATTGCGGCGGTGACCTTCCTTGTCTGGCTGCTCCTGGGCCAGACCTTCGCCTATGCGCTGGCCCGGGGCATCTCGGTGCTGGTCATCAGCTGCCCCTGCGCGCTGGGCCTTGCCACCCCGGTGGCCATCATGGTGGGCAGCGGCGTGGGCGCCAAGCACGGCATTCTCTTCAAGACCGCCGCCAGTCTCGAGACCACCGGCTACACCGACACCGTGCTGCTGGATAAAACCGGCACCATCACCACCGGCGAGCCCAGCGTGGTAAAGATCGTGGGTACCCGCCGCGTGCCGGAGAAATTCCTGCTGAGCATGGCGGCCGGGCTGGAACTGCGCAGCGAGCATCCCCTGGCCCGGGCGATTCTGCAGCGGGCCGAGCACGATAAAATCAAATATACCGCCGTGGCGGGGTTTGAAGCGGTGCCCGGTCAGGGTCTGCGGGGCAAGGTGGCCGGCAAGGTCATTGCCGGCGGTAACGCCGATTTCATCCGCAACTACTGCGTCCTGCCCCCCGACCTGGAGGAAGCGGGCCAGACCATGAGCGCCGCGGGCATCACGCCGCTGTACTTCTCGCTGGCGGGCAGCCCCGCGGGCGTCATCGGCGTTTCCGACGTGGTGAAAAAGACCTCGGCGGGGGCCATCGCCCAGATGAAGGCCTTAGGGCTGAACGTGGTGCTGCTCACCGGCGACAACGAAGCCACCGCCCGCCACATCGGCGAGCTGGTGGGCCTGGACGCCGCCCATGTGGTGGCAGGAGTGCTCCCTGCCGGCAAGGAGGCGGAGGTCCGCCGCCACCAGAAGGAAGGCCGGGTGGCCATGGTGGGGGACGGCATCAACGATGCCCCCGCCCTGACCCGGGCCGAGACCGGCATTGCCATCGGGGCGGGGGCCGACGTGGCCCTGGACGCCGCCGATGTGGTGCTGGTGCGCAGCGACCTGGCCGATGTGCCCGCCGCCGTGCGGCTCTCCCGGGCGGTGGTGCGCAACATCCACCAGAACCTCTTCTGGGCCTTCTTCTACAATGCCATCTGTATTCCCCTGGCGGCCGGTGTGTTCACCGGGCTGGGCATCACCCTCAACCCCATGATCGCCTCCGCCGCCATGAGTCTTTCCAGCGTCTGCGTGGTCACCAACGCCCTGCGCCTGAATACCTTTGACCCGCGCAGCGCCGACCACGACGCCCCGCCCAAACACAAGGCACCGGCACGGCAGGCGGCCCCTGCCCGTTCCACGGCCTGCCCGGCTGCCTGTCCGGTACAGGCCCCCAAACAGGAGGTAAAAACCATGACCAAAACTATCCATATCGAGGGCATGATGTGTGCCCACTGCGAAGCCACCGTGAAGAAGGCGCTGGAAGCGCTGGACGGTGTGGAGAACGCCGCCGTCAGCCACGAGAGCGGCACGGCGGTGGTGAGCCTTTCCCACGAGGTGGCGGACGCAGCCCTGAAAGACGCCGTGGAGGCGAAGGACTACACCGTCACGGGCATCGAAGGATGAGCGCGGTACGACGCCGCTGGCGGTTCACGGGCCGGGTACAGGGGGTCGGGTTCCGGTATTTTTCCGCCTGCGCCGCCCAGAACCTGGGCCTGACGGGCTGGGTGGCCAACAACTGGGACGGCAGCGTGACGCTGGAAGCCCAGGGCGAACCCGCCCAGCTGGATAAGCTGGTGCCCATGATTGAGCGCACCTGCCGCTGGGGACGCATAGAGGGCATGACGGTGGATAACCTCCCCCTGGAAGACCACGAGTACGGCTTTTCCGAGCGCAGCGGGGATTAGTGTTCCTTCTTTGCAAAGCCCTACTTTCTTTGCAAAGAAAGTAGGCAAAGAAACTCTAAACAAAAAGGCATGGTCACTTGACCATGCCTTTTTTGGGTAGAAAAAACGTTTTGTAGGGATGTAGGGCGGGAAATATCCCATCTCCCGCCAGGGCCCGTCCGCGAAGGCGGACGGGATTTTAAATCGCGGAGACCGGATGAGCTCGCACGGCAGGCACGAGCGGTATGGTTGCTAGAGCATTTGTCTCTGCCAGAAGCGGGAACCATCTCGGGCGACATCCTAAAAGCCCCGGGGTTTCTTAAGGGGCCCGCAGGCCCCTTGAGCCGTGCCCCGCGCCTCGGAAGTAGCGGCGGGTTTTTCGGTTCCTTTTTGGCCGGTCAAAAAGGAACATTCCGCAATCTCCCGGGAACGCGAACTTAACGGGTAAACCGCACGGGCGGCCTGTAGGCCGCCCCTACACCCAATCCGTCAATTAGTAATATCCCATCGGTGAGGGCAACACGCCCGCTTGCCAACGGCGCACAGGTTGGATATAATAGAATATTATAGAAAAAGGGGGCCTTTTCTTGGCCGGGACATTGTATCTGGTGGCGACGCCCATCGGGAATCTCGAGGATATGCCGCCGCGGGTGGCGGCGACCTTCGGCGCGGTGGATTTTGTGGCCGCCGAGGATACCCGCGTGACGCTGCGATTGCTGAACCATCTGGGGCTGAAAAAGCCGATGGTCAGTTACTATGAGCACGCCCTGCACCATGGGGAAGCCATTTTGCAGCGCATCGAAGCCGGGGAGGACTGCGCCCTGTGCAGCGATGCGGGCATGCCCTGCATCAGCGACCCCGGGGAGCAGATCGTGGCCGAGGCCCACGCCCGGGGCATCCGTGTGGTGCCGGTGCCGGGGGCATCGGCCTGCATCACGGCTTTGGCAGCCAGCGGCCAGCCCACGGCGCGGTTCGTGTTCGAGGGATTTCTGCCGGTCCCCAAGCGGGAACGGCGGGAGCGCCTGGCTGCTTTGCAGGGCGAGACCCGGACCATACTGTTCTATGAAGCGCCCCATAAACTGCGGGGCACGCTGGACGATCTGACGGCTGCCTTCGGGGCCGACCGGCCGGTGAGCCTTTGCCGGGAACTGACGAAACTCCACGAGGAGATCACCAAAACCACCCTGGGCGAGGCCGTGGCCTATTATAAGGAACACGATCCCCGGGGCGAGTATGTGCTGGTGGTGGCAGGGGCGGACCCGGCTGCCGCCGCAGCGGACGCCGAACCCACCAAGGAGGATGTGGTGGCCGCCGCCAGAACGCTGCTGGCAGGCGGGATGCCGCCCTCGGCCGCCGCGAAACAGGCTGCCGCCGGTACCCCCTTCTCCAAGGGCGAGATTTATAAGGAACTCATCGCCAAAGATTGAGCCGCGGCGGGAGCGGGCAATACCTCCGGCAGGCCGTAGGGGGCGGCATATATGCCGCCCGGGCGATTTTCCGGTAGGTTCGCGCTCCCGGGATACGTTCCTTTTTGACCGACCAAAGGTAACGGCAAGTTAGGCACCCCGCCCAATGGCCCCGGTTCCGGGGCCGTGAACAGGGGAACCAACGCTTCGCGTTGGTTTTTGCATCGCGCTGTATTCTGTGGACGCGATTGCGGGGCATAGCCCCGCAGGCAAAAAGCCCCGCATTCCGAGGCGCGGGGCACGGCTCTGGGGCTGCACGCCCCCGAGACCCCCAAAGAAGAAGTCGCCCTCGCCAAAACGGGGAAAAACGCCTGGAGAGACTGTTTTTCCTGCCGTTTTGGCGGTGCTCCACCTTTGATTCGGGTGTGCCCGAACCCCCGTGACCCGCGTGTTTTGATTTTATCCAGAAAGGATTTTTCTCATGTCCGATACCACCAAAATCCTTGTGATCAGCGACGTGCACGGCCGCCTGCGCAGCCTGCGCTGGGTGCTGGACCACGAGGAAGCCGACGCCATGTTTTACCTGGGCGACGGCATATATGACCTGAACGCGGCCCTGCAGCTGCGCAAAACGCCGGTCCCCTATCCCATCTACCGGGTAGCGGGCAACTGCGACACCGGCTACGAGGAACCCACCGAGGGGATGGCGCCCTTTGCGGGGGTGTTGTTTTTCTATACCCACGGCCACCATTACGGCGTCAAGATGGGCAGCGAGCGGCTGGCCGAATGCGCCGGGGAACGGGGCGCCGACGTGGCGCTGTTCGGCCACACCCACGTGCGGGAACTGACCCGGGGCGTGGGCACGGCGGCCACGGTGTTCAATCCCGGCAGTTTGCGGGACGGCGGCAGTTACGGCGTCATTGAAGTGACCGACGGAGAATGTTCCTTTGGATGGAAGAGGGTGCCGGAATTTTGAACGAGAGTGTACAGTTTGTTCCTGAAGTAGACAGCACCAATACCTGGGCCAAGGCCCACCTGGACATCTTCGGGCCTATCGGGGCGGTGTATTCCACCAGCCAGACGGCGGGCCGCGGTCGGCTGGGCCGCCAGTGGATCGACGCCCCGGGCAAGGCGCTGTATTATACGGTGGTGCTCAAAACGCCGCTGGCGCAGCCCGGTACCCTGCCGCTGTTTTCCAGCCTGGCGGTGGCCGATGCCCTGGAACAGCGCTACGGCGTACAGTGCCAGATCAAGTGGCCCAACGACCTGTTGCTCAACGGCAAAAAGGTGGTGGGCATTTTGTGCGAGGGTGCCCCCGACGGACACAGTGTGCTGTCGGGCATCGGCATCAACCTGGCCCAGGACCAGGCGTATTTTGACGCCGCGGGCCTGCCCCACGGCACCAGCCTGGCGTTGCAGGGCGTGAAGGTGGACCTGGACGTGGACCCCGAATGGCTGGCCCAGTACATGACGGATTTCGGCTTTGACCGGGAACTGTATACCTATGAGGTGGAGGGCTTTGCCCCTTACCGTGAACGGTACAAGGCCCGCTGCGTGAACCTGGGCCGCCGGGTGACCTACGACGGCGGGGCGGGCATCGCCACCGATGTGGACGAGGAAGGACGCCTGATCGTGGAAGGCGAAAACGGCGAGACCCGCGTTTTCACCGGCGAAGTGTCGGTGCAGGGCATCTACGGCGCGGTGTGAAGTTTTGTTCCTTCTTTGCAAAGAAGGAACCGAAGAAATTCCAATCAAAAATGCCTGGGAGGGTGTTACCCTCCCAGGCATTTTTAGTTAGAGTTCTTTTGGTTCTTTTCTTGCAAGAAAAGAACAGAGCCTCACATCAGGCCTTAGCGGCCTTCTCCTCATCCAGGCGGTCGAGGAGATCCCAGACGCCCAGCATATACTGGATACCCAGGGCACGGTCATACTTGCCGTAGCCGGGGCGGCAGTTGCCGGGGCCTTCCTCCCACAGCTGACGGCCGTGGTCGGGGCGGATGACCAGGTCATGGCCGCCCTCATGGTAGGCGCGCAGGATGTCGATGATGCCGGTCTCGCCGCAGCAATCGCGGTGGGCGGCCTCGCTGAAATCGCCGTTGGGGAAGTGATGGATGTTGCGGATATGGGCAAAGGGGATGCGGTCGCTGTGCTTGCGCACGATGGCGGCCACGTTGTTGTTGGGGTTGGCGTTCAGGCTGCCGGAGCACAGCGTCAGGCAGTTGTACGGATCATCCACCATGGTCAGGAAGCGGTCGATGCTCTCGGCATCCACCAGCAGACGGGGCAGGCCGAAGATATCCCACGGGGGATCGTCCATGTGGATGGCCATCTTGACGTCGCACTCGTGGCAGGTGGGCATGAGGGCTTCCAGGAAATACTTCAGGTTCTCCCACAGTTTTTCCTTGGTGACAGGGGCGTAAGCCTTGAACAGCTCGTCCAGCTTGGCCATGCGCTCAGGCTCCCAGCCGGGGAAGGTCATGTTGTACTTCTCGGTGAAGTTCAGGATGTACTCGGCCATGGCCTTGTAGTCGTCCTGGATCATGTCCTTCTGGTAGAACAGGGCGGTGGAACCGTCGCCCACCGGGTGGAACAGGTCGGTGCGGGTCCAGTCAAAGATGGGCATGAAGTTGTAGCAGATCACCTTGACGCCGTACTTGGACAGGTTGCGGATGCACTGCTTGTAGTTCTCGATCAGCTGGTCGCGGGTGGGCAGGCCGATCTTGATGTCGTCGTGGACGTTGACGGACTCCACGACCTCGGCGGAGAAGCCGTAGGACTGGATGTGCTCCACCGCTTCCTTGATTTCATCCTCTTCCCAGATCTCGCCGGGCATCTTGCTGTGCAGCGCCCAGACGATGCTCTCTACACCGGGAATCTGTTTGATGTCGCCCAGGGTGATGGGGTCGTTGCCCTCACCATACCAGCGCCATCCCATTTTCATGGACATAAAAGACCTCCTTGTATGTGAATTTTCAAAAGTATACGTTGGCAATAACCAGCATTGCCCGCGGCGGGGTCAAGACCCCGCCCTACAGCCTGCCGGGAAATTTGCGGGGGATTTTTTCAATCCGTCCGGGTCGGCGGACATGCGCCGACGGCCCGGACACCGCCAGGGAAATTTTGCCCAAAATTGTGTGCGAGGCCCGCAGGCCGAGTGCGCGGTTTTGGGTAAAATTTTGTCGAGGGGGAATCCAAAGGGGGGAATAGGCCCGTCAGGCAATTGCCGTGCGGGACTGTTCCCCTCTTTGAGAGCCGCAGGCCTTAGGCCAAGGCGTCATGAAGCGTTTTACGGACAGCACCGGCACCGGCCAGTTCGGCCACAAAGTACTTCTCGATCTTGTCAGCCAGCACGGTCTGGGTCAGATCGGTGCCGAAGATGGAAGCATTGGAGAGGATCTCCTTCAGCTGGCCGTTGTAGGTTTCCGGCTTGCCCACTTCGATGCCGGCGAGCTTGGCCTGCAGATCGTCCTTCAGGGGATCGGCGGAAACTTCAAAGGCGTTGCCGTTGTCATCCACAGCCAGCAGGTAACGCAGCCAGCCGGCGATGGCCAGAGGAATGGAAACCAGGGTGTTCAGGTCGCGGCCCTCGGCGATGTAGCTCTTGATGGTCTCGCCGAAGCGGATGCCCACCTTCTGGGAGGTATCGGTGGCGATACGCTGGGGGGCGTCGGGCATGAAGGGGTTGGGCAGGCGCTGCTCTACAACTTCGTCGATGAAGGCCTTGGGCTCCAGGATGCCGGGGTTGACGACGACGGGCAGGCCCTCGACGTAGCCCAGGCGCTTGATGAGGGCGACGATGTCGGCGTCCTTCATCTCATCGCAGATGAGGGTGTAGCCCAGCATGCAGCCGTAGACGGACATGGCGGTGTGCAGCGGGTTCAGGCAGGTGGTGACCTTCATGCGCTCGGTCTTGTTGACGGTCTCGCGGTCGGTCATGTAGACGCCGGCCTTCTCGAGAGCGGGGCGGCCGTTGGGGAACTTGTCCTCCACCACCAGGTACTGCGGGCGCTCGGCGTTGACGAAGGCCGCAATGAAGGTGTTCTTGCTGGTGACGATGGGAGCCATATCCTCGATGCCGTCCTTCGCCAGGGACTCCTCCACGATCTTGTGGGGGCGCGGGGTGATCTTGTCGATCATGGACCAGGGGAAGGTGATCTTGCTCTCGTCGGTCAGGTAATCGATGAAGTCCTGGCCCACAAAGCCCTTCTCGGCCCAGGCCTTGGCCACGGTCATGACGCTGGCCTGCAGCTTCTCACCGTTGTGGGAGCAGTTGTCCATGGAGACCACGGCCAGGGGGTACTTGCCGGCGTTGAAACGCTCCAGCAGCAGGGCGGCCACCATGCTCATGGCATGGCGGGCATGGGCGGGGCCTTCGTCCATATCGGCCTGGACGACGGGCATCAGGCTGCCGTCGGGACGGTAGAGGGCGTAGCCCTTCTCGGTGATGGTGAAGGAGATCATCTGCAGGCCGGGATCGGTGAAGATCTCCTTGAAGCGGGCCATCATGGCAGCGTCGGAGGAATCGGCGCGCAGACCCTCGGCCACAGAGCCGATGATCTCACGGCTGGTGGAGCCGTCCGGGTTCAGGGTGACCATCATGGTCAGGTTGTCGTAGGGGGTGTAGATCTTGTCGATGATATCGTAGTCGAAGGTGTCGGCTGCGATGATACCGCGGTCGGCCAAGCCCTCGTTGAGCAGCTTCTGCTGCAGGGCGGCGATGAAGCCGCGGAAGATGTTGCCGGCGCCGAAGTGCACCCAGACGGGGTGTTCCTTGGTGGCGGCGGTCATGGCGGCGTGGTCGAACTGGGGCAGCTTGACGCCCAGCTTTTCCCACTCGGCTTTCTGGTTGACGATGGAAGAGGCATTCATCTGCATAGCGGTTTGCTCCTTTGTGTTGGTGCGTGGAGGATGTATTCGGTACCATCCGCGTTGATTTCAGTATACCGCGCAATTTTTATTAGGAAAATGGCCGTGATTGCTTGAAAGATTGTAAAAGTTGCGGTAAAGTATACTATATACAAAAAGACGTGGAAAATTGCCGCAGAAAAGGGGGGGAAAATCCTGCATGGCAAGCTCCAACTACAACCCCTATACCCGCCGCCAGACGATGATCGCCGCGGACTACGAGATCTACCGGTATCGCTCTACCTATCTGAATGAGGTGGAGCTGCACCACCACGATTTCTACGAGGTGTATCTTTTGCTGCGGGGCCGCGTGGAATACATTGTGGAAAACAAAATCTACCGCATGCGTCCCGGGGACTGGATGCTGACCAGCCCGCTGGAACTGCACCAGGCCCGCATTGCCACCGACGCCGACGCCTACGAGCGCATTGTGCTGTGGGTGGCGCGGCCCTACCTGGAACATCTTTCCACCCCGCGCACCAGCCTGACCCGCTGCTTTGATACCAGCGTTTCCACCCACACGAACCTTTTGCGGCTGCCGGGGGCGGCGGGGGCGCAGATGCGCGCCTCCATCGAGCGGCTGTGTTCGCTGCGGGCCTCCAAGGAGTACGGCAGCGACCTTTTGGCCCAGAGCGCCCTGGTGGAACTGATGATCGGGCTGAACCGTGCCGCCGCCGAGCGGGGGGACAGCCGCCCCGTGGGCACCAGCGACCAGGTGGTGGACGCGGTGCTGCACTACATCAACGAGCACTACAGCGAAACGCTGACCCTGGACCAGCTGGCGGAGAAATTCTTCATCAGCAAATACCACCTGCTGCGCAAGTTCGATGCCCAGGTGGGCACCACGGTGCACCGTTATATTCTGCAAAAGCGGCTGCTGAACGCCAAGCAGCTGCTGGCAGGCGGCGTGCCGCCGAATGAGGTCTGCCAGTACTGCGGTTTCGGCGATTACGCCAACTTTTACCGGGCGTTCAAGGCCGAGTACAACCAGACGCCGCGGCAGTACATCCAGGCGGTGCGGGGCACCTGAGGCCACGGTTGCACTTTGCCCCTGATGCGTGTACAATAAGGGCGTATCTTGCAGGAAAGCGGGGCGAGCTGCGGTGAGCACAACCAAAACCGAACACCGCCGGGCCGCGGGGGTGGAGTATACCCTCACCCGCCGCCGGGTGCGCAACATCAACCTGCGGGTGCGGGCGGACGGCTCGGTGGCGGCCAGTGCGTCGCCGCGGGTGCCTGCGGCGGTGGTGGATGCCTTTGTGGCCTCCCGCGCCGGGTGGGTGGCATCGGCCCGGGCCCGTGCGGCGGAGCACGCCCGGTGGGATGCAGCCGCCGACGCGGCGCTGCCCCCCAAGGCGGAAGCCCTGGCGCAGATGACGGCCCTTTGCCGGGCATACTATCCCCGGTTTGCGGCCAGCTGCCCGGGGGGTGCTTTTCCCCGCATTGCGGTGCGGGACATGCACACCCGGTGGGGTTCCTGCAGCCTGAAAACCGGCACGCTGGCTTTCAGCCGCCGGCTGTGTGTGGCGCCGCTGCCTGCACAGGAATATGTTGTGGTACATGAATTCTGCCACTTCGCCCATCCCGACCACAGCCCGGCCTTCTGGGCGGCGGTGGAGGCGGTGCTGCCCGACTACCGGCAGCGCCGCAGACTGCTGCGGTGACCCGTTGCCGCATATTACGGAGGTTGCATCTTGGCTTCTTCACAGAAAAAATACACCACGCTGGTGAACAACACACTGTTGTTTGCCCTGTCCAACTTCAGCTCCAAGCTGCTGAGCTTTTTCATCCGGCCCTACCTGAGCTACGCCCTGGATTCCCCCGACGTGATGGGTGTTTCCAGCCTGCTGCAGCAGGCCACCAACCTGCTGATCCCGGTGGTAAGCCTGGGTGTCTCCTACGCGGTGATCCGCTTCGGGCTGGACAAAGCGGTGCGCAAGGACAGCGTCTTTGTGAACGGCGGGCTGACGATTTTTGCGGGCTTTGCCCTGCTGCTGGTGGCCATGCCGCTGGTACGGCTGATCCCCAACGCGGCGGAGTATCTGCCCTGGCTCTACCTCTGCGTGCTGGCCAGCTGCCTGCGTACGCTGTGCACCCAGTTCATCCGGGCGCGGATGCTCAACCGGCTGGTGGCCATCGACGGCGTTATGACCACCGGCGCGCTGCTGGCCTATTACCTGATTTTCTTAAGCTGGTTCAACATGGGGGCCACGGGTTTCCTGCTGGCCAACGCCTGCGCCGACCTGACCTCCATGGTGTTCGTGTTCTTTGCGGGGGGCTGCTGGCGGTACTGCAAGCCCAAAGCCTTTGACAAGTCCCTCTGGGCCGATATGCTGCGCTACTGCCTGCCCATGATTCCGGCGGCCATCAGCTTCTGGATCATCAACGCCAGCGATATGTTCTTTGTGCAGGCCATGTGCGAGGACTACCAGGGCCGCAGCGGCAACTATTGGGTGGGCCTGCTGTCGGCGGGGTATTTCCTGCCCCAGGTCATCACCATCATGGGCAGCATCTTCTATGAGGCGTGGCAGCTTTCCGCCGTCACCGAGGAGCAGGACCGGGAAGCATTCTTCTCCAAGATTTTCCGGGTCTACGCCAGCGCCATGTTCTGTTGTGTGGCGGGGGTCATCATGCTCTGCCGCCCCATGATGCACCTTTTCAAGGCCGAGTACTACGACGGCTGGACCTTCATGCCTTTCCTGACGCTGTGCTCCATGTGCACCTGCCTGAACCAGTTCCTCAACAGCGTCTATGTGGTCTACAAGCGCTCCACCGGTTCGCTGGTCACCATGCTGGCGGGCGCGGTGCTCAACGTCATCCTCAACGGTGCTTTCATCCTGCTGTGGGGACCCTGGGGCGTCACCCCGGCCAGCTTCCTGAGCCTGCTGCTGGTGTTCCTGCTGCGGGCCTACTCCACCCGTGGCCTTCTGCGCATCGACTTCCACCCCGCCTGGCTGGCGCTGAACCTGGTGCTGGTGCTGGCGGAAATCTGGTGCCTGATGAACCTTTCGGCCTGGGTGCTGCCGGTGGTGGCCCTCACCGCCGTACTCTGCATCATCAACGTGCGGGAAGTTTACAGCCTGGTCCAGAAGCTGCTGGGCCGGTTCCTCCGCCGCAAAGGAGCGTAACATGGAAAACGAGATTTTGCAGGCTCTTTCCGCCCGCAAGAGCGTGCGGGTCTTTACCGAGGAACCGGTGACCGCCGCCGAGCGCGCCGCCATTCTGCTGGCGGCGTTTCAGGCGCCCACGGCGGGCAACCAGCAGCTGTACACCATTCTGGATATCACCGACCCGGCGCTGAAAGAACGGCTGGCCGACCTGTGCGACCATCAGCCCTTCATCGCCAAGGCGAAACTGTGCCTGGTCTTTCTGGCGGACTGCCGCCGCTGGCCCCGGGCTTACCGGGCGGCGGGGGTGGAAACGGTGCGGGCCCCCGGTGCCGGGGACCTGCTGCTGGCCCTGGCCGATGCCTGCATCGCGGCGCAGAACGCCGTGACGGCGGCGGAAAGCCTGGGCATCGGCAGCTGTTACATCGGGGATGTGCTGGAAAACGCTGAGGAAATGCGCCAGGCGCTGGCCCTGCCGCCCCACGTGGTACCGGCGTGTATGCTGGTGTTCGGCCGCCCCACCGCGCAGCAGAAAGCCCGGCCCAAGCCGGTGCGATTCCGGGAGGAGGCGGTGGTGTGCGAGAACACCTACCGCGACCGCACCGACGCCGAACTGCGGCAGGATTTCAACCAGCGGGGCGCCGGGGTGCCGGAGTTTGATTTTGAGCGGTATCTGCAGGCCTTCTGCAAACGCAAGTACGAGAGCGATTTCTCCCGGGAAATGAGCCGCAGTGCCGCGGTGTATCTGAAGGATTTTCTCTGATAGCTTTCCCGCTTTCTTGCAAGAAAGCGGGGCAAAGAACTCCAACCCAAAAGGCACGGTCGTATGACCGTGCCTTTTTCTTTAGAGTTTCTTCGGTTCCTTCTTTGCAAAGAAGGAACACACTTACTGGGCGTCAAACAGCGTCTGGTCGCGCTTGGCGTGGGCGCCCACGTTGTTGTATTCCAGGTTCAGGTACCCGTAGACCCACTGGTCCAGCTCGGGGTTGGTGCCGAACTCGGCGGTATGACCGTCGGGGGTCATGTAATCGTTGGCGCCGGTAATGACCGGGGTCACGTCCTTCATCTCCAGCAGATACTGGTAGAAGGTGCTCAGGGGCAGGCCCGCCTGCTGGGCGATGGTGGGTGCCAGCATCACCATATCCATGCGGTTCAGCGGATCGGTGTCGCTGACGGCCAGCTCGGTATTCTCCAGCGGATAGTTGGCCCAGATAAAGAAGGGCGTGCTGCGCTCCAGGATCTGCAGCTCGTTCTGGGGGGCAATGCTCTTGTCCGCCACATGGTCCACAAAGCTGGGCGCATGGTCGCCCGCCAGGGCCACCACCACCTTGCGGCCGGTTTCCTCGTACAGGTTGGTGAAGTATTCCATCAGTTCCGCCACGGCGGCATCGCTTTTCTGCATGCAGCTCAGGTACTCGTCCATCAGCTCATCGTACTCGCCGTAATCGGTGGCGGCATGGACGGTATCCAGCGAAGCATCGTTCATATCATAGTCGCCGTGGCTCTGGATGGATACCAGGAAGGCAAACCGGGGCTGGTCGGCGGGCATGGCCTCGTACAGCGTCTCGAAATCCTTGTAGGACGCCGAGTCGGTCTGGTAGGGGCGGTTGCCGTAGTATTCCTTGGTGGAGAAATCGTCCTGGAAATAGGTTTCGTCAAAGCCCAGGGCGCGCCATGCGGAATCCCGGCGATAGTTGGAGTTGGTGTAGGGATGGGCAGCCATGGTGGTGTAGCCCAGGCTCTTGGTGTAGCTGACCAGGCTGTTGGCGCCGTAGAGGTTCAGCCAGTTGAAAGGCGTGATGGACGGCATCAGCGTCATGGAGTTGCTGGAGAGCATCTCATACTCGCTGTTGTTGGTGCCGCCGCCCACGTGGGGGCTGACGGTGTGGCCGTAGACGGCGTTTTCCAGGTTTTTGGTCACCGGCATGATCTCGGCGTCGGCCTGCAGGTCGGTGACAAGGTCAAAGTCGTAGAAACTCTCGGAGAGGATGAGCACGATGTCGGGGTATTCCTGGGCGGTTTCGGCGGTGGCGTATGTACCCTGCACCAGGGCGGCGGCATCCTGGGCCGCCTGGTCGGAGTAGTTCTCCGGCTGCACGATGGGGTCGGACATCAGGGTGGTAGCCTCCACCGTGCCCGCCAGGTACCCGTATTTATAATAGGTTTCCTGCCAGGCCCAGCCGTAGGTGGCCTTGGGCTTGATGGGGTTGGGGCCGAAATAGCCGAAGTACATCACACAGAAAATCGCCGCCGCACAGGCTGCCACCCGCACGCCGCGGGCTTTCCAGCTGGCACGCCTGGGGCCGTTTTTGGTCAGGAACCACTGCACTGCGCTGATGCCCAGCACCGGCAGCACGCACAGGGCGATGGTCACCACGGTATCCGAGATTTTCAGCGTATAGCTGCCCATGACTTCGGCGGCGGTGCCCAGGTTCATGATATCCTGGGGCATCAGGGCCGAGCCGTGGAGGTCGCGGGTGTAGTAGTTGACCAGCGCCACGATGGTGAACAGCACCCCCGAAATGCCGGTGGCCAGCCACCAGCGGCCCATCAGGGCAAAGAGGATGAGCGTCAGGCAGAAGGCGGTCATGGCGTTCAGCGGCGCGTACACCGGCCACTGCCCGGCCAGGTAGTCGGGGGTAACGCCGTCGGACAGTTCCAGCTGGTACCGGGCGATGAACGCCGCCGCGATGGCCAGCACACAGGGCAGTACCGCCCCGAGGAAAACTTTCTTCCAGTTTATGGTTTTTAACGTCTGCATGGGGAAAAATCCTACCCTTTCTATACCAATGGGAATGAACATACAAACGCCAGTATACCACAGTTCACCAAAAAAGGAAAGAGGGCAATCGCCCCCTTTCCCTGGAAAAGCCTGCCGGTCCCCCGGCCGCTTCTTTTATATAAAGGGGGGAAGGCCCCCGGGGCCTTCCCTTTTTTCCATCTTATTCCACATCCTGCAAGGCGGCGTAATCCTCCTCGCCGGTGCGGACCTTGACGACTTTCGCCACGTTGTAGACGAAGATCTTGCCGTCGCCGATGTGGCCGGTGTACAGCGCTTTGGTCGCCGCGTCGATGATGGTATCCACGGGGATCTTGCTGATGACCACTTCCACCTTGACCTTGGGGAGCAGGGTGGAATCCACTTCAGCGCCGCGGTATTTCTCGCCGCTGCCCTTCTGCAGGCCGCAGCCCATCACCTGGGTCACGGTCATGCCGGTAACGCCGACGCGGTTGAGTGCTTGCTTCAGGGCGTCGAACTTGGCCAGCTGGACGATGATGGAAACTTTGTGCATGCCGGAATCCAGTTCCGCAGGCAGAGGTGCTTCCTTCTGCACCTTGACGGCGGCGGCCACCTTGGCGGGGCTGGCCTTGGTGATGTCATCCTCACCCAGATCGGTGTTCTCGTTGACATCCAGTTCGGCGTAGGTGGCGTCGCTGATGGCGAAGCCCGCGTAAGCGCTGGTCAGGCCGTGTTCATGGATGTCCAGACCGTCGATCTCCTCCTGCTCGGAAACGCGCAGGCCGATGGTTTTCTTGATGAGGGTGAAGATGAGGAACATGGACGCCAGCACCCAGACCAGCACGCTGGCCAGGCCCAGCACCTGGATGCCGAAGAAGGAGAAGCCATGGCCGTAGAAGACGCCCTTGCTGGTGGAGAAGAGGCCGGTGGCCAGGGTGCCCCAGGCGCCGTTGACGCAGTGGACGGAAACCGCACCCACGGGGTCATCGATCTTGGCTACGTTGTCGAAGAATTCCACCGAGAAGACGCAGAGCACACCGGCGATGATGCCGATGATGGCGGCGCCAAAGGGGTCCACCATATCGCAGCCGGCGGTGATGGCCACCAGACCGGCCAACGCGCCGTTGAAGGTCAGGGAGACATCGGGCTTGCCGTAGCGGATCCAGGTGGTGATGAGGGCGGCGCAGGTCGCCAGCGCGGCGGCCAGGTTGGTGTTGAAGCAGATCAGACCGGCGGAGATCATGGTGTCGTCACCGGTCATGGATACAGTGGAGCCGCCGTTGAAGCCGAACCAGCAGAACCACAGGATAAAGACGCCCAGGGCCATGGCCGTGAGGTTGTGGCCGGGGATGGCGCGGGCCTTGCCGTCCTTGCCATATTTACCGATGCGGGGGCCCAGCATCCAGGCGCCCAGGCAGGCGGTGACGCCGCCCACGAAATGTACGGCGGTGGAACCGGCGAAATCATGGAAGCCCAGCTGGCTCAGCCAGCCGCCGCCCCAGATCCAGTGGCCGGAGATGGGGTAGACGATGAGGCTGATGGCCGCCGAGTAGACGCAGTAGGCGCTGAACTTGGTGCGCTCTGCCATGGAGCCGGAGACGATGGTGGCGGCGGTGGCGCAGAACACCGTCTGGAACACCACGTAGACCCACAGCGGCAGGCCGCCGAAATCGTAGCTGCCCTGGATGAACGGGTCAAACCCGCCGATGAAGGCGCCGGTGCCCGCAAACATTACACCGAAGCCTACCAGCCAGAAGCAGGGCGTGCCGATACAGAAGTCCATCATATTCTTCATCAGAATATTGCCGGTGTTTTTGGCACGGGTCAGGCCCGCTTCGCACAGGGCGAAGCCTGCCTGCATGAAAAAGACCATGAACGCCGCAACCAACGTCCAGGTTACATCTGCGGAACTGTACATACACATAACCCCTTTCATTCCCCACAAACCGAAAAAAGCGCCGGGCGGATTTCTCCGCCCGGCGCCTTTGCCGTTTGTTTCGATGGGCCTATGCTACCACACCCGGTGCGCCGGGTCAAGCAGAAATGGCCCTTTTGCCCGTTTTTTGGAGCCTTGCCTGTCCGCCTCCCGGGGTTTTCCACCGTTTTTGGGCAGGATGCCGAAGCAAAACTTTATTTTCTTTTGTCGCTGTCGCTTGTGCGCGCACAATCTAGTTGTCCGCTTTAATTTTCTTAAGTAAAACCGCCGTCCCCGCCCGCCGTGCGTTTTTACCCCGCGGCCCTTATGCTGCCCCAAAGCCCCCTTGGCCCCGGGGGCATCGGGTGTTGGCAGCCCCGCCAAACATTCCACCCCGGTTGTTAATTTTTTTGTAAAAAAATCTACCAAAAAAATCCACATTGTGCTATAATACAATCAAATGTCGCTTGTGCAAAATTTGCGATTGGTTATACGCCAAAAGGAGGAAATCCACTATGCCCAACCTTGCACTGCTGGCACTGGAAGCCAGCGACGGCACCGTCGTACTGACCAGTATCGTGCTGGTCTTTGCGATGTTGATTGCCCTTTGCCTGATCATTACCGTGGAAGGCAAAATTTTCGACAAGATCAACAACAAGTCCGCGAAGCCGAAGCCGCCCAAACCGGAGAAGGCCGCGCCCAAGGCACCGCCCAAACCGGCGGCGAAGCCCCAGGCCCCGGCCGCCAAGGCGGATAACGGCGCCATCCCCGGCGAGATCATCGCTGCGATTTCTGCGGCGGTGGCCAGCGTGATGGGCGAAGGTGCCGTGATCCACGGCATCCGCCGCGTGGCAAAGTCCAACAAAGGTTCCCGCCGCGGTGCGTGGGGCGATGCGGGCGTGCGTGAGCACACCACGCCGTTTATGTAAGGAGGGCTGAAAATGGGAGCAATTTTTACCAACATTGCCGAAATTTTCGGCAATTCCGGCTGGGCGCAGATCTTCTTCACCGAGGGCGGCTGGAAGTACGCCGTCATGCTGGCGGTTGCCTGCGTGCTGTTGTATCTGGCCATCGTCAAGCAGTTTGAACCGCTGCTGCTGTTGCCCATCGGCTTCGGTATGCTGATGACCAACCTGCCGCTGGACGGCATTTTCCACATTGAGATTTTCCTCAACGAGACCAACCACATCAACTGGGAGATGCTGGGTAATTCCGGCGGCATGGTGGACTATATCTACCTGGGCGTCAAGCTGGGCATTTATCCCCCGCTGATCTTCCTTGGCATCGGTACGATGACCGACTTCACCCCGCTGATCGCCCGTCCGTCCAGCCTGCTGCTGGGTGCGGCGGCGCAGCTGGGCATCTTCTTCACCTTCATTGGTGCGAAGCTCCTCGGCTTCACCGGTCCCGAGGCTGCTTCCATCGGCATCATCGGCGGTGCCGACGGTCCCACCGCGATCTTCACCACCACCCGTCTGGCCCCCCATCTGCTGGGTTCCATCGCGGTGGCGGCCTACTGTTACATGGCGTTGGTGCCGGTCATCCAGCCGCCCATCATGCGCGCCCTGACCACCGAGAAGGAACGTCAGGTCATCATGACGGCGCCCCGGCAGGTCTCCAAGACCGAAAAGATCCTCTTCCCCATCATCGTTACCATTATTGTTTCTCTCACCCTGCCTGACGCCGCCATCCTGGTGGGCTGCCTGATGATGGGCAACCTGATGAAGGAATCCGGCGTGGTGGAGCGTATCACCAAGACCGCCGGCAACGAACTGATGAACATCATCACCATCTTCCTGGGCTTCTCGGTAGGCTGCACCACCAACGCCTCCACCTTCCTGAACCTCCAGACCGTGGAGATCATCGTTCTGGGCGTGATTGCCTTCGGTGTGGGCACCGCGGGCGGTGTGCTGCTGGGCAAGGTCATGTGTGCCGTCACCGGCGGCAAGATCAACCCCCTCATTGGTTCTGCCGGTGTTTCCGCCGTGCCTATGGCGGCCCGTGTCAGCCAGAAGGTCGGTCAGGAGTACAATCCCCGCAACTACCTGCTCATGCATGCCATGGGCCCCAACGTGGCGGGCGTTATCGGTTCTGCCGTTGCAGCCGGTATCCTGATCAATATGTTCGGTTGATTTTTCCACAGCAAAGCAAAAAATCTCCCGGTCGGAAGTCCCGGCCGGGATTTTTTTGTACACAGCTGTCCAATTTTACAAAATGTTCATATCGCCATCATAGTTTCTTCGCAGTTATCCTGTATCTTTATAGGCACAGGGAACCGGAGCCGCAACCGGAACCCTGGAACATGATTCCTCCTCACACCAAACCGATACCCCAAATGCCCCCGCCCGGAGCCGCAACCGGACGGGGGCGATGCTTTTGGGGTGGCCGGTTTTGTTCCTTCTTTGCAAAGAAGGAACCGAAGAAATTCCAAACAAAAATCTCCCGCGGGGTATCACCCCGCGGGAGATTTTTAATTAGAGTTCTTTTGGTTCTTTTCTTGCAAGAAAAGAACAGGACCCGGTCACTTCAAAGCATTGCTCAGGAACGTTGCGGTCGTTTCCCGCAGGGAGGCGTCCAGCTGGGCGCTGAGCGCCGCATCCTCGGCGGTATAGTTGTGGTCGCCATCCACAAAGGGGTCCAGCACCACGGTACTGTCCGGCAGGCTCTGCACGGTGGCAATGGTCTCGCTGATGGTCTGTTCGCTGAGCACGGTATCCTTGCCGCTGTAGGTCAGCAGCACCGGGATCCCCGCCTCCCGCAGGGCGGCGTTGGGGTCGGAATCCCGCATCTCCTGCACGAAGGCTGCGCTGATGTCCACGCCCCACTTGGTGCTCACCTGGCCGTTGGCCTCCGCCTCGGCGGCCAGGGCTTCCACCTGGCTGAAATCATTGATGTTCAAAAATTCCAGCCCCTGCAGCCCGGCCCCGTTGGCGGGGCTCCACAACACCAGGGCCGACATCGGGCTGCTGCCCAGTTTCGGGTAAAGGCTGGCCAGCCGCCCGCCCATGCTGTGCCCCACCAGGGCCTTGCGGCCGTCGGTGTCGTATTCCTTCTGCATGTAGGCGATGGCCGCTTCCACGTCGGCGGCCATGTTGGTCAGGGTATATTCAGTGTAGGGTTCGGTGCTGTCGCCGCATCCCGCAAAATCCAGCCGCACGCTGGCAATGCCCTGCTCCGCCAGGTCCCGGGCCAGGGGTTCAAAGTGCCCGTCCCCGTCCCGGTTGCCGGTGAAGCCGTGGCACATCACCACCAGCGGCACCTCGCCCGTCCGGGCCAGCTTGCCGGGCATCTGCACCGTGGCGGGAATGTTGCCCCGCGCACCCGGGATCTGTACCTCCTCGGCATCCGGTACCGGCAGCAGCAGCGCCAGCATGCCCGCGGCGCACAGCGCCAACACACCGATGCATCCCCACAGCACCATCATCGCCCGACGTCGTTTGATCTCTTTCATGGTCCCCTCCCTTGTGTTCGGTTTCTTTCGTATCATCATTAAAACCAATTCCCACCCGTTTGTCAATATACCCTGTTCCTTCTTTACAAAGAAGGAACCGAAGAAATTCCAACCGGGTATCCCACAAATGGGCGGCCGTGGAAGTTTTCCACACACCCGGTATTTTTCCACAGCGGGAACTTTCCCTTCTTTACAAAGAGGAACCGAAGAAATTCCAAACAATTTTCCACAAGCAGTACAGGGAATGTGGAAAATCCGCGGCTCTTTTCCCCTCCCCACATTTTCCACACCCCTGTGGAAAACGTTCCCGGTTTGGCGTCCCCGGTGAACTGCGGGAGGCATTTCTTGCCTTGCAGGGAAGCACCAAAAACCCCCAACAAAAATGCCCGGCAGGAAATTCTTCCTGCCGGGCATTTTTATTCAGAGTTCTTTTGGTTCTTTTCGTCAAGAAAAGAACATCCGATCACAGTTCGATCTTGCCGAAGGCGAAGTCGTCGCCGTCGTGGATGCGCTCGGTGACCTTGGGTGCCATGGGCTGGGCGTTGGGGTCGCGGGGTGCATCGGCAAACTCACGGCCCGGCACGCCGGATTTGGGGCCGCTGTAACGGCTTCCACCCTCGCGGCGGGGTCCACGTCCACCGCGGCCGCCGCGGCCCTCTCTGCGGGGCCCACGGCCGCCCTCACGGCGATTTCCGCGTCTGCCGTCCCGTCGACCGCCGCGGGCATTGCGGGCGTTGTCGCGGTCAGGCAGGTTGCTGGCGTTGGGGTCGGTGGAATAGATCACCACGCGGCGGTTGGGGCCTTCGCCCTTGCTCTCGCTGCGCACACCCTCGATGTCCGCCACGGCGGTGTGGATGATGTGCCGCTCGTAGGGGTTCATGGGTTCCATCTCATAGTAGCAGCCGGTGCGGATCACGCGGTCGGCGATGCGGCGGGCCAACGCCGCCAGATCATCCTCGCGCTTGCCGCGGTAACCGCCCACGTCCAGGCCCAGCTTGATGTAGGGGCCTTCCATGCGGTTGACCACCAGGCTGGCCAGGTAAGAAAGGCTTTCCATCGTCTCGCCGCGGCGGCCGATGAGAGCGCCCATGTGGGTGCCGGTCACACGCAGGATGGTGGCCTCTCCCTTTTTCAGGGCCGAGAAGGCAAAGTCCTCCACGCCCATGAGCTTGAAAATCGGGGTCAGGTAATCCACGGCAGCCTGCAGGCGCGGGTCGGAAGCGATGTCCAGGGCCACTTCCTCGTCGCCGGCGGGTTCCTCAGCCGGGGCCGCAGGGGCCTCGGCGGGGGTCTCGGGCGCAGCTTCCACCGGGGCGGCGGGTTCCGCCACAGGGGCAGCGGTCTCCACGGCGGCCGGGGCTTCTGCCACCGGGGCGGTGGTTTCGGGTTCTTCCACCGTCACGCGGACCTTGGCAGGGATGGTTTTGAACAATTTACGGGCAGGGAACTCCAAAACTTCATAGCTGACGTTGAGATCGTCGCGGTCAACACCCAGAGCCTGGCAAGCGGCTTCCAGGGCGTCTTCCACGGTGCGGGCACTCATTTCAATGCTGCGCATGCTTCTCCCTCCTTAATTTTGTAACGGGGTCGTCCGTTCATCCTTGTACAGTTCAGCCTCGCGCTGACGCGCCAGTTCCAGGCGCAGCTTGTTGGCCTCGCCGCCCGTGACCTCTTTGGTAACGGTCTTGCCGTTTTCCTCAATGGTCATGGTCTTTTTCTTTTTCTTTTCGGCACGCTTGGCGGCCAGTTCCGCCTCATACTGGGCCTTGAACTTTTCGGGGCTGTAGATCTTGTAGGTCACAAAGCTCTGCACGATCTGGAACAGGTTGGACACACCGTAGTACAGCGAGAAGCCGACGGGCGCATTGAAGCAGAAGGAGACGAACATCAGGTTCATGACCCACATCATGACTTTCATGCTGCCCTGCATCTGGTTGCCCATGCCGGAAAGTTTCTGGGTGAAGATGTAGCTGAGGATCATCGTCACAGCGGCGATGATGGGGAAGATGGCGATGGGGGTGAGGTTGAAGCCGGGGATATCGCACATATCCATGCCGAAGAACATCGTGTTGAAGTTCTGGATCTCGGCGACCACGTCGGCGGGAATCACCGAGGGATCGATGACCGCGCCGTTGTGGATGGCCTGGATCAGGGAAGTCTGCATGGTGGCGGCGTTGGCGGTAGCCAGGCCCAGGTTTTCGCAGGCGATGCGGACGGCCTCGTCGGACACACCGAAGATGTAATGTACGGGATAGTACACAACACCCAGGAAGCCGAACAGCACCAGCATGGTGAGCAGCATGGGCAGGCAGCCGGCCATGGGGTTGAAGCCATGTTCCTGCTGCAGCTTCATCATTTCTTCCTGCTGCTTCTGGGGGTTGTTCTTGTACTTCTGCTGGATCTCGTTCATCAGCGGCTGGAACACCGACATCTTGGCCATGGATTTCTGCTGGTGGATGGCCAGCGGGAACAGCAGCAGCTTGAGGATCAGGGTGGCAACGATCATGGTTGCCGCGTAGTTGCCGATGAGGTTGTACAGAACCTTCACCAGCGGACCAATCAGGATGGCCAGGAAGTAGAAAATTTGCATAGCTTGTCCTTCTGCCCCGGCTGCGCCCGGAAGCATGTATTTTATCGTAGGTCTTTGCCGCGCAGCGCAAAGACATGAGAGGCATAATGAAAGTTTTTGTTCCTTCTTTGCAAAGAAGGAACCGAAGAAACTCCCAACAATTTTCCACAAGCCGTATCGGGAATGTGGAAAACGAACCAGAGTTTTTTCTACGGTTGTACCCGCACTTGCGGTGTGGGGCCGTAGGGGCGGCGTATACGCCGCCCGTGCAATGCAGCGGCTGCCGCAAAATTCCCCGGGCGGCCTGTAGGCCGCCCCTACATCCAACCCATGTATTCGCAATCTCTACGGCGGGGCCAAGGCGCCCGCCCTACGGGCACCCCGGAACTGTACGTCAGCTTGTAGGGTGGGGGCTTGACCCCACCGGGCTCACCCCCGTGTAAGCTTCCGTTTCTCGTTGACCCAGCGTCCTTTTTCCGGCACGGGGTCAAACCCGAACTTGCACAGGGGATTGCACCGCAAAAGCCGCCAGGCCGTCAAAAGCAAACCTTTCAACAATCCGTGGACAGCCAGCGCCTGCATGGCGTACTCGCTGCAGGTGGGCACAAACCGGCAATGATGCCCCAGATGGGGGCTGATGTACTTTTTGTAACCCCGCAGCAGGGCAATGAGCAACCGGGTCATTGGGGATTTTCCACCACCGCGGGCGCCGTTGTGGAAACCGGGGCCGCGGGTTTGGCCAGGTCGGGCAGACCCGCTTTTGCAAAGAGCTTGCCCAACGTTTTGCTGAGCTGGGTGCTCTTGAGATGGGGGGTCTGACCGCGCGCTACGAGTATTATATCATATCCGCCGATATTTTGCGAGAGGTGTTCGCTGAGGGCGGCGCGCATGATGCGGCGGCAGCGGTTGCGCTGTACGGCGTGGCCCACCTTTTTGGTGGCGGTCAGCCCGATGCGGGTATACCCCAACCGGTTTTTTGCTACATACAGCACCACATGGGGGTGCACGTAGCTTTTGCCGCGGCCGTACACGCGGTTATACTGCCAGTTTTTGTTCAAAGTGCGGTATCGCATGGGCAAAACTCCACAAAAAAGGATAGGGGGAACCGTGGTCAGGCACCAACCTGCACGACTGTTGCCCCCTTTGCTTTTGAAAAAAGGGCTGCTGACCGATTTGTCAGCAACCCTTTACTTCATTCATTTCCAACGATCAGACCGTCAGGCTCTTGCGACCCTTGGCACGGCGACGGGCCAGGACTTTGCGGCCGTTCTTGGTGGCCATGCGCTGCAGGAAACCATGCACGCGGCTGCGCTGACGCTTCTTGGGCTGGAAAGTACGCTTCATTTTTCATTCCTCCTGTTGAATTCCCGGTATGGGCGGTTTGGTTCAGGGCTTTGCCCATACAGGGGCAGCCTTGCAGTCTTAGATTATACGCGATAAGCGATGTATTTGTCAATAGGTTTGGGGATAAATTTTTCGCCCGAGCGTACAGTTGTAGCACCCAAAATCCATAACCCCCATATTTAGTGGGTGGCGCAGCGGGGCGGCGGGCGGAAAAATTTCCCTACTTTATTATAATAGGGTGTTGTTTTAGAGGCCGTTTTGTGGTATACTGTATGTAGTGTTTTTGCGCCCTTCGGAGCGGCGCACGATTTTTAACAGGAAGTGGGGAGTATCGTAAGCCATGGATTCCATCAACGACGTATTGGACGCGGCGAAAGCCTATTGCCGTGAACATACTGCCGAGGCAACCTATCAATACTACATCAGCGACATCAAGGCCGTCAGTTTTGAGAATTCCAACACCATCACGCTGGAGATCCGCAACGCCTTTATTCTGGGCATTGTATCGGACCGCTACACCGCGATGCTGAAGGATGCCTTCAAATCGGTGCTGGGTTTTGATGTCGATCTTGTGTTCGTGACCCCGAAAAAAGAGGAAGAACCCGAAAAACCCAAGCTGGAAGAGAAGAATCTGCCCAGCGGCCGGTACGATTTCACCTTCGAGAACTTCATCAAGGGGCCGTCCAACCAGTTTGCCTACGCGGCGGCCCAGGCGGTGGCGGCGAACCCGTCGGGCGCCTACAACCCGCTGTTCATCTACGGGCCGTCGGGTCTGGGCAAGACGCACCTGCTGAACGCCATCCAGGTAGAGATCAAGAAAAACCATCCGGATTTCAACATCGTCTACGTGGATTGTGAAATGTTCACCAACGAGATCATCACGGCGGTCAAGACGGCGACGACGGAGCAGTTCCGTCAGAAATACCGTCAGGCGGACGTGCTGCTCATTGACGATATCCAGTTCCTGGCAGGCAAGGAAAGTACCCAGGAAGAATTCTTCCACACGTTCAACACGCTGCACAACGACGGCCGGCAGATCGTCATCGCGTCGGACCGTCCGGCCAAGGAGATCAAGAGCCTGGAAGAGCGTCTGCGCACCCGGTTTGAGTGGGGCCTGACCGCCGACATCCAGCCGCCGGATTTCGAGACCCGCGTGGCCATCGTCAAGCGCAAGGCCGAGCTTTTGAACCTGGACCTGCCCGACGACGTGGCGGAGTATATCGCCAATCATCTGAAACAGAACATCCGTCAGCTGGAAGGCGCGGTGAAAAAGCTGAACGCCTATTATATGCTGGAGGGCATCGCCCCCTGCATCGGCGTGACGACCACCGCCATCAAGGATACCCTGAACGACAGCCAGCCCATCCCGGTGACCATCGAGAAGATCATCAACGAGGTGGCCCGCACCTATAACGTGATGCCGGCGGATATCCGGGGCAAGAAGCGCAACGCCAACGTGAGCGCGGCCCGGCAGATGACGATGTATATCATCCGCGAGGTGACCGGCATGAGCATGGAGGCCATCGGTCAGGAATTCCAGCGCGACCATTCCACGGTGGTGTATTCCATCAAGACGATGGCCGAGAACATCACCAAGGACCAGCACCTCAAAGAGATGTGCAGCGATATCATGAAGAATGTAAGAACCTAACCTACTTTCTTGAAAGAAAGTAGGCAAAGAACTTTCAACCTTTTATCCCAGAGCTGGGATTGTCGCTTTTCCGCTTCGGGCTTCCCGGAAATTTCGGGCGCCGTCCGTGAGTGGGATGAACCTGATTCTTTTATAAAAATCGAACATCGTTCGATTTTGGTGAGAGTTTCTTTGGTACTTTCTTTGCAAAGAAAGTACGTCCGTAACTCCATCAACTTATCAACAAAGTTTTCCCTTTTCAACAGGCGGTTTTCAAGAACCGCGGTGAAAAACTTTGGTTTTCCCAGTTTTCAACCGTTTTCTACACAGTCGGTGGAGAAAAACTCAACGGCGATTTTTCCCGGCGCCATCAGCATTCCCCGACTTTTCCACGGTTTTAACACCCCCTACTACTACTACGAGAATAGTTAATAGTTTCTGGTTGCGAAACTCCCATTCGGTAGCAGTTTTCTCCCCAAAAAAGTGCCGAATCTGTGGAAAACAAAACGAAACCCTCTTCTACTAGAGAAAAACGTCGGTTTTACGCAGCAAATCCAGAGACCGAGAAAGGACTTCCATGAAATTTGAATGCGAAAAGACCCTTTTGGCATCGGCGATCGAAGGCGTTTCCCGTGCCATTACCAACCGTTCGGCCATTCCGGTGCTGGAAGGCATCTACCTGAAAGCCGAAGGTTTCAACCTGACCCTCACCGGCTACGATATGGAAATGGGCATCACCACCACCATCGAGTGCAACGTCCTTGTACCGGGTGAAACGGTACTGGAGGCAAAACTCCTCCTTTCCATGGTCAGCCGCATGCCCGCCGGCGATGTGCGCATCGAACTCACCGATGAAGGCCAGGCCATCATCAGCGGCGGCGTGGCGGAATTCGAGATTCCCGCCATGAACGCCTCCGATTATCCCAGCCTGCCGGTGACCGGCGCCGACAACACCATGACCATCCCCACCAGCATGATGCGGGAACTCATCGAAAAAACCATCTACGCCGTGAGCCAGGACGACAAAAAGCCCGCCCACACCGGCGAACTCTTCGTCATTGAGCCGGGCAGCCTGACCATTGTGGCGCTGGACGGCTACCGGCTGGCCATCATCCAGCGGGATGTGGAGTGCACCCGCGACATCCGCATCATTATTCCCGCCAAAACCCTGCAGGAACTGCTCAAGATCATGGGCGGGCCCGATGACCCGGTGAAGATCGACGCCAACCGCCGGTACGTGGTGTTTACGACGAACGGCTACACCATCATGAGCCGCCTGATCGAGGGCGACTTCCTCAATTATGAGAGCGTCATCCCCAAAGAGAAGCGCACTCGGGTGACGGTGGACTGCAAGACCTTCATCAGCACCATCGAGCGCGCGTCGCTGATCATCACCGAGCGGCTGAAAAACCCGCTGCGCATCACCTTTGCCGAGGACAAGATCACGGTGCG
This sequence comes from uncultured Subdoligranulum sp., assembly GCA_900545545.1. Taxonomy (GTDB): domain Bacteria; phylum Bacillota; class Clostridia; order Oscillospirales; family Ruminococcaceae; genus Gemmiger. Next base: position 10,705 of record UQZO01000016.1, on the reverse strand, counting down.
CTGCCAGACCCCCCTGGGCAAGGTGGTGGATGAGTTCGCCCCGGTGGCCATGACCGGCGACCCGGTGGAGATCGGCTTCAACAACCGGTATTTGCTCGATGCTATGCGGTATTCCAAGTGCGAGCGGATGGTTTTGGAGATCAACGGACCCTTGAGCCCCGTGAAGATTCTGCCCGAGGACGGCAAGGACTTCATCTATCTGGTGCTGCCGGTCCGCTTCAAGAACGAGGGCTGATCCTATGGAAAAGATTCGCATTTTTACCGAGTATATCAAGCTGGACGCGCTCTTAAAATTCGCGGGCCTGTGTGAGACGGGCGGCGAAGCCAAGGAGCTGATCCAGGGCGGCCAGGTGAAGGTGAACGGCGAAATTTGCACGATGCGCGGCAAAAAATGCCGTGCCGGCGACACCGTGGAGCTGGACGGCCGCACGGTGCAGATCGCGGAGGGCGCGTGATGCGGTTAACGCATCTGGAACTGACCGATCACCGCAACATTGCCCACGCCGTGCTGGACCCCGACCCCAACTTAACGGTTTTGTGCGGGCCCAACGGCCAGGGCAAGACCAATTTATTGGAAGCGGTGTGGCTGCTCACCGGGGGCAAGAGTTTCCGCGGCGCCAAGGACGCCGAGCTCATCCGCCGCGGGTGCGAATTTTCGGTGCTGGAAGGTTCTTTTGAGACGGACGGCAGCGAAAAGACCATCCGGCTGACGGTGGGGGCCAAAGGCAGCCAGCGGCCGGGCCGCACGGCGAAGCTCAACGGCGTGGACCAGGGCCGGGCCGCCGCTTTGGCGGGGAATTTTCAGGCCGTGGTCTTTGAGCCGGACCTTTTGGCGCTGGTAAAAGGCGGGCCGGAAGGGCGGCGCCGGTTTCTGGACTCGGCGCTCTGCCAGGTGTTCCGGCCCTATCTGGTGGCGCTGCGGCGGTACATGCGGCTTGTGGCGCAAAAAAACGCCCTGCTGAAAAGCTACGAGATCACCCCCAATGGCGCGCTGCTGCTGGATGCTTACAACGAGCAGCTGGCCCAGTACGGCGGGCAGATCATGGCCCACCGGCAGAAATTTGTGGAGGCGCTGGCCCCCGCGGCGGCGAAGAACTATGCGGAAATTTCGCATGGTGCCGAGGTTTTTTCGCTGCGGTACCAGTGCTGTGCCGAAGCCCCCACCGCCGAAGCGCTGGCGGAAAAGCTGGCGGCGGTGCGGGGGAGTGAGCTGCGGGCGGGGTTCTGCCTGACGGGCCCTCACCGGGAGGACCTGGACCTGCAGCTGGACGGCCAGCCCGCCCGCATCTATGGCAGCCAGGGCCAGCAGCGCAGCTGCGTATTGGCGATGAAGCTGGCCGAGGCCACCGTGGTGGGCGAATTTTTTGGCGAACACCCGGTTCTGCTGCTGGACGACGTGCTCAGCGAGCTGGACGACGAGCGGCAGACCTATCTGCTGACGCGGATGGGTGAGCACCAGACCATCGTGACCACCTGCGACACCGCCGCTTTTGCGCGTACCAACGGCAAAATCGTCTATGTCAAAGGCGGCCAGGCGTCCGAAACGCCTTTTTAACCTACTTTCTTTGCAAAGAAAGTAGGCAAAGAAACTCTAACCAAATAACCCGGGAAGTTTGCGTCGTCGTTCGGCGGGCGATTTCCCGGTTCTTGGGCGTCTTTTGTTCCAGCTTTGGCGGTGGGCAATCACCCATCCCCGGTCAGGGCCCGTCCGCAAAGGCGGACGGGGTTTTAAAACGTGGAGACCGGATGAGCTCACACGGTGGGCACGGGCGGTATGGTTGCTAGAGCATTTACCGCTGTGAGAAGCGGGAACCATCTCGGGCGACATCCTAAAAGCCCCGGGGATTCTTAAGGGGCCCGCAGGCCCCTTGAGCCGTGCCCCGCGCCTCGGAAGTAGCGGCGACTTTTTCGGTTCCTTTTTGGTCGGTCAAAAAGGAACATATCCCGGCAGCGCGAACCTCCCGGTTCGTCTCCCGCATTCCTTGCAAAGAAGGAACAAAAAGGACACAACTATGTATTTTCATGCCGGACAGGATTTCGTGCTCAACACCCGGGATGTGCTGGGCGTGTTTGACCTGGACACGGCGGGGGCATCCCGCCGCACCGAAGAATACTTCCATAAAGCGGAGGCCGAGGGCGCCGTGGTGGACCTGTGCGCCCCCGGCACCCTGCCCAAAAGCTTTATTCTGACCGATTTCCCCGACGAAACGGTCTATCTGAGTCCCCTCTCCCCCACGGCGCTGAAAAAGCGCACCGACAAAGTGGAGTGGTGACCGGGGCGCTGCCCTTTCGCCATTGGCTGTAGGGCGGGGTTTTAACCCCGCCGCGGCAAGGCACGGCAGCCTTCCGGCAGGGGTAAGACCCTGCCCTGCAAATCCCGCAAAACATCTCACTTACGTTTAGAATAGATTCCGAACCCTCACCCAAACAGGAGGCAATCACTTCATGGCAGAAGAAATCATCACCGAATCCAACCGCGAGACGGCGACCAATCACGCCTACGGCGGCGCGCAGATCCAGGTCCTGGAAGGCCTGGAAGCCGTGCGCAAGCGCCCCGGCATGTATATCGGCTCCACCGGCCCCTCGGGCCTGCATCACCTGGTCTACGAGATCGTGGACAACTCCATCGACGAAGCGCTGGCCGGGTACTGCACCCACATCGAAGTCACCATCAAGCCCGGCAACATCATCGAAGTATCGGACAACGGCCGCGGCATCCCCGTGGATATCCAGCCCAAGCTGGGTATCCCGGCCGTCACCGTTGTCTACACGGTGCTGCACGCCGGCGGCAAGTTCGGCGGCGAGGACTCCGGCTATAAAGTGGCGGGCGGTCTGCACGGCGTCGGCGCATCGGTCGTCAACGCCCTGTCGGAATGGCTGGTCGTGCGCGTGCGCCGGGACGGTGCCGAGTATGAGCAGAGCTTCAAGCGCGGCAAGCCCGACGGCGACCTGAAAAAAATCGGCCCCGCGGCTTCCACCGGCACCACGGTCACCTTCAAGCCGGACCCGGAGATGTTCCAGGAAACCACGCTCTACCGTTACGAAACGCTGCTCAAGCGCCTGCGGGAGGAAGCCTTCCTCAACGGCGGCGTGCGCATCACCCTGACCGACGAGCGCCCCGAGAGCGACCGTCCCAGCGACGAGCAGGGCGCTGAGAACGACGCCCGCAGCGAGACCATGTGCTATGAGGGCGGTATCCGTTCCTTTGTCAGCTACCTGTGCGAGCGCCGGGACCTGACGCCGCTGACCCCCCAGGTCATGTATATGAAGGGCGAGGGCCAGGGCGCCGTGGCGGAAGTGGCGCTGCAATATTACGACAACAGCTATAACGAACTGCTGCTGAGCTTTGCCAATAACGTGCACACGCCGGAAGGCGGCACCCACGAGGAGGGCTTCAAGCTGGCGCTGACCCGCGTGCTGAACGAGTACGGCCGCGCCAAGGGCATCCTGAAGGACAAGGACGAGAACCTGTCCGGCCCGGATGCCCGCGAAGGCATCATCGCGGTGGTGAGCGTCAAGCTGCAGGAGGCCCAGTTCGAGGGCCAGACCAAGGCGAAACTGGGCAATACCTTCATCAAGGGTTTGGTGAACGGCGTTGTCTACAAGGCCCTGAGCGAGTATTTTGAGGAAAATCCCGCGGTGGCCAAGGCGATTCTGGAAAAGGCCACCCAGGCCGCCCGCGCCCGTGCCGCCGCCAAGAAGGCCCGCGACCTGGTGCGCCGCAAGAGCGCGCTGGAATCCAACCGGATGCCCGGCAAGCTGGTCGACTGCCACGAAAAAGACCCCAGCAAGACCGAACTCTTCATCGTGGAGGGCGATTCTGCAGGTGGTTCCGCCAAGATGGGCCGCGACTCCAACATCCAGGCCATCCTGCCCTTGTGGGGCAAGATGCTCAACGTGGAGAAGGCCCGCGCCGACCGCATCTACGGCAACGACAAGCTCATGCCCGTCGTCACCGCCCTGGGCACCGGCATTGGCGATGAATTTGATATCTCCAAGGTGCGCTACCATAAGATCTTCATCATGGCCGATGCCGACGTGGACGGCTCCCACATCTGCACGCTGATGCTCACCTTCTTCTTCCGCTATATGCGGCCGCTGATCGAGCACGGCTATGTGTATGTGGCGCAGCCGCCGCTGTTCAAGCTGCAAAAGGGCCAGACCGTGAAATACGCCTACAACGACGACGAAATGAAGGTGCTTTCGGCGGAGATGCCGGGCGCCAAGGTGAGCCGCTACAAAGGCCTGGGCGAAATGAACCCCGACCAGCTGTGGGAGACCACCATGAACCCCGACAACCGCGTCATCGTCCAGATCAAGATCGAGGACGCCGAGCGCGCCGACGAGGCGTTCAGCATCCTCATGGGCGAGCAGGTGGAACCCCGCCGCCAGTTCATCGTCAAGAACGCCAAGTTCGCGAATCTGGACGTGTGAGTCGTCAACGGGGGCAACAGTAGGGCGGGGTCTTGACCCCGCCGTGCAACGAACCCGGAAGAAAGCAAACCATGGAACTGCCGAAACGCAAACATACGCGCCTGCCACGGTTTGATTACAGCGTCCCCGGTATCTATTTCCTGACGCTGTGCACGAAAAACCGCAGCCGCTGCCTTTCGCAGATCGTAGGGCGGGGTCTTGACCCCGCCGTGCGGTATGCAATGGAGCTGACACCCTACGGCAACATTGCCGAGCAGGATCTGCTGGCGCTCCCCGGTCGTTTTGCGGGGATAACGGTGCTGCAATATGTGGTCATGCCCGATCACCTGCACATTCTGTTGCAGCTGCATGCGGCCGATGCGGCGGGGTCAAGACCCCGCCCTACGGTGCCCACCATCATCGGGCAGTACAAAGCGGGGGTCAGCCGCAAATGCAAATGCGCCTTGTGGCAGGCCTCCTACTATGACCATGTGGTGCGCAGCGAGCAGGAACTGCTGGAAATCCAGCGGTATATCGAAAACAATCCCCTGCAATGGGTGTTGGACGGCAAGGTATAACAGGGATGTTCCCGCAACATGGTTCGGCGGGGCCAAGGCGCCCGCCCTACCCTGCCCCATCCTTTTCCGCGACCTGTAGGGCGGGGATTCATCCCCGCCGTGGGGCTTTGCGGGCGTTGACGAATTCTTCGGCGGGGCCAAGGCACCCGCCCTACAATCAATCCCATCAAATCTATCGATTCCAAGGTGGTACACTGAATGGAAGAAAATATCATTATGGTGCCGGGGTCCGGCACCAAGGTCATTGAGCGTGACGTCAAGAAAGAGATCGAGACGGCCTTTTTGGATTACTCCATGTCGGTCATCGTCTCCCGCGCGCTGCCCGATGTGCGCGACGGCCTGAAACCCGTCCATCGCCGCATCCTTTACACCATGCATGAGCGCGGCAACGACCCGCAGCATCCCTACCGCAAATCCGCCGATACCGTCGGTGCGGTGCTGGGTTCCTACCATCCCCACGGCGACGCTTCCGTCTACGACGCCATGGTGCGTCTGGCCCAGGATTTCAGCCTGCGGTACCCGCTGGTGGACGGCCAGGGCAACTTCGGCTCCGTGGACGGCGATCCCCCGGCTGCCTACCGTTATACCGAGGCCCGCATGTCCAAAATCGCCTGTGAGATGCTCACCGACATCGAGAAGGACACCATCGACTGGGACCCCAACTTCGATGAAACCAAGAAAGAACCCCATGTGCTGCCCAGCCGGTTCCCCAACCTGCTGGTGAACGGCAGCCAGGGCATTGCCGTGGGCATGGCCACCAACATCCCGCCCCACAACCTGCGGGAGGTCGTGGCCGGTATGTCCGCTTTGATGGACAACCCCGACATCGACCTGGCGGGCCTGATGGAATACATCAAAGGCCCTGACTTCCCCACCGGCGGCATCATCATGGGCCGTTCGGGCATCCGTGCCGCCTACGCCACCGGCCGCGGCAAGATCACCCTGCGCGGCCGCGCCGAGATCGTGGAGAAGAAGAACGGCCGGTATGAGATCCTCATCTCCGAGATCCCCTACATGGTCAACAAGACCCGCCTCATCGAGTCCATCGCCGACCTGGTCAAGGACAAGCGCATCGAGGGCATCTCGGACCTGAACGACGAATCTTCCAGCCGCACCGGCATGAAGATCGTCATCGAGATCAAAAAGGACGCCAACCCCCAGGTGGTCTTGAACCAGCTCTACCGCTACACCCAGCTGCAGGACACCGTGGGTGTCATCATGCTGGCGCTGGACGACGGCGTGCCCAAGATCATGAGCCTGAAAACCGTCATGGAGCGGTACATCGACTTCCAGATGGAAGTCATCCGCCGCCGCACCGCCTTTGACCTGAAAAAGGCCCAGGAGCGCGAGCATATCCTGGAAGGTCTGCGCAAGGCCGTGGACATCGTGGACGAGATCATCGCCACCATCCGCGCCTGCAAGGGCGGCTTTGCCGAAGCCCGCCAGGCCGTCATGGACCGGTTCGACTTCGATGAACCCCAGGCCGATGCCATCGTCAAGCTGCAGTTGGGCCGTCTGGCCGGTCTCGAAATTCTCAAGATCGAGCAGGAACTGGGCGAACTGCGGGAAGCCATCGCCGATTACAAGGATATCCTTGCCAACGACGAGCACGTGAAGCGCATCGTCAAGACCGACCTGAACGCTTTGGCGGAGAAGTACGGCGACGAGCGCCGCACCTCCATCGAGGCGGTGTCCGGCGAGGTGGATATCGAGGACCTGATCCCCGAGGAGACCTGCGTCTTTACCCTGACCCACGAGGGCTACATCAAGCGCACGGCGCTGGATACCTACCAGGCCCAGAACCGCGGCGGCCGCGGCGTGCAGGGCATGACCCAGAAGGACGACGACTTCACCGAGGAGCTGTTTGTCGGCTCCACCCACGACTATATGCTCTTCATGACCGACCAGGGCCGCGTCTACCGCCTGAAAGGCTACCAGGTGCCGGAGGGCAGCCGCACGGCCAAGGGCAGCCACATCGTGAACCTGCTGCAGCTGCAGGAGGGCGAGAAGGTCACCCTGATGCTGCAGCAGAGCGCCAAGGCGGACGAGGACAACACCTACCTGACCATGGTGACGCGGCAGGGCCTCATCAAGCGCACGCCGCTGTCCCAGTTCCGCAACATCCGCAAGGCGGGCCTCATCGCCCTGGGCCTCAACGAGGGCGACAGCCTGGTGTGGAGCCACCTCACCGGCGGCGACGATGAGATCATCGTGGCCACCCACGACGGTGCCGCCATCCACTTTACCGAGTCCGGCGCCCGGGCCATGGGCCGTACCGGCCACGGCGTGCGGGTCATCAAACTGCGCGAGGGAGACTATGTCATTGGTGCCGGGGTCTGCCGGCCCGGCGCCACGGTGCTTACCATTACCGAGGACGGCAAGGGACGCCGCAGCCGCGTGGACGATTACCGCATCACCAAGCGCGGCGGTCTGGGCATCCGCAACTATGCCAAGGGCGGCGTTGCGGGCATCAAGATCGTGGACGAGACCGACGACCTGATCCTCATCAGCGCCAACGGCATCCTCATCCGCATCCATGCCTCCGATATCAACGTCCAGAGCCGCTACGGCAGCGGTGTCCGGGTCATGCGCCTGGGCGAGGGCGACAAGGTGGCTATGGTGGCCCGCGTGGACCGCGACAACGACGCTGAGACCGCCAAGGTGGAAGCGGATGCCGGGGACGACGCGGAACCTTCCGCCGAGGAACTGGCCGCCATTGAGGCCGCCGAACGCGCCGACGAAGCCGCTGACGTGCCGGACGACGAGTAATTGACTTTTTGTTCCTTCTTTGCAAAGAAGGAACCGAAGAAATTCCAATCAAAAATCCCCCGCAGGGTTCAATACCCTGCGGGGGATTTTTAGTTAGAGTTCTTTTGGTTCTTTTCTTGCAAGAAAAGAACAACAAGCCAATCAGTCGTGGCGGATGGCTTCCAGGGCGCTGATTTTCACAGCGTTATTGGCGGGCAGAATGCCCGAGACCAGGCCCACGAGGGTGGCAAAGACGAGAGCTGCCAGCACAAGCCAGGGCGGAATGACCGAGATGGTGGTGGACATACCGCCCATATACATCCCGCCGCCCATCAGGCCCGAGAGATCGACGCTCTGGCCGAAAACCGAGAGGATGATGGTAAGGTGGTTGAGCACGAAACTCACCAGCAGGCTGATGACCACGCCCACCACGCCGCCTATAAAGCCGATGCAGGAGCTTTCAAAGAGGAACATGGTGCGGATGTTGCTGATCTCGCAGCCCAGCACCTTCATAACGCCGATTTCCCGGGTCCGCTCATAGATGGCCATGGTCATGGTATTGATGATGTTGATGGCCGCCACCAGCAGGGAAACCGCCGCCACGCCGCCAAAGATCATCTGGCTGCGCATGACCTGTTTCTGCATCTCTTCCCGCTGCTGGTTCATGGAATAGGTGTTTTCAAAGCCCAGTTCATGGATGGCCTTCTCCACGTCGGGGACGTTGTCCAGATCATCCACCTTGACGTACACCTGGTCATAGGAGGTATTGTTGTTGGTGATCTTGGCCATCTTGTAGTAGGCTTCCTCGATCATCTTCAGGTCCTGGGTGCGCAGGATGATGTTGCTCTGGGTCCACCAGCCCTTGCTGGCGTCCTGCTGGATGTGTCCCACCACTTCCAGCTCCCAGGTCTGGGTCTTTTCGGTGGACTCCTCCCCCGTCCTGATGGTCAGGGTCATTTTGTCCTTGTCCACGTTGACGAAAGGCTCCACCGGGTTGCCCTGGGCATCGGTCATGCCCTGCCAGCGGTAGCGGTTGGGGCTGGATTCGCTTTTGCGGGAATCATAGAAATTGTAGCCGGTGTAATCCCCCACCAGCACCTGCAGTTTGGTGGCTTTCTTGTTGGCGGGGCCGGTATCGGGCCAGCGGCCCGAGGCCAGCTGGAATCCCATGGGTTCCAGGGCGGCGGGGTCCACGCCGGTCAGGCTGCCCAGGTCCATCACATAGCGGTCGTTGGTGCCCGCCGTGACGCTGCCCTGCAGCGAATAGGCCGATACATAGGCGGTAGCCGCCATCACATGGTCGATTTTTTTAAAACTTTCAATGGCCGTGTCGTCCAGTTTGAGCGTCTTGCCGTCGGCCCCCACCGCCATGCCGCCGCCGTAGACCTGGATCTGGGTCAGGTCGCCCCAGCTTTGCAGCATTTCGTCGTTGGCCTGGCTCTGGGCAATGCCCAGCGAGATCATCAGCACCACCATACAGGTACCAATGACCACACCGATCAGCGTCAGGGCGGTGCGGCCCTTGCGCCGGGTCAGGTTGCGGGCGCTCAGGACGATTTCATCAGAGATCTTCATCGCTGTCCTCAGCTTCCAGGGCGGCCAGGGCCATGGCCTTCTTCTTCTTGCGGCGCTTGACCACGATCACGATGACCACAACGACCACCACGCCGCAGCCCACGATGAGCACCCAGCCCCACACCGGCATACCGGTGGTTTCGGGCTGCATCTCGTCCATGCCGGGGTCCATCATGCCGGGGTCCATCATCATCTCCTCCACGGTGGTGGAGAAATCCTTGGTGACGGTACGGGGTTCGCCGCTGGCGTCCTCGTAGCTCAGGGTGATGGTGCCGGAAACCGCACCCGCGGCCTCGGGGGTGAGGTCAAAGTCCACGCTGCCCTCGGTACCGGCGTTGAGGTTGCCCAGGTACTGGTAGCCGCCGGCGCCCAGGTTGGTGCCGGTGATGCGGGCTTCCAGGTTGGAAACGGGGTTTTTGCCCTTGTTGACGTAGCTTAAGGAAATACTGGCGGTCTCGCCCAGTACGATGGAGGAAGGCGCCTGCAGCTGGCCCACCTCAAAGCGGTCGGGCTGGCTGATGGGCACCGAGATGGAGGTGGTGCCGGAAACCGCCTTGCCGGTGATGGCGCCGGTGCCGGTGAGGTTGACCGTGATGTTGGCCACGGTGCCGGTAAAGCCGGAAGCGGGCAGCACCGGGAAGGTAACGGTGTTGGTGGTTTCGGGGTGCAGGGTGCCGATGTAGGTGGAGAGGCTGCCGTTGGAGAGGGAAACGTTCTCGGGCAGGGTCAGGGAGACCACCACGTCGTTGAGGTCCTCGTTGCCGGTGGTGGCGTAGACGCCCAGGGAGAGGGTGAATTCCTCACCGGCCACCACGGTGCCGTCGCCGTAGCTGGTGGTGCGCACCAGCAGGTTGGGGGAGGTGGTCTGGTCCTTGTCCACGCACTGGCCGATGGACACGCTGAACTGCTGCATGGGTTTGCTGGTGTCCAGGTAGGTCAGGTTGATGGGCAGGGTGTTGCCGCCGCCATTGTAGATCACATCGCGGAACAGCAGCACATAGCTGTAGTAGTTGTAGTAGGCATTGGCGGCCTTTTCCTGGTCGTTGGCCTGGCCGTTGCGCACCCGCTGCAGGCGGTTGGTATCGGGGTCGTCGTTGCTCTGGAACAGCTGGCCGATCTCGCCGATGCCGGTGTACTGGAACACCGAGGAGTTGATGCGGGCGGAGATTTCTTCCGGCTTGACGTTGTACCGGGCGGAGGAGTGGTCCACCACCTGAAGCACCACGTTCACATGGTCGCCCACATCCACGGTGGTGATCTCGCCGCCGGCGATGTCGGTGACGGTGTAGCCCACCACATAGACGCCGTCCGAGGTGGCGGGGGTGATGGAGCCGTTGTCGTCGGGCTGTCTCTTATACACATCTCCGAGCCCACGAGACCGTACTAGATCT
>UQZO01000015.1 GCA_900545545.1 uncultured Subdoligranulum sp. | reverse complement strand
ATGAACATCCAGTTCAAGGATGGCGATGAAGTTGTTGCCGGTGGCGATTACTTCGTCCCCGCTGGCGTTCAGAACTATTCTGTGCTGAAGGATTATGTGCCCGAGGGCTACGTGCTCGAAGTTTCCGGCGATTTTATGGCTACTGAAGGTGCCAAGCTGACTGTTGCTATCAAGAAGATCACCAACGAGGTCATCATGAACATCCAGTTCAAGGATGGCGATGAGGTTGTTGCCGGTGGCGACTACTTCGTCCCCGCTGGTGTCCAGAACTACAATGTGCTGGGCAAGTACGTTCCCGCTGGCTACAGCATGGATGTCTCCGGCGACTTTATGGCCGCTGAGGGCGCCAAGCTGGAAGTTCCCGTTTCCAAGATCGAGAACGCTGTCATCATGAACATCCGCTTCATCGACAGCACCACCGATGAGTTTGTTGCCGGCGGTGACTACTTCCTGCCGGAAGGCGTTCAGAACTACAAGGTTCTGACCCAGTACGTCCCCGAGGGCTACAAGATGGATGTCGCTGGCGACTTCATGGTTGCTGAGGGCACCTCTCTGGATGTTCCCGTGACCAAGCTGCCCGCTCAGATCATCATGAACATCCGTTTCATGGACGGTGATACCTTCGTTGCTGGTGGTGACTACTTCGTGACCGAAGGCGTCAACAACTACAAGGTCCTGGCCGACCTGGGCTACCTGCCGGAAGGCTATGAGATGGACGTTGCCGGTGACTTCATGGCCAAGGAAGGCGCTAAGCTCGACGTTCCTGTCCACAAGATTAAGGACGACAGCGAGGATTCTTCCTCCAGCTCTGACAACACCACTACCGTTTCTTCCAACGACAACAAGTCCAACAACAACCAGGTCGTCAAGGCTGAGACCCCCGCGGACAACACCGCGAAGGTTATGCCTCAGACCGGTCTGACCGCTGAGACTCCCGTGGTCTTCGGCGTGATGATGGTTGCAGCTCTGGCTGGTGCTGGTGCTTACCTGTTCGCTATCCGCAAGAAGCTGAACTAAACGTCTGACGTTTGGTCTCCCCCATGAGCAGGCAAACTTGCCTGGCTGCTTATAAGCGGTGGCACATGAACAATGAAAGCGGCTTGACCTCCGCTTTCGAAAACAACTGCATGTGCGGGCATGCTGCCTGCCTTGCGTAGCAAAGAGCCGCTCCCGAAAGGGGGCGGCTTTTGCATTGCGCTTTTCCCCAAAACCAAAAGCCCCCTGCAGGCCTTTACAGGCGCTGCAGGGGGCTTTGTATCCCTGGGGGTATTATTCCTCTTCCGCCGCTTCCAGAATCTCCTGGGCCACCTCTCCGCGGCTGCGACGGGTATCCATGGCATTCTTTTCGATCAGGCGGTGGGCTTCCATCTCGGTATAGCCCTTTTTCTCGATCAGGTAACACTTGGCGCGGTCTACCAGCCGCAGCTGGGCGATCTTGTCCAGCAGTTTCTGGTTTTCTGCCCGCAGCAGGGCCAGCCGCTTGTAGTTGCTGGCGGCAATCTGCACCGCCTGCCGGAACTGGGGCGCCGTGAAGGGCTTGCCCAGCACCAGCACACCGTAATCCTGCAATTTGTCGGCGATCTGTTCCGCCGTGCCGGTCTTGGTCAGCAGAATGACCCCGGCGTCGGTCTTCTGTACAGCGTCGGTGCCCAGCTCGTGGCCGAATTCATCGGGCAGCGGGGTGTTGATGACGATGACCTCAAAGTCCTTGCCGTCCATCTGGCGGCGGGCCTCGCCGCCGCTGGGCACAATGACAGGGCGGGTGTAGCCCAGCTCGGCAATATGCCGGGCCAGATACTCGTTGGCGTTGCTACCCGCCGATACGATCAGCGCTTTGGCCACAGGCCGCCCCTCCTCTCATGCGTAGTGATGCGCGGTTCAGATGATCAGGAACCCGTTGGCACGCTCCCAGGCGTCCACATCGGTGGCGGCCTCGTAGTCGTGGCACAGACGGGTCTGGTATTCAAAATATTTGTTTTGCAGCGCAATGGGCAGCTCCGCGCTGATGAACTCGCTCTGCCCGGCCACGGTGATGGCCTCCCGCAGCGTGCGGGGCAGGCTCTCCAGGCGCGCGGCGGCGCTGGGGTGGAACAGGTTGCGGTTCACGGCCTCGGGCAGCGGCAGCTTGCGCTCAATGCCGTCCAGGCCTGCGGCCAGGATCAGCCCGATGACCAGGTAGGGGTTGCCGGCCGGGTCGGGGCCGCGCAGCTCCACGCGGCACAGCTCACCGCTGGCGCTGGGCAGCCGCACCAGCTGGCTGCGGTTCTGGCGGCTCCAGCTCACGTACAGCGGGGCCTCGTTGGCGCCCAGGCGGGCGTAGGAGTTGGGCACCGGGTTGCAGAAGGCCGTCAGCTCCCGGGCGTGGGCCAGAATACCCGCCACAAAATGCCCGGCTTCGCTGTCGGGGGCAAGGTCCCCCTCAAACAGGTTCTTGCCGTCCCGCAGCAGCGAGATATTCACATGCAGGCCGCTGCCCGGCTGGTCGGCCAGGGGCTTGGGCATAAAGCTGGCAAACAGGCCGTTGCGCGCCGCAATGGCCTTGACGGTGCTCTTGAAGGTGTTGAGGTTGTCGGCGGATTTCAGCGCGCCGGTGTACAAAAAGCAGACCTCGTTCTGGCCCGGGCCGCTTTCGTGGTGGCTGTGCTCGGGGTGCAGGCCCATCTCCTCGATGGCAAAGCAGATCTCGCGGCGGATGTTCTCGCCCTTGTCCAGCGGCGGAATGTCGAAATAGCCGCCGTGGTCCAGCGGGATACGGGTGGGGTTGCCGCTCTCATCGGTCTCGAAGAGATAAAACTCACATTCGCAGCCCACGTTGCAGGCAAGGCCCAGCGCCTTGGCGCGGCCCACCACCGATTGCAGATACCCCCGGCAGTTGCCCTCAAAGGGCTTGCCGTTGGGCAAGGTAATGTCGCAGTACATGCGGATGACGCGGCCCTCGGTGGGGCGCCAGGGCAGCACGGTGGCGGTGTCGGGGTCGGGCCAGAGGATCAGATCGCTTTCCTCCACGTTCATGAACCCGGCGATGGAGGAACCGTCAAAGCTGATGCCCTGCGCAAAGGCGCGCGGCAGCTCGCTGGCAAACAGCGAAATATTTTTCTGGTTGCCGAAGATATCACAGAAGGTCAGCTTGACGAACTTGACGTCGTTGTCCTCGACAAAATTCAGAATATCCTGTGCGGTACGTTTCATAAAAGCCTCCGGGAACGGATCATTTTGCGTTTGGGCGCCAGGGCGGCCGGGCCGCAGATACCCGAAAGGCCCACCTGTCAGCGCAGCGCTTCCCGGTATGGGAAGAACTCGCGCCTTTTGCGGGCGGGCCTTTCGAGTGGTGTAAGAAATAGGAAAAGGAGAATGGCGTTGTTATCGGGGTCCCTTACTCGGTGTAGAACAGCATACGGCTGTAGCAGGGCAGGGGCCAGTATTCCTCGTCGACGAGCTCCTCGGCCACATCGGCGGCGGCGCGCAGCCGGGCCATAATGGGCAGGACCTCATCGTGGAAGGCGTGCGCCTTGGCGCTCTCGTCCTCCAGGGCGCAGACCTTGTCGGTGACTTCTTTCAGTTCATCGGCAGCGTCGGACATTTCATCGGTATAGTGGGACAGCGCCTTCAGCACCTTGCTCTCGGCCTTGGTGGAGATGCCTTCCACGGCGGCAGCCTTGGCAGCGGCGGTGTTGGCGACCTCGCCCATGTAGGAGGTAGCGGCGGGGATCAGCTGCTTGTTGGCGATCTTGAGCATGGTGCGCGCTTCGATGTTGATGATCTTGGAGTAGTGCTCCATCTCCACTTCGTAGCGGCTGAGCATCTCGGTCTTGGTCAGGACGCCGAACTCTTCCATCAGGGCGATGTTCTTGGGGTCCTTCAGGGCGATCATCGCATCGGGGGTGCACTTGCGGTTGGGCAGGCCACGGCGCTCGGCCTCCTGCTCCCAGGCTTCGCTGTAGCCGTTGCCGTTGAAGATCACGCGGCGATGCTCGTTCAGCGTCTTCTTGACCCAGGCAGCCGCGGCGCACTCAAAGTCGGCGGCATCGGAGGTCTCCTCGGTGAAGTTCTTCAGGGCCTTGGCTACGGCGGTGTTCAGGATGGTGTTGGCGTCGGAGAGGTTCTCGGCGGAACCGGGCATACGGAACTCAAACTTGTTGCCGGTGAAGGCAAAGGGAGAAGTACGGTTGCGGTCGGTGGTATCCTTGCTGAACTTGGGCAGGACATCCACGCCCAGGTCCATCTTCATCTTGACGGGGCCGGCGTAGGGGGAATCGGTGCAGATGGCGTCGATGACCGCCTCCAGCTCTTCGCCCACGAAGATGGAGATGATGGCCGGCGGGGCCTCGTTGGCGCCCAGACGATGGTCGTTGCCCGGAGTGGCCACCGAGGTGCGCAGCAGGTCGGCGTACTCATCGACGGCCTTGACGACGGCGGACAGGAAGACCATGAACTGCAGATTTTCCATCGGGGTGTCACCGGGATCGAGGAGGTTCTCGTCGGCGGTGGAGATGGACCAGTTGTTGTGCTTGCCGCTGCCGTTGACGCCCTCAAAAGGCTTCTCGTGCTGCAGGCAGACCAGGCCGTGCTTGGCGGCGATCTTCTTCATCATTTCCATCGTCAGCAGGTTGTGATCGATGGCAACGTTGGTGGTATCGTAGATGGGGGCCAGCTCATGCTGGGCGGGGGCAACCTCGTTGTGCTTGGTCTTGGCGGGGATGCCCAGCTTCCACAGCTCCTCGTCCAGTTCCTTCATGAACTCGGAAACGATGGGGCGCAGGGTGCCGAAGTAGTGCTCTTCCAGCTCCTGGCCCTTGGAGGGGGCGGAACCGAACAGCGTGCGGCCGGTGAGCACGATATCCAGGCGCTTCTCGTAGTCTTCCTTGCGGATGAGGAAATATTCCTGCTCGGGGCCGACGGTGGTGGCTACCCGGGGCACATCCTTGCCGAAGAGGTGCAGCACCTTGCAGGCCTGGTCGCTGATGGCCTGCATGGAGCGCAGCAGCGGGGTCTTTTTGTCCAGGGCCTCGCCGGTGTAGGAGCAGAACGCCGTGGGGATGCACAGCACGTCATCCTTCACAAAGGCGTAGCTGGTGGGGTCCCAGGCGGTGTAGCCGCGGGCCTCGGCGGTGGCGCGCAGGCCGCCGGAAGGGAAGGAGGAAGCGTCCGGCTCGCCCTTGATGAGCTCCTTGCCGGAAAATTCCATGATGGCGGTACCGTCGGGCTGGGGGCTGACGAAGCCGTCGTGCTTTTCACTGGTGATACCGGTCAGCGGCTGGAACCAGTGGGTGTAATGGGTGGCACCCAGTTCAATGGCCCAGCGCTTCATCACGCTTGCCACCACGTTGGCGACCTCCAGGTCCAGCGGCTGGCCCTTCTCGATGGTCGCCTTCAGGCTCTTGTAGGTAGAGCTGGGCAGACGCTCGCGCATCTCGTGCTCGTTGAAGACTTTGCTGCCGTAAAGTTCCATGACGGTTGCTGCCATAACTACTTACTCCTTACATCAAACTCTATTTACAGGAAAAGGCGCTGCGAAAACACATTCGCAGCGCCCTTGCTGTTATGTTCCCATTATACGGGCTGTGATGGAAAAATGCAACTGGCGAACTGCTCAAATCCCCCATAAATCACAGGGAAAAACTGGCAAAATTGTCCATCGCCCCGGCGGCGTGAGTATGGTATACTGATAGAACACCCCAAAACGACGAAGTGCGACGGCACCAAGAGGTTATACTATGGAAATCGAACGCAAATGGATGGTCACCGGCTGGCCCGCGGGGCTGCCCATGACCGAGGATTATCAGATGGACCAGGGCTACATCAGCGTGCGGCCCACCGTGCGCATCCGGCGGGAAGCCCTGCAGGGCGGCCCCACGGCGCTGGTGCTCTGCTTCAAGGGGGCGGGCACTTTGAGCCGGGAGGAGATCGAGACCGAGATCGACGCCGACCTGTTTGCCAGACTGGAACATCTCATCGGCAAGCCGCTGATCCATAAGGAGCGCCGGGGCTACCGGCTGCCCGGCGGGCTGACGCTGGAGGTCAACTGTGTGGACTCCGGCCTGCCCACGGCCTTCTGGTACGCCGAGGTGGAGTTTGAAACCGAGGCCGAAGCCCTTAGCTGGGACCCTGCCGCAGCGGGCCTCGGGGAGTATCTTTGCGACGAATGCACCGGCAAGCCGGGGGCCAGCATGGGGGAATACTGGCTCCAGACCCGGGGCGGCGAAGCTTGAGCCAACCTTTATGAATTGTAAAATTGTGCCGCCCTGCTTTACAAATGGTTACAAAGCGGCTACAATAGAGCTAACTTATCGTCGGCAAAAGTCTGTGTGCGCCACGCCGCCCGGACGGATTTTTATGAGAAAAGAGGAACTGTGAATGAAACGTAAGCTTCTGCTCGTCATGGCTATTCTGTCGCTGTGCGTTGTGCTCGCGGCTTGCAAGAAAAAGGGAGGGGACACCATGAGCCCTTCCTCCACCGCACCGGAAGCCACCGCTACGCCGGAACCGTCCCAGGAACCGTACCTGGCCAACGTGCTCACCGGTGAGCCCCAGGGCGACGATTACAAGAACCAGCGCATCACCGCCGTGATGGTCAACAACATCGTGGCAGCCCGCCCCCAGCGCGGCCTCTCCAAGGCGGACATTCTGTTTGAGATCAAGGTCGAAGGCGGCATCACCCGCTTTATGCCGGTGTTCACCGACTACCAGGACATCGGCGAAGTGGGCCCCGTGCGTTCCGGCCGTGACCAGTTCTTCCGCCTCATCCTGCCCTGGCAGGCGCTGTATATCCACGAGGGCCAGTCCGTCGTCATGCAGCAGTATGCCATCGACTACAGCTACGGCAACCTGAACAACAACGACGGCGCCAACGGCTACCGCGACTACAACCGCGTCAACTGGGCCGGTGCCTCCTACAACAACGACAACCTGGCGCTGGAACACACGATGTACACCAACTCTGAGAACATCCAGAAGTACATCGACGACAACAGCGTGGATATGGACCGCACCTACAACTCCACCTTCTTCAACTTTGTGGACTACCGCACCGGCGAAGCCCGCGACCTGTCCAACAGCGTGGACAGCGCCTACAGCGACAAGTACGGCCCCGTGGTCAGTGATGGCGAGTATATCGAGATCGAGCACAGCCCGTCCTACAAGACTCGCTTTATCTATGACGCTGCCTCCAACACCTACAAGATGCAGCAGAACTACTCCGACGGCCAGTGGCGCGATACCGTGGACGAAGCCGCCGATGACACCGTGCTCAGCTTCCCCAACGTCATCGTGCTCTACACCGACATCCACACCTATCCCGGCCATGAGGCCAAGGACCTGCAGTATGCCGAGTACGCCTGGGGCGGCATCGGGTACTACTGCTACGGCGGCAAGTGCGAGAAGATCTACTGGCAGAAGGGCACCCCGCTGGAGACCCTGCGCCTGTACTACCTCACCGAGGACGGCCAGTGCAGCGATACCCTGCTGGATGTGAACATCGGCAAGAGCTATGTGGCCGTCACCGACGTGGACTACGCCGAGAACTTCCAGGCTACCACGCTGGATGCCGTCAACCTGAGCAGCGGCACCACCAGCACCTATGAGAGCAACTATGTCGAGGACGACGCCGAGGCCGGCGAGACCCTGGGCATGAGCACCGACGACCTGACCAACAGCGCCACCGGCAGCGGTGAGAGCGAAACCACCACCGAGGAAAATACCGATACCGCCGACACCGTTCAGGACGATCCTGAAGCGGTGGGCTGATTCAGCGCCGGTATCCCATCCCCATGAGAACACCAGCGCAGCCCGCACGGCGCGGACTGCGCTGGTTCTTTGGAAAGGAACCCCTGTATGAAACGTAGTATTCAGGCTTGCGGCGTGGCAGTGGCCCTGTTGGCTGCCCTGCTGCTGAGCGGCTGCAACAAAGAAAAGGTGGATATCTCATCTTCTACCCCGGAAACCTCCGCCACCGCCGAACCCACCCCGCCGGCGGAACCGGTCCCCAACCCGCTGACCGGCGCTTCCGATGCCGACTATACCAACCGCCGCCCCGTGGCCGTGACGCTGCGCACCCTGGACGGCGCGGCCCCGCAATGGGGCCTGTCCACGGCGGATGTACTGGTGGAGGGTGTCACCGAAGGCACCACCGCCAGCCTGATGGCCATTTTCTCCAATGCGGACGCCATCAGCAAGGTGGGCCCTGTGGGCCCCGGCCGGGACCTGCTGCTGCAGCTGGCCCTGCCCCTCAACGCCATGCCGGTGCACATCGACAAAAACATCTACGCCTCCAACCTGCTCAACACCCTGAGCTACCAGGACCTGGACGGCTACCACATCGGCAAGGCGGCCTTTGCCTTTGACCAGGACCGCCAGAACGCCGGTTACCGGGAGGAAAACTGCTGGTACACCACCGGTGAGATGATCAAAAACGGGCTGAACACCTACGGCGCCTCGCTGGACGGCGCCAACACCCCGCTCTTCGTCTTTGGCGAGCGGGAACCGGTGGCTGAGGATGCCCGCAACGCCACGTCGCTGACCATCACCTTCTCCCCCAGCGACAGCGAACAGCTGACCTACGCCGCCGACACCGGCCTCTACGTCAAGACCAACACCGACGGTTCCCCCACCACCGATGCCGACAACGGCCAGCAGGTGGCCTTCACCAACGTGTTTGTGCTGTATGCTTCCAGCGGCATCAAGGATGACGGCTATACCCGCGATTATGATATGACCGGCGGCACCGGCCTCTACCTCACCGGCGGCGCCTGGCAGCAGATCCAGTGGACCAAAGAGGATGCCACCGGCCCGCTGCAGCTCACCGATGCCGACGGCCAGACGCTGGTGGTCAGCCCCGGCAAGAGCTTTATCGCCATCTGGGGCGGTTACTACGGCCAGGGCCTGACGCTGACCGGCGCCGACGGCGCCGAGCAGTCGCTGCCCGAGAAGCCCGCCCTGCTGGAAAGCGGCATCAGCGACGAGGCGGCGGCCGCCGCCCAGGCGGAGTTTGACGCCCAGCAGAAGATCGTGGACGCCCAGCAGGCGCTGACTGATGCCAACGCCCAGCTGCCCGATGCCCAGACGGCGCTGGAGGATGCCCAGGCCGCCCTGGACGCCGACAGCGAAAACCAGGACCTCATCACCAAGCGGGACGAGGCCCAGGCCCTGGTGGACAGCCTGAACCAGATCATCGCCGACAGCCAGGCCATCCTGGATGCGGCGGGCGTCACGGCAGAACCCACCCCCGCGCCGGAGGAGACCGCTTCCTCCGAGGGCGGCGAATAACCCACACCCCAAACAAAAGACTCCCGGCAGGTTCGCGCCCTGCCGGGAGTCTTTTTCTTTACTGTTCCATGTCGTCCAGGTAGCCCACGGGCACCACGTCGTAGGCCTCGGCCAGATGGTCCCGCATCCACATCTCGGCGTCCAGCCGCACGCTGTAGCCCGCGCCGGGATCGGTCATCCACTCTTCCGGCTTGCGGAAGGGCAGCGCGTGCTGCGCCAGCATGTTCATGATGACGCCGCCGTGGGTCACACAGGCGGCCTCCTCGGTGTGGGTGCGCAGCATGTACTCGAACATCTTCATCAGCATGCCCGAAGTACGGTTGAAAAACATCTGCCGGTCCTCGGCACCCTCGGGCACCGTGCGGCTGGTGGGGTCCATCCACTGGGCAAACTCGGGGTCCTTCACCAGCTGCTGCAGGGGCTGGCCCTCAAACTTGCCAAAGGCCATCTCCCGCAGGTCCTGCAGCTCGATCTGGCGCACACCGGGGAACAGCAGGTCCGCCGTCTGGGTGGCGCGCAGCATGGGGCTGGTGAACACCAGCGGCACGGCCGGGTAGGTAAAACGATCCTTCAGCTCCTGCAGCTGGGCACGGCCCTCCTCACACAGGGGCAGATCGCTGCCGCTGCCTATGTACAGGCCCTGCAGGTTGCCGGCCGTCAGGCCGTGGCGGATCAGATGCAGTTTGTAATATTTCACGGTGTGTTTCTCACTTTCCTTAGAGGGTATCGTTACCAGCATACCCCAAAACCGGCGTTTCTGCAACGAAAAATAGTTACAATTTGGTTACAAAATAAACGGGCCGACCCGCTTTTCCAAAATTTGCCCACAATATTTATACCCGTGTATGGCTCCGGGTCCCCAAATATAGGCGGCAGCCCGGCACCCGCGGCCATCGGGTGCCAAAACCGCCCCGAATCGGGTCGAAATCCGGGTTTACAAAATGTTTTTTGGCAGATATAATATACAACACGTAGAAATTATGGGCGGACTGGTCCCTGCGGCCCGGTGCAGGGTGCACCGGTGGGACCTGCCGCAGAAGAGGACAACTATGGCCATCGAGTTCAACCGGATTCTTACGCTGCTGCGCAAGGAACGGGGCATCACACAAAAACAGGCGGCGCAGGACCTGGGCATCAGCCAGGCCCAGCTTTCGCATTATGAAAAAGGTATCCGGGAGTGCAGCCTGGCCTTTGTGGTGCAGGTGGCGGATTACTACGGCGTCAGCTGCGATTATCTTCTGGGCCGCAGTGCCGAGCGCAGCGGCCAGACCATCCGGGTGGAGGACCTGCCCGAGACCGGCTCCGCCACCAGCGGCAGCGTCTACCGCGGCAGCGTGCTGCCCACCATGTATAAAAAGCTCATCGAGAATTCCCTGGACATCCTCTACGATAAATTGCAGGAGAGCGGCGACAAGGAGCTGGTCACCGAGATCAGCCGCTACCTGATGCTGGCGGTGTACAAGGTGTTCCGCCATCTCCACGATGCCTCCCCCCGCAACGTGACGGGGATGTTCCGCATCGGGGCCGCCCGCTGGCAGGGCAGCGCCGACGCGGCTATGCGGCTGACCGAGGCCGACCTGGCCGCCACCCTGAAAGGGGAGGACGGCAACCGCGAAAGCCTGGACCCCGCCACCATGGCCCTGACCACCGAGCGGCTGACCCAGGATTACCCCCGCCATGCCACCAGCCTGCTGAACCTGGTCAAGAATGCCGAGGAATCCATGCGCGGGCTGCAAAAGCCGGAATAACTGCAAACAATACCGCCGCTGCCCGGCCTGGGCAGCGGCGGTTTGCCGTTTTATTTTCCGCACAGGGTCTGGCGGCAGGCCGGGCAGACGAACTTGCCGTGCAGCTGTACCGAACCCGGCACCACCTCGCCGCACAGGGCGCAGGCGTCGGCGGGACGGTATTTGCGCAGCAGAATGGCGTCCCCCTCGGTAAGGATCTCCAGCGGTGTATCGGTGGTAATGCCAAAAGTGCGGCGCAGTTCCTTGGGCAGCACCACACGGCCCAGTGAGTCGATATGACGAACGATCCCGGTCGAAATCATCGGAAAAACCTCCTGTTTCCGCAACGGTCGCGTTACGGCGAATGATGCAAAATATGGTGGGGATTTTTGTCCCCTGGCGCAACTTCTTGTAGTTATTATACGAGACTTTGGTAATATTGTCAATATTTGGAAACTCAAAACCGTTCGACAAAATCCGACGAAAGACGATACAGCGCCTGAAATTCCAAAAACGGCGGGCCGGCGCGGCACAAAACACAACGGAATTCTTTCCAGAACGCCGCCGAAGGCTTTTTGCACAACACCGTTACAAGTCTGAAACAACTTCGACACAACTTTGCGTTATGCTGGATATAAGAAGCCTGCAATCAGCGGCAAAGGAGCAGAAAATGGCAAAAGGACGTGTAGTGTTTTACGAGGACCCACCCCCGCGCACCCAGACCCCGGCCCGCCCGGTGTATACGGCCCGGGCCCGGCGGCACCGCCGCCGGAGGCACCGTCTGCGGGGGCTGCTGTTTGCGTTGGCCATGCTGGTGCTGGCGTCGTCGGTGGGGTATGCGCTGTGGTATACCCATCCCGCCCACCAAAGCACGATCGAGGATCCCGACCGCGCCCAGGTGGAAACCGATGCCGGCAGCGGCGGCAGCGCCGACCTGGCGGCGGTACCCGAGGCCAAAACCTCGGACGGGCGCATCGTGGTGGCCATCGACCCCGGGCACGGCGGCGTCAACCCCAACATCGGCGCCGAGGACTACGGCAGCGAGTCGGGCGGCCTGCGCGAGAATGATATCACCCTGGCCACCGCCCAGGCCCTCTACGATCTGCTGGAAGCGGACAGCCGCTTCGCCCCGGTGCTCACCGCCGACGGTTCCGCCTACCTGAAACCCAGCGAGCGGGGCGCCGTGGCCAAGGCTGCGGGGGCGGAACTGCTGCTCTCCATCCATCTGAACTACGACAGCAGCGCCTCCTCCAGCGGGTTCGAGTGCTATGCCGCGCCGCCTCGTCTGTCCACCAACGCCGAGAGCGTCCGTTTCGGCCAGCTGCTGGCCGCGGCTTTCAGCGACCTGGGCCTGCGGCTGCGGGGCGCCAACGGCGTGCGGTACTTATATTATGATGAAAACGATAACAAGCTGATCTATGAATCCACCGACTCCACCGTCCTCTGGGACCCCACCTTCACGGTGCTGGAAGCCTGCGGCTGCCCGGCGGTTCTGTGCGAGGAAGGGTTCATCAGCAACGCCGGTGATATGGCGCTGCTCTCCGGCGACGGCTGCGATACCGCCGCCAAGATTTACTACGACTGCATCTGCTCCTACTTCAATCTGACCTGAAAGCGGCCCCTGCGCGAATTTTGTGCGCGGGGGCTGCCTTTTTTGTTGTTTTGCGGGCCCGCGCCGGGTACGCCGGACTTTTGCCGGGATTTTCGGCAGGGTTTGTCCGCCCGGGGGGCATTGGCACAGTTTCCCACTAGTTTTTGGGTTTCCCCGCCCTGCGGCAAAAAGCACCGTTTGCCCCGTGGTATAGTGCAGCTACCGTACGGCATACAACATAAAGGGGGAACCGAATTTATGGCTGTCTTTACCAATACAAACGAGAAGGTACATATCCCGGTACTGGATGCCGGTGCGCTGCTCCCCGCGGGGGCACGGTGGTCGGCGCTGGCGTGGCAGGGGGCCGCGGCCGTCACCGGGGCGGTGCTGGGCGCCGGGCAGGTCTGGGGCGGCGCCGCACCCTTCGGGCTGGCGCTGGTCATCGGCTGCCCGCCCACCTATCTGCTGGCCTCCGGCGTGGGGGCGCTGGCGGGGGCTTTGGCGTTCCAGCCCATCGCCATGGGGCTCAAACTGGCGGGGGCGCTGGCGGCTGCCGTGGCGGGGCGGTGGCTCAGCGGCGGCAAATCCCGCACCGGCGCGCTGGCCGGGTGTATCACGCTGGCAGCGGCCCAGCTGCTGGGCATTTTTTTCTCGAGCGGCATCCTGGACCCCGGGCAGCTCGTCGCCACGGGATGCACGGCGCTGTTGGCGGCGGGGTTTGGCTGGGCGTTCGGCCATTTTCCGGTGCAGGAACCCCGCGGCGTCTGCCTGTGGCTGGCGGTGGGGGTGGCCTGCCTGCAGCGCTGTACCCTAGGACCGCTGGCTCCGGGCCTGGCACTGGCGGCTGCGGCGGGCCTCTGCGCGGCGATTGCAGGTACCCTGGAACAGACAGCCGTCCTCAGCATCGCGCTGGCAGCGGCGCTCACAGCGGCCAGTCCGTCGCTGTGCTACGCGGCCCTCAGTGTGGCGCTGGGCAGCCTGGGGGCCTCCTGCCTGTTCCCCGGCGAGCGCTGGCGCTGTGCGGGGGTCTTTGTGGCGGGGTGCACGGTAGGGGCGCTGGCCGCCCCCGACGCCGCGGGCGTGTTGCCGCTGGCCACCGGCGGGGGGCTGGGGCTTTGTGTGGCGGTGGCCCTGCCCGGCGAGTGGCTGCGCACGGTGTTTCCGCCGCCCGCGCCCCCGGCCCAGACCCAGGGGCTCACCGGCGCGGCCCGCCGCCTGGCCAGCGTAGCCGATACCTTGAGCGATATCGCCGATACCGTCAACGCCGTCTGCACGCGGCAGATGCCGCCCAAAGGGGAAACCTTCGACTTTGTGGTGGAGCACATCGCCCGCACCACCTGCCAGACCTGCACCCGGCGCAACCGCTGCTGGGTGCGCGGCTATGCCACGGCCATGGACGGCCTGTACCAGCTGAAACCTACGCTGGAGAGCAGCGGCCATGTGGAGGTGGAGGACCTGCCGGGGCAGCTGTCGGTGTGCATCCATCCCAGCGACCTGTGCACGGCGGCCAACCACGGGTACCGGCTGTGGCGCAGCCGGCGCCAGACCCGGGCCCGGGCCACCACCCTGCGCACGGCCCTGACCGAGCAGTACAGCGCCCTGGCGGGGGCCTTGGCCCAGCTGGCGGGGCGTCTGGGGCAAGCGGGCCTGCCGGACCCCCGGCGGGAGGGCAAGGTGACCCAGCTCTTTGCGGGGCTGGGCCTGGATGCCCTGGAATGCAGCGTGACGTCGGATCTCGCGGGCCGCCTGACGGTTTCGGTGACCATTGCCCGTACCCGTTTTACCGAGGAAGAAATCACGGGGCTGACCGGGGAGGTGAGCCGCATCTGCCGCCGTGATCTGGATCTGCCCGAAATCACCCATTGCCGCACCGTGACGATGCTCAGCTTTGGCGAGCGCCCGGTGTTCCGTGCCGAGTTCGGCGCAGCGGGCCGCCCGGCCAAGGGCCAGACGGTAAGCGGCGATGCGTTGGAACAATTCTGTGATGCCAGTGGCCGGGCCCAGATGCTGTTGTGCGACGGCATGGGTACCGGGCGTCCGGCGGCGGTGGACGGCCAGATGGCCGCCCGCCTGACCAGCCAGCTGCTGCGGGCGGGCTTTGCGGCGGAGAGTGCCGCGCGCCTGGTGAACGTGGCGCTGGGCTTAAAGAGTGCGGAGCAGGAATCCGGCGCCACGCTGGACCTGCTGACCATTGATCTGTATACCGGGCGGGCCGGTCTGTTCAAGGCCGGTGCAGCGCCCAGCTTTCTGGTGCGGGGCGGGGTGCCCCGTATGTTGGAGGGGGCCAGCCTGCCCATGGGGGTGATGGACAGTCTGGTGGGCCGGTCCACCACCTTTGCGCTGGATGCAGGGGACTGGGTGGTGCTGGTCAGCGACGGCGCCCTGGCCGACGGCAGCGAGTGGCTGATGCAGCAGCTGCAGCTGTGCGCCAAACTGGGGCATACGCCGCAGCAGGCGGCCCAGACCATTGCCGACGCCGCGGTGCGCCGTGCGGGGGAAAAACAGGATGATATCACGGTAGCCGTGGTGCGCCTGGCGCAGCCCTGACAGCAATCAAAAGGGGGAACAGGCCTGCACGGCGCCTGACAGGCCCGGTCCGCCCCACAAAAGAGCATACATTTGTCAACTGCCTAAAAATATTTCAAGAAATTCCGAAAAAACTGTTTAAAATTCCACAAATATGTGGTAAAGTAGTATCAATCGGTGAGAAATGTTCAAATTCACCATAATTCTACGCCGCGGGGCGGGAGCCAAAGCCCCGGCGCGAAAAGAGGTTTGACGATTCATGGACTATGCAAGCAAAGACATCCGCAACATTCTGGTGGCCGGTCATGCCGGATGTGGCAAAACGACGCTGACTGAGGCTCTGCTGTATATGAGCGGCGCGACCGAGCGCATGGGCCGTGTGGAAGACGGCACCACTGCCAGTGACTTTGACCCCGAGGAAGTACGCCGCAAAGCATCGCTGAATTCCAGCGTGGTTCCGGTGGAGTATGAGGGCATCAAGTACAACCTCATCGATACTCCGGGCCTGTTTGACTTTGAAACCGGCGCCGCCGAGGGTGTTATGGCTGCCGAGAGTGTGCTGATCTGCGTGTCGGGCCGTTCCGGCGTTACCGTAGGTGCCGAGAAAGCCTATCGCCTGGCCTGCAAGCAGAACAAGGCGCGGATGATCTTTGTCAGCAAGACCGACCTCGAGAATGCCGACTACTTTAAGATCCTGGAGCAGATGAAGATCCAGTTCGGACCCAGTGTCTGCCCCTGTGTGGTGCCGGTCCGGCTCGACGACGGCACCGTTGCGTACATCAACCTGTTCAGCCAGAAGGCGTTCAAGTACGAAGGCGGCAAGCAGATCCAGATCGACCTGCCCGATATCGGCCACCGTTTTGAAGGTTTGATCCAGGCCATGAGCGAGGCCATCGCCGAGACCGACGAGGCCCTGATGGAAAAATTCTTTGAAGGCGAACCGTTCACGACGGAGGAGATCGTGCAGGGCATGGCCACCGGCGTGCGCAGCGGCCAGATCACCCCGGTGTTCTGCGGCAGTGCCGTGAACAACCAGGCATTGGATATGCTGCTGTACAACATGAACGTGCTGCTGCCCGGCGCCGACACCGCCGCGGCCGTGGGCGAGACCAAGGACGGCGAGCCGGTGGAAGTTACCGCCGACCCGGATGCCCCGCTCTGCGCCTATGTGTTCAAGACGGTGGCGGACCCGTTTGTGGGCAAGCTGAGCTTTATCAAGGTTTTGTCCGGCAAGCTGACGGCGACCAGCAACGTGGTGAATGCCCGTACCGGCCAGCCCGAGCGCCTGGGCAAGACGCTGACGGTCTGCGGCAAAAAGCAGACCGATACCCCGGCCATCACCACCGGTGATATCGGTGCGGTGGCTAAACTGGCGACGGCCAAAACCGGCGATACCCTGTGTGATGCCGCCCGCGTGGTGGCGCTGCCCGCGCCCAGCTATCCCATTGCCAGCTACCGCATGGCGGTCAAGGTGGCCAAGAAGGGCGACGAGGGCAAGGTATCCGGCGCTTTGACCCGCCTGATGGAAGAAGACCCGGCCATCACCTTTGTGGTGGACCCCGAAACCAAGCAGCAGATCATCAGCGGCCTGGGAACCCAGCACCTCGAAGTGGCGGTTGCCAAACTCAAGAACAAATTCGGTGTCGAGATCACGCTGGAAACCCCGCGGGTACCGTACCGCGAATCCATCCGCAAGAGCTGCAAGGCCCAGGGCCGCCACAAGAAGCAGACCGGCGGTCACGGCCAGTTCGGTGATGTCTGGATTCAGTTCGAGCCCATCGAGGGCGAAAGCATTGAGTTTGCCGAGAATGTGTTCGGCGGCAGCGTGCCGAAGAACTTCTTCCCGGCGGTAGAAAAGGGTGTGCGGCAGGCCGCCGAGCATGGCGTGCTGGCCGGCTATCCCATGGTAGGCATGAAGGCCACCCTGCTGGACGGCAGCTACCATCCGGTGGACTCCAGCGAAATGGCGTTCATCATGGCGGCCAAGCTGGCCTATAAGGCGGCCATTCCCGAGGCAGGCCCCGTGCTGCTGGAACCCATCGGCGCCCTGCAGGCGCATGTGCCGGCGGATAATACCGGCGATATTATGGGGGAGGTCACCAAGCGGCGCGGCCGCGTGCTGGGCATGAACCCCGACGAGGACGGCATGCAGGTCGTGGAGGCGGAAGTGCCCATGGCCGAAATGCAGGATTTCACCACTTTCCTGCGGCAGCTCACCCAGGGCCGCGGCTGGTTCACTTTCGATTTCGTCCGGTATGAGACCCTGCCGCAGATGCTGGAAGCCAAGGTCATCGACCAGGCCAAGGCGCTGGGCAACTTCGCCGACGACGAGTAACCCGCGTAAGGGGTGCTTGTTCCTGTTCTTTCTTTGCAAAGAAAGAACCAAAGAAACTCCAAACAAAAATCAGGAGGTCATGGCATACGCCATGACCTCCTGATTTTTAATTGAAAGTTCTTTTGGTCCTTTTCTTACAAGAAAAGGACAAGAACAGGACAGTACCCTTTACGCGGGTTACAGCGCCGCCAGGGCGGTGCGCAGGCGGGCGAGGGTTTCCTCCTTGCCCAGCATGGCGGCCAGATCGGTGCCGCCGCCCGGGGTACGGCTCTTGCCCGAGAGGGCGATGCCCAGGGGATAGAGCAGCCAGCCGTTCTTTTTCTCCATGGCTTCGGCCTGGGCCTTGCAGGCGTCAAAGATGGCGTCGCGGTTCCAGTCCGCAATGCCTTCCAGCACGGGCAGCAGGGCGGTCAGGGCCTCCTTGGCGGATTCCGGCGTGGTTTTCTGCTTCTTGTTGCGGTAGAGTTCCGCATCGTAGGGCAGCACGGCGTCGAAGAAATCCAGCTGCGGCGGGATATCCTCCAATACCTCGCAGCGGGGCTGCAGGTTGGCGCAGAGCAGATCGCGGTCGATGTCGCGGTGCACGGCGCTGTCGATGAAGGGGTCGGCCAGACGGCGGAACTCGGCCGGGTCCAGCGCGCGGATGTACGCGGCGTTGATGGCCCGCAGTTTCAGCGGGTCAAAGATGGCCGGGGACTTGGAAATGCGGCTGGGGTCCCAGATCTTGATCATCTCATCAAGAGAGAAGATCTCCTGCTCGCCTTCCGGCGCCCAGCCCAGCAGCAAAAGATAGTTCAGCACGGCTTGGGGCAGGTAGCCTTTGGCCACCAGGTCCTGGTAGCTGGCGTCGCCGTTGCGCTTGCTCAGCTTGTTCTGGGCGTCCTTCATCACCGGCGGGCAGTGGACGTACACCGGCTTCTCCCAGCCGAAAGCCTCGTACAGCAGGTTGTATTTCGGGGTGGAGGAGAGGTACTCGCTGCCGCGGATGACGTGGGTGATGCCCATGAGGTGGTCGTCCACCACGTTGGCAAAGTTGTAGGTGGGCATGCCGTCGGTCTTGATGAGGATCTGGTCATCCAGCTCACTGACGTTCACCTCGATGTGGCCGTACACCACATCGTCAAAGCCCGCCACACCGCTCTCGGGGATCTTCTGGCGGATGACATAGGGTTCACCTGCCGCCAGCCTGGCCGCCACTTCCTCCTCGCTGAGGTTGCGGCAATGCCCGTCGTAGTGGGTCATCTCACCGGCGGCGCGCTGGGCTTCGTGCAGCTCGTTCAGCCGCTCCTCGGTGCAGAAGCAGTAGTAGGCCTTGCCCGCCTTCACCAGCTGCTCGGCATACTGCTTGAACATCCCCATGCGCTCGCTCTGCACATAGGGGCCGACAGGGCCGCCGATGTCGGGGCCTTCGTCCCAGGTCAGGCCGGTGGCTTTCAGCGTGCCGTAGATGATATCGGTGGCACCTTCCACCAGACGGCCCTGGTCGGTGTCCTCGATGCGCAGGATAAAGGTGCCGCCGTTGTGGCGGGCCTGCAGGTAGGTGTACAGCGCGGTGCGCAGGTTGCCTACGTGCATATAGCCCGTGGGCGACGGCGCAAAGCGGGTGCGTACATTGGATGCCATAAAACAAAACCCCTTTGTTGTTTGAACTGTGTTTGTACTGTGTTTCTATCGAAAGTATAGCGGCCCCGCAGGGCCTTGTCAACTCAGACCAGATAGGGCTCAAACCGGTGCAGATCGTCGATCTTCACGGTGCCCTGGTAGTAGACGCCGTTCTCCCGGTACTCCTCGGCCAGCACGCTGCCGCGGCTGCGCAGAATGTCCGCCAGGGCCAGCTTGTCGTAGGGCAGCACCACCTCGATGGTGCGCACCCGGTGGGCCAGCTCCTCGTCGAGACGTGCCAGAAGCTCCGGCAATCCTCGGCCGGTCTTGGCGCTGGTCAGCAGCATGGCCGGGTCAAAGGCTGTCAGGTTGGCGGCGTCGCATTTGTTGTAGACCACCAGCTGGGGAATCTCCCCGCAATCCAGCGTGGAGAGGACTTCGTCGGTGACGGCCAGCTGCTCGGCGGCCTGGGGGTCGGAGGCATCGGCCACCTTGAGGATCACATCCGCAAAGGCGGCTTCCTCCAGCGTGCTCTTGAAGGCCTCCACCAGGTGATGGGGCAGGCGGCTCACAAAGCCGACGGTATCCACCAGAATGACCTGCAGCCCGCTGGGCAGCGTCAGCTTGCGGGCGGTGGGGTCCAGCGTGGCGAACAGCATGTCCGCCTCAAAGATCTGTTCCCCGCACAGAGCGTTCAGCAGGCTGGATTTGCCCACGTTGGTGTAGCCCACCAGGGCGATCACCGGCACGTTGTTCTTGCGGCGGGCGCGGCGGGTCTCGCCCCGGCGCTTTTCCATCTCCCGTAGTTTGCCTTCCAGGTGTTCGATGCGCTGGTGCAGATGGCGGCGGTCCAGTTCCAGCTTCGTTTCACCGGCGCCGCGGCGGGCACCGGCCCCGCCGCCGCCACCGCCGCCCTGGCGGCTCAGGCTTTCGCCCAGGCCCTGCAGCCGGGGCAGCTGGTAGCGCAGGGTGGCTAGTTCGGTCTGCAGCTTGCCCTCGTTGGTGGTGGCACGCGCCCGGAAAATTTCCAGAATCAGCATGGTGCGGTCCAGCACCTCCACCTGTAACGCCGCCGACAGGTTGCGGATCTGGCTGCCCGTCAGTTCGCCGTCAAAAATGGCGGCCTGGGCGTTCAGGTTCTGGCAGACAAGGCGCGCTTCGGCCACCTTGCCCTCTCCCAGCATGGTGGCGGCTTCGGGCACGGCGCGCTTTTGCACCACCTCGGCCACCGCCTCCATGCCGTTGGCGTCGGCCAGCGCCCGCAGCTCATCCAGGCTGCGGGCCATATCGTAGCGGCCCTGGTCCAGCGCCAGCAGCACCACCGGGATGGCTTCCCCCTGGGTCTGCTTCTGGGCCGTGGTGCCGAAATCTAAGGTAATCTCGCTCATAAATCCTCTTTGATCAGGTGGTACGCCCGGCAGGGCACCGGCGTGCCGTCAAATTTGTGGTCGGTGATGTCGTGGTCGTACACAAACCCTGCCTTTTGCAGCACGGCGCTGCTGGCCACGTTGTCGTTGGCATGGCAGGCCGCCAGCCACAGGGCGCCCACCGTGTTGAACCAGTAATCCCGCACGGCGCACAGCGCCTCGGTGGCGTAGCCCTTGTTCCACCATTTGCGGCCCAGGGCATACCCCGTCTCCCAGGGAAGGCCCAGCCGCTCGGTGTTCAGGTGCCAGCCGGTTTTCATATCCACGGCGGAAAAGATGCTGATGGTGCCGAACAGTACTCCGCTGCGCTTTTCCACAATGCCCCACTGGTAATAGGTGGGGTCGGGGTAGTGTTTTTCCCACTCGTTCAGCAGCTCGGCGGTCTCAGCCCAGGTGCGGTGGGCGTTCCACCGCAGATACCGGGCAACCTCCGGGTCGCTGGCCCAGTTGTTGTACATCATTTCGCTGTCATCCACCGACAGCCGCCGCAGCAGCAGGCGGCCGGTTTCCAGTTCCTGGGTGCCGCAATGCTTCATGTTTCATTTCCTCACTTCTTGACGAGATACCGCCGCACGATGCCCAGCCCCATCTGCCACAATTTCAGGAGCTGTGCACGGTACAGCGTACAATAAATAAACAAAATCACGCCCACCAGCACGAATTTTACCACAAAATGCTGCCACAGCACCGTGCCGATGGCCGTTACCGCAAAGGCCAGCAAAAAGCCCGAGATGGTCTTGGGGAAGCTGGGAATGGTGCGGTAATACATCTGCCCGGTGACCGAGCGGTACAAAAACGCCAGGCCGTTGCTGGCGGCCAGAGCCAGGGCCGCGCCGGTCAGCCCGAAAGAGGGCACCAGCAGCGAGCAGAGCACAAAGTTGCTCCCGGCGCCGATGGCGATGCCGATGGTATCGTGCCAGGGCTTGCGGGCGATGGAGTTGCCGTAGACGGTGCCCTCACACAGGATGTTGAACACCACCGCCAGCATCAGCAGCGGGAAGATGGCCAGGCAGTCCCGCTTGTTGGAGAAGATCCAGAACACCACATCCTCGAACATGACGAGGACGCAGAAAAAGCCGAAAATCAGAAGATTCAGTACGTCGTGCACCCGGGCAATGCGTTCCTGCTGTTCCCGGTAATGGGCGTAGACGTAGGGCCCCCAGTAGGTGGAAAAGCCCGCCTGGATGGCGGTGACCAGCTGGGCCAGGCTGTAGCCGAAGGCGAAAAGGCCCTGGGCGGTATCGCCGCAGTAGTTGCTCACAAAGGAGAGGCAGACGCCGCTGGAAAGGCTGAACAGAATCTGGGCCGGGGCCAGGGCGATGCCGTAGGGCAGCACGGTGCGTGCAATCCCGGCGGCCATGGGGGCGGGCAGGGCACCGAAGACGGCAGCCCGGTACTTGAAGCCGAAGGCGATGACCACCACGCCGAAGCTGAGGATGGCCGCCAGCGCCAGAATCATGACGTTGGAGGTGAAAAAGCCCGGCAGCAGGTAGACGAGGTTGTAGCAGGTCTGCATCCAGAGCGTCTCGGCGGTGTAGGCCCGCAGGTCGTTTTCCAGCCGGAGCAGCACGTTCAGGTACCGCACCAGCATGTAGAGCCCGGCGTTTATAAACAGCAGCGGCACAATGCCCGGCCCGGCGGTACCCAGGCCCAGGGCGGCGGCCAGGGGTTTGGCAAAGAAGAGGCTGCACACCACCCCCAGCAGCAGCATGAACACCACCGAAATGCGGGTGCAGGCGGCAAAGAGCTGGCGGGGTTTGGCCCCGGCGGGCGGCTCGTGGTAGAAGCGCAGCAGGGCCTGGTCCAGCCCCAGAATGCCCAGGTTCATGAAGGTGGCGGTGTAGGTCATAAAGGTGACCGGGGCACCCAGCACATCGCTGGGCAAAAGCCCTTTGACGATGAGCGCCACGCCGGTGATGACGAACCCTAAATAGGTGGCCACCGAGTATTTCATCACATTGCCGGCAAAGCTCTGGGCGGCGGATTTCTTTTCGGTGTCTGGCATAGAGCCTCCTTTACCGGACGTAAGGCCGGATGCGGTCGGTCATGGCGGCGACCTGTTCGGGGGTCACGTGGGCCTTGTCCACATAGCCGTAGATGCGCTGGGCAAAATTGGCCAGCGGCGGGCAGAAGGCAAAGACCCGGCGGGGTTCCCACCCCCGGCGGTAGAGAAAATGCACCCCCGCCAGCGCGCAGAATTTCAGCAGATTGAAATGGGGCTTGAACCCCTCGCCCATGGGCTCGTCCCGCGGGGGATTTTTGTACACATCCTCCAACAGGTCGGCCATCCGGCGGTAGGCCGGGATGGGGCTGGGGTCAAAGTAGCCTTCAATGACTTCCCGCCGGATGGGGAAGGGCGGGAACCCTTCGGCCATGGCGGCGCAGAATTCCTCGTAGCTGGTCACATAGTGGGCGCCCTTGTAGATGACGGGGTCATACTCATGCTCGATGGGCACCGGGCGCAGGATGTGGCAGCTCTTGCCCGCCATGTACACCTCGGCGATGGCGGTGCTCATCCAGATGGAGATGGAATCCGCCGCCACGATCCACTGTTTGACGGAATCCGCAAAGATCACATGGAAGTTGGGCCGCTTTTTGGCCAGCGCTTCCAGGGCCGGGCTGTTCCACTCGCTGGGGTGGCGGCGGTAGACCAGCTCCACCTCGGGGTGGTCGCCCAGGTACCGGTCGAACCAGGAAAGGGTCTCGGTCATGGAAACGCGGTTGGTGCGGGCAAAGCCGGTGAAATCGGTGCCCGCCATTTTGGAAAGCTCGGCCACTTCGTCGTCATTCATGCTGGCGTAGCCGAAACTGGAGATATACAGGTGCAGTTTCTTGTGGGGGTCCAGGCCGAATTTTTGGCACAGGGCCTCCTTGTCCAGGAAATACCCTTCAAATTCGGGGCGCAGAAAGTCCATCATCACGGCGCCGGTGACGGGGGTGTTTTTTGCCTCCATGCCGTGGGCCTGCAGCCGCTGGGCCGTGCGCTGGCCCCAGCAGGTCTGGATGCACTTTTTGGCGTTGCCGTTCATGTTGAACCAGTCTCCTTCCTCCTGGGTGTCGGAAAGCATCTGCTCCCAGTGGAGGTTGACGATCTTGTTGCAGCGGCCGATGTTATTGTACACATGGCTGTTGATGGCTTCGTTATCGTACATGCAACTGGCCACCAGCACTTCCGGCTTGTCCCGGCGGAACAGCCGCAGATGCTTGGGGTCCAGCAGCTGGCGGATCTCCACCGAGTAACCCCGGCGTTCCAGCTCTAATTTGAGCAGCAGGTCGCTCTCATATTCCCGCACCGTGTGCTCATACAAAATCAAAAAATCCAGTGCCACAGAAGCTCTCCTTGTCCTCAGGCGTTCAGGTCGCCGAACAGCTGGGCCGTCCAGTCGGGCAGGCCGTAGCGTTCGTCCAGGTGGAATCCGTCGTAAAATTGGGTGTCGTTGTCGGTGATGCAGCTGCCCGCCCACTCGTAGTCCAGCAGGGTAAAGGCACCCTCGTCGGCCCAGGCGCGCAGGGTGGGCAGCACTTCGTTTTCCATCGCCTCGGTAATGCCGAACACGTCGCACACCTCGGTGCGCACGTTGTTTGCCATGGGGGGCAGCACCACAATGAGCTGTACCCCTTCCTCGGCGCAGCGCTGGCCCAGGGCGTGCAGGCGCTCAAACTGTTCGGTGTTCAGCGCCCAGTTGCGGCATTTGGGGGTGATGGTGGCGGGGTAGTCGTACAGTTTGCGGTGCAGCGGCAGCACGGTGCCGTCGTCCGCCAGATAATCGCTCTCCACCCAGTCGCCGGATTCAATGGTGTCCGGCGTGCCGCGGATGGTGTCCATCATCACGGTGAGAGCGTTGACGTTGTATTCCAGATTCAGGCAGTAGGCCAGGGGATTGTTCAGCGTTTCTTCCAGCTGGGCAAAACGGTCGGTGTTGTACCCCTCGTTGAGGGTGTAAAAAGACAGGCCCATCAGCAGGCTGTCCACCGGGTGACCGCTGCCCAGCACATAGTCGGCCAGGTCCAGTGTCTCTTTCAAAGAAGCACCGCCGAAGGAAAGGTTCTGCCATTTCTGGCCGCTCACTTCCTCCACCAGGTCCATGTCAAAGTGGGCCAGGCGGCTGTCGCCCAGGATCAGGCGGGTGCCGGGGTTTTGCTGGTAGGCCCGCACCCGGGCCACCGGCTGGCTGGACCCGGCGGAAGCTTTGAGCCCGAAGTAGTTGTTGGGCTCAAAGGCCACAAACACCACCAACCACACCAACACCGGAATGGCCAGCAGCGCCAATTTTTTCAGGATATTTTTCACATGGCCATCCTTTCTGTTGTTACGGCAAAGTGATTTTCAAAACCGTCGCCATCGGCGGACATGTGCCGACGATGGCGACACCTACAGGGAAATTTTGCTCAAAATTGTGTGCGAGGAGCCCGCGACGAGTGCGCGGTTTTGAGCAAAATTTTGTCGAGGGGCTGCGGAGCCGCGCGCTGCCTGCGGCAGAATCAGCGCGGCGGAGCAGGGGCAGCGGTCGCAGAGTGCAAGCGCCGCCCCAAGGCGCGCCGCAGGATGCGGGTACCGCAACCCGGTATCCAAAGGGGGAAATAGCCGCGTCAGGCAATTGCCGTGCGCGGCTGTTGCCCCCTTTGAGGTAGGTTAAAATCCCGCGTACATGCCGAATCCCGCGTTGCCGAAACCGCCGCTCTGCATGATATAGCCCGCCAGCAGACAGACCACCAGCAGGTAATAGACCACCCAGCGGTGTTTTTCCCCGGCCAGGGCAATCTCGGACGATTTGTTCTTGTAGGTAAAGGCCCGGCGGGTGTCAAGGTAAAAGGCGAGCACCAGCGTCAGCACCACAAAGGCATAATAGGCCGCCACCATGATGGGGTTGGCGTAGAAGGCGGTGTACACCGCGCTGTACAGCTCCCCGGCAAAGCGGGCGGGCGCCCAGCCGCGGAAGCAGCCGGCCAGATAGCCGAAGGCGTCCCCCACGGTCATGGATCCGGCGGACCCCACCCGGAAGAACACCATGCTCACGGTCCACAGCACAAACACCACCGCCCGTTTGGCGCGCACCACCCGGGCCGGGGCTTTCTTTTTGGGTTTGCCGAACCGGCGGTGCACCAGTTCCTCACCCAGGCGGTAGCAGGCCTGCAAAAGGCCCCACACCACAAAGGGCAGGGTGTTGCCGTGCCAGAAGCCCGACACAAAAAATACCGTAAAGACGCAGACTTCCGCGGGCAGCCGCTGCAATTTGCCCCGGGTCACGCCGGAAAGGTCCGCCCAGGCCAGGGGCATGAACAGGTAATCCTGCAGCCAGGAAGAAAAGCTGATGTGCCACCGGCTCCAGAACCCGGAAAAGTTGGTGGCAAAGAAGGGCGTTTTGAAGTTTTCCGGCAGGTTGAGCCCCAGAAACAGGCCCACGGCCCGGGCAACTTCGGAATAGCCCGAAAAGTTGAAGTACAGCTGCAGGGTGTAGGCTACCGCGCCCAGCACCAGCATGGGGCCGCCGTAGCTCTGGTAGTGGGGGAATACCTCGTCCACCAGCACGCCCAGCACATCGCTCACCGCCACCAGCTTGAAAAGCCCCAGCGCCATCAGCCGCAGGCCCCGCACGGTGCGGGCGGCATCAAAGCGGTGCTCCTCCTTCAGCTGGGGCAAAAGGTCCCCGGCCCGGCAGATGGGGCCCTGGGTGACGGTGGCAAAGAAATTCAGAAACAGCGCACAGTCGATAAAACTCGGCTCCGCTTCGCAGTCGCCCCGGGCGGCGTCGATGAGATAGGCGATGGCCGCGAAGCTGTAAAAGCTGATGCCCAGGGGCATGGCGATGGCCTGCCAGCCCGCCAGCCCCGCAAAGGCGCCGTTGTATTTGAAAAAGGCCAGAATCAGCAGCAGGCCGATGACCCCTACCCGCAGCACGGCGGTTTTGTGGGCACCGGTCAGGGCCCGGCCGCACAGCCAGGTAAACACCGCAATGGCGATGGTCACCGGCAGCATGGACGGCATGGCCAGCGCATAAAATACCCAGCTGGCCGTCAGCAAAAAGGGGCTTTGCCAACGCCGGGGCAGATGCAGATATACCGCGGCCACCACCAGCAAAAAGCCGAAAAAGCCAAAGCTCTGCAGGCTCAACGGCGCACCTCCTGACTATGCTTATAGAAGTAACAATTCATTATACACGATTTTGCGCTGCCACGCAAGAGAGCGGCCGGGGCGGCGGTGCGGTCAGACGCCATTCGGCACCGGCAAAACGGAAAAAAGGGTTGGGCGGTGCGGCTGACCGGGGCAAGGCAGTCTTGACTTCTTTCGAGGACTCTGGTATTCTCACGGTATACCGATCAAAACTGAAAACGCTGCGGAGGTGCGATATGAAAACGATACGGACCGTCAGGATTCTTGCGGGCATCCTCTTTATGATCTCGCTGTTCTGCACAGTGGATCTGGGGCTGAATCTCCTCTTCAACGCTGAGACGCGGGTCCACGATGGCAGCTATGGGGTGTGCAGCGTGCTCCACACTGTCTTCCGTATTTTTGGAGACAGCCAGTGGTCCTATGACCGGTTCTTTTTCGCCTTCCGGAATTCGGCGTGGGTGACCTATGGCCTGCTGGTCCTCAACGGCGTGCTGCATTTTTGCAAGGGCAAAGGGTAAACGTCCGGACCAGAGGGCCGGAGTAGGGCAGGGGGCCTGCGCAGCCTTCCGACCCGCCGGCGCCTGCCGCAGACCGTCCACCTCACTCCGGGAAATTTTCCCCCTTGACGAGGTAGTGGTTTCGTGTTATGGTAGGAGCAATTACGACCGGGATAAGTGGTGGAGTCTGTCATAGGGCGCGGCGCGTCCTATTTATCCGGGGTCGGCCGGGGGCAAAGCGGCACCCGGTCCGGCGGGACTCCCCCCCGAACACGGCGGGAAGCCCCGCTTTTTGTATACTGCAGAGGAAATTGTATGAAATCCATCCTTCGTTCTCTCCAAAAACAGCCGCCTGCGCGCATCATTGCGCTGGGCTTCGCGCTCGTCATTCTGCTGGGCGCGGCGATGCTCAAACTGCCGGTCTCCATCCGGGAGGGCATGGCGGTCACCTGGGTGGACGCGCTGTTCACCTCCACCAGCGCGGTGTGCGTCACCGGCCTCATCGCCGTCGACACCGCCGACACCTTCACCCCCTTCGGCCAGGCCGTGGTGGCGGGGCTCATCCAGGTCGGCGGCCTGGGCGTGACCTCCATCGGCATGGGCCTGGCGCTGGCCGCCGGCCGGCGCATCAACTTCAAAGGGCGCTCCCTTGTGCGCGAGGCGCTCAACGTTGACACGTTCGAGGGCATGGTCCGCCTGGTGCGCGCGGTGCTGTTTATGACGCTGTGCTTTGAGCTGGCGGGCGTTGTCTGCAGTTTCCCGGTGTTCATCCAGGATTTCCCGCCGCTGCACGCCTTGTGGATCAGCATCTTCCACTCCATCGCGGCGTTCAACAACTCGGGCTTTGACATCCTGGGCGGGCTGCGCAACCTGATCCCTTACCACGATAACGTCTGGCTCAACCTTGTCACCTGCGGCCTTATCATCTTTGGCGGTATCGGCTTCCTCGTCGTGCTCGACGTCATCAAGTGCCGGTTCCGCTTCCGCAAGTTCACGCTGCACACCAAAGTGGTGCTTACCACCACGGCGGTGCTGCTGGCTGCCGGCACGGTGCTGCTGCAGCTTACCGACGGCATCGGCTGGCTGGCGGCGTTTTTCCACAGCACGTCGGCGCGTACCGCGGGCTTCTCGACGATGCCGCTGGGCGAGCTCAGCAACGCGGGCCTGTTCGTGCTCACGATTTTGATGTTCATCGGCGCTTCGCCCGGGTCCACCGGCGGCGGTATCAAGACGACGACCTTCTTTGTCCTCATGCAGGAGGTCGCCTGCATCTTCAGCAAGCGCCGCCCCGGGGCCTTCCACCGCCGCCTGCCCGACGGCGCCATGCGCAAAGCGGCCACCATCGCGCTGCTGGGCATGATCGTCGTGTGCACCGGCACCTTCCTGCTCTGCGTGCTGGAACCCGACCTGACGCTGATGCAGCTGCTGTTTGAGGATGTCTCGGCCTTCGGCACCGTCGGCCTTTCCACCGGCATCACGCCGGACCTGCTGGACGCCAGCAAACTGATCCTGATCTTAACGATGTACACCGGGCGCGTCGGCGCGTTCACGCTGCTGTCGATCTGGGTCGAGCGCCCCGAACCTTCCGCCCGCTATACCGAGGAAGCCATCACCATCGGCTGATACCAAACTGGAGGCAGTTGTACCATGAAACTGAAAAAGAACGATTCTTCCGCGATGTACGGCGTCATCGGCCTGGGCCGTTTTGGCACGGCGCTGGTCAAGACGCTGGCCGAAGCCGGCGAGGAAGTCATCGCCATCGACAAAAATGAGGAGCGCGTGCGCGAGGTGCGCGCCTACACCGACTACGCCTTTGTGGTGGATAACCTCAGCGAGACGGCCCTAAAAGAGACCGGTATGCAGAACTGCGCGACCGTCGTCGTCTGCATCGGCGAGCAGGTCGACATGAGCATCCTGACCACGATGCTGGTCATCAAGCTCGGCGTGCCCAACGTCCTGTCCAAGGCCACCAGCGAAGTCCACGGCGAGGTGCTCAAGCGCATGGGCGCCACCGTCGTCTACCCCGAGGCGGACATGGCCGTGCGCATCGGCCGCCGGCTGATCTACGGCAACCTGCTGGACTACGTCGCCCTGGCCGACGGCGTGGAAGTGCGCCGCATCGCCGTGGGCGGCCACGTGGTGGGCAAGAGCATCCAGGAATTGGATGTGCGCCGCACCTTCGGCATCAACATCATTGCCGTGGAACGGAATGGACGCACCGACGTGGAATTTACGGCCGACTACCGCTTTGCCCAGGGGGATACCATCGCCGTGGTGGGCAAGATGGACAAGATCGACCGCTTCGAGAAGGAACTGCAGGACTGAGGCGGCGGGCCTTCTGGTTTTGCTTGCAATCCCCGGGGGAATGCCGTACAATAAAAGGGACAGAAACCGCGCATTTCCCGTGCAAAGAAACCCGAAACGAACCAGGAGGTAACACCGCACATGGAACATTGCAATCCCATTCTGCAGGACCAGCACAGCCCGCAGAAATTCATCACCATCGGTGAGGTCATGCTGCGTCTGACCCCGCCCAACTACGAAAAAATCCGCATGGCATCGAACTTTGAGGCCAGCTACGGCGGCAGCGAGGCAAACATCGCGCTGGCGCTGGCCAACCTGGGTGTGGATTCCACCTTTTTCAGCGTGGTGCCCAACAATTCCCTGGGAAAAAGCGCCATCCGGTGGCTGCGCTCCAACGATGTGCACTGCACGCCCATGATCCTTTCCACCAAGGAGGAAACCCCCAGCCATCGCCTGGGCACCTATTACCTGGAAACCGGCTACGGCATCCGCCCCAGCAAGGTCATCTATGACCGCATGCACAGCGCCCTGACCGAGTACGACCTGAGCAAGGTGGACCTGGATGCCCTGTTCGAAGGCTTCGACTGGCTGCACCTCTCCGGCATCACACCGGCGCTGAACCAGAACTGCGCCGACTTCATCCTGCGCTGCCTGCAGGTAGCCAAGGAGAAGGGGCTGACCATCAGCTTTGACGGCAACTTCCGCAGCACGCTGTGGACCTGGGAGGAAGCCCGGGACTACTGCACCCGCTGCCTGCCCTATGTGGATGTGCTCTTCGGCATCGAGCCCTATCACCTGTGGAAGGACGAGAACGACCATTCCAAGGGCGACTGGAAGGACGGCGTGCCGCTGCAGCCCAGCTACGAACAGCAGGACGAGGTGTTCCAGCGCTTTGTGGAGCGGTACCCCAACCTCAAGTGCATCGGCCGCCACGTGCGGTATGTACATTCCGGCAGCGAGAACAGCCTCAAAGCCTTCATGTGGTACGAGGGACATACCTTCGAGAGCAAGCTCTTTACCTTTAATATTCTGGACCGCGTGGGCGGCGGCGACGCCTTTGCCAGCGGCCTGATCTACGCCATGATGCACGACTACCGCCCCATGGATATGATCAACTTTGCGGTGGCGTCCAGTGCCATCAAGCACACCATCCACGGCGATGCCAACATCACCGACGATGTGGACAGCATCCGCAACCTGATGAACATGAACTACGATATCAAGCGGTAAAAGGCTGTTTTGTTCGCGAAAGCGGCGGTATGCCGCTTACAAGATTTGATTCTGTCTGCGCCGGCGGACATGCGCCGACCGGCGCAGACACATACAGGGAAATATGGCGGCAAATTGTGTACGACCAGTGCGCGATTTGCCGCCATATTTTGTCGAGGGGGTGTCCAAGAGGGGGAATAGACCCGTCAGGCACCGCCGTGCGGGGCTGTTCCCCCTTTTGAGGTCCCGGTGGTGCCTTTTTGTGGTTTTTTTGCAAAAACCTTGTGCCGGAAAGACAAATGCGGTATAATACCTTTATATGTCACGAATGTTTCTTACCCCACGGAGGTTTATGCATATGAAACGTACCCGTACCTGGATCGCGCTGGCCCTGGCACTGTGCCTGGCTCTTTCGCTGTCCGCCTGCTCGCCCAAGGAAGCGCTGAAGGACCTCGTTGTCAAGACCGTTACGGCCCTGGGCTTCATCGAAGAAGGCTCCGGCGATGAGGACGAAGCCACCAAGGTGGTAGCCACCGCGGGCGGCGAGGTCACCTTCCCTGAAACCATGGACCCCACCTCCGGCAAGCTGGTCACCCAGGTCGAAGGGGATACGCTGTACGTTGCCTTCAACGGCGTGGCCAACCGCAACACCGAGTACTTTGTCCCCGCGTCGGACAGCATCACCGTTACCGGCTATGCCACCACCGAGTCTACCAACGAAAACTACCAGACCTTCAAGGTGGCGGTGTGGGAACTCTCCGACGACAAGACGATGACCAGCTATGTGCAGGGCTCCACCGTCTACTACACCACCGACGGTACCTGCTATAATTATACCATCACCGGCCTGACCCCCGGCAAGCAGTACAAGGTCAACATCAGCTACGATTCCAGCATCTACTATATCACCGGCGGCCTCAAGATTCAGGGGCTGGGCAGTCAGGAACTGACCACCATCGAGGGTGAAGAATAACAGCCAAGGGAAGCAAGCGCACCGCCCGTGCCGTCACAGTTGACGGCGCGGGCGGTTTTGTGGCTACAAGAGGAGGAAGGACCATGGAAAACAAAAATCAACTGCGCAACACCCTGCTGCTGGTGTTCGCGGCGCTGATCTGGGGCACGGCCTTTGTGGCCCAGAGTGTGGGCAGCGGCTATATGGGGCCCTACACCTTTCTGGCCAGCCGCAGCTGGCTGGCCTGCGCCTTTCTGCTGGGTCTCATGGGGGTGCGCCGCATGGGCCAGCGCCACAAAGGCCAGCGGCTGCCCTTCTGGCTCCACGGCAAAGTGCTGGCTCTCGGCGGTACCTTGTGCGGCATCGCCCTCTTTGCGGCGTCGGCTGCCCAGCAGATGGGCATCGGTACCACCAGCACCGCCAAGGCAGGCTTCATGACCGCCCTCTACGTGGTGCTGGTGCCGGTGTGCGGCATCTTCCTCGGCAGCCGTCCGGGGCCCAAACTCTGGGTCTGCGTGGCGGTCAGTGTCATCGGGCTCTACCTGCTCTGCCTGGCCGGGCGGGATACCCTCAGCCTGACGGGGGGCGAGTGGCAGTTGCTGCTCTGCGCCTTTGTGTTCACGCTGCAGATTTTGCTGGTCAACCATTTCAGCCCCCGGCTGGACGGTATCCAGCTCAGCTTTGCCCAG
Source organism: uncultured Subdoligranulum sp. (assembly GCA_900545545.1). Taxonomy (GTDB): domain Bacteria; phylum Bacillota; class Clostridia; order Oscillospirales; family Ruminococcaceae; genus Gemmiger. The sequence continues at coordinate 17,210 of UQZO01000015.1, read as the reverse complement.
TTCTTCACGGTGTCGGTGATCTCCACCGTCTTTATGTTTGTCTTTGAGCATCCCACCCCCGAGCAGTTTGCGGGGGCGGCGGTGTCGGTGCTCTACTGCGGCATCATGTCCAGCGGCGTGGCTTACACGCTGCAGATCGTGGGTCAGAAGGAACTGGACCCCACCATCGCCAGCCTAGCCATGTGCCTGGAAAGCGTCTTCAGCGCCCTGGCGGGCTGGGTCATCCTGGGCGAGACCCTCACCGGCACCGAACTGGCGGGCTGTGCGCTGATGTTCGCAGCCATCGTGGCCAGCCAGCTGCCGGATAAGCTGCCGGAAAAACGGCGGTGATCCATCTTCTACGGTATAGGAAAAAACGATACAAACAGGAGGGAAGTCTATGCAGGATCTACGGCTGATTTTCGGCTACAGCAAACCCTACCGGCGGGATCTCATCGTGGCGGTGGGCCTGCTCTTTTTCGAGTGCGGATGCGAAATGGTCATCCCGGTGCTCATGTCCACCCTCATCGACGAGGGCGTGCCCGCCCACGATATGTCCATCATCCTGCGCCAGGGCGGCCTGATGGTGGTCTGCGCCGTGCTGGCCCTGGTCACGGGCCTGCTCTACGCCCGGTTCGCCGCCCGCTACGCCAACGGCTTTGCGGCGGAGCTGCGCCTGGCGGAATACGCCTCGGTGCAGAAGTTCGATTTCGCCAACCTGGACCACTTTTCCACCGCATCCCTGGTCACCCGCATGACCACCGACGCCACCGTGCTGCTCAACGCCGTCAATACCGGCCTGCGGCCGCTGGTGCGCAGCCCGGTCATGCTGCTCATGGGCCTCGGGATGGCGTTCATCCTCAGCCCCCGGCTGACCATCGTCTTCCTGGTGGCCACCCCCATCCTGGCCGCCATGCTGGCCTGGATCGTCAGCAAGGTGGCCCCCCTCTACGGCCGCCAGCAAAGCGCCGTGGACCATCTGAACAGCCGCATTCAGGAGGGTCTTACCGCTATCCGGGTCATCAAGGCCTTCGTGCGCGGCGACTGGGAAAACCAGCAGTTTGAGGAGGTCAACACCGAACTCAGTGACGCCAGCACCGAAACCTTCCGGTTCGCCGTGCTCAACATGCCCTCCTTCCAGATCGTCATGTACACCGCCATCATCTGCATCATGTGGTTCGGCGGCAACTTCATCCTCCAGGGCTCCATGAGCGTGGGCCAGCTCACCGCCTTCCTCAGCTATGTGCTGCAGGTGCTCAACTCGGTCATGATGTTCTCCGGCGTCTTCCTCCAGATGACCCGGTCCCTGGCCAGCGCCCGCCGCATCCGGGAGGTACTTACCGAGCAGCCCGACCTGGCCAACGCCGCCCGGCCCGTCACCACCATCGAAAACGGCGCCATCGACTTTGAGGACGTCAGCTTCAAATACAACGAACAGGCGGAAAAACCGGCCCTCTCGGACATCACGCTGCATATCCCGGCGGGTGCCACGGTGGGCATCATCGGCGGCACCGGCTCGGCCAAAACCACCCTGGTGCAGCTGATCCCCCGCCTGTACGACGCCACCGCCGGTACCGTCAGGGTGGGTGGCCACGACGTGCGGGACTATGACCTGGCCGCCCTGCGGGATGCCGTGGGCATCGTGCTGCAGAAAAACCTGCTCTTCTCGGGCACCATCCGGGACAACCTGAAATGGGGCAACCCCGATGCCACCGACGATCAGCTGTGGGCCGCCTGCCGTGCCGCCCACGCCGACGAATTCCTCAACCGTATGCCCGACGGCTTGGATACCGACCTGGGCCAGGGGGGCGTCAACGTTTCGGGCGGCCAGAAACAGCGCCTGTGCATCGCCCGCACCCTGCTCAAACATCCCAAGGTGCTGATTTTTGACGATTCCACCAGCGCTGTGGATACCGCCACCGAATCCGGCATCCGCCACGCCCTGGCCCAGCTGACCGACGTGACGAAGCTCATCATCGCCCAGCGCATCAGCTCGGTGCAGAGCGCCGACCTCATCGTCATTCTGGACGACGGCAAGCTCCACGCCGTGGGCACCCACAAGGATCTGCTGGCCCACGATACCATCTACCAGGAAATCTACCAGTCTCAGATGAAGGGAGGCGACGCGCAATGATGCGAATCACCGGTGGGCGCCGCCCCCAGAACCTGGGCCATACCCTCAGCTGCCTGGGGGTCTATCTCAAACACCACCGCATCATGCTGGCGCTGGTGGCGGTGCTGGCTTCCCTCAGCGCCATCGCCGCCCTGCTGGGCACCTACATGATCCGCCCTGTGGTCAACGGCCTGCTGGACAACGGCAGCCTGACCTATCTGGCCGCCGGCGTCGGCCTGACCGCCGTGATCTACGTGGTGGGCGCCCTCTGCACCCTGGGCTACAGCCAGCTCATGGTCCGCGCCGCCCAGAAGATCCTGCGGGAGATCCGCCGTGACCTCTTCGCCCATCTGCAGACGCTGCCTTTGCAGTTCTTCGATACCCACCGCAAGGGCGACCTGATGAGCCTCTTCACCAACGATGTGGATACCGTCTCCGATGCCCTGAACAACAGCTTTGCCCTTGTCATCCAGACCTTCATCCAGGTGGCGGGCACGCTGGTCATGCTGTTCGTGCTCAACTGGCGGCTGTCGCTGCTGGTGGTGGTGGGCTACGCCGCCATGTTCTGGTATATCAATTTCAGCACCCAGCACAGCCGCGCCTTCTACGCCAAGCAGCAGGGCTGCCTGGGTGAACTGGACGCCTACATCGAGGAGATGATCGCCGGCCAGAAGGTCATCAAGGTTTTCAACCACCAGCAGGAGGACCTGACAGGCTTTGCCCAGCGTAACGAAAAACTGCGCAAGGCCGGTACCGGCGCCCAGAGCTACGCCGCCACCATGATCCCGGCGGTGGTCAGCATCGGGTATATCAACTACGCGGTCATCGCGGTGCTGGGCGGCCTTATGGTCATGAAAGGCTGGACCGACCTGGGTAGCCTGGCCAGTTATCTGGTCTTTGTGCGCCAGACCACCATGCCCATCAACCAGTTCACCCAGCAGGGCAACTTCCTGCTGGCGGCTCTGGCCGGTGCCGAGCGTATCTTCACCGCCATGGAGGAGGACCCCGAAGTGGATGAGGGTACGGTGGATCTGGTCACCGTGCGCCAGCAGCCCGACGGCACCCTCACCGAATGTGCCCATGGCGAAACCACCGGCCGCTGGGCCTGGTGTGACCGCAGCCGTCCCGGCGTGCCCTTCCAGCCGCTGGAAGGGGATGTGCGGTTCCACAACGTGGACTTTGGCTACGTGAAAGGCCACCTGATTCTGGAGGGGCTGTCGCTGTATGCCAAGCCCGGCCAGAAGATCGCCTTCGTCGGCTCCACCGGCGCGGGCAAAACCACCATCACCAACCTGATCAACCGGTTCTATGATGTGACGGCGGGTTCCATCACCTACGACGGCATCGACGTGCGCCTCATCCGCAAGGACGCCCTGCGCCGCAGCCTGGGTATCGTCTTGCAGGATACCCACCTCTTCACCGGCACCGTGGCGGAAAATATCCGCTTCGGCAAGCTGGACGCCACCCAGCAGGAGATCGAGGCGGCCGCCAAAATTGCCAACGCCGATTCCTTCATCCGCCGCCTGCCCCAGGGGTATAACACCATGGTCACCGCCGACGGCGCCAACCTCAGCCAGGGTCAGCGCCAGCTGCTGGCCATCGCCCGGGCTGCCGTGGCCGACCCGCCGGTACTGATTTTGGACGAGGCGACTTCCAGCATTGATACCCGCACCGAGGCCCTGATCCAGAAAGGCATGGACCGCCTGATGGAAGGCCGCACGGTGTTCGTCATCGCCCACCGGCTCTCCACCGTGCGCAACGCCGATGCCATCATCGTGCTGGAGCACGGCCACATTGTGGAGCGCGGCACCCACGAGGAACTGCTGGCCCAGAAAGGCGAGTACTACCAGCTGTACAACGGCATGTTTGAACTCTCCTGATTTTTTGCAAAAAAATACTTGACACGCATCCCGCGTTGTGCTATTATAATTTAGCACCCCGAAGCGGGATGCGTAAATATCGCGGGGTAGAGCAGATGGTAGCTCGTCGGGCTCATAACCCGGAGGTCGCAGGTTCAAGTCCTGTCCCCGCAACCATATGAATGGGAGTCAAGTTCTGAACGATCCGGCGAGATCGAATGAAACTTGACTCCCATTTTTTATTGTCATATCAAGGCTTTCCGGCATTTGGCCTCCTGCGACACAAATATTCAAACTTTCTCATTTTTGATCACAAACAGCTTCAAGCCCCCTTATTTGAACCGGCTGCCGCAACGGATTCAGCCGGCATTCTTTTCATAAAAGGCGTTCTCCGCTTCATCTGGTGTTTTGTACTGGTTGGCGCGATGAGGACGCCTTTTGTTGTAGAACTTCATGTATTCGGAAACCCTTTTCTTGAATTCGTTTTCAGACCGGTAGGAGCTCCGGTACAGTTCTTCCTGCTTCAGAGTGGAGAAGAAGGACTCCATTATCCCGGTGTTTCGATTAACCCTGCGTACCACTTCCCTTATGCTGTCGTAGCAATAACTTCCTCTCAGCGTGCCGACACAGCCCGTCCGGTATGCTCATAATACACAAGAACCGCAGTTCCATTTCCTGTCTGGCTCATCATCGTATAGTCATCTGCTGATATTTCCACACGGGTCCTTAATCCCTGAGAATCCGTCCCCATCAGATAATAATGATGCGAAAAAATGCTGGTATGCGCTTGTGTTTCACTTACTTCTATATCTGTCAGCGTGACCGTCTTCGTACCCGACGCCAGATCGGCGGCAAAATCCTTCGTAAACCACATGCAGACTGCCGCACAGAAAACCGCGATGATCACTCCTGCTGTTTTGTTACTTTTTTCCCCTGTTTTCCAGTTATGTATGACCCGCACGACCACATAGATGCACACGATCCATAGGACGGATATATTGCAGAATTCATCCAGTAACACCAGCTCTCCTGTCTTAGGCAGAAGCAGACCGGCAACTATGACCGCCAGTACAAGAACACAGAGAATGATCTCATATTTTGTTATTTTTCTTCTCACTTTGCTCATGATTCGGTTCCTTCCATTAGACTTACAAGATCATTTCTCCATGAAAATTCCTTTGCATAATCAATGCATGCTTTCCCAAAATTGTCTTTTTCATAGATATTTGAACCGTGATCTATTAAATATTGATATACCGGCATAGCCGTCTCTGTCGGCAGCTTTACAACAGTAATCGCATAATTAAGTGGAATTGCCCCATATTTGTCTTTGGCGTTTATGTTCACCCCAGCCTCAACCAGCAGCTGAGTTACTTTTAATATGTACTGTGGATCGGGCCTCATAACCGAAAAGTAAAATATATGCAGTGCATTTCTTTGATCTTTTGGACTTTTAAAGTTAACATCCGCCCCCTCAGATATTAAAAATCGAATCATCTTTATTTTTTCGTCTGTGTTGTGGTCATTGACAAACAGTAACTGAAACAAACTTAATCCTGTATACTTATGGAATAGATTCGGATCACCTGTATAAAACTTCCGGAAGTCCGAATAAGTTGCGTCTCTTACCGCATCAAAAATGTCTGTAATCCTCATAAATCTCACTCCTAAAATCACTCAATCTTGCTCAATAACTTTATCGTCCGTTTCCTGCAAATATCTTTCTGTATCGAAATGTGATTCAAGAATGTTTTTCAAGAATTCAGTTTCTACAACTCTGTCATTCTCATAAGATCACAAGTTCTTTCGGGATATATCTTCCATTGATCCGGAGCCAGCAGGCACTTTCAGCAAAATCTGTCCGCCGCAGCGATCCTGACTTTAACTCGGTGATCGTCTCAAAATTTTCACATTCGAGCAGCTCCTCCTGCTCTTTTTTTGTAAGCCGCCGGTTCAAAGCGGGCAGACACTGATATGTAGTTCTGTAATATCCAAGCAGGCGCGGCAGCGAAAGGACTGCGCCCGCCAATGCAAGAACACACGCTGCCAGCGACGGAATATTCTCCGGGCGCGCCAGTATCCCGGCGAAGCCTGCGAGCGCCAGCATTCCCCATGCACACAGGGCAAGGTTTTTCTTTATGGGGTATCCTCTCCGCCATTCTGTTTTTCTCAACTGTTTCATTATTTTTCCTCTGTCAGCTTCGCGATTTTATCTATCTCAAAAAGTACAGGACTTTGATAATCCGTCGTTTCGTCAGCAAAGCACCGCGCTATGCTGTTCCAGTGGATATCCGGGAGTTCATTAACATTATCGCAGGATATGATCTGCTGCATAACGTCGTATATTTTTTTGATTATTCCCGAATGCTGTAACTGCGTACTATAATCGGAACGGAGTATCTGTATGACTTTTTCACAATGCTGTTTTATCTCTTCCATGTGCTTTGGCGAACCTCATCTAACCACTTCATAAAAATCTCGCTTGAATCTGTCCCCGTCTTTGCGGAACAGATACTTTCATACTTATATTCCGTGTCTATTTTACCGCTTTTACAGTCATAAATCATTCTTAATTCCGTGGGGACAGGTTTTTCGTAATGTATGCATATTTGTCTTATCTTCTCAAGATCCGCTTCCCCAAGATCCAGAAAATCCCATATCGCGTCCGGATCGGCAGCTATATTATTTGTTGTTTTTATCTGACCATCAATCTTGAAAAATGCATTGAACGAAATACTGCTTTCTTCGATAGAGCCATAGGCATAAACTTTATCAGTCCTATTCCCCGCAAATTCGACACATAGTGAAATAATCCGTGACTGCGCATCCATAAATTCATCTTCAAACACTCTATCCATAGCGTCCCCCTTTGAAACAAAACTCTTTTTTAACTTCCGCTGTATTCTCCTGACAGAAGCATTTCTTTCACTTCATCGTATTCGTCCGGCAGCGCCTGCGACAACAAGCCGGACGCTTCTACACGGAAGACCGTTCCGTCATCATATAATACAGCCAGCACCATATGCTGGGGATCTGTAATTTCCTCTTCACCCGTTCCGGATTCCCAGCCAAAAACACCATACTTGTCTAACGCCTCAATGATCTGCTGTCCGTCCGCATAATATCCGCCCTGTATCTGGTAGAGGTCATCAAAGAGATACGCGTCCGACGTTTGATACCTTTTTCTGTCCGGCAGATCATAATATACACATTCTGTACTTGTATTCTTATTTTCCATAAAAGCTACAGCATATACATTTTCTGTAAAATCAGATGTGCGTTCTTCTATGCCGTCTTCAATGAGATAACTTACATCATACATGCCGAATTTGCGTTCCGGTTCGTATTCTTCCAGGAGCAAAGGTATGTTGAGCGTATCCACATCTTCTGTCGTGATGTCAAAATCCTCAATAAACTGTTCCAGATCAACTTTGCTGTACTGTTCTTTTGTAAGTCCTGCCGCCCGGATCAGTTCTTCCGGAGTGATCAGCCTCTGTTCCGAATACGTCTCTTCCCCGGTTTCTGTCACATAGATACCCGGTTTCTGATCCAGACTCCAGAGAAATTCATCCTTGTTAAAAGTTTCTTCCGTAGTGATCTCTATCGCAGTAAGCCCTTCTTTATCCGGTTCTTCTCTGTAAAAAGGAATATAAATATATGCGATTTCATATTGTGCTTCATCTGTAATAACCGAATAGTGCCCTCTCAATTCCCGCCATGTTATTTTTCCGTGTTCACTTTTTTCATGGGAACTTGCATTTCCTTTCCAGCTTTTACATTCGCCCTGAAAAAACTCTATGAATTCTTCCGCCTGTTCCGTTAAGTTTAGCGTACTGTCCCCGGCATACTGCGAAAATAATCCCGTCAGCGCTTTTGCATCTTCCTTCTCTGCGCACCCGATAATGTTTTCTATCATTTCATCCGCCAATTCTTTATCAGAACGATATGCATTGGATGATCCCCGCCTGAAAACGATGCATCCGCTCAAACTGCATACAAGGGCGCAGCATACGATAAGCAGTAATACCTTCCTCATAAATTCTCTTCCTTTCAGCTAATATACGGTCACTTTCCCGCTCCCGGATATCGCGCACTCCGCCTCTTCGGTATAGATATCTTCCCGGAGCTTATCCTCATAATCAGATCTGCCAATCTGTTTCCACGCTTCAGACTCTGCCATGCGCAGATAGATCCCGGCCGGCACGCCCTGACAGTTCTCCGTCAGCCAGTCCGGCACAGCCTCCAGAAACGCCTCGTACTGTTCTGAACACAGGGCGTCGTCCATAAAAATATACGTCACGGCGGAAACCTCGTTCAGTATCGCTTCTTCTTCTGCCGCGCCGCTGCCGCCGTTCTTTATCTCCGTGTATATCTTTATCCCTTCGGAAGGCAGATACTGCTCTGCAAATGCGCGTACCTGCTCTTCATAGGCGGGGCGCATCAGGATCGCCCCGTAATCGTCTTCATACCGGTACATGCCGTTTTCATATGTGCGGTACACTGTCACAACATCCGATTCACCGCCCTGTTCCGGATACACCTTTAGGTGTTCCTGCTCGACGGCGTCTCCCGGCGCGTAGGATATATAATGAAACTGCTGCTCATATTTCCCTTCGATCCAGTCCAGCATCTGCACGACAGATGTAACGACCCCTTTCTGTGTATCGGTCAGTTCCTCATAAGGCCCGGTAAGGCCTGTCATGTCCATAACCTCTTCCTGTCTGGCACCAAGCCATGCGCCGCCGTCATAGCTGGCCTTCCATTCGTCGGGCCCGAAGGTGATGCTCCCGTCCGGAAATGTGCCTTCACCGACAGTCAGCCCCGTATGGCAGTTCACGATCTTTGCGCTGACACTCCAGTTTGGATCCCCTGTTTCCATGATTCCGGTCAGGACATCCGATGTCGTGATCGTCAACAGCATCTTTGCCTGTAGAATACCGTCGATATTCTCGTCGATATGATATATGAAACGGCTGTGATCGGTATCCGCCTCTACATAATAGCCCTGTTCGTCTTTCTCCATATCTTCCAGCACATCGTCAATGGACCCGGCGTACATCTCTATAAGTTCTTCTTTCTGCGTCGGCGTCACTTCCAGAATTAGATCATCCCCGTCACGCCTTACATCGGTACAGTAATCTTCAAAAGCCTCCATGTTGTCCTCGATATCTGTATTGGCAAACTTAAATATCGAGGCAGGTATGGTAATCTTCTCTGTCATCTCCGGCAATGTTTTTCCGGCATCCGGGTCTTGGACCTGATCTGCTGCCGGAGCGCCCGCACAGGCGCTGCAGACGAGTACCGAAGCAGCTGTCACCGTTGCGAGCACTGTTTTATATAGCTTGCCCATCCTCTCACTCCTCTGAAAACACATTTCTATGCTGATAATAATACCATATTCAAGCTGTAAAAGTTACCGTTTTATAGATTTTTTCATCTCAGATCTGCTGAGAACGGCAACACCCCAGGCAGTCAGGGTATCTGTGCGCAATGTATCTCCACTCTCTGTCCTGACAACTGTTCTTCCATGATTAGTACGAGTGCTCCACCGCCTTCTTCTGACTAGTATCCGGTCACTACTGCCGTGATCTCATATTCATATACTATGATTACCAAAGAGACCTTTTGTGCGGCGTTGGGCCAGATTATGGAGCAACGGGAGATCGACGAGAAGGTCGGCGCGGCGCTCGAATCTGTAGGTGACGGTCACTTTGTATTTGGATGTAAGAACCGATACCTGACTGCGCTCCTTCTAGTTTTGAAAGAGGCTGTCAACGACCAGTATGATTACATCGACTGGTGGCTATATGATGCCTCTCCAGACTATAAAGTCTGGACTGACGATGGAACAAAAGAATGGTGCCTAAAAGAACCAGGAGCCTTATATGACTTCATTGTTGCCGGCACTTGAAAAGAAGGTGAAAAACAAAATGAATCAAGCGGAAACCCTGCGGCAACTCCTGAAAGAAATCGAGGAACTGCTGGAACGTAACATAAACGAAGACGGCGAGTGCCAATTCAGTTATCTCAAGGAAAAGATTGTACTTGAGATGGCCAAGGAAATAATCACAGACGAAGTTCCCGACCCTCCGATGTGCTTTACATCTTGCTGAATGAAGAACATCATAGATGGGAAAGGATGATTGCGAATATCGGATGAAGTGCTGAAGCAAGTGGTCTTTGATTCGGGCGATTGGGCCTCGATGCGTGAATTGTGTAAGAATCACGAGCAGTACCCTGTACCGCTCCTTGGGAAAACATCAATCGGAGAGGATATCATTATTGAGGTTCTGTCCGATCGTATCATTACGGAAGTCTACCAAGAAAACGGTTGGGTGCGAAAAAACTTCTATTACCCTGAAGAATGTACTACCGAAGAACTCTTCCAAGGGAAGTGGAAGCAGAGTCAGCAGCCCAGCAAAAAAAGGGCTCGTGGAGAACGATAACTTGAAGTAAAAGTGTTGTGTTTTCTCCTTGTACATGCTATAATTTAAGTGCAAAGAATAGGTATTTTGGCAGAGGATCTGGTCGGAGGATGCCTGGCAACAGTTGATTACTCCAAAAAGGCCGGTTTTCCAAGAGTTGCCAAATATATCTATTCTGTTAACTCATGCCACTGATCCGTAGTTGGATTTTAAGAGTTTTCACTCTATAAACCAACTACGGATTTTATAGTTTATAGGTTGTCGGCAGGAAGCAGGCGGTCAGTCAATGTACTGGCCGCCTGTTTCGTTTTATACAGCTGTTCCATCTCCTCCGGTGTCCGGTATCCGTGTGATTTTTTCATATCATTTCAAAAATCCATATAATGCAATAGTTTCTAGTTACACATATTTTTGGGAGACGTCTACAGGAAGAGAAACCCTTTTGTGTAATAGTGCGTGGGGAAAATATTCAACGAATGATCAACGTTTTAATTCCCTTTCTGACAATTCTTTTAATTGGACACCCGATTTATCATATGAAACAATAGACAAAAAATTGCTAGTGTATTCTGAAAAGTGTTCGTGTCCTTCGTGTAGAAATAAAGTAGGGAAAGATACGATAGTAGATCGGTCCGCCACGGTGCTTACCGCATGTGGGAAAAGAATCGATGTAACAGTTCAGTTTTGTATGTCGTGTGGTAAATATTTTATGAATTACGAATCGTTTAAAGCGTACGAGAAAAAATATGGAGAGTTGGATTTAAACATTCTATTTGATGATGGTATATGTGAGCAAAACAAGAACCTTGGATTTTCGGAGGACAGTATTTTAAGTAGGCACGGATATTCTGTAAAAGTTGGAATCCCGAGGTCTGAACGTCAAAGTGTTTTGTGCCATATTCTACATGAAAAAATAGCAACGAAGCACGAAGTTATAAAACTTATCACCCAGTTTATAAAGATAAATAGGCATAGATTCCCAGATGCCTGTAGGAGATGGGAGGAGGACATTTTCTTTGTCAACCAGTATCGTATTGATGAGCAGGATAGGGTCGGCCTCTTAGAGATGAAACAGGGAGGGAAGATACGAAGATAATATCATGTTGTTAGAATGGAACGGAAAATATTTGGTCATAAGAGATAATATCTCGTCAAAAAGCTGGAACGAAAACATATCAAAGGATACAAAACTAATATGGATACGTCTCAATGGTAATCCGGAATAGTGTAGGTTAAAGTGCCGATATCACAATTATAAAGACTTGGTCTGAAAAGACCAGGTCTTTTCTTGTTGTATGCTTTAGCGAAATGAGAACGCCCAGCTCTGCTGGGGAGAGTAAAAAAGCTTTAGCTTCAAACATCGAGTGAAGCGAGAAGAGATCAACAACTTTACTATTGTCAAGAAAGTTGATCTTAGTTAAACAGCGCCCGTTTACGGGCTGTGGGGCAAGTGATGCGAGTGGCAGATTTTTCAGTGCCTCTTGAGAGGCTTGCCAGTACGATGCCCTTCTAGGGCTTGATTTCAGTTTCAAGGAAATTCTGGAAGAAATAAAACGAAAAGGAGAAAGCAGTTCCATAAATTTTGCTGTAGAGAAAGCATTTGACATAGTTTTGGACGCATTAATTGAAAAATCAAAAAATGAGATTGATGATATTTTTCAACAGAGTACTTTGTTATTTGTTCGGATGTAGGATTTGCACTTTGGGGAAATCCATAGTGCTATAAATTCTTTTTACGTTTCTGGGCATCCTGGAAGCAAGTATAAGCTTGCACAGATGAGAACAAAATAAAGATAATATGGAATGAATTGATTTCTTGTGAAATTGAATTTTTTATATTATACTGTAAGCGAGCACATGGCAAGATTTTGTACTCGCGTATCGCGTGTGTTGACTAAAATGGCAGGGAGTTTAGCCCTTCCATCCTTTTCGATGTTACAGTAGTAACACAGACCCTCTCCGCATAATGAGTTGCCATGTGCTCATTTATTAGGAGATATTAACCATGACAAGGTTTTGTGATATTACCTCAAGAAACGAATTGGCAGACTTTTTAGAAATTCCTCGAAAAGTGTTGACATACGTTTTATATGTGGAAAAAGTAGAAGGATTTTATACTACCTTTACTATACCAAAGAAAAATGGCGATACTCGCACAATCAAGGCCCCATATGGCGATTTGAGGGCCATACAAAAAAAGTTGGCCTGCGAATTGGAGAAATATCAGCAGGAAATTTGGGCAAGTAAAAAAATAAAGCCTAATATTGCCCATGGATTTCAAAAGCAGAAAAGTATTGTTACAAATGCCAAAATACATAGAAACAAAAGGTATGTGCTAAACATCGACTTGCAGGACTTCTTTGATAGTTTTCATTTTGGCCGCGTGAGAGGATTCTTTGAAAAGAACAGAGATTTTGTGTTGCCCATAGAAGTTGCTACTGTACTTGCCCAATTAACGTGTTTTGAGGGATGTTTGCCGCAAGGAGCTCCTACCTCCCCTATTATTACCAATCTTATCTGCCAAATTTTAGATAATAGATTACTCAAGATTGCAAAACAATATAAGCTTGATTATACGCGCTATGCCGATGATTTGACATTTTCGACAAACGACAAAACCTTTGTTGAACATTGGGAAGAGTTTGTTTGTGCAGTTCAAAAAGAAATCGAGCGAGCGGGATTTAAAATCAATGAAAATAAAACGAGACTAATATATAAAGATTCGCAGCAAAAGGTAACAGGGCTAGTTGTTAACGAAAAAGTAAATGTTGCGCAGGAATACTTTAGAAGAACGAAGGCAATGGCACATTCGCTTTATAAAACAGGTGAATTTACAATTGATGGTCAAGCAGGTACTCTTCAGCAATTGGAAGGCCGTTTTTCTTTTGTAAATCAGTTGAATTGGTATAACAATAAGCAAGATGGAAAAGAACACAACTTTGGAACTTTAGGCGGACGGGAACGGGAATTCAAACGTTTTCTGTTTTACAAATTCTTTTACGGAAATGATACACCAATCATTGTGACCGAAGGGCAAACGGATCCGCGCTATTTAAAAGCTGCGTTGAAAGCAATGTATAAAGACTATCCTAACCTTATTACAAAATCAGCGAATGGAAAATTTGAATTCAAGATTACATTCTTTAAACGTACAAAACGATTGACGTATTTCCTAGGGATTCAGAAGGATGGGGCGGATGCAATCCAAAGTATCTATAAATATTTCGTAGGTGGAAAGAAACGAGAGGGCAAAAATTATCCCAACTATTTTGCCTACTTTCAACGAATGGGGACACAGCCTAAGAAACCGACGATTCTTCTGTTTGATAATGAAATGGAAAGTAAACGTCCTTTAAAAAAGCTTTTGGACGAACAAAAAATCACAAAAGAACAAATTGAAAAGCTGCGAAAAGAACTATACTTAAAGGTGTTTGATAATGGGAATCTGTATCTGATGACGAATCCCTTGATCCCGGGTAAAGATGAGTGCGAAATTGAATATTTGTTCTCAGAAGAAACGCGTAGCACACTTATCGGAGGAAAAAGTTTGTGCCTAAAGGATAAATACGATACCCAAAAGTATTATGGGAAAGAAATCTTTTCTCAATATATAATTGATCATTTTGATCAGATTGACTTTAGTGGGTTTCGTCCTTTATTGGATACTTTGACTTCTGTTGTTCATCAATAACTGTGATTGTAGACTTTATAAGAGCAACGATAGACCAAAAGACAGAGGCTTATTTAATGGTGTATAGAGTTGCTTTTGCCTAATCATATTTGATAGGAGAATACATATGAAAAATTTTATGAAGATATTTGGAAATAATTCCGTTGAAGGAAAAAGAAATGGAGGACTTTTACGAAATCCGGGAGATAGACTGGAGGCCAAAGTAACAAAAACAAATCGGCAAGTGCTAAAAGTTAGCACAAATAACGGAAATACGAAATATAGTGCTACAAGATATCAAAATGGTACGATTGTCGAAACAAAGGTAACAAAGAAAAAATAAGATCTATGTGCAGTTACTTGACTTAAGAGAAAAAGGTTGCCGCAGACAGTTGAGGATGGACACGATTATGCCTTTGGTACAAAAACTTCGAGAAAATTCCGCCTTGATTCTGTTAGAACTTGAAGTGCCTCCAGAAAAATATTGAACGGGATACATATTCTTTTTGCTGTGCGCGTAGGTCCTAGTTTATCTTTGCCCCCAAAACTGCCCCCAAAACGGAAAATAACGCGTGACACACAGGGGAACAATGTAGTATGATTTACACAAAATAGGCCTTGCGTTATGGGACGATTGCCTACCAAATGGCACAAAACATAATATGGAACGATGCGACGTAGAATTCTCATAACCCGGAGGTCGCAGGTTCAAGTCCTGTCCCCGCAACCACCAAACCGGTCAACCGAATGGTTGACCGGTTTTTTTGTAAAAAAATCAGGGTTGTTTTGCAAAAGAAACCGTCTATGCCGCAGGTAATAAATCAATTACAGAAAACAAGGAGAGCTCAGGATGCAGTTTGAACAAGACTTGTTTAAAGAGTACAAGCGTATCATGGAGACAACCAATCTTCAAAAGTGTTATCAACAAATTCTAAAGCTCATTCGATGTATTTCTTCAGGACTTGCAAAAATCGCCATCCCAGCCCCATCTGCACGCGATTTGAGCACCACTTTCACGCACTAAAGCCCCACCTGCATCGCCGGAGTTTTAGCGACACCCTGCCGGAGAACCAGCGACACCTCATCGCTCTAAAACGACACCCCCTGTGGCACATGCAAAAGCTCTGCCAGCTAAGCCAGCCAGCAGAGATCAGGTCAACTTTCTTCAGGAACAGGAATGCCGTTCTCTGTCAAGATGTTCTCCAACTGTCGAATCCGCTCGCGCTGTCGTTGGAGTTCTTTCTCAGCTGCGTAAAAGTATTCCATCGACTCACGCTCCATCTCGTTGTAGCAGGCCCGTTCCAGTTCTAAAACCATACATTTTTCCTCATCGCAAAGATATGGGCGGTCACACATCCTGGCCACCGCCTTCCCGAGTGGCCTTCAAGCCCTTGCGTTCCCGCATCGAGACTCGGCCATCCACCAGAACCTCATAAGCGTTGTGGATAATGCGGTCCATAATGGCTTCTGAAACGGGGCTGTCAGATTCCGGGTTGGGATCAATCCTGGTGTACCAACCCTCAGATTCGTACTGCGTGCAAAAGATCGTAGACTTGTGGCACCGCGCCTCCAAAATTTCCAGCATATCATAGGATTCTTGCGGGGACAGCGTACGAATCAGCCATTCGTCCAGAATCAGCAGGTCTTTCTTCTTGTACGATTCAAGCACCTTTTTCAGTGTTCCACCACTGCGGGCAATGCTCAGTTCGTCCAGCAGCTCTGGCATACGGATGTACTGCACCTTCTTGAAACGGCGGCAGGCGGCATTGCCCAGGGCACAGGCGATGTAAGTCTTGCCGTTGCCAGAGGCTCCCTTGAGGATAATGTGGTGGCCTTCGTCAATGTACTGGCAGGTGGCAAACCGCAGCATCTGTGCCTTGTCCAGCTTTCGGTCCTCGTGGTATTCAATGCCTTCTACAGTGGCAGACGGCACGGCGAAGCGCGCGTTGCGGATAAATCTGTTCAGTTTGTTGCTCTGGCGTCGGTTCCATTCCGCATTTACCAGCAAGCCCAGGCGCTCCTCGAAGCCCAGTTCATTGAACGTGGGGTCTTTCAACTGGTTGGCGAACTCCGCTGCCATAGCGGTCATCTTCATTGCCGTGAGCATATCCATCGTTGCCTGGTTCAGCATCAGCGGTCACCTCCCTTCCGGAAGTAGGCCGCGCCGCGGGTAATGCCGTAGCTATTGGCTTTGGACTGCGACAGTTGGCTCTCGGCCTTGTCCGGCTTGTCCAGATCATTTTTCAGAATGCTGGCAATGGTGCGCAGCGAGGGCGTGGTGCTGTACGCCAGAGTTTTGCCGCAGGCTGCCTCCAGCCGCTGTTTGCCGTACCGCTGTTCCAGTTTGGTCAGACCAGCGCAGGCCTTGTAGCCCTGCTCGGCGGCCTTACCGGACTTCAGGAAGTGTTCGGCTACCTTCTCGGTCATAGGACCGACCGACATCGCCCAGCGGCTGAACTCGTCAGCGTTGTAGGTGAGATATTTCTGGCGCTCCGGCGGCATATGCTCGCGCTTCACCAGCGGATCACGCTGCCGGGTCTGCAGCCGGCGGTGGCTGGCTACACGGCTGCCGTGGTAGAATACCTCTACCGTTGTTTTAGTCACGCGGATGCCCACGCGCTCGCCAATCAAGTTATAGGGAACAGAATACTTGTTCCTGCCGTCCGTAACAAGATAATCGTTGGCGACCTTGGCAACCGACCAGACGGCCGGTTCAAAAGCACTGGCAGGCAACGGCAGCATGTAGGGCTTCTCTTCTTCCAGATAGGCACTGCGGCGGCAGACAGCCATCTGCTTGAACGGGCGGCTGTTCAACTCATCCAGCTTTTCAGCAACTGCCTCATTCAATTCCCGCAAAGAAAAGAACTTGCGGTCGCGTAGAGCGGCCACGATCCACGTTTCGGCAAAGCGGACAGATGCCTCTGCCGAACTCTTGTCCTTCGGCTTGCGGACACGTGCCGGTACGATTGCGGTGCCGTAATGCTCAGCCAGTTCCTGGTAACTGCGGTTCAGAATCACATCATACCGGGTGTTGGACAGTGTGGCCGTTTTGCAGTTGTCAGGGATCAGCAGCCGTGCAACACCGCCGAAGAAGTCAAAAGCGTGGACGTGGCAGTTCAGCCAGTTCTCGGTTTTCATGTCGTCGCAGGCTTCCGCATAGGTGT
>UQZO01000014.1 GCA_900545545.1 uncultured Subdoligranulum sp. | reverse complement strand
GTCTGGGCCGTGTCTCAGTCCCAATGTGGCCGTTCAACCTCTCAGTCCGGCTACCAATCGTCGCCTTGGTGGGCCGTTACCTCACCAACTAGCTAATTGGACGCGAGTCCATCCTGAAGCGAATAAATCCTTTTCCCGCTGTGCCATGCGGCACTGTGGGCTTATGCGGTATTAGCAGTCGTTTCCAACTGTTGTCCCCCACTCCAGGGCAGGTTACTCACGCGTTACTCACCCGTTCGCCACTAAGTTATTCCGAAATCCATCCGAAAACTTCATTCAGAATAACTCCGTTCGACTTGCATGTGTTAGGCGCGCCGCCAGCGTTCGTCCTGAGCCAGGATCAAACTCTTTATAAAATGGTATTAAATCACTTTATAAGTGTTTAATCTTGTAAATCACTCAGACACAATCGCTTGCGTCCTGTTTGAATTACTTGTAAATTTGGAATTGATTTACGTGAGTTTCCAAAACTCACGATCAAGGTTCACAAGTTTCAGTTTTGTTCAATTTTCAAGGTCCTGCTCGCTGTTCGCATCTCGCGTGACAGCCTATTTATTATATCTCATGAAGTTCCGTTTGTCAAGAACTTTTTTGAGATTTTTTTGAAGTTTTTTCGTGAGCCGAAGCTCCCGAAAAGCCTTCAAAGGCTGTTGTTATGCGGTTTTCAGCGGCTGTCTGTGTCGCTCTCGCGCCGGACAGCTTGACTATAATACCACCGGGAACACCGTTTGTCAACACCTTTTTTCAATTTTTTTGACAAATTTTTCGGTCCATTTTTGGTTATTCGGTATAGCGTGATTTTTTGTGTTTCTGTCTTTGCGGGGGTATTTTTGCTATTATATAAGGTATAGAGGGCGCACTGTACAAAGGTTTTACTTGCGGTTTGACCGCCAAGGGCTTATACTGGTAAGCAGAAGTTTGGAATTGGGTGGGCATGGCCATGATGAAGATTTACCGCACGAAGGATAAACTGCTGACGCGCGTGGACGATATGGATGAGGGGAGCTGGGTCTGCCTGACAGCCCCTACCGAGGAAGAAGTGCGCCGGGTGGCTGCCACCCTGGATATTGAACCCGACGACCTGTTTGCCGCCACCGACCCCGAAGAATCGGCGCGTATCAGTCTGGAGGACGGCTATACCGTTATCATCGTGGACATTCCCTATCAGCTTCCCGGTTCCGGGGAAGGCATCTACTCCACCATTCCTATGGGCATCCTGTTGACGCAGGAGCTGGTGGTCACCGTCTGCTCGGTGGAAACGCCGGTGATCGGAGATTTTTCCAACTGCAGGGTGAAGGGATTTTCCACCCGCAAGAAAATGCGGTTTGTCTACCAGCTGCTTTACCGCGCCGCCACCATGTACCAGCAGGAGCTGCGCCTCATCGACCGCCGTCGGCAGGCACTGGAAAAGAACCTGTCCGGGGATCTGCGGGACAGCGACCTGGTGGAGCTGCACGGTTTGGAATCCACGCTGGTCTATTTTGCCACCAGTTTGCGTGCCAACGCCACCGTACTGGACCGCCTGACCCGCTACAAACGGCTGGAACAGTACCCCGACGACCGGGAACTGCTGGATGATGTTATCGTCGAGATCCGCCAGGCCATTGAGATGACCAGTATCTACCGCGATGATATTAAAGGTACCCGGGAACTGTTCAGCTCCATTCTGGACAACCGTTTGAACAACGCCATGAAATACCTTACCAGCATCACCCTGCTGATGGCCGTGCCGACCGTCGTAAGCGGTTTATACGGCATGAACGTTTCCTCCGAAGGTATGCCCTTCGCCAACAGCGACGCCGGTTTCGGCATCGTGCTGTTCCTGACACTGGTGGTCTGTGTGGTGACAGCCTGGTTCCTGCACAAAAAACACATGCTGTAACGCAATCTCCCCGTCCGGAAAAATCCGGGCGGGGGTTTTCTTTTGTAGGGTACTGTGGTAGAATATAAAGGTATATGGAATTTTCTCCGTATAGGAAAGAGGCAACCTGAAAAAGGGAAAGGATAAACGACCATGTGTGGTTTTGTTGGTTTTACCGGGCTGCGTGAAGCGCGTGAGGCGATCCTGCATAAGATGGCGGACCGCATCATCCACCGCGGCCCCGATATGGAAGGGTATCACCTGAGCGGCGACACCCCCGCCACCGCCGTGGCACTGGGTTTCCGCCGGCTGAGCATCATCGACCTGGCGGCAGGCCGTCAGCCGATGTACAACGAGGACGGCACCGTCGTCTGCGTTTTCAACGGCGAGATCTACAACTTCATGGACCTGCGCACCGAGCTGCAGGCCAAGGGTCATGTTTTCAAGACCCATTGCGATACCGAGGTCATCCTGCACGGCTACGAGGAGTACGGCAACAAGCTGGCCGCCATGCTGCGCGGCATGTTCGCCTTTGTGGTCTACGACACCAAGACGAACGTCATGTACGGCGCCCGGGACATCTTCGGCGTCAAGCCCTTCTATTACACGCAGACCGACGCAGGGGAGCTGCTGTTCGGTTCCGAGATCAAGAGTCTTTTGGAGCACCCCGGTTTCCGCCGGGAGGTCAACGCCGAGGCCCTGCGCCCCTACCTGACCTTCCAGTACAGTGCCATGAACGAAACCTTCTTCAAGGGCACCTACAAGCTGCCGCCCGCCCACTGGTTTGAGTACAAGGACGGCAAGATGCACACGGAGCGCTACTGGGATGTGGACTTCCGCCACAAGACCGGTATGAGCTTTGAGGATTGCGCCGCCGAGATCGACGCCCGGGTGCGGGAGTCGGTGGCGGCCCACCGCATCAGCGATGTGAAGGTAGGTTCCTTCCTGTCCGGCGGCGTGGATTCCAGCTATATCACCGCCTGCCTGATGCCCGACGACACCTTCTCCGTCGGTTTTGAAACCCCCGACGGCGGCCACAAGTTCGACGAGACCACCGAGGCTGCCGAACTCTCCCAGAAGTTGGGCATCCACAACTACCGCGAGATGCTGACCAAGGAACAGTGCCTGGACGCCTTCGCGGACATCCAGTACCATATGGATGAGCCCCAGTCCAACCCCTCCTCGGTGCCGCTGTATTTCCTGTGCCAGCTGGCCCGCCGCCACGTGACGGTTGTGCTTTCCGGTGAGGGTGCCGACGAGATCTATGCCGGGTACGAGTGGTATGCCGATACCCCGCTGATGCAGAAATACAAGCATCTGCCGCTGGGGCTGCGTCATCTGGCCAGCGATGCCAGCCAGCACCTGCCCTACTTCAAGGGTCACGACTTCATTATTAAAGGCAGCGGCCGCCCCGAGGACTGGTTCATCGGCCAGGCGCTGGTCTTTACCGAGAAGGAAGCCTACGACATCCTGAAGCCGAAATACCGCGTAGGCCCCACCGCCCGCGAGGTGGCCGCGCCCATCTACGACCGGGTGAAGGACCTGCCGGAGCTGGAAAAGAAGCAGTATCTGGACCTGAACCTCTGGCTGCCCGGCGACATTCTGCTGAAAGCCGACAAGATGAGCATGGCCCACAGCCTGGAGCTGCGCGTGCCCTACCTGGACCGCGAAGTGCTGCGGGAGGCATCCAGCTACCCCGTAAACTACAAGATCGCCGACGACACCAAGGCTGTACTGCGTGCTGCCGCCAACAAGACTCTGCCCGACGCCTGGGCCAACCGCACCAAGAAAGGCTTCCCCGTGCCCATTGCCAAGTGGCTGGAAGACCCGGCCTTTGCGGCCAAGGTGCGCGCCCGGTTTGAGAGCGATGTGGCCGCGGAATACTTCGACCAGGACAAGCTGGTGGCTATGCTGGCCGACCCGCGCCACGAGCGCCGCAAGATCTGGACGGCCTACACCTTCCTGACCTGGCACGAACAGTTCTTTGAGAAATGGAACTGAACACGTGAGGAGATGCAATTTTTGCTATGAATACCGATCTGATCCCTGTATTTTTGGGTGCCGACCTGAACTGCTACAACTTTGCCCGGGCCTTCCATGAAGCCTACGGCGTGGAAAGCTACGCTTTCGGCCGGTATGCTATGGCGCCCACCAAATATTCCAAGATCATCCACTTTACCATTGTGCCGGATATCGACAACGAGCCCACCATGCTGAAAGTGCTCCATGATTTTGCCAAGGAGCATGCAGGCAAGAAGCTCTATCTCTTCGGCTGCACCGACGACTACGCGGCCATGATCATCCGCCGCAAGGCCGAACTGCCGGAGTATATCGCCCCCGGCCCCGCCGCCGATCTATACGGCCTGATCCAGAAGAAAGCCGAATTTTACGAAGTCTGCGACAAGTTCGGCATTCCCTACCCCACCACCAAGGTGCTCACCGCCCCGGTGGACGCCGCCGAACTGACCGAAGACAAGCTGGGTTTTGCCTACCCCATCATCGTAAAGCCTTCTTCCAGCGTGGCCTATTGGAAATTCCCCTTTGACGGCATGAAGAAGGTCTACACCGCCGCCGACCCCGCCGAGGCAGCCGCCATCGTCAAACAGATCTACGCTTCGGGCTACCCCGACAAGATGATCCTGCAGAAGATGGTGCCGGGCGGCGACGACCACATGCGGGTGCTGACCGCCTTCTCCGACGAGAACGGCAAGGTCCGCGCCATGTGCCTGGGCCACACCATGGTGGAGGAGCACACCCCCCACGGGCTGGGCAACCACGCCGCCATCGTCACCGAGGATACCACCGCCCTGCCGCTGGTGGAGAACATCCGCCGGATGCTGGAAGCCTGCCACTACACCGGTTTTTCCAACTTCGACATCAAGTGGTCCGGCGAACCGGGGGATTTCCGGGTGTTTGAGATCAACCTGCGCCAGGGCCGCAGCAACTACTATGTAACCTCCACCGGCATGAACATCGCCAAGCTGGTGGTGGAAAAGTGGAACGACGGCGGCACCGACTGCGTGCTGAACCGCAACGAAGTGTTCTGGCACCATGTGCCCGCCCAGGTGGCCTTTACCTACACCGAGGACAAGCAGCTGGTGGAAAAAGCCCGCCAGCTGAAAGCCCAGGGCAAGGAAGCCTGCTCGCTGCTGTACAAGCCCGACCTGTGGATGAACCCCATCCGCTACGCCTGCGTGCTGGAACAGCTGCGCCGCCAGTTCAAGAAGTTTAAAACGTATTATCCGAAAGGCTGATCGCCCCATGAAACTGAACGAACTCGTTCGCCATATTGCCCATACCGGCGCTTCCGATGCCGAGATCAGCGCCATCACCTACGATTCCCGCAAGGCGGGACCGGGGGCGCTGTTCGTCTGCCTGGTGGGCGCCTGGATGGACGGCCACACCTTTGCCCGCAGCGCCTATGACCAGGGCTGCCGGGCCTTCCTGGTGGAGCACACGCTGGACCTGCCCGCCGATGCCGCCCAGATCGTCACTGAAGATACCCGGGCCGCCCTAGCGGTGATCGGTGCCGATTTCTACGGCAACCCCGCCGAACAGCTGCACATCATCGGCATTACCGGCACCAAGGGCAAGACCACCACGGCGCTGCTGACTTCCGCCATTCTCACCGAGGCAGGGCTTTCCTGCGCCTACATCGGCTCCAACGGCGTGAACATTGCCGGCACCCACGAAGCCACCGCCAACACCACGCCGGAAAGCCTGGAACTGCACCGGCTGTTCCGCAAGATGCTGGACGCCGGGGTGCACCACGTGGTGCTGGAAGTGAGCAGCCAGGCGCTGCGTCATCACCGGGTGGACGGCATCCCCTTTGAGGTGGTGGCCTTCACCAATCTGTCGGAGGACCACATCGGCCCCGGAGAACACCCCGATTTTGAGGATTACAAGGCCGCCAAGCGCCGCCTGTTTGCCGAGTACGACGCCCGGGTGATGGTGTATAACGCCGACGACGAAACCAGCGATTACATGCGGGCCGGGTTCCGCGGGCAGCAGGTGAGCTTCGGCATCCGCCATGCCGCCGACTACCGGGCCGTAAACCTGGCCCAGTACCGCAGCGAGACGGCGTTGGGCATCGACTTCACCTGCGAGCACGAAGGCAAAACCACCCCGGTGCGGGTGATGTCGCCGGGGGCGTTCAGCGCTTCCGACGCGCTGTGTGCCATCGCACTGTGCGGTGCCTTCGGCGTCGACCCGGCCCAGGCCGCCCAGACCCTGGCCCACACCCCGGTGCAGGGCCGCTTTGAGGTGGTGGAGGGCCTGCCCGGCCGCACCTTCATTGTGGACTACAGCCACAACGGCCTGGCCCTGACCAGCGCCCTGAAAACCCTGCGGGCCTATGAACCCCACCGGCTGATCTGCGTTTTTGGCTCGGTGGGCGGCCGCACCCAGGTACGCCGCCGGGAACTGGCCGAAGCTTCCAGTGCCTGGGCGGATTACAGCATCCTGACCAGCGACAACCCCGACTTCGAGGACCCCATGCAGATTCTGCGGGACATCGACTCGTATATGGCCCCCGATGCCCAGTACACCCTGATCCCCGACCGGGCCGAGGCCATCCGCAAGGCGGTGGCCATGGCGGAACCGGGGGACATCGTCCTCTTTGCAGGCAAGGGCCACGAAGATTACCAGCTCATCGAAGGCAAAAAGGTGCCCTTTGTGGAGCGGGATCTCATCCGGGCAGCCTGCCGGGAACTGCAAGGCTGACCACTTGTTTCGCCTATATACCGTCGCAGACCCGCGGCGGTATTTTTTTGTTGTGTGCCAAAAATGCCCTTCGATTTTTGTGGATTCCGCCTCTTGCCGTCCCCTGCAAACCGTGTCATACTGGGTACAAATTTTCAAGATCAGACCGAAAGGATGTGCACCTTATGAAACGGTTGTTCTGTCTGGCTCTGGCCCTGTGCCTGGCGGTGGTTCTGACCGCCTGCGGGCAGGCCCCAAGCAACGCTTCCCCCGACAATGCCCTGACCGAACTGTTCCGGCAGGAGGGGGCGACCTGGGCGGGCTGCACCGGCGAAACAGCCGCCGCCTTCGACCTGGAGGACGGGCTGCTGACCATTGTGACCGTGACCTGCGACGTACAGGCGGACGGCAGTGAAGCCTACAGTTACTATCAGCAGCGCACCCACGCCGCCTGGGACTACCATGTCCTGTGCACCCTGTACCCTGACAGCGAACTGCCCGGGACGATCTTTGCCTGGCAGGTTGCCGAGGAAATAAGCGGCGAGACCTGCCTGGACCTGACGCTGCGGTACGACGCCGAGAACGGCACCCTCCCCCTGAAAGAGGGGCAGACCCTGCGCCTGTACCCCATGCAATTTCCCGATGCCGACAAAACCGCCGAAAGCAAGTCCGACGGCCTGAGCTCCGGCACCGCCGAGCAGCAGGCGTTTATCCGGCTGGCGGAACTGTACCTGCAGCGCCGCCGCACCGTGGACCCCGCCGCTGACGACCTGAACGGATTGCTGAAGCTGTTCCGGGGCAGCGGCATTGTGGAAACCTTGATGGGCAACGGCCTGGCCCCCACCCCGGAAAACCGCGCCGCTTTAGCGGCAGCGGTGGGCATACCGGACTATACCGGCAGTGACGCCCAGGACGAACAGCTGCTGGCCGCGCTGGGCGCCCCGGAGGAGCTCACCCCGCTGCCTTGAACATACCTCTTTGACAACAAAAAGGCCCTGCACCCCCCGGTTGGGAGATGCAGGGCCTTTGCGTTTGGTTCAGGTCAGATTTTCCTGCCGCTTGGCAAATTCGATCATTTTGCTGTAGGTTTCCTCGCTCAGGTCATGCTCGATCTTGCAGGCATCGTGGGAGGCCACCTCCGGGTCCACCCCCAGGGCCACAAAAAACTGGGTCAGCTTGCGGTGGCGGTCGTAGATGCGCTGGGCGATGGCCAGGCCCGGCTCTTCCAGATGGATAAAACCGTCGCCATCCACCGAGATATAGCCGTTTTCCCGCAGGTTCTTCATGGCCACGCTGACGCTGGGCTTGGAGAAGCCCATGGCCACCGCAATGTCGATGGAGCGCACCGAGCCTTTCTGCTCCTGCAGCATCAGGATCTTTTCGAGATAATCTTCGGCCGATTCGTGAATGTTCATCGGCGCGGCCCCCTTTCGGTACGGTAGTGTACCCCTACTATACCACGCGGGGGCGGTTTTTGCAACCGAAAGCGGGGCGCCGTCAGACGCCCCGCCGTGGTTATTTCTTTTCTTCCGGGGTACAGTGGCCGCCGCATCCGCCGCAGCCACCGGAACAGCCGCCCCCGCAGGAGCATCCGCCGGAACAACCGCCGCAGCTGCCGCAGGCGCCGCCGGATTTATGGCTGCGCCACAGCAGCCAGCCAGTGCCGCCGAACACCACCGCCGCCACCAGCAGCGTGGGAAGGTTGAAATTCGCCGCCAGAAATTCCAGCATGGAGCGCCCTCCTTTCAAGGGGTCGGGGTCAGGACTTGGAACCCATCAGCTTGCGGGTATCGACGCTGACCTCGTTGACGTTTTCGTACTTGTTGGGGCGGACCAGCAGCCAGACGGCCACCGCCAGGATCGCCACCGCCACGATGGTGAAGAAGTTGAAGGCCACTTCGCCGGTGATGAGCCCGCCGATCTGGTAGACCACCAGGGAGGTGCAGTAGGCCAGCAGGCACATATAGCCGATGGCTGCCGCGGTCCACTTGCCGTTGTTCATCTCCCGCTTGATGGCGCCCATGGCCGCGAAGCAGGGGGCGCACAGCAGGTTGAAGATCATGAAGCTGTAGGCCGCCAGCGGGGTGAAGTAAGCCGGGATCTGTGCCCAGATCTCGTCGCCGTTCTCGGACACTTCGCCCGCGAAGCCGAACAGCACCGCCAGAGTAGAAACGACATTTTCCTTGGCGATCAGGCCGGTGACAGTGCCTACGGTGGCCTGCCAGAAGCCGAAGCCCAGGGGCGCGAAGATAAAGCTCACCGCGCCGCCGATGGAGGCCAGCAGGCTGGTGTTGTTATCCTCCACCATGCCGAACTGCCCGTCGGTGAAGCCGAAGCCCTGCAGGAACCACAGCACGATGGTGGACGCCAGGATAACGGTGCCCGCGCGCTTGATGAAGGACCAGCCGCGCTCCCAGGTGGCGCGCAGCACGTTGCCCCAGGCGGGAACGTGGTAGGCGGGCAGCTCCATGACGAAGGGCGCCGGGTCCCCGGCAAAGAGTTTGGTTTTCTTGAGCATGATGCCCGACACGATGATGGCCGCCATGCCGATGAAGTAGGCGGAGGTAGCCACCAGGCCGGAACCGCCGAACAGCGCGCCCGCGAACAGGCCGATGATGGGCATTTTGGCGCTGCAGGGGATGAAGCAGGTGGTCATGATGGTCATGCGGCGGTCGCGCTCATTCTCGATGGTGCGGGAAGCCATGACACCGGGCACGCCGCAGCCGGTGCCCACCAGCATGGGGATGAAGCTCTTGCCCGAAAGGCCGAACTTGCGGAAGATGCGGTCCATGATGAAGGCAACACGGGCCATGTAGCCGATATCCTCCAGGATGGAGAGCATCAGGAACAGCACCAGCATCTGGGGCACGAAGCCCAGCACGGCGCCCACGCCGGCCACGATGCCGTCGTTGATGAGGCCGATGAGCCAGTCGGCGCAGCCGATGGAAACAAGGAAACCTTCCACCGCCGGGGGCACGATCTCGCCGAAGAGGACGTCGTTGGTCCAGTCGGTGGCCATGGTGCCGAAGGAGAAGCCGGTGCTGCCCATGGCGATGGTGTAGATCAGCGCCATGATGACCGCAA
Organism: uncultured Subdoligranulum sp.; assembly: GCA_900545545.1. Lineage (GTDB taxonomy): Bacteria > Bacillota > Clostridia > Oscillospirales > Ruminococcaceae > Gemmiger. The sequence continues at coordinate 45,849 of UQZO01000014.1, read as the reverse complement.
AGATGGGCAGCGCCAGGATGCGGTTGGTGACGATGCGGTCGATCTTGTCGGACATGGTCAGGTGCTCGGTGCGTTCCTTCTTTTTGACCGCCCGGCTGACCACCGTGTTGATGTAGGCGTAGCGCTGGTTGGTGATGATGCTCTCAGCGTCATCGTCCATCTCTTTTTCGCAGTCGGTGATGTGCAGATCCAGATGCTTCAGCAGCGCCGGGTCCAGCCCCAGTTCTGCCTGCACCTTGTCATCCCGCTCAAACAATTTGACGGCATACCACCGCAGGAAGCGGTCATCCACCTTGCCCTGGATGGATTCCTCAATATGGGCCAGGGCGTGTTCCACACTGCCGGTAAACACATGAGGCAGTTCACCGGCCTGGTGGTCCCGTGCCGCCGTCACGGCCAGTTCTGCCGCCTGACGGCTGCCCTCTCCTTTCAGGGCACTGATCCCGATGGCTTCGCAGCCCAGTTCCTTGCTCAGCCGTTTCAGGTCGATCTTGTCGCCGTTTTTGCGCACCAGGTCGATCATGTTCACCGCCATGACCACCGGGATGCCCAGTTCGATGAGTTGGGTGGTCAGGTAGAGGTTGCGCTCGATGTTGGTGCCGTCGATGATGTTCAGGATGGCGTCGGGCTTTTCCCCCACCAGGTAACCGCGGGCCACCACTTCCTCCAAGGTGTAGGGGGACAGCGAGTAGATGCCCGGCAGGTCCTGGATGACCACATCGTTGTGGCCTTTCAGCTTGCCTTCCTTCTTTTCCACCGTAACGCCGGGCCAGTTGCCCACGTACTGGTTGGAGCCGGTCAGATCGTTGAACAGGGTGGTTTTGCCGCAGTTCGGGTTGCCGGCCAGTGCGATTTTGATTGCCATAAGATCCAATACCCCTTTCTGTATGCCTGGGTGCAAGCGCCCGCTTATTCTACCTCCACCATGGCGGCATCCGCCTTGCGGATGCTCAGTTCATAGTTGCGTACCGTCAGTTCCAGCGGGTCGCCCAGGGGCGCCACCTTGCGCAGGTACACCTGGGTGCCCTTGGTCAGGCCCATATCCATGATGCGCCGCCGCACAGGGCCTTCCCCGTGCAGCCGGACCACCGTGGCGGTCTGCCCTACCTTGAGCTCTTTCAACGTTTTCATACAGTCTACCTCCCCATATATTGCTGTCGCGGGGTGTCCCCCGGGATCATCTTGCTTCAGGCCACCAGGATGCGCATCGCCAGCGTCTGGTCCAGAGCGATGCGGCTCTCCTTGACCTGCAGGATCAGGTTGCCGCCCAGCACGCTCACCACGGTGATGGTTTCCCCCACCACAAAGCCCAGCTCCGCCAGGTGCTGGCGTACTTCGTCCTTGCCTGTGATCTTGCGGATGGTAACGGCATCGCCCGGTTTTGCCATGGTCAGCGGCATAATAGTCGGCTCCTTTCCGGCAACCCCGTTGTTAGCAAATGCTAACCACGGGGCCAAAAGCAGGCGCCGCGGTGGGCGGCGCAGGGTTGCATTGCAGGTTAGTTACACCTAATTTTTAAGTCCCATAAAACCGCACCGCGCGGGGAGAGATCCGCAGCGGTACGGCCATGGTTGGGAAATAGCAGGGTGGGAATCCCTGTGTCTGGTTGTTTGGGTTAGCTTTAGCTAACGCAGATACTATACCACCTGCCGGGGTATTTGTCAACGGGTAACGGGAAAAAATTTTCACAAAAAAAGGAGAGGGGATCTTCTCCCCTCTCCCGCGGCATGAGTCAATCAGTAGTTGCTGCTCTTGAGCTCAAAATACGCCTGCGGATGGGCGCACACCGGGCACTTGACCGGGGCATGCTGGCCGATATAGACGTAACCGCAGTTACGGCACTGCCAGACCTGCTCGGTCTCGCGCGCAAAGACCTTGCCGGCCTCGATGTTGGCGGCCAGGGCCTTGTAGCGCTCCTCGTGCTCCTTCTCGATGGTGGCGACCATGGTGAACAGCGCGGCGATATCGTCGAACCCTTCTTCCTTGGCTTCGGCAGCCATGCGGGGATACATGGAGGTGTGCTCCTCGTTCTCACCGGCGGCGGCCATCTTGAGGCAGGTCAGGGTATCGGGAATCTGACCGTTCTCCATCAGGAGCTTGAACCAGATCTTGGCATGCTCCTTCTCGTTGTTGGCGGTGTCGTTGAAGATGGCCGAGATCTGCTCGTAGCCTTCCTTCTTGGCCTTGGATGCGAAGTAGGTGTACTTGTTGCGAGCCTGGCTTTCACCGGCAAAAGCTTCCCACAAATTCTTCTCGGTCTTGCTGCCCTTGAGTTCCATAGTACTTACCTCCGTTAGATCAGATTGAATGGTTTCGCGGTTCTCTTTCAAGAACCTGTCTTTTCTTGGCTTCATTATATCACAGTTTTTTCTGTTGTCAAGGAGTTTTTTAAGAATCATTCTCATTGTTTTTTCAACTTTCCATTGACAAAATCCCGCGAATCATGTATTCTATATTTTAAGATAAAGTCTTATTTAGAGAGGAGGCCCGTTTATGACCCGCCAACGCGCGCTGATTCTGGATATCATGCGCCAGCAACGCCCCTTGCACCTGACCGCCGACGAGATTTTCTGTCACGCCCGGCAGCAGATGCCGCACATCGCCCGGGGCACCGTGTACCGCAACCTGAAACTGATGGAAAATGACGGGGAGGTCGCCCACCTGGAAATGGCCGGCGGCCCGGACCGCTACGACTGCAACCCCATTCCTCACGGTCACCTGCTGTGCGACAGCTGCGGCGAACTGACCGACCTGCCGGTGGTGGGGCTGATCCGCGAGGTGGAAGCCGCCATTGGCACCGAGGTGCGCGGCTACACGCTGACCATCCATTATCTGTGCCCCAAATGTCGTGCGCAAAACGCACAGTGATTTTTTCGCGCCCTGCGGCTCCCCTTGCCGTGGGGCGCGTTTTGCGTTATACTGACCTTATTCTATAAGGAAACGGGGTACATCTTATGGCGAAGCAGCGCGACACCGTCCTGGACGCCATGCGCGGCATCGGCATTGTGCTGATGGTGGTGGGGCATTCGGGTTTTGGCGGCAGCGACTTTATCTATCTGTTCCACATGGCGCTGTTTTTTATGCTCAGCGGTTATTTTTTCCGCCCGGCAGAAAACGCCGCCGCCCTGGGCCGGTTCTGTCTGCGCCGCGTCCTGACGCTGTGGCTGCCTTTTGTGGCCGCCAACACCATCTTTACCATTTTCAACAATCTGTTTTTAAAGCTCAACATCCTCACCGGTGACCCCCGCATTCTGGAACTGCCCGGCAACCAGGTCACCGACCCCGTCACCCTCAAGGACATTGTGGGCCGCACGGTGCACTGGTGCCTTTTTGACGGCGGCACCCAGCTGGGCGGCGCCCTGTGGTTTGTGCAGGCGCTGTTCCAGATCTCTATCCTCTACGCCGTGGTGGAGTTTGCGCTGCGGAAGGTTTTGCATCTGCAGGATACTCTCACCGCCCAGGGCCTTGTGTCCGGCGTGCTGTTGCTGCTGGGCTGGCACTGTTCCCGGACCGGCTGGAATGTCTGGGGCCTGGGCATTGTGGCCAGCGGCTACTGCCTGTTCTACCTGGGCATGCTGGCCCACCGCATCGGGCAGCCCGCCCGCAAACCCGGTATGCGGGCTGTGCTGGCCATCGCGGCCTTTGCGGTGCTGCTTGCGCTGCTGCCTTTCGGCTCGGTGGGGCTGGCGGGCAACCAGTACCCCCACTGGCTGTTTTTGCTGACGGCCAGCGCCGCCGGTTGGGTGCTGGTGTATGAGATCGCCCACCTGGCGGCCCTGCGCCCCATGCTGGGCCGGGTTCTTGCGGCCCTGGGCCGGGCGACGATGCCCATCGTGATTTTGCACTTCCTCAGCTTCAAGCTGGTGACCTGGCTGGGTCTGCTGGCTACCGGCGGCGAGTCCTATCTGCTGGCGGCCTTCCCCACCCTGTTTACGGGCGGGGCCTGGTGGCTGGCCTACACCGCGGCGGGCCTTGCGCTGCCGCTGCTGGTCTACCAGCCGTACCGGGCCGTCAAGCAATCCATCCTATGCAAAATGGGGAAAAAGTGATGACAAAAGAGTATTACCAGGGGGAAGTGTTCGACGCCCTGGACCCCGGCGCCCTGCTGCGCGGGGCCGAATACAACGACTGCACCTTCAAAAATTGTCGCTGGAACGGCGTGCGCATTGAAAATTGCAGTTTTCTCTCCTGCACCTTTGAGCGCTGCACCTGGAGCGGTGTGGTGTTCAGTTTCAGCCAGATGAGCGACGCCTGGTTTTCGGGCTGTGCCTTTCGCTCCATCTCCTGGGGCGGGCTGCAGGGGCGCAGCGCGCTGGTGCAGCCTTTCGGCAAGGCGGAGCGGTGCGAGTTCCGGTACAATGAATTTTCCGGCATGACGCTGACCCGGTTTGATTTTTCTGATTGCCGGTTCGGCGACTGCACCTTTGACGACTGCCGCCTGGCCGGGGCGGATTTTCGCGGCGTGCCCCTGGGCCGCACCCAGTTCAGCCGGTGCGACCTGGAAAAGGCGGATTTCCGTGAAGCCACCGAGTATATCATCGATCCCACCACCAACCGGCTGCGAGGGGCGCGGTTCAGTTTCCCTGATGTGGTGGCGCTGCTCAATGGGTTTGGGCTGAAAATCGAATGACTTCATCAAAAGTGGCAAAAATTTTTGCCGCTTTTTCTTTTTGTGTGACACAAACCGGGGCCGGGCGGCGTTATAAGGGTGAAAGACATCCCACGAAAGGAAGTGATCCGGTATGCAGACCGAGCAGGACCTGGAAAAACTGGTACACACCTACACGGCGCCGCTGCTGCGGTACTGCACCGCCATGCTGGGCAGCGAAGCTGACGCCCAGGACGCCGTGCAGACCACCTTTGTAAAGGCCTGGCTGCGGCGCAGCACCCTGCGGGGCGGCGGGCAGGACAACGAGCGCGCCTGGCTGTACCGCATCGCCTACCACACGGCGCTGGACATGCTGCGTACCGCCAAACGGGCGGAACAGCGCAAGCCGCCCGAGCCCGCACCGCCGGGCCCCGGCATCAGCGAAAGTCTGCGGGAGGCGCTGAACACGCTGGAACCGCTGGACCGGGCGCTGGTGCTGGAACGGGTGCTGGACGGCATGGACTACGCCGCCCTGGCCAAGATCCACCACCGGCCGGAAAGCTACCTGCGCACCCGCTACCACCGGGCCAAACGCCGATTGGCCGAATTTTTAGAGAGGGAGGGACTCCGCCATGACACCTGACCGCGATGAAACCCTGCTGCGCGAAGCGCTGCAAACGGGGCTGCACCCCGCCGAAACCGACCTGTGGCCCGCCGTGGCCGAAGCACTGCCCGCCGGGCAGAAACGGTACAACCGCCGCACCCGGGCGCTGCGGCTGGCTGTCTGCATCGGGGCGCCGCTACTGCTGGCCGCCGGGGCCCTGCTGGGCCAGGTGGAATTTACCAACCTGCGCAGCAATCCCCGCCCCAGCTTTGCCCCCGACAAAAATACCGGCTACGCCGTCCGGTACGACCAGACCGCCTACCAGCTGCCCGACGAGCTGATGGATTCTTTGCAGGCGCACTACAACGATGAGGCAGACGCCGACGGTATGCCGCCCATGCGCACCTTTTTGAGCGGCCGCAATCTGCCGCCGGAAGGTCCCGGCGGCCGCGGCTACGACAGCTGGGCGGACCTGACCGAGGCCACCGGCCTGCCGCTGGTGCAAAGCGCCCTGCTGGACAGCGGCACGCCGGACGACAGCGGATTTTCTCTGGTTCCCTGTTCTTACACGATTCCCTTGCCCGATGACTGGCAGACTTTTTCTGTGGAAGAACGCAATGCCTACTACAAGGACTACAACGAAAGCCAGTGGCGTCTGGCCGGGGCCTGGCCCGCAGGATTCTCGGTGGAGTGGGAGGAGGACACGCCGCGGTACCTGTACCCCCGCCGCGTAGACCGCCTGGACAACGGCTGCACCATCGAGACCCAGGCCTATGTGCTGCTGGCCGCTGAGGACCAGCCCGCCGGGACTTGCGCTACCGGTTCCCAGGTGTATTACGACAAAAAAGCCGGTTTTGTGTGGGAGGTGGAGGAATACACCACGCCTTCCGGCATTGTAGCGCTGCTGCCCCGCTGCACCAGCAACGGAAAGACCAGCCCCTATCTCAACGCCAACGCCTTCTTTGAGCAAAACGGCATCTTCTACCGGTTGGAAGTCACCCCCTACGATGGCTGGGGCCAGGTCGAGGATGGCGGCGAGGCTGCCCGCGCCGTGCTGAAAGAAGTGCTGGACAGCTTTGAACCGGCCGCATAACGGGGACCAAAAAGCCGCCGCTGCGCGCCAAAATTTTCCCCCGTTAACAATTTAGACAAATTTATACAGCGATATGCCCCGGTGTGCAGGCATATCGCTGTTTTTCATTTGGCGCACAAAATTTGTACACAATTTCACGCTACACTGGATGGGTAAAAAACCCATTTTCGGGCGAAGGGAGTTTCGGAGTTATCATGTCGGAGAAGGACACCACCGCGCGCCGTCCGCTGGACTGGTTCAAGCGCCACAATCCCCTGCATTGGTTCAAACGCCACAAAAAACTGACGATCTTTTTGGTGATCGTGCTGCTGATCATCGCCTTTGTGGTGAACGTTCTGGGCCGCACCGCCGCGGCCAGCGCCGCACTGACCTACCAGTTCGTGCGCACCACCACGCTGCAGAAAACCAGCCTGACCGATTCGGTCAGCGTCAACGGCACGGTGGCTTCGGGCTCCACGGCCAGTGTCACGGCGTCGGATTCCGTCAAGACCTACAAGGTCACCTCGGTCAACGTGGCCGTGGGCGATACCGTGAAAAAGGGCGATGTGATCGCCACGCTGGACACTTCCGACGTGGAGAAACAGCTGGAGAACGCCCAGGAAAGCTACAGCGACAGCGTAGAGGAAGCCCAGACCAACTACGACAACAGCGTGGAGGACCAGGCCACCAACCTGGCCCAGCTGCAGGAAAAACTGGCCAAAGCCCAGCAGGATTACGACACCCTGGGCCTGACGGACTACTATTCCTCCATGGAGAATACCGCTGGTGCCACCGGCACCAACCGGGAACTGGTGGAGTATTACTACGGCCTGTTTGCCGAGAAGATCGCCGGGCTGGAAAACACCGTGGCCAACCTGCAGGTGCAGCTGACCCAGGCCCAGAACGACGGCAACAGCGACCGCCAGCAGGAAGTGCAGGGCCAGCTGACCGACTACCAGAACCAGCTGAACATTGCCAAAGGCCAGTGCAGCATTCCCGAACTGGGGCTGCAGGGCTTTGACACCATCACCCAGTACTACAATCAGATCGAACAGTACCGCGACGCGCTGGACCAGGCCCAGCAGGCCTACGACGACGCCGTGACCAGCAACTCCCGCCAGGTGGACAGCGCCGAGACCAAGCTGGAACAGGCACAGCGCAATTCCGATACCCTGACCGATTTGCAGTCCACCCTGGAGGACTGCACCCTGACCGCCACCATGGACGGCACCATCACCGAGCTGAACGCCACGGTGGGTTCGGTGTGCACCGGCACCGTGGCCACCATCCAGGATGTATCGGACCTGACGGTGGAAGTGACCATTCCTGCCAGCTCGGTGGGCAAGCTGTCCACCGGCATGCAGTGCAACATCACCAGTGACGCCACCGGTGACACGGTGGTCACCGGCACGCTGACCCGCATCGACCCCGTTGCCAACAGCGAGGGTACCTTTGGCGCCACCGTCACCGTGAACGGTGCCGACTCCGGCCTGCTCATCGGCATTGCGGCCCAGGTGGAGATCGTCATCAACCAGAAGGACAACGTCTTTACCGTGCCCCGGGACGCTGTGGGCACCCACGAAGACGGCTCCACCTATGTACTGCGCAAGACCGGCGGCGAGGGCGTGGACATGACCTTTGAGGAGGTCGACGTCACCACCGGCGATTCCAACGACTATTACATCGAAATTTCCGGCGAGGATCTGAACGAGGGCGACGTCATTCGTTCCAGCGCCGACCTGACCCAGGGCATTGAAACCACCGACAACACCCTGGACCCCATGGAAGAGATGATGGTAGTCGGTGAGACGGGCGGCGCTGCCCCGGCCGCACCCGCCGGCGGCGGTGATATGGGCGGCGGCCCCGGCGGTGGCGGCGACATGGGCGGCGGCGCACCGGGAGGCATGTAAGATGCGCAACACCGAACAATTTGCCAAAGAGGTGGCCGACAAGCTGCTGGACGGCACCCCGGAGGCGGCCCGCAAGCTCCGCCTGCCCGATGCCCCGGCAGAAGCGCCCCAGCCCCTGATCGAGATGCACGACATCCACAAGAGTTACTACATCGGCAAGCCCAACGAGCTGGAGATCCTGCACGGCATCAGCCTGAAGGTCTATCCCGGGGAGTTTGTGGCCATCGTGGGCGAATCCGGTTCCGGCAAATCCACCCTGATGAACATCATTGGCGTGCTGGATAAACCCACCACCGGTGAATACACCCTGGACGGGGTGGACATCCACAACGCCGCCGACAACGAGCTGGCGGCCATCCGCAACCGGAAAATCGGCTTTGTGTTCCAGACCTACAACCTCATCGGCCGCCAGAGCGCCCTGAAAAACGTGGAGCTGCCCATGCTCTACGCAGGCGTGCCCGCCGGGGAGCGCAGCCGCCGCGCCAAGGATTGGCTGAACCGGGTGGGTATGGGCGACCGCATGAAGCACCAGCCCAACGAGCTGTCCGGCGGCCAGAAACAGCGTGTGGCCATCGCCCGGGCGATGGTGAACGAACCGGCGCTGATTTTGGCCGACGAACCCACCGGCGCCCTGGACAGCCAGACCAGCCGCATCGTCATGGACCTGTTCCATGAGATGCACGAAAAATACCACAAGGCCATTGTGCTGATCACCCATAACCCCCAGCTGGCCGAGGAATGCCAGCGGGTGCTGACGCTGCGCGACGGTCTGATCGTGGGCGAACGAAAGGGGTCCGGCGAACGTGCAGCTCTTTGAGAATATTACCATAGCGCTGGCCAGCGTGCGCAGCAACAAGATGCGCAGCCTGCTCACGATGCTGGGCATCATCATCGGCATTGCGGCGGTCATCGCCATTGTCACGGTGGGCAACAGCATGACCGGCACCGTGACCGATTCCATGTCCGGCATGGGCGTGAGCAACATCACGGTCAGCCTGACCCAGAAGGACTCCGACGATACCTCCGGCACCGCCCAGGGCGTGACGCTGCGGCGGTTCATGGACTCCACCCCCGCCGCTGACGACCTTATCACCGACGGAATGATCGACGAGTTCACCGCCGCCTTCCCCAACCAGGTGACCCGCATCGAGCTGAGCCAGGAGGTGGGCACCGGCACCATTGAAAAATACGGCGACCCTACCACCACCATCTCCGCCTCGGTATCGGGTGCCAACGCTGCCAAACTGCAGGCCATGGAGGGCGACACCCCCATCCAGGCCGGGCGCTGGCTGGACGATGAGAAGGACGCCGGACGCAAAGTGGCCGTTGTCTCGGAAAAATTTGTGGAGCAGGCCATCGGCGGCAGCAATCTGGATGCCATCGGCAAATCCTTCACGCTGACCATCAACAAAAATCTGTATACCTTTTATATAGCGGGTGTCTACGAATACACCGAGGATGTCTACGCCAGCATGTTCGGCGTCACCGACGACGACCAGATCCAGACCAGCATCTATATTCCGCTGGATGTGGCCCAGGAGATTGCCGGGGCCGACAAGGGCTACCAGAGCATTACCGTGGTGGCCGCCAGCGACGTGGATGTGACCAGCTTTGTGGACACCGTGGGCAGCTACTTTGCCAGCTACTACACCTACAACGATACCTGGACCGTCAGCGCCAGCAGCATCTCCAGCCTGGTGGAATCCATGACCGAGATGCTGGACACCCTTTCCCTGGGCATCTCGGCCATTGCGGCCATCTCGCTGCTGGTGGGCGGCATCGGCGTCATGAACATCATGATGGTTTCCGTCACCGAGCGTACCCGGGAGATCGGCACCCGCAAGGCCCTGGGTGCCCCGGGTTCCGCCATCCGGATGCAGTTCATCACCGAGAGCGTGATCCTCTGCATGATCGGCGGCATCATCGGTGTGGCCCTGGGCATCGGCCTGGGGGCGCTGCTCAGCAGCGTGGTGGGCATGGCCGCCAAACCCAGCATCGGCTCCATCATCGTGGCGGTGGGCTTCAGCATGGCCATCGGCGTATTTTTCGGGTACTACCCCGCCAACAAGGCCGCCAAGCTCAACCCCATCGACGCTTTGCGGTACGAATAACCCCACCCGTTGCGGTGGCTTTCCCCGTGCATTGCACGGGGTTCTTTTTTGTGTTATACTCATCTGCGGAAATAGAGGTAGGGAAATGGAATTGGAAAAAGGAACCGCTGCGGTACAGCAGCAAAACAAACCGATTTTTACCAACCACCAACTGATCACGCTGCTGTGGCCGCTGATCATTGAGCAGGCGCTGGAAGTGCTGGTGGGCATGGCCGATACCATGATGGTATCCTCGGCCGGTGAGGCCGCCATCTCCGGCGTATCGCTGGTGGATATGATCAACCAGCTGATCATCACGATTTTTGGTGCCCTGGCCACCGGCGGCGCCGTGGTCACCAGCCAGTATCTGGGCGCCAAAAAGCCGGAGGCCGCCGCCCGCAGCGCCGGGCAGCTGGTAGCCCTCAGCGCCATTCTGGGCTGCGCCATCGCCGCCGTCTGCCTGGTGGGCCGCACCTTCCTGCTGCGGCTCTTCTTCGGCTCCATCACCGACGATGTCATGCACGCTGCCCTGATCTACTTTACCATCACGGCGCTCTCCTTCCCCTTTCTGGCGCTCTACAACGCCGGGGCGGCCATCTTCCGCTCCACCGGCAACAGCGCCGTCTCGATGAAGGTATCGGTCATCGTCAACGTCATCAACTTCTGCGGCAACGCCCTCTGCGTCTACGGCCTCAAAATGGGCGTGGCCGGTGTGGCCGTGCCCACCCTGGTCTCCCGCGCGGTGGGCGCCCTCATCATCCTGACGCTGGCCGCCCGGCCCGACTATCAGCTGCGCATCACCGCCCGCACCGTCACCCGGCTGGAAGGCGGCACCGTCAAAAGCATCCTGGCCATCGGCATCCCCTCGGCCTGCGAGAACAGCCTGTTCCAGCTGGGCCGCGTGCTGGTAGTCAGCATGATCTCTCTGTTCGGCACCGTGCATATCTCGGCCAACGCCGTGGCCAACAATCTGGACAGCGTGGGCTGCATCATCGGCAACGCCATGTGCCTGGGCATGATCACCGTGGTGGGCCGCTGCATCGGCGCCCAGGATTTTGACCAGGCCATCCGCTACACCAAAAAGCTGCTGCGGTGGGACTATGTGGTCCAGGGCCTGACCAACGCCGCGGTGTTGCTGCTGCTGAACCCGCTGCTGAGCCTGTACACCCTTTCGCCCGAGACCGCCAAACTTTCGGCAGAATTGGTCTGGATCCACTGCGGTCTGGGTATTCTTTTGTGGCCTTTGGCCTTTGTGCTGCCCAACGCCCTGCGCGCCGCCAACGACGTGAAGTTCACCATGATCGTCTCGGTGGTGTCCATGGTGGTATGGCGGCTGGCCTTCAGCCAGATTCTCTGCGTCCAGCTGGGCTGGGGCGCTTTGGGCGTCTGGTGGGCCATGATCATCGACTGGGTCTGCCGCCTGCTCTGCTTCGTCATCCGCTTCCAGAGCGGTGCCTGGAAGAAACACGCCGCCAAGACCCCTGCCTGACCCTGTAAAAGGAGGATTCTCCCCATGAAGTTTGTAAGCTGGAACGTCAACGGCCTGCGCGCCTGCCTGAAAAAAGGCTTTGAAGAGACCTTCCGCACCCTGGACGCCGATTTCTTCTGCATCCAGGAGACCAAGATGCAGCCCGGCCAGGCGGATTTCGCCCCCGAAGGCTACACCGAATACATCTACAGTGCCGACAGAAAGGGCTATTCCGGCACAGCCATCTGGGCCAAGGCCCCCGCACTCTCGGTGCGGTACGGCCTGGACGAGGACCTGCACAACCACGAAGGCCGGGCCATCACGCTGGAATACCCGGACTTTTACCTTGTAAACCTTTATGTGCCCAACTCCCAGAACGAGCTGGCCCGCATCGACTACCGTATGCAGTGGGAGGATGATCTGCGCCGGTACCTGCAAACGCTGGATGCCCAGAAGCCGGTGATCCTGTGCGGCGATCTGAACGTGGCCCACACTGAGATCGACCTGAAGAACCCCGGCCCCAACCGCGGGGCGGCGGGCTTCAGCGACCAGGAACGGGGCAAGCTGGACGAGCTGCTGGCCGCCGGGTTCACCGATACCTTCCGTCATTTGCACCCCGATGCCACCGGCGTCTACAGCTGGTGGAGCATGCGGTTCCGCGCCCGGGAGCGCAACGCGGGATGGCGCATCGACTATTTCCTCGTGAGCAACCGGCTGGCGCCGAAAATCCAGCAGGCGGATATCCTGATGGACATTCTGGGCAGCGACCACTGCCCCGTAACGCTGGAACTGAGCGTATAAAAATCGGTCGGCCAAACTTTTTATAATTTTTTTCAAAAAAATTCCCTCGCGTTGCATAAAACGACGCGGGGGAATCGTCTTAATGAATAGAAAGAGAAAGCAAAGGGGGTGTGGGGTCTGACCAACGAAGAATTTACCGGCTTGATGCAGCAATACCAGAAGCTGATCTATACCGTCTGTCTGCAGTTCGTCCACGACCCCCACACCGCCGAGGACCTGACGCAGGACACCTTTGTGGCGGCGTTTTCCGCCATTGACCGGTGCGAGCCCCAGTACTACAAAGCGTGGCTGGTGCGCGTGGCGGCCAACAAATGCAAGGACCACCTGAAAAGCGCCTGGGTGCGCCGGGTGGAAGCCCCGGGTGACGACGCCCTGCAGGAACCCCGCGGTGCCCCCCAGGGGGACGCCGCCGACCCGGCCGAGCGGATTGCCAGCCAGGCCGGAGCCGAGGAACTGGAAACGCTGGTGCGCAGCCTGCGCGAGCCTTACGGCCGCATCGCGATCCTCTACTTTCTGGAGCACCGCGACACCGCCCAGATCGCAGCGATGGTGGGCCGCCCGCCCGCGACGGTGAACAGCCAGCTATGGCGGGCCAAACTGCTGCTGCGCCAGCAGATTACCGAGAGGAGGCTGAAGGAATGAGCCTGTATTTTGACAACGAAAAACTGTTTGATGCCGAAGGGCACCTGACCGACGATGGCTTGTACGCCCTGAAGGACGGCACACTGGATGATCTGGGCGCCCTGGAAGCCGCCGAGCACCTGAGCTTCTGCGACTACTGCCTGCTGCGCTACACCGAACTGATCGATGCCGCCCCCGCCTGCCTGCAGGAGCCCATGCGGGACCTGATTCCCCAGGTGCAAAACCTGATGCGGCTGCGCCGGTTCCGTATTATGACCAACCGCTATGTATCGGCGGCGGCCGCCGTGGTACTGGCCTTTGTGCTGTGGGGCTTTGCTTCGATGGGCGCCAGCCAGCGGATGGCCGCCCGCAGCGTGCAGCCCCAGGAGCCGCGGGTCACCTTCGGCCAGTGGTGGGATACCACCGTCAACGGCTTCTACGACAGCCTGAACGATACCTTCAGCAACTTTACGCTGGCCGCCGAGAACGGCCTGGCCCAGCTGCAACACCATGAGGAAGGCGGCACCGCCGCCAAGGGAGAATGACACCATGAAAAAGAACGCTTTACTGACCTTTATCTTTGCCTGCATCCCCGGTGCCGGGCAGATGTACTACGGCTATATGCAGCGGGGGCTTTCCCTCATCACGCTGTTCTGCGGCTGCTTCATTCTGGGCGCCCTGGCCAGCCCGCTGCTGGTGACCACCTTCATCGTCTGGATGTACAGCTTTTTTGACACCTACGACCTGATTCGGCATCTGGCGGCCGGGGACCCCAAGCCCGACGGCCTGATGCTGCTGGGCGACTGGAGCGACCTGAAACGCCTGATCCCCAAGCACAACCGCCTGCTGGGTTGGGGCCTCATCGCCCTGGGCGTCTGGTCGCTGTACAGCATCCTCATCCAGCCGCTGCTCTATGACCTGCTGGAGATGCTCAACGTCGAAAATGCCTGGTATGTGATCGATTCCATCCCCACGGTGGTCATTGCCGCGCTGCTGATCGCCGGCGGCATCTGGCTGCTGGGCCTGCACCCCAAGCGCCAGGAGGACAACGATCTGCCGCCCTATCCCCACGATGATATGCCGCAATAATACGTTTTGTATAAATTAGTGTGAGGTAAACAAAATGGACGAAAACAAGAATACTTCGGCCGCTTCTGCCGCCGAAACCCCCGCTGCCCCCAAAAAGGTCCGCCGTGTGGGCCGCGTGGCCTTTGCCCTGCTGCTGATCGCGGCCGGTGTGCTGCTGCTCATCCAGCAGTTTGTACCCAATTTCGACCTGCTGAGCATCGTGCGGTTTGCCCCGGCGCTGCTCATTGTGCTGGGCGTCGAGATCCTGATCTATTCGGCCCGGTCCGATGTCAAGGTAAAATTCGACTGGCTCAGCGTGCTGGGCTGCGGGTTTATTCTGGTCATTGTGGGCTGTTCCTCTCTGGTGCCCATCCTTTGGAACTATGTAAATCCTGCCCGTGACTATGCCCGCAACAACTATATGTCCCAACTGCAGAACCAGGCCTATCAGACCCTGAACGCCGACACCAACCTGAAAGCCCGCATCAACAACCTGTATGTGGACGTATGGTTCAACCACACCGACAGTGGGGAATACACACTGCAGGATGTGGATGATGTCAACCTCAACGTGGAACTGGCCTCCAATACCTACACCGACGCCCAGTCCTTTGCCGCGGACTGCTACCGCATCACCCAACTCATCCAGCAGAGCGGCATTCCGGTGGACCAGTTCCAGTTTGATTCCTCCAATATGGCCAACGCCACCGGCAGCCGCTATTCGCTGAATTTCCTTTCCAGCTTCTTTGATGGGCTGACTGAAGAGCAGCTGGCCCAGCGTGTGAACGCTTACTACGAATACGAAGGCAACGTTTATTACAGCCCGGAAGAGCGGGATGCTTCGGTGCGGGAGATCCTGGAAGAGCGCATCACCGAAGATTATGTGGCCGCGCATGAGGGCGACTACCCCGACAGTGCCTACCTGGCTGAAGAAGTAGAAAGACAGTTCCAGGCCATCTTCCCCTCGGCAACCCAGGCGACAGCCGAAACCGCGGCCTGATTTTCCTTACCATTCTCCCCTTTTCATACTCCTTTTTTGCAACAAACAAAGCGCCCCGCCCCCGGATAACCCGGGAGCGGGGCGCTTTGTCATGGGGAGAATTTACTTCTTTTGGCCGCGATCAATGGCAGCCACCACACCGGAAAGCGCCAGCAGCGCCAACAGGTTGGGCACAGCCATCAGGCCGTTGAAGAAGTCGGCCATGGCCCAGACCAGATCGACCTTGAGCGTGGAACCGACGAGGATAAACACCACCACGATGATGCTGTACAGCGGCAGCAGTTTTTCACCAAACAATGCCTTGAAGTTGGTGTGGCCGAAGAAATACCAGCCGATGATGGTGGAGAACGCAAAGAAGAACATGCAGATGGCGACGAAGATGGGGCCGAAACCGCCGAAGGACTGGCTGAACGCCGCCTGGGTAAGGGCGGTACCGGTGAGGCCCTGGGGCACCAGACCGGAGGAGATCAGTACCAGACCGGTGAGGGTAAGTACCACAAAGGTATCGATAAAGACGCCCAGAATGGCCACAGCGCCCTGGTCCTGGGGCTGTTTGACCTTTGCCAGCGCGTGGGCGTGGGGCGTGGAACCAAGGCCTGCCTCGTTGGAGAAAAGGCCGCGGGCAACGCCAAAGCGCATGGCCTGCTGTACCGTGACACCGGCCACACCGCCGGCCATCGCCTGGGGATCAAAGGCCAGCACAAAGATCTGGGCAAAGGTGGAAGGCAGCGCCTTGGCGTTCATAGCCAGGATGATGACGCAGCCCACAATGTAAAACGCCGCCATGATGGGGACGATTTTTTCGGTGACCGAAGCGATGCGCTGCACACCGCCCAGGAAGATGAAGGCCGCAATGGCCGCCACCACGATGCCCACGATCAGGCGGTTGATGCCGAAAGCGTTATAGAAGGCATCGCCGATGGAGTTGGACTGCACCATGTTGCCCATAAAGCCCAGCGCCAGGATGATGAGCACCGAGAAGATGGTGGCCAGGATGCGCCCGAAGCGGCCCTTGAACGCCGCGCGGATGTAGTAGGCGGGGCCGCCGGTGACGCGGCCGTTTTCCACTTTTTTGTAGTGCTGGGCCAGGACCGCCTCGGCATAGATGGTGGCCATACCGAAGAAGGCCGATACCCACACCCAGAACAGGGCGCCGGGGCCGCCGCTGACCACGGCGGTGGCACAGCCGGTGATGTTGCCGGTGCCCACCTGGGCCGCAATGGCGGTGGTCAGTGCCTGGAAAGAGCTCATGCCGTCATGCCCGGCCTTTTTACCCCGCAGGGTAAAGCCGCCGAACGCGCGGCGGAAACCTTCGCCGAAGCGGCGCAGCTGCACGCCCCGCAGCCGGATGGTGAAAAAGATGCCGGTGCCTACCAGCAAAAACAACAGCAGATAATTCCACAAAATATTGCTGGCCTGTTCCACCAGCGTGGTAAAAAATTCCATAATGTCCCCCTCATACTTATTACATTCCAAACCATACCCCTGCCGGCCGTTTGGCCGACAATGTATAAACTATACTATGCTTTCGGAATAAAGTCAAGTGTATTTGTATGGCGTACAGTTTTGGGGACAGAAAAGGCCGGGACAGTTCCCGGCCCTGTATCATATTATCGGACGGTTACCCCGTGGATGTATTTGCGATCCAGCCCGTACTGAACGGCAGCGCGCAGCACCACCCAGGTGAGGAAGATCTCAATGGGCAGCATGATAGTGTTTTTCACCAGGCCGCTGGTGGCGTAGTAGAGGTATCCCTTGCCGTAGAGCATGGCTTTCCAGACGCTGCCCAGCAGCACGTTGCTGCCGTAGTTGATGATCAGGCGGGTCACGATGATGCGGGCCAGCGTGGGTTTGCGGCGGTAGAACATGACGCCGTAAATCAGCCCCGAGAGGATGGCCGTGACCAGGTAGCCGGGGAAATAAGGCTCGCCGAAGCTGGAAAGCATGAAACCGCCCAAATCGATCACCGCACCGGCCACCATGCCCACCAGCGGGCCGTAGCACATACACCCCAGCGACACCGCCAGAAAACTGAAATAGATTTTGAGGGTGGGCCCCAGCAAAAAGATGGGGATGCCTTTCAGAACGATGGCCATGGCGCAGACGACCCCCGAGAACGCCAGCACCCGCACATTGCGGAACTCGGCCCGGGCAGCGCGCCAATAGGCGGCGGAAAAGACGGACAGCGGTTGATTTTGCATACAAAAATACCTCCTACTCTGTGCATTGCTGCACAAAGGAGGAGGCAAAAAAGCGGGCGTGGACACACTGTACCACACCCGCCGTTGCGCACCGTCATGCAGCAGCGGGATGCGGGATGCGCACCGCGGACCTTTCGGTCACTTCGTCCTGCCACAACTCCCCGTCGGCCAGGCACTTCGGGGGCTTACCCCCACGCGCGGATCCCTACTCTGCAATGGATCATACAACACCATTATAGGCCCCTTGCCGCCGGAATGCAACCCCTTTGGCGAAAATTTGCGGTTTTTGGCGCATTACCGGCCGCTGGCACCGTAGTTGGAGAGCACCCGGGCGCTGGGGTCGTTCACATCGCAGCCCGGCCACGCCTTGTTGGGCATCCAGTAATCCACGATCATCTCGGCCTGGCCGGGATAGTATTTTTCAAAAATTTCCCGGTAGAGCAGGCTCTCTTTGGTAAAGGGCCGGGCATAGGCATACTTGCCCGCCCGCTCGGCAAACGCCCGGTCGGTGTACTGTTCCTCGGCGTATTCTTTCAGGTCGTCCACCATGGAATGGCCCACCGCATCGCTGAACGCCGCTTTCTCCCGCCAGAGGATCTCCTCGGGCAGCCAGTCTCCCTCAAAGGCCTTGCGCAGCAAGTACTTGCCCTTGCCGTAGGTGTTCAGTTTTTTGGCCGGGTCGATGGCCATGACATACTTCACAAAATCCAGATCGCCGAAGGGCACCCGGGCTTCCAGGCTGTTGACACTGATGGAGCGGTCGGCCCGCAGCACATCGTACATATACAGCTCCCGGATGCGCTTCTGGCTTTCGGCCTGGAAGGCGGCGGCGCTGGGGGCAAAATCGGTGTATTTGTAGCCGAACAGTTCGTCGGAAATTTCGCCGGTGAGCAGCACCCGGATGTCGGTGTGCTCGTGGATATATTTGCAGACCAGGTACATGCCCACCGAAGCCCGGATGGTGGTGATATCCCAGGTGCCCAGCATGGCGATGACATCCTCCAGGGCGTCCAGCACGATCTGCTTGTTGATGATGACCTCGGTGTGGTCGGCGTGGAGGTAGTCCGCCACCTGCTTGGCGTATTTCAGGTCGATGGCGTCCTCGCTCATGCCGATGGCAAAGGTGCGGATGGGTTTGCCCAGTTTTTTGGCCGCAATGGCGCAGACCAGGCTGGAATCCAACCCGCCGGAAAGCAGAAAGCCCACCGGGGTATCGGCGTCCAGCCGTTTGTCCACACCGGCCACCAGCTTTTCCCGGATGTTGGTAAGAATCTCCGGCAGTTCGTCCTGGGAGTAGGCCGGGGTATCGGCAATATCGCAGTAGCGCACAAACTGGCCGTTGCAGTAGTAGCTGCCGATGGGGAACGGATAGACTTTTTTGCACAGCCCCACCAGGTTTTTGGCCTCCGAAGCGAAGGCGATGCAGCCGGATTCGCTGTAGCCGTAGAACAGCGGCCGGATGCCGATGGGGTCCCGGGCCGCGATGAGCAGCTTTTTGCGGCTGTCGTACAAAATCATGGCGAACTCGGCGTCCAGATGCTTGAACATCTCCAGGCCATATTTATAATACAGCGGCAGGATGATCTCGCAGTCGGAATCCGACTGGAAGGTGTAGCCCTCGGCCTCCAGTTCCTTTTTGACGGGGCGGAAACCGTACAGCTCGCCGTTGCACACCACACAGTCGGCCCCGCGGAAGAAAGGCTGCATGCCCTGCGGCGTAAGGCCCATGATGGCCAGCCGCCCGAAGCCCAGCAGGCCGAACTCCGTTTCGCAGACGCGCTGGTCGTCCGGCCCGCGGGAGGCAGTGCGCAGCAGGTGCGCGGTGAAAGTTTCTTTGGACAGATCATGTCCGGCATAGCCCATGATACAGCACATTTCGATGACACTCCTTACGTTCTTACAACCTGTTTTTCCCCGAACGGCCAACAAAAAAAGACAGCCCGCTCGCCCTTTGTATAGGACGAGTTGCTGTCTTGAACCCGCGGTGCCACCTATTTTACCGCAGCCGGAAATACGGCATACGGTCACTTTTCCGTACACGTTCACCTTTGAAACGCTGCCGCTCTAACGCACGGCCTGCGGCGCCCCTACTGCCCCGGAGGGGTTCAGGTTGCAGCTCCCGGGTGTTCTTTCGCGCCCCGTCCCCGTCCCGGCTCGCAGCCAAATGCCGGGCTCTCTGTGCGGATGTTGGGCGGTACTTTTCCCGATCAACGCTTTTAACAGCTAAAGCATAGCACCATTGTACCCGCGCTGTCAAGATTTTTTTGGTGCGGGGCGCAGATTTTTTGCTAAAATCTACCATTTTTATAGAGATTCCACTTGTACTTTGCGCCCGTTCATGGTATAGTATTATTTCGGTAGAATATGGCAATACTTGCCATAGCGCCAACCCCAACAAAGGAGCTTCTTTACCATGCTAGAACTGCGTAACGTCGGTTATGAGACCGACGACAATAAAGAAATCCTGCACGATGTTTCTCTTACCGTACAGGAGCGTTTTGTAGCCATCACCGGTCCCAACGGCGGCGGCAAATCCACGCTGGCCAAGGTCATTGCGGGCATTTACCAGCCCACCAGCGGCCAGATCCTGCTGGACGGTGTTGATATCACCCATATGTCCATCACCGAGCGTGCCAACCTGGGGCTGAGCTATGCCTTCCAGCAGCCGGTGCGTTTCAAGGGGCTGCGGGTAAAAGATCTGCTGAGCCTGGCCGCCGGCAAGAACACCAGCGTTACCGAGGCCTGCAGCTACCTGAGCGAGGTGGGCCTGTGCGCCCGGGATTACGTTGACCGCGAGCTCAACGACAGCCTTTCGGGCGGCGAGCTCAAGCGCATCGAGATCGCCATGGTACTGGCCCGCGGCACCAAGCTCTCCATCTTCGATGAGCCGGAAGCGGGCATCGACCTGTGGAGCTTCCAGAACCTGATCCGTGTGTTTGAGAAGATGTACGAGCAGACCCGCGGCAGCATCCTGATCATCAGCCATCAGGAGCGCATCCTGAACATTGCCGACAAGATCGTCGTCATCAAGGACGGCCATATCCAAAAAGAGGGCCCGCGCAGCGAGATCCTGCCCGCCCTGCTGGGCAGTGCCGATGCTTCCAGCCCGGCCTGCAGCGTTCTGACCGATAAAGTGGAAGGGGTGCGCAACTGATGGACGCCATTGAAAAGAATCTTTTGAAAGAGATCGCCGAACTGGACAGCCTGCCGGTGGGCGCCTACAACATCCGTGCCAACGGCGAACTGGCGGGGCGCAACACCACCGCCAACATCGACATTGTGACCAAGACCGACAAGCCGGGCATTGATATTTACATCCGTCCCTTTACCAAAAACGAGAGCGTGCATATTCCGGTGATCCTGAGCCAGACCGGCCTGAAGGACCTGGTGTACAACGATTTCCACATCGGCGAGGGCGCCGACGTGACCATCATTGCCGGGTGCGGCATCCACAACTGCGGCGGCGGCAACGCCGAGCACGACGGCATCCACACCTTCTGGCTGGCCAAGAACGCCAAGCTGCGCTATGTGGAAAAGCACTACGGCGAGGGCGACGGCCGCGGCAAACAGATCATGAACCCCACCACCATTGTGCACCTGGCCGAGGGCGCCCATATGGAGATGGAAACCACCCAGATCGCCGGTGTGGATGATACCATCCGCAAGACCGGCGGCGACCTGGCCGCAGGCGCCAGCCTGGTGGTGAAGGAAAAGATCATGACCACCGGCGACCAGCGCGCCGTCACCGATTTCAATGTGGACCTGAACGGCGAAGGCTGCTCGGCCAACATTGTTTCCCGCAGCGTGGCCAAGGATGTGAGCAAGCAGGAATTCGTCAGCCACATCAACGGCAACTGCGCCTGCGCCGGCCACTCCGAGTGCGACGCCATCATCATGGACCAGGCTTCGGTCATTGCCAGCCCGGCCCTGACCGCCAACAGCGTGGACGCCAGCCTCATCCACGAGGCCGCCATCGGCAAGATCGCGGGCGAGCAGCTCATCAAGCTGATGACCCTGGGTCTGACCGAGAAAGAAGCCGAGGACCAGATCGTCAACGGCTTCCTGAAATAAGCAACCGCAAAAAAACCCCGCTGCAGCCTTTGGCTGCAGCGGGGTTTTTGTTTGTTCAGGATACGGTTTCTTTCGCCGGTTGTTCCGCGTCGGGCAGCGGGTTACCCTCGCCGTCAATGCCGCGGCGCTCCAGCAGGAAATGCACGATCTCCTGCAGCAGGCCGTACAGGGTGGCAAACAGCGGCACGCCCACCACCATGCCCACCAGGCCGAACAGGTCGCCGCCCACCACGATGGAGAACAGCACCCACAGCGAGGAGATGCCGATGGACTGGCCCAGAATCTTGGGGCCGATGAAGTTGCCGTCCAGCTGCTGGATAAAGAGGATGAGCACGGCAAAAATCAATGCCTGCACGGGGTCCACCAGCAACAGGATGAAGATGCTGGGAATGGCGCCGATGAAGGGCCCGAACACCGGGATGATGTTGGTAATGCCCACAAAGACGCTGACCAGCAGCGCAAAGTCCAGCCGGAGGATGGACATCAGTACAAAGGTAAGTACGCCGATGATGGCAGAATCGATGATCTTGCCCACAAAAAAGCCGGTGAAGTTCTCATTGGCGTAGTGGCAGACCCGCAGGGTGTTGCGGGCCACCGGTTCCGGCAAAAACGCGTGTACCAGCGTTTTGAGCTGGTGGATGAGTTTATCCTTGCCGGACAGCATATAAATGCTGGAAGCCACCGCCGTGAACACCGCCACAAAGTTGGAGGCCACGCTGCCGATGGTGGTGACGATCTGGGGCATGGCGGCCACCGCCACGTTGTACAGTTCCCGCATCATGGCCTCGGAATCGTCCAGGATGCGCAGCACGCTCTGCATCTGGAGGCCGTAGCTGTCCTGCAGATAGAGCAGGGTGTTCTGCAGCCCCTCAAAATAACCGGGCAGGCTGTTGAACAGCATGGCGATGCTGGAAATAATCTGAGGTACCACCAGCCAGGCCAGCAGTGCCAGCAGCAGGACCGCCATAATATAACTCAGCAGAATGGCCACCCACCGCAGGTGGGGCGTGCCGTGCAGCAGCACCCGGTGGAACCATTTGCTCATGGGGTTGAGCACAAAGGCGATGACCACGCCCCCCGCAAAAGGGGAAAGAATCCGCAGCAGCTCCCGGAAGCCGCCCACAAAATAGCCCAGGTTGTTCAAAAAAAGATAAAACGCGATGCTGGCAAAGATCAGGCTGACCCATTCCAGCATGGTATCCGGTTTTTTGTCCCAAAAATGCTTTACGCTCAAACTTTCCCCTTCCCCTTTTTCACATCTTACCTTCTATTGTACCGTTCAGGCTCCGGGCGCACAAGAGGCCACTTGTTAATTTTTTGTGTCGGAAGCATCCAGCGGGTTGCCGTCCTCGTCGATGCCCCGGGCCGTCAGCCCGGCCCCCACTGCCTGTTTCAGCAGCGTGACGATGACCGCCAGCGTGGGCACGCCGATGACCATGCCGGGGATGCCGAAGAGGCTGCCGCCCACAATGATGGCCAGCAGCACGCCCAGGCCCGGTAGGCCGGTGGCGCTGCCGATGATATGGGGCGCAATGAAGTTGCCGTCAACTTGCTGCACCACCAGGATAATAAGGACGAATTCCACCGCCTGGAGCGGGGATTCCAGCAGCAGGATGATGGCCCCCGGCACCGCGCCGATAAAGGGGCCCAGCAGCGGGATGATATTGGTCACGCCCACCAGCACCGCGATGAGGGGGGCGTAATCCAGCCGGAAGATCGACATGAGCACAAAGGTTTCCACCCCCACCAGCAGAGCGTCCACCAGCTGGCCGCCGATGTAACCGCTGAAGGTACGGTTGGCCATGGTGCACACCGAGAACAGGCTGCCCGCCTGCTGGGGCGGCAGTGCCGCACGCAGGCAGGTGCGGGCCCCGCGCAGCAGCAGGTCCTTGCCCGTGAGCAGGTAGATGCTCACGGCAATGGTCACAAAGCCATCGGTGGCGGCACCGGCCACACCGGCCGCCGCGTCGGCTGCTGCCTGGGCAGCCTGGCCCGACACCGACTTGAACCAGTTCTGCAGTGCCTCGGTCAGTTCCCGCACATAGCTTTCCAGCGTGAAGGTATCAATGCCGAAGGTCTGCTGCACCCAGGTCAGGGTGTTCTGGATGTCTTCCTCGTAGCTGCTCAGGCTGTTTACAAAGGAGCTGATGCTCTGCACCAGCTGGGGCACCACCAAAGACAGCAGCAGCCCTACCACGCTGAACAGCAGAATATAGCTGAGCGCCACGGCCAGACCCCGTTTGCCGCCAAACAGTTTTTGCGCAAAAAACCGGGCGGGGATGTCCAGCACATAGGCCAGCACCACGCCCCAGGCAAAGGGGCTGAGAATGCTCATGAATTTCTGTATGCCGCCGGCAATGTTCGGTATCTGCCATACCACGCCGAAAATAATCGCAATGCCCAGGGCCAGCTTCAGAAAATCGCCGGTGGTTTCGGGCACCCGTTCCAGCCAATGTTTCAAAAAAGGTTTCCTCCTTGGTTTCGTTCTGTTTGATGGACATTATAGCATATACCATACCAATATGCCACCGAACCGGCGCCGCAAACCATAAATTTACAAAATCAGCGGCCCGCACCGAAAAAGGTACGAGCCGCTGTGGTTTTTAATGGTTCTTGTAGTAGTTGATAAGGCACCCGTCCGCCAGGATCTGGCGCTCGGCGTCGGTCATGGCGCCCAGACGCACGGTAAACTTCACGATGCCGCCGTCGGGCTTCACCGCCACGGCTTCCAGCACATCGGCGGCTTCCAGCAGGGCTTTGCGCACCCCGGGCAGGAAGACATAGTCGCCGTTATCCAGCACGTTGGGGGTATCCAGCAGGAAGGGCAGCATGCCCCAGTTGATGCAGTTGGAGCGGTAGCGCTTGGTGGCGTACTCGCAGGCAAAGTTGGCCGCACCGCCCAGCACACGCTGGCAGCTGGCCGCCTGTTCGCGGGCGGAGCCGTCGCCGGGCTTGTTGGCAAAGATGGCCGAACCGATGTTGGTAGCCTTGGCGTCGGGGTGGTAGCCCACCTTTTCCAGTTCGGCGTAGACCTTGGCCACTTCCTCCGGCAGGGTACCGGCACGGCGGGCTTCATCCAGGGCGTGGACGGCCTTGGCGTTCGGCACATAGGCGGGGTCCTTGCGGGAGAGGGTGAACTCCGCCAGGCGCAGCGGATTGGAGCGGAAGGAGGAAGTTTCACCCGAGGGGATCAGCTCATCGGTGGTGGTGACGGGATCGGTGATGTAGCTGACGATCTTGACCAGCAGGTCGTCGGTCAGGGCGGGCTGTTCGGGCCAGTCCTTGATGTTGGGGCCGAATTTCAGGGCGTAGTCCGGCTCGGGATGGCCCCAGCCGTTGTAGACGCGCTTGTCGTAGACGCCCTGGTCGAAGTGATATTCGGGGGCGGTGTAGTCGCTGTCGCAGACTTCGCTGGCGGCGGTGAGGTAGCCGCCGTTGGCCGCCGTAGCGGCGATGGAGCGGGCGTCCATCAGGGCCACCGCGCTGATCTGCCCCTCGCCGGGCTTGGAGCCTTCGCGGTTGGGGAAGTTGCGGGTGGTGTGGCGGATGGAGAACTCGCCGTTGGCGGGGGTGTCGCCGGCGCCGAAGCAGGGGCCGCAGAAGCACTCACGGAAGATGCCGCCCGCACTGACGATGTCGGCCACGGCGCCGTTCTTGACCAGCTCCAGGTAGGTGGGCATGCTGTCGGGGTAGACGCTGAACTTGAACTGGCCGTTGCCGCAGTTCTTGCCGCGCAGGATCTCCGCCACGGCGCAGATGTTCTCGTAGGTACCGCCGGAGCAGCCGGCCACCACGCCCTGCTCCACATAGATGCGGCCGTCGGGCTGGATCTTGCTGACCAGGTCCATCTGCACCTTGCCGCCCAGCTGCTTGTTGGCCTGCTCCTGGGCTGCTGCCAGAATCTCCTTGGCGTTGGCTTTCAGTTCCCGGATGGGATAGGCGTAGCTGGGATGCATGGGCAGGGCGATCATGCACTCCACGGTGGAGAGGTCCAGCTCAATGACGCCGTCGTAGTAGGCCACGTCGGCGGGTTTCAGTTCCTTGTAGGCTTCGGGGCGGCCGTGCTGGGCAAAGTACTGCTCAGTCACGGCGTCGGTCTGCCAGATGGAGGACCAGCAGGTGGTCTCGGTGGTCATGACATCGATGCCGTTGCGGTAATCTGCCGAGAGGTTGGCCACGCCGGGGCCGATGAACTCCATGACCTTGTTCTTCACATAGCCGTTGGCGTAGGTGGCGCCCACCAGGGCCAGGGCCACGTCGTGGGGGCCTACGCCGGGGTTGGGCTTGCCGGTGAGGTAGATGGCCACCACGCCGGGGTAGGCCATATCATAGGTGCGGCCCACCAGCTGCTTGGCCAGCTCGCCGCCGCCCTCGCCCACCGCCATGGTGCCCAGGGCGCCGTAGCGGGTGTGGGAGTCGGAACCCAGGATCATCCGGCCGCAGCCCGCCATCATCTCGCGGTTGTAGCTGTGGATGACCGCCATGTTCGGCGGAACATAGATGCCGCCGTATTTGTGCGCGGCAGACAGGGCGAACTGGTGGTCGTCCTCGTTGATGGTGCCGCCCACGGCGCACAGGGAGTTGTGGCAGTTGGTCATGACATAGGGCAGCGGGAATTTCTCCATGCCGGAGGCACGGGCCGTCTGGATGATGCCCACGTAGGTGATATCGTGGCTGGTCATCGAGTCAAACTTCATGCGCAGGTTGGCCATATCACCGCTGGTGTTGTGCGCTTCCAGAATGGAGTACGCAATGGTGCCGCGGCGGGCATCGGCCTGGGTCACGCCCGCCGGGGCGTCGGCCTGCAGGGTGCCGTTGACAAGATACATGCCTTGGGGGTGCAGTTTCATCGTGAAGATTCCCTCCGTTTCCAATTCAAAGGGCAGTGCTGCCGGGGCATGGGGTTCATAAAAATACCATCCGCTGCGTTGGCAGCCCTGCCGCAAGGATTCATTTTAAAACATTCTTACTACAATATACCCGCTTTGACCGGGGTTGTCAACGCGGTTTTTTATGCAAATCCGTGTAAAGCGCCCACCAGCTTAATAAAATAAAGTGTCCGGTTGGCTATTCTGTCAAAATTTTAAGTTTATCTTGACGAAAGCCCCCAGGCATATTAAAATTACAGTATTCACCCCGCTAAAGCGCCCCCATGGGCGGCGCATGGTGCACGAATAAATATACAGGGAAGAAAGAGGGGCACGCCGATGTATTACCCGGACGTTCCGGCCCTGGAGCCGGATGAATTGGAACTGCTTTGCCATGAGTATCTGGAGCACAACGCGCATCTGGACCCCCATCTGGCCGACCGGATGGGCGTCAAGCGCGGCCTGCGCAACCTGGATGGTACCGGCGTTCTGGCCGGCATCACCAACGTTTCCAGCGTTATCGGCTACGACCAGACGCCGGACGGCACCATCGTGCCCATCCCCGGCCGCCTGGTCTACCGCGGCATCGACATTGATACGCTGGCCGCCGAGGCCGACAACCACGACCGCTTTCTGTTTGAGGAAGTGGTGTGGCTGCTGCTCTTCGGCTCGCTGCCCAACAAGGAGCAGCACGCCAAGTTCTGCAAGCTGCTGGAACACCACCGGGAGCTGCCCCGGGGCTTTGCGGACGACATGATCCTCAACTCGCCCTCCCCCAACCTGATGAACAAGATGGCCCGCAGCGTGCTGGCCATGTACAGCTACGATGAGCACGCCGAGGATTCCAGCCTGCCCAACATCCTGCGCCAGAGCATCAACCTCATTGCGGAACTGCCCACCATGATGGTGAACGCCTACCAGATCAAGCGCCGGGTGTACGACCGGTCCAGCATGTACTTCCACCTGCCCACCGAGGGCCAGAGCACGGCGGAACATATCCTGAGCACCTACCGCGCCGACCAGAAATTCACCCACGAGGAAGCCCGTCTGCTGGACCTCTGCCTGATGGTCCACGCCGACCACGGCGGCGGCAACTGCTCCACCTTCACCTGCCGTGTGCTGTCCAGCTCCGGCACCGATACCTACGCCGCCATTTCGGCGGCCATCGGCGCCCTGAAAGGCCCCAAGCACGGCGGCGCCAACCTGAAGGTCATGCACCAGCTGGACTATATTCTGGAAAATGTGGAGAATCCCTCCGACGACGACGAAGTGCGGGAGTTCCTGCGCAAGATCATCCGCAAGGAAGCCGGCGACGGCAGCGGCCTGATCTACGGCATGGGCCACGCGGTGTACACCGTCAGCGATCCCCGCGCCCAAATCCTGAAAAACCACGCCCGCCGCATGGCCTATGAGAAGGGCTACGACGAAGAGTTCGAGATGCTGTGCAGCATCGAGCGGCTGGCCCCCCAGGTTTTTGCGGAGGAAAAGCACGGCCCCAAAAAAGTGTGCGCCAACGTGGACCTGTTCAGCGGCCTGATCTACCGGATGCTGGGCATCAGCGAGGACCTGTACACCCCGCTGTTCGCCATTGCCCGTGTGCCGGGCTGGTGTGCCCACCGGGTGGAGGAAGTGGAGTTTGCCAACCGCATCATCCGCCCCGCCTACAAATACGTGGGCCAGCCTCAACCGTACATCACCCTAGCCGAGAGACAATAACACGCAAAAATGCCGCCCCGGTGGGGGCGGCATTTTTTTACACAAAGACCAGCTGTACCAGAACCATATAGAGCACCGTGCCCGCGGCGATGCTGAGCAGGGTGTTTTTGCGCCAGAGCTGCAGCCCCACCACGGCACCCCCGGCCAGCAGTTCCGGCAGGGCGTGGGTGGGGCCCAGGGGGTCAGCCCCCCGCAGGCAGTAGACCACCAGCATGGCCATAATGGCGCAGGGCAGCACCCGGGCCAGATAGACCACATACCGGGGCGTGGGGCGCCCGCCGCCAAAAATCACAAAGGGCAGAAACCGCAGCAGGATGGTCACGGCGGCAATGACCGCCACCAGCGCGGCGGCGTGCAGATCAATCCCGAACATCGGCAGCCTCCTCCCCCGGTTCCAGCGCGGGCCGCAGCAGGGTCAGCACCAGTGCGATGCCGATCATGGCGGGGATGAGGAAATCATCGGCGCCGAACACCAGCAGACAGACCAGGGACACCCCCAGCCCCACCAGCGCCGGGCGGTGGTCCCTGGTGGTGCGCCACTGTTCCACCATGACCACCAGAAAGAGGGCGGTCATGGAAAAGTCGATGCCGGTGCTGTCAAAGGGCAGCACCGTGCCCACCAGCGCCCCCGCCACGCTGCCCGCGATCCAGTACAGGTGGTTGAACAGCGAAACCAGAAAGAAATACCGTTTCTGGTCCACCCCTTCGGGCACGCCGCCACTGCACACCAGCGAGTAGGTCTCGTCGGTGAGGGCAAAGATCATATAGGGTTTGGCGGGGCCTGCCTCCCGGTAGCGCTCCACCATGGAGATACCGTAAAGCAGATGCCGGGCATTGACGGTGACCGTCATCAGCGCCGCCGCGATCAGCGAAGCGCCGCCCGCCAGCAGGTCCACCGCCACATATTGCATACTGCCCGCGTAGATCACCAGGCTCATCACAAAGGCCCAGCCCACGCCGTAGCCCTTGGATTCCAGCAGGACGCCGAAGCCCAGCCCCAGTACCAGGTATCCGGCCATGACCGGCAGGGACTGCGCAAACGCATATTTAGCCGTTTTCACAACTTTTTCCGCCTCTTTTTGGGTAAATTGCGGCCCCATTATAGCACAACGGCCCGGAACTCTACAAGAGTTCCGGGCCTTGCACCACAGGGAGGCGCAGACGGACCTTCCGCCGGGGGCCTCCCCCTCTATTATTTTACTTTCTGTTGGCTCTGCTGGCTCTCCCACCGGGTAACCAGCGGGGTCGCCACCGCCGCCAGCGCTTCCCGCGCGGCGTTGATGACCTGCACATCGGCGGGGGTAAGCTTTTCCGCCTTCTTGTGGCGGGTCGCCTTTTCCAGGGCGCGCTCGGCGTCCTTGATCTTGTTCCTGGTCTCCCGGTCCAGCTCCTTGCCGGCCTTGCTGCCCAGCGCCGTGTTGACGCGGTAGAGGGAGGCTTCGGCGGCGTTGAGGGCTTCCAGCGCGGCCTTGCGCTCCTTGTCCTGCCCGGCGAACACCGCGGCATCCCGCATGGCGCGCTGGATCTCCTCCTCGCTGAGGTTGGAGGAACCGCTGATGGTGATGCCCTGTTCCTTGCCGGTATCCAGGTCCTTGGCGCTGACCTTCACGATGCCGTTGGCGTCGATGTCAAAAGTCACTTCGATCTTGGGCACACCGGCCCAGGCGCGCTTGATGCCCCGCAGCGTAAAGGTGCCCAGGAGCTTGTTGTCCTTGGCAAATTCCCGCTCGCCCTGCAGCACCTTGATCTCGACGGTGGACTGGAAGGGCGCCGCGGTGGTGAATACCTTGCTGAACCGGGTGGGAATGGTGGCGTTGCGCTCGATGAGATGGGTGGCCACGCCGCCCACCGTTTCGATGGAGAGGGTCAGCGGCGTCACGTCCATGAGCAGCAGGTCCTCGCCGGCACCGGCCAGTGCCTGCCCGCCCAGACGGCCCGCCTGCACGGCGGCGCCCAGGGCCACGCACTCGTCGGGGTTGAGGGCGCGGGAAGGGTCCAGCCCGATCATCCGCTGTACCTTGGCCTGTACCGCCGGGATGCGGGTGGAACCGCCCACCAGCAGCACCTGGTCCAGGTCGCTGGCGGTCAGATGGGCATCGCTCAGGGCGTTGCGCACCGGCAGCGCCGTGCGCTCGATGAGGTCGGCGCAGAGTTCCTCGAACTTGGCGCGGGTCAGGGCCGCCTGCAGGTGCACCGGCCCCTCAGGCCCCACCGTGAGGAAGGGCAGATTGATTTCGGTCTGGGTGGCAGCGGAAAGTTCTTTCTTCGCCTTTTCCGCTTCCTCCCGCAGACGCTGCATAGCCACGCGGTCGGCGGTCAGGTCCACGCCGTGTTCGGCGCGGAAGTTTTCCACCAGCCAGTCCACGATGCGGGCGTCGAAGTCGTCGCCGCCCAGGTAGTTATCGCCGCAGGTGGCCAGCACCTGCACGATGCCGTCGCCGATCTGGATCAGCGATACGTCAAAGGTGCCGCCGCCCAGGTCGTACACCATGACGGTCTGGGCGCGGCCGTTGTCCAGCCCGTAGGCCAGGGCGGCGGCCGTGGGCTCGTTGATGATGCGCTTGACGTCCAGCCCTGCGATGCGGCCTGCATCCTTGGTGGCCTGGCGCTGGGCGTCGTTGAAGTAGGCCGGCACCGTGATGACGGCTTCGGTGACCGGCTCGCCGAGATAGGCCTCGGCATCCGCCTTGATTTTTTGCAGAATCAGGGCGCTGATCTGCTGGGGGGCATAGCTTTTGCCGTCGATGGGAATGCGCGTTTCACTGCCCATCTGCCGCTTGACGCTGCTGATGGTGCGGGGCGCGTTGGTCACAGCCTGCCGCTTGGCGGCATCGCCCACCAGACGCTCGCCCGATTTGGTGAACGCCACCACCGACGGTGTGGTGCGCTGGCCCTCGGCATTGGGAATGACCACAGGTTTGCCGCCCTCGATGACGGCGGCGCAGCTGTTGGTCGTACCCAAATCAATTCCGATGATCTTTGCCATAGTATGGTTGTCCTTTCAAAAAAAGACCAAACAGAATGCCTGTTTTGTATTTATTGTAGCGCGCGGGCGGACAAAATGTGTTGCGATTTCGTAAATAAATTTTACAAATATTACGGCGAACCGTGCAAAGGAAAGCCCGCAAACGTTGACGCTGCGGCCTTTGCGTGTTATAGTTTTAGGTATATTGTAGCCCCATGGGCGGGAAAGGAGCCACACTTTATGGCACGTACGGCAACGGTTACGCGCACCACGCGCGAGACACAGATCACCCTGACACTGAATCTGGACGGCACCGGCAAGGCCGACCTGCACACCGGCATCGGCTTTTTTGACCACATGCTGGACGGGTTTGCCCGCCACGGCCTGTTTGACCTGACCGTGAACTGCCACGGCGACCTGGAGGTGGACTGCCACCACACCATTGAGGATATCGGCATTGCGCTGGGCACCGCCCTGCGGGAAGCCCTGGGCGACAAAGCCGGGCTGGTGCGCTACGGCAGCTGCCTGCTGCCCATGGACGAGACCCTGGCCCTGTGCGCCATCGACCTGGGCGGGCGCCCCTACTTTGTCTACGACGCCCAGTTCGCCACCCCCGCCTGCGGCGGCATGGATACCCAGATGGCCCGGGAGTTTTTCTACGCGGTATCCTACGCGGCCGCCATGAACCTGCACCTGAAGGTGCTGTACGGCGAGAACGACCACCACAAACTGGAGGCGATGTTCAAGGCCTTTGCCAAGGCGCTGGACGCCGCCACCCGCACCGATGCACGGATCGAAGGGGTGCTTTCCACCAAAGGCACCCTGTGATCCTTTTGCATACATTGTAAATCCGATTAGGGAGGTAAACGGGAAATGTACCAGGACATGATCGACACCATTGGCTTTGTGCAGGCCGCCGACCCCGAAGTGGGCGCCGCCATGCAGCGTGAGCTGGGCCGCCAGCGCGAGAACATCGAGCTGATCGCCAGCGAGAACATTGTCTCCCCCGCCGTGATGGCGGCGATGGGCAGCGTGCTGACCAACAAATACGCCGAGGGCTACCCCGGCCACCGCTACTACGGCGGCTGCCAGTATGTGGACGAGGTGGAGCAGATCGCCATTGACCGCGCCTGCAAGCTGTTCGGCGCCAAGTACGCCAACGTGCAGCCCCATTCCGGCGCCCAGGCCAACCTGGCCGTTTACTTTGCGCTGCTGGATGTGGGCGATACCGTCATGGGCATGGACCTGTCCCAGGGCGGGCACCTGACCCACGGTTCCCCCGTGAATATGAGCGGCAAAAACTACCACTTTGTCTCCTACGGCGTGGGCGAGGACGGCCGCATCGACTATGCCGCCCTGGCCAAGCAGGTAGCCAAGGTCCGCCCCAAGCTGCTGGTGGCCGGCGCTTCGGCCTACCCCCGTGCCATCGACTTTGAAAAGCTGGCCGAGATTGCCCACGGCTACGGCGCCATGCTCATGGTGGATATGGCCCACATCGCCGGTCTGGTGGCGGGCGGCGTGCACCAGAACCCCGTGCCCTACGCCGACGTGGTGACCACCACCACCCACAAGACGCTGCGCGGCCCCCGCGGCGGCCTGATCCTGACCAACAACGAGTACCTGATCAAGCGCATCAACTCCGCCATCTTCCCCGGCACCCAGGGCGGCCCGCTGGAGCATGTCATCGCCGCCAAGGCCGTCTGCTTCGGCGAGGCACTGCAGCCCGCCTTTAAGGAGTACGCCCGCAAGATCGTGGAAAACGCCGCGGCCCTGGCCGACGGGCTCACCGCCCGGGGCGTCAAGCTGGTATCCGGCGGCACCGACAACCACCTGCTGCTCATCGACCTGACCGACGAGAACTGCACCGGCAAGGAGCTGGAGCACAACCTGGACGAGGTGCACATCACCGCCAACAAGAACACCGTCCCCGGTGAGAAGCGCAGCCCCTTTGTGACCAGCGGCGTGCGGGTAGGCACCCCCGCCGTGACCACCCGCGGCATGGGCCCCGCCGAGATGAAGATCATCGCCGACTGCATTGCCGACTGCATCTTTGACTTTGAGGCCAAGAAGGCGGACATCGCCGCCCGCGTGGCCGAGCTTTCCGCCCGGTTCCCCCTGTACGAATAAGGCAGATTTTCCCAAACCACATAGCTGCGTCCACCCGGTGGGGTGGGCGCTTTTTTTGGGGGTGTACCGGCCCGGGGCGTCTTGCGTTTTGGGCAGATTCAGGGTATACTGTAGGTGGGTTAGTATGCATTTTTGTACAAAATGCAAGTTTTCTGAATGTGAGGTGTATCAGAGTATGGAACCTATGGTCATTACCATTGCCCGTGAATATGCATCGGGCGGCAGCGAAATTGCCCAGGCTGTGGCGGACAAGCTGGGCATTCCTTTGTACAACAAGGAGCTTATCACCCGCGCAGCCAAAAAGAGCGGCCTGACGGAGGAGGCGATCGCCGCCAGCGAAAACCAGCGCAGCGGCAGCCTGATTTACAGCCTGTACATGATGGGCAACACCATGCCCCTGGCCGATCAGGTTTACATCCTGCAAAGCAACGTCATCAAGGAGCTTGCTTCGGAGGGTCCCTGTGTGATTCTGGGCCGCTGCGGCGACTACGTGCTGCGGGAGCGCCCCAACGTGCTCAGCGTCTTTGTCTATGCACCGCTGGAGGACCGCATTGAGCGCGCCAAGGCACGCCCCGGCGCCAAGGATCTGATGGACCGCCAGTGGGAAGTGCAGCTG
Organism: uncultured Subdoligranulum sp.; assembly: GCA_900545545.1. Taxonomy (GTDB): domain Bacteria; phylum Bacillota; class Clostridia; order Oscillospirales; family Ruminococcaceae; genus Gemmiger. The sequence continues at coordinate 12,063 of UQZO01000014.1, read as the reverse complement.
GCCAAGCACGACCGCGCCCGTGCCAGCTACTACAACTACTATACCGAAAACCGCTGGGGCGAGGCCAAGAACTATGACCTGTGCCTGAACGCGGCCCTGGGCCTGGATACCTGCGCCAACCTGATTGTGGACGCTGCCCGGGCCATGCAGGCCGAGAACAAGGAATAAATCCAACCGGAAGGAGCGTACGCCGATGCTGCGTTACGTCAAAAACGGCATGCTGTTCCTCAGCATTGCCTTCATTGCCCTGGGCCTGCTGCTTCTTGTGATGCCGCAGACCAGCCTTTTGTGGATCTGCTATGCCTTCGGTGCCGTGGTGCTCATCACCGGCATCGTCTGCCTGATCCAGTATGCCCGCATCCGTGGCAGTGGCTTTTCCGCCCCCTTTTTCCTGGTAGCCGGGGTCAGCACCGCCGCGCTGGGCCTGTTCACCCTGGTCCGGCCCGAGGTGGTGGCCAGCTTTCTGCCCATCGTATTCGGGCTGTTCATACTCATTGACGGGTGCAGCCGCATCGGCACCGCCATCGAGCTGGCCCGCCGCCAGGCAGACCGGTGGTGGATGATGCTGCTGTTCAGTATATTGTCCATTGCGCTGGGCATCCTGCTGCTGGTCAATCCCTTCGGGGCGGCGGTCAGCGTGGTGATGCTGTGCGGCGTGCTGCTGATCACCGAAGGCGTGGTCAACCTGAGCTGTGTGGTGTACACGGCCATGGAACTGCGCACACTGGACCGTATGCAGGACGCCGCCATGAGTGCCGCCCTGGGTGCCCTGGGCGACGCCCTGGACGAGGCAGAGGCCGAAGCCCTGAACCAGGACCACGAGGGCGTTGTGTACAACGCCGAGAGCACCGAACTGCCCGACGACGGGCATGCCCCCCAATAAGCAACCCATCAATTTCTGCAAGGAGACTCTTCACCCATGTATGACCTGATTATCGTAGGCGCCGGCCCGGCCGGTATCTTCACCGCCCTGGAACTGCTGCGCAAAAGCAGCAATCCCCACAAGATTTTGCTGGTGGAAAAGGGCAAGCCGGTGGAAAAACGCCACTGTCCCAAGGACAAGACCGGCGTCTGCGTCAACTGCAAGCCCACCTGCGCCATCACCACCGGCTTCTCCGGTGCGGGCGCTTTCTCGGACGGCAAGCTCTCCCTCTCCTACCAGGTGGGCGGCGAACTGCCCGACCTGATCGGCGAAGATTTTGCCCAGGAGCTCATCGACTACACCGACAAAATCTATCTGGAATTCGGCGCCGACCCCAAGGTGGAAGGCATCTATGAAGGCCAGGAGATCAAGGATATCCGCAAGCGCGCCATCCAGGCCGGTTTGCAGCTGGTGGACTGCCCCATCCGTCACCTGGGCACCGAGAAGGCCCAGCAGCTCTACCTGAACATCCAGAACCATCTGCTGGCCGCCGGTGTGGAGATGCTGTTTGAGACCGAGTGCGAGAACATCATTCTGGAAGATGCGGTCTGCAAGGGTGTGATCCTGCGGGAAAAGACCGGCACCCGGGAAGTGCTGGGCAAGCAGGTGGTCATTGCCACCGGCCGCCGCGGCGCCGACTGGCTGGAAAAGATCTGTGCCGAGCACAACATTGCCCACAAACCCGGCACCGTGGATATCGGTGTGCGTGTGGAATGCCGCAACGAGGTGATGGAGACCATCAACAAGGTGCTGTACGAGGGCAAGCTCATCGGCTACCCGGCGCCCTGGCGCAACAAGGTGCGCACCTTCTGCCAGAACCCGGGCGGCTTTGTGGCCCAGGAAAACTACGACAACGACCTGGCGGTGGTCAACGGCCACAGCTTCAAGGAGAAAAAGAGCAACAACACCAACCTGGCCATTCTGGTCAGCCACAACTTTACCGAGCCCTTCAACCAGCCCATCGCCTACGCCCAGAAGGTGGGCGAGCTGACCAACATGCTGGGCGCCGGGCACATTCTGGTGCAGCGCTACGGCGATATTCTGGACGGCAAGCGCACCTGGGCCAAGGAGCTGGCCCGGGCCAACGTGCGCCCCACCCTGAAGGACGCCGTGGCTGGTGACATCACCGCCGCCATGCCCTACCGCGCCATGGTCAACATCATCGAGTTCATCAAGATGGTGGACCAGGTGGTGCCGGGCTTTGCCAGCCCCGAAACGCTGCTGTACAGCCCCGAGCTGAAGTTCTACTCCAACAAGGTCAAGATGGACACCGACCTGGAGACCAACATCACGGGCCTGCACTGCCTGGGCGATTCCTCCGGCTGGACCCGCGGCCTGATGATGGCTTCGGTGATGGGCGTGCTGATGGGCCGCAAGCTCATGGAAAAGCACGGTTTCTGATGCCGTAATACAAACAAAGACCCCCTGCCGGACTGTTCCGGCAGGGGGTTCTTTCATGGGGATGAATCTATCTTATTGTGTGCTGCTGCCCAGTGTGACGGCCAGGGTCAGGACCTTGCCATCGCGCTCGACCTGCAGGTTGACGGTGTCGCCTACATTCTTATCGGCCAGGTAGCTCTTGATGCTGCCGGAGGTGGAAACCGCCGTATCATCCACAGCGATGATGCGGTCACCCGCCTGCACGCCGGCCGCCTCTGCGCCGCCGCCCGCGGTAACTTCCACCACGTAGACGCCGGTGCTGGTCACGCCCAGCTGCTGGGCAGTGGCGGCATCGCTGACGTCATAGATCTTGACGCCCAGCGCCGGACGGGCCACAGCGCCGTTCTGGATCAGTTCCTGAGCGATCTCCATGGCGGTGTTGATGGGGATGGCAAAGCCGATGCCCTCGGCCTCGGAGTAGCTGCTCTTGGCGTTGACGATGCCGATCAGCTCGCCGTTGGCGTTGAACAGACCACCGCCGGAGTTGCCCGGGCTGATGGAAGCGTCGGTCTGCAGCAGGGTCATATCATTGTCCTCGACGGTGACTTCACGGTTGAGGGCGCTGATGATGCCGTCGGTGACGCTGTTGGACAGGGTGCCCAGGGGGTTGCCCACGGCCACCACGGTCTCGCCCACAGCCAGGGCGTCGCTGTCGCCGATGACCGCCGGGGTCAGGCCGGTGGCTTCGATCTTGATGACCGCGATGTCGGAGGTGCTGTCGGAACCGACGATGGTGGCGTCATAGGTATCGCCGTTGTCCAGCTGCACCTTGACGCTGGTGGCGCCGCTGACCACGTGGGCACAGGTGAGGATGTAGCCATCCTGGCTGATGATGACGCCGGAACCGGCGCCGCTCTGCACATAGTAGCCGCCAAACCAGGTCTGGGAGCCGCTCATCTGTTCGGTGGTGATGGCCACCACGCTGGGCGATACCACCGAGGCGATCTGTTTCACGCTCATGGCCGTGCCGTCGGTGCTGTCGGTATTGGTGGCATCACTGGTGTCGCGCTGCACCTGCTGCACCACGACCTGGTTGCCCGCCAGGCCGGTGCGGCTGGCCACGATGGCGCCGCCCAGGCCGCTGCCAAAGCCCAGCACCACCACGCCCAGGCAGGCCAGTACCCGCAGCAGGACCGGATGGTTCTTCTTGGGCTTTTGGGGGGGCTGCTGGGGCGCGCTGGCGTAGCTGTAGCCGTTGTAGCCGCCATTGCCCCCGTTGCCGCCGCTGAAACTGCTGGTGTACCCGTTGCTGCCGGTGTAGCCGTTGCTGCCATTGGCATTGGAAGCGCCGGTGTAGCCGCTGTTCTGGGATGCATCGGGCGTGGAGTAATCGGTCTTGGCGGTGTTGGCCGTGTTCATGCCGCTGCTGCCCACGTTGGGGTAGCTGTTCTGCGGCTGGTTGGTGTTTTCGGTTTCGGGATGTTCTGCCGGGGCATTGCCCTGCGGGGTTCCCCCACCCGTTGTATGATTGTAAAGACCAGAGTAATCAAATTCGTTGCTCATACAGGTCCTTCCTTTCCGCTTTCTTTTGAGAGGGGCTCTTTTGCCTTCTCTGGTTAAGAGTATACCCGGGAATTGTGAAATAGGTGTCCTTTGTACGTGAAAAGAATGTGAAAAACCGGGTGATTTTGGCTTGTTTTGCCCCTCTTTTCACACATTTTATCATTTTTGGCAGCACTTGACAATGCCCCCGGGGGCTTGTATCCTTTTCAAAGAGAGAGGTGGTAGGGTATGCAGATTCGCCGCGAGAAAGATACCTATACGCTGTACAAGGAGCGCACGGTCATTGGCACCGCCCGGCTGGCGGAGGGCGCCGTCTGGGTGGAGATCGATCCGGCCTGGCGGCGGCGCGGCTACGGCAGCTATCTGTTAAAGGAACTGCTACGGGAAAACGGCGGGCTGGACCCCAAGGCCGAGACCCGGTTCGCCGCCCCGCTGCCCGCCGACGAAGCCGCCCGGGCGCTGGCCGCCAAATTTGATTTTCAGCCTGCCGGGGACCGGCTGCTGCGCCGCCGGGTACCCGACCTTTCGGCGGTAGGGTTCTGCCATGAATTTCTGTCCGCCCACCTGGCGCCGGGCGGTTTTTACATCGACGCCACCTGCGGCAACGGCCACGATACGGAATTTTTGTGCCGGCTGGCGGGGCCTTCGGGCCGGGTGCTGGCACTGGACATCCAGCCCCGGGCGGTGGAGGCCACCAACGCCCGGCTGCAGGCCGCCGGGCTGAATGCCATCGGCCGGGCGATGCTGCACGACCATGCCCGGCTGGGCGAACTGGCCGCCCCCGGCAGCGCCGACTGCGTGCTCTTCAACTTCGGCTGGCTGCCCGGGGCTGCCCACGACGTCCACTCCACGGCAGCGGGCAGCCTGCCCGCTTTGCAGGCCGCGCTGGAGCTTTTGAAGCCCCGGGGCGTGCTGGCGGCGGTGCTCTACAGCGGGCAGGTTATCGGCGACAGCGAAAAGCAGGCGGCGCTGGCCTTTTTCCGCAGCCTGCCGCTGACGAAATACACGGTACTGGTGTGCGAGTTTGCCAACTGGGCCGACACCGCGCCCCTGCCCTGTTTTATCCTGAAAAAATAACCGAGAGGAGGTCCCGTCCGTTGGACGAGCAGCAATTTTTCCGGCAGCATCTTTCGTCCTTCAACGCCCAGCAGCAGGCGGCGGTGACCACCGTAGACGGCCCGGTGCTGCTGCTGGCCGTGCCGGGCAGCGGCAAAACCACCGTGCTGGTGACCCGGCTGGGCTACATGGTACAGTGCTGCGGCATTGCGCCGGAAGAGATTCTGACCATGACCTACACCGTGGCCGCCACCCGGGAGATGCGCAGCCGGTTTGCGGCGCGGTTCGGGGAGGAGCTGGCCGGGCGGATGCAGTTCCGCACCATCAACGGGGTTTCGGCGGTGGTTCTGCAATACTACAGCCGCCGCTACCAGCGCCAGCAGCCCACCCTGATGACCAACGAGGGAGAGCTGACCCGGCTGCTGACCCAGATCTACCAGCAGGTCAGCGACGACTACCCCACCGAAAGTACCCTGAAAGAGCTGCGCACCGCCATCACCTATATCAAAAATATGGCCCTGGACGAGGAGGGCATCGCGGCCATCGAGACCGACCTGCCCGATCTGCCGGGGCTTTACCGCCGGTACCAGGCGGAACTCAAGCGCCGCAACTGGATGGACTACGACGACCAGATGGTGTTTGCCTTGCAGATTTTGCGGGCGGCCCCCGCCGTGCTGGCCCATTTCCAGCAGCGGTACGGGTATTTCTGCGTGGACGAATCCCAGGATACCTCCAAGATCCAGCACGAGATCATCCGGCTGCTGGCCCGGCGTTCCTGCAATCTTTTCATGGTGGGCGACGAGGACCAGAGCATCTACGGCTTCCGGGCGGCCTACCCCCAGGCGCTGATGGAGTTTGAACAGGTCTGGCCCGGGGCCCGGGTGCTGCTGATGGAGCACAACTACCGCTCCGGCAGCGAGATCGTGGACGCCGCCAACCACTTTGTGGCGCGCAACCGGTACCGCCGCCCCAAAGTCATGCGCCCCACCTGCGGCGCCCAGGGCCCGCTGGAGATCGTGCGCATCCACCGCCGGGAGGAGCAGATCGACTGGCTGGCCGACCGGGTGCGCCAGGGGGAGACGCTGGCGGTGCTTTTCCGCAACAACGAAAGCGCCCTGCCCCTCATCGACCTGTGCGAGCGCAACGCCCTGCCCTACCGTTTTGCCAAGAGCGACCTGACCTTTTTCACCGACAAGATCGTGCTGGACGTAACGGACTTTCTGCAATTTGCCCAGCAGCCCGCCAACGGCGAGCTGTTCATGCGGCTGTACTACAAGTTCGGGCTGCCGGTGGCCAAACGGCAGGCGCTGTATGCCTGCGCCCAGAGCGCCCGCAGCGGCCGCCCCATTCTGGAGGAACTGCTGCGCTGCCCCGAGGTAAAGCCCCGGCTGCGGGGCGGTCTGGCCGATGCCTGGGCCGCCCTGAAACAGCTGCCCCACCAGAGCGCGGCCCGGGCCATCGACACCCTGCGGGACGGGGTGGGCTACGGCGCTTATCTGGAACAGAAAAAGATGGACAGCGGCAAACTGTCCATCTTAGGATTGCTGGCAGCCCAGGAACCTTCCTCCGCCCGGCTGCTGCGCCGATTGGAGGAGCTGCGCGCCCTGCTGGCGGCCCACCAGGACCCGCCCGACGCGCCGCTGACCCTTTCCACCATCCATTCCAGCAAGGGGCTGGAATACGACACCGTGGTGCTGCTGGACGTCTTTGGCGGAATCCTGCCCGCCCAGCTGGAAGTGTGCTGCCGCACGCCGGAGGATACCCGCCGCTATGAGGAGGACCGCCGCCTGTATTATGTGGCCATGACCCGGGCCAAGCGCCGTCTGGTGCTGTTTGACTGCCCGGCCATGCCCTCGGTGTTCACCCAGGAGGTGCTCTTCAACCTGCCTGAGGCCCGGGCCGAGCGGGAGCGCCAGGCCGCCGAAGCCGCCCGGGTACAGGGCACAAAACCGGCGGCGGCCTTTGCCCCCGCCGCCGCGGTGCCTGCCCCCAAAGCCCCTCCGGTGGAGCTGGGGGCCATTGGCCGGGTGGGTGCCGCCGTACAACATGCGGTGTTCGGCCTGGGCGCCGTGACCGAGGTGAGCGGCCGGTTTTTGACCATCCGCTTTGCCGACGGCAAGGTGCGCCGCCTGGACGGCCCCACGGTGGCGGAACATCGCCTGCTGTGGCCGGTAGAATAACACAAAAAACCGCCCCCGCGGCCTTTGGGCTGCGGGGGCGGTGCTATGTCAGGGTTTCAGGCGGAAGCCTTCAGCTTACAGCTGGGGGCCGGCGGAAACCAGAGCCTTGCCGGCTTCGTTGCTCTCGTACTTGACGAAGTTCTTCTGGAAGCGGGAAGCCAGGTCCTTGGCCTTCTCATCCCACTGGGAAGCATCGGCGTAGGTGTCGCGAGGATCGAGGATCTTCGGATCGACGCCGGGCAGCTCGGTGGGAACTTCGAAGTTGAAGTAGGGGATGGTCTTGGTGGGCGCAGTCTTGATGGAACCATCCAGGATGGCGTCGATGATGCCGCGGGTATCCTTGATGGAGATGCGCTTGCCGGTGCCGTTCCAGCCGGTGTTGACCAGGTAGGCCTTGGCGCCGCTGACCTTCATCTTCTTGACCAGCTCCTCAGCATACTTGGTGGGATGCAGTTCCAGGAAGGCCTGGCCGAAGCAGGCGGAGAAGGTCGGGGTGGGCTCGGTGATGCCGCGCTCGGTGCCGGCCAGCTTGGCGGTGAAGCCGGACAGGAAGTAGTACTCGGTCTGCTCCGGAGTCAGGATGGAGACCGGGGGCAGAACGCCGAAAGCGTCGGCAGACAGGAAGATGACGTTCTTGGCAGCGGGAGCCGCAGAGACGGGGCGAACGATCTTCTCGATGTGATCGATGGGGTAGGAAACGCGGGTGTTCTCGGTCACGCTCTTGTCGTTGAAGTCGATCTTGCCGTTCTCATCCAGGGTAACGTTCTCCAGCAGAGCGTTGCGCTTGATGGCGTTGTAGATATCGGGCTCGGAGTCCTTGTCCAGGTTGATGACCTTGGCGTAGCAGCCGCCCTCGAAGTTGAAGACGCCGTTGTCGTCCCAGCCGTGCTCGTCGTCGCCGATGAGCAGACGCTTCGGGTCGGTGGACAGGGTGGTCTTGCCGGTGCCGGACAGGCCGAAGAAGATGGCGGTGTTCTCGCCGTTCATATCGGTGTTGGCGGAGCAGTGCATGGAGGCAATGCCCTTCAGCGGCAGGAAGTAGTTCATCATGGAGAACATGCCCTTCTTCATCTCGCCGCCGTACCAGGTGTTCAGGATGACCTGCTCACGGGAGGTGATGTTGAAGACAACGGCCGTCTCGGAGTTCAGGCCCAGCTCCTTGTAGTTCTCGACCTTGGCCTTGGAAGCGTTGTAGACCACGAAGTCGGGCTCGAAGTTCTCCAGCTCTTCAGCCGTGGGCTGGATGAACATGTTGGTGACGAAGTGTGCCTGCCAGGCCACTTCCATAATGAAGCGGATGGCCATGCGGGTATCTTTGTTGGCGCCGCAGAAGGCATCGACCACGAACAGGCGCTTGTTGGACAGCTCGTTCACAGCCAGCTTCTTGCAGGCATCCCAGGCTTCCTTGGAAGCGGGCTTGTTGTCGTTCTTGTACTCGTCAGAGGTCCACCACACGGTGTCCTTGGAGTTCTCGTCCATAACGATGAACTTGTCCTTGGGGGAACGGCCGGTGTAGATGCCGGTCATAACGTTGACAGCACCCAGTTCGCTGACCTGGCCCTTCTCGTAGCCTTCCAGACCGGGCTTGGTCTCCTCGGCGAAGAGTTCGTCATAAGAGGGGTTGTACACGATCTCGGTCGTGCCGCTGATGCCATACTTGGTAAGATCCAGCTTTGCCATGTTACATATACCTCTTTCTCTATACATTTGGCCGGGACGATCCGGCGGCCGGCAGAGCCGCCGACCGAATTTGATGAGAGACTACCGGCCCTTGTCCCCCATGTTACTTTTAATTATACATGATTCCCTGTCAAAAGCAATAATAAAAACTTTAAAAAAATTGTGACTTTTTGTCTTTTTCCCGTCAAAATGACAGGGTATTTTTGCCCTGCGTACAAAGCGTCCCCGTTCCCTGCCGGGCACGGGGGCGAAATACAGTTTATTGGTTCTGCCCCTGGCCGTAATAGGCGTTGGGGCCGTGTTTGCGCAGATAATGTTTGTCCTGCAGGTACTGGGGTGCCGGGGCGGCGGCAGGGTCCACCTGGCGGGTCAGCAGGGCCATCTTGGCCACTTCTTCCAGCACCACGGCGTGGTAGACGGCCTGGGCCGCATCCCTGCCCCAGGTGAAGGGACCGTGGCTGTGGCAGATGACGCCCGGCACGGCCACCGGGTCGATGCCCCGGTCAGTGAAAGTCTCAAGGATGATTTTGCCGGTGTTCTTCTCGTAGTCCTCGTCCAGCTCCTCCTTCGTCAAGTGGCGGGCACAGGGCACGGCACCGTAGAAGTAGTCGGCGTGGGTGGTGCCGTAGCAGGGAATATCCCGCCCGGCCTGGGCCCATGCCACCGCGTAGGGGCTGTGAGTATGTACGATGCCGCCCAGGCCGGGGAAGGCCTTGTACAGCTCCAGGTGGGTTTTGGTATCGCTGGAGGGGTTGAGTTCCCCTTCCACCCGGTTGCCCTCCAGGTCCAGCACCACGAGATTTTCCGGCGTCAGTTCGTCGTATTCCACACCGGAGGGCTTGATGACCACAAGGCCCTTCTCCCGGTCGATGCCCGACACATTGCCCCAGGTATAGGTCACAAGGCCCCGCCGGGGCAATTCCATGTTGGCCTCGTAGACCTGTTTGCGCAGTTCTTCCAGCATAGGGGCCTCCTTTTACACCGACAGATCGCCTACCAGCATGCTGCCCGCCGTATCGATGGCATACACCGTGTATTTGCGGTGCTCCCCCTCGGGGTCCAGCCGCAGGCCGCCCTGGTCCGGCTCCACAAAATGGAAGGTGCGGTGACCGGTGGTGGCATGGGGCTGTGCGTCCGGCGTGCTCCAGGCCAGCACCCCGCCGTTGGTGCAGAAGTCATCCCCCAGCAGATGCAGCTCGCCGTTGCTGTACAGGCGGTAGATGCCGGGGGCGGTTTCCCCTGCCGGGCGCACCCACACGCTGCCCCGCTGGGGGCCGGTGTGGCCATCCTCCAGGGCACGGGGGCGCATGAGCAGCGCCACATTGTCCCACGCCACCAGGAAATCATCCAGCGGCATCTCGGTCTCGGCGTCAAAGTCGTTGTCACCGGCCCAGGGGTCGCACAACAGCACCTTGGGCGTGCCGCCGGTGGTGCTGAACCCCCGCACCGATACATACCGGCGTTCCGGCCAGCCCTGGGTGATCTGCGCGGGGGTGGATTCCAGCGCCACCACGGTGCCGAACCCCTGGCGTACCTCATCCCGCAGGGTGGCCAGACCGCACCAGCTTACCCAGGTGGGGAAGCCCCAGCAGCCGGCCGCCGCGGCGGCAAACCCCAGGTTGCGCGGGTCCTGGCCGTCGGGGGTGCGCCAGTCCCGCAGGGCCTGGGCAAATTCCTCGGGCAGCAGGTCGGCGCCCCAGCGGTTGGTCAGGCTGACCAGGCTGATGGCCAGGTCCATCCAGGGGCGCAGAGCCTCGCTGCGGCGGGAAACCACATAGGGCATCAGATGCAGCCGACGGTTCACCGGCCGCCCGCGGGCCGGGATGACCCCCGCCGCCCGCACACTGGCCCCCAGCAGCCGCACGGCCGGGGTGACCTTTTCCTGCTTGGTGTACAGATAAATGCGCAGCTGAGCCTGGGTGGCGCGCTTGCTGTCCAGCCGGATCACATCCGCGCCCATGCGCAGGGGGCCGCGCTCCTGCAGGGGCATGCCCTCCCGCCGCAGGTAGGGGCTCCACTTGCCAAAGCCCATCCAGGCCGTCCAGTTGCCGTCCACCAGCAGCCGGGCCTGGGCCTCCACCGCGGTGCCCGGGGGCGAAACCGCGTTCCAGCTGACCCACAGCGCATCGAACAGCGGCATGGGGATGGCAGCGCTGGTGTAGCAGCCGTAGGGCACATAGCTGCCCTGGACCAGGTCCAGCACAATGCAGCCGTCGGCCACCGTGACGTTGTCCAGTTCACCGCGCATAAAGGCTTCGGTATCGCGCAGCAGCAGGGTATTTTTTTCCATACAGGTACCGTCCTCTCCCCGGTTTGGCGATCTTTTCTTTTAATGATACCGATTTCAGGGCATCTTTTCAAGATTGTGTTAAAATAAGTTTACAAATTGCCTTTTGATTTGTGGTAGAATAGAGGGAATGTAAAACAAAAGGAGTTGGCTACCCATGGCATGGGTCACAAAAACCAGTGACGAACAGTACACCCCCGAACCGGCCCCCCGCGAATACACCAAGCAGGAGAAAGCTGCCAACTGGTGGCATTATAACAAGATCATCGTGCTTGTGGTGATCATCATTGCCGCCATTGTGGCATGGATCGTCCACGACATGATGTCCCACGTGGACCCCGATCTGGAGATCGGCTATGTGGGCGCACAGAGCCTGCCCACCGATACGGTGGAAGCGTTGCAGGACGCCCTGACCCCCTACTGCACCGACCGCAACGGCGACGGCAAGGTGGTGGTGCAGGTCAACCAGTACACCGTGAGCTTTGACGGCGAGGACGACACCACCGACCCCTACAACCAGATGGCGGGCCTGACCAGGCTGAGCGCCGACATGGCCGCCGACAGCGAGATGTACCTGTATCTGCTGGCGGACCCCGAAGGGTTCGAGACGGATTCCGAGATTTTGCAGTATCTGGACGGCACGGTGCCCGCGGACGGCGAAGTCGGCGATTGGCAGAAGATGGTCTACCGCTGGACCGACTGCCCGGTGCTGGCGGGGCTGGACCTGGGCAACTACACCCTGTACACCGACATGGAAGGTTCCAGCCAGGAGCTGCTGGGCACCCTGTACCTGGGCTTCCGCGGCAACTGGGACAGCGAAGCATCCCAGGCCTACACCGACAACCTGGCCATCTGGAACGCGCTGACCGCCGGGGCGCAATCCACCGTGGCGGAAGGCTGAGCCATGCGCGCCGGTCCCAGACTGAAAGCCTGGCTGCGCAGCCGCCGCCAGCCGCCCCAGGCCTGTCTCTTATACACATCTGACGCTGCCGACG
>UQZO01000013.1 GCA_900545545.1 uncultured Subdoligranulum sp. | reverse complement strand
GGCATTTCCGGCAAAGGTCGTTGTACGTTACCCGCCCCCGTTCATTGAGGAAGAAGGATAGTTCCAGCTTCCTCTTTTTCGGCATTCTCGGCATGGTGCCTCCTTAAACGAAAATCCGCCCATTTCAGCCGTAACAGCCGCAATAGACGGATAGCAGATTTTAGTGTCGTGTTTCGGGGCGATTTTCAAGGAAAAAGCGGCCATAGAACCGTCCGGAAATCCCCCGTAGTATTACGGATAGGGTAGACTATGCCCTATCAGATTGTTGTGTTTTGGTATCAATTCGGTGTTCATTTTCGCCGGTTCTCCCTGATGTCGTTCCTGCCCCTGGCTCTCACAACGGCGTTTCGCTCCCTTTGGTACGCTCGTTGCGGTCAGGGTTCCTCCATTTCCCTGCCGCAAGTCGTTGCGCTACATCGCCGGGGAGCATATCCCATACAGGCCGGTCATTCGATTGGAATAATCCATCGATGAACTACCTGTATCATAGACCATTTTTGTTCCCTGTGCCGTATATCCACAAAGTAGGATTTCGGGGCGAAAAACGGAAATTTCCACGATTATGGAAAGTATGGTATAATCCAGTTAGCGGCAGGAAAACAGCCGCCGGAAAGGAGTGAGCGCCCTATGCTGAGGGCAACTACCATACAGGAACGCCTTTGGGAGTTACGCAAAGATAAAGGCTTAAATCTGGAAGAACTGGCGCAGCAAACCGGCATTTCAAAATCAGCCCTCGCCAGCTATGAAGCCAACGACAATAAGGAAATCAACCACGGCAATCTTATCACGCTGGCGGATTTCTATGAGGTATCTCTTGATTACCTGTTCTGCCGGACAGAAAACCGGGAGCAGATAAACACGCCCCTGATGGAACTGCACCTGAATGATGAAATGGTGGCGCTGCTAAAGAGTGGCCGTATCAACAACCGGCTCCTGTGTGAGATTGCTACCAACGATAAATTTGAGCAGCTTATGACCGACACGGAGATATACATAGACGGTCATGCAACCTCCACTTTCCGCACCCTGTATGAGACTTTGGAAGAACAGCGGCAGACCATCATCCGGAAATACAAGCAGGCGGAAAATGATTTCTATTCAAAGACCATCCTTGCCGCAGAGGTAAAGGAAGAAGATTTCTTCTGCCATGTGACGCACAAAACATGGGACGCCATTCTCCATGACATACGGAAAGCCCATGAACATGACATTGACAGCACGCCGGATTACTCTGCCGCAAAGAAAGTGGCGATGGATATTCGGAAAGCCATTCAATCCTCCGGGGATTATCTCGGAAAGGTGTGGGCGGTCATTTTCAATACGCTCGGCCTTGACTTTTACAAGCTGCCGCCGGATGAACAGAAGATATTGAAAAGGATACTGTCAAAAGCGCCGAACATCAAGAACAGCCCCTTCAACTTCCGGCGCAAGAGAAAATGAAAACTGCCGTTGTGGGAATGAGTGTTCCTGCAACGGCAGCTTTGTGTAATGAATTGAATTTTTACTTCAGTATTTCAATCTGGATTCATCATTTTACGATTGTTTTTTACATCTAAAAAATATAAAATCTGGTCGGTGAAGTGTTCCACCAAACTGGGCTGGATACTGCTTTCTCATTTCATCGGATACATGAGATTCCTCGCATTCTTCAATCAAAAATCCAGCATTTACTATAGTATTAACAATACTGGAAAATGTTCGATGATAAACTTCATAGTCCTCGACAACCCATTTGACTGTCCTTTTTCCCTCAACCATATAGTTGCTGATATTCGCATAAAGTCTTTCGCCCGATTCTGTCCGGGTATATCTATCATATTGACCATCCCATGCGGTTGCCATTGGATGAGACATACTAAATACAAAATGGGCACCATATTTTAATAGACCATATATATTTTTCATTAGTTTGTCTAAATCTTCGGCATAATCAAATGCTAAGGAACTTGTAATCAAATCGAACTGCTCATCAATTTGACATATATCTTCCAATGCCATTTGTCGGTAAGTAATATTTTTTGCATGGAAATGTTCCTTTGCATACTCAAGCATTTTCTCAGAAATATCAATACCCAATACAGATTCAGCCCCCATATCAGAATACTGCTTTGCGTGTTGTCCCATGCCACAACCTATGTCCAGTACCCTTTTTCCATCTACTTCTGGAATCATCGCAAGTAGAATCGGGGTTTCTATGCAATCATTGAAATTAATCTTGTTGTTGCGAAGATTCTTGAAATTTTCAAAAAAGCTATCATTATCATAAATATTTTGTTTTGCCATGTATTCTTCTCCCCTTGGTGCATTTTTGTAAATACTCCACGTTCAAATTTATCACTCTGCTTTATCAACAGAATGGTCTTCCTTCTCCAATTCTATTACATCCAAAATGCCACAATTCAGGGCTTCGCAAATACGAACCAGCGTTTCCATGCTGATATTTTTGCCCTTACCCATGTTGGCAATCATATTTGTGGTAAGACCGGCGGCAATCCGCAAGTCCTCTTTCCTCATATTGCGCTCAACCAGCGTGTGCCAGAGGGGTTTATAGCTTATGTGCATTTATCCTCCTGCCTTTCTCCCGGTTCCGGGGTTCCTGTTCCCATTATATCAAAGTTCTTGCTATTCCACAAATATTTCTTGATACAACCGCCGGTTCCGTCTGGATTGTGCTTTTCCTTTCTTCTCTTGATTACATCTAGTTAGCCATGAGCTGGCTGATGCCCATGGGCATCTCTTTTTATACCTTGCAGGCGGTGGGGTATCTCATCGATGTCTACCGCGGGGAACCGGCGGAAAAAAGCCCCTTGCAGATGGCGCTTTTTGTGGCATTTTTCCCCCAGCTGGTGTCCGGCCCCATCAGCCGCGGCAAAAGCCTGCTGGCCCAGTTCCATGCGCCCCGCAAGCTTGAATTTGACAACCTGCGCGACGGCGTTCTGCTGATGATCTGGGGCTACTTCCTCAAAGTGGTCATCGCCGACCGTGCCGCCATCTTTGTGGATACCGTCTATTACCTGGACAACGGCTTCGACGGCTGGTTCTATATTGTGGCCACCCTGCTGTTCGGCGTGCAGCTTTATTGCGACTTTTCCGGCTGCACCACGGTGGCCATGGGCGCGGCCAAGGTGCTGGGCATCGACCTCATCGACAACTTCCAGGCGCCGTACCTCTCCCGCTCCAACGCCGAGTTCTGGCACCGGTGGCATATCTCGCTGTCCACTTGGTTCCGGGATTATCTCTATATCCCTCTGGGCGGCAACCGCAAGGGCAAGGCGCGCAAGTATCTCAACGTGCTCATCACCTTTGCGGTCAGCGGCCTGTGGCACGGCGCCCAGTGGACCTTTGTAGCCTGGGGCCTGCTCAACGGCCTGTACCAGGTCATCGGGGACTGGCTGCGCCCGGTGCGCAAGGCCCTCTTGCAGGTCACCGGCCTGGACACCGATACCCTGGGCCACAAGGCGGTGCAGGTACTGTGCACCTTTGTCTGTGTGAATCTCAGCTGGGCATTCTTCCGCGCCAATCGGCTGATGGATTCTCTCACCATCCTCAAAGGCATCTTCACGGCTACAAATTTCGAGGTCCTGTTTGACGGTTCGCTGTTTCTGTGCGGGCTGGATGAGGTCAACTTCTTCTTGCTGCTGGTCTATCTGGCGGTGCTGTTTGCGGCCGACCTGTGCAAATACAAGGGGATTTCCATCCGCCAGGGCATTGCGCGGCAGAGCTGGCTTTGCCAGGTGCTTGTTGTGACCTTCGGTGTGCTGGTCATTCTGCTGCTGGGTGTCTATGGCCCCGGGTTCGAGGCATCCAACTTTATTTATTCTCAGTTCTGACGGAGGGAACACACAATGGTCAAAAAAATTGCGGCAAGCCTGCTGTGTCTGGCGCTGATTGCGGCAGGCATCGCGGCCCTGGGGCATGTTACCCGCCCCACCGGGGATGACGTGGCCATCGACGGCATCAACGCCTTCCACGACCTGCCGGAAAACTCGCTGGATGTCATTGTCTATGGCTCCAGCCATGCGTGGCGCAACGTCAACGTCAACGAAATGTACGATCAGTACGGCATCGGCGCTTACAACTATGCCGGTAACTGGCAGCATATGGACACCACCTGGCTGTTCTTCCATGATTCGCTGCGCACCCAGTCGCCCAAGGTGGCCCTGATCGAAACCTTCCACGTGAACAGCAATCTCTTTGATACCGATATGGACGGCGAAATTTACTACACCACCGCTATCCCCGATTCGGAGTATAAGCGGCAGTACCTGGATATGTGCTTTGAAGGGGATATCAGCCGGTATCTGTCCTATTATATCCCCCTGGTGGGCTACCACGAAAACAAGACCAACCTGACGGCGGAGAGTTTCACCCTCAGCTGCAATGATGTGGATTTCCGGGACACCATGGGCTTTTACCCCCGGGACGGCGAGTTTGTGGCCGATGTGCAGGACTGGACCCAGGCCGAAAAATGGGTCATCGGGGAGCGGTCGCTGGCCATGCTGGATGATATCGTCAACACCTGCCACGAGCGGGGCATCGAGGTGGTGTTCTTCACGGCGCCCTGGTCCACCGAGGAATACCAGTATTTCGACGCCATGCAGCAGTATGCCGACGAACACGGCTGCGCCTACATCAACATGTTTGAGCATATGGAGGATGCAGGCATCAGCGAGGAGACGGATTTCTGTGATCCCCATCATCTGAACATTTCCGGCGCCACCAAGATGGCCGACTACCTGGGTGCCTACCTCAAAGAGCACTACGACCTGACCGACTGGCGCACGGTGCCCGGCAACCAGTGGGAAAACCACGCCTGAATTCCACAAAACAAAAGCGGACGGTGGAAAACCGTCCGCTTTTTCTGCTTTTTTCTCTTTTTTGTGGAAAATCAGTTCAGCGTTTTGCCAAAGAACTCCAGCTCCGGCCGGATCACCCCCATCAGGGCGTCGAACTGGTCGGGGGTCAGGCTCTGGGCGCCGTCGCTCTTGGCCTTGGCCGGGTCGTTGTGGGTTTCGATCATCAGGCCGTCGGCGCCCACGGCCACTGCGGCCTGGGCCAGGGCCGGTACCATGAAGGCGATGCCCGCCGCATGGCTGGGGTCGATGACCACCGGCAGATGGGTCATCTTTTTCAGCATGGGCACGGCGGAGATATCCAGCGTGTTGCGCATGCTGTTCTCAAAGGTGCGGATGCCCCGCTCGCAGAGCACCACGTTGGGGTTGCCCTCGGCCATGATGTACTCGGCACTCATGACCAGTTCCTCCAGCGTGGAGGAAAGCCCGCGCTTGAGCAGCACCGGGATCTTCAGCTTGCCCACGGCTTTCAGCAGTTCAAAGTTCTGCATGTTGCGCGCGCCGATCTGGATCATGTCCACCCCGGCGTCCAGGAAGAGGGGAATGTGCTCGTTGTTCATCAGCTCGGTGACGATGGGCTGCCCGGTGACGGCCCGGGCCTCCTGCAAAAGCTCCAGCCCTTCGGCCCGCAGCCCCTGGAAGCTGTAGGGGCTGGTGCGCGGTTTGAAGGCGCCGCCCCGCAGGATGCTGGCCCCGGCGGCCTGGACTCGCTGGGCAATGCCGATGATCTGCTCCTTGCCCTCCACGCTGCAGGGGCCGCTCATCACCGCAAAGTAGCCGCCGCCGATCTTGTGCCCGCCCACATCCACGATGGTATCGTCGGGGTGGAACTTGCGGTTGGCCTTCTTGTAGGGCTCGCTGACCCGGCGGCAGGTTTCCACCACGGGGTTGGCCAGCACCCAGCTTTCGGCCAGGGCCTTGGTATCGCCGATGAGGCCCAGGATGTGGGTGTCATGGCCGGTGGAATCGTTGATTTCAAAGCCCATGCCGCGCAGCTCGGCACAGAAATTCTGGACCTGGTTGGCGGGGGCGTTCTGTTTTAATACGATGATCATGGCGGCTTCTCCTGTTGTGTGATACGTTGTCGATATGGGGATTTTAACACTTTAAAGCATTAAAGTCAAGCCCCCTTGCAGAAAAAAAGGCATCGGCTTATAATAAGGGCCATACAGAGTTTGCAAAAGAGGGATTCTTATGGGAAAAGAAGCAAAAACCAACGCCATGCGTATGCTGGAGCGGGCCAAAATCAACTATACCGCGCATGAATACCCCCATGAGGAGGGCCAGGCGGTGGACGGCGCCTCGGTGGCAAAGCTCACCGGCCAGGACCCGGCCAAGGTGTTCAAAACGCTGGTCACCCAGGGGGCGGACCGGAACTACTATGTGTTTGTGGTGCCGGTGCTGGCCGAGCTGGACCTGAAAAAGGCTGCCAAGGCTGCGGGCGTCAAGAGTGTGGCCATGATCCATGTGGCCGATATCAACAAGGTCACGGGGTACATCCGGGGCGGATGCAGCCCGGTGGGCATGAAGAAACAGTACGTCACGGTGTTTGACGAGAGCTGCCTGGCCCAGACGACGATGCTGGTATCCGGCGGGCGCATCGGTACCCAAATTGAGTGCGCCCCGGCGGATCTGATCCAGGTTTCCCGCGGCAAGACGGCCGCCATCACCCAGGAGCACGCCGAATGATGCGGCTGGATAAGTACCTGTCGGAGCGCACCGGTCTGACCCGCAGCGAGAGCCGCAAGGCCATCACCAAGGGGCGTGTGGCGGTGAACGGAATCGTCTGCCGCAAGGCGGATACCCAGGTGGCCGAGGATGCTGCCGTGGCGGTGGACGGTACACCGCTGGCCGGGACCTACCAAAAATATGTGTATATCATGCTGAACAAACCGGAAGGTGTCGTCAGCGCCAGCCGGGACAAACGGGATACCACGGTGGTGGACCTGGTGGCGGCGGATTTCCCCCGGCGGGCGCTGTTCCCGGCCGGGCGGCTGGACAAGACCAGCACCGGTTTTGTGCTGCTTACCGATGACGGCGCCCTGGCCCACGACCTGCTTTCCCCGGCCCACCATGTGGACAAGCAGTATCTCGTCACGCTGGATACGCCGCTGACCGACGCCATGCGGGCGGGCTTTGCCGCCGGTGTGACGCTGGCCGACGGGGAAACCATGGCCCCGGCGGAGGCCGAACCGGCAGGGGAGGACCCCTGTGTGGTAAAAGTCACGCTGCATCAGGGGGTCTACCATCAGATCAAGCGGATGTTCGGCGTCTACGGCGCGGGGGTCAACGCCCTGCACCGGTATGCCATCGGTGGGGTAACGCTGGACCCGGCCCTGGCCCCCGGCCAGTGGCGGGAACTCACCGAAGAAGAATTGAAAATCCTGCAGGAACGATAAAAAGACGGAGGCGCCCCGAACCCGGGATGCCTCCGCTTTTGTTATGCCTTTTTCTGTTTCATGTACGCCTGCAGGATTTCCCGCTCGCAGAAAGGCAGCGTTTCCTCGCCGCGCTGCAGGGTGGTTTCGTGCCCCTTGCCGATGACCGCCACAATGTCCCCGGGCCGGGCGTGGTCCAGGGCGTAGTACAAAGCCTGCCGCCGGTCGGGGATTTCCACAAAGGGGGTGTCGGGATTACCCCGGCGCATCCCGGTGCGGATATCCGCCAGAATATCCGCCAGCGGTTCCCCGCGGCTGTTGTCCTCGGTGACGATGCAGAAATCTGCCAGCCGGGCGCAGGCTTCCCCCATGCCGAACCGCCGCACCCGGCTGCGCCCGCCGCCGCAGCCGAACACTACCACCAGCCGTGTGGGCTGGTAGGCCCGCAGGGCGGTCAGCAGGTTTTCGGCAGCGGCTTCGTTGTGGGCGTAATCCAGTACCACGGTAAAGGGGGCATCCAGCGGCACCGGTTCCACCCGGCCCTGCACCGCGGCTTGCCGCAGCCCGGTCTGCACGGCGGCTTCGGGCAGATGCAGCACCCCTGCCGCCGCGATGGCCGCCAACGCGTTATACACGCTGAACCGCCCCGGCATGGCGATTTGGTAGGGCTGTTCGGTCCCGCCGGGGCCGGTGGCCGTGAACGCTACCCCCAGAAAATCCGACTGCCGCAGCAGCGTGATTTTTTGCCCGGCCTGCCAATCTGCCGGATGGTCCATGCCGTAGGTCACCACCCGGCAGGTGTGCTGGGTCAGGATAGCTTCGGTCTGGGGATCGTCGGCGTTCACAATACCTACCCGGCACCGCCGGAACAGTACGCTTTTCCAGGCGCGGTACTCGGCAAAGCTGGCGTGCTCCCCGGGGCCGATGTGGTCGGGGGAAAGGTTGGTGAAGATGCCGATGTCGTACTCAATGCCGGTCACCCGGTCCATCTTCAGCCCCAGGCTGGAAACTTCCATCACACAGGCATCGCAGCCTGCGTCGGCCATCCGGCGCAGCAGCTGCTGCAAATCGCTGCTCTCGGGGGTGGTGTGGTCCAGCGGCTGCCGGAACCCCGGCCAGCTTACCCCGTTGGTGCCGATGAGCCCCACCTTGTGCCCCGCGGCGGTCAGCACCGCGGCAATCAGGTGGGCGGTGGTGGTTTTGCCCTTGGTGCCGGTAATGCCGATCATCGTCATTTCTTTGGCCGGTTCGCTGTAGAGCCGGATGGCCAGCTGGGCCAGCGCCCGGCGGTTGTGGGTCACCTGTACCACGGGCAGGGATTCCGGCAAACCGGCAATCGGCCGCTCACACACAATGCCCGCCGCCCCTGCCGCCGCTGCCCGGGCCGCATAGTCGTGGCCGTCGGTGTGCAGACCGGGCAGGCAGACAAACAAAGCCCCCGGCTGTACGGCGCGGGAATCATAACACAGGGCGTTCACCTCGGCGCGGGCGTCGCCCTGCAGCAGTACGCCGTCGGTGGCCTGCAAAAGCTCACACAAATTCATGCCGCATCACTCCCAAAAAACTGCTCATACCAAACCAGAAAGCAGTAGATGCAAAAGATCTGCCGCCAATTGTCCTGCCGGCGCCGCAAGTGCCGGTCTAACAGTATATGCAGCTGCCGCACCTGAAAGAAGCGCGCCGCGGCCGGGCTGTCGAAAGCGGCCCGCACCCGGGCGGCGTAGACGGGGTCCCGCAGCCAGTCCCGCACCGGCACCGGAAAGCCCCGCTTTTTTCGCTCGGCACTGGGCAGCGGCAGATGCCGTGCGGCGGCCGCCCGCAGCGCCTTTTTGGTCTGGCGGGCATCGGCTTTGGCGTCGGGGGGCAGCCGACGGGCCAGGGCAAATACCTCCCGGTCCAGAAAGGGCACCCGCAGTTCCAGGCTGTGGGCCATGCTCATCTTGTCGGCTTTCAAAAGAATGTCCCCCGCCAGCCACAGGTGCAGGTCGCACCACTGCATCCGGGTCACCGGGTCCAGCCCGGCGCTGGCCTGCCAGTAGGGGCGGGCCAGGTCAAAGGGCAGGGCGGCACGGTAATCGTGGCGCAGCAGCCTGCGCTTCTGCCGCTCGGTCATCAGGGCGGTGTTGCCGTAGTACCGTTCCTCCAGCGGCAGGGCCCGCCGTACCAGAAAATTCACCCCCGGCACCGCAGGCAGCCGCTGGGCCACCGCCCCCAACGCCCGGCGCAGCCCGGCGGGCAGGCGGTCGTGCCAGCTGGCGGTAAAGGGCTCTTTGTAAATGTTGTACCCGGCAAAAAATTCGTCGGCCCCCTCGCCGGAAAGGCAGACCTTCACATCCCGGGCTGCCTCGCCGTTGAGAAAATACAGCGCCACCGCTGCTGCATCGGCCAGGGGTTCATCCATGTGGTACTGCACGGCGGGAATGGCGTCCCAGAATTCCTCCGGCGTGATGCGCCGCACCCGGTTCTGAATGCCCAGCACCCGGGCCAGATGGGCGGCCTCGGCGGCTTCGTCATAGCCTTCCTCTGCATAGCCGATGGTATAGCAGCGGGTGGGCCGGGCCAGTGACGTGATGTAGGCGGAATCCACCCCGCCCGAAAGAAACCCCGCAACCTCCACATCGGCGATTTTGTGGGCGGCCACACTGTCCTGCATCGTCTCGTCGATGGTCTGGGGCCAGTCGGTGGGGGAGAGCTCCGGCGTGAAATCCGCCTGCCACCAGCGCTCCACCCGCAGGCCGCTGCCGTCCAGCGTCAGGCAGTGGGCGGGCAGCAGCTTTTTCACCCCCCGGAAAAAGGTATCCTCCCCCGGGGAGTACTGAAAACTCAGATACAGTTCCAGCTGGCTTTCGTTGAGTTGCTTTTCAAAGGCCGGGTGGTCGAGAAAGGCTTTGATCTCGCTGGCAAACAGCAGGGTGCCGTCCTCGGCTTCGTAGTAATACAGCGGTTTGATGCCGAAATAGTCCCGGGCACAGAACAGCGTTTCGTTCTCCCGGTCCCACAAGGCAAAGGCAAACATCCCCCGCAGCCGGGGCAAAAGGTCCCGGCCCCATTCCTCCCAGCCGTGGAGCAGCACCTCGGTGTCGGATTTTGTGGCAAAGGTATGCCCGGCAGCCGTCAGCTCCTCGGTGAGTGCCTGGTAGTTGTAAATCTCCCCGTTGAACACCACGGCCAGCCGCCCGTCCTCGTTGAACATGGGCTGGGGGCCTCCGTCCAAATCAATAATGGCCAGCCGCCGGTGCCCCAGGGCGGCCCGCCCCTGTACAAAAACGCCCTGGCCGTCCGGCCCGCGGTGGGCGATGCGTGCAAGCATCCCCTGCAGCACCGCGCCGTCGGCTTCCGCCCGGGCGTTGATAAATCCCGCAATTCCACACATGCCGTGTCCCTCATTTCCCCTGAACTGCTTTATAGTATGCGCAAAATCACCCCGGCAACCACGAGTTGCCGGTTTGACAAGGCGGGTTGCTGGTGTTTTGGCAGGGGCTGTGGTACAATGGCGGTACAGAAAGGGGGCATCGGGGATGACGTTGGGACAGAACATCCAGGCCGCACGCAAAAACAAGGGCCTCAGTCAGGAAGCACTGGCCGAACAGGTGGGTGTCAGCCGCCAGGCACTGGGCAAATGGGAGAAGGACACCGCCCTGCCCAGCCTGGATAATCTGCAGGCACTGGCCGCCGCGCTGGACGTGGGGGTGGAGGAACTGCTGGGCAGCGAAGCCGGAGAGAGCGGCGCCCCCGAGCCGACCCTGACGCTGGATGCCCTGCGGGCCTTGCTGGAAGCCCGGGATGCCGAAAAGCAGCGCCGGACCCGGATTTGGGGCGGCGCGGCCCTGGGCATGGCATTGGTGCTTGTGTGCGTGCTGGTGGGGATGGCGTACCAGTACGACCGCCAGGTGCAGGCTTTGCAGCAGAGCTATGCCATGATGCAGGCAAATTTTTCCACCACCCAGAGCGAACTTTCGGCGAAAATCGAGGAACTGCAGGCGGCGGTACGCCAGGGCGAAGCCACCGTGCTGGACTGGAATTGGAGGCCCACCGGCCAGGTGGTACGGGATCTGGACGGTACCTGGGCGCCCGTCAGCGTGGAGGTCACCCCCCGCACCGTTACCGAGGGCATGACCGGCCAGCTGGTGCTGGTGCACCGGGGCGGCCGGTACGACGGCACCACCGAACTGCTGGACCTGACCCCCGGAGCCGATGGCATCTACCGGGTGGAAAGCGGCGTGATCTTTTGGGTGGGGGAGAAAGTGGACCTTTCGGTGCAGTGGAAAACCGCTGCCGGCACCGCTACCAATGAAACACTGGGTACGGTGGATTGCAGTGAGGAGAACTTCCGGCCCCGGTTTGTCTGGGGAAATTCTGGCGAGGAATATGCCTATGGCTATCGGGTACGCGAGGAGGACGGTCAGACCCTGCTGACGCTGACCAGCTACCCAGTGGAGCTGGAAATTGAGCGTCCCGTCTGGATGCAGGTGCAGGCGGTGACAGTGGAGCTGCGGGTGAACGGTGTGGCCGGAGAACCGATGGCGAAGATCGAGCTGGCTTCCCAAGGAACATGGGACAGCGGAGACGGCTTCCAAGGCGAAGTTTGGCAAGGAAATTTTTGGGAGGAGGAAACAAAAGATGGTTGGATTTGTCAGGATGATGCCGTGACCACGGCGGACCTGATAGTCCACCTATACGATACGAGCGGCAACGTTTGGACCGATACCCGCCCGCTTTCAGAAAAACCGTAATACAGGAAAATTCCAGGACCCCGGCGCATAGCCAAGCCCCTTTGTCATACACTAAGACAGGGGGTGATGGCGGTGGCCGGGGTCTTGCCTGTTTTGTTGGGCGGTGATGCCAATGTCTACGGCATGGCGCGCAGCTTTTTTGAGGCGTACGGCGTGCACAGTGTGGCAGTCTGTAAAAAGGCGCTGCCGGCGCTGGCCCACAGCCGGCTGGTGAAAGCGGCGGTGGAGCATCCGCGGCTGGAGGAAGATGCGGTCATTACCGCCGTTTTGCAGTCGCTGGCCAAAGCCCACCCCGACAAAACCTGCCTGCTGGTTTCCTGCGCCGATGGTTACACCATGCAGCTGGCCCGCTGCCGGGAGGCACTGGCACCTTACTACCGGTTCGCCTGCCCGGCACCCGAAACAGTGCAGTCTCTCGGTACCAAGGAGGGCTTTGCAAAAGTCTGTGCGGCCCATGGCCTGCGCACGCCCCAGAGTGTTGCGCTGCCCTGCGGGGCACCGCTGCCGGAACTGCCTTTCGGGTGGCCGGTCATCGCCAAACCGGCGGATTCCCCGGCCTACTGGAACTGCCGGTTCCCCGGCAAGCGCAAGGTCTATCTGGTAAACAGCGCGGCCGAACTGGAAGAAATTTTGGCGGCAACAGCCCAGGGCGGGTACCATGGCGCCATGCTGCTGCAGGAGTATATCCCCGGGGCCGACACGGCGCTGGGGGTGGTCAACGCCTACTGCGCCCGGGACGGCAGCGTGCCCTGGATCGTGCAGGGGCAGGTGCTTTTGCAGGAGCGCACCCCCGAGGGGGTGGGCAACTACGGCGCCATCCTCACCGAACCCGCCCGGCAGGATACCGCTTTGCTTACAGCATTGGCGGACCTGCTGCGCCAAAGCGGCTGGCGGGGCTATGCCAATTTTGACCTGAAATACACCGCCGGTGGGGAGGCGGTCCTTTTTGAGATGAACCCCCGCCAGGGGCGGGCCTCCTATTTCTGTACGGCGGCGGGGGCCAACCTGGCCCGGCCGCTGGTGGAGGATCTGGTCCAGCAGGCGGCGGTCACCCTGCCGGTGCTGCACCCCTCGGTGTGGTATACGGCACCCTGGGGGGTGGTGCACCGTTTTAGCCCCGACAAACACCTGCTGGGGCGGGCGGCCTCTCTGCGCCGCCGCGGGTGCGGAACTTGCCATCTGCTGGCGCCCGGCGAAGGTCCCGCCCGGCGGGCCTGGTACTGGCTGCGGCAGGGGGCTTACTGGCGCAAGGTTTTTGCCAATGGGTAACGGGCCGCCAAGGCCCGCTTTTTGTATAGGGAAGGAGACTCGCTATGTGCGGTATTGTCGGCTTTGCCGAAGCACGCCACGACCCCGCCGAAGCCCGCCGCACCGTGCAGGCGATGGCGGCACTGATCCGCCATCGCGGCCCCGACGGCGAGGGATTGTATGCCGATGACCGGGCGGCACTGGGGCACCGGCGGCTGTCCATCATCGACCTGGAGGGCGGCGGCCAGCCCATGTTCAACGAGGACGGCAGCCTGGTGCTGGTGTTCAACGGCGAAATCTACAACTACCGGGAACTGGCGCGGCAGCTTTCGGCGGCAGGGCATACCTTTGCAACCCATTCGGATACCGAGGTGCTGCTCCACGGCTGGGAGCAGTGGGGCAAGGCGCTGCCCGGCAAACTGCGGGGGATGTTTGCCTTTGTGCTGTGGGACCGCACCACCGGCAGCCTCTTCGGCGCCCGGGACCTTTTCGGCATCAAGCCGCTGTACTATTACCGGCGGGGGGGACTGCTACTCTTTGCCAGTGAGATCAAGGCCTTTCTGGCCCATCCCGGTTTTGTCAAACGGTTCAACGAGGACCGCCTGCCCGATTATCTGAGCATCGAGTACCTGCCCGGGGACGAAACGCTCTTCACCGGCGTCTACGAACTGCTGCCGGGGCACAGCTTCACCTGGCGGGAGGGCCGCCTTGCGGTGGAGCGGTACGGCAAAATCCGCTATCAGTTCCGGCCGGACCGCACGCTGGACGAATGGGCGCAGCGCATTGACAAGGCCTTTACCGGCAGTGTGGCCGCCCACAAAATCGCCGATGTGGAAGTGGGCTGTTTTTTGTCGGGCGGGGTGGATTCCAGCCTGACGGCCTACAAGGCGGCGCAGCAGCAGAAAAATTTGCAATGCTTCTCGGTGGGTTATGCCGAGGAAGCCTATTCCGAGCTGCCCGCTGCCCGGGAAGCTGCCGAAGCCCTGGGGGTGCCCTGCACCGAAACCACCGTCAGCGCCGGGGAGTTTTTCGCGGCCAACCGGGCCATTCAGTGGTATCTGGATGAACCCATGCCCAACCCGGCGGAGGTGCCGCTGTATTTCCTCTGCAAGAGTGCCCGGCAGCGGGTGAAGGTGGTCCTCTCAGGAGAGGGGGCCGACGAGCTGTTCGGCGGGTATCCGCTCTACTGCCAGGGGGTGCATATGCAGGCCTGGCAGCGGCTGCCCCGGGGCGTGCGGCGTCTGCTGGCCCGCGTGGCGCCGGGGTGCGGCTTTTTCCGCCGCGGTGCCCAAAGCCGCTGGCGGCGCTGTGCCCGGGCCAACTATGTGTTTTCCGGCCCCGAGGAACGGGACCGTTACCTCAAACGCAAATATTCCTCCCAGACACCGGCCCAGCGGTTCAAGCCGTATTTTGATAAGGTGCGCGGTCTGGACGAAGCCACGGCGCTGCAATGGGTGGACCTGCATACCTGGCTGCCCCGGGATATTCTGCGCAAGGCGGACCGTATGAGCATGGCCCACAGCCTGGAACTGCGGGTGCCGTTTCTGGACCGGGAGGTGCTGGCGGTGGCCATGGGATTGCCGCGTACCTTCCGCTGCACCCGCCGCAAAACCAAAATTGCGCTGCGGGCGGCCGCAGCGCGCAGTCTGCCGCCGGTGCTTTCGGGGCGCAAAAAGCGGGGCTTCCCGGTGCCGCTGGCCGACTGGCTGCGGCAGGACACCTACTATACCATGGTGCGGGAAAAGTTTGTGGGGGCGGTGGCCGAGCGCTTTTTTGATACCCGGGCTTTGTGTGAGCTGCTGGAGGACCACCGCACCGGCAAAATCAATGCTATGACCAAAATCTGGAGCTTTTACTGCTTTATCCTCTGGTACGAACTTTATTTTGTGGACCCGCTGCCGCCGACCTTGTAAAAAAATGCAAAAAAATCTTGGCTTGCCCTCTTGACTTGGCCCAAAACGTCTGGTATAATAGCCCTCGTAGCGTGCCCCTGTGGGAAAGAACCATGTGCGCCCGTAGCTCAGGTGGATAGAGCAACTGCCTTCTAAGCAGTGGGCCAGGGGTTCGAGTCCCTTCGGGCGCATTTCGTGGTGCCTATGGCGCAGTTGGTTAGCGCGCCAGATTGTGGCTCTGGAGGCCGAGAGTTCGAATCTCTCTAGGCACCCCACCAAAGACCGTGTAGGCCCAGTCCCGCACGGTCTTTTCTTTTTATTGGGCCGTCGCCAAGCGGTAAGGCAGAGGACTTTGACTCCTCCATCCGTCGGTTCAAATCCGGCCGGCCCAACCAAAACAGCGTTGCGTTTTTCGCAGCGCTGTTTTTCTTTTGCGTATATCCATCGCAGCCCCGGGCACACTAGGCCCGGAGGTGTTTCAAGATGGTTTATCTCGACTGTGCGCAGTACGATTGCTGCCACAATAAAGCCGGTGCCTGCTGCCTGGGCAGCATCAAGGTGCACCACGCGGGGGAGAAGGACGCCGTGTGCAGCAGTTACCGCTGCAACGAGAGCGTGGGCAACGTGGCCACTGACAATGCCCCCGCCACGGTGGAAACCGAGGTCCGCTG
Organism: uncultured Subdoligranulum sp.; assembly: GCA_900545545.1. Classification (GTDB taxonomy): domain Bacteria; phylum Bacillota; class Clostridia; order Oscillospirales; family Ruminococcaceae; genus Gemmiger. Next base: position 40,560 of record UQZO01000013.1, on the reverse strand, counting down.
TGACGACAAGGGCTGCAAGTATCTGGAGGGCCGCTGCTGCTGCGCCGATCATGTGTGTATTGATGAGTGCGGCTGCGGGCCCAAATGTGCCACCCGCAAAACGCCGCGGCAGAGCCGCCAATGAACCGGACAGGGCGTTTCCCGCCAAGGGGACGCCCTGCTTTTTTTGGTTGCGAAAGAGTACGAATCGTTGTATAATAAGACGATATAGTAGGCATTGTATGCCTGCGGACCAATTTTTGTGAAACGAGGCGCAGACTATGCCCAATTCGCCGATTTCGGTGCCGTTTGTTTCCTTCCGCCCCATGGAGAAGGAACTGGACAAAGAACTGCGCGCGGCCTTTGACCGCGTGCTGCAAAACAGCTGGTACATTGAGGGCCGCGAGGATACGGCTTTTGAGGAGGCGTTTGCCCGGTACTGCGGCGTGGACTACTGCATCGGCTGCGGCAACGGTCTGGATTCTCTGGTACTGATCCTCAAAGCCCTGGGCATCGGCCCCGGGGACGAGGTCATTGTGCCGTCCAATACCTTTATCGCCACCGTACTGGCGGTGAGCTATGCCGGGGCAACGCCGGTGCTGGTGGAGCCGGTGCTGGCAACCTATAACATCGACCCCGACCGCATCGAGGCCGCCATCACGCCGCGCACCAAGGCCATCATCGCCGTGCATCTCTACGGCCAGTGCGCCCAGATGGATGCCGTCAACACCATCGCCAAAGCCCACGGCCTCAAGGTCATCGAGGATGCCGCCCAGGCCCACGGTGCCACCTGGCAGGGCCGCCGCGCCGGCAGCCTGGGGGATGCCGCCGGGTTCAGCTTCTATCCCGGCAAAAATCTGGGGGCGCTGGGCGACGCAGGCTGCGTCACCACCAACGACCCCGACCTGGCCAAAAAGGTGCGGGCGTTGGGCAACTACGGCAGCGATTATAAGTACCATCATATTTATAAAGGGCAGAACTCCCGCCTGGATGAGCTGCAGGCAGCTTTCCTGGCGGCCAAGCTGCCCCATCTGGACCGGATGAACGCCGAGCGCCGCCGCATCGCGGCCCGCTACTGCGCCGGAATCACCAACCCGGCGGTGGTGCTGCCCACGGTAGCCGAAGGCTGTGAGCATGTGTACCATATTTTTGCGGTGCGCTGCCAGAACCGTGACGCCCTGGAAGCCCACCTCAACGGCCTGGGTATCGGCACCAACAAACACTATCCCACGCCCATTCATCTGCAGGGCGCCTATCAGGAACTGGGCCTTGCCCGCGGCGCGCTGCCCCTGGCGGAGGAAATCTCCGCCACCGAGCTCAGCCTGCCCATGTACTACGGCATGACCGAGGAGCAGGTCCAGGCCGTCATCGACGCCGTCAATTCGTTTAAGGAGTAACCATGCCAAACGTCGGGATTGTCATCTCCAACTACAATGGCTGGCAGGATACCGTCCAGTGCCTGGAAAGTCTGCAAAAACAGACCTACCGGGATTTTGAAATCATCCTGCTGGACGATGCCTCCACCAATGATTCAGTGCAGCAGCTGCAAAAGCATCTGACGGAAAACACCGTCTTTCTGCCCCAGGAGGCCAACAGCGGCTTTGCAGCGGTGAACAACGTGGGCATGCGCCGCGCCCTGGCCGATGGCTGCGACTGGGTGCTGCTTTTGAATAACGATACCGTGGTCGCGCCGGATTTCCTTGAAACGCTGCTGCGGGAGACCCCGGCCAGGGCGGTGAGCTGCCCCAAGATGCTGTTCCTGGACCCGCCGGATGAAATCTGGTTTGCGGGCGGCGAGCTGGACCGTGCCACCGGCAAGGTCAAACATCTGGGCGGCCACGAAAAGGACGGTCCGGCCTTTGCCGAGAAAAAGCAGGTCAGTTTCATCACCTTCTGCTGCGTGCTGCTGCCGCGGCAGGTGGTTGAAGAGGTGGGATTCCTGGATGAAACGCTGTTTATGTACTGCGAGGACGTGGACTACTGCATCCGCCTGGCCGATGCCGGGGTGCCGATGTGGTTTTTGCCCGATGCCAGGATCTGGCACAAGGCGGGGGGCAGCGCCGGCGGGATGCTGTCGGTGTACTACATCACCCGCAACACGCTGTACCTGACCTGCAAGGGCAAAAGTGCCTTGCAGATCCGCGCCAGAACGCTGCCGGTATTGATTTCCGGGGCGGCGCGGTACGCTTTGACAAAACTGCTGGGCCGCAAAAAGGGCCGCAGTTACGGTGCCTTCCGCGGCGCGCTGGATTTCTGGCGCGGCAGAATGGGCCGTATGGAATAACACAAACCGGGGGAGAGGGCCGTTATGGAAAAACTGTTGACTGTGCTGGTGGCACAATACCGGCCCGACCCGGATGCGCTGCGGCGCACGCTGGCTTCGCTGGCGATGCAGACCACCCGCGATTTTGCGGTGGTGCTCGCCGATGACAGCTCGCCGCAGCCCTTTTTTGAGGAAAGCCGCAGCTATCTGGCGGCGCACGGCATCACCGATGTACAGGCCCTGCGCATGCAGGAAAACGGCGGTACCGTGATGAATATCCTTTCGGCGGCGCTGCGGGTGGAGACCCGGTGGGTTCTGACCCTCTCGCCGGGGGATTACCTCTATGATGCCGAAACGCTGGCCTGGTGGCTGGAACGGCTGCAGGCCGATGCCCCCCGGGTAGCCTTTGGAAAACAGGCGTATTACACGCCCAAGCCGGAACCTACCCCGGCCCCCGGCGAAACGCCCTTTGACCGCACGCCCTACGACCCCGCACACTATGACGCCGTCGCCATCAAGCGCAATCTGCTGCTTTACGATGACGGCATCAGCGGCTGCGGCATGGTCTATGAGCGGGACCTGCTTCTGGATGCGCTGCATACCATGGCCGGGCATGTGCGCCTGGCCGAGGATTTCTCGGTGCGGCTGTTTGCCGTGCGGGGCATCCGCATCCAGCGGTATGACCGCCTGACCACCTGGTACGAGTACGGCGAGGGCGTTTCTACCAACGAGAACGCCCGCCGGCGGATGGCTGCCGAGTGGCGCGCCATGGTGGAACTGCTGCACCGGGAATACCCCAAGGACCGCACGGTGAAACTGGCCTATGCCTACTTTTTCAACGACCAGCACAAAAGCCGTCTGGTGCGCGGCGTGATCGGGCGGCTGATCGTGCCGCAGAACGCCCCCTTCAAAAAGGCGCAGCGCAGCTGGCAGCCCCCCACAAACGGTGATGCCGCCAAACTGCGTGCCATCTACGAAACTGCGGCGCAGCCGTAAAATCAACGGTAAGGAGTGGCCCTTCTATGGGACGATTTCTGGATACAATGGAAGAAAAGCTGCGCACCGGCTGCAAAAAGGTGGATACAGCGCTGCTGGCGGCGGTGTCGCTGGCCGCGCTGCTCAGCATGGTGGTGGCCCACGGCTTTGCCTTTGCCAACCTGTTCCCCAACCATGACAGCACAGTGCTGGTGTTTGATGCCCAGTGGACGATGTATGTGCTGGGGCGCTGGGCACAGAATCTCTATTTTCCGCTCATCCGCGGCAAAGTGGCGGCGCCCTGGCTCATCGGCGGGTTCAGTATCGTCTATACGGCCCTGGCCGGGTACTGCATCGCACGGCTGCTGCAGCTGCGGCGGGGTGCCGCGGCACTGCTCACAGCGCTGTTGGGGTGCTGTGCCAGCGTGACGGCCCTGCTGGCCACCTATACCTATGAAACCGACGCCTACCTGCTGGCCATGCTGCTGGCCTGCGCCGGGGTGTTCTGCCTGGAAAAAGCGCGCCCCGTGCCGGGATTCGCGGCGGCTGCGGTGCTCTTCTGCGGCTGTCTGGCGCTCTACCAGTCCTACATCCAGTTCGCGCTGGGGCTGTTTTTGCTGATCCTTCTGCGGGAAGCGCTGCAGGGCACCTCCTGGCGCGCCTGGCTGCTCCACGGGGTGCGGGCGGTGGCTTCGGTGGCCACGGGCGGCATCCTGTATCTTGTCACGGTTAAAATTTCGCTGGCGCTGACCGGCTACCAGCTGGCCGATACCGGCAACGGACTGGCCCAACTGACCCGTCTGGGGCCTGCCGCCATTCTGGCGGGCATCCCGGCGGTATACAAAAATTTCCTGGAGACGCTGCTGGGCTATTCCGGCTGGAATGACCGCGGCATGCGGGCGGCAACGGCCCTGCTGCTTGTACTCAGTGTGCTGGGGCTGGTGCTGCGCCTGCGGGGGCAGAACCGCCGCACCGTGGTGCAGGCGCTGCTGGCGGTGGCGCTGCTGCCGCTGGGGCTCAACGTGATCTATCTGCTGGCCTCCGGCAATGTGTATATCCTTATGCAGCATGCGTTGTTCCTGGTGTATGCGGTGCCGCTGCTGCTGTTTTCCGGCCTGGAACTGCCCAAGCCGCCCCGCGCCCTGTGGGGCTGGTGCACGGCGGCGCTGTGCGCTTTCCTTCTGGTGCGGATGGCCATCTGCTCCAACGGCGCCTATGTCTACACCAAGCTGGTCTATGACCAGTCGGCCCGGCAGATGACGACCATCATGGCCGAGGTCCAGCAACTGCCCGGTTATGAGGAAGGGGTTACCCCCGTAGCCTTTGTGGGCGAGTTTACCGATTCGGCCTTTGCCTACCATGACCCGGCGTTCAGCCGCTATGAGGAAGGCGATCTGCACCAGGTCAATTCGGCCATCACCTACGACGGCACCATCAAATGGTGGTTCCAGCATGTGATGGGCAGTTCCGCCAATGTGGTGGTAGCCCAGGCAGAACTGGACGCCTGGGCCGAGGACCCGCGGGTGGAAGCCATGGACAGCTATCCCAGCGGTGAGTACTGCGCCATGCTGGACGGCACGGCGGTTGTGAAGATCTCCTGAAGAAAGGCAGCAAACGATGATACTTCAAACGATCAGCATGAAAAGCATTACCGCCGAGGGGATGGGCACCCTCTCGGTCTTTGAGGCAGAGCGGGATGTTCCCTTTGCCATCAAACGCATCTATTATATTTACGGCGCGCCGGAAGGCGTGCAGCGGGGCGGTCATGCCCACAAGGCGCTGCGCCAGCTGCTGTGGTGTCCCTACGGCAGCATCCTCATCCGCCTGGACGACGGCACCGAGAAAACCGAGGTGCTGCTCAACGACCCGTCCAAGGGCCTCATCGTCGAGCATTTTATGTGGCGGGAGATGATCTGGCAGCAGGAAAATTCGGTGCTCTGTGTGGCGGCCGATTCCTACTACGATGCCGACGACTACATCCGCGACTACGGTGAGTTCAAGCGGATGGTTGCCGCCCACACGGAGGAATGACCGTGCTGAATGTATTGTTGTTATCGGCCGGGGTAACCACCGGCTGGCACCTGGCCCAGGTGGCCCGGCAGTATTTTGCGGGGGAGATCACGCTGCATCTGGCGGATATCAATCCGCGGGAGTTTGTGCCTGCCGCTACCCTGACAGGGCCCTATCACCGCGTCCCGCCCCTGGCCGATCCCGGCTACGAGGCCGCCATCTGCAAGGTGCTGGAAGAAAATCACATCGATGTTATCGTCCCGCTGATTGACCAGGACCTCTTCCAGTGGGCGGCGGATGCCCCGGTGCTCACGGCGCGGGGCGTGCGCTCCACGGCGCCGCTGCGCCATACGGCCCAGCTGCTCAGCGACAAGGAGCGGATGTTCCGCTTTCTGCAAGTCCACGGCCTGCCCACGCCTGCCCTGGTGGCGCCCGATGCCACCGAGCCCGGGCGGCTGTATCTGACCAAGAAAAAAATCGGCTGCGGCTCCCACGGGATGCGCAGCGTAACCGGCGGGCAGCCGGTCACCCTGGCCCCCGACGAGATTTTGCAGGAACAATGCGACGGCGACGGCCGGGAAGTAACGGCGGAGATTTTCAACGCCCAGGGCAAGCTGCGGGTGTTTTGCCGAGAGCGCGTGGCTACTAAGGCAGGGGTCTGCACCAAGATGGTCCCGCTCCACCTGCCGGAAATTGAAAATTATATCGCGGCACTGGTGCGCCTGGTGCCCTGCCCGGCAGCGTTTTGTGCCCAGTTCATGCAGCATCGCGGCCAGTGGAACCTCATCGACTGCAACCTGCGCATGGGGGCCGGCACGGCGCTGGCCACGGCGGCCGGGTTCCAGCTGGTCCGCGCTTTCTGGGCGGACCTCTGCGGCCAAACGGTGCCCGACGAATGGTTCCGGGTGGACCCCACGGTGAAATCGGTGCTGCGCGTTTACGAGGAAGTGGTGGTCCGGTGACACTGTACTGTGATGTGGACGGCACGCTGCTGGACAGCAGCGCCCGCCATGAGGCGCTGCTGCGAGACCTTTTTCGGGAGGACGGTCTTACCTGGCCCGCCGCTGCGCCGGATTACCTGACCTACAAGGCGGATGGGCACAGCACCCGTGCCTGGCTGCTGGAAGCCGGGCTGACCGAAGCCCAGGCGGCAGATATCGCCGCCCGGTGGCAAGCGAAGATTGAAACCCCGCCGTATCTGGCAATGGACCGCGCCTATCCCGATGCCATTCCGTTTTTGCAGGCGGTGCACGGGCAAGGGGATGCCGTTGTGCTGGTTTCTGCCCGGCAGGATGCCGACGCGCTGCGGGATACGCTGGCGCGCTGCGCTCTTTTGCCGCTGGTGGAGGAACTGTTGGTGGTGCTGCCGGTGCATGCCGCCGACGAAAAAGCCGCCCGCCTGCGGGGAAAAATCGACCCCGGTGATGTGCTGGTGGGCGATACCGAGGCCGACCTGAACGCGGCCCGGCAGCTGGGGCTGCCCTGTTATCTTTTGGACCGCGGGTTCCGCAGCCGCCGCTACTGGCAGCGGCAGGGCGTCGAGAGCTACGGCAGCCTTTCGGCTGTCTGGGCCGCGATGACCCACCAAAACAAGGAGGATTGACCGATGGCGCAGCCGAAAGTCAGTGTGCTGATTTCCTTTTACAATCTGGCGCCCTATGTGGATGAAACGCTGGAAAGCGTGCTGGGGCAGGAGACCGATTTCCACGTGGAGGTGCTCTGTGCCGATGACGGGTCGGACGACGGAACCATCGAAAAACTGCGCACCTGGGAGGAAAAGTATCCCCAGTCGGTGCGCGTTTTTGTGATGGACCGCATCCCCGGCGCCAAGTACGAAGCCAACGAGCGCATCCGGCGGATGAATGCCATCCGCGGTCGCCTGTTCTACGAGGCCAAGGGCGAATACGTCTGCTACCTGGACGGCGACGATTTTTATACCGATAAGCACAAATTGCAGCGCCAGGCGGATATCCTGGATGCCGACACCGAGCATAAATACATCGGCTGCGGCCACAACGGCTGCTATTACTGGGAGAGCACCGGCGAGACCCGGCCCATCGAGCGGCCGCTGCGGGAGTGCAGCCTGACCGCCGAGGAATACTGGAGTTTCCTCTACGTGCACACCAATGCCATGATGTTCCGCAACATCGGGCTGCAGGGCATTGACCCGTACACCAGCGGCATTCCCATTATCGACAACCCGCTGACCTTCCAGTTTCTGCCCTACGGCGATATCTACTATCTGCCCGACTGCATGTTCAACTACCGCCAGATGGAGGGCAGCACCTATCATCGCCGCAGCCCCTACCAGAACGATATCCTTACAGCACTGATTTTGTACGAGCAGCGCACCATCACCCGCAAGTTTGATGCGGCGGGCCTGGTGCGGTTCCTGCGGGAATACCAGTCGCTGTATGCCGCCCGCAAGGACCCCCAGCTGACAAAAGAAGCCCAGACCTACATGGAGAACATCCACACCTATCATGCGGGGCGGCTGCGGCGCATCGTCAACTACAATAACGAAAATGCCCTGTCGCAGCTGTGGTGCGAGGTGGAGAACCCCTTCTGGTTCTTCGTCACCAAGGTCTGCCGCCATTATATCTGGAAACCGAAGGTGCGCGCCCTGCTGGAGGAAGCACGCCGGAAGCAGGAACAGAACACCTGAAAAGGGAAGTGTTACGCAATGGAAGATATGCATGAGCTCAGCGCAGAGGAACAGGTCCGTCTGCTGCGCCATGAACTGGAAGCCGTCTACGGGTCCTCGTCCTATAAGATCGGCCGTGCCGTCACCTGGCTGCCGCGCCATGCTGTGCGGGGGCTGAAATATCTTTTGCACAACGGCCCGGTGACCAGCGTGCGGTATCTTGTCACCTACGCAAAATATCATAAGATCGCCAACAAAAACTATGCCTACTGGGCCTGCTTGAAAAAGAAGGACTACCCCGAGGCACTGAAAAAGTGGTTCCTTGAGACAAACTATACCCATACGCCGCTGGATCTGGAACATCCCAAGACTTTCAGCGAAAAGACCCAGTGGCTCAAGCTCTACGGCGGGTTTGAGGATGTGTATCCCCTGGTGGATAAATACACCGTGCGGGACTGGGTTAAGGAGAAAATCGGCGAGGAATATCTGATTCCGCTGCTGGGCGTCTACGACCATTTTGATGACATCGACTTCGACAAACTGCCTGATAAATTCATGCTCAAGGTCAACCACGGCGCGGGCTGGAACATCGCCGTGCAGGATAAATCCAAATTCGACAAGGCCGATGCCAAACGCAAGATGGAAACCTGGCTCAAGATCAACTACTGCTACCTGATGGGCGGGTTGGATGTGCAGTATATCCACATCAAGCCCCGCATCCTGGTGGAAAAGTTCATCGAGAACGACGGCGGCGACCTGTACGATTACAAGTTCTTCTGCTTTAATGGAGAACCCAAGATCATCCTGCATATTCTGGAACGCTATACCGACAAGGAAGAGCGGATGATCTTCTACGATACCGACTGGAACCTGATGCCTTTCAACATCAATGTGCCGCTGGAACAGCCCGACCTGCCCCGCCCGAAGAACCTGGACAAGATGCTGGAAATTGCCCGCACCCTCAGCCAGGGCTTTACGGCGGTGCGGGTGGACCTGTACTCCCTCAACGACGGCAGCATCAAGTTCGGCGAAATGACCTTCACCACCGAGAGCGGCATCTCCCGCTGGCATCCCGAAAGCGCCAACCTGTACATGGGCAGCCTGATCCATCTGCCCGGCGTGGATGATGCCCCGGAGGATGCCCAGTAAAGGAGCCGCCATGGGAACGCCACTTCTCAGTGTCATTGTGCCGGTGTATAAGGCCGAGGCAACGCTGGACGCCTGCGTGCAGAGCATTCTGGCCCAGGCCCTGGCGGACTTTGAGCTGCTGCTCATCGACGACGAAAGCCCCGACAACTGCCCGGCCCTCTGCGATGCCTGGGCCCAAAAGGACCCCCGCATCCGCGCTTTGCACCCGAAAAAAACAGGTCCCGGTCCTTCCGGCGCCCGCAACGCCGGGCTGGATGCCGCCCGGGGCGCCTGGATCACCATGGTGGACAGCGATGACACCGTAGCCCCCGATCTTTTCGCCACGCTCTACGCGGCGGCGCAAACCAGCGGGGCGGGGCTGGTCATCTGCAACAGCTGCCGCAAACTGCCCGACGGCACGCTGCAGCCCCACCCGGCGGAACAGTGCTTTGCCGCCGACACCCTGCTCACAGAAGAACAGTTCTGGGATGCCTTCAACACGCCCTGGATCAGCCAGTTCACCGGCACAGCTCATCGACTGTATGCCGCCAAGCTGTTTGCGGGGGTGCGCTATCCCGTGGGGATGCTCCATGAGGATTATTATGTGCTGCCTGACCTTATCGCCCACTGCGATACAGTGCAATGCCTGGCCTACACCGGGTACTATGTGCTTCAGCACGAGGGCAGCATCACCGCCACCGCCCGCCATGAGGTGCGCCTGGCCATGCCCCGGGGCGATATCCACCGCGCGGCCTATTTCCTCTCCCGCGGCTGGTATGACCGGGCCGAGGGAGCGCTCACCGATGTGGCGGATTTCCTCTACCGCAACAAGGCGGCTTACGATCTGCGCAAGCCCGGCCACCGGGCGGAATTTGCCGCCGTCAAGGCGGAACTCTGCCGTACTTACGATGCGCTGGCTGCCCAGAAGGGCGCCCGCTCGCTGAAACTGCGGGCGGCGGCGCTGCGTGTCGGGCTGCCGGTATTCCATGCGTATAAAGCGTTGCTCTCTGCCCGCCGCGGCGGATAAAACCCAAGAAAGGAGCCTGCCCATGCCTGCCATCAGCGTCATCATCCCGGTTTACAAGGTCGAGCGCTATCTCGATGCCTGTGTGGCCAGTGTGGCGGCACAGACCTTTTCCGACCTGGAAATCCTGCTGGTGGATGATGGCAGCCCCGACAACTGCCCGGCCCTCTGCGATGCCTGGGCCAGAAAGGACCCCCGGGTGCGGGTGCTGCACCGGGAAAACGGCGGCCTTTCGGCGGCCCGCAATACCGGCATCCAGGCAGCCACGGGGCGCTTCCTTGCCTTTGTGGACGCCGATGATCTGCTGGAACCGGACACTTTACGTCGTGCCTGGGAAGCCCAGCAGCAGCACGACGCCGACCTGGTGATCTTCAATCTCGTCTATGTGGACGAAAACAACACGCCGCTGCCCAAGCCGGATTTTACCGGATTCCGGGATGAAGTGCTGGATGCGGACGGTGTGTGGCAGCGCTACTTTGCGCTGGCGGAACAGAAGATCTACTACGTGGTGGCGTGGAACAAACTCTATAAACGGGAACTTTTTGCCACCCTGCGCTATGCCGAGGGCAAGCGCTATGAGGACCAGTTCCTGCTGCCGGGGCTTTTGGCCCAGTGCAAAACCATTGCCTGTCTGGGCTGGCAGGGCTACCGCTATGTGCAGCGCGGGGGCAGCATCATGGCCCAGGGGTCCAGCCGCAACTATCTGGACCGCAGCGAGTTTTTGCTGGAATGGTGTGATTCCTTTGCCGCCAGAGGTGATGTGCTGCGGGCGGAGGGATTGCTGAACGACGCCATTGAAAACCTCAGCGAAAAACAGCGGTTTGACCTTTCCACCGCCGCCCAGCGGGCCCGCTACCGCGCCGCCTGCCGCGGCTGTGCCGAAGCCTACCGGATGCTGGCCCGCCGTACCGGGCAGCGCAGCATGAGGCTGCGCGCCGCGCTGCTGCGGCTGGGGCTGCCGGTCTACCGTATATTCTTACAAAGCAGACAGTAACGCTGCCTGCCAAAAAGGAGCCATTCCATGGAACAGATACAAAAACAGTACCACGTCCACTACAGCCCGGCCAAAGGCTGGGCACGGGTGGATTTCCACGAACTGTGGCGCTATAAGGACCTGATTTGGTTGTTTGTCAAGCGTGACTTCACCGTCATGTACAAGCAGACCGTGCTGGGCCCGGCGTGGGTACTCATCAACCCCATTCTGTCCGCCGCCATGTACACCGTTATGTTCGGCGTCATCGCAGGCCTGTCCACCGACGGGGTGCCCCAGACCCTCTTCTACCTCGCAGGTACGGCGCTGTGGGGCTTCTTTGCGGCCTGCATCAATAAAATTTCGGCCACCTTTACCAGCAACTCGGCCATCTTCAGCAAGGTCTATTTCCCGCGCCTGGCCATGCCCATCTCCACCATGCTGTCGGCGCTGATCAACTTCCTGTTGCAGTTTGCCATGTTCTTTATCATGCTGCTGTATTACGTGGCCAAAGGTGCGGTGCACCCCAACTGGGCTATGATGCCGCTGACGGTTCTGATTCTGGTGCAGGTGGGTCTGCTGGGCCTGGGCTGCGGCATCATCGTTTCCAGCCTGACCACCCGCTACCGTGACCTGATGGTGGTGGTGACCTTCGGCGTGCAGCTGTGGATGTACGGTACGCCGGTCGTTTACCCGCTGTCCATGGTCAGCGGCATGAGCCGGGTGCTCTATGCGGCCATGATCCTCAACCCCATGACGGCGCCCATGGAATCTTTCCGGGCCATTTTCTTCGGCTCCGGCCAGGTCAACGCCCTGATGTGGGCCATCTCGATCGTCTGGACCATCGTTTTGCTGGCGCTGGGACTCTCGCTGTTCAGCAAGGTGGAAAAGACCTTCGTGGATACCGTGTAAGGAGGAGCGTATCATGCAGCAACAAAAGGATATCATGATCCGCGTCCGCAATGTGAAAAAGCGGTACAAGCTGGGCCAGATCGGCGGCGGCACGCTGCGGGGCGACCTGCAAAGCTGGTGGGCGCGCAAACGCGGCAAAGAGGACCCCAACACCCTCATCGGCACCGACCAGCGCCTGATCGGTACCACCTTTATGGCCCTCAACGGCCTGAGCTTTGATGTGTACAAGGGCGAAGCGGTGGGTATCATCGGCTCCAACGGCGCCGGCAAATCCACTCTGCTCAAGCTGCTCACCCACGTCACCGCACCCACCGAGGGAGATATCGACCTCTATGGACGGGTGGCCTCCATGCTGGAAGTGGGCACCGGATTCCACCCCGAGATGACCGGCCGGGAAAACGTCTACCTCAACGGTGCCATCCTGGGCATGACCCGCGCCGAGATCGACGCCAAAATGGCGGAGATCATCGAATTCTCCGAGGTGGGGGACTTCATCGATACGCCGGTCAAGCGATATTCCAGCGGTATGTACGTCAAGCTGGCGTTCAGCGTGGCGGCCCATCTGGACAGCGAGATCATGATCATGGACGAAGTGCTGGCCGTGGGCGATATGAAGTTCCAGAAAAAGTGCCTGACCAAGATGCGGCAGGCTGCCAAGCGGGACGGCAAGACGGTGCTCTACGTCAGCCACAACATGGCCACCATCCGCGACCTCTGCGACCGATGCATCGTGCTGGACCAGGGCAAAATCGTCTTTGACGGCGATGTGGATGAAGGCATTTCCATCTATCTGGCCCAGAAATCCCAGAGCACCGACTTTGTGGATTACAGCAATTACAAGCGGGACAACTGGTTCCGGCGGGAGAATATCCGCTTGCAGAGCGTGCGGTTCCAGGTCCCCTCGGTGGAAGCCATCGAGCATACCCAGCCCCTGCGGGCGGAGTATGTGGTCCAGGCGCAGGAGGATACCCGCAACGTGGGCCTGCGGTTTGAGGTGCGCAACGAGGTAGGCAACCCGCTGGCAACCTCCTGCCTGTACGGGCTGCATCTGCGGCCGGGCCTCAACCGCTTCACGGCGGAATATGACCTGCGGGTGCTCTCTCCGGGGCAGTACAGCAACTATTTCACCTTCTTCACCCTGGGTGAGGGCGGTACCCACACGGTGGAAGACTGGGTGCCGGGCATCCAGTTCCGACTGGTACACACCTTCCTGGAAGGGGAACTGGAGTGGAACGCCAAAGAATGGGGCACCGTGGAGCTGCCCCGGACGAAACTGGTAGAACAGGAGAACGGACAATGAAAAAGGTCGCAGCGCTGTATATCTGTACCGGGCAATATCTTCGGCTCTGGCCGGAGTTTCTTGCCAGTGCCGAAAAATACCTGCTGAAACAGTGCGAGGTCCACTATTTTGTCTTTACCGATGCCGACCATCTGGAAGGGGAGGAGGAAAATCCCCGCATCCATCGCATGTACCAGCAGCCCCAGCCCTGGCCTTACACCACGCTGAAGCGGTTTGAAATCTTTCTGCAATGTGAAGAACAGCTCAAAGCGTTTGATTACATCTACTTTTTCAACGCCAACTGTGAGTTTACCCAGCCCATTACCGAGGAGATGTTCCTGCCCCGGCCGGAAAAACATGAGCACATGGTCTTTGTGCTGCATCCGGCCTTCTACTGGCGGCCCAACTACGAGTTTACCTATGACCGCAACCCGCGCTGCAAGGCATTCATCCCCATGGGCCTGGGGCGGGACTATGTCTGCGGCGGCATCAACGGCGGCGAAGCGCAGGCCTATCTGAAATTCTGCCACCTGCTGGACAAGCGCATCAATCAGGACCTTGCCAAGGGCATCATTGCTCTCTGGCATGATGAATCCCACATCAACTGGTACGCCTTTACCCATCCGAAATACCGGCTGCTGGATGCCAGTTTCTGCTATTTCGAGGGCTGGAAAACCAAGAAGCCCTGCTACATTCTCATCCGCGCCAAAGAACGTTACTTCGACGTGGATACCTTCAAAAAAGACCCGCCCAAGACGCAGCTTTCCCCCCGCGTGGAGCGGTACAACCACTTTATGATGCGGGTCTCCCGTTATCTCCATCGGCGGATGCCCTGGCTGGTACGCCGCGAACGGGAGTGACTGTGCAACAAACCAAACAAAAGGCCGCCGCCGGATGGATTCCGGCAGCGGCCTTTTTCTTGTGTGATTTATTTGCAATTTACCGCCATTCCGGCAGGCGCTGGTTGGAGCGGTGCCGGTTCAGGGGCGAAGCTTCGTACTGTACCAGGGCGGCGGCGTAGTCCAGCGCCAGGGCCAGCAGAATGCCGAACACCACATCAATAACGCTGTGCTGTTTCAGCAGCATCGTGGAGCAGGTGATGGCCAGGCACAGCAGCGCGGCGGCGGGGCGCATCCAGCGGCGGCGCGGGGCATCAAAACAGCTGCTGCGGTAGTAGGCCAGCATCAGCGTGACCGAGTTGAACACGTGGATGGACGGGCAGACGTTGGTGGGCGTATCGCTGCGGTAGAGCATCCGCACGGCCTCGGCAAAGATATCGTTGCCGGGCACGCTGTGGGGCCGCAGCGAAAGACCGTTGGGCACCATCACATAGAACAGCAGCGAGAGGGTCATCCCCGCGAAAAGCGGCAGGCACAGCCGCCAGAAATCGGCCCGCGGTGCGTGGCGCAGTATGTAGAACAGCGTGAAAGGAATCCACGGGAACCACATCACATAGGGAATGATCGCATATTTGCAAAACGGGATCAGGTTATCCAGGCTGCAATGCACCCAAAGATCGGGTACCAGCACATGCTTTTCCAAAAAAGCAAAGCAGCTCAGATAAAACACTGCATAGAATGCCATGAAAAGCACAGGATGGCTCTTACACCATTTACGCATAGGAAACTCCTTTGATGAGCAAGATGAAATACAAACCTATGGCGATGCTTCATTATACGCCGTAAGCCCCCCTGAAAGCAAGCGGAAAAGCCGACAAGAAACTGCAGCCTGTCACAGCGGAATTTGTACGCTTTGGCGATGCTATGCCATAAAAGGGCGTTCTATGTACTATAACGAAACAAAAAGGCAAAGCATTGCATGTTTTGTAAAATTTTTTGAAAAAAATAAAAGTTGTTTTACAACAAAAAAGCCCCGTTCCACACGACGGCGGAACGGGGGACAGAAGGTCAGGCAGGCACGGGGCCGCGGCGGCGGTACAGCGCAAAGGCAAGGCAGCCCACGGCACACAGCAGCGAAAGCAGCTCGCAGCCGCGCCACCACAGCGGGCTTTGCCAGGCAATGGCGATGGTGCCGCTGTACCCGGCGGGGATCGCCAGCACAATGCGGGCATTCTCACCGCTGGTCATGGCGAAGGCGGCTCCGGTTTCGGTATCCACGGCGGTGTAGTGGCCGTAGTTGAAGATGGGCACCGAGATATCAGTGTCACCGCCGGCGTTTTCCACACTCAGGTAGGCAACGCCCTGTTGTTTTTCGTAGCCGGTCAGCGTCAAATCCTCGCTGCCGGGTTTGGGCTGGGCCCAGATCGTCTCGTAGATGCTGCACCCGTCGATCATATATTCGCCGACGCCTACATCCCGGGTGTCATCCCGGCTGATGGTGTTGGCCGTCAGCTCGGTATCGGTCAGCAGATGCATCTGGAAAACGCCGGTGCCCACAGCGATGCAGACGGCCAGCGCCAGTGCGGCCAGGCGGGCTGCCTGGGGGCGGTGGGCCTGTACGGCGCGCAGGGCCAGCAGGGTGGCGGCGCAGAACAGCAGCGTTGCCAGCGAGAGGAAACGCCACGGATACTGGAAGGTACCGGCCAGTTTGCCGCCGGTGTGGCCCAGCCAGCTTTCCACAAAATCCCAGGGGAAGAACTGCATCGACAGAAGGACTGCCAGCACACCCAGGCCCGTGGTGGTGCGCAGGGCGGGGGAGAGGGGCCAGCGGTCCCGCCGGAAGAGGCAGAAGACCACCAGCGCCAGCCCCAGCAGAAGCGGCAGGCCCAGCGTCAGGCTCATGTCGGTGGAGGTGCCGGTGGAAGTGCCGCCGAAGCCGGGGCCAAAGGGATTGAGCAGCTGCATCAGGGTCAGGCCCTCGCGCTGGGGTTTGCCCACCAGATCGCTGTTGACCTGCAAATCCACCGAAAGGGTGGTGGAAACAAAGGGCAGCAGGAACCAGGCACTGAGCCCGAAGGCCAGGGCGGCCGCCTTGCACCAGGCCAGCAGCCGGGCGGGGCGCAGCGTCTGGCGCAGCCGCAGCAGGCAGAACACCAGCAAAAAGGCGCCGGTCAGCTCGGTGGAGATCAGGTGACACTGTACCAAAGCTGCCATGCCCACGGCCAGCGGGGCCCACTGGGCAAACCGGGGCTTTTCGCAGGCGTAGATCTCGTAGACTCCCAGCAGCACCAGGGGCAGGAAACTCATGGCGGTGTATTCGCCCACGGCGGCACGGAAGTAGACGCACACCAGCCGGTAGGAGGAGAGGGTGTAGAGCGCCGCACCCAGCACGCCGCCCCGGCGGCTGCCGGAAATCCGGGCAAAGCAGAGGTAACTGAACCCGCAGGCGGCCAGCGTTACCGCAAAGACGTACACCTGGTAGCAGGTGCGCAGCGGCAGCCAGGCGTTGTACAACATTGCGGGCAGCGTTAAAAACAGTTCGCAGTAGCACAGCGGATTGATGTAGCCGTACCCGTTCAGGGTGGTGGTGGCGATGCGCACCGGGAACTGCCCGTAGGAAAGCTCGGCGGTCATGGCGGTGATGCGCTGTAAATGGTAGCGCAGATCGTGGCCGAAATAGAGATGGTCGCTGAAAAGCGGCAGGCAGGCCACCACCGTGATGGCAAGCAGGGCCAGCGGCAGCCGCAGCGCCCGGCGCCGGGCGGCACCCCGGGCACCCACACAGGCAAACAGCAGCCAGCCGAGGAAATCCACCACCGCGAAGAAGACGGCGAAGCAGACCAGCCGCGTCAGGCGGTAGATGGGCTGCTCGGTCAGGGTGATGGAATAAAGGTAAAGCTGCCCTTCGCTATAGTGCAGGGTGGCGGTCAGGTCCTGCAGCCGTGCGCCGGAACTGACCCACAGCCGGGTGGATACGGTGCGGTGGCCGTCGTCCAGCGTCAGGGTGTCGGCCTGTACGGCGGAAGGCACTTTCTCGGAGGAGAAGGTCAGCGACCCGGCACTTTGCAGTACGCTGAAGGTGGGGGCATCCGGCGTCTGGCAGGAAAAATATTCCACCGTCACGTCATAAGCGCCGGAGGGCAGCGCCGCGGGGGCAGAGGAAAAGGTGATCTCCTTGTCGGTCTCAAAGGAGCCGTCGTTTTGAATCTGCAGGGCACTGCCGTCCTCGCTTAGGGCGGCGATATCGGTAAATTCATTGGTAAAAACATCGGGACTCAGCGTCAGCTTGTAAGCCGGGCCGAACAGCCCTGCAAACAGCCACACCAGCACCGCCAGCTCTGCGGCCAGCAGGACGGCAAAGCCCTTGTTTTTGCGCAGCAGGGAAAGAATTTGTTGCATGATGCCTACCTCCTGGGGCTCAGCCGTCCCAGATCATGACCTTGGCGTTGAGGATGGAAGAATCTTCCACCGTGGCGATGTAGTCACCCTTGGCGTTGCGCTCGGTCTTGTCGCAGTCCAGCAGGCAGATGGCCTTGGCTTCCTCGGTTCCGTCCTCATGGCGCACCGTGTATTTGATCACGGCGTTGTCGGGCACCACGGCGCCCTGCACATACACCTGCAAGGTGTCCAGCAGTTCGCCGCTGGCATCCTGGGCGCGGCCGCACCAGGCCAGATCGTAGCCGCCGTAATCATGGTAGGTCTGGTAGCCGTACACATGGCCGGTCAGGTCCGCCGGTACTTCCCCGGCGCCCATGACCTGGGCGTGCAGTTCCCGGCCGGTGAACCGGCTGAAGAAGAGGGATTCCGCGTCGGGGTTGCTGCCCCAAACATTTTCGTTGCAAAGGATCAGGTCATCGCCGGTAACGGCATCGGCCAGCCCGGCCTCCAGGGTGTCCACGAAGAAATAGTAGTTTTCCAGGTTCTGGGCGTGGTGGTTGCGCAGGCAGGCGCGGGTGTAGGCGCCGTTGGCACACAGCCCCACGGCGATGGCTCCGGCCAGGACCAGCCGCAGCAGTACGCCGGGAACTTTCGGCAGCCGGGCCAGCGCCCCCGCCAGCAGAACCACCAGCGCGGCAAGCAGCAGCGCCAGCCCGATGGAACTGACCGCCGCCGGAATGTAGCCCCACTTCCAGGTGATGGCATCCGGCGTCTGGTACCGCTCAGAGCAGGCCAGCAGCAGGGCAGGGCCTGCCCACAGGGCCAGCCCCAGCAGCGCCAGGCCGCCCAGCGTTTTGGGGGCAGTTTTCAGCCGCGGCGCGGCAAAGCAGAGCACCAGCCCCACCACAAGGCCCAGCAGCAGCGGCCACAGTTTATCGCCGCCTGTGATCACGCCGGGGTCCTCGCCCAGCATCATGGGATTGAAGAAGGGCAGAGAGGACGCCATCTGCTGTACGGTGACCCGGGCAATGACCGGCAGATTCACCGAGAGGGCGTTGCCGGTGGAGCCGGTCCCGTGGGAACAGGCCAAATGGAAGGCCAGGGCCACGGCGGTGCCCGCCAGCGTGGGCGCACAGACCAGCAGCCCCTTTTTCAGGCTGCGGTACAGCACTACCCACAGCACCACGGCAATGACGGTGTACATGTAACCAATCTCATAGGTGCCGCAGGAAACAAACGCCAGCACCCCGGCGGCCACGGCCCAGCGGCGGTGGCCGGTATCCTGCCGGCGCAGCAGGCAAAGCCAGCCCGCCATGGCCCAGAACAGCGCTTTCTGGGGCACAGCATAGTAGCTGTACATGCCCTCGTTGAAGATAGGGGCCAGTGCCAGGCCCAGGGCAAAGGTACCCAGCGCCAGCGCGTTGCTGAGGCTCAGCCGGGCCACCACACGGCTGGTCAGGAACCCTGCCGCCGCCGTCACACCGATGATGTACAGCCGGTAGCTGGTCAGCGAGCCGAAGAAAAGCAGCGAGAACGCCGACGGATAATGGAAGGGGAAGAAGCGCACTTCCTGCAGGGTAAAATACCCCAGCCGGGTTTGTAGATCCTGCAGAAGATACTGCCAGAAGGGCATACGGTTGAAATCGTACAGCCATTTGTTCAGCGTCATTCTGTCATCGCCCTCGGGCGGTACACTGATGGTGACGCGCAGGTACATCACCGCAAAAACCAGCACCAGCAGGTATCCGGCAGCCAGCAGCAGCCGCCGGTGCCGCCGGCAGACGGTGGAAATCGAGTTCATCCAGGGGACCTCCTTGCCAAAGGTTACAAAAATTCATCTTATTATAACACGCGCCCGACACCGGCGCAATGTACGGTTTTTTTGTGCATCCCGGCAGCCCGGACGGTGCGAAAACACGGTGTTTTGGGGGAATTGCGCGTTTTATGCATACAGGGGATACCGGCTTGCGTTTTGGGCAAAAGTATGGTATCATACATTACAATATGCCTTCACTGTACTTTGCACAAAGCGCATAAAATTTCAATACAGAAAGTAGAGTTGGTAGTTTCCCCAATGGACGATGGCAGTATATTTATGATTGTTGCACTGGTTATTCTGGTGTGCATGTCGGCATTCTTCTCTTCGGCCGAAACCGCGTATTCTTCCCTGAACCTCATCCGTCTGCGCAGCCGCGCCGACGCCGGTGACCGTCAGGCCGCCAAGGTTCTCTCGCTGGCAGAGCGTTACGACAGCCTGCTCAGCACCATCCTCATCGGCAACAACATTGTCAACATCGGCGCTTCTTCTATCGGCACCGTGCTGTTCACCAAAGTGCTGGGCGGTGCCTACGGCCCCACGGTGAGCACCATCGTGCTCACGCTGGTGGTGCTCACCTTCGGCGAGATCACCCCCAAGAGCATGGCCAAGGAAATGCCGGAATCGCTGGCGCTGAGCTTTGCCCCCACGCTGAGCGTGCTGGTTGCGATCTTTACCCCGCTGAACTGGATCTTCGGGCAGTGGAAAAACTTCCTTGCCAAGCACTTCTACAAGGGCGAGCGTGACACCATCACCGAAGGTGAGCTGGTCACCATGGTCAGCGAGGCGGAGAAGGACGGCGAACTGACCGACCGGGAAAGCGAGCTGATCCGCAGCGCCATCGAGTTTGACGATGTGGAGGCCCAGGACGTGCTGACGCCCCGTGTGGATGTGGTAGCCGTGGAAGACGACACCCCCATGGAGGAAGTGGTGGACATGTTTGCCGAGAGCGGCTATTCCCGCCTGCCGGTTTACCATGAAACCATTGACAACATCATCGGCGTTGTGCACGAAAAGGACTGCTTTGCCGCTTTGCGCAAAGGCAATGTCAAGGAAGTCAAGCTGGAGAACATTGTCGGTCCCACGCTGTACACCACCACCGCCACGCAGATTTCGAGCTTGCTGCTCACCCTGCGGGAAAGCAAACACCATATGGCCGTCGTCGTGGATGAATACGGCGGTACGGCCGGTATCATCACGCTGGAGGATATCCTGGAAGAGCTGGTCGGCGAGATCTGGGATGAACACGACGACGTGGTGGAAGATATTCACCAGCAGAGTGATGGCAGCTGGCTGGTATCCGGCACCGCCGGCATCGACGATGTGGCCGAGGAACTTTCCATCCGGGACCACGAGGAGATCGACGCCATCGCCATCAGCGGCCTGGTACAGGAAAAGCTGGGCCGTCTGCCCAAGGTGGGCGACCATTTTGCTTGGGGCGACTGCGACGGTACCGTGACCCGTGTGAGCCACCGCCGCGTGCAGGAAGTGCGCCTGACCCGCCGCCCGCCGGAGGAGGAGGAATCCCACCGCAAGGGCGAGCGCCGCGACCATCGCGAGCGGGAAAAGGAGCGGGAAACCCGCCGTGCCCAATAAATCATAGCGATATAAAGAACCCCGGGCGGGCAAGCCAGATTGGCTTGCCCGCCCGGGGAATTGTTTTTGTGCGGTTATTTTGCGGCGAAGAGGATGTTCTGCAGCACCAGCCCTGTGTCGGAATCGGTTTCCACCGTGAGGGTGTAGCCCTCACCGGCGGGAATGTCCGCCAGGGTGGTTGTCTGTGCACCGGAAGAAATCTCCTGCTGCGCGATCACCTGATCGCCCTGTAAAATGGATACCGTGCCCCCGGCAAGGCTTTCTTCGCCCCAGGTCAGGGTGATGTCGGTGTTTTCCGCCAGCGAAAGGGCGGGGGAGCACAGGACGGTGCCGGTATAGCCGGCGGTAAAGAGGCAGCGATTGTCGTCCACGGTGCCCTGATATTCGTAGCCGTCGGAGTTGGGATAATCCAGACCGGCGTCACCCGCGTAGGGCAGGCCTACGACGCCGTCCGGCAGGGAACCGTCCTGCAACAGGTAGATGGTATAGTCCTCCGTCCGGCTGTAATATGTGACATTCTGGAGGTAGTCGGGGAGCTCTGAAAGCGAGGAATCCGAGGTCAGTACCAACGCGGCCGGCCCGATGCCGGGGTGGGCGTCGATATCGGTCATGGGAGCGTCAAAGGTGAAAAGATAGCATGCATCATCCTGCAGCCACAGCAGCTTGTAGCGATGCTCGCGGTCCAACAGGCTGCAAATTTCGGTCGTAGTGTTGGACTGCAGGACGAAGACATCGGAGACACCCATCGTTTCGATTTCGGAACACAACTGGTGTTCTTTTGCGTTGATACCCACGGTGCCGTCGGTTTTCCAATAAACAAGGTAGGCACGGCGATCACACAAGAAAACCAGTGCGCAAAGCGCCAGGGTACCGATCATGCGCATGGCGTACCGGAACCGTTGGGATCGGGGCCAGTGTACGCTGGGAAAATGAGCGGATACCAACAGCAGCAGCGGGATTCCTCCCATCAGGTGATAGCGCACTTCGAAATAAGGATCGCCGTAGTGGGTGTCCAGAATGGTCAGCAACAAGAAGTTCCAGATGGCAGGGGCTGCCAGGTAGACAGCAGGATATTCCTGCATGGTCAACTTGCCCCGCACACCGCGCAGCAAAACCAGGGTGCAGCGGTAAAGCATTATCAGCACAAAAGCCCAGCACAGAAGCTGCGCCATGCCGGACAGGCGGGTGACGGAGGTCTTGTCGCGCGTGACGGCGCCGAAAAGACGAAAAAAACCCACCAGATTGTTGGCCGCGTTAGAAGCCAGCGTATCCATGGAATTGAGGACCATCTGCCCGCCGGAAATATCGATGCCCATCAAAAGCCCAATCAGGCGTCCCGCCAATGTGATGACGACACTGCCGAAGCTGCAGACTCCGGTATAAAACCCCAAAGGCACTTTTTCAAAAAGCCACAATACGGCAAAAGCAAGCAGTACGGGGGCAATTCCCATCGCCGCCACATAGATTCCGCTGGACAGAGAGGTCAGACCCAGGAAAAACAAATAGACAGATGCCAAACCCCAATCGCTCTTCTGCGGTGCCTTGGGGGAGGGGGTCAGCAGCAAATAGATCAAAAGCAGCGGCAGGAGAACTTTCCATGTGTAGGGGGAACAATTCAGGAACATCATGTTCCAATAATACAGGTTGCCGGCCGAGTAGGGGATCAGTACCAGAATGGAAGCAAGATACGGATTGATTCGCAAAGAGGAATGGCGGTTGACCCTGTGGCAGAAAAGGAAGATAAACCCAATCCACATAGCGATGTTTACAACGTTGGCGCAGCAAAAAGCCAGGACAGCGTCCCCAAGGATTCCATAGAATGACAGCGCAAAGAACACCGCAGTGTCCACTTCCATAGTGGTGGTATACACCCAGTCCGGCACAAACGGCGTACCGGATTCCCACATGGCAATCATATGGGTATATTGACGCGCGACATCACCGTCCATAATGGTGTCTCCTGCCGCAAACATGGTAACACATAAAAATAAAACCTGAGCGACAAGAAGGGCGGGGAAAATCCAACGAGAAACGACACGAACTTTTTTATACATGGTTCGGTATATCCTCCTCTCCGGAAAGCAAAAAATAGATACGGCAAGCAAGGTGGTCGATCTTTTGAAAGAGGATGCGCTTATAATTGCACGCTGAAACGCAGATAAGGGGGACACTGCGGAAAACGTCCGTAAAGATGGCAGAATCCATTAAAAAAGAAAGCCTGGAATCACTCGCTTCCAGGCTTTCTTTTGGTGGACGGTACAGGACTCGAACCTGTGACCTCCTGCACGTCAAGCAGATGCTCTACCAGCTGAGCTAACCGTCCATGTTCAGTTTGCTGCCGCGTTCCTCGCGACGCCAATAATCATACCAAACCCGGACGAAAAAATCAACCCCTTTTTTCAAAAAAATCAAAAATTTTTGAAAAATACGAAAGGCTGTACTTTTTGTGTACAGAAAAAGCACCCTTCCCCGGTGGACGACCTTCGGATTTTGTGGTATACTATATCGGTTATAGTGGGGAGGTGTAGAAAGTTGCGGGTATTGGGCATTGACCCCGGCTACGCGATCGTGGGCTGGGGTGTGGTGGAGTATATCGGCAACCGGTTTGCCCCCATCGGTTACGGGGCGGTCCTCACCGAAAAGGACACCCCCTTTGAGCATCGCCTGGCGGAAATCTACGATTCGGTACTGGATATCTGCCGGCGCTACCAGCCGGAGGCCCTCTCCATCGAAAAACTGTACTACCAGCACAACCAGACCACGGTCATCGGCGTGGCGGAAGCCCGCGGCGTGATTTTGCTGGCGGCCGCCCAGTGCGGTGTGCCCATCTACGAATACACCCCCATGCAGGTCAAACAGGCCATCACCGGGTACGGCAAGGCCGTCAAAAAACAAATCCAGGAGATGACCCGCATGATGCTGCACCTGGAAACCATCCCCAAACCTGACGACACGGCGGATGCCCTGGGCATGGCCATCGCCCACTGCCATTGCAGCCGCAGCCGCCTGATGGGCACCCAGCCGCGCTGAGCGCCGCTTCGGCCCTTTGTATTGCGAGGAATACGACTATGATCTATTGCCTGACCGGCAAAATTCTGAAAAAAACACTGGATACCGCCGTCATCAGCTGCGGCGGGGTGGGCTACGCCGTCCAGATTCCCGCCACCACCGGCGAGGCGCTGCCTGCCCCCGGGCAGGAGGGAACGGTCTATACCGTAATGAACGTCAGCGAAAACGATGTCTCCCTCTACGGTTTTGCCACCGAGGAACAGCGGGATTGCTTCAAGATGCTCACCTCGGTCTCCGGCGTGGGCCCCAAGGCGGGGCTGGCCATCCTCTCGGTCATGACGCCGGAAAAAATCGCCCTGGCAGCCTCCTCCGGCGACCACAAAGCCTTCACCAAGGCGTCGGGCGTGGGCCCCAAGCTGGCCCAGCGCATCACGCTGGAACTCAAGGACAAGGTGGGCAAGGGCCTTGCCGACGGCACCGGCTTTGCGGCGGGGGATCTCGCCGCGCCCATGCCCACATCGGCCCCCGCCCAGGCGGTGGCAGCCCTGGTCAGCCTGGGCTATACGCCCTCCGATGCGGCCGCGGCCGTGGCCCGGGTGGACGAAACCCTGCCTGTGCAGGACATCATCAAAGTGGCGCTGCGCAGCCTGTCGCGTGCCCGGTAAGGAGGGGATAGGCCACTATGAATCAGGAATTTACCGTTGACCCCAGCCGTCTGGTCAGCCCCGACGCCATGCCCGCCGATGCCGAAGAAATCAGCCTGCGCCCCAAAACCCTGGATGACTATGTGGGTCAGGAAAAGGCCAAGGGCAACCTGCGGGTCTACCTGCGGGCAGCCCAGCAGCGGGGCGAACCCATGGACCATATTCTGCTCTACGGCCCCCCGGGCCTGGGCAAAACCACCCTGGCGGGCATCGTCGCCCAGGAGATGGGGGTGCAGATCCGCATCACCTCGGGCCCTGCCATCGAAAAGCCCGGCGACCTGGCCGCCCTGCTGACCAATCTGCAGGAAGGGGACGTCCTGTTTATCGACGAGATCCATCGTCTTTCCCGCCAGGTGGAGGAGGTGCTCTACCCGGCGCTGGAGGACTATGCGCTGGATATCATGATCGGCAAGGGTCCCAGTGCCCAGAGCATCCGCATCAACCTGCCCCGGTTCACCCTTATCGGTGCCACCACCCGGGCGGGCCAGCTGACAGGGCCTCTGCGGGACCGTTTCGGCATCCTGCTCAAGCTGGAACCCTACAGCCCCCAGGAGCTGGGGCAGATTATCACCCGCAGCGCCGGGATTCTGGGCATCCCCATCACCGAGGAAGGGGCCCTGGAGCTGGCCCGGTGCAGCCGCGGCACGCCCCGTATTGCCAACCGTCTGCTCAAGCGTGTGCGGGACTTTGCCACCGTGCAGGGGGACGGCACCATCGACGAGGAGACCGCCGTGGCGGCCCGCAAGTGGATGGACATCGACGAGCTGGGCCTGGACGAGCTGGACCGCAGCCTGCTGCGCGCCATCATCGAGATGTACGGCGGCGGCCCGGTGGGTCTGGATACCCTGGCCGCGGCCCTGGGCGAGGAGAGCGTCACGCTGGAGGACCTGTGTGAGCCCTATTTGATGCAGATGGGCATGCTCACCCGTACCCCCCGCGGCCGCTGCGTGACCCGCCTGGCGTACGAGCACCTGCATATGGCGGTGCCCCGCCGGTATGAAGAGGACGGCCAGCAGAGCATGTTTTGAATGTTGCTATTCCCGAACCGCCGGACAAGCCGGCGGCATATCATACGATAGAACAACCGATTACGAAAGGACCTGATGATTATGGGTAAACTGTTTGGAACCGACGGCGTCCGCGGCGTAGCGGGCAAGGACCTTACCTGCGAACTGGCACTCCAGATCGGCCGCGGCACCGCTGCGGTGCTGACCCGGCTGGACGGCCATCGCCCCAAGATTCTCATCGGTAAAGATACCCGTGTTTCCGGCGATATGCTGGAATCCACGCTGGCAGCCGGTCTGTGCAGCGTGGGTGCCGACGTCGACCTGCTGGGCGTGATCCCCACCCCCGGTGTGGCGTATCTGGTGCGCAAGTATCATGCCGACGCCGGTATCATGATCTCCGCCTCCCACAACCCCATGGAATTCAACGGCATCAAGATCTTCAAGGGCGACGGCTACAAGCTGCCCGATGAAGTGGAGGAGCAGATCGAAGCGCATGTTTTCAACAACTGCGCCGACATCCGTCTGGCGGAAGGCGCCGACATCGGCCGCATCCATATGTGCCGTACCGGCCTGGACGACTACGTGGATTTCCTGCAGGAGCGCATCGACGCCGATCTCACCGGCCTGAAAGTGCTGTTTGACTGCGCCAACGGTGCCTCGGCGGCGGTGGCCCAGAAGCTGTTCCCGCGGCTGGGCTGCGAGTGCGGCTTCATCGGCACGGAGCAGGACGGCGTTTCGGTGAACGACGGCTGCGGTTCCACCCATCTGGAAGCCATTGAAGCGGCGGTGAAGGCCGGCGGCTATGATTGCGGTATCGCCTTTGACGGCGACGCCGACCGCTGCCTGGCCTGTGACGAGACCGGCGCCGAGATGGACGGCGACAAGATCATTGCCCTGGTAGGTGCCGACATGAAAGAGCGCGGCCGCCTGGACGGCAACACTGTGGTGGTCACCGTCATGTCCAACCTGGGCTTCATGAAGCATATGGAAGCCCTGGGCATCGAGACCGCCCGCACGGCGGTGGGTGACCGCTATGTTCTGGAGGAAATGCGTGCCCGCGGCTATGCCATCGGCGGCGAGCAGAGCGGCCACGTGATCTTCCTGCACCATTCCACCACCGGCGACGGCGAATTGACCGCCGGCAAGCTGCTGAAAGTGCTGGCCCGCAAGAAGGCCGAAAACCCGGCCGTCAAGATGAGCGATCTCAACGCCGTTTACACCAAGTTCCCCCAGGTGCTTATCAACCTGACGGCCAACAAGGAACAGAAACAGGCCTACAAAGAGGATGAATACATTGCCGGCTTCATCGAGAGCCAGCAGCAGAGCCTGATGGGCATGGGCCGGGTTCTGGTGCGCGTTTCCGGCACCGAGCCCAAGATCCGCGTCATGGTGGAAGGCGAGGACCACAACGCCATCCAGACCAGCGCCGAGCGCATCGCCGATATGATCCGCCAGCGGATCCTTGATAAATAAGAAAGGAAGTGGATGCCATGCCGGTCTGGCTCAGGCAGGAAAAAGAACAGTGGACCCCCAGCACGGCCACTTTCCGCCGCTATGCGGGTCTTGTGCTGAAAACCGCACTGCTGGGCATGTTTTTGTGCCACGCACTGTTCGTTTTGCACGGCTATACCAGCCCGGACGGCACCAATGAAGGCCTTTACTACTACTGGAACCAGCGCTGGGCACTTTCCATTGGACGGTGGCTGATGCGCTACCTCAGCGCCATCGGCGGCAACGTTGTCATGCCGGCGGTGTTTGTGGCCTTCAATGCGGTCTGCACGGCGTTTACCGTGCTGCTCCTGGCCGATTTGTGGAAAATCCGCAGCAAGGTGACGCTGGTACTGGCGACCCTTGCCCTGATCGTGGCACCCTCGGTGATTGAACAGAATCTTGTGATCTGTGTGGGCTACAGCTACGGCTTCAGCATGCTGATGACGACGCTGGCCGCCTATCTGGTACTGGCACGCACCGGCCGGCTGGATTTTGTTCTGGCGGTCCTTTGCCTCACCCTGGGGCTGGGCGGTTACCAGGCGTGGATCGGTTTTACTTCCGGTATCGTTGTCATGACGCTGCTGCTGGACTGCGCGGCGGAACTGCCCATGCGCCAGCTTGGCCGCCGTTTTGCCAAGGCCGCCGGTATGGGCTTGCTGGGCGGCGGGCTGTACTTTGTGATTCTGCAGATCGAGATCCGCCGTTTCGACGTAGCGCTTTCCAGCAAAGGCGGCCTCAGCAGCTTCGGTGCGGGCAGCCTGCTGGCCAACCTGACCCAGGGCGTGCTGCAGGCCTACCGGGATTTTAAGGGATACTTCACCACAGGCCCCAACCATACAGGCAAGGCGCTGCTGCTGGTGCTGCTGGGCACGGCGGTCTTGCTGGCGCTGGCCTGGCTGCGCCTGGTGCGCCGCCGCAAACCCCAGGCGGTGGTCATGGCGGTGCTGGCTTTGCTGCTGCCGCTGGCCATCAACCTGGTGGACGTGGTGGTGCCGGGCACCATCAACACGCTGATGAGCCATCCCATGCAGATGATGGTGCCTTTTGCACTGGTGCTTGCCGAGCGGGAAAACGGTCCGGTGTGGTGGAAACGTCTGGTGCGTATCGGTGCCGGTGCCGCTGTGGTGCTGGTGTGCTGGCTCAGCACGGTGGTAGCCTACGCCACCTACCAGACCGTGGCCATGGCCTATCGCTATGTGGATACCCTCACCGATGCCATCCTGACGCGGGTGCTCAACGATACCGACTATACCTCCGATACCCGGGTGCTCATTGCGGGCCTGCCCGATGAATCCGAGGCACAGAAGTTCAACTTCCTTTACGATAAAAGCGCCTACACCAAGAATATGGTGTTCTGGGACGGCACCTCCGGCGTGTTGGGCAACTGGAAGCATTACATCTATGACTACCACGGTCTGTGGATCGGGGAAGTCAGCACCGAGGAATACTATGACATCATCGACAGCGAAGCGTTTGCCGAGATGCCGGTCTATCCGGCGGAGGGCTCGCTGCAGCTGTTTGATGATATCCTGGTGGTCAAGCTGGAGCAGGAGCCCCCGCGCTGACCGGATACGAAAGGAGAATCGCCTATGCGCCCTGCCGATACCTGGCGGGATTATGAGCTGCTGGACGCCACCAACCACAACCGGCTGGAGCGTTGGGGCAACACATTGCTGATCCGCCCCGACCCGCAGGTCATCTGGAAAAACGCCGAGACCAGCCCCCTGTGGGCCAAGGCCGACGCCATCTACTACCGCTCCGCCAAGGGCGGCGGCCAGTGGAACTATCACAAAAAACTGCCCCAGAAATGGCAGATCCACTGGCAGGACCTGACGCTCATCGTCAGCCCCACCGGCTTCAAGCACACCGGCGTTTTCCCGGAGCAGGCCGTCAACTGGGCCTGGTACCAGGAAAAAATCAAGGCCGCCGGCCGTCCCATCAAGGTGCTCAACCTCTTCGGCTACACCGGCGGCGCCACCCTGGCCTGCCTGGCAGCCGGGGCAAGCGTCACCCACGTGGATGCCAGCAAGGGCATGGTGGCCTGGGCGCGGGAAAACGCCGCCGCCAGCCATCTGGCCGACCGTCCCTGCCGCTGGATCGTGGACGACTGCGCCAAGTTCGTCCAGCGGGAGATCCGCCGCGGCAACAAGTACGACGGCGTCATCATGGACCCGCCCAGCTACGGGCGCGGCCCCGGCGGCGAGATCTGGAAGCTGGAGGATAACGTCTACGACCTCATCACTCTCACCGAGCAGGTCCTCAGCGACGACCCGCTTTTCTTTGCCATCAACTCCTACACCGAGGGCCTGAGCCCTGCGGTGATGGAATACATCGTCAAAACGACGCTCTGCCCCGTTCAGGGCGGGCGCACCCACTGCGACGAGATCGGCCTGCCGGTCTCGGCCACCGGCGGTGTGGTGCCCTGCGGCGCCACCGCCATTTGGGAGAAGTGATCTATGCCTACTGAAACGCCGATGATCCGCGTACAGGATGTAAAATTCCGTTATGACCCCGACCAGCCGCGTTATGCGGTGGATGGGGTCTCCATGGACCTGCACCGCGGCGAATTTGTGGCGGTACTGGGTGCCAACGGCTGCGGCAAAAGCACGCTGGCCAAGCACCTGAACGCCATTCTGCTGCCCGAGACCGGCACCGTGCTGGTGGAGGGCATGGACACCCGCAACGAGGAACACCTCTATGACCTGCGCCAGAAGGTGGGCATGGTGTTCCAGAATCCCGACAACCAAATCGTGGCCACCATCGTGGAGGAGGACGTTGCCTTCGCGCCGGAAAACCTGGGCGTGCCGCCCGAGGAGATCCGCACCCGTATCGACGAGGCCATGAAGCTGGCGGGCATCTACGAAAAACGGGATGCCGCGCCCTATAAACTTTCCGGCGGCCAGAAACAGCGTGTGGCCATCGCGGGCGTCATCGCCATGCGGCCGGACTGCCTGGTGCTGGACGAAGCCACTGCCATGCTGGACCCCCACGGCCGCGGCCAGGTCATGCGCACCATCCGCCAGCTGCGGGAGGCGGGCATCACCATCGTATCCATTACCCATTATATGGAGGAGGCCGCCCAGGCCGACCGCGTCCTCGTCATGAGCCGGGGCCGCATCGTCATGGAGGGCACCCCCGAGCAGGTGTTCAGCCAGACCGAGCGGCTGCACAGCTACCACCTGGATGTGCCCCAGGCCGCGGAACTGCGGGATGAACTGGTCAAGGCCGGTATCGATATGCCGGAGAACGTCATCACCCCCGACCGCTGCGCCGAGGAACTGTTCCAACTG
The DNA here is from genome assembly GCA_900545545.1 of uncultured Subdoligranulum sp. Taxonomy (GTDB): domain Bacteria; phylum Bacillota; class Clostridia; order Oscillospirales; family Ruminococcaceae; genus Gemmiger. The sequence continues at coordinate 10,246 of UQZO01000013.1, read as the reverse complement.
CTCAAGGACTGAAAAACGGCGTGCAGACGCCATATCCCATACAAGGCAGAAACGGCACCGGTGGGGAACCGGGCGGTATTCTGCGGGAAAGGAAACAACTGTGTCAGAGATCATTCGTGTAGAACATCTGAAGTATGTATACAACCCCGGCATGCCGGATGCCACCACCGCCCTGGAGGATGTCTCCTTCTCGGTGGAAGAGGGGGATTTCGTGGGCATCATCGGTTCCACCGGCAGCGGCAAATCCACCCTGATCAGCCATTTCAACGGCCTCAACCGCCCCACTTCGGGCCGGGTGCTGGTGGATGGCAAGGACCTGTGGGCTCAGGGCGCCGACCTGCGCTCCTTCCGCTTTCTGGTGGGGCTGGTCATGCAGTACCCCGAGTACCAGCTTTTTGAGGAAACCTGTGCCAAGGATATCGCCTACGGCCCCCGCAACATGGGTCTGGACGAAGCCGAGGTGGAGCGCCGCGTCAAGGAGGCGGCGGCGTTCGTGGGCCTCAGCGATGAACTGCTGCAAAAGAGCCCCTTTGAGCTTTCCGGCGGCCAGAAGCGCCGGGTAGCCATCGCCGGTGTCATGGCCATGCAGCCCCGGGTGCTGGTGCTGGACGAGCCCGCTGCGGGCCTCGACCCCGAAGGCCGGGATACCATCCTGGGCCAGATCAAAGCCTACCACGAAAAAACCGGCATCACGGTATTGCTGGTCAGCCATTCCATGGAGGATATCGCCAAGTACGCCAACCGCGTACTGGTGCTGCATAAAGCGGGCATTGCCATGTATGACACGGTGGAAAATGTCTTTGCCCGGGCGGAAGAACTGCTGGAGCTGGGGCTTTCGGTGCCCCAGGTGACCCAGATCTTCCTGAAACTGCGCAAGATGGGGCTGGATATTCCCACCGATGTCTACACCATCCCCTATGCGGTCAAAACCATCAAAAAGGCGCTGGCCGCCAAACAGAACAAGGGGGTGGAGTAAATGCTCAAGGATATTACCATCGGGCAATATTACCCCGGCCGGTCGGTGCTTCACCGCTGTGACCCCCGCCTCAAACTCGTGGCCACCATTGCCTACATCGTGGTGCTCTTTGTGGCGGCCAACCCGCTGGGACTGGTACTGTCCCTGCTGCTGCTGGCAGCGCTGTACCGGGTGGCCAAAATCCCCGGCAAGCTGATTCTGCGCAGCCTCAAGCCCATTGTGCCCATCGTGATTTTTACGGCGGTGCTCAACCTGTTCTTTGTCACCGGGGAAGGGGAACCGCTGGTGCATTTCTGGGTGTTCAACATCTATGCCGAGGGTGTGCGCTACGCCATCCTGCTGGCGGTGCGTGTCTGCGCCCTGATCGCCGGCACCAGCCTGCTGACCTATACCACCAGCCCCATTGTTTTAACCGACGCCATCGAGAACCTGCTGCGCCCGCTGGCCAAGGTGCACTTCCCGGTGCATGAGCTGGCCATGATGATGACCATCGCGCTGCGGTTCATCCCCACCCTCATTGAGGAAACCGAAAAGATCATGAACGCCCAGAAGGCCCGCGGCGCCATGCTGGATACCGGCAATTTCACCCAGCGCATCAAGGCCCTGGTGCCCATTCTAATTCCGCTCTTCATCTCGGCGTTCCGCCGGGCCGACGAGCTGGCCATGGCCATGGAGTGCCGCTGCTACCACGGCGGCGAGGGCCGTACCCGGCTCAAACAGCTGCGGTTCACCGCTACCGACCTGCGCTGTACGGTGGTGCTGGTCATCGCACTGGCCATCATCGTTTCCACGCGCTTCTTTGTGCCGGGGTTGGTATGATGACGTACCTTTTGTGGATCACCTATAAGGGCACGCACTACGCGGGGTTTCAGGTGCAGCCCAACGCACCCACGGTCTGCGCCGTTTTGCAGGACGCCATGCAGGCCGCGCTGGGCAGCCGCCCCGATGTAAAGGGCTGTTCCCGCACCGATGCGGGCGTTCATGCGCGGCGTTTCGCGCTCAGCTTCTGCTATACTGGCAAAGTTCCGGCGGAAAAAATCGTGCCCGCGCTCAACGCCCATCTGCCGCCGGATATCCGGGCGCTGGAAATCCGGCCTGTGCCGGAAGGATTCCATGCCCGCTACGCCGCCCACGAAAAAACCTACTGCTACCACATTCTCAATGCGCGCATCGACGATCCCTTCACGCTGGATACCTGCCACCGGGTGGCACAGCCCCTGGACCTGGAAGCCATGCAGGCTGCGGCGCAGCAGTTCGTCGGTACCCATGATTTCCTGGCGCTGTGTGCGTCGGGTTCAGCGGTCGCAGCCCACGGCGATACCGTGCGCACCATCACGCAGTGCACGGTATCCCGCAGCGGCGACCGTTTTGTCATTACCGTCACCGCCGACGGTTACCTGTACAATATGGTCCGCATCCTGGCCGGTACCCTGGTGGAAGCGGGCCTGCACAAGCGCACGCCGGAATCCATCCCGGCGCTGCTGCAAAGCAAAGACCGCCGCAAGGCCGGGCCCACGCTGCCCGCCAGGGGGCTGTTTTTGCAGGATGTGGCCTACCCGGAACTGTAACCATCCCAACCCTGTGACATATTGTGGAAAGGAGGGAATCCCCTCGTGAACAAAGCGGAAAAGGAACGTCAGGAACGCCGCCGCCGGATGCTGGCGCGGGAACAGGGGCATACCTCCACCCGGCCCATCCCCGGCACCAGCGGCGATATCGGCCTGCGGACGCCCCAGCCGGTGCACCGCAGCACCACGCCGCCGCCCGCCCAGCCGGAATCCAAGACGGCCACCACCAACCTCAAATCGTTGACCCCGCTGTTCAAACAGCGCCAGCGGCGCCGCAACATCTTTCTGGGGGTGATGGTGCTCATCATCGCCCTGGTCATTGCCATCTTTACCGGCGCAATGTCGGCGTCCATCGCGCTGCTGTCCGACAGTGTGGACAGTCTCTCGCTCTATCTGAACCGCGGCAGCGGCGGCTGGCCGGCCGATACCGGCATCAGTGAACCGCTGCAGGTGCAGGAGCTGGCCGGCGGCTTTGTGGAGCTGGACAGCGAGGATGTGGTCGTTTACTCTGCCTACGGCAGCCGGGTGCGCAACTTCCAGCCCGGCTACGCCCGCCCCGTGCTGGCGGTGGGCGGCACACGGTTCGTGGTGTACAACCGCGCAGGCAACGAGCTGCAGGTTTCCAGCCGCACGCGCAGCCTGTTTACCCGTACCTTCGACAACGGCATTCTGCTGTGCGCCATGTCCAACAACAACACCCTGGCCGTCGTTACCGAATCCGGGCGCTACACCGCACAGCTGCAGATTTTCGACCCTTCTTTCAGCGAAATCTACAGCTGGCAGATGACCCAGAACGAGGGCACCCCCATCGCGGTGGATTTTGCCCCCGACAACCGCCGTTTTGCCGCCGGTACGCTGGCGGCCCGGGACGGCCAGCTGGGCTGCACCATCTATTTTATGGATACCGCCGATGCCAACCAGGGCCCGGCCTACACAGCCACCCAGGGCAGCATGCTGCTGTTGCTGGACTGGCAGACCGACAGCCGGGTGGTGGCGGTGTTTGACACCTATATTGCGGTGCTGGACCCGCGCACGGCCACCGAGACCGCACGGTATGATTTCGGCGGCGCCACGCTGCAAAGCGCGGCCCCCGGTGTGCGGCAGACGGCGCTGCTGCTGAACATCCGCGGCGGCAACAGCCTGGTCACCTTTGACCAGGACCTGACCCCGCTGGCGGAAATTCCGGCCCGCCAGGCCTACGGCGTGGCGGCCACCGATACCGATGTCTATCTGTTATGCCCCAATGCGGTGGAATGCTACAGCTACGACGGTGTGCAGAACTGGTCCAAGGACGACCTGGCTGCCCATCCAGTGGCGGTGCTGGACGCCGCGCAAACGCTGGTGGTTACCGGCAGCACGGTGGAAGTGCTGGCCGCCCCCGGCGAATAACCCAAAGAAAGGATTCTGTTTTATCGTATGGCTTGGATCTATGATCTTATCTTTCTGGCCGTGTTTGCCTTTGCGGCGGTGGCCAGCTGGCAGAAGGGATTTCTGGCCAGCCTCACCGAACTGATCGGCGCCGTGCTGGGTGTGGGCATTGCCGTGTGGGCCAGCCGCACCCTGGCACCGCCCATCTATGACCAGTTCGTCAGCGGTTCGGTTTCGGAAAAAGTGGAAACCGCCCTGGCGCAGTCCGGCGGAGACCTGGCCGCTGCGGTGCAGGGGATGGACTTCCTGCCCGAAACGGTGCGGGAAACCCTGGCCCAGCTGGTGCAGGGCGCAGGGAACACGCTGCCCGATCAGATTACCACCGCGCTAGAACCCGTTGTGCTGCCCTTTGTACAGGTGCTGCTGTTCGTGGTGCTCTGCATGGTGGTGCGCTGGGTGTTCCGGCTGCTGGTAGGCCTTCTGCGCCATGTCAACGGCATTCCGCTGCTGGGCGGCGTCAACCGTCTGTTCGGCCTGGCGATGGGCCTTGTCACCGGTGCGCTGGACTGCTGGCTGCTGGCTTTGCTGCTGTGGTTCATCGCCTGTGTGACCGCCGGTTCGCTGGAATTCCTCACGCTGAACGTCCTGGATCAGAGCGTCGGCTACGGCATTTTTGGCGCATTCAATCCGTTTTTGACACATTATTAAATGAAAAAATTCTAAACATTCCCCGCCATCGCTTGCAAAAACCATGGGTTCGCCTGATAATAGAACCACTGGGATTTACAAGCGAATGCTTTTTATAGAGAGGTGAAGCGCATGCTTTGTGTACGCTGCAAAAAACGCACCGCCGTGGTCTTTGTACAACGTATGGACAACGGCAAACCCGTGCAGGAGGGCTACTGCCTGACCTGTGCCCGGGCGATGCATATCCAGCCCGTGGATGACCTGATGAAACAATTCGGTATGTCCGACCAGGACCTGGAAAATATGGAGGAGCGGATGAGCTCTTTCCTGCAGGAGGCTGCCGAGTCCGGCGCCCTGGCCCCCACCGGAGAGGATGCCCCTGACGAGGCCGCGCAGGATGATTTTGTGCCCGGCGGTTCGCCGGTGTTCCCCTTTGGTTTCGGCGCCCAGCGCCAGAACGGGGAGGAGGGCAAGACCCCCAAGAATGGCAAGAAAGAAAAGGCCCCCCGCCGCAAGTTCCTGGATACCTACTGCGAGAACCTGACCCAGAAGGCCCGGGACGGCAAGACCGACCGCATTGTGGGCCGCGACCGTGAAATCTACCGCACCATCCAGATCCTTTGCCGCCGCCAGAAGAACAACCCCTGCCTCATCGGTGAGGCGGGCGTGGGCAAGACGGCCATCGCCGAGGGCATTGCCCAGCGCATTGCCGAGGGCAAGGTCCCGGCCCGCCTGCAGGATAAAGAGATCTTCCTGCTGGATATGACGGCCCTTATCGCCGGTACCCAGTTCCGCGGCCAGTTCGAGCAGCGGGTCAAGGGGCTTATCAGCGAGGTCAAGGCCGCAGGCAACATCATCCTGTTCATCGATGAGATCCATTCCATCGTGGGCGCGGGGGATTCCGACGGCGCCATGAACGCCGCCAACATCATGAAACCCGCCTTGTCCCGCGGGCAGATGCAGGTCATCGGCGCCACCACCTTTGCCGAATACCGCAAATATATCGAGAAGGACTCCGCCCTGGAACGCCGCTTCCAGCCCGTCAAGGTGGAAGAACCTTCCCTTCAGGATACCATCGAGGTGCTCAAGGGTATCCGCGTCTACTACGAGAAGCACCATTGTGTCCGGGTGCCGGATTACATCGTCACCAGCGTCGTCAAGCTGTCGGAACGCTATATCACCGACCGCTTCCTGCCCGACAAGGCCATCGACCTGCTGGATGAATCCTGCGCCTGCTGCAACCTGCGCCATCCCGAGATCACCGAACTGATCGAGGCCCAGCGCAAGGTGGCGGAACTGGAAGCCCGGGAACACGAGCTGGAAAACCCGGAACCGGAGAACGGCCAGGAGGCTGCCATCGACTACGAGGCGCTGGCGGCCGTCAAGACCGAGCTGGCCCAGAAACGGGAACAGCTCCCCGCGCTGCAGCTGCGGGTGGCTGAGATCGAAGTCACCATGGACGATGTGGCCCAGGTGGTGGAACTGTGGACCGGCATTCCGGCGGTCAAGATCAAGGAGACCGAGTACGGCCGCCTGCAGGGGCTGGAAGAGGCTCTCAAGGCCCATATTATAGGCCAGGACGAAGCCGTCCATGCGGTGGCAGGGGCCATCAAGCGTGCCCGCGCCGATCTCTCCGGCCGTCACCGCCCGGCCAGCTTCATCTTTGTGGGCCCCACCGGCGTGGGCAAAACCGAACTTGTCAAGCAGCTGGCCAACCAGCTCTTTGATACGGTGGACCCGCTCATCTCCATCGACATGAGCGAATATATGGAGAAGTACGCGGTTTCCCGCCTCATCGGTTCGCCTCCGGGCTACGTGGGCTACGACGAAGCCGGTCAGCTCACCGAGAAGGTCCGCCGCCATCCCTACAGCGTGGTCCTTTTTGATGAGATCGAGAAGGCACATCCCGATGTGATGAACATCCTGCTGCAGATTTTGGATGAGGGCAAGATCAACGATGCCCAGGGCCGCACGGTGGATTTCTCCAACACCGTCATCTGCATGACCTCCAACGCCGGTTCCACCGACCAGAGCGGTGCCACCGGTTTCGGCAAGAAGCTGGAAGTGGCCAGTGCCGATAAGAGCATGAAGGCGCTGCAGGAGTTCCTGCGTCCCGAGTTCCTGGGCCGCGTGGATGAGGTGATCACCTTCCATCCGTTGAACCAGGAAAATCTCGAAAAGATCGCCGCCCTCATGCTGGACGAATACAAGCCCGGCCTGACCGCCCACGGCATCACGCTGGAATATGGTCAGCCTGCCCTGGCGGCCATCGTGGCGCAAAGCTCCACCAAGTACGGCGCCCGCGAGCTGCGCCGCACCATCCGCAAAGCGGTGGAGGACCCCATCGCCGAAGCGCTGGTATCCGGCCGGTTGGGCACCGCCCCCGCCACCGTGGAACTGGTGGAGCGGGACGGTAAACCCGTGCTGAACCTGTAAGCAAAACAAGAGGGGACTATGAAAAAACGTCTTGCCGTACTTTTGCTGGCGGTACTGCTGCTGTGCGGCTGTATGCCGCACCAGACCACCCAGGTGATGCCCAAGATGCCCTCGGTGGAGGACCCTGCCCCCACCCCGTCGCCCACGCCGCAGCCTACCCCCCAGGGGGACGCGGCCCGCTACGGCAGCGTGCAGCTGCTCAGCGAGCCCACGGTGCTGGTGAGCATCTACCTCAACGATGCCGCCACCGGCAGCATCTGGACGATGGAGGCCCGCGCTGCGGCCCAGCAGCAGGTGGCGATGGCTGTGAACTGGCTTACCGAACAGGCGGCCGGGTACGGTGTCACCACCCAGCTTTACTACGACGACGGCAGCGCCAACAGCGACCTGAGCTACACCTACGCGGTGAAGGCCCGGCTGCGGGGCGGCGTGGACTCCCAGGAGAGCAACGAATTCCTGGATGAGATGGACGCCCTGTGCGCCACGGTGGATACCGAGGCGCTGCGGCAGCGCTATGGCACCGACCATGTGGGCTTTCTGCTGTTTCTGCCGGTGGCCGGTACCTCGTTCACCATGGCGCATTATGCCGAGGACGATCTGAATTTTTATTACGAATATTGCTGCCTGTACCGCAACGATGCCTATGCGGCAGAGCCGGAACCGGAGTCTCCGGCTACCTATGCCCATGAAATTCTGCATCTGTTCGGTGCACCGGATCTCTATGAGGGCAGCGCCGACCCGTATGTGGACGGCGAACTGACCGCTTATGTGGAGCAGACCTATCCCGATGACATCATGCTCAGCACCTATGCGGCGGATGGCAGCAACCTGTATACATCCATCGACAAGGTCATCAGTCCGCTGACGGCCTACTGCATCGGTCTGGCGGATACCTGCCCCGAGCTGGCACTCTTTCCGCAGCTGGCCGATGTGGAACCCGGGGTGTTCCGCTATGGAACGGGCACCCAGGATTCCTGGCTGGACAGTGGGGCGGTGGCCGTCTGAACAAGGAGGGCGCTATGGCATCCAACGAGGAATTTCCGCTTCGCATCGACACTGTGCCTGCGGCCTCGGCTACCGAGCGCCGTATCGAGGATGATATTCCTGCCACCCAGACCCAGAGCTGGCAGCTGGTGTATGTGCGCAACGGTACGATAGAAGAACGCTGCAACGATAAGCGTGTGCTGCTGCGTGCGGGCAGTATTTTGCTGCATGAGCCGGAAGAAATTTTTGCCATGCGCTGCCTGGGCGAGATTCCGCCGGAAGTGCTGCGAATCGACTTCTTTTGCTCCGGCGCGGCCATGGACCGCTTCCGGGGAGCGACGTTTCATGCCGAACCCGGCGAGCAGCACGATCTGAACTGGCTGATGAAGGAAGTGACGGAACTGTTTGACCCGCCTGCGGCGCCCGGGGAAAAGCCGACCCTGCGGGAGGAGATCCCCTTTGGGGCCCGGCAGCAGCTGGCCATCCATCTGGAAAATCTTCTCATTTTGCTGGCCCGGCGGTGCAAGCGGCCGCGCAAACCCACCCTGCGTGTACGGCGCGAGCGCCGTCAGGCGGCATTGGTGGAAGCGGCCCGCGCCTACTTTGCCCAGAACCTGACCCACGAAGTCAGGGTGGAAGAGGTTTGCGCGGCCCTGGGCTGCACCCGCACCCAGCTGCAGCAGGCGTTCCGCCTTCGGCTGCGCCATACCGCCATGGAAGAGTTTGCCGCCATGCGCCTGGACTATGCGGCCCAGCTGCTGGCCCGCGGCGCCACACCCGGCGAAGTGGCTGCCCAGATGGGCTATTGCTCGGGGGCGTATTTCAGCCAGAAGTTCCATGCAGCCACCGGCAACACGCCCAGCGCCTACCGCCGCATGCAGCAGGGGCTGCCGGCGCGCCGCCAAAACAGGCAACAAAAAGATAAAGAGGCACCGAAAACGTCTATTCCAGAATCGGACCAGAAAAAGTAGAATGATAGTAAAGAAGCGGGCAGCCGCTGCCCGCAGAAAAGCAACAAGAAAACATAAAGGAGACGATTGGTATGGCAATTTTGGTTAGCGGTGGCGCCGGCTACATCGGCAGCCACACCTGCGTAGAACTTCTCGCCGCGGGATACGACATCGTCGTTGCGGACAACTTCTACAATTCCTGCCCCGAGGCACTGGCCCGCGTCAAAAAGATCTCCGGTAAGGATTTCCGCTTTGTGGAAGCGGATATGACCGACAAAGAGGCTGTGGAAAAAATCTTTGCCGAGAATCCCGATATCGACTGCGTCATCCAGTTCGCTGCCTACAAGGCGGTTGGTGAAAGCGTCTCCAAGCCCATCGAGTACTACTCCAACAACCTGAACTGCACGCTGAACATCCTGGATGTTATGCGCCGCCACAACTGCCATAACATCATCTTCTCCTCTTCCGCCACCGTCTACGGCGACCCCGCCAGCGTGCCCATCCGTGAGGATTTCCCCGTGGGCGGTACCACCAACCCCTACGGCACCACCAAGTCCTTTACCGAGCGCATCCTCACCGACTGTTGCGCTGCCGACCCCGAGCTGAACGCCGCGGTGCTGCGCTACTTCAACCCCATCGGCGCCCATCCCTCCGGCCTCATCGGCGAGGACCCCAACGGCATCCCCAACAACCTGGTGCCCTACATCGCCAAGGTGGCTGTGGGCAAGCTGGAAAAGGTCCACGTCTTCGGCAATGACTACCCCACCCACGACGGCACCGGCGTGCGTGACTACATCCATGTTGTGGACCTGGCCCGCGGCCATGTGGCGGCGGTCAAGAAGCTGGAAGAAAAGCCCGGCCTCTTCATCTGCAACCTGGGCACCGGCCACGGCTACAGCGTGCTGGATGTGATCCACGCCTTCAGCAAGGCCTGCGGCAAGGAACTGCCCTATGTCATCGACCCGCGCCGCCCCGGCGATATTGCCGAGTGCTGGTGCGACCCCGCCAAGGCCAAGAAGGAACTGGGCTGGGAGGCTCAGTACGGCATCGAGGAGATGTGCGCCCACAGCTGGAACTGGCAGAGCCACAACCCCGACGGCTACAAAACCCAGCAGTAATTTTTCCGCATAAACAAAGACAGGCACAGCCGCAAGGCTGTGCCTGTCTTTTCATTATACAAACATTTCCGCGCTGCGGGGCGGCAGTTTGGGCACGGCAGGGGGCGGGGCCTGTCTCTTATACACATCTCCGAGCCCACGAGACCGTACTAGATCTCG
>UQZO01000012.1 GCA_900545545.1 uncultured Subdoligranulum sp. | reverse complement strand
CTGGAAGGGCTTATCGCTTCGTTGCTCTGCTATGGCATCCACACCTTCGGCGTTATCATAGTTTTTGGAGGACTGTCAAATCAGGCGTTTAGACTTTCAATAACGTGTGAGAATGTAGAACTGTTCCAAAATGTCTGTAGCTGATAAGACGTCTTCTAATGATATTCATGCTGAAAACTATCTATGACGATACTCGCTGGGGGCACAGCCGTAGGTCTTTTTGAACAGTTTGGAGAAGGCCATCCCGTCATCAAAGCCCATGGACCCGGCAATGACGGCAATGGGCAGATCGGTGGTGCGCAGCAGCTGACAGGCCTTTTGCAGTTTCAGGTTCAGCAGGTACTGTTTGGGTGTGACGTGGTATTTTTCGTGGAAAACCCGGGTCAGATAGTTGGGGTGGACGCCGAAGTTGCGGGCCACCTCTTTTAATTTTAACTTTTCCGAGTAGTTCACATCCAGGTAGAACTTGGCCTCGTCTGCCACCGAGTTTTTGCCCCAGTACCGCTCGTCGAACCCGGCGTCCTGAAACAGTTCCCCCAATACCTGCAGCAAAATGCCGTTGCCCTTGAAATACCGGGCGGTGGCGGTGCCTTCCAGGGCCAGCACCTGCCCGATGAGGGCGCGGTATTTTTCGGTGTCCAGCCCGTGGAGCACATAGGGCTCCGGGGAGGAGGCAATGAGCTGGTAGGTGTACATCTGGGAGTTGATGCCCAGAAAATTGATCCAGGTATAACACCAGGGATCGGTTTTGTCAGCGGCATAGTAGGCAATTTTGCCGGAAGGAATCAGAAAGGCATCCCCCGCACCCAGCTGAAAGGTATGTCCGTCGATTTCCAGTACCCCTTTCCCGGACAGGATAAAATGAACCAGCTGGTAGGCGCGGTAGATCGGGCCATAGTGATGCCCCGGCGCGCAGGCTTCGTACCCCGCACTGTACAGCGAAAGATCCGAAATTTGTTTCTGCTGCAGGGTGTGTCGGGTCTCTTTGTATTCGATCATAAGGCCAGTATAGCACAAAAGGTTTGTTTTTTCCATATCTTGCTGGGCTATTTCCATGGCGGAAACCTTGCCGCTGTGGTTTAATAAAGACACAGAAAAACCACACAAACACGCAAAGAGAGAGGGGCTGCGCTTGTATATTCCTAAAAAACAAAGCTGGCATATCGAACCGCCCTGGGGACTTTTGAACGATCCAAACGGTTTGATTTGGTATAAAGGGAACTACTATGCCTTTTTCCAGTGGAACCGCTTGGCCAAGGATCATTCCAGCAAAGCATGGGGCTTTGCCACCTCGCCGGACCTGGTACACTGGCAGTTTAGGGGCAGCGCGCTGCTGCCCGACCAGCCTTACGACGCCCAGGGCGTCTACTCCGGCGGTGCCCTGGAAATCGACGGACAGCTCAACCTGTACTACACCGGCAACGTCAAGCAGCAGGGCCGCCGCATCAGCCGCCAGTGCCTGGCTGTCAGCGAGGACGGCCGACATTTCCGCAAGCGGGGCCCGCTGCTGACCACCCCGGCAGGGTACACCGAGCATTTCCGGGACCCCAAGGTGGTGCCCGCCCCCCAGGGGGGCTACGCCATGGTACTGGGGGCCCAGCGGCAAAACGGCCTGGGGGCGGTGGAGTTGGCCACCTCACAGGATGGCGTTTACTGGGTACCCGGCGGTGTGATCGGGCTTTCGGAAGAATACCAGATGATCGAATGCCCGGATCTGTTTGCACTGGATGGCGCACCGGTACTGCTCTATTGCCCCCAGCATCGGGACAACACCGCTGATGCCTCGCTGGATTCCTTCTCGGTGGGAATGGTGCTGGACCAATGGCCCGATGCAGCCAGACCCATCGATCTAGACACAGGCTGGCAGCGGTTGGATGCGGGCTTTGACTTTTACGCACCCCAGACCTTCCGGGCACCGGATGGCCGCCAAATTCTGTTCGGCTGGATGTCCCGGCTGGAAGGGGAGGAGGAAACGGCCTTCGGGGCGGAGGAACCCCGTATCCACTGCCTGACCATGCCCCGGGAACTGTTCCGTCGCGGGCAGCACCTCTGCCAGCGCCCGGTGCGGGAACTGCGGGAACTGCCCGGCACCCCGGTGGCGGGCGAAACCACCGGGAACGGACGCCTCTACCGTCCGGCCCGGCGGGCCTTCCGCTTCACGGCGGAAAAACTGGCACTGAACCGTGATCTGGAACTCACCCTGCACGGCGGGGAATGGTCCTTCCGCTATGATGCCGCCGCCCGTACCGCCACGGTGCAGCGCCGCCGCTGGACAGACAGCGGTACCGACACCCGGCAAGCGGAATTGCCCGTCCTGAACAGCCTGGAACTCTGGTGCGACCAGTCCAGTGCGGAACTGTTCCTCAATGATGGCGAGCTGGTGTTCTCGGCCCGCCTCTGCCCCACGGCACCGCAGCCGTCCCTGCTGGCGGCGGGGCTTACCCCAGAAACCCCGGCACATCTCACCCTGCTGCCGGAAGATTTATACCGCTTTATCCCCAAGGAGGAGGAAAAATCATGACAGAAAAGGAAATTGCACAGGCTTTGCTGCCCCTTGTCGGCGGCAAGGAAAACATCGTCTCGGTGATGCACTGCGCCACGCGGCTGCGCATTGTGGTCACCGACAAGGAAAAGATCCAGGTCAAGGAAGTGGAGAACCTGGACAAGGTAAAAGGCTCCTTTTTCAACGCCGGTCAGTACCAGATCATCTTCGGTACCGGGCTGGTCAACCGCGTCTATGAGGCGGTCATGAACGAGCTGGGCCTGCAGCCCGAGGCTGCCATCGACGACAAACCCGCCAAGCCGGTCACCGGCAACCGATTCCAGCGGGCCATCCGTATGTTCTCCGACGTGTTCGTGCCCATCATTCCGGTGCTGGTAGCCACCGGTCTGTTCATGGGCCTGCGGGGCTTGCTCACCCAGGAGGCTGTGCTGGGCGTCTTCGGCATGACCCCCGACGACATCCCCCAGCAGCTGTTGCTCTTCACCCAGATCCTCACCGATACCGCCTTCTCCTTCCTGCCGGCCTTGGTCTGCTGGTCTACCTTCAAGAACTTCGGCGGCAGCCCGGTCATCGGCATTGTGCTGGGCCTGATGCTGGTCAGCAACAGCCTGCCCAGCGCCTACGATGTGGGTTCCGGCGCAGCGGAACCGCTGACCTTCTTCGGATTCATCCCCGTTTCCGGGTATCAGGGCTCGGTGCTGCCTGCCTTCGCCACCGGCGTGCTGGCTGCCAAGTTTGAAAAGTTCCTGCGCAAACATGTACCCGACGCCATCGACCTCATCGTGACCCCCTTCCTGACTCTGCTGGTGGGCATCCTGCTGGCCATGTTCGCCCTGGGCCCCATCCTGCACACGGTGGAAAACGGCGTCCTCTTCGTGGTGGAAGGCCTGCTCACCCTGCCTTTGGGCATCGGCGGCCTGATTTACGGCAGCTTCGGCCAGCTTCTCGGCATCTTCGGCATCCATCATATTCTTAACTTCCTGGAGATCAGCATGCTGGCTCAGGATGGCTGGAACTACCTCAACCCCATCGGTACCTGCGGCAACGTGGCCCAGGCGGGCGCCGTGCTGGCGGTGGCCATCAAGGCGACCTCTGCCAAGACCAAGCAGATCGCCTACCCCTCCTGCCTGTCTGCCCTGCTGGGCATTACGGAACCGGCAGTCTTCGGCGTCAACCTGCGCTTTGTCAAACCCTTCGTCATGTCCATGATCGGCGGCGGTGTGGGCGGTTTCCTGGCCTCCCTCTTCGGCCTGCGCGCCACCGGTATGTCCATCACCGGCATTCCCGGCACCCTGCTCTACCTCAATGAGCAGCTGCCTTCGTACATCCTCGTCAACGTGGTAGCCTTCGCCGTGGCTTTTGTGCTCACCTGGCTGTTCGGCTTCAACCACAAAATGGAGCAGGCATGAGTATCTGTTTTGATGAATCCCGGGGCACTGTCCACCTGACCAACGGTCGCATCAGCTATGTGATGCAGCTGCTGGACGGCCGGTACCTGCTGCACCGTTACTTCGGCCCGGCCCTGCGCCGCTGGCGGGGCACTGGCGTGCCCCAGCCCGCCAAGCGCAGCTATACCACCGAGTACGGTGATACCCACCTCTACTTTGATGCCCTGCCGTGGGAATTCCCTGTGGCAGGCCGGGGCGACTACCGTCGCCCCGCTTTTTCGGTAACGGGCCCTTCAGGGACGCCGGTGTCGGAACTGTTGTTTCAGGGCTGGCGTGTGCTGGATAAAAAGCCCGGGTCCGATACGCTGCCGGTGACCTTCGCTGCCCCCGGCGAAAGCGAGACCCTGGCCGTTGATTGCGTGGATGCCGTTTCCGGCGCGGCCCTGACCCTCTATTACACCATTTTTGCCGATGCGGATGTCATCGCCAGGCGGCAGCGGGTCACCAACCCCGGTACCCGCCCGCTGTGCCTGACCAGCCTGCAAAGCGTTTCCCTGCAACTGCCCGCCGGTTCCTATGACCTGCTGACCCTTTACGGCTGCCATGCCCGGGAAGCCCAGCAAAGCCGTGCACCCCTGCACCAGGGCGTACAGGCGGTGGGCAGCCGGTACGGTTCCAGCAGTCCCCGGCATCAGCCTTTCTGGGCGGTGCTGGACCCCGCTGCCACCGAGACCGCCGGTTCTGTTTACAGTTGTATGCTGGTGTACAGCGGCAACTTCAACGCTGTGGTGGAGCAGGACGCTTTCGGCGCAGTCCGCGCCCAGATGGGCCTGGGGGACGAGAGCTTCACCTGGACGCTGGCCCCCGGCGAAACCTTTGAGACCCCCGAAGCCCTGCTGACCTACAGCGGGCAGGGCTTCAACGGCATGAGCCATAGTTTTCATACTGTGCTGCGCCGCCATATGCTGCCGCCCCGGTGGCAGGGCGTGCCCCGGCCCGTTCTGCTCAATTCCTGGGAGGGCATGTACTACGACGTCAGCCTGGAAAAGATCGAAACCCAGGCCCGCCTGGCCAAAGAACTGGGCATGGAACTGTTCGTGCTGGACGATGGCTGGTTCCGCAAAGGCAACGACAGCCGCTCCTCCATGGGGGACTGGACCTGCAACACCGCCAAACTGCCCGGCGGCATCGAAGCCGCCGCCGACCTGGTCCATGGACTGGGGCTGAAATTCGGCCTCTGGTTTGAGCCGGAAGCCGTCAGCCGGGAGAGCGATCTCTACCGCGCCCATCCCGACTGGATCCTGCAGGTGCCGGGGCTGGACCCCCGGGAAGGGCGCCACGAGTATCTGCTGGATTTGAGCCGGGCGGAGGTGCGGCGGTATCTGCTGGATGTGCTGCACCGCTATCTGGGCACCGGCAAGATCGACTATATCAAATGGGATATGAACCGTCCGCTGACCGATGCCGCCTCGGCAGCCTTGCCCGCCCACCGGCAGGGGGAAGTACCCCACCGGTATGTGCTGGGGCTCTATGAAATTCTGCGGGAAATCACCCAAAGCTACCCGCAAGTTCTCTTTGAAGGCTGTTCCAGTGGCGGCGCCCGGCTGGATGCGGGGATGCTGGCGTATTTTGCCCAGAACTGGACCAGCGATAACACCGACGCCCGGGACCGCACCGATATCCAGGCCGGGTTTAGCCTGCTCTACCCGCCGGAGGTGCTGGGGGCCCATGTGAGCATCACCCCCAACCACCAGACCGGCCGCACCACTCCGCTGGAAACCCGGTTTGCGGTGGCGCGGCTCTTCAACCTGGGGTATGAGCTGGACCTGACCCGCTGCACCCCGGAAGAACGCGCCGCCATTGCCGCCCAGGTGGCAACGGCCAAAGCCCAGCGGAACTGGTTGATGCAGGGCACCTTCTGGCGCCACCCGGTGACCCGCCCGGGGGACCGTATGACTTCGGTGGTCAGTGCCGACCAAAGCTGCTGCCTGGCGGTGATTTTTCGTACCCTTTACGACCCGCTGGGGGAACAGGCGGCGTTTCAGTTCTGCGGCCTGGACCCTGCCCGGGAGTATCGGGATGCCGCCACCGGGGAAATCTACGGCGGCGACGAACTGATGGAAGCGGGCCTGACCCTGCCGCCCTGCAAACAGGATTTTGCGGCACACAGTGTGCTTTTGTGCGCGGAGGAGGAAACGGAATATGGCCATTCAACTGCTGATCAGTGATCTGGACGGCACCCTGTTGGGGCCGGAGAGCGTCATCACCCCCGGTACAGCGGCAGCACTGGAGCGAGTCCGACAGGCCGGGCTGCGGCTGCTGGTGACCACCGGCCGGGCCTGGGGCACCGCTGCACCGCTGCTGCAGCAGGCCGGGGTCAGCTGCGACTTTGTACTGCTCAACGGGGCGGAATACCGTACCGCTCAGGGGGAACTGGTGCGGGCGGTACCGCTGCCGCCCGCTACGGCCCGCCATGCGGTGGCGGTGCTGCGCCGGTATGACCTGGGTGTGGAGATCAATACCGATGCGGGGGATTTCACCACCGATACCGAACTGTGCCCCACGGCACAGCCTTTGCCCCGGCTGGCTGCCTTCTGGGCCGGGCAGCCCCAGGTGCGCAAGATCTTTGCCTTTTCCCGCAATCCGGACGCCTTGGCCCGGGCCCGGCAGACGCTGCAGGACCTGCCCGACGCTGCGGTGACCGCTTCCGCAGACTGGAACCTGGAAGTCACCGCCCGGGACGCCCAAAAGGGCACCATGGCCCGGTGGGTGGCGCAGCGGTACGGCATCGCGCCGGACCAGGCACTGGTCTTTGGGGACGGCTGCAATGATTTGAGCCTGTTCCGGGCGTTTGTGCACACCCGCGCCATGGGCAACGCGGCCGCGCCGCTGCAAGCCCTGGCGGAGCGGGTCATCGAGCCTAACACCGAAGATGGCGTCGCCCGGGAAATTGAACGGCTGCTCATGGAAAAGTGACCTGGCTTGAGCGAGGAGCCGAAGTGCGGATGCAAGGTTTGAGCCGCTGCCCCCCCCCCAAAAAAGCGGCAATGCTTCCAGAGAACATACATTCCGGGATTTGCTGGTGCATGGGCGCATAAAAGGAGGATATGGGCAGGAAACTATACGGTATCGTGTTCGCGCCCACGGGCGGAACGAAACAGGGAGAATGGATGCGGGCGGCCAATGCCTGAACCGGACAGATAAAGTGATCTGACCGGAAAAATGACACGAAGCATCGAAAAAACTGCCGGTGCCCGCAAGGATACAATGCTGCGGTGCGGCTTGCTTTCTTGACGTCCTTTTCCCGTATCCTTGCATCCGGGCGCCGCTTTTGCTATACTGAAAAAGATCTTTGCAGAAGGCGGGCCAACCGCCGCCTCGTTCTTTTTTGGAAAACAAAGGAGGTCCCTTATGGCAGACTGGCGTCAGGCCCTTCATCTGGAGCCGCCGCAGGGCTGGCTCAACGACCCCAACGGGCTGTGCTTTTTTCATGGATTGTACCATGTCTTTTTTCAGTATTCCCCCGGCAGTGCGGACGGGACTTCGGCCAAGGGCTGGGGCCACTGGCAAAGCCCGGACCTGCTGCACTGGACCTTTACCGGCGAGCCCCTGCTGCCGGACACCCCCTGGGAGCGCAACGGCGCCTACTCGGGCTGTGCGGTGCCCTGCGGCGAGGTGCTGCGGCTGTACTACACCGGCAACGTGAAGCATCCCGGCCCCTACGACTACATCCACACAGGACGGGAGGCCAACACCCTGCTGGCCGAAACCCCCGACGGCATCCATGTAGGGCCCAAACAGCGGCTGATGGCCAGCACCGACTACCCGGCCGACTGCTCCCTCCATGTGCGGGACCCCAAGGTCTGGCGGGAAGCGGACCGCTGGTATATGCTGCTGGGCGCCCGCAGCCTGCAGGACGCCGGGCGGGTGCTGCTTTACCGCAGCGCCGATGGCCTGGCCTGGGAGCTGGCCCGGGTGCTGGAACCGGCGCCCGCCTTCGGCTATATGTGGGAGTGCCCCGACCACTTTATCCTGGACGGCCGCCGCTGGCTGAGCGTCAGCCCCCAGGGCCTGCCCCACGGGGAGACGGAGAACCAGAACCAGTACCAGAGCGGCTGGTTTGCCCTGAACGGCGACCTGGAGACCGGCACCCTGTCCGGGTTTACCGAGTGGGACAAGGGCTTTGACTTCTATGCCCCCCAGACCCTGCAGGCTCCCGACGGCCGCCTGCTGCTCATCGGCTGGATGGGCATGCCCGACGCCGACTACCGCAACCCCACCGCCGCCCTGGGCTGGCAGCACTGCCTGACCCTGCCCCGGGAGATCGAAGCCGGGCCCGACGGCCTTTGCCAGCGCCCCCTCCGGGAACTGGACGCCTTGGCCGACGGCCAGCCCCTGGCCCTGACGGCGGGGCAGACCCTTGCGCTGCCGCTGCCCTTCCGGCTGCGGATGACCGCCGACCGCGATTTCACCCTGACCCTGGCCGGGGGGCTGCGCCTGGAACGGGACACCGGGGCCGGGCGGCTGACCCTGCGCTTTGACGACGAGGCCCTGGGCGGCGGCCGTACCCTGCGCCGGGCGGTGTGCGGTGAAGGCCCGCTGACGGTGGACCTGGTGGCGGACCGCGCCTCGCTGGAGTTCTACTGTGGCGGAGGTACCACCGTGTTTTCCACCCGGTTCTACCCGGCGGACAGCACCATCCCCGTTGCGGTACAGGGGGCCGACGCCACGGTGCAGCCCCTGCGCCCCATGACCTTTGCCATAGAAGAATAACCCCACCGGCCCCGTACCGCCTGCGCGGTGCGGGGCCTTTTTGCGGGCCTTTGCCGAAATACTGCACAAAATATGCGTCAAAAATTTGTACGTTCCACGAATGGAATCAGGCGTCAAGTTATTGTAGAATACTTATGCAATCGTAAGAATACGAATTCACGGAGGATTTTCCTATGATCACCATGGCCGAAATTGCACGGCTGACCCATGTGTCTCAGCCCACAGTTTCCCGGGTGCTCAACGGCAATCCCAAGGTTTCCCCCGAGATCCGGGAGCGGGTGCTGGCCTGCGCCCGGGAGCATGACTACCAGCTCAACGCCCTGGCCAAAGGGCTGAAGGGCAGCCCCACCCACCTGCTGGGGGTGCTGGTCACCGATATCTCCAACGGCTTTTTTGCCGACCTGACCAAGCAGATCGAGATCTGCGCCCGGGAACGGGGGTACAGCATCATCCTGTTCAACAGCGACTACAATCCCGCCAACGAGCAGGAATATCTGGATGTGGTGCGCCGCTACCGGGTAGACGGGGTGCTGGCGGTGCCCATCCGGGAGACCAGCGCCGAGTGGTACAACTACGTCAAGCGGCTGGACGTGCCGGTGGTGACCATCACCCGCCGGGCGGAGGGGCTGGACTGCTTCTATGTGGACCATCCCACCGCCGGTGCCCAGGTGGCCGCCTGCCTGGCAGAACGGGGCTACCGGCGGTTCCTCTTCATCGGCAAGGACTACGACGGAAAATACGTGGGTTTCCGCCAGTGGCTGGCGGAGCATGGCTTCGGGGATGCCGTCACCAACCGGGTGCTGGGGGACCACGACGACTTTCGCCGGGAGCTGGAACACTGGCTGGCGGAAAGCGACAGCCGGGCGGCGGTTTTTGCCGGCAACGACATCTATGCCCTGCAAGCCCTGGATATTCTGCGGGAGCTGCAGGTCCGGGTGCCGGAACAGGTGGGCATCATGGGATTTGACGATACGTTTATGGGGCAATTCCTGAATCCGCGGCTGAGCACCGTCCGCCAGCCCACCGCACAGATGGCCCGGGAAGCGGTGACCTTTTTGCTGGACTGCATCGAAAACCCCGGCGACCATCCGCCGCTGCTGCGCTCTTTTCCGGCGGAATTGATTTTGCGAGAAAGTACCTGAGCCTGTCTACCCGGAACAAACGGCAGGCAGGGTCTTTTTTGCCCGGTTGTGAATACGTATTCACAACGCTGCGGCTTTCTTTATTTCCGTATTCCACCCCCGGCGGGGGATCGAATAAACAGCTTTCAGAAAGGATGAATGGAATGGATTACAAGAAAGTAGCCCAGGAGATCTACGACAAGGTCGGGCGAAAAGAAAACATCGTCTCGGCGGCCCACTGTGCCACCCGGCTGCGGCTGGTGCTGGTGGACAACGCCAAGTGCGACGCCAAAGCGGTGGAGGATATTGAGGGCGTCAAGGGCGTCTTCAGTGCCTCGGGGCAGCTGCAGATCATTCTCGGCACCGGCGTGGTGAACAAGGTCTATGACGAGTTCATCGCCATCGCGGGCATCAGCGCCGCCACCAAGGATGAGGTCAAGGCCGCGGCCGCCGCCCGCCAGAACCCCTTCAAGCGGGCCATCAAGACGCTGGGCGACATCTTTGTGCCCATCATCCCCGCCATTGTGGCCAGCGGCTTCCTCATGGGCATCATGGAAGCGCTGAACT
Organism: uncultured Subdoligranulum sp.; assembly: GCA_900545545.1. Classification (GTDB taxonomy): domain Bacteria; phylum Bacillota; class Clostridia; order Oscillospirales; family Ruminococcaceae; genus Gemmiger. Next base: position 59,415 of record UQZO01000012.1, on the reverse strand, counting down.
TCATGGTCAACAACAACTTCCTGAACATCGACACCTCCGGCTCCATCTATGTGTTCGCCAACCTCTTCTCCAACACGGCGTACACCTTCCTGCCCATCCTCATCGCCTACAGCGCCGCCAAGGCCTTCGGCGGCAACCCCTACCTGGGCGCCGTCATCGGCATGATGATGATCCACCCCAACCTGCAGAACGCCTGGACCGTGGCCACCGAGGGCGTCAAACAGACCCAGAGCGTCTGGTTCGGCCTCTACTCGGTGGACCTGGTGGGCTATCAGGGCCACGTTATCCCGGTCATCATCGCCGTGTGGGTCATGTGCTTTTTGGAAAAGAAGCTCCACAAGATCGTGCCCGCCATGTTTGACCTCTTTGTCACCCCGCTGGTCAGCGTCTTCGTCACCGGTTACCTGACCTTCTCCATCATCGGACCCATCTTCGTCACCATCGAAAACGGCATCATCGGCGGCATCCAGACCCTGCTCACCCTGCCCTTCGGCATCGGCAGCCTCATCATGGGCGGTCTGTACTCCACCACCGTGGTGGCCGGTATCCACCATATGTACACCGTCATTGATATGGGCCAGCTCTCGATGTACGGCGTGACCTACTGGCTGCCCCTGGCTTCCGCCGCCAACATGGCCCAGGGTGCCGCCACCCTGGCTGTGGCCCTCAAGAGCAAAAACGGCAAGACCAAGGCTGTGGCCCTGCCCTCCGCCTTCTCCTGCTTCATGGGCATCACCGAGCCCGCCATTTTCGGTGTCAACCTGCGCTTCTTCAAGCCCTTTGTCTGCGGCGCCATCGGCGGCGCGGCGGGCGCCATGTATGCCTCCCTGGTCCATCTGGGCGCCAGCGGCACCGGCGTCACCGGCATCTTCGGCTTGCTGCTCTGCCTGCAGCATCCGCTGGAATACATCATCATGGCGGCCATCTCCATCGGCGTGGCCTTCGCCCTGACCTGGGTGTTCGGTTATAAGGACCCCGCCCCGGAGGCACCAAAGGCCGAAGAGCCCGCCCCCGCCCCGGAAGTTCCCGCTGCCGCGGTCAAGCCCGGCACCGTCGGTGCCCCGGTGGCCGGTGAGGCCGTTCCTTCTGAGCAGATCCCCGACGAGACCTTTGCCACCGGCGTGCTGGGCCGTGGCGCCGGTATCCAGCCTGCGGAGGAGACCATCGTAGCCCCCTTTGACGGCGAAATCTCCTCGGTCACCGACACCCACCACGCGGTGGGCATCACCTCCGCCGACGGGATGGAACTGCTCATCCACGTGGGCGTGGATACCGTGGACATGAAGGGCGACGGCTTTGCCTGCTTTGTGCAGGAAGGCCAGAAGGTCAAGGCCGGCGACAAGCTGCTGACCTTTGACCGGAAAAAGATCGCCGCCGCGGGGCATCCCGACATGGTGGCGGTGCTGCTGACCAACGCCGACGACTTTGGTGAAATGACGGTACACACCGGCGCCTGCCAGGCCCTGCAGCCCCTGCTGGAAGTGGCGGCCCGGTAACCCGGAAGGAGGCAACGTCCCATGAAGATCCGCTATCTGGGTACCGCCGCCGCGGAAGGCTGGCCGGCGCTGTTCTGCTCCTGCCCCATCTGCACCAAAGCCCGGGCAGAAGGCGGCAAAAATCTGCGCACCCGTACCCAGGCCATCCTGGACGGGGAGCTGCTGCTGGATTTTCCTCCTGATACCTACTGCCACGCCCTGCGCTATGACCTGGAGCTGGCCAAAGTCCACACCCTGCTGGTGACCCACAGCCATATGGACCACTGGTTCCCCACCGATCTGATCCACCGGCACGAGCATTTCGGCCACGGGGTCACCGGGGTGCTGGAAGTCTACGGCAACCAGGCCGTAAAGGACGCCTTTGACGCCCACATCCTGGTGGACCGGTTCAAGCCCCATCCCATCGGGGACGTGGTCCACTTCCACGTGACCCACGGCGGGGACCGCTTGGAAAGCCACGGCTGGCAGATCACCGCCGTGCCCGCCGACCACGACAAGCGGGAGGAGTGCCTGGTCTATATCTGCCAGAAGGACGGCAAAACGCTGTTCTACGGCCACGATACCGGGCTGAACCTCTCGGAGGAGGCCTGGGCGCTGGTCACCGCCCACCACTATGACCTCATCAGCCTGGACGCCACCATGGGCAAAAAGACCATCGGCGGCTACCACATGGGCCTGCCCGATGTGGAGGCGATGATCGCCCGGCTGACCGATGCCGGCTGTATCGACAAACGTACCGTGAAGGTCATCAACCACTTCAGCCACAACGGCGAAATGACCCACGACGAGCTGGCCGCCTGGGGCGCCGACCGGGGCATCCTGGCCGCCTACGACGGCATGGAAGTGGAATTCTGACACACAACACCCGCGCCCTGCGGCCCATGGCTGCAGGGCCCCGGGTGTTTTGGTGCATCCGAAAGGAAGGGACCGTTTTGCTGCACGATTTTTTGCATCTGAAAGCGCCGGGGCACTGGATCAACGACCCCAACGGCTTCATTTATTATAAAGGCCGGTACCATCTGTTTTACCAGCACTTCCCCTACCTGCCCCGCTGGGGCACCATGCACTGGGGCCATGCCGTCAGCGACGATCTGGTCCACTGGGAGCACCGGGGCATCGCCCTCTACCCCAGCAAGGCCTACGACCGCAACGGGGTGTTTTCCGGCAGCGCGGTGGAGGTGGACGGAGCGCTTTACCTCTACTACACCGCCATCCGCTACGATGAGGAAAACCCCGACAACATCCACCGGGCCCTGCACAACCGGTTCAAGGCCAGCCAGGCGCTGGTGATCTCCCCGGACGGGGTCGCCTTCGACAACCTGGACGCCAAGCGGCAGGTGCTGCCGGTGCCCGCCGCGCCGGAGGCGGGGGACCCCCAGAACACCCGGGACCCCAAGGTCTGGCGGGCAGCGGACGGCAGTTTCCGGATGGTGCTGGGCAGCACCCGGGACGGAGTGGGCCAGCTGCTGTTCTACCGCAGCGCCGACGGCCTGACCTGGACTTGCGCCGGGCGGTTCGGAGACCCTGCCCTTGGCACCACGCTGGAATGCCCCGACCTTTTCTGCCTGGACGGGCGCTGGGTGCTGCTGGGTTCCCCCATGGGCATCACGGCGGACGGGCTGCAGTACCCCGACCAATCCACCTGGATGCCGGTGGACTTTGACGAAACCACCTGCCGCATTACCCTGCAGGGCGCCCCCGCCATGGTGGACTGGGGGCTGGACCTCTATGCCCCCCAGACCACGCTGGACGAAACGGGCCGCCGGGTGCTCATCGGCTGGATGCGGATGCCCCGCCCGGTGGAAGATGCGCCCGACGGCCGTGCCCCCTGGCGCGGCATGATGAGCCTGCCCCGGCTGGTGGAATGGCGGAACGGGCAGCTCTGCTTCCCCGTACACCCCCACGTCACGGCCTGCTTCACCCAACCGGCGGAAGGCCTGGCGCCGTTGGCCGACCACAAACCGGTGCGGCTGCAGGGTACTTTGCGCAGCGGGCAGACCTGGAATGTGGGCGGCTACCGCCTGTGGATGGAAGGCGGGTGCCTGTGCACCGACCGCAGCGCCGTTTTGGACGGCCTGCCCGGCTATCGCCTGACCGCCCGCACCCCCGCCCTGGGGCAGGATGCCTGTGACCTGGATATCTTTGTGACGGACCACCTCGTGGAAATTTTCCTGGATGGCGGGCGGTATGTGCTCAGCCATGTGGTGTTCGGGCTGGACGGAACGCTGGAAGGCGACTTCGACACCGTGACCACCGCCCGGGCATAAAACATAAGCGCCCCGCGGCGGAAACAGGGAACAAAGACGGCTGCGGAGAGAAATTCCCGCACCAATCACCGCAACACAAAATAACAGTCGGCCCCTTGTGGGAGCCGACTGTTATTTTATATAGAGAAAAAATGGGGCAAGAAATCATCCCGGCCTTTGCGGCAATGCTTCACCAAAAACCAGTACAGGGAAAAATTGACATTCTGCCGAATGCTTTTTGATGATTCAATGGCGTTTCTTCGCCAGGATGAGCATTGTTGTTTTCCGGGCAACAACCAGTTACTGCATGAATTCTTCGATGGCGCAGACGGTTTGTCTTTGCTGTTCCTCGGCGGAGATGGTGGCGGGCAGATCGCCTTTCTGCGGACCGTAGTTGCCAAACTGGGCGTGGTTGCCCCCCTCGATCTCCACGACATTCTCGGTGTAATCAATGTGGTCTTCCACACTCTGGTTGAGGGAACCGTACACCGTCAGGGTCTTTTCGGCGGGATAGTCCCCGTAGATATAGGCGCCCAGCAGGATCAGCCCGTCGATCTCCTCCGGATGGTCCGAGGCAAACTGGGACGCCATGGCGCCGCCCATGGAATGCCCCGCCATATACCAGTGCTGGATATCCGGGAACTGTTCCATAACGTCTTCGGCTGCGTTGGCGTCAAAAATGGCCATGTGGAACGGCATATGCACCAGGATACAGGTCACGCCGGTCTGCTTAATCTGTCCCAGCAGCGGCAGATAGGCTTCCGCCTCCACCTTGGCGCCGGGGTAAAAGATGACGGCGGCGTCCGAAGGCACCGAGGGCGACAGGATGGTCAGATTATCCTGTACCGTTATGCCGCTGTCCTGCGCCAGAACCTCCAGAGCTACATCCTCCGCGCGGTAATAGTCTGAAACATACCAGAAAAAAGCCCCGGCGCATACAGCCAGGAGCAGGACAAGGATACCGACGGCGATCAGCAGTTTTTTGGAAAGGGGAATTTTGGTCTTTTTCATAGTACATCACCTTTGTCAGAATATGCAGGGCCAACACCAAGGAAAACCGGGCCGTGCCTGCGGCCCGGTTTGTGGGCGTATCTCTCCGGATGGGGAGGCGGTTGGCATAAGGGAAGAAAACACCGCCGCATACAGGGCACGGGCCAGCGCCGGCAGCAGCACCACCGCTGCGGTGCCCTGGGGCGGGATGTTTTTGTGTGGTGCATCATACCGGTGCAACGTTTTTTTCCGGCTGCTCTGCGGAGGAAGTCCGGCCTTTTGCGGCGTCCGCCACGACCTTCTGGTAGGGGCCGATGATGTACTGGTTCATCTGACCTTTCATCTTTTTCTGCACCGAGGGGATGGCAATCAGGGCACCCACCAGTTTCATCTGCAAGATACGCTTTTTCTGTTTCTGCGGGAAATCGTAGATGCCGTGTTCTTTGTAGAATTTGTGGTCGGCTTTCATCATGCCCTGCATGACGTAGATCAGGTCACGGAAGATCTTCATGCCGCCCACGCCGTAAAAGTTGGCCGGGCGGGAAAGTTTCTTGTCCAGCGCAAACACCAGGCCATCGGCCAGCGTGCGGAGCGCTGCCGTCGTATCTCCCTCGTCGGTGGCCACGCCGCACAGGCAGTTGCCGCCCACTTCGGCCCGGCCCTCCACGATCATTCGCAGATTGCTCTCGTACCGGTAGTCGCCGCTGATGAGATAGGCGATGGGTTTGCCCTGGGTGACGGTGCGGTGGCCGTTGCAGAATTGCCGGTCGTCATAGCATTTGAAGCTGGAATGGGTGTAATGGTCCGAGATGGTAAAGGCATAGACAAAGGCGTCGGCGTTCTGGATTTTGGTGCGCAGGAATTCGTCGAACCCGTCCTTATAAACACATTTTCCGGTGACGGCGCAGCCGAAACAGCCCAGGCAGCCGCCGTCAAAGGGGAACTCCCGCAGGTTGACCACCCGGCTTTCCAGGGGCAGGGCGGCGCGGAAATCTGCGATCATATGGCGGAGGTTTTCGTCCTCCGGGGCGCAGTTCGTCACGATGACCACATCTTTCCCCGGTGTTTTGGGGGCGGCAGGCAGCACCGGCTGATACACCGGCTTTTCTCTTCGGGGCGCCCGGGCAGGGGGCGTGACAAACAGGCCATGCTCGCAGGAAAACACCAGCTGATCAAAGAAATTCCGGGCGTCCCGCTGGCCCTGTTCGGTCAGCAGATCGTCCATGTCGGCAGACAGCCCCCGGACGACCCTCATCCCCAGGTCACAGCAGTTTTCTTCCACATAGCGGTGGGCGGTCACATCGTAAAAGTGTTTGGAGGTGGTGATCTGGCTGGCAAATTTGCCGGAAAGATCCACCCCGTCCGCCTTGATGAGCTCAATCAGCCGGTGCAGCTGGTAGGGCGCGATAAAGGTATAGACCGGATAGCAGAAAAGCAGCAGGTCGGCCTGTTCCAGCTCGGCGCGCAAGGGCGCAAAGTCCTTTTCGTAGCGCTTGATGCGCTGGCCCACCGGCACAACGGTGAACTGATGTTCCGGGTGCAGGGCCTGCAGATACAGGGCCGTATGTACGGTGGTGGAATTGCCGCCCTTGGGGCTGGCGTTCAGCACAAGGATTTTCATGGGTGTTCCTCCAATTCTGTGAGCAGGCGGCTGTACCAGCCGATCTCAAATTCCGCAGCAGCGATGCCGTAGTCCAAAGTGTACCCCTGAAAGCGCAGCACCAGGGACCAGTCGGTCCCGGCGGGCAGCTCCTCGGCAGGGATGCGGCGGAAACTTTCCCGTATCCCCAAAAGGATTCCCCGTGTCTCTTCCATTTGGCGGATATAATCCCGGATGGCAGCGACACGCTCCTCCGGCCGGGCCAGACCCGCAAAGAACAGGCGGGAGAGTTCCATGTTCTTCACCTTGTCTGCCTGCATGGGCTGGGCTACCCAGCGGGCGAAGGCATCCCGCCCGGCGGGGGTGATGGAAAATGTCTTTTTGCGGCGGCGGCCCGCCATCGTTTCCCGGGCGGTGATGCGTCCGTCTTTCTCCAGTTTTGCGAGGGCGGTCTGCACACTTCCCGCACTGTGGGAGCAGATCAGCGCCAGATTCTTCCGGATGAATTGCTGCAGCTCGTAGCCCGTCATGGGGGCAAGCATCAGCAGCCCCAGAATCAGGTATTCCATGCCACACCTCCAATATATCTAATAGAGATATAATAGAGCAGGGCACGACTTTTGTCAACAAAGGGGAGATATGCACAAAAAACAGGCGCGAGATGAGCTTCAAACTCTCGCGCCTGTTTTTGTAAAAGAAGGATAGGGGATATGCAAAAATCCGCCCTGTTTTTTACGGTCGGTTCCTGCGCATTAGCGGGAAACAGCGTTGTGCCCAACTCGCTTGCCTGCAACGCAGCCGCTGTCGCACAAAATGTCCGTGCCGGTCAGGTATCCCATTTCGGGTGCGCTGACGGCGGCATACAGCGCGGCGATTTCTTCCGGTTTGCTCAAGCGACGTGTTTTGTCAGGGCGGCACGTCCCGCAAAACGGAAGGCAGTGGCTTGGGCCTTGCAATGGTGAAGAAAATCGTCGCGCTGCATGAAGGGACCGTGGCAGTACAAACAGAACCCGGCGTGGGAAGTACCTTTACGGTCTGTCTGCCGAAATGGAACCGCCCGGCGGTATAGAGCTGTAGAGGGGCCGGGGGCATCCGGTCTTCGGTTATTTCCCTACGCCCCTTCAAACCGGCAGTGGAGGTCTCCGCAAAAGAAAGAGAAAGAATCCGTATTGTACAATTCGTCAAAAACATACAAAATGAAAATTTTCGCAGCGGAAGGCAAACCGCCGCGAACGTGGGTTTTTCAGGCAACCCCCACTCCAATATGTTATAATAGACCCTGCAATAACAAAAAAGCAGGTGTTTCCATGGAATTTCAGATCATTGACAGAGAGACCTGGCCCAGAAAAGAATATTTTGAACACTACTGTTTCGCGGTGCCCTGCACCTACAGCATGAGCGTCAAGCTGGACATCACCCCTCTCATCGAGGAACACGTCCAGCTCTATCCCGCCATGCTGTACGCCCTTGCCACCCTCGTGAACCGGCACAGCGAGTTCCGGACCGCCTTCAATGAGAAGGGGGAGCTGGGGGTGTTTTCCGAGATGCTGCCCAGCTATACGGTTTTCCATAAGGAGAGCGAAACTTTTTCCAATCTCTGGACAGAGTACCACCCGGAATTTGCCGCATTCCGGCAGGCGTACCGGCGGGACCTGGAACAGTACGGCGATGTGCAGAAACTGGAAGGAAAGCCGGGCACCCCGGCCAACACCTTTCCCGTTTCCATGGTGCCCTGGGTCACCTTCGAGGGCTTCAATCTGAACCTCCAAAAGGGCTATGATTATCTGCTGCCGATCTTTACCATGGGGAAATACTATGAGGAAGATCACCGCTACCGGCTGCCGCTGGCGGTCCAGGCGCATCACGGCGTGTGCGATGGATTTCATGTATGCCGTTTTGTGAACGAGCTGCAGGAGCTGATCGGGCAAAAGGATGTATTCAACCCGTAAAAAACGCAAACAGAAAAAAGACCCGCCCACCGGCGGGTCTTTTTGGTTGTATGGCGTCAGGGCAGACGGTCGTCCTTCAAAATCTCGGCAAGGTCGGAACAAAGCACCTTGCGGGCACCCAGCGCGTAGGCCAGCGCCACAAAGAGGACAATGCCCGAGGCAAAAAGCACTACAGGCAAAACCGGCGCTTCGGCCAGAAAGAGGGCCGGGTCCAGATAGCTGGCCCGCAGCATAAGGGCGACCATCCCGGCGGTGAGGGGCAGGGTGATGACCAGCGGACGCAGGGCCAGTACCGCCCCTTCCATCCAGAACAGACTGCGCAGTTCCCGGGGCGTCATGCCCAGGGAAAGATACCGGGCAAACTCCCGGCGGCGCTGCTCCACAAATCCCAGGGTATTGAGAAAGACATTGGCCAGCCCGATGACCGCCAGCAGCAGGCAGAAGGCACCCAGAATACTCTTTGCACCCTGAATCATGCGGTCGTTGGTGGCGCGTTCGGTCAGCCGGTTTTCCACCGTGTACGCGTAACCGCCCTGGTCCAGCAGGGCGGAAACCTCACCTTGCAGCGCTTCACATTCCGTTTGGAAAATGCCTTCATGCCCCAGCAGCCGCACCAGCACTTCCGGCGTCTGGGTGGGGGCGGGCAGGCGGTTTTCCTGTGCCCATGCCTCCCACAGGCTCTGGGGCCAGAAGAGTACCAGCGTATACTGGTCATATTCCTCCCGCAGGTTGGGCGGGGCGTCGGTCATACCCAGCAGCGGCAGCTCGCCCAGTGCGGTGCCGTCGGGCTCTGCCAGCGTCAGGGCAGCGGTGCCGGGCTGCACAAAGGGCAGATACTGCCGGTTGCGGAAATTGCTGTGCAGGCTGTCCCATACCCGGTTCAGCAGCACCGCGCCGTCCAGCGAAGGGGCGAGGCCCGCCTCCTCACAGAATCGGAGAAAACTGGCGTCGTCCAGAATCACCAGCGGGGCATCCACCAGCCAGCCGTTCTGGGTTGCTGCGGCATCCGCCCCGGCCAGGGCGCCCAGACCGCCCAGGTCCTGCAGCGCCTGGCTTTGGGTTTCTGCGGGCAGAAGAACGCTGGCTTGCCGCTTTTCGTAGACCACGCAGTCCTCCACGTCGGGCAGCGCTGCCAGGGAATCGGTGAGGGTGAAATCCGAAAGCTGGGTATCTGGCAGGGTAGCCATCACGTCCCAGGCATCCTGGTACCGCTCAAAATAGGTCATGCGGGTGCTGATGCCCGACAGGGTGAAAAAGCAGAGCATGGCGGTAAAGCCCAGAAAGGAGAGCAGCAGCGAAATGTTGGCGATGCGCAGCGATTTTTTCTGGGCGCAAAGGGCGTTGCCCGCCAGTTCGCCCCGGATGCCGAAGCACCGCGCCAGCAGGCGGGTGGTGAGGGGGCGCTTTCCGCGCCAGGCGGATTGCTGCCGGGCGGTACCCCGCAGCGCTTCCAGCGGCGGGATGCGGCAGAGCCGGCGGGCGGGCAGCCAGGCAGAAAGCAGGACCGTACTCAGGGCGGAGAGCAGCGCGGCCAGCACCACCAGCGGGTGCAGGGTAAACACCGCCGGTTGGCGGCCGGGCAGGTCGGCAGCGGCCTGGTTGACCGCCGCCAATACCCCGGCGCAGCCAGCAAAGCCCAGCAGGATGCCCGCCGCCAGCGGCAGCAGGGAAACGGCGGCTGCCTCCTGCAAAAGGCAAAGGCGCAGCTGACGGGGCGTAGCCCCCACGCTGGCCAGAATGCCCAGCCGGTGCAGCCGGGCCTGCATGGTGATTTCAAACGCATTGCGCAGTAGCAATACCAAGGCCAGGGCCATCGCAGCCCATACGCCCAGCAGGAAGGGCAGCAGCAAAGGCGGCGTGGGGTCTTGGGGGTCGGTGATCAGGTAGCGGGACAACAGGGTGTCGTGGGTCTCCGCCTGCTTGTTGGAAAGGCCCAGCCGGGCCTGGATGCTCTCCAGCGTTTCGTAGGCGGTGGATCTGTCCCGGAAGGTCAGGTCTACCACCGAAAAATCCTGCCCGGACAGGGTGTCGTTGCAGGTGATGGTATCCACCTGGGCAAATTGTTCCAGCGTTTCCAGCGTCTGGTCCAGCCCGGCGCCGGTCTGGGGCAGGGTCAGGCGGGCCTGCCAGCCCCCTTCCTCCCGCAGGATGCGGTCTACCTCATAGGTCCAGGCGTTGTAAAACAAACCGCAGAGCAGCGCCAGAAAAAAAGAGGCCGCCAGTGCCGCCAAGGCCATGGTCCGGACGGCGGCGGGGGTATGGGCCAGGTCGCTGCGGGAAAAGTCTTTCCACATAATTCTCACCCCCGTGGGCGGTCGCTAATGATCCGCCCGTCGCTGAGGGTGATGACCCGGTCCGCCTGGGCGGCCAGACTTTCGTCGTGGGTCACCAGCAGGATGGTCTGCCCCAGATTCTTATGGCAGAGTTTGAGCAGGTCCAGGATCTCGGCGCTGTTTTTCCGGTCCAGATTGCCGGTGGGCTCATCCGCCAGCAGCAGGGCCGGGCGGTAGCAAAGGGCCCGGGCAATGGCCACCCGCTGCTGCTGCCCGCCGGAAAGCTGCCCCGGCAGGGCGCTGCGTTTCTCTTCCAGCCCCAGCGTCTGGAAAAGCTGGCTCAAAACGGCGGGGTCCGGCTTTCGTTTGTCCAGAAGCAGCGGCAGGGCGATGTTTTTCTCCACCGACAGGGTGGGGATCAGGTTGAAAAACTGGTAGATCAGCCCTACCTTGCGGCGGCGGAACAGGGCGGCCCGGGTGGGGTCCAGTGCCCCCACGTCCACCCCGTCGATGAGCACCTGGCCGTCGGTGGGTTTGTCCACACTGGCCAGAATGTGCAGCAAGGTGGATTTGCCGGAGCCGGAAGCCCCCACCACGGCGACGAACTCCCCCCGGGACACCGTCAGATCGATGCCGTCCAGGGCGCAGACCGCGGCCTCCCCCTTGCCGTAGACTTTTTTCAGGTTGGTACATTGCAGCAGTTCCATGGGATATCCTCCTTTTGCATCCATTCTAGCACCCGAAGATGACATCCCGGTGACAGTCACCCGTAAAAGCGCACCACAAACTGCCCGCCGCCCTCGGGGGCGTTTTCGGCATGGACCAGGGCGTTTTGCCGTTCCAGCAGTTCTTTGGCAATGGCCAGGCCCAGCCCGGTGCTGTGGGGGCCGGGGTGTTCCCCGCAGTAAAACCGCTCAAACAGATGGGAAAGATCTTTTGGGGAAAAGCCGTCCCCCGCATCCCGGAGGATGACTTCGGTGTACAGGGCGTTGCGGCGGCAGATACAGCGCACGGCGCTCCCGGCGGGGGCATGCTCCACACAGTTTTTCATCAGGTTCAAAAGGGCTTCCATTGTCCAGTCCGGGTCGCAGGTTACCGTCACGGCTTCCAGCTCGGGGATGTCCAGCGTCACCCCGGCGGTTTCGGTCAGGGGTTCCAGGTTGTCCGCCGCCATCATCAAGAGGGTGTACAGGTCGGTGGGGTGGGGATGCAGGGGCAGGGCGCCGGTGTCCAGCCGGGCCAGCAACAGCAGCGATTCCTCCAGCCCTGTGAGGCGCGCCAGCGGGGCGGCCATGGAATCCCCGGCGGCTCCGGCACTCTGGGCCGCCAGCGACAGGGCGGTGAGGGGCGTTTTCAGCTGGTGGGCGATGTTGGCAAGGTTCTGGGCAAACCGGTCCCGGGCGGTCACCGCGGCCTCCCGGGTCAGGGCCAGCTCGGTGACGGTTTTTTGAATTTCATCGGCCAGGCGGGCGTAGCTGCCCTCGGTCATCCCGTCCTCGGTGAGCAGGGGCAGGGGGCGGCCGGTGCGGGCAGCTTCCAGCAATTCGATGAGCTTCTGCCGCTGCCGGGCGGCATCCCGGCGGGAAAGAAGCCGGGCCCCGCCCAGCAGGGCGCCCCCCAACGAAAGACCGCCCCCCGCCACGGTGTACAGCCACCCGGTCCCGGCGGCAAAATCCCGGGGGCGGTAGCCCAATTCTGCCAGCACGCCCGGCGCCGCTGCAGAAGCAAAGGAACCTTCTTTCACCAAAGCATAGACGGTATCGGCGGATTCGGGGTCGCGGGCAATCAGGGCGGTACAAAATCCATCCAGCAGGGCCAGCTGCCGGGCGGCGGACCAGAAAGCCAGCAGCGCCGCTGCGGCGGAAAAAACCAGCAGACAAACCGCCGGAAAAGCCATCCGGCGAAGCAGGGAGCGATTCATGGTTGGGGTTCCTCCAATCGGTAGCCGAAGCTGCGCACCGTTTTCAGGCAGGCGGGGCGGCCCAGTTTTTCCCGCAGCCGTTTCATGGTCACGGTGAGGGTGTTGTCGTTGACAAAATGGCCGTTCTGGTCCCACAGGGCCTCCAACAGCTGCTGCCGGGTCACGGTGCGGCCTTTGTTTTGCAAAAGCAGACGGAGCAGGTGGTATTCCAGCGGCGCCAGCGCCACCGGCTCCCCCTGGCAGGTCACGGCCTGGCGGGCTTGGTCCAGCCGGATACTGCCGCATTGCAGCAGGTCCCCCGCATCGGGACGGCTGCGCCGCCACAGGGCCAGCAGGCGGGAGTACAGCACCTCCCGGTCAAAGGGTTTGGTCACATAATCGTCGGCGCCGCAGGCAAAGCCGGTCAGGATATCCCGGGTATCGCTGCGCACCGTCAGCAAAAGCAGGGGCAGCCGGGGCCAGCGCTGCCGCAGCTCCCGGCAAAGGGCGGCGCCTTCCCCGTCGGGCAGGTTCCAGTCCAGCACGGCTACATCGGGCAGGGCGGTTTCCACCAGCTCCCGCGCTTCGGAAAGAGAGGCACAGCGGGTCACCCGGCAGCCTTTTTCCGTTAAAAATGCTTCCAGTGCCGCGGCAATGGCGGCGTCATCTTCCAGCAGCAGAATGTTCATGAATTCCCCTCCGGTTGGTTCTTGCCTGGGTTTTGGTTCCAGTATATCGGGTTTTGCAAGGCAGGGCAAACAAAATTTCCCCAAAGATTTGGCAAACGGGGAGAACCGCCGCCCGGTAACCGGCATACTGTACAATTTTTGTTACAACTCGCTGTAGAATCTGCCGCTTGCCGGGCGGGCGCAGCGGCGGTACACTGGAACTAATCTGTTACAAGGCGGTGAAGTATATGAAACTCTGGCAGGGCGTTGTGCTGGGCGTGGTTTATCTGTTCGCAGGGTATCTCGTGGCCGTTTGTCTGGGCATACCCCGGGATGTGAGAAGCCTGCTGTTTGTCAGCGTTCTTACGCTGGTGCTGGCGGTGGTGCTGCTGGGGATAGCGCCGCCCTCAAACTGGCGCGCTTTGTTCCGGGTGCGAAAACCTCTGCTGGGCTGGACGCTGGTTTTGCTGGCGGCACAGCTTCTGGTGATGCAGATCTCGGTGGTGCTGGGGGTATGGTTTGCCTCCGACAAAGTGAGCAGCACCTTTTTGAATGGACCGATGCCGTTTCAGATGTTGGCGATTGCCCTGCTGGGGCCCATCAATGAGGAACTGATTTTCCGTGGCGGGCTGACCCAGGGGCTGTGTGCCAGAATCCACTGGAAAGCAGGCATCGTGATTCCGGCGGTGCTGTTCGTGCTTTGCCACTACTGGACCCAGATTCCCCAAACGCTGATCTTCGGGTTGCTGCTGGGGTATCTGTGCTGGTATACAGGGTCCATTGCCTACGGGATCATCCTCCACGTGTTGTTCAATGCCAGTGCTTTCCTGAATTTCAGCGGTTATCCGCTTCTGGTATGGAATCCGGCGGTGGGTACCGTGCTTTTGTTGCTCATATCAGCCGCAGGGCTGGCGCTGACCCTCTGGGCGCTGCGGGGCTTTACCCGCTGCGCCGACCGCCTGGCGGCACAGGCATAAAACACCAAAAGAGGCCCCCGGCCATAAGCCGGGGGCCTCTTATTCTGCGCAAAGAATTATTTGCCGCGGATCACGCGGGAAAGCTGGATCAGCAGCGTGGGCAGGAAAGCCAGGCCGATGATGCACAGCAGCTGGAAGCCGTTGACCGGGGCCACCAGGAACAGGCCCTCCAGCGCGGGGACAAAGAGCACGAAGGCCAGCAGCAGCACGCCCACCCCGAAAGCCATCAGGGAATAGGTGTTGCTGGAAAGACCCAGGCGGAAGATGGACTCGGTGCCGCGGCAGTTGAAGCCGTGGAACAGGCGGGCCAGGGTCAGGGTGGCAAAGGCCATGGTGCTGGCCAGGGCGGGGCCGCCCTGGGCAAGACCGATATAGAAAGCGATCATGGAAACCACGCCGATCATCAGGCCCTGGCCGAACACGTGGCTCAGCATGGGCTTGTCCATCATGGAAGCGTTGGGGTCACGGGGCTTCTGGTCCATCAGACCGGGACGGGCCGGCTCCATGCCCAGTGCGATGGCGGGCAGGCTGTCGGTGAGCAGGTTGATGAAGAGCAGGTGCACCGGCTGGAACGGCACGCTGAGGCCTGCCAGCGAGGCATAGATGACTGCCAGAATGGCGCCCATATTGCCGGACAGCAGGAACTGGATGGCGTTGCGGATGTTGGCGTAGACGCTGCGGCCGTTGAGCACGGCCTTGACGATGGTGGCAAAGTTGTCGTCGGCCAGGATCATGGCGGCGGCATCCTTGCTGACCTCGGTACCGGTGATGCCCATGGCAACACCCACGTCAGCCTTTTTCAGGGCCGGGGCATCGTTGACGCCGTCGCCGGTCATGGCGGCAATGCAGCCGCGGCGCTGCCAGGCGGTCACGATGCGGATCTTGTGCTCAGGGGAAACACGGGCATACACCGCAATGCGGGGCAGCTTTTCGTCCAGTTCGGCGTCGGACATGGCTTCCAGTTCCACGCCGTCCACCGAAAGATCGCCGTCCTCAAAGATGCCGATCTGCTTGGCAATGGCCGTAGCCGTCACCTTGTGGTCGCCGGTGATCATCACGGTGCGGATGCCCGCCTTCTTGGCCTCGGCCACCGCCTGCACGCTCTCGGGGCGCGGCGGGTCGATCATGGAAATCAGGCCCACAAAGGTGTAGTCCTGTTCATCCTCCAGCGTCAGCAGGCGGGCCTCCGCCATGGGACGCTGGGCAAAGGCCAGTACGCGCAGGCCGTTCTCGGACAGTTCGCGGTTGACCTTTTCAATTTCTGCGCGGCGTTCCGGCGTCATGGGTACCACGCCGTCGCCGGTCAGCAGATGGGTAGAGCGGTCAAGCAGCACGTCGATAGCACCCTTGGTGTACAGCATGGGGCCGTCATCGGTGTTGTGCAGGGTGCTCATCAGTTTGCGGTCGGAGTCAAAGGCCAGCTCCGCCAGGCGGGGGTGCTGGCTGCGGTAGACCGGGGCCTCCACATAGAAGTAGTTGCCCAGCTGCACCAGGGCAACCTCGGTGGGGTCGCCCACCGGGGCGTTGGTTTCGGGGTTGATGGTGGCATCGCTGTCCAGCACGGCAATCTTCAAAAGGGTGCGCTGGGCGTCGTTGGCCAGTTCCAGGTCGGTGCCCTTGGTCAGGGTTCCGTCGGCCCAGATGTTCTGTACCGTCATGCGGTTCTGGGTCAGGGTGCCGGTCTTGTCGGAGCAGATCACCTGCACCGAACCCAGGCTCTCCACAGCTTTCAGTTCCTTGATAATGGCGTTCTGGCGGGCCATTTTCTGGGTGCCCATGGCCAGCACGATGGTGACGATGGAGCTCAGCGCTTCGGGGATGGCTGCCACGGCCAGGGCCACGGCGAACATCAGGGAATCCAGCACGCCCATGCCGTTGCGGAATACCGACAAAAGGAACACCACCACGCAGATCACCATGATGACCACGGCCAGCTTGCCGGAGAAGTCGTCCAGGTTTTTCTGCAGCGGGGTCTTGCGCTGCTGGGTTTCGTTCATCAGGGTGGCAATGCGGCCCAGCTGGGTGTTCATGCCGGTGTCGGTCACTACCATGGTGGCGCGGCCGTAGGTTACCAGCGAACCGGAGAAGGCCATGTTTTTCTGGTCGCCCAGGGCCACTTCCTCACCGGGAATGGCCTCGCGGCTCTTTTCCACTGCTTCGGACTCGCCGGTCAGCGAGCTTTCGTTGACTTTCAGCGACCAGCTGTTCAGGATGCGGCCGTCCGCCACGATCAGGTCGCCGGCTTCCAGTTCCACAATGTCGCCGGGCACCACCTGGTCACCGGCCACTTCCATCCGCTGGCCGTCACGCAGCACCTTGGCGGAAGGTGCGCTCATGGCTTTCAGGCTTTCCAGGGATTTTTCCGCCTTGAAATACTGCACGGTGCCCAGCACGGCGTTGAGGATCAGCACCGCAAAGATGACCAGCGTGCTTTCCAGATTGCCCGAGAACATCGAGATGATGGCCGCCACAATGAGGATGGCCACCAGCAGGTCCTTGAACTGCTCCAGAAAAACCGAGATCCAGCTCTTTTTCTCGCCTTCGGCCAGACGGTTGGGCCCGTACTGGTTCAGGCGCTCGGCAGCCTGCTGGCTGGTCAGGCCGCCGGAGGTGACGCCCAGTTGTTCCAGCGTCTCCTTGGGGGACAGATTGAAATAGGGTTTCTGCATACTTACTTCTCGCCTCTCCTAAATAAAAATGTACCGGTGGTTTGCCGGCACGGGAAGACAAAAAAAGACTCCCCGGCCGACAGGATACCTGTTCCGGCCGAAAAGTCTTGTTACCACTGTATGGGCACGCTCCGCCAGATTCCGCGAACGGGAATCGGGATGTTGACGGCGCGACTTACAACTACTCCCTTTTCAACACGAAACTATACCATGATTTTGCCCCAAAATCAAGTAAAAGATGGTAAAGAAATCAAAAAAAGTATGTGAAAAAAACAACAGGAATACGTGCGCAGACAGAATGTTTATGATATAATACAGAAGAAACTGATAGATAGGTCGTCGTTGCTTTGCGGGCGGCCAATAGCTAGACCGTTGATTTCGGGAGGGTTATTTCATGAAAGATGTTGTTGCACTGGGCGAACTGCTCATTGATTTTGCCCCTGTTTCCACCGACGAAGCGGGCTATCCTACCCTGAAGGCCCAGCCCGGCGGGGCACCGGGCAACTTTCTGGCCGCACTGCAAAAGTACGGCTGCACCACCGCCCTCATCGGTAAGGTGGGGGATGATACCTTCGGCCATCTTTTAAAAGGCACGCTGGACAAAATCGGCATCGATACCCAAGGGCTGGTCATCGACCCGGCGGTGTTCACCACCCTGGCTTTCGTCACGCTGGATTCTACCGGAAACCGGTCTTTCAGCTTTGCCCGCAAGCCCGGCGCCGATACCTGCCTGCGCAGCGAGGAAGTGGACACCGCCCTGCTGGACGACTGCAAGGTCTTCCACTTCGGCACGTTGAGCCTCACCGGCGAACCCGCCTGCTCCGCCACCCGGGCCGCGGTGACCTACGCCAAAGCCCACGGTAAACTGGTGAGCTTTGACCCCAACCTGCGTAAACCCCTGTGGGACAGCGAGGACGCTGCCAAGGAGCAGATCGAATGGGGCCTGCACCAGGCGGATATCGTCAAGATCAGCGATGAGGAGATCGAGTTCCTGTGGGGCCTTTCCCCCGAAGAAGGCGCCCAGAAGCTGCTCAACGAATACGGCGTCAAACTTGTCTACGCGACTCTCGGCCCCAAGGGCTGCCACTTCGCCAACCGGAACGGCTGCGGTGAGGTGCCTTCCCCCACGGGGCTGCATGTCATTGATACCACCGGCGCCGGGGATATCTTCGGCGGCAGCGCCATGAGCCAGTTCCTGCGGCTGGGCAAGGCCCCCGAGGCCCTGACGGTGGAGGAGATGCGCGCCGTCACCCGGTTTGCCTGCTGCGCCGCCAGCCTTTCCACCCAGACCCACGGCGGCATCACCAGTGTGGTGCCCGAGGAAGACGTGCGCAAGATCGTTTAAAAAACTACATAGGAGCGGTGCTTCCCGGCGGGGCGGCACCGCTTTTTTGATTTCTGCCAAAAAGGGGCGCGGCAGGCTTTACACCGGTGGTGAAATCTGCCATAATGAAGAAAAATGAACGGGAGGGACCGTAGATGAAAAAACTGTTTGCTTTGGCGGACCGCTATCTGCAGGAATCCGACTGGAAAACCATAGCACTGCTCAAATTCTGCCTGTTGGGGTTGGGCATCACCGTGGGGGCGATGGTCCCGCCCAAATACAAAAAGACCGCAGTGGCCATCGGCCTGCCGCTGTTTTTTGTGACCTACCTGCCGCTGATGGCCAAGCTGCTTCATCTGGCGGCGGAGCAGGCCGAAGAAGAATGGGAGGAAGATTACCTATGACCGAACAGGAAAAGATGCACCAGACCGCCCTCTACCTGCCCAACGACCCCGCCATTGTGGAGGAGCAGACCCGCTGCCTGGAAAAACTCTATGATTACAACCAGACCCGCCCCGGGGAAGGGGAAAAGCGCGCGGCATTGCTGAAAGAAATGTTTGCGGAGATCGGGGAGGGCTGCTACATCGAACCGCCCCTGCACGCCAACTTCGGCGGCAAGTTCGTCCATTTCGGCAAAAATGTCTACGCCAACTTCAACCTGACCCTGGTGGACGATACCCACATCTATGTGGGGGACTACACTATGTTCGGCCCCAACGTCACGGTGGCTACGGCGGGACATCCCATTCTGCCCCAGCTGCGGGCTCAAGGGTACCAGTACAACGCGGCGGTGCACATCGGGAAAAATTGCTGGATCGGCGCCGGGGCTGTCCTTCTGCCGGGCGTCACCATCGGGGATAACGTGGTGGTGGGTGCCGGCAGCGTGGTCACCAAGGACCTGCCCGACAACGTGGTGGCGGTGGGCAATCCCTGCCGGGTGCTGCGTCCCATCAGCGATAACGACCGGGAATACTACTTCAAACAGCATCCCATCGACCCCGCCCTGCTGCGGTAACTAACAAAAAAAGACCTGCTTTCTTACGAAAGCAGGTCTTTTTTTGCAAACTTTACTGGGTTTCCACCATATCCATGGCGAAGAGGGCGGCGCCCAGGGCACCGCAGAGCTGGGCCTTGTCGCTGACTACCAGGGTGGTGCCCAGTTTTTCTTCCAGTGTCTTGACCAACCCTTCGTTTTTGGAAACGCCGCCGGTCATCATGTAGCGTTCCTCACCGCCCACACGCTTGGCCAGGGCGGCGGTCTTGGAGGCTACCGCCTTGTTCAGGCCGTGAACGATGTCGTCGGTGGGCTTGTTCTGGGCAATCAGCGAGACCACCTCGGACTCGGCAAACACCGTGCACATGCTGGAGATGGTGATATCTTCCTTGTAGTGCAGACCGGCCTTGCTCATATCGTCCAGGCTCATCTCCATGGTGCGGGCCATCATTTCCAGGAAGCGGCCGGTACCGGCGGCGCACTTGTCGTTCATGACAAAGTTCACCACCGCGCCGTTTTCATCCAGACGGATGACCTTGCTGTCCTGGCCGCCGATGTCAATGACGGTGCGCACGTTGGGGTCCAGGTAATGGGCGCCCCGGGCGTGGCAGGTGATCTCGGTAATGCTCTTGTCGCCGTCCTGGATGGCCGTGCGGCCGTAGCCGGTGGTGACAATGGCGTCAATGTCGCCGCGCGTCAGCCCGGCCTGTTCCAGCGCCTGCTCCAAAGCGCGCTCGGCTCCCACGGCGGCGCCGGCGCCGGTGGGCAGAATCACACCGGTGACCATCTTTTTGTCCTTGTCCAGAATCACCACATCGGTGCTGGTGGAACCGCTGTCAATGCCTGCAAAATAACCTTTTCCCATCTTGATCTCCTTCCCCTCGCCCTGGCTGGGGTCCATGCTCTCGGCAAAAGCCTCCAGGCGGGTCAGCAGCTGGCCGCTGCTCTGCAACGTATAGTCGGATTCGATCTTCAGCAGCGGCACCGCCACATTCTGTTTGACCTGGGCGTACTCAAAGCTGTAAAAATCGCAGAATTTTACCGTATGGTAGATGATGCCTTTCAGGTCGGGGTCGTTGAACAGTCGCTTGCGGCCGGTGTTGTCCATCATCCGCATGCAGGGCACCTGCCCCAGCAGCTCGGCGGCATACCACTCCATCAGGGCGTCAAAATCGGCGTCCTCCGGCGGCAGCACTTCGCCCACCGACCGGTTGTGCACGCAGGTCTCGTTCTCCACCGGGTAGGGCATGGCGTTCTGTACCATCTCGAACAGTTCCTTGCCCATGCGGGCGCCCAGCACGCTGATGTGGGGGCCGCGGGCCTTTTCGGGGGCATGGAAGGCCGCCCGGAAGGCTTCGGCGTCAAAGGTGGTGCCCTTGTAGGCGGCGTAGGCTTTGGCCAGCCCTTTCAGCTGGGCGGCGGTGCGCTGGCGGCTGCATTCGCCGCCGCTGTGCAGCATATCCACAAGGTAGAGGAAATCCAGCTTGCCGCTCTCCTCCAATACATCGTAGACGCTGCGGATGGTATCGCAGCAGTTCACCAGTACCAGCTCGTGGACCTGGCCGCTCATCACCGCTTCCAGCAGGGATTTGCCGAAACCGCAGATGTTGGAGTGCGCCAGCTGGTCGGCCCGGTCAAACCCTTCCTGCATGCCGTTCAGGTTTTCACACTCGGCGCCCAGGGCGGTCAGCAGCTCGATGGGGGTGTATTTGCACACATAATAGGTCTTGTTCATCCTTGCGCTCCTTCCTCGGTGCGGCCCGGTTCGTTCAGCATCTCCAAAAAGGCGCCCAGTCGGGTGGAGGTCTGGCCCTCGCCGCCGTGGCTGCGGTCGCAGCCGTCGCCGTCCAGGATCAGCAGCGGCAGACCCGCTTCCTCAAACTTCTTTTTGGCCAGCTGGGCGGCACCCAGGGTGTGCTTGCAGCCCCAGTGGTCAAACCATACCACACCGTCGGCCCCCACCTGTTTGGCGTGGCGGATACCCGCCTCGATGCGGCGCAGGGCGCTGCCGTTGAGGGCATGGTACACCATCCGGTGGGCCATGGCTTCATAGGGGTGCTCGGGGTCAAAGTCCGGCTCGCACACTTCGCTCAGCTCACAGCCCACGATCTGGGCGTCCTCCCGGAAGAGCAGGTCCTCCTTGATGGCATCGGACCAGAAGGGGATGGTGTGCATCCAGTAGATGCGCTTGCCTTTGGCGGCAGGGGCTTTCTCCGCGTCTTGCAGCAGCTGGTCCACGTAGGCTTCCACCTGGGGCGTGCCCAGCAGGATGTTGTTGGTCATGCCGCAGTACAGCGGCGTCACCAGATCGGTGGGCACATACCGGTCGGCGCGTTTTTGCTGGTAGGCGCGGTATTTTTCCAGCGTGCGTTTGGAACGGCGCAGCCGCTCTTTCAGGGCGTCTTCTTCGATCTTGTGGCCGGTCTGCTGTTCCAGAAAGGCCGCCAGTGCCCGCAGCTGGGCGGCCACATATTCCACGTTTTCCTCGTTCTGCTGCATGGGCACGTCGATGGCAAAGGGCTGCACGTGGTACAGCTGGCTCAGCGTGCGGAAGGTCAGCAGGTTGGCATCGCAGGTCAGGTTGGTGTAGACGATGCACTTGGGTTTGGGCAGCACGCCCTTCTGGGCCGCGCCCAGAAAGGTCTTGTGGTAGCTGCACAGGGTTTCGGAAATGCCGGTGTTTTCGGCCTGCTGCAAAAAGCCCCGCTCCGCCTGGGAGGCAGACAGATAACAGGAGAACGCCTCCACGTTATAAGGGTTGAGGCCCGCTTCCTGCAGCATTTCGCAGGGGGTGAACACGCTGACCATGGCCGAGTGTTCGGGGTCCTGCAGGGGCGCCAGCATGGCGTCCATCATGATGCGGGCCAGTTTGCGGTCCGCCGGCTGCAGGCGTTTGTCGGGGGTAAGCCGGTTTTTCAGGTTCTGGGCTTCCCAGCCGGTGCGCAGCAACTTGCGTGCGCGGGCGGGGTTCTGGTTGCTCCAGGCCTCCACGGTGCGCCCAAAGGTTTCTACTACTTGCATACGATTTTCCTCTCTCTACTCTCCGCGCCCGTTTCCTTGCAAAAAAAACAGCGGGTTCCCCGGCCGGAACCCGACCGGAAAACCCTTGCACTGTTTCCGAGGTTGCAGTGTAATTTTGCAGGATGCGCTCATTCTATGATACACCCGCTGCAACGCAAAATCAATGGCATTTTTGTACAGTTCTTCGCGTTTTGTCTTACACAAAATTAGGCTGGATGCTGCTGGGCACCGCCGCCGGGGGTGGGCATGGGGCAGTGGGTCAGGTACCAGGCAAACAGCACCGAACTGATGGTCCAGGTGAGGGGGTACGCCCAGAAAATGACCGAAATCTGCGGGATAAAGTGCACCGTAACGGTGATGTAGGTGATGCGCAGCGCGCACCAGATGGCCAGCATGATGACCATGGGCACCACCGGGCGGCCCAGGCCACGCAGGATACCGGCGCAGCAGTGGCTGAAGGCCAGCAGGCAGTAGAACAGGGACACGGTGCGGGCCTGCTGCACGCCGAAGGCGATGACGTCGGCCTCGTGGTTGAAGGCACCGATCAGCCAGGGGGCCAGGGCAAACATGGCAAAGCCCACACATTCCGCCAGCAGGGAGGAGGTGAGGATGCCAAACCGCATACCCTTGCGCACCCGGTCCAGCTGGCCTGCGCCGATGTTCTGACTTATGAAGGTGGCCAGCGCCATGGAAAAACAGGTCACCGGCAGGAAGGCGAAGCCTTCCACCTTGCTGTAGGCGCCGCAGCCCGCCATGGCGTTGGCACCAAAGGCGTTGATGTTGGCCTGCACGATCACGTTGGCGATGGAGATCACCGAGTTCTGCACGCCGGAGGGCACACCCTGGGCCACCACGGCCCGCAGAGTGGCGGGGTGGAATTTTACTTCCCGCCAGCGCACGCCGTAGGATTCCCGGCTCAGCGTCAGTTTGCGGAAGGCCAGCACGGCGCTGACGGTCTGGGACAGGATGGTGGCCAGCGCGGCGCCGCCCACCCCCATGTGCAGCCCGGCAATGAACCACAGGTCCAGAATGACGTTGAGGATGGAGGCGGTGATCAGGTAACGCATAGGACTGCGGCTGTCACCCACCGATTGCAGAATACTGGCGCCCACGTTGTACATGACCACCGAAAGGGACCCCATAAAGTACACCCGGAAATAGATGATGGAATTGGGCAGCACTTCCTCGGGGGTGTCCATCCAGCGCAGGATCTGGGGGGTCAGCAATACGCCGATAACGCTCAGGGCCACACCGGCGGCCAGGCCCAGGGCCACCGTGGTATGTACGGCCCGGCGCAGGGCGGTATCATCCTTGGCGCCGTAGTGGCGGGCCACCAGCACACCGGCGCCCAGGCTGACGCCGTTCACAAAGCCGGTAAGCAAAAAAATCAGGCTGCCGGAAGAACCCACGGCCGCCAGCGCTTCACCGCCCAGAAAGTTGCCCACGATCAGCGAGTCCACGGCGTTGTACAGCTGCTGGAACAGGTTGCTGAAGAAGATGGGAATGGCAAACACAAGCATGCCCTTGGCCACGCTGCCGCTGGTCAGGGAAACATTTTTTTCAAACACTCTTTTCCTACACCTCTGCTGTTTTGTATTTCTTTTCTATACTATCCTACTGCGTTGGCAGGGGGGTGTCAAGCGCTGTCGAACGGCGCCGAAATGTACCTTTTGCCCGGGCCTGGCACAGAAAGCATCCCCCCGCGGTCGGCAGTGTGCGGCCCGCCGCCCCGGGAGGGGAAGGTACGGGGAAGAATCTGCCGTATTCCGCTATAAAAACCATAAAAAACTCGTAAAATCTGCAAAATTTTTGTTGCTTTTTTAACAAGGCGTGATACAATGGAATCATAAAATAACATCTGTTACAAAAAAAGGAGGGAGCCATGCCGCGAACCAAACGGATTGAAAAACAGGCGATCCTGCGTGCTGCAGTGGATGTCATCCGCGAAAAAGGGGAACAGGCGCTTACAGTGCGCAACATCGCCGCCATGCTGGGCTGTTCCACCCAGCCGCTCTACTATGAATTTGAGAGCGTGGAGCAGCTGCGGGCCGAGCTTTTGCCCTATGTGCGGGAACACTATCTGCAGTTCCGCTGCAGCAATTACAAGGAGTTCGGCCGGCATTTCCTCAACTTTGCCCGGCAGGAGAAGGAGCTCTTCCGCTTTGTCTACCTGCGCCGGCGCGAACCGGGGGAAACACTGGACGACATCAACTACGATGAGACCATCCGGCTGCTCAGCCAGAATCTGGAGATGGAACCGGACACCGCACGCCGGATGCACCACCAGATGCAGATGCGCTGCTATGGGCTGGGTGTCATGCTGGCCATTGATTACTGCGAGATGAGCGAAGAGGACATTGAGCGGGAACTGACCGAGTTTTACTGCATTATCCTGCGCCATTATAAAGGTATCAGCGATGACGCCCAGCTGCAATACTGGCTGGGGCGCTCCCGCAATCTGATCCTTTGAACTGTAAGGAGGTTTTTATGGAAAAACAAACCGCAAAGCGCTATGACGTGGTGGTCATCGGCGCCGGCAACGGCGGCCTGACGGCGGCCATCCGTGTGCTGCAGGGGGGCTACTCCTGCCTGCTGCTGGAAAAACACAACCTGCCCGGCGGCTTTGCCACCAGCTTCAAGCGGGGCCGCTTTGAGTTTGAGACCAGCCTGCACGAGCTCAACGACTTCGGCTCCCCCGAAGCCCCCGGCGATATCCGCACGCTGTTCCGCGACCTGGGCGTGGAGGATAAGATCGACTGGGTGCGCATCCCCGAAGCGTACCACCTCCTCACCACCGACAAGAAATACGACTGCGAGATGCCCTTCGGCGTGGAGGCGTTCATCGACAAGATGGAGCAGTATGTGCCGGGTTCCCGTAAATCCATGACGGAATTCTTTGAACTGTGCAACGAGGTGCGGGACGCCCAGACCTACTCCAACTCGGTGAACGGCAACACCGATTCCGAGTATATGAAGTCCCATTTCCCCAACTTCATCAAGGCGGGCAGCTACTCGGTGAACGAGGTGCTGGACGCCCTCAAGATGCCCAAGGCCGCCCAGGATATCCTCAACGCCTACTGGTGCTACCTGGGCGTGGACTGCGACCGCCTGAGCTTTCTGCACTACGGCTCCATGGTCATCCGGTACATCACCCGGGATGCCTGGATGCCCAAAATGCGCTCCCACGAGATCAGCCTGGCCATGGATACCCGCATCCGGGAACTGGGCGGCGATATCTGGTACCACTCCGAGGCGGCGTCCATCCTCACCGATGCCAACAAGGCCATCACCGGCGTGCAGCTCACCGACGGCACCGTCATCGAGACCCGCCACGTCATTGCCAACTGCTCGCCCCATCTGGTGTTCGGCAAGATGCTGGACAAAGAGGCCGTCACCGAAGCCCAGCTCCGTGCCACCAACGCCCGCACCTTTGCGGGGCGCGGCTTTACGCTGTTCCTGGGCCTTAACAAGTCTGCCGAGGAACTGGGCATCAAGAGCCACAACTACTTTATTTATGATACGGCCGACAGTGCCCGGCAGTATGACCTGATGCGCAAGGTCTCCACCAACCACGTGCAGGCCACCGTCTGCCTGAACAATGCCTACCCCGAATGTTCGCCCGCCGGCACCTGCATGATGTATTTCACCACCATGTTCATGTCCGACGACTGGGGCAACGTTTCCGAGACCGACTACTTCAAGGCCAAGGACCGTGTGGCCGAGGATATGATCAACGTCTTTGAGCGGGAGACCGGCTGCAAGATCCGCGATGCCATCGAGGAGATCGCCGTGGCTTCCCCCACCACCTATGCCCGGTACTGCGGCCATCCCCAGGGCGTCATCTACGGCTACGAAACCGCCGATTGGGACAGCCTGATGCCCCGCATGATGATGATGAAAGAGGACGCCGCCCTCTGTCCGGGCCTGCGGTTCGCGGGCGGCTACGCCATGCGTTCCAGCGGTTATTCCAGTGCCTATGTGTCGGGCGATCTGTCCGGCCGCCAGACGGTGGGCGATCTCAAGAAGGAGGCGCAGTGATATGAAATTCAAGAAACAGATCTTCGGATTTATGGATATGCTCCGCTTCACCAAGCTGGTGCCCAACCGCCGCAAGGCGCTGGAATCCGGCGCGGACACGCCGCTGCCCCAGCACTACCGTGTCAACGAGATGGCCAAGGCGCTGCATCCCGGCCGCATGGGGGTGGAGGTCACCGCCGTGCGCCCCCTCACCGACCGCATGACCGAACTGACCTTCCGCCGCACCGACGCCGAGGCCTTCCCCTTCTTCCGGGCGGGGCAGTATGTCTCGCTTCAGGGCACGGTGGAGGGCAGCGTGGTCAGCCGCCCCTACTCCATCTCCTCCAGCCCCCGGGAAGCGCTGGAAAACAAACTCACCCTGGGCATCGAGGACGCCGGTTTCTTCTCGGACTACCTCAACCGCCAGGCCAAGGTGGGGGACCGCTTTCTCATGACCGAGCCCGCCGGTGAATTCCACTACGAAACGCTGCGGGACCACAAGCAGATCGTCTGCGTGGCGGGCGGCAGCGGCATCACCCCCTTTGTATCCATGGCCAAGAGCCGCAAGGAGGGGGACGAGCCCTACGAGATGCTACTCTTCTACGGTGCCCGGGACGCAGCCCACCTGGCCTACAAGGCCGAGCTGGACGCCCTGGCTGCCGAGGGGGTGCTGAAAGTTGTCTACGTTCTCAGCGATGAGACCCGGGAAGGCTACGAGCACGGCTTTGTCTCGGCGGAGCTGATGGCCAGGTACGCCGATCTGCAGCAGGTGACCTTCTTCCTCTGCGGCCCGGCGGCGATGTACGCCTTTATCCAGAAAGAACTGGCCCCGCTGGGGCTGCCCCTCAAGGCAGTTCGCAAGGATGCCACCTGCTGCGGTGCCCGGAATGTGGAAAATCCCCGCACCTTCACCCTTACCGTCCACATCCGGGACAAGGTCTGCACCGTGCCCGCCCGGGAGGATGAGACGCTGCTGGTGGCCATGGAGCGTGCCGGTATCCAGGCGCCCAACAAGTGCCGCGCCGGCGGCTGCGGTTACTGCCACAGCAAATGGCTGGGCGGTGACTACCTGGTGGCCGATGGCCGGGATGGCCGCCGTGCCGCCGACCGCAAATTCGGCTTTATTCACCCCTGTGTGACCTACCCGCAGGCGGATATGGAAATCGACGTGCCGCCTGCTGAATAATCCTCCCCACCACCAATCCCGCCGGGCCTTTATGCCCGGCGGGATTTTTGTGTAAAAAGAGAATTGACAGTCCGCCGCGGGTTTTCTATAATACCGTAGGAAATTTGGTTGTAAATGAGGCATAGGAAGATGAAAAGCGGATTCGGGCAGCGGTGCGCTGCCTTTTTCAAGCAGGAAACGGTACTGTGTATTGCGGCGGTACTGGCCATCGTGTCGGTGGCCTTCAACCCGCCCAGTGCGGCCTACGCGGGGTATATCGACTGGGAGACCCTGGCCATGCTCTTCAGCCTGATGGCGGTGATGAAGGGCTTCCAGAAAGCCGGGCTCTTCGTCTGGCTGGGCAACTGCCTGCTGCGCCGCACCGACACCACCCGCAAGATGCTGTTTGTGCTGGTGTTCCTGCCTTTTTTCTGCAGCATGGTCATCACCAACGATGTATCCCTCATCACCTTTGTGCCCTTTGCGCTGGTGGTGCTGCATATGGCCGGGCAGGACTGGCTGGTGGTGCCGCTGGTGGTATTGCAGACGGTGGCTGCCAACCTGGGCAGTATGCTCACCCCTATGGGCAACCCCCAGAACCTCTATCTCTACACAAAATCCGGTATGTCCTTTTTTGAGCTGGTGGGGCTCATGCTGCCCTATGCGCTGCTGTCGGCGGTCTGTCTGGCGCTGCTGATTTTGCGGTGCGAGTCGGTGCCGGTACAGGCTGCCACCGTGCAAAGCAAACTGGCCCCGCCCCGCACGCTGGCGGTCTACGGCGCCGGGTTTGCCCTCTGCCTTTTGGGCATCTTCGATGTGCTGCCGCCGCTGGTCATCGCGGCCATCACCGCGGTGTTTTTGCTGTTCTATGACCGGGGTGTGCTGGCCAAGGTGGACTATTCGCTGCTGGGCACCTTCATTGCCTTCTTTATCTTCATCGGCAACCTGGGCAGCGTCGGCTGGTTCAAGGATTTCATCGCTTCAGTGCTGGATGGCCACGTGGTGGCGGTGTCGGTGCTGGCCAGCCAGGTCATCAGCAACGTGCCCGCCGCACTGCTGCTCTCCGGCTTTACCCAGGACTGGAAGGGTCTGCTCATCGGCTGCAATCTGGGGGGCCTCGGTACCCTCATCGCCTCTATGGCCAGCCTCATCTCCTACAAGCTGGTGGCCCAGAACAGCCCCGAACGCCGCAACACCTACCTTGTCTGGTTCACGGTGTGCAACGTGGGGATGCTGGCACTGCTGCTGGTGCTCAACTGGATTCTGTAACCAATACTTCCCGGACCTGCTGGCCCGGGAATTTTTTTGCAAAAAGGTGTAACATCGGCGCACCTTTTGCCACCAATAGAATGTAAGGCGCCTGAAATCCCACCGAAAGGAGGCGAACCGCCCGTGAAGCTGCCGGAACTGGAAACGCTGTACACCTTGTACCGCGCCGACCTCTACCGTTACTTATGCCACCTCACCCACGATACGGCCGAGGCCGAGGACCTGCTCAGCGAAACTTTTCTGCGGGCTTTGCGGCGGCTGCCCACCTTCCGGGGAGACTGCGGGGTGAAAACCTGGCTCTTCGGCATCGCCCGCAACATCTGGCTGGAAAGCCTGCGCAAACGGCGGGATACCGTCAGCCTGGATGACCCCGAGGCCATGCTGGAGCGATGCCTCGGGCAGGATACCCTGGCCGAAATCACCGACGCCCGCCGCGCCCTGGAACGGGTACGGCAGGCCCTGGAGGGGATGAACCCCCGGGCGCGGCAGGTGGTAGAACTGCGGGCCCAGGGCTATGCCTATACCGAGATCGCCCGGCAATTGCAAATCACCGAATCTTCGGCGCGGGTGCTGGAACACCGCACCCGGACCGCCCTGCAACAAATTCTGCAAAAGGAGGGGTACTGATATGTCCGAACCGAAAAAGATCCCCGAACCCCCCGTGACACTGCCCTGTGAGATCTGCCGCGACCTGCTGCCGCTGGTGCAGGACGGCGTGGCCAGCCCCGAGAGCGAGGCCGCGGTCCGCGCCCACCTGCAACATTGCGAAGCTTGCCGGGCCCTCTGGCCCGAAGCGGGGGAGAATCCCGCCCCTGCCCCGCTGCCCGACGATGAAAAAGTCGTGCGCAAGCTGCGGGACCGGGTCAACGGCTGGCTGCTGACATTTATTGCCTGCGGGCTGATCTGGGGGATGGCCAGCAGCCGCCTTCAGTTTCTCAACGGGCTGCTTTTTGTGCTGATTTTCCCCTTCGTCAGCGGCTTCACCTACTGGATGGGCGGCCGGGTCTGGCGGGCGATACCGCCGCTGGCCGCGGTGCTCTGGGCGGTGTTCAATCTGGTGGATACCCGCCGGTACTTTGTGCCGGAACCCAGCGGCACCATCGCCTGGATCGTCTCTGCTCTGGCAGGGGCTGCCGTAGTGGCGGCGCTTTGTCTGATCGGCGCGCTGGCTGCTGCTTTGCTCAAATACGCCTTTGGAGGAAAGACAAAATGAAAACCAAGACGAAAAAACGCCTGGCCGGTGCGGCGGGCATTCTGATTATTCTTTGTCTGTTGCTGGCGGTGGATGCCGTCACCGGCGACCCCGTCAGCCGTGCCTGGGCGGAGTGGCGGGCGCTGCACCGGGCCGAAACTCTTTACCCGGAGCAGGAATTCTATGTAAGCTCCAGCTACAGCGGGCAGTTTTTCAACTATGGGGTAACGGTGCAGTCCACAACCAGTACCGATACGCATTTTGATGTGATCACGGATTTCTGGCTCTTTACCGAGGACCGTGCCGAAGAACAGGTGGAAAACCGCTGGAATACCTGCTATCGCATGGGGGAAGAAGGCGCCGATCTTATTGCCGCTGCCATGGCCAAGGACGCCCCGGAACTGGTACTGAGCGGCAACTATGGCCCCGAGATGCGCACAGTGGAACTGGACCTGGCCTGGGAGCCGGACGGGGAAGGCGCGGGGCGCTCGGTGCCCGGCAACTATGCGGAAAACTTCCCGCTGGACGGGTCTTTTGATGTATCCCTGCTGCAAAAGGTGCCCAGCCGCGTCTGCATGCAGGTACTGTGGCAGGGAGCTCCCGCCCAGGAGGACCTGGACAGTGTGCTGCGCACCGTCAAACAGGTGATGGAGGCAAACGACCTGCCGGTGACCTACTACGATGTGACGCTGGTGCCCATGTACTCCCTGGATGAGTATAACCGCCGGTACAGCAGCCACGAAGCCATCCAGAACGGATTGCTGGAATCCGGCCCGGTGGCGGCGGCACAAGTAGAATAAATGAAAAAATATTCCGATACATCCCAAAAAGATGTATCGGAATACTTTTTTAGTGCAAAATCTGTGTATTCTGTACATTCACAAATCAATTGAATCGTGGTAAAATGATACCAATCGATGCTTTGTCTGCGGTTGCCCGGGACAAATACCCTGCCGCCCGGGCGGGCAAAGCAGCCGAGAACGATGCCGCCGGGGGAGAATGCCGTTCCAGCCGGGGCAGAAAAGGGGAAAGACCATGAAAAAACGATTGCTCAGCGCGCTGCTGGCGTTGTCGGTCCTGTGCGGCTCCATGCCGGTCTATGCACTGGAAGACACCGTCAACCCGGCAGCATCCACACAGAGCGAGCAGACGGAATCCTCGGACGTCTCTGCGGCTTCGACAGCGGAAACGGCTGCCCCGCAGGAAACGCCGGCAAAAACACCGGATTCTTCTGCCTCCGAACAACAACAGAATATCTATACCGATGAGATCCAGGCGGATTTGTCGGATGTGGACGCCCCCGACAACGACGAGCTGTTCGAAACCTATCTGCAGCAGCTTCTGTACGGG
Organism: uncultured Subdoligranulum sp.; assembly: GCA_900545545.1. Taxonomy (GTDB): domain Bacteria; phylum Bacillota; class Clostridia; order Oscillospirales; family Ruminococcaceae; genus Gemmiger. Next base: position 28,315 of record UQZO01000012.1, on the reverse strand, counting down.
GAGTCCGGCGTTGCGCCCCTGGCCAACTGGGGCGAGACGGCGGGCGTGCTGAATGAGCACGAGAAGATCGTCTATGATACGCTCAAAGACTTTGCCAAACGCGCCGCTGCCGGTGAGGCAAACAGCGCCTACGAAATCCCCACAGACCTTCAGCTCAGCTGGACCTTTGCAGAACTGGGCATTTCCGGCTGGGAGGATGCCAACCTCGGCCAGGCGGTTGGGGACAAAATGGGGCAGACCATCGACCTCAGTAAAATTCTGAACTGCCTGCTGGTCGACTGCCCTGCGGACCTGTACTGGTTTGACAAGACCTTCCAAAGTGAGGCGGGGACGGCGCTCAGTTACAGGTATGGTTACACCCAGACCCCGGCCCGGGACGGTGTAGCAGTGTCGGGCTTAAAGATCAATATGGTCGTGGCGGAGGATTACCGCAAGGTGGGCGCCTCCGTCTATGATTTCGATTCCGCCCGGATTCAGTCTGCGCAAGATGCCATGGAAAACGCCGGGCAGATCGTGGCGGATAATGCGGGCAAATCCGACTACGAGAAACTGGTGGCCTACAGGGACGCCATCTGCGCAAGCACCTCCTACAATACCGATGCGGCCAATGGCGGCGCCTCCTACGGCGATCCCTGGCAGCTGGTCTATGTGTTTGACGGGGATGCCAGCACCAACGTGGTCTGCGAAGGCTATTCCAAGGCGTTCCAGTATCTGTGCGATATGTCGGGCATCAATTGCTACACCGTTACCGGCCTGATGGACGGCGGCACCGGGGCGGGCCTGCATATGTGGAACATCGTTCCCGTGGACGGCCTGAATTATCTGGTGGACGTAACCAACTGCGACAGCGGCACCATCGGCTACCCCGATCAGCTGTTCATGGCCGGTGCAACGGGCAGCGTGGAGCAGGGCTACACGGCCACCGTGAAGAGCGGCACCATTCAATATACCTACGACCCCAACACCTTGAATCTTTACGGCGACGGTCCCCTGACGCTGTCGGCCGACGACTATGACCCCAGCTATGTGCATACCCATACCTTTACGGAGGAGGGCTTCTGCGCCTGCGGCGAGTATCAGCCGGCTACCGAGGTAAACGGTGTCTATCAGCTCAGCAACGCCGGCAACCTGTTCTGGTTTGCGGCGCTGGTCAACGGCGATACGACCCATGCGGACTTCGACGCGCAGGATGCGGCAGCGGATGCGGTACTTACCGGCACCATCCACCTGAACAAGCGGGAATGGACCCCCATCGGCGTGGATACCGAGTATACCGGCCATTTTGACGGCCAGGACAACTTTATCTATGAGCTCAACGTCGACACGCAGGACGAGGGTGCCTTGTTCGGCACCGTGGGCGCCGGCGGTATCGTGGAGCGGGTGACCGTCCATGGCTGGGTGAAGAGCACCGACATGGCGGCAGCCGGTATCTGCGCATCCCTCACCGGCGGTACCATCCGCCTGTGCAGCAATCGTGCAGAAATCACCAACAACAATTCCGGTGCAGGCGGCATCTGCGGTGTCATCTACAGCGGTACGGTGGAAAACTGCGACAACTCCGGCACCATCCAGGGCAACACCGCGGCGGGCGGTATCAGCGGTGCCAACTACGGCACCGTCCGTGACTGCTACAGCACCGGCGTGGTGACGGGCAGCGCCCCGAACGCCGGCGGCATTGTGGGCCGCAATCTCAGCTCCGGCACGGTGGAAAACTGCTACTATATGGATACCGCTGCCGGTACCGGCATCGGCAACGGTGGCAGCGGCGCCGAAAGCAGAACGCGCGATGAGTTCTATTCCGGCGAAGTGACCTACAAGCTGAACCACGGCCTTTCCAACGAGGATGTGGTCTGGCGCCAGTTTGTGCGCGAAGATATGACCGCGATGCCGATACGTACGAAAGAAGTTCCCATCGTCTATTACTACGATAATACCTATTCCAATGTTCCGCCGCTGCCGGCGCAGGATGCGCTGACGGTGGTCGGCCTGCCCGAAACCGTCACCTTCGGCGATACCATCGCCCTGACGGCCCAAGGCGGCAGCGGGACCGGTGCGGTGCAGTGGATTGTCACCGGCGCGGCCCAGATTCAGGACAACGGCACCCTGACGGTGACCGGCGTAGGCCCCATCACCGTCACCGCCACCAAGGAAAGCGACGGCCAATACGCGCCCGCCACGGCTACGGCCGATACCACGGCGCAGGCCAAGGCACTGACCGTCACCGCAGCCACCGCCCAGGATAAACCCTACGACGGCACCGCCGATGTTGTGGTGACCGGCGTTACGCTGGACGGCGTGGTGGCGGATGACGGTGTCGCAGTGGACCTGAGCAAGGTCAAGGGCACGCTGCCCGGCACCGAGGCGGGCGACTATGACCGCATCAAGCTGGAAGGCCTGGCGCTCACCGGCGAAAAAGCCGATTGCTACACGTTGGACGCTGTGGCGGACAATGTGCCGGTAACGGTTTCCATCGGTGCGGCGCAAGCCGGTGTGACGGCCAAACCTGTGGCCGAAAGCAAACTCACCTACAACGGCGGTGCCCTGGTACTGGTGCAGCCCGGCGAAGCCGAAGGCGGCACGCTGGTGTACAGCCTGAGTGCCGACGGTCCCTTTACGGCGGAACTGCCCACGGCCACCCAGGCCGGCACCTATACCGTCTGGTATAAGGTGGAAGGCGACGGAAACCATACGGACAGCGAACCCCAGTCCCTGGAGGTAACGGTGGCCAAGGCTGCCGCCCCCGCGCTGGAAACCATGAACGCGCAGCATCGCTATACCCTGACCGGCGAGCAGACCCTGTCTGTGGCGGGCCGGATGCCCGGGGATGCCGGTGCCCTGCAGTATACGGCGGATGCAAAGACCGATGCCAAGGGCCTGGTAAGCGACTGGTCCGTGGCGGAGGACGGCACCGTGCGGTATACCCTGACGGGTGCCGGTGCGGCGGAAGATACCGCCACCCTGACGGTGAAGATCGGCTCGGAAAACTATGCCGATGCCACCGTGCAGATCGTACTGACCATGACGGCCCGGGAGGTCCCCACCGGTACGGTCGACCCCATTACCCATCCTTACGACGGCAAGGCTGTGGCTGCCAGCGAGATCAGCGGCACCATGAGCGTGCCCGGTACCTGGAGCTGGAAGGACGAGGCCCCCGTGAATGTGCCGGAGTCCGGCAGCTATACCGTGCTCTTTACCCCCGACGATGACAAGCAGTATGCGCCGGTGGAGATGACCGTACAGGTCACCATCACCAAGGTGCTGGCTGCCGTCGCCGAGGAACCGCAGCTTGTGCAGGACCTGACCTACAACGGCGAACCCCAGACGCTGGTTACCGCCGGTGCAGCCGAAGGCGGCCAGATGCAGTATGCCATCGAGAAAGAGGGCCCTTATCAGCTGGCCCTGCCCACCGCCACCGATGCCGGTACCTATGAGGTCTGGTATATCGTGATCGGTGACGAAAACCATGAAAACATCGGCACCACGCAGATCGGTACGGTCACCATTGCCAAGGCCGATCCCGACCCCGAAACCCCCACGGGCCTGACCGCTACCTACGGCGACACCCTGGCGGATGTGCAGCTGCCGGAGGGCTGGACCTGGAATGACCCGGCACAGTCTGTGGGCGATGCGGGCAGCAAGAGCTTTGCCGCCACCTTCAGCGGCGACGGCAACTATAACCCGCTGGAAAAAGAGCTGACCGTCACGGTCGCCGCCAGGGATCTTGCCGGTGCAGAAGTCACTCTCAGCGAAACGGTGTTTACCTACAACGGCCAGGCGCAGAAACCCGAAGTGACGGCGGTTACCCTCGAGGGCGCATCGCTGCAGGCGGGGGACTACACCGTTGCCTTCGACGGCGAAGCGGTACATGCCGGTACCGTTACGGTAACGGTGACCGGCACCGGCAACTACACCGGCACTGTTTCCACGACCTACACCATTGCCCAAAAGGCGGTGGAAGCGGTTGTGACAGTGGCCGACAAGGTCTATGATGCCACCACCGATGCTGTGGTCAGTGCCACGGTGGAAACCGGTGTGGCAGGGGATACCATTACCATCTCCGGCCTGACGGGCACCTTTGACGAGCCGAACGTCGGCGAAGCGCGCACCGTCCGCATCAATACCGGCGCTGCCCAGATCGTGGGGGCGCAGGATTATAACGTTACGATCCCGCAGTCCGCAACGGCGGCCATCACCCCGGCGGCGTTCCGCTACACGGTGGCAGACCAGCAGGTCCGCATCGGCAATGGCATGGACACCGTCAATGCAGCCGATACGGCCAACGGCGTCGCCAGCGAGAAGGTGAACGGCACGCTGACCTGGTACCAGGACGAAGCCCATACCCAGCCGGTGGATGCCGCTTTCCGCTTTGCCGGCAAGGCGCAGGACATCGTCACGCTGTACTGGGTGTTCACCCCGGCTGCCGAGGAGACCAACTATACCACCGAGGCCCTGAACGGCAGCGCGAACTTTACGCTGGCCGAAAAAGAGGTGCCGCAGATTCAGGTGGAAGGCCTGAGCAAAATGTATGACGGCCGGACCCTGGCACTGGAAGACCTGCAGAAGAGCACCAATGTGGGCGGTACCTGGGCCTTTGCTGAAGGGACGCCCGAAGTCAAGAGCGTGGGGGACTACACGGTCACGTTGACCTTTACCCCCGACGATACCCAGAACTACGCCACCGCTTCCGTGGCGGTGCCGGTAAGCATCGCCAAGCGCCCCGTGGTGGTGCGCCTGCAGCTGACCTCCAACCGCATCACGGTGGGTGACCCGCTGCCTGCGGCCAGTGTGGAGTACTACGGCGTGGTGGAAGGCGAAAGCCTGGTACCCGGCGTACAGCCGGTCATCACCGGCCTGCCTGAAAAGGCGGAGCCGGGTGTGCACCCTGTGCGCCTGGCCAACGCAGATGCCATGAAACAGGCCATCGAAGCGCTGGATGCTGCGAAAAACTACGAAGTGGCGTTCATTGATGCGGTGGAGCTGACCATCAACGAAGCTGCTGTGCTGCCGGGCAGTGACGAACAGTACCGCCTGGAAGCCACCCCCGGCGTGGAAGAAGTGCCGGAATCCCTGATTGCGGCGGGCCTGGAAACCGAGACCGAGATCTTTGATACCATGTATAAGGTGGCCAGCCGGCAGTTGCCCGGAACCACCCCGGAGAATACCGAACTCCACGATGTGAAGCTGTTTGTCAGCACCGACGGCGGTTCTACCTGGGCGGAGGCTACACCGGACAACTTCCCGGAGGAAGGCCTGACCGTTACGCTGCCCTACCCCGAGGGAACGAATGCTTCTGATTACGATTTCGCCGTGACCCATATGTTCACGGTGGCCATGAACGGCAAGACGCCCGGCCAGGTGGAAACTCCCGCTGTGACAAAGACAGCGGAAGGGATTCGCTTTACCGTGACCAGTCTTTCGCCCATCACGCTGAGCTGGAAGGTCAGCGAAAAGACGTCGGGCGGCGCTTCGGGTGACCAGGGCAGCACGGCATCCTCCGCAGCGCCTTCGGCGACCCCGGCACCGTCGGGCAGCACCCCGTACTACACCTGCCCGGCCTGCGGTTACCACGACTGGACCGCTACCGATGCGGGCTATCGCTGCGACCATTGCGGTTATCTGGAATCGGTGAAGCAGCTTTCCGGTTACGGCAATGTGGAGGGCGTGTATGAGCCCAAGTCCGGCAGCAAGACCGCTGCGGGCGCTTCCACCATTGCCCAGACCGGTGATGAAAGCCATCCCATGCTGTGGGCTGTGGTGATGTTTGCCAGTGCCGCAGCACTGTGTGGTCTGGCGCTTTGCAAGCGTAAACGCCGCAACGAGCGTTGATCTACACGTAAAAGGCTAGAAAAAAGGGACGCAGATCCTCAGAATCTGCGTCCCTTTTTCGGTCGTTTCATCAGTAGACAAAAGCTTTCTGCAGCAGGTAGTTGGCAAAGAACAGCGCCACATCCACCGGGATCTTGGCGGCCAGTTCCGGCGTCCCGGCGGGCAGCAGCCCGGCCAGGCCCGCCACCAGCAGGGCGCTGGCCAGCGTTTTCAGCACCGTAATGACGGTGTACAGGCTGGCGGACTTTCCATGGGCGGTGTGGCTGTGGAACACCAGAAAATAGTTCAAAAGGTAGTTGCACAGCGAAGAAAGCACCCGGGCCAGAATGGTGGCGGCCACGATGGCAAGACTTTCGCGCAGGTAAGGGCGCAGCACCGTGCACAGCACCGAAAAGGCCGCCAGGTCCACGATGCTGGAAGACAGCGACGAAGCGGAAAACTTGCCGAAGGAGCGAACCGCCGCAGCTTTGGCAGAACTCATGATTTTACATCCTTTCCCACAACACAACGCGGGGCAGGTCCCGCAACGGCAGAACCCGGCCCCGACGATTTAAAAAACAACGTACAACAGTTATTGTATCGCTTTTTCCGGCAAAAGTCAACTGCCGCCCCCTGCAGGGGGCGGCAGTTCTTTGGGCAAAAATTCACAGCATCAGCCGGTAGACAAGGCAGGGCCGTCCGCCGGTGCTGTAGTTCATATCGCCGGTTACCTGGCCCTCCTGGGCCAGATGCCCCATGTAGCGCCGCACCGTCACCACCGAAAGCCCCGACGCCGCGGCGATCTCCTCGCAGGTGTAGGCATGGGTGGGGTTGGCGCGCATGCAGGCCAATACCTTCTCCTGGGTCTGGACCTGCATGCCCTTGGGCAGCGCGGCCGGGGCCGGGGGCGCGGTATGCAGCAGGTTGTCCAGGGCGTTCTGGTCCAGGCTGCCCCGCATGGCGCTGCGGCGGCGGCAGAAGGCGTCCAGCGCCCGGCAGAACCGCTCGTAGGCAAAGGGCTTGACCAGATAATCCACCACGCCCAGGCGGGTCAGGGCTTCCACGGTGGCGGCGTCGTTGGCGGCGGTGATCATGATCACGTCGGATTCCACCCCGGCGGCCCGCACCGCCCGCAAAAACTCCAGCCCGTTCATCTGGGGCATGTAAAAGTCCAGGATCACCAGGTCGGCGGGGTTGTGGCGCAGCCAGTCCAGCGCCCGCCGCGGCTGGCTGAAGGTCTGGGCCACCGTGAACCGGCCGTCCTTCTCGGCATACCGGCGGTTCAGCTCGGTGATCATGGGATCATCTTCCACAATGACAACGGTATACATGGTTCGCCTCTTTCTCAGGTGTCCGCCGCCTGGGGCGGACGGAAGGTAATGATAAAGGAACTGCCCACGCCCTGGGTGGATTCCACCCGGATCTCGCCGCCGTAGGTGTCCACAATGCTCTTGACCAGGAACAGCCCGGTGCCGTGGCCCTCGCCCTTGGAGGTACTGCCCCGCTCAAAAATATGCTCGCGCACTTCCTCCGGCATGCCGCAGGCGTTGTCGTCCACGCTGAGGATCAGCCCGTGCTCGCTCTCCCGCACCGAAATACCGATCTCGTGCAGCGTATCCGAAGGCGCGTTGCCGAAGGCGTCGAAGGCATTTTCAATCAGGTTGCCCAGAATCGTGATCATGCCCGAAGCGGGCAGAAAATGGGTGTCGGCGCTCAGATGGCTCTCGGGGTCCAGGGTCAGCCGCACGCCCAGTTCGGCGGCGCGGCAGCTTTTGCCGATGAGCAGCGCCGCCACTGAGGGATCGGCAATGCTTTGAGAAATCCGCCCTACCGACAGAGCCCGGGTCTGGGTCAGCTGCAAAACATAATCCTCGGCCTGTTTGGCTTCGCCCAGCTGCAAAAGGCCCAGGATCACGTGCAGCTTGTTCATGAACTCGTGGGTGTAGGCGCGCATGGCCTCCACGATGTGCTGTACGCCGGTCAGCTCCCGGGCCAGGTTGGCCACCTCGGTACGGTTGCGGAAAATCGCCACCGCGCCTACGATCTGCCCGTCCCGGCGCACCGGCATACGGTCCGAGAGGATCCGCACGTGGTGCAGCGATTCCAGACTGATGTTGTATTCCGGCTGTTCGGTGTCCAGGACCCGGGGAATGGTGGACTGGGGGTACACTTGGGACAGCGGCTTGCCGATAACCGCTTCCTTGTCAAAGGAAAGCATCTCGGCGGCGGCCCGGTTGATGTAGATGATGTGCTCCTCCCGGTCGATGGCCAGCAGCCCCTCGTCCAGTGCGTCCAGCAGTTCCATCCGGCGCAGAAACAGGTCGCGGAAGGCATCGGGCTCATAGCCCAGCAGATCGCTCTTGATGCGCTGGGCCAGCCGCAGACTCAAAAGCGAACCCACACTCAGGGCGGCCATACCAATGAGTATATAAATGCCCAGGGTGCGCATGCCGGTGTCGCGGATGGAGCGGATGTACAGCCCGGCCATTACATAGCCCTTGATGCTGCCGTCGGGGCGGTGCACCGCGGCGTAGGCACAGTGGTCGGATCCCTTGGGGGCCTGGGCATTGTCCAGCAGGGCCTGATCGTTGGCGGCCAGCCGCTCCATCAGGGCGCTGTCCAGCGTTTCCAGTGTGGAGGCGTCATCCCCGGATTCGGTGATGTCGCAGAAATAGACCGGGGTGCCGTCGGTATCATAGACGGCAAACAGGTCGATGCCGGAAATGCCGTGCACCGTCCGGTCCACATATTCCATCACGAGTTCCACATCATCGGCGTTGGTGATGGTCAGCGTGTGGGAAACCGCCTGCACGGCGGTGGTCAGGGTATCGTCCCGGATGCGCCGCTCCTGCAGGAGGTTCAGCGACAGCCCGGCCCCGGTGGCCAGGACCATGGCCACCAGAATGCCCAGCACCGACACCCGCCGGATCTGCTGATATACGGTGTGCCCGGTCGATTTTTTCTCCATACGGCGCTTCCTTTCCATTGTAGGACAACTTCTGCGGTAATGATATCACCTTCACACAAAATCGTCAATCTTGCACAAAGTTTCTCCGCTTTCGCGCATACAAATGCACGCCTTTGCATGGTTTTGTTTTTTTTATTTTCGTAAGCCTTAACGGCAGGGTACCCCACGGCGTAAGATAGGTACGAAAAAGAGGTGAACAAGTTTGGAAGGTTTCAAAGAAGCCCTGGTCGATGCCCTGGCCAATGAGACGGCCTTTACCATCCCGGTATTGGGCGGAATTCCCATCAGTTCGGCTGTGCTGGTGACCTGGATCATCATGGCATTCTGGATCATCTTTACGCTGCTGGCTACCCGCAACCTGAAGGTGACCAATCCCGGCAAGCTGCAGATCGTGCTGGAATCCGGTGTGGAGTTCCTCAACGGTTTCGTCAAGGAGACCATCGGCCCCCATTGGCGGCCCTTTGCCCCCTATCTGGGCAGTGTGGCGCTCTACATTGGCCTGGCAAACATCATCAGCATTTTTGGTCTGACGCCCCCTACCAAGGATGTCAGCGTGACCGCTGCTCTGGCAGTCATGAGCCTGGTGCTGATCTACGGTGCGCAGTTCCGGTATAACGGCCTGCGCGGCGGCATGAAGCGTTTTGCCGACCCGATGCCCGTTTTGCTCCCCATCAACCTGATGGAAATTGCCATTCGTCCCCTGGCACTGTGTATGCGACTGTTCGGTAACGTTCTGGGCGCATTCATCATCATGGAGATCATCAAGTACCTGGTACCCGCCGTGGTGCCTGCCGTCTTCTGCATCTATTTCGATCTGTTCGACGGCCTGATCCAGACCATTGTCTTTGTATTTTTGACCGCTCTGTTCGCAGGCGAGGGCATCAAGGAAGAAGAGTAAGCCCCGCCCAATCCCGCGCGGCACCGCCGCACGCCATGAAATTTCAGGAGGAAACTACTATGTCTATCGGAATCATCGCCGCAGGTCTCGCAGTTCTCACCGGTTTCGGTGCCGGTATCGGCATCGGCATTGCCACCGGCCACGCCAGTGACGCCATCGCCCGTCAGCCCGAAGCATCCGGCAAGATCAACAGCACCCTGCTGCTGGGCTGCGCCATGGCAGAAGGTACTGCCATCTTCGGTTTCATCACCGCGCTGATCATCATCTTCGTGGGTTAAAAGGAGGTGTGCCCAAATGCTGGATTTCCAGCCGTGGACGATCTTTTTTACCATCGTCAACCTGTTGATTTTGTATTTCTTCTTTCGCAAATTCCTGTTTGGGCGCATCAATGCCGTGCTGGAACAGCGTGAGCAGCTGATCCGCAGCCAGGTCGAAGAGGCCGAGAAGAGCAACGCCGAAGCCCAGAAGGCCAAGCAGGAATATGAAACCAAACTGGCCGGTGCCCGCCAGGAAGCCGCCGATCTGGTGGCCGACGCCAAGCGCCGTGCCGATGTGGCCTACGCCGACCGGCTGGCGCAGGCCGAAGCCGACGCCCAGCAGACGGCGGCGGAAGCCGAAGCCCGCATTGCGGCCGAGCGCAGCGAGATGCTGCGTGCTGCCCGCGGTGAAGTGGCCAACCTGGCCGTGATGGCTGCCACCGAGGTGGCAGGCAAGCGCCTGGATACCGACTCCGACCGTGCGCTGGCCGAGGAATTTCTGGCAAAGGTGGGTGAGCAGGCATGAGCGAAACGACCGAGCGTTACGCCGCAGCCCTGTTCGGGGCTGCCCAGGGCGACGCGGGGGCCGTGCGCGCTGCCGCCGATGCCCTGATGGCCGACACCCAGCGCTGGAATGTGCTGGTGAGTGCCGCCACCACCGACGCCGAAAAGAAAGAGCTGCTGGCCGGTGCGCCGCAGCTGGACGGGCAGGATGCCCTGAAAGCCTTTTTGCAGCTGCTGCTGGACGAAGGCCATCTGGACGCGCTGCCTGAGATTCTGACTGAGTTTTCCCGCCTGGCGCTGAACGCCCGGGGCGGTATGGAATGTGTGATGACCTGCGCCCGCCAGCCGGACGAGGCCACGCAGGAGGCCGTGCGCAAGGCGGCCTGCAAGCTGCGCGGCGCCGAGAATGTGGTGCTGCAGATCAAGATCGACCCCAGCCTGCTGGGCGGTTTTGTGCTGGATATCGACGGCGTTACCTATGACCGCAGCGTCAAGGGCCGTCTGGACCGCCTGGCCCGCGGCATGGAAACCGCCAACGGCGACGACACGCTGGATAAGCTGGCCGCCCAGATGAAGGAAGCACTCTCCGGCAGCGCCGGGGATACCATGGCCACCGAGACCGGCCGCGTGCTGGAGATCGGCGACGGCATTGCCAACGTCAGCGGCCTGCGCCACGCCGTTTACGGCGAGCGTGTGGAGTTTGAGAACGGCACCGCCGGCCTGGTGCTGGACCTGCGCCGCAAGCGCACCGGCGTGGTGCTGCTGGGCAGTTCCCAGGGCCTGACCGAGGGCAGCCTGGTGCGCCGCACCGGCCGCCCCGCCGACGTGCCGGTGGGCGAAGCCCTCATCGGCCGTACCGTGGATGCCCTGGGCCGCCCCATCGACGGCCTGGGCCCGGTGAACTGCACCGAGACCCGCCCCATCGAGCATGAGGCTTCCGGCGTTGTCAGCCGTGAACCCGTTACCCAGCCCATGCAGACCGGCATCCTGGCCATCGACTCCATGGTGCCCATCGGCCGCGGCCAGCGTGAATTGATCATCGGCGACCGTCAGACCGGCAAAACCTCCATCGCCACCGATGCCATCCTGAACCAGAAAGGCCAGGATATGATCTGCATCTACGTGGCCATCGGCCAGAAGGCTTCCACCGTCGCCCGCCTGCGGGAGACCCTGAAGAAGCACGGCGCCATGGAGTACAGCATCATCGTTTCGGCCCCTGCCGCCCAGGGTGCCCCCATGCAGTACATCGCCCCCTATGCGGGTGCTGCCATGGGCGAATACTTCATGTCCAAGGGCAAGGATGTGCTCATCGTCTACGATGATTTGTCCAAACATGCAGTGGCCTACCGTACCCTGTCTTTGCTGCTGCGCCGTTCTCCCGGCCGTGAAGCTTACCCCGGCGACGTTTTCTATCTGCATTCCCGCCTGCTGGAGCGCGCCTGCCGCCTGACCAAGGAATACGGCGGCGGTTCCATGACGGCCCTGCCCATCGTCGAGACCCAGGCCGGCGACGTTTCGGCCTACATTCCCACCAACGTGATTTCCATCACCGACGGCCAGATCTATCTGGAAAGCGGCCTGTTCCATTCCGGCCAGCGGCCCGCCGTCAACGTGGGCCTGTCGGTGTCCCGTGTGGGCGGCGCGGCCCAGACCCGCGCCATCAAAAAGACCGCCGGTACCCTGCGTATCGACCTGGCCCGCTACCGTGAACTGGAAGTCTTTACCCAGTTCAGCTCCGACCTGGATGCCGAGACCCGGCAGGCCCTGGACCACGGCAAGCGGATGATGTCGCTGCTGCGCCAGCCCCTGTGCACGCCCATGTCGGTGGCCCGCCAGGCGGTCATCCTGTACATCGCCACCAACGGCTTGCTGAACGATGTGCCGGTAGAAAAGTCCGCCGGCTTCGCCAAGGATTTTGCCGACCTGCTGGAGCGGGAACAGGCTGATCTGATGCAGGAAATCAATGAGACCGGTGCCCTGTCCGGCACCGCCACCGAGCAGATCCGCACCACGCTGCAGAGCTACAAAGAGCAGGTGAGCGCCACATGGAAAGCATAAAGGAGATCCGCACCCACATTGACAGCGTGCAGCAGACCCTGAAAATCACCAACGCCATGTACCTGATCTCCTCCTCCAAACTGCGCAAGGCACGCCGCCAGATGACGGATGTGCAGCCTTATTTTGAGAAGATCACCCAGACCATTTCCGACATTCTGCACCGCACCGAGGGCGTGGATCATATCTACTTCGATACCCGCCCCGGCCGCCCGCACAAGGTGGGCTACATCGTCATCACCGGCGATAAGGGCCTGGCGGGCGCCTACAACCACAATGTCCTGCGTCTGGTGGAAGAAGAAATGGCCAAGGTGGAAAACCCCACGCTGTTTTTGATCGGCCAGTCCGGCCGCAACTATTTCCAGCACAAGGGCGTCAACATCGACGGTGAGTTCATGTATACCGCCCAGGACCCGACGGTGTACCGTGCCCGGGAGATCGGCGAAACTTTCATTGAGCTGTTCCGCAAGGGACATCTGGACGAAGTCTACGTGGTGTATACCGAGATGGTCACCCCCATGCAGATGGAACCCAAGATGGTCAAACTGCTGCCGCTGGACCGCGACGCCTTCCCCTGGACGCCGCGCCGCAGTGCCGACGGCAGTGAGCGGCACGTGGTGACCTATGTGCCCTCCCCGGAGCACGTGCTCAACCACATCGTGCCCTCCTACCTCAAAGGTCTTTTGTTCGGCACCCTGGTGGAGTCCTTCTGCTCCGAGCAGAACGCCCGCATGAACGCCATGGACACCGCCACCGACAACGCACGGTCCCTGCTGAAGGAACTGTCGCTGCACTACAACCGTGCGCGCCAGACCGCCATCACCCAGGAGATCACCGAGATCGTCAGCGGTGCGCAGCCCGGCGGCGATGACTGGGATGACGACTGGGACGACGAGGAAGAAGCCGACCTGTAACTTCCGGCCCAAAACCGGACAACGATAGAGAAAGGAAAGACTGCTATGCAACACAAAGGTGTGATCGCGCAGGTGCTGGGCCCCGTCGTCGACGTACAGTTCGACGAGGGCAGCCTGCCGCAGATCAACGAGGAGCTGGCCGTCGAAAAAGACGGCGAGCGCCGTGTGATGGAAGTCGCCCGCGAGATCGGACACGGCGCCGTGCGCTGCATTCTGCTTTCGCCCGGCGAAGGTCTGGGCCGCGGTGACGAAGTCATCGCCACCGGCCATACCATCGAGACACCCGTCGGCGAAGCCACCCTGGGCCGTATGTTCAACGTCCTGGGCGAGCCCATCGATGAAAAGGGCCCCGTGAACGCCACCGAAAAGTGGTCCATTCACCGTGACCCGCCGGCCTTTGATAAACAGAGCCCCACCACCGAAATTCTGGAAACCGGCATCAAGGTCATCGACTTGCTGGCACCCTACGCCCGCGGCGGCAAGATCGGCCTGTTCGGCGGCGCCGGCGTCGGCAAAACCGTTCTGATCCAGGAACTGATCCGCAACATCGCCACCGAACACGGCGGCTACTCCATCTTTACCGGCGTCGGCGAGCGTACCCGTGAGGGCAACGACCTCTGGCGCGAGATGGGCGAAAGCGGCGTTCTGTCCAAGACCGCCCTGGTCTTCGGCCAGATGAACGAACCGCCGGGAGCCCGTATGCGTGTGGCCCTCACCGGCCTGACCATGGCCGAGTACTTCCGTGACCGCCAGAAACAGAACGTGCTGCTCTTCATCGACAACATCTTCCGTTATGTGCAGGCCGGTTCCGAAGTCAGCGCCCTGATGGGCCGTATGCCTTCCGCCGTGGGTTACCAGCCCACCCTGGCCGACGAAGTGGGCGCTCTGCAGGAGCGTATCACTTCCACCAAGGACGGCGCCATCACCTCGGTGCAGGCCGTCTACGTCCCCGCCGACGACCTGACCGACCCGGCCCCCGCCACCACCTTCAGCCACCTGGATGCCACCACCGTTCTGTCCCGTAAGATCGTGGAACAGGGCATCTACCCGGCTGTGGACCCGCTGGAATCCACCAGCCGTATTCTGGAGCCCGATATCGTCGGCCGCCGCCACTACGAGATCGCCCGCGGCGCCCAGGAGTTGCTGCAGCGCTACCGCGACCTGCAGGATATCATCGCCATTCTGGGCATGGAAGAACTGTCCGAGGACGATCGCCAGACCGTGGCCCGCGCCCGCCGGATGCAGCAGTTCTTCTCCCAGCCCTTCTTCGTGGCGGAGCAGTTCACCGGCCTGCAGGGCCGTTACGTCCCGCTGGAAGAGACCCTCAAGGGCTTCGAGGCCCTGCTGGGCGGCGAGCTGGACAAATACCCCGAATCCGCCTTCGCTTCGGTGGGCACTATCGACGAAGTGCGTGAGAAAGCCCGTGCACAGGGGGCGGTCTGATGGAAAAGACCTTTCAGCTGGAGATCATCACGCCCGAGCGTCAGTTCTACACCGGGCAGGTGGAAAGCCTTGTGCTGCCCGCGCTGGACGGCGAATACGGTGTGCTGCCCGGGCATGAACCGGTGGTCACCGCCGTGGAGCCGGGCGAAGCCCGCTTCAAGGTGGACGGCAACTGGCACAATGTGATCGTGACCCAGGGCTTTGCCGAGATCACCTCGGAATATGCCGTTGTGCTGGTTTCCACGGCCGAAAAGCCGGAGGAGATCGACGCGGCCCGCGCCCAGCGCGCCAAAGAGCGTGCCGAGGAGCGCCTGCGCCAGCACGAAAGCCAGCGGGAATATTACAGCAGCAAGGCGGCCCTGGCCCGTGCCACGGCTCGTCTGCGTGCCACCTCGCACAGATCCTGATACAAACAAAAGTCCCCGGACCCAAAGGTCCGGGGATTTTTCTGTCTTTATACTGCGCTGCGGCGGAGCCGCAAGGCCGGGTGCAGGCGTTTTTGCCGGGCGGGCAGCGCTGCATAAATTTTTTGCAGCGCCCGGCCGATGTTGGGCAGGCTGCGTGCCTCGGCCACCTGGCGGCCGGCGGCGGTCACATCGGGCAGGGTGCCCTCCAGCAGGCCGGTGAGTTTTGTCTGCAAATCGGCGTTGGTGCGGCCTTTGTAGACGTTGACGCCGTCGGTCAGCCAGCCGTCGTAGACGGGGATATCCCGCAGCAGGGTGGGGGTACCGCAGGCCAGGGCTTCCAGCACCACAATGCCCTCAGTCTCCTCATGGCTGCAGAACAGGAAGGCGTCGGCGCCGCAGTAGGCGTCCCGCAGCTTGCTCTGGGAGAGAAAGCCGGGAAATTCCAGGTTGGCGGGGGCGGCGGCCATGGCCTGCCGGATTTCGCGGGGCACCAGTGCCGGGTCGGTGTGGCCGAACCAGAAAAAGCGTACCTGGGGCAGGCTGCGGGCCAGCTGGATGAAATCCAGAATGCCCTTGCGCTCCATGAAATGCCCCGCACTGATGACGGCTTTCTCGCCGTCGGCCAGGCCGTAGGCTGCGCGGAAAGCGGCCCGCCGGGCGGGGTCAGGGGCAAAAAAGTCGGTGTCCACCCCGTTGGAAAGGGGCTGCACGGGGGGCCGCAGACCGTAGCTGCGCAGGATGCCCGCTGCATAAGGGGTGGGGGTCAGGATGAGGTCGGCCTGGTTGTAGCACAGGCAGAGCCACCGCTTGAACAGCGGCGCCAGCAGGTCGGACCCCACAAAGGAATGGCGGAAATCCGCCTCGGTGGAATGTCCGTACCAGATCACCGGGATGCCCTCCCGCTTGGCGCGGCGGGCCGCCCAAAAGGAGCAGGGTAGCACGGTGTTGATGTGGATGACGTCGGCCCGGGGCTGCCAGTCGCTCACCACCGTGGCGCCGGTGCATTCCAGCGCTTTGTGCTGGTGGTTGGCAGCCTGTCCCACGCCGCTTTTGCCCACCAGAGCCAGCGAGCCGCTGTAGATATGAACACGAAACATGGCAGTCACCTCCAAAGACCCAGTACGTTCTGCGCCACCACGGTCAGCCCCAGGCTGTACAGGGCGATGGCCGCGGGTTTGCACAGGAAGATGATGGCGGTGTACAGCCGCCAGTCGATGCGGGTGGTCCCGGCAAGGAAACACAGGTAATCGTCGGGGGCCACCGGGATAAAGATCAAAAAGGCGAACCAGCGGGCAAAACGGTTGCCGCTGCCCATCCAGCGGTCGTACTTTTCGATCATCTTGGGCGGGAACAGGGATTCCAGCAGCGGCCGTCCGCAGGCCCGGGCGATGGCGAAGGCCGCCAGCGACCCGATGCAGATGCCGATGTAGTTGTACCAGAATCCCTGCCAGGCGCCGAACAGGATGACCCCCGCCAGGCAGCCCAGCCCGCCCGGCAGAATGGGAATGACCACCTGCACGGCCTGGAACGCCACAAAGACGGCGGGCCCGGCCCAGCCGAACTGGCCGATGTAGGAGGTCAGCGCCTCCCGGGAATCAAAGAGCCCGGCGCGCCAGAAGGAATAGGCCAGCACGCAGCAGAGCACCAGTCCCAGCACCGAGGCTGCACGGTTGACGGTTTTTACCATAGAAGTACCCCCTTTGGGCGGGCGGCGCGGGGCGCCGCGGTCTTTTCGAGGATGGTATGGCGGTAGAGCGCCTCCACCGAGGCACCGAAGGTCTGGCGGGAATAGGGGGCGGCGGCCTCCCGGGCTTTCTGGCGCAGGGCGGCGGCCCCATCGCCCCAGGGCAGGGCGTTGGCCAGCTCGGCCAGTTCGGCAGGGGTGTGGTACACCCAGCCGTCCTGCCCCGGGGTGATCAGCGTCTGCACGCAGGGGTCGTCCCGGCAGAGCAGCGGCAGCCCGGCGGCCAGCGCTTCAATGTAGGTCAGCCCCTGGGCTTCGCTGGTGGAAGCACTCACAAAGGCATCGGCCAGGGCGTAGTAGCAGGGCACCTGGGCCGGGGGCACCATGCCCGCAAACCGCACCCGGTGGGCCACCCCCAGCGCCCGGGCCTGGGCTTCCAGGGCGGCGCGTTCGGGGCCGTCGCCCACAAGCAGCAGCACCCCGCGGACAATGGCGGGCAGCGCGCCGATGAGTTCGGCAATGTTCTTCTCCTTGGCCAGCCGCCCTAAGTAGAGCAGCACCGGCTCGCCCCGGGGCAGATCCAGCGCCGCGCGCAGGGCCGGGTCGGGCTGCACGGCAAAACGGGCCAGGTCCAGCCCGGTGGGGATCACCTGCACCGGGCAGTGCACGCCGTAGCCGGTCAGCAGCCATTGGATTTTCCGGGTCGGTGCAATGACGGCGTCACAGGCACCGCAGATGCTGCGGGTGAACAGTTCCGCCAGACAGCGGCCCATCCGGCGGCTGGGGGAAAAGTAGTGGGTGTAATCCTCGTACACGGTGTGGTAGGTATGGATCAGCGGAGCACCGGCGGCTTTGGCCAGCTGCCGGGCCGGGGCAAAGGTGCTGAATTCGCACTGGGAGTGGACCACGTCGGGTTTCCAGGCGGCCAGGGCGTGCAGGGCACCGTTCAGGGCGGGGGCGCGCAGCCGGGCGCCGGGGTAGATCAGCCCCGCGTCCAGCGAACCCAGGTAGGTCACGCCGTCCTGGGTATAGGTGTGGCTGTTGCCTGCCAGCGTCAGCACCCGCACCTCGTGGCCGCGGGCCTGCAGTTCGGCGCGCAAGGCCACCGTGGAAGTGACCACCCCGTTGACGGTGGGGGTCCAGGTATCCGTTGTCAGTAAGATTTTCATAGGGAACCTCCTTGGTCAGAAGGGATAACATCCTTTGCTTATACTAACGAACGGCAACCCTGTATTTTTGCAATATAACAAAAAATACCTGGAGAAATTTTCCTCCAGGTACTTTTCTTTGCTGATTCAGCGCTGTTTTTTCATCACGTAATTGGTCATCACCACGCCAAAGCGCTCCACCTGCTGGGCGTGTACCACCGTGTACCCCCGCCGGATGAAGAAGGGCCGGGCCGTGATGGAAGCGTGGGTGGTCAGCACCGGCGCGGCCACGGCGGCCTCCAGCGCATCGCACAGGGCGGTGGCTACCCCCTGGCGCTGGTGGTCCTTGTGGACGTACAGCCGGTCCAGATACCCGGTGCTGTCGATATCCCCAAAGCCGATGATCTGCCCGGCTTCCACCGCCACCAGGCTGGTGTGGGCTTGCAGCGTGCTGTCCCACCGCGCCCGGTCCACCTCCCGGGGGGCCCAGGCATCCAGCTGGGGCGGGGTGTAGTCCCGGGCGTTGACGGTGTGCACCGTCTCATAAAATAAGGTCAGCAGCTCGTCCAGATCGGCGGGCGTGTAAGGTCGCAAAAGCATTTGTCAATCCTCCGTTTTTCGCAGCGTCCGGTGGTAAGCAGGGCTGTCCGCGTCCGGCTTTGTCACCGCGGCCAGTTTGCCGTCGGCGATCCACTGCTCCACCCGCATGGCCAGCCAGGCATCGCCGAACCCCAGCGGGAACTGCGCCAGCGTCCGGCCGATGAGGGCTGCTTCCTGGAAGGTGTTCTCCAGATCGTCCAGCACCCGCCGCAGGTAAGGGTCATACAGGTCCTCGGCGGCACTGACCAGCACGCCGTTGAGCACCGCCCGCAGCGGGGCATCCTGGGCTTTCAGCTGCTGCCATTGCACCGCCAGGGCGGCAGCCTGATCGGCGGGCAGGGGGCGGGCGGTCTGGGCCAGACGGCCCCATTCACTGGGGTGCAGTTCCCCCAGATTGCACAAAACCAGCCCGCCGCCTTCATGGGGCGCCAGGGCGGGCAGTTCCACCACTTGCAGATCCAGATTCTCAAAGCCCAGGGGGCGCAGCTGGTCCAGTACCCAGCGCAGCCCGCAGGCGGCGTCGGGGGTGTGGTCCACCCAGAGGCGCACCGGCTCGTGGGCTGCCCGGCTCAGCAGGGTGGCCAGCCTTTGGCGGGTGGAGGCCAGGATTTCGGTCACCGTCTGCCGCCCCTGAGGATAGATGGAAAGCAGCTGCTCCAGCGTGGTTTCCCGCATGGGACCGATGCCCTCCTCGTCAATGGGGCCGATGCTCAGCCAGAGAGGGAAGGGCAGGATGTCCCGCGTGTCGCCCTGCAGCGGTACCGCCTGGGCCCAGCGGCGGCGCTCCTGTTCCTCGTGTTCCTGCTGCAGATGCGCGGTTTCCTCTGCAGAGAATGGCGAACCGTCCTCGTGGGTGCCAATGATGCCGATGCAGCCGCCCATGACCGAGTGGTGGCTCATGGCCATCTTCAGGCTCCCCGCGGCGCTTTCACTGAACAAAACTTCCAGCATGGAAAAATCCCCCTTGCGCTTTTTCTATAGTATAGCACAGGTGTTGCCCGCCGCCCAGCCCGCCCGGCAGATTTCCCGTTGCACAACCACGCCGGTTTATGGTAGGATAAAGCGCGTGGCCCCGCAGCGTGACCTTGTCACGGAAGGGAGCGGGGCGTACCGTTAGAATAAAACAAAACAATCCACAGGAGTTTTGCCGATGCAATATCTGATTTCCTTTCTTGAAGGTATCATCACCTTTGTCTCCCCCTGTCTTTTGCCCATGCTGCCCGTCTACATCTCCTACTTTGCAGGCGGCGGGGAACATTCCACCCGCAAGACCCTCACCGGCGCCTTTGGCTTTGTCACCGGCTTCACGGTGGTGTTTGTGCTCATGGGGGCGTTGGTCGGTACCGTGGGCAGCTTCTTGCAGCACTACCAGACCGCCGTCAATGTGATCTCCGGCCTCATCGTCATCTTTTTTGGCCTCAACTTCCTGGGCGTCATCAAACTCACGCTGTTCAAGGGCAGCAACCACACCGTCCGGGCCGATAATATGAACTTCTTCTCGGCGCTGGTGTTCGGCGTCATCTTCTCGGTGGGGTGGACCCCCTGCGTGGGGGCCTTCCTCGGCTCGGCGCTGGTGCTGGCCTCCCAGCAGGGCCATGTGCTGGAAGGCATGCTCATGCTCTTCGTCTACTCTCTGGGCCTGGGGGTGCCCTTTGTGCTCAGCGCCGTCCTCATCGACCGGCTGAAAACGGCCTTCGACTGGATCAAGCGGCACTACAACATCATCAATGCAGTCAGCGGCGGCTTTCTCATCGTCGTCGGCGTTCTGATGGCCACCGGCCTGATGGGACGTTTTCTGAACCTGCTGAGCTAAGGAGGAAACTATGCGCAACAAATCGACCATCATTCTGGTGGTTCTGCTCGTCGTGCTCATCGCCGGGGCGGGCATTCTGTATAAAACCCTGGGCAGCCGCTATGCGCCCGACCAACTGGCGGTGGAGGAAACCCCCGTCCCTGCCGAGACCGCTGACCCGCAGGCGACACCGGCCACCACAGAGACGGCCGCCGACCCTACCCCGGAACCCACTGAGGAACCTTCCCAGATCGCGCCGGATTTCACGGCCTATGATGCCGACGGCAACGCCGTGAACCTTTCGGATTATTTCGGCAAGCCGCTGGTGCTGAACTTCTGGGCCAGCTGGTGCGGCCCCTGCAAGAGTGAGATGCCGGAGTTCCAGCAGAAATTTGAGGAGACCACCGACGTGCAGTTCCTGATGGTGAACATGACCAACGGCCGGGAAACCAAGGAAAACGCCCAGGCCCTGCTGGAACAGGAGGGGTATACCTTCCCGGTGCTGTTTGACACCGATGCCGACGCCGCCATGACCTACAGAGTCTATTCGCTGCCCACTACCTACTTTATTGCAGCGGACGGTACCCTGACGGCCTGGGCCCAGGGCGCCATCGACGGCGAGACCCTGCAAAAGGGCATTGATATGATCGCCGGTTCCTGATACAAGACAAAGCAGCTGCCCCATTCCGCGCGGTTCCATAAGAAAACAAAGTCGCAAAACTCTGTCTGCAAAGCGGCCTCTGCCGCGTTATCGGGCTTTGCATTCCACCAAGGAGTGCTGCAGCCCTCTGCCTTGCATAGACCGCTTTGCAGCGGTTTTGCGATGTTTCGCAGTTCTTGCAGAACCTTTGTTTTCTTATGTCACCTGCGCTTTTCGGGCGGCTGCTTTTTGTGCATAGCGGTACCAAATGTGTGCCATGCTGCATACTGTGGGGCAGGGAAAGGAGCGCATCGCTATGAAGAAATGGGGATTTTTGCTGTTTCCGATCGTGGCGCTGACCGTGGGCGGGCTGGCCGGTTTTTTGTCCCGCACGGGGCTGGAAACCGTTTACCCGACGCTGGAAAAATCCGCGCTGACGCCGCCGGGGGCGGTGTTCCCGGTGGTGTGGTCGGTGCTGTATATCCTGATGGGCATCGGTCTGGCGCTGGTGGTGAATAAGGGCGGGCCGGAAGTGGCCCAGGCCGTGGTGCTGTGGGCCTTGCAGCTGGCGCTGAATTTCAGTTGGAGCCTGCTGTTCTTCGGCGGCGGGTATTACTTTGCGGCACTGCTCTGCCTGGTGCTGCTGTGGTTGGCCATTCTGGCCATGATGGCGGCCTTTGCGGCCACCAGCCGGGCGGCGGCCTGGCTGCAGCTGCCCTATCTTTTGTGGGTGACCTTTGCAGGCTACCTGAACTATGCGGTGTGGGCGCTGAACTGAAACGGCAGCATATAAAAATCCCGCGGCGGGACCTTGCAAAAGGTATCCGCCGCGGGATTTCAGTAGGGAGAGAGAAAGAAGGATCAGCAGTATTTTTTCACAATGGCTTCCATTTCGTCCCAGCAGCCTTCCATATCCTGCACCAGCTTGAACTGGGTGCGGGCACGGTCCAGGTTCTGGCCCGGACGGGTGGTGTGGAAGTAGTGGTCGCCCTCCAGATAGTCGGTCAGGAAGCGGATGCCGCATTCCAGCGTCATGAGCTTGGCGCCCCAGGGCAGCGTTTCTTTTTCCAGCGGGGTGAAAGCATCCCCGGCAGCCTGCAGGTAGCCTTTGGTGTAGATCTCGAACAGATCGATGGCAAAGTTCACCTTGGAAAGATCGGGCTCATCCTCGGCGCTGTGGTTGGCGCCGAAGCGGATGGAATCGCCGAAATCGTTGGCAGCCAGGCCCGGCATGACGGTGTCCAGGTCGATGACGCAGAGGCCCTCGCCGGATTCCTTGTCGAACAGGATGTTGTTCAGCTTGGTATCGTTGTGGGTCACGCGCAGCGGCAGTTTGCCGGCGGCCAGCAGATCGGTCATATAGGCGCAGTCAGCCTTGCGGGCGCGCACAAATTCGATCTCGGCGGCCACATCCTTGGCACGGCCCATCACATCGGCGGCCAGCGCCTTCTCGAAGTTCTCAAAGCGGCGGGGCGTGTCATGGAAATGGGGGATCGTCTCGTGCAGGGTAGCGGCGGGGTAGCCGGCCAGCTGCTTCTGGAAGTTGCCGAAGGCCACCGCACTCTGGTAGAAGTCCTCGGGGGTTTTGACCTGCTGCAGGCAGACGGTATCCTCCACAAAGGTGTATACCCGCCAGCAGCCGCCCTCGGCGTCACGGTAGTAGGGCTTGCCCTCCACGGTGGGAATGACCTGCAGCGTCACACGGCTGGGGTCTTTGCCCTGCTCGGCTGCCTGCTTGCGCAGGTACTCGGTCACGCCGCAGATATTCTCCATCAGGCCGTCCGGGTCGGTGAAGGTGGCGGTGTTGATCTTCTGCAGGATGTAGCGGCGGCTGTCACCGTCGGGCAGCTGCACATAGATGCAGTGGGTGGCGTTGATGTGCCCCTCGCCGTAGGGCAGGGCACCCGCCACTTCGCCGCCCCAGTTCCAGGCGGCCAGCACATCGGAATGGTCAAAACGGTATTCCATGCAAAATCCCCCTTAAATCTCGTACCAGCGGATTTCGTTGGCGTCCAGGTGCAGATCGAAGCTGGACCCGTCGCCGCGGTAGACCGTGGTGTCCTGCGGCTCGTAGGTGTTGTTGACCACACAGTACTTGCCGTTCTTTACATAGGCGTGCACTTCCACGTTATAGTTGGTGGAGAACCAGGTGTGCAGCTCGCCCTCGGCATGGGCGGCCCACAGAATGGCACGGTAGAGCACGCGGTTGTTCACAAAGCTGTAGGGCAGGCCGCTGATGTAGACGCCGCGGCCCTGGCCGTACTCGTGGGCGGCCATCTGCACTTCCTTGTCCCGCTGGATCAGGATCTCGGTGCCCTCAAAGGCGTATATGCTCTTCTTGCCCTCGCCAAAGTCCACATCGTGGTCGGGGCAGTCGGCCAGAATGAAGTGGTCGCGGTGCTCGTCCCAGTTGTATTTGTCGTAGTTCAGGGTGAAGCCTGTTTCCTTCTCCACGCCCAGGGGGGCTGCCAGCTGCAGGTACCGGCCCTGGTACTGGTGGCCGCCCGGCTCGCCGACGCCGATCAGGCCGCCGCCGCGGTGCACAAAGCCCTTGACGGATGCGGAGATCTCCGGGTCCTCCCAGACTTTGCCGCCGGTATGGGCAGTGTCGCCGTCGCCCACGTTGATGAGCACGTCGATGGAATCCAGCACATGGGGATCGGCCTTGATGTCGTCAAAGCTGATAAACTTCACGTCGAACGGTGCGCCGGACAGGGCCTCGATGACGCCCGCGTAGCTGTAGTTCTGCTTCTGGTACAGCGCATGGTGCACCATGTGGCAGCCCCAGGCGCGCATCTTGCCCCAGCTGTTCAGCACAGCCACCGTCTTGACGCAGTAGGGCGTGGTACCCTTGATGTTGCCGTACAGTTCGCGGAACTCGTTGCAGACGCTCTCCACATAG
Source organism: uncultured Subdoligranulum sp. (assembly GCA_900545545.1). Taxonomy (GTDB): domain Bacteria; phylum Bacillota; class Clostridia; order Oscillospirales; family Ruminococcaceae; genus Gemmiger. The sequence continues at coordinate 4,298 of UQZO01000012.1, read as the reverse complement.
TCCAGGAATTCGGGGAACTCGCAGGCCAGTTTCAGGTAGCCGCCGTAACCGATGCGGTCGATGGGGCTGCGCAGGATGGCGCGGCGGGCGGTGACCCAGTTCTCCTTGGCTTCCCGGACGGGGTCGCCGCCCTCGTGGAAGGTATCGGGGAAGAAGTAGGGCAGGAAACGGCCCTCGGTGTACTTGACGCCCTGGATGTCGGAGATCAGGCGCAGGGTGGAACCGTTGCCCACACTGCCTACCACGGCGTCCACACCGGCGTTCTGGAACTCCGGCATGAAGGGCTCGGTGCCGATCCAGTGGTCGCCCAGGAACATCATGGCTTCCTTGCCGTACTCGTGGGTGATGTCGGTCATCTCCCGCACGAGCTTCGCCACCTCCCGGCGCTGGAAGGCCTGGAAGTCCTTGTACTCCTTGCTGGGCACGCGGTACTGGTTGTTGTAGTAGCCCTGGTCGATGATGAACTCGGGGCGGAACTTGTAGCCCACTTCCTCCTCAAACTGCTTGAGGATGTAGGGGCTGACGCTGGCGGAGTAGCCGTACCAGTCCACGTACTTTTCCCGCTTCAGTTCGTCGAACATCAGGGTGAACTGATGGAAGAAGGTGGTGTAGCGGATGACGTTCACATAGGGGTGCTCGGTGATGAACTTCCGCAGCCGCTCCATGGAATACTTGTGCGTTTTCGGCTGGCGCACATCAAAGGTGATCTGGTGCTCGAAGTCCTTCCAGTCGTTGACCACGGCGTTGTACATATGTACGGGGTCCCAGATGAGGTAGGCCAGAAAGCTGACGGTGTACTCGTGGTAGGGGGCGGGTTCGTCGATGATGACGCAGCCGGTGCCCTCGTCATAGTGCCAGGCAACCGCAGGGATGGGCTCGCCGGTGGTGCGGTCCACCACTTCCCACCAGCGGGTGATGTCGTCCCGGGTGTTGGGCTGCATCAGCTCGGGGCTGATGCCCTTCATCAGGGGGATGGACAGCGGGCCCTCGGCGGCGGTGTAGAAGGCTGTCATGATGTAGCACTGCTGTACTTCATCGGGGTTGGCCTTGGCCCAGGCGTTATCCTTGCGGGTAGTATAGTAGGTGGCATAGACCTTGGCGCCGGTGTCTTTCAGTTCCTGGGGAAAGTCGGTGCCGTCGCAGTCGCGGATGGCGTCAGCGCCCCAGCGATCGAGCAGCTGCAGGGTTTCGGGTACAACGTCGATATCGGTGGGGATGGTAACGCGCCCACGGGGTTTGGAATCCAGCATGGTGATGCTCCCTTTCTTATTTCTTCGGCTTTTTGCCGTCCTCGAACGGCTTGTTGTAGATCGCCAGCGCGGCCAGCAGCAGGGCAACGCCCAAAATCATGATGCCCAGCCCGGCCAGTTCGCCGGTCATGGTCCAGCCGACGATGACCAGGGTTATCGCCAGCACGAACAGCACGGCAATCAGCACGATGCGCAGGGCGGGATGTTCTTTCCAAAATGCCATACGATCACCTTAGCCTTTCAGGCCGCCCACGGTCATGCCCTGGGTCAGCTGTTTCTGCACGCAGATGTAGAGGATGAGCGTCGGCAGCATGACCAGCACCAGACCGGCATACATGGTGCCGTACTGGGCGGCGCTCTGCTGGGCCTGCATCAGGTTCAGCAGGCCGACGGGCAGGGTGCGCGGTGCGCTGGTGGAGCTCATCAACGTCATCGAGATGATGTACTCGTTCCAGAACGAGAGGAAATTGAACAGAATGATGGTAATGATGCTGGGTTTCGCCATGGGGAAGATGATGCGCACCATCGTGGTGCCGTAGCCGGCGCCGTCGATGTAGGCGGCTTCCTCGTAGTCATGGGCCAGCGTGGCAAAATAGCCCGAAAGCAGATAGATGGTGAAGGGCAGTGCCGTGGCGGCGTAGACGACGGCCAGCACAAAGAGGTTGTTCAGCAAAAAGCTCGTGCCGGTCAGGTTCTTCAGCCAGTTGTCGCCGTCGCGCAGCATCAGGAAGATGGGCACGACGATGTAGTTCACGTTGATGAAGAGCCCCGCCATGAACAGGGTGTGCAGCAGCTTCTGGCCCACAAACTTGAAGCGTGCCAGGCAGTAGGCGGCGGGCAACGCAATGATGAGCAAAAGCACCAGGGCCAGCGCCGTGACGATGACCGAGTTGAGCATGTAGGAACCCATCTTGGCGCCGTTCCAGGCGTCCACGAAGTTCTGCCAGTAGAAGCCCGCGGGCAGCGCCCAGGGGTTGCCGTAAAATTCCGAGTTCTGTTTGATGGACGCCATGAATACCCAGGCCACCGGAACCAGAATGCTGACGGCCAGCAGTGCCAGGACCAGGTAGATGAACGCCTTATACAGCCCTTCTCCCGAACGGGAAGATTTCTTTTCTTGCATGGTAGCCCCTCCTTAAAATTCCAGCGGCTCGCGGTCGGTGACTTTGTTGACGACGGCCGACAGCGCGAAGGAGAACAGGAAGATCACAACGCCGATGGCCATGCTGTAGCCGTACAGGCCGGCGTCTTTCTGGCTGTACATGTAGTTCAGGGCAACGTCGGAGGCACCGTTGGGGCCGCCGCTGGTCATCGCCTTGACGAACAGGAACGCCATGTTGATGGTGGAGATGATGAAGAAGGTCAGCGTGGTGCGGATGTTGGTCCAGATCAGCGGGATGGTGATCTGGAAGAACTGGGTCACGCGGCCGGCGCCGTCCAGGTTGGCGCTCTCATACAGGCTCTCGGGCACCGCGGACATGGACGCCATGTACATGACCATGTAGTAACCGATGGCCTGCCAGACCATGGCGATGATCAGCGAGGGGATGACCATGGTTTCGCCCTTCCACAGGACGGGATCCTTGCCGAACAGCCCCAGGATGCTGTTGAGCATGCCGTTCTCGGGCTTGTAGATGGCCGAGAAGATACCGGCAATGACAACGACGGAGAGGATGTTGGGGATGTAGAACACCACACGGAAGAAGTTCTGGCCTTTGATCTTTTCACGGGTCAGGATACCGGCAAAGACCAAAGCGAAGGCAAAGGTGACGATGGTAACGACCACCACCAGCAGGATCATGTTCTGCATCGAACGGATAAACTGGGTATCCTTGAACAACTGCTGGAAGTTGGCCAGCCCCACGAAGGTCTCGGTGGGGGAGTAAGCGCCGCGCTCAAACAGCGACATGCGGAATACGTTGAGCGTGGGGATGACCATAAAGATGAAAAACAGGATGGTGGCCGGTGCCAGGCAGAGCACCAGAAACCGGCTGCGGCCCTTGTTTTTATTCATAGGAACAACCGCTCCTTTCGCGATAAGAAAAGGCGGGGGCAGTTGAGCGCCCCCGCCTTTTTGCTGAAATTACTCGATGATGTTGGCGCGCATCTGATCGCTGGCGGACTTGATGCCCTCGACCCACTGTTCCTCAGTCATGGAACCGGAAACCAGGGAGTTGACGGGATCGAAGAAGACGGTGCGGACTTCCACGCCGGGGATGGCGGTGAAGGATGCAAAGTTGCCCATAGCGGCTTTGGCGCCGTTGTCGTAGATGGAGTAGAAGAGCTTGTTGTCGCCTTCCAGGGTGTCGGCGATGCCCAGCACAGGCTGGATGGCGCCGGACTCGGCAAAGATCTGGCAGGCGGTGTCGCTGTACAGGAAGGCGATGAACTGCTTGGCAGCATCCTGATGCTCGGCGCCGGAGGGGATCCAGCACTGCTCAAACCAGGTGTAGCTGTAGCGGTCGCCATCGGCGGTGACGGCGGGCAGAGCGGTCATGCCCCACTCAAAGCCGTCGGCGCGGGGCGCTTCGGCCATTTCGCCCACGATCCAGGTGCCGTTGGGCATGAAGATGGCCTTGTTGTCCAGCACCAGCTGCTGGTTCTGGGTGAAGTCCTGATCGTTGGCCTGGGCCGGGGTGATGGGGTTGGTGTACTTGGCCAGCTTGGCAACGATGTCAAAGCAGGTCTGTGCCTCGGGGGTATCCCAGATGCCTTCCTCGTAGTGGGTGGCCTTCTCGAAGAACTCGGGGCCGCCGGCGGAGTACATCAGAGCGTAGAAGAACGCGTCAAAGTAACCGGTGGTGGGGTAGGTGAAGAGGTAGATGCCTTCTTCCAGGGCCTTGTCGCCCAGTTCCCACATTTCGTCCCAGGTGGTGGGCACTTCCCAGCCCTTTTCCTTCAGCAGGCCGGCGTTGTAGAACAGGCCGCAGGGGCTGTAGAACATGGGTGCCAGGTAGGTCTTGCCGTCGTTGTAGGGGTTGGTCAGGGAAGTCTCGGTGAAGCCGCCGGCGATCTTGTCGCTGACCTTCACATCCTCGCCGGGCACGG
>UQZO01000011.1 GCA_900545545.1 uncultured Subdoligranulum sp. | reverse complement strand
CGATGTTCTGGCGGCGCTGGGTGGACAGGGCAATGGGGAAGCAGTCGCGGCTGACCGCGATGATGCCCAGGCGGACTTCGGGAATGTTGGTGGACTTCATGTCAAATTCCTCCGTTTTCTATGTGGATGATTCTGTTTACAAATCTTTTTCGATATCGATATTCTCACCGGTCAGGGCCGCCACAGCACCCTGGGCGGCTTCGCCGGATTCGGGATGGGCCAGCAACCACTTGTTGCAGGCCCACAGGTATGCATCGTCCCCGCCCTTGGTGGGCAGATTCGGCTTGTCGGTGTTGGTGCCTTTGGGCAAAGCCACCAGCACCTTGAAGCCCTGGGCCGGGTTGGTGTGGCAGGGGGCGTAGTGCAGGGTGGTGGCGTAAACTTCCACCAGAGTACCCGCGGGAACACGGAAAGCCTTCACCTTGCCGGTGTCCAGCTTGCCGTCCGCAATCTCATCCTGCTTGGCCAGCAAAAGGATGAAATCAACGTTGCCCAGGTTGAACTCGCTGTCCCGATGGTATTCCAGGCAGTTCAGTTTGGTGTTGTGACCGTTGCACCAGCCCATCTGGAAGGACATTCCACCAAAGAAAGAAGCCCCCAGTACGGCGGATTCCGGTAGGTTCTGCAGCGCGGGTTCCTCCGGTACATAGCCGGTGCCTTCCGGCAGCGGTGTGGAAATGTTCAGGGCCTCGACCACGGCCTTGCATTCGGCCTCATAACCGGTGATCACCCGGCCATAGGAAGCAAATTCAGGATCAAAAACGGAATAAATCGTCATAACACATTCCTCCGTAGTGGGGGTTATTCGGCAAGAGCCTTGAACAGCGGCTTACAGGTGGGGTAGATCTGCTTGAATTTCTGATACCGTTCTTCATACAGGGCAGTGAGCTCCGAATCAGGCTCAATGGTACGGCTGACATGCACCAGGGCATTGGTAGCCTCTTGTACGGTCGCATATTTACCACAGCAGACCATGGCCAGCAGTGCGCCACCGTAACCGGGCCCCTGTTCGGTAACCAGAATATCCAGCGGAATCCCCAATACGTTGGCCATGATGGTACACCACAGCGGGCTCTTGGCTCCGCCACCGCAGATATTGGAGCGGGGGATCTCCACGCCAATGGAACGGGCAGTTTCCACCGAATCCCGGATGGCGAACGCCACACCTTCCAGTACGGCTTGTGTGATATCTGCACGTGTCGTGTCCATGCTCAGGCCGATGAGGGTGCCGCGAGCGTCGGTATCATTGATCGGGCTGCGCTCGCCCATAAGGTAAGGCAGGAAAAACACCTTATTGCGGCCCAGCTTGTCCCGGGTAATAGGGGCCTGTTCGGCGGGGTAGTCCTTATCGGTGACCTTGAGGATGTCGTCCATCCACCACTTGTTGCAGGAGGCAGCGGAGAGCATGCAACCCATCAGGTGCCAGCCGCCGTCCGCATGGGCAAAAGCATGCAGACCATTGGTGGCATCCACGCCGAATGCTTCGCTGCTGATGAACACCGTGCCGGAGGTACCCAGGCTGATGTTGCAGTGACCTTTCCCAACCGTGCCAGTGCCCACAGCTGCGGCGGCGTTATCTCCCGCACCGGCACAGACCTTTACACTTTCGGGCAGACCCAAGGCGGCGGCTGCGTCCGGTTTCAAGGTGCCCACAAACTGCCAGCTTTCATAGAGATGGGCTAGCCATTCTTCCTTGACACCGCAGATTTCGCACATTTCCTTGCTCCAGCACTTGTGCTCCACGTCCAGGAGCAGCATGCCGGAAGCATCGGAATAGTCGGTGGCGTGCACACCGGTCATGCGGTAGACCAAATAATCCTTGGGCAGCATGATCTTGGCGATGGCGGCGTACAAATCCGGTTCATTCTCCTTCATCCAGAGGAGTTTTGGGGCGGTGAACCCTGCAAAGGCAATGTTGCCGGTGTATTTGCTCAAAGTTTCTCGGCCGATTTCCTTGTTCAGATAATCGGTCTGCTTGGCGGTACGGCCATCGTTCCACAAAATGGCCGGGCGCAGCACCCTGTCGGCGGCATCCAGTGCCACCAGACCGTGCATCTGGCCGCCCATGCCGATGCCCTGCACCTGCGCCGAATCAAACCCCTGCAGCAGGGCGGGGATTCCTTCCAGACACGCCTGCCACCAGGCAGCGGGGTCCTGCTCGCTCCAGCCTGTGTGGGGCATACTCAGGGGATATTCCCGGGTAACCTGATTGCATACCTTGCCGGTTTCGTCCACCAGAAGGAATTTGCACGCCGAGGTACCCAGATCTACGCCGATATACAACATAAGAATACCGCCTTTCTCGCTATTCTTTTGTAAAGAACATTTATATAAGTTCTTTACATATGATACTGCAAGCATACATCAGTGTCAATCATCAAAACCAACAAAAGCATTTGAAAATTATCACCATATATCTACAAAAATATATGATTTGGTTGACTTTTTTGTTGCGGTTGGGTAAGATGAAAGTGTTTTACATTGATTTCACTTTTAAAAAGTTAAAGGGTTTATGTATGAAAAAGCTTTCGCCGCCACCTACCAAACGCCGTCGCTTGACACGGAACCAGATCTATCAATATATTTATAGAAGATCCGGATGTTCTAAACAGGAAATCTCTGACAGCCTTGGTCTCAGTATGCCAACTATACACCAAAATCTGAACGAACTGACACAAGCGGGGTTGGTGCGCATCGATGGGGTTGGAGAATCTACGGGTGGGCGCCGTCCTCTTCAATTAACTATTAATGAAAATGCGCATTTTTCTGTAGGAATTTCTGTCACCGACAATCATTTTCGGATCATTGCTGCGAACCTCCGGCTGGATGAAATTGCATACCAAAAGTATGGTCATCCCCATTGCAACAACATGAAGGAGATGGGGAACTTCCTTGCAGCCGATTTGGAAAATTTTCTAAACAGATTTGGTCTAAACCGCGAAAAACTGCTAGGGATTGGAATCGCGCTACCAGCGATTTTTAATGCCGATAGGACTTGTGTGATCACTGCACCGACACTTAATTTGCGAGATCAAGATATCCATCCACTGATTTGTAGTATCCCTTACCCCGTTGCTGTTTGTAATGATGCGACCAGCGGCGGGTATGCTGAATGGTACGTTCAGCAAGATTCCGATTGCATGGCATATATCTCATTAGAAGGTGGCGTAGGCGGCGCTATCCTTGTGAATGGTGTTCCTTACACCGGACTCAATGGCCGCAGTGGCGAGTTTGGACACATTTGTGTGCAGCCGGAAGGGCTTTCCTGTAAGTGTGGTTTGCGTGGTTGTCTGGAAGCTTACTGCTCTTCTGATCGAATTTCTACCGATTTAGGTATCTCCGTGGAGCAGTTTTTTGCCGGCTTGGAAGCCGGGAACTTAGCATACCAAACGTTATGGAAAGATTATCTCCGCCATTTGGCGTCGGCTCTTGCCACAATCCGTATGATGTTTGACTGTCGTATTGTGCTGGGTGGGTATGTTGCTCAATATCTCGCTCCTTTTTTAAAGGAGCTCCGGGGGCTGACGGCCAGCCGCGATCCGTTTGATGATGAAGCTGAATATATTTCCCTTTGTCATTACCCCAAGCACGCTGTTCCACTTGGTGCAGCATTGCATTTTATCAATCTTTTTGTTGAAGAGTTATGATTGCGGCTACCGTCATGATTAAGAGGAATTTTCTATGATTGAAAAATTGAACGGTACCACCGAAACTGTAGACTTTACACTCGCTTCCAATATCCGGTTATATCACAACAATTCAGCGGAAGACTTCCCGTTACACTGGCATGTCCCTGGGGAAATCATCTGCCCGATTAAAAACACCTATAATGTGACCGTTGCAGGCGAAATTCTTTATTTGAAACCTCATGACATACTGTTCATCGGCTCAGGTGAATTGCACAGCATTACAGCTCCAAAGGAGGGCGAACGGTACATTTTGAATTTTAGTACCGCAATGTTTGAGCAGTTCCACGAGCTTGCGCTTTTTTTTGCCACTCTACATCCCTTCAAGCTGTTGCGATATCAGGATCAACCGCAGTTCAACGACCAACTTCTGGCCTTGATGACCCGGATGGAAGAAGAATACTTTGGTACGGCGGTCTTTCGGGATTGCGAGCTGTCTTCGCTGATGCTGCACTTTTTCGCAATCATAGGCCGCAAGCTCCATCAGAATGCACCGCATGAAAACATCTCTTCCCTACGGCAAAAAGAACAGCAAGAGCGTTTTTCCATGTTATGTAATTACATTAACGCTCACTGCACAGAAGATTTGTCTTTGGACGAATTGGCCAACGAAGCAGGATTCAGTAAGTACCACTTTGCAAGACTTTTTAAAGAAATAACAGGGACTACCTGTCACAATTATCTGTTGGGGCGGCGGCTTCTCTACGCCAAATCCCTGCTTGCGGATTTCTCCTTGCCCATTACGGAAGTAGCCATGCGTTCGGGGTTTAATTCGCTGGCCACCTTCAACCGGATTTTTAAATTCCAGATTGGCTGTACGCCCAGCGAATTCCGAAAGTTGGGGTTGGGCTTTTCTACTCCGCAGGAATAACAGGCACCCGCCGGACGCCCTCTGTCTGAATTCGTACGGTTTCAGACAAAAGGTTCCGAGAAGACAATCACAGAGAGCGTTTGGGCATAGATTGAAGAATTTGCACCAGTCTTTGTGCAGCTTGCGTTCCATCGCCGGGCTGATTGGCCCGGCCAAAACTAAACCGAAGTGTACACAATGCATTACGAGCCGCAGTTCCCCCCAGGGCCAGCAATACATGGGAGGCATTGCGGCTCCTTGTGTTATTGCACGCAGCACCCGGTGAAACACACACGCCGGCCACATCTAGCCGGTAGGTAAGATTCTGACCCTCGTAGCCTGGCAGCCCCACGCTAACCAAACCAGGCAAACCTGCTTTGGTACTATTGAAATATACTTCTGCCCAAGATTGACGAAGTGTTTGGCAAAATTCTTCTGCTAACATTCGTTTGAATGTGGCATGTTGCTCCATCTGTTTGCAGGTTAGTTTGAGCGCGCATGCCAGTCCTACAATCTGAGCTACCGGTTCCGTTCCGGGGCGTAATCCGCTCTGTTGTTCGCCACCAAAAATTAAAGGCTTCAACAAAGCAGGATTTCGTGCATAAAGGAAGCCTATGCCTTTGGGGCCGCCAAATTTATGCGCGGAAGCACTGAGAAAATCGATGCCGTCTAATGCTACGGGGATATGCCCTACTGCCTGTACAGCATCTACATGGAGCAATACACCTTTTTTTTGACAAAGGGTGGAAATGGTAGGAATGTCCTGAATCGTGCCTACCTCGTTGTTGGCGTATTGAATGGTCACCAATCTGGGCTGCCGTTCCAGAGCCCGCAGCAAGGCAGGCAAATCTATTTTCCCTTCTTCGCTGACCGGTAACGTATATGTAGCTATTCCGCTTTTTTTTAGCGATGCGCATGCTCTACCGACCGAGTGATGTTCAATAGGCGTAGTGACAACTTCTCTGCTACCTATGCCTGCTCTGCTGGCACCGCTCAGGATTGCCCACGTGTTGCTTTCGCTGCCGCCGGACGTGAAAAATATTTGTGATGCGCTGCATCTCAGGCATTCTGCTACACTTTGGCGCGCTCGCTCTACTGCTTGATGTGCAGCAATTCCGCTTCGATACAAGGCTGCCGGATTGGAAAAATCCTTAGTAAGCCAATAACACATCGCTTCCCAGGCTTCCGGTTCAAGCGGGGTCGTAGCTGCGTGATCTGCGTAAATCGTATCACTCATCAAATCATCTCCAACAAGCGGAAGAATGGTTCAGGGGGGCATCAGTCGGAGATAACAGCTTTCTCCTTTTGATGCAGCAGGATGTTGAGTGGTTTCTGTCCCGTCAGCAGGATGCTGCGTGCATCGGGCTGACTTCCTCCTACCCAAACGGTATATTCACCCGGCAACACTTCCGAAATGCCCTCCTCGTTGCAAAGAGCAAAAGCACACTGCGGCAGATGCAGCGTAACGCACTTTTCTTCCCCAGGCATAAGGTCCACTTTTGCCAGTGCTTTCAGCTGCGCATTCGGTGTGCCAGGGCGTTCGGCCTTGACATAAACTTCAACGGTTTCACGGCCGCGGTACTGCCCGTCGTTGACTACCGTTACCCTTACATCCACACCGTCCGGCCCAATCTGTGAAGCATCGGCCTTGGCATCCCGGAAGGTAAAATGACTGTAAGAAAGGCCATAACCGAAGGGGTAAAGCGGTTCTTTTTCCATATAGCGGTAGGTGCGTCCCTTCATTGCATAATCCGTGAATGCAGGCAGATCCTCATCCGAATGATAAAAAGTGACCGGCAGCTTCCCCTGCGGATTGCATTCCCCGAACAAGGCACGCGCTACGGCCCGGCCGCCCTGGGCACCGGGGTACCATGCCTGCAGAACGGCGGCTGCCCCTTCCTGCGCAGTGCCCAAGGCCAACGCACTGCCGCTCAGCACCACCACCACCACAGGTTTTCCGCTCTCGATGCAGGCTTTTAGTACAGACTCCTGGTTTCCCGGCAGAGAAAGAGACTGCTTGTCGCCGCTGGCAAACTGGTTTCCCTGGTCGCCTTCTTCACCTTCCAGGCCCGCATCCAAGCCCAGGCAGCAAATCACCACATCACATTCCGCACATACGCCGCGTACTTCGCTGATAAGCTCATTGGATTTTGCCAGTCCCTGAATCTTATCTGCATACAGATGACATCCCTCAGAGTAACGGACCTGCACATCTTCTCCCAGATACTCCTGGATTCCATCCAGAACCGTCACATACAGGGATGCTGTTCCCTCGTAATTACCAACCAAAGCCTTACGGTTGTCCGCATTCGGTCCGACCACTGCGACCCGATGCAGCTTACTTTTATCCAGCGGCAAGGTATGGTTTTCATTTTTCAGCAGAACCAGAACCTTCTCGGCCACTTCCAGGTTCAGGGCCTGCATTTCCCGGCTATCTACCGCATCATACCCGATTTTGTTATAGGGGACCTTTTCTTCCGCATCAAACATGCCCAATTTCATGCGGGTCGTAAACAGCCGGACCAGGCTTCGGTCAATCGTCTCCTCTTTGACCTTGCCTTCTGCCACAGCCTCTTCCAGATACGCGTACAGATCGCCGCAGTTGAGGTCACACCCGTTATTTACGGCCAATGCCACAGAATCCACCGGGCCGGACGTGACCATATGCCCTTCATGGAAATCCTTGATTGCCCAGCAGTCGGACGTAACATGCCCCTGGAAATTCCACTTTCCGCGCAGAATGTCCACAAGAAGGGTTTTGCTGCCGCAGCACGGTTCACCGTTTGTGCGGTTATAGGCCCCCATGACTGCTTCCACCCCGGCTTCCTTTACAAGTGCACGAAAGGCCGGAAGGTACGTTTCCCACAAATCTTGTTGGGAAACTTTGGCATCAAAATAGTGCCGCTGATCTTCAGGGCCAGAATGGACTGCGAAATGCTTGGCGCAGGCAGCGGCGCGCAGATAGTCCGGGTCATCGCCCTGCATACCTTCCACAAAGCGTACGCCCAAGCGAGAGGTCAGGTACGGATCTTCGCCATAGGTTTCGTGGCCTCTGCCCCAGCGCGGGTCACGGAAGATATTTACGTTAGGGGCCCAGATCGTCAGGCCTTTATAGATATCCCGGTCCTGATAGCTGCGATACATGTTGTATTTACCACGCGCTTCCACGCCGACGGCTTCCCCGACCTGGCCCAGTAAGTCCTCATCAAAAGACGCAGCCAGACCAATTGCCTGCGGAAATACGGTTGCCGTTCCGGCGCGTCCCACGCCATGAATGCCCTCGTTCCACCAGTTGTATGCAGGGATGCCCAGACGCGGAATGGCCGGAGCCCAGCTGAGCATCTGGCTGACTTTTTCTTTCAGCGTCATTTGTGCAACCAGTGCGCGTGCCCGCTCCCGGTATTGTTCCAGTTTTTGGTTACGATCTTTCATTTTGTACGTACCCCTTTCTTCTTATTTTGTATCATTAGCGCACAACGCCAAAGCCAAGGATTGTGAAGGTCTTACCTTCATCCTCCGGCGCCATGCAGATTTCTATGTGGTGCTTGCCGGCGGTTTCTTCTGCGAACAGAATTGTTGCGTGGCAATGGGTCCATCCCACTTCCCTCGGGTCATAATATGCAACCGTCTGCCCGTCTACTGTTACGCGAATTCTTCCAAAATCTAAGGATGCGCTATCTTTAAAAACCATTTGGAGTGACTTGCATACCAACTCCATTTGAAACGGTTTCTTTCCGGACGTTTTTTTCCAGTTGTAAGGAAACTGCGCTGTATTGTAAGTGTCATTATCCAATGCAACCATCTGCAGATCTTCATCGGTACCGGTAAAGCTTCCTGGGTCCACAGATATGTCAAGTGGCAAGTTACTGCGGTCATATGCCTCCATCGCAGAAAAGTAAAAACTGTAATAGGGTGGTGCATCTTTTGTAGGAGCCATACTCGGTTGGGTATCCAAGCGCTGCAATAGATACATCAAACAATCTTTCATAATGCGATGCCCAGCGTTCGAAGGATGATAGGTATCATAGAAGTATTGCCGCTTGGTAATAACACTCCGCTGTGCAGCCGTTGCTCCGAACTGGGGGCTGACCGCTTCCAGCACATCCACCATGGGCAATTCATGCCGCCATCCCACGGGAGCTAACCGCTCTTTCAGGTTCCAGTCATTTGCAAAGACAGAAAACAAGAGAATAACGGCCGGTTCGCCGGGATCATTCCAGATACGATGCACCAGACTTTCGTAGCAGTATCCATTGGTTTCATCCCCCAAATCATTGACGGCGAATTCTACCACGACTAAATCTGGGGATACCGTACCATTGCGTGTGACATCTCGATCATAGCGATTCAAAGCCAGCTGTGATGGGGTTCCGCCTACGCCGGCTTTGATATAATTCACTTGATCAGGTGCAGAGGAATATTTGTCCCGGATTGCTTCAAAGGTCAGACGGGCATAACATTTTTCCTGTTCGGGAACTGCGCCGGCGCCCTGTGTGATAGAACCACCAAGAAAAGCCAGGGTTATCGGCTTACCAGAACGCAGATCCCCCAGAACCCGCTTGATTCGTGCATTGTTCCCTGTACTCAAGCACGAACGCGCAATCATTGCGTTATACTGTGGCGTATCAAATTCAACCGGCGGATCCGGATCAAATCGTGGCGCATGGTACCCGTCATGAAGGTAAAATTTGACCGTAACAAGGGCGGTGTCTTCTTCACGGGGGAGTTCTATTAAGAACTTGCCGGGAACAGCGTCCGTATCTTGTTCCTCTACGGAAGCCATTTCCAGGATTGTTTCGACGCCATTGGTACGCAGAAAAATCTTGCCGCTGCCTCCTTCTGTGCCGTGTTCCCCCGAAAAATACATGCTAAAGGCAGCAACTTTATCAGGCACATCACTGACAATGCTCACACCAATGCTGTGAACTAACCGACGGAATCCTTTAGCAGTCCGCAGCATTTCTAGAATTTTCTCGTCCTGAACACCACCTACGATTTTGGTGAATGTTACCAAACGCTCATCGTTCAAGAAAACAGGGAATCGGTTGGCTTCTGCATCGGAGCCTCCGCCACCAACGGGCTTATCTACCAGGATATACAGAGCCTCTCGCTGAGGGATGGGATCCCGTGGAGCAATTCGTTGATCACGCATCTCAGGCACACCTTCTCATGATAAACTTTTTGAGTTCCGCTATTTTTCTTTATCATAAAGCCTTATACCGCGGTGGTGCTTCTCATTTTTTGCTATACGTTTCCTTGTATTTTGCTTTTTTATTTTTCTGTCCGCATCTGGGGGCATACGCATAAAGTTAGCAATTTTTAATCACTGTCATTGTTTCCTCAAAAAAACATGTGCATCTGTAAGCAATTCTTTTTTGTACTGTTGTTGCATGGGGTTCTTGCTTTTTGAATGGAGAATTTCTGCCCACTATATCTAGGAAATCGAAATGAAAAAAGAAGATTTGCAAATGTTGCTGTTCCCGTCCATTTTTCGGCTTCTGGCAAAAGGTGTTTTTACAAAGTGCCTTTTCTCATTTCTTGCTATATTCCTCGAGGTTTTGGATTTCATAACGTTTTTCGCTCTTTTTGCGCTTGTTTCAAAATAGAAAACCTGCTATAGTGAGTCACAAAATCAGTAGACCGCGTAAACCGGTTACCTCTTACACGGTCCAGAAGGAGCTGAAATGATTATGGAAGGTGCCTACTATAGCGGGCAATATTTAAACAGACTGGAACGCCTTGGATATGCGCAGGCCGAAATTGACAACAAGCTGGAAAGCACATTTGAGGAGATGTTCTATGGTCCGGAGGGGGTTCGCCTTTGCCATTTTGCCGGACCTGACATGATGTACATAGAGGATACGGGGAACCATGACGTCCGTACCGAGGGCATGTCCTACGCAATGATGTTCTGCGTACAAATGAATCGCCAGAAGGAATTCGACTGCCTGTGGCGATGGGTCGTGACCCACATGTACCTCACCGAAGGGGAAAACGCCGGCTATTTTGCCTGGTCCTGTCATACTGACGGCAGCAAAAATTCCGATGGCCCCGCCCCTGACGGCGAAGAATTTTTTGCCATGTCCCTGTTTTTTGCGGCCAACCGCTGGGGTTCCGGCGAAGGGGTACTGGATTACGCTTCCTGGGCACGGCGCATCTTGCACACATGTGTACACAAAGGCGAAGAAGCCGGTTCCGGATTTCCCATGTGGAACCCCGAAAACCATCTCATCAAATTCGTTCCCAACTGTGAATTTACCGATCCCTCTTATCATTTGCCGCATTTCTATGAACTTTTTGCTCTGTGGAGCGACGAATGCGACCGTCCTTTCTGGCATGCAGCCGCAGCGGCCAGCCGCCAGTACCTGCGCAAAGCCTGCCACGCCCGTACCGGATTGAGTGCCGAATATGCCGAGTACGACGGCCGCCCGCATCGGGGTGATCAGCCGGACCGTCACGACTGGTTCTTCAGCGATGCATACCGCACGTTGGGCAACATTGCTTTGGATGCCCAATGGTTCGGGGACAAAGACGGTTGGGCCCAAGAAACAGCTGCACATATTCAGCAATTTTTTGAAGAAAAGGAACACGGGCAAACAAACGGCATCTATCTGATCGACGGCACACCCGTTGAAGGAAATGCTCTGCATCCTGTAGGGCTTCTGGCTACCATTGCGCAGGGTTCCCTGATTCTGGATGACGCCTGCGCGGATGAATGGCTCCGCCGGTTCTTTAGCACTCCGCTCCGTTCCGGACCGCGGCGTTATTATGACAATTGCCTGTATCTTTTTGCGCTGCTTGCTTTAAGCGGACATTACCGCATCTGGTTCCCGCAAGAAGCAACGGTATAATGTACCCTACCGAAAAAACGATTTTTTCCTTCCCCTTCGGTTTGCTTTTTTCCATGAACCGCAGTTTACCGGACCACACATTCAGGAGGTTATGTCAATGTTGATTTTCATTAACGGCAACCGCTCTGTCGGCACCATCAATAAAAACATCTACGGGCATTTTGCCGAACATCTGGGGCGCTGCATTTACGGCGGCCTGTATGTAGGCGAAGATTCCGAGATTCCCAACCAGAATGGAATGCGCACCGATGTTGTCAACGCTCTCAAAGAGCTGGATATTCCCGTCCTTCGGTGGCCGGGCGGTTGTTTTGCAGACACCTATCACTGGCGGGACGGCATCGGTCCCAAGTCTTCCCGTAAGACGCTGATCAATACTACATGGGGTGGTGTACGGGAGGATAATTCCTTTGGCACCCATGAATTTATGGAGCTGTGCCGTCAGTTGGGATGCGAAGCATACATCAACGGAAATGTAGGTACCGGCACTGTACAGGAAATGTGCGACTGGGTCGAATATTGCAACATGCCCGGCGTTTCCCCCATGGCGGACTTGCGGCGGCAAAACGGTCAGGATGCACCCTGGAACGTAAAGTACTGGGGAATCGGCAACGAAATGTGGGGCGGCGGCGGCAATATGCGCGCAGACTACTACTCCGATCTGTGCCGTCAGTATGCCAGTTTCCTGCGGGACTACGATCCTTCCCACAAGATTTACAAAATTGCAAGCGGCGCCTGTGATTTCAACTACGATTGGACGCAACGGGTTGCTGAACTGACCGGGGCGCTGGTAGACGCTTTAAGCCTGCATTACTACACCATTCCCGGCAGCGAATGGGAGCACAAAGGCTCTGCCACCAAGTTCAGCCGCGAAGAGTATTATATTACCATGTATAAAGCCCTTCAGATGAAGGGGTTGATTGAAAACCACACCGCACGGATGCGGCAGGCCTGCCCCAACAAAAATCTGGGTCTTGTAATTGATGAATGGGGTACATGGCTTGATGTAGAGGAAGGAACCAACCCCCATTTCCTGTACCAGCAAAACGCTATGCGGGATGCCCTGGTCGCTGCAGTCAACCTGAACATCTTTGGCGATCATTGTGATTCCGTCGTCATGGCCAACATTGCGCAAACGGTCAATGTGTTGCAGGCTATGATTCTTACCGACGGGCCGCGCATGCTTTGCACGCCCACGTATCACGTGTTCCATATGTTCAAAGGCCACCAGGGGGCTCGCCAGCTGGAAACTTACGCAGAAACAGCGCTCATCGGTGCAGACGGGGCAGACTGCAAGGTTCCCAATTTGCACGTTTCCGCCAGTGAAGACCATAACGGCAATGTGCTGGTTACCGTCGTCAACCTCAGCGATCATTCCTCTGTGCCTGTTGAAATTCACTGGGATGGCCTGAGCAAGTTTACTTCCATCACCGGTCAGGTGCTTAGCGGTGATGGTGCCGGCGCGGCTGCCTACAATACGTTCGATAATCCCCATCAAGTCGAGCCGAAGCCGTTGACAAACATAACTGTTGGTACCAACAGCTTTACTTCCCTCTTGCCTGCATGCAGCGTTGCTGCCTTTACTCTGAAAGCCTGATTTCCAGACCAAAGCAAAAGAGCGCCGGAGATGACTCCTGCGCTCTTCTGCTTTGTTAGCTTCAGCGTAAAGACAACCCCCGGCTCTGCCGGGGAGTGTAAAAAAGCTTTAGCTTCAAGCATCGAGCGAAGCGAGAAGAGATCAACAACTTTACTATTGTCAAGAAAGTTGATCTTAGATAAACAGCGCCCGTTTACGGGCTGTGGAGCAAGTGATGCGAGTGACAGATTTTTCAGTGCCTCTTGAGAGGCTTGCCGGTACGATGCCCTTCTAGGGCTTACACAAGCCCCCGGCTTAGCCGGGGGTCCTGACTATTCTATGCCGTCAAACGGTTACTTTTTGCCGTCTGAATTCTCCGTAGTATCCTGAGACTGCTCCTGATTTATCTGAGAAGAGTACTGCTCCGAGCACTTCATGAAAACGCCATTTAAAACAAATGCATTTGCATAAGCGATCGAAGAGAACCCCAGCGCAAACCACAAAAACAGTCCATAGCGCAATGTGGTCTGTGTATACAGGGTAAATGCTACACATGCGCCTATCAACAACAACATGGAAAAGGTTTTGGGCAAAGAGGTCACAGACATGATAAACGCATTCCGTATGGTACCTAAAACCGTATTGTTGAATCTTGCAAGCAGCGGGAAAGCATATACGAAGGTCATCATATAAGCGATTGCTGCCACGGGAATCAAAATCTTAAAGATGCTGTTTTGGAAATTCCCGGAATGCCATAGAAGATAGATATCATAGCCCAGAAATCCCCCTGCGGCCCCAAAAAGAATTCCCATCAGTACGCCCTGGCGGAAATTTGCCCGGAATGACTTGAAAAAATTGCCGACCACCGGAGTGCCGTCTTTTTCACCCGCCATTTTTGTGGTGACATAATGTAAAGCCGTGATGGCAGGGCCAATGGTGACCACCGGAATGCAGCAAACCAGGAACAGCAGATTCAGGACAATAAGATCCCACACAACGCCCAGGGCGCGCATCAGGGGGCTGTCCGGATTAAAAACGCCTCTCAATGAGTTCTCCTCCTTTTTTTCAGGATGTAAATATTCACCAAAAACAGCGATTCAGATTGTACACTATTCAATCTGTTATTTGATTGACAATGGTTCTGCGGCTGGATTATACTGGCATTATACTTTGCACCGCTAAAAATAGCAAGGTCCTTTTGCAACATTTACCGGTAAGGAGCTTTGTATGAACCGGTTTCATCATGTCAGAATCAAGCTGGAGAGTTTTCTCAATAACTTAAGCCTGAAGAAAAAACTTCGATATCTTTATTTTTTATGTATTCTGGTCCCCATATTTTTGACCGATATTGTAATTTTACATGCATTAACCAAGAACGAGCATGCCGAGCAGCTGCACCAGATGGAAAAAATAGCCAAATCAGTGCAGTCGATGCTTTCCGCCGCCACAGAAGATTCCGCGCTGATTTCTACCAGCCTGTATATGGATAACTCCCTCCAGGATTTTGTGAGCCGGCAATATGCCAGTCCCCGGGACTATTTTTCAAGTTACCGAGAATACATCCACAATTCTTTGCTGCAGGGTGTTTCCCGGATCACAAATTCTGTCATACGGGTGTATGCAGACAATGAAACCCTGATAAACGGCAGTGAATTTGCACGGTTATCCACCGTTTCGCAGGAGCCCTGGTATCAGCAGTATACTGCGGATGGCTACAGCCCGCGGCTTCTTTTTTCTTATGATGAAACAGATGGGCGCCAGGTGTTGTTTTTACGTGGGATGAATGGCCTTTACAGCGATAAGGCGGAGCGCCTTTTGTGTATTGAAATCAATTACAGCACGCTGGACCGCGATTTCCAGAGCATGGGGTATAACTATTCAGTTTATGTATGCAGCGGTAACCGGATTTTGCTTACGAACGCAATGCCCAATTATCGTTGGCAGCCTTATGACACATTCTCCCCGTCTGATTCGGTAGGCTTGTCCCAGCATTTTACCCTTTACAGGGAAGATCTGGACATCTATGTGATGGAACCAAGCGGCAACGTTTTAGCCCTGATTCGCCAAAACATCCATATCCTGATCCTGCTGCTGATCCTGAACATTATTCCCCCGCAGCTTTTGATGAATCTGCTGGAGAATTCCATTACTTCTCGTCTTTTCCGTCTGGAAAAAGTCTTCAACCAGATAGACAGCGACGTGTTGATCAAGATTTCCGGGCCAAGCGGTCAAGATGAGATCGGCAGTCTGATGGACAACTACAACCGCATGGCTGACCGGATGAACAGCCTGATTGACACCGTCTACCGATGCCGACTGAAAGGGCAGGAGATGGATATTGCCCGGCAGAACGCAGAGCTGATGGCTTTATACAGCCAAATCAATCCCCATTTTCTGTTCAACGCACTGGAAAGCATCCGTATGCACAGCATCCTGAAAAAAGAAGAAGAAACCGCCGATATGGTACAGAAATTGGCCATAATGGCGCGCCAAAACGTGGATTGGTCCTCGGATTCCAATACCATTAAGCGTGAGCTGGCGTTTGTTGAAGCGTACCTGGCCTTGCAAAAATATCGCTTCGGGGAGCGCCTTTCGTATCAAATCAATGCGCAGGAAGATTGCCAGAACATCCTGGTTCCGAAATTGACCATTACCACCTTTGTGGAAAATGCCTGTGTGCACGGTATTGAAGCAAAATCTTCTCCCGGTTGGATTTTTGTACGCGTGTATACAGAAAACGATGCGCTTTGCATGGAAATTGAAGATACCGGTGGCGGTATGGACGAGGCCGAGGCAGAACGTATTCAAGACCGGATGCGCAACGCCAGCCTGAAAATGTTAAAAGAAAAAGGACGCGTAGGCATGGTGAACACCTGCCTGCGCATCCGCATAATGACGGAGGATACTGCACAGTTCTCGGTGGAAAGCGAGCCGGGCATTGGAACACTTGTTTCGATTCGGTTCCCTCTAAACAAAGCAATAAGGGCGGAGTGACATGTTAAAAGTTATTATCGTAGATGATGAGCAGTTTATTGCGCAAGGTTTGCAGGCGTTGATTGACTGGAACGCCGCAGGCTATGAAGTGGCTGCCGTTTTGTCCGACGGACAGGAGGCTTTGGAGTACATAAAAAAGTTCCCCGTTGACCTTGTCATCACCGACGTTATGATGCCAAAAATGACCGGACTTGAATTACTGGAAACTGTTCGCCGGGAGAATCTTTCCAACGCCGGTTTCGTGATTCTGAGCGGATACAGTGAGTTTTCCTATGCTCAAAAAGCGCTGCGCTACGGGTGTATCGACTATCTTCTCAAACCGGTGGAAAAGCAAGATCTGTTATCCATTCTCAGCAAATACAATAACATCTCGCAAAACAGCAAAATGGAGGAGCAGTACGAACTGGCCTATCAAGCCCGGTGTTTGATCTCGTTGCTGTTCGGCAAATATGATCCCAACGGCGTGGATTATCTGCATAAGCATCTGGATTTTTCGGACGGCGTTCGTTACATTGAAATTTCCGCTTGCCATTCTTCGGACAGCGAAGATGACGATGATGAGAACCACTTCCGTATGGTGCAGCGTGACCTGTACCAAAGCTGTGTGCAAATTTTAGGCGAGGACCGGAGCCGGTGTTTCTATGACGCTTCGCTGGATCGCGTTGGGTATGGGATTGCTTTTGTTTACAGCGGTGCGCTTGCCCGAAATGCCGGCTGTTCCGAAACACAGTATATCCAGGATTTTTATAAGAAATTGGGTGTTTCGATACAACACGAATTGCGATTTCTGGTTGGCAAAAAAGTGGACGATATCACCACTGTTTCTGAATCGTATGATACCGTCTGCGGGCTGAAAAACCTTTGCGCCTTCCGCCAGCAAAAATCGATCTATTATTACGAGGAAGAGTTATCGGTTCCGCAAGAAAGAGCCGTTTTGTGCAAAGATACCCTGGATCAGTTGATTACCGCCATTGAACTGAATGAGCAGGAACGCATCGGCTCCGAAATAGACCATTTGTTTGCCGAAATGCAGCAGCGTGGCGTACATGACAAAGATATCAACCTGAACTTAAATTATCTTTTGTTCCGGCTTATGCATCTTGCATCCAATTTGGACAACGAAGCCAACCAGAAGGAAATGCTGCAATTTATCAGCGCGCAGTCTTTCCGGGAAGGAATTTCCCGCGGGAGCCGACAGCATCTGTTCCGCTTTGCACGCGAGTATGCAGACTACCTTTCCCTTCTGCGAAAAAATATCTCCACCGATATTTTGGATTCTATCGACAAGGAAATCCAGGAACACTACTCGGAAAACCTGACGTTGCAGGGCTTGGGCAAAGAATACTATATCAACAGTGCATACTTAGGGCAAATCTTCCGCAAAAAATACGGACAGTCCTTTAAAAACTATTTGTGTTCTTACCGTATTAACGAAGCGTGCCACCAGCTATTGTACACAAACAAGCGGATCAGCCGCATTGCCGAAGATGTGGGCTATAAAGATGTGGATTATTTCCTTTGCAAATTTGTCGAGCTGAAAGGCTGTACGCCTTCCCATTTTCGGAAGAGCAAAACCGAGAAACCACATTCTGAATTTCCCGGGAAATAATTCACACCAGAATAATCATACACTTGCTTTTCGTTTTTTGCATTCTTAAAAAACAACGATAAACCAAGCAAAAGTGCAGGCATGTTGCCTTCCAAAATACTTCAAGGACGGGGGACTGCCTGTCTTTTTTGTATCATTGTTTCGCTGTTTAACGCGATTTCCTCTTCCGTTGAATTTGCAAAGCTATAATTTTCAGGGGTTTTTACTAGAATTTGTCGGTTGTGTAAAACATTTTTAGTATATATACTTAAATCAGAAAAGCCCGCAAGGGGCGAAAAATCTATTTACAGGAGGCCAATTATGAAAGTAAAATTGTGGCGGCGCGTATTTGCGGCAAGTATGTCCGCGGCCATGCTGCTGGGCTTAACGGCATGTGGCGGCGGCTCTGATTCCACCGAATCGTCCGAATCGTCCGATGGGATCAAAACATTTACGATGTTTACCGCAATGCCCGGTTCCGAAATCAATGATGACAACGAAATTATGAACATCATTGCCGAAAAGACCGGTGCCAAACTGAAAGAGACCTGGCTGACCGGCCAGACCGACGCAGAAGCCATCGGCACAATCATCGCCGGCGGCGAGTATCCGGACTTCATCAATGGCGGCGATGCCATGATGTCTCTTTACGATGCAGGCGTCCTGGTGCCCTGGGATGATTACCTGGAAAAGTATCCCAACCTGAAAGAGATGTACACTGACGAAGAGTGGGACAAGTTCCGCCAGGAGGACGGCAAAATCTATTGGGCCAACGTATTCCAGAACACCTATGGCGAAGATCGTGCCACCACCCATAACGATGAAGCCTTCTGGATTCAGGCGCGTGTTCTGGAATGGGCCGGTTACCCCGAAATCAAAACCCTGGACCAGTATTTCGATCTGCTGGAAAGCTATGCCGATGCCAACCCCACCATGGCAAACGGTACCAAGAACATTCCCTACACGGCACTTTGCGAAGACTGGCGCTATTTCTGCATCGAGAATGCACCCCAGTTCCTTGATGGGTATCCCAACGACGGCTCTGTCATTGTAGACACGGATACGATGCAGGTGGTTGACTACAATACCACGCCTACTGCCAAGAAGTATTTCCAGAAATTGAACGAAGAATACCAGAAAGGCTACGTGGACGTAGAATTCGCCACCCAGACCTACGATGAATACATCGCCAAGCTTTCCACCGGCGCTGTGCTGGGCATGTGCGACCAGTGGTGGAACTTCGCGTACAATGTCAATGATGTTTTCAAACAGCAGGGTTTGGACGAGCAGGGCTGCAACTACGTTCCGCTGGGCCTGACCATTGAAGAAGGAATGGAAAACCGCTGGCACAACTACGCCGACACGTTGAACAACTCCAGCGGTGTGGCGGTTACTACCAGTTGCTCCGACATTGATGCAGCCTTTAAGTTCATGAATGACCTCTTGGACCAGGAGATTCACGATCTTCGCTACTGGGGTGTTGAAGGAGTAGACTATCTGGTGGATGAAAACGGTCTGTATTACCGCACCGAAGAAATGCGGATGCAGTGTTCGGATCCCGCCTACCAGGCCTCTCACATGTGCAACTATTCCTACATGCCGCAGTGGCTGGGCACCAGCCGGGACGGCAAGAACGCCATGCAGCCCGACCAGCAGGCAAGCGAATTCCTGGACAGCCTGTCCACCCCCCTGCAGAATCTGTTTAATGCCTACGGCGTAGACAGCTACGTCGATTTGATCGGTTCTGTGAAAGAAGAACCGGGCCCCTGGTTCCCGATGTATTCTTACTCCGGTTCAATGACTACCGAAACCCCCGGTGGTGTTGCCTGGGTCAAGATGGGCGAAGTCAAACACGAATGGCTGCCCAAAGTTGTTATGGAGCCTGATTTTGAAAGCACCTGGAATGAATACATGACTGCGTACAACGCAGCCAATCCGCAGGATTTCTTGGCAGAAATGCAAACTGAGCTTGAGCGCCGTGCCGGTCTTTGATGCCCGTTATTGCAGGCGACACAGACGTTGACACATACAAGTGGCCACGGCTGCACGGTGTAGCCGTGGCCACTTTTTTATGAAATGCATTCAACCCGCAAGCTCCTTAAACGTTAGTTTGCAACACATGATTCGCCATACACGTTCCTTAGGAGGACTCGCCAATGAAAAATCCATCAAAGCGTATTACATGGAAAGAGATTTCACGCCAGAAATTTCTGATGGTCTGTGCGGCTATCTTTTTTGTATACGGCATCGTATTTTATTACGTTCCACTGGCAGGCTGGGTAATGGCCTTTCAGAACTACAAACCCAAAGACGGCCTCTTCGGATCTAAATTCGTAGGACTGGAAAAGTTTCAATTCCTGTTCTCTGACGAAGTCTTTTTGCGTGATATCCGTAACACTCTGGCCATGGGCGTTCTCAATCTGGTGACCACCTTTTTAATGGCCATTATCTTCGCCATCCTGCTGAACGAAGTACGCAACATGTTCGGCAAAAAGCTTGTTCAAACGATTTCCTATATGCCCCACTTCCTTTCCTGGATCATTGTCACCGGTATTCTGCACGATGCGCTGTCTTCCACCGGTATCGTCAATGAGCTGCTGGTGAACCTGGGCATTCTGGATTCGCCCATCAACTTCTTCGCCAATCCGAGTTATTTTTGGCCAATCGTTGCATTTGCCAATGTTTGGAAGGAAACCGGCTGGAATGCCATTGTCTACCTGGCCGCTATTACCTCCATCGATCCCAGCCTGTATGAGGCAGCCACTTTGGATGGTGCCGGCCGGTGGGGCAAAATCTGGCACGTCACGCTTCCTGGCATCAAGTCCACCATTATGATTCTGCTGATCATGAATGTTGGCAACGTATTGAATGCAGGCTTTGAAGTCCAGTATCTGCTTGGCAACGGCCTGGTCAAGAGTGTTTCGGAAACCATTGATATCTACACCTTGACCTGGGGCATCAGCCAGAACGATTATTCTTTGGGTACTGCAGCCGGTATCTTCAAGAGCGTCGTTGCAATTATTCTGATTCTCGGCGCAAACTGGATTGCCAAACGTGCCGGTGAAGACAGATTGTTCTAAGGGGAGGGTACACATGAAAATCAAATCATCCACCATGGACAAAGTCTTTGTTACCTGCAATACCATTTTCCTGGTTTTGTTCGTCACCATTACGCTGTATCCTGTTCTGAACACGCTGGCGATTTCTTTCAACGACGGTATCGACGCCGTACGCGGTGGCATCCATCTGTGGCCGCGCATCTTTACGCTCTCGAACTATAAAACGGTTCTGAATCAGCAGAACATCATCACCGGTGCTATCGTTTCTGTGGCCAGAACGGTATTGGGAACGATTTTTGCCTTGGTGACGAACGCCCTTTTGGCCTACGTTGTCAGCCGCAAGCGCTTTTTGTTCCGCTCCCAGTTGTCTTTGTTCTGGGTCATTACCATGTATGTGAACGGCGGTATGATCCCCACCTTGATTTTGTACCGCAACCTGAACCTGACCAACTCTTTCTGGGTATACGTCATTCCGGGCATGATCAGCGCATTTAACGTTCTGGTTCTGCGCACTTTCATGGAAGGTCTGCCCAGCGCGCTGGAAGAATCCGCCATGATTGACGGTGCCAACGATTTCACCATCTTTACCCGTATCATCTCGCCCCTGTGCAAGCCGGTGTATGCCACCGTCGCCCTGTTCGTAGCTGTCGGACAGTGGAACTCCTGGTTCGATGCTATGTTGTACAACCGGATGAACGCCCAGTATACGACCCTGCAATATGAGTTGATGAAGCTTCTTTCCTCTGTCATGCAGCAAAGCGGCAGTGCCACCACCGGCGGCAACACCGCTGCCGCAGCCGTCACGCCGGTTACCGTGCGTGCCGCCGCTACTGTGGTGACGATGCTTCCCATCATTCTGCTTTATCCCTTCCTGCAAAGATATTTTGTATCCGGCATGACCATTGGCAGTGTAAAAGAGTAAAATCCTTTTCCTGCCATCCGCCCCTGTTTTCCAGTGCCTGTAATCCGAAAAGTCAGTTCGGCGGCACCCTTCAATAGCTATGGCCGCTGCATCTGTTTTTCCTCCTGGATACAGCGGCCATAGCTCTATATTTTTGCATGCAGAACATCACCCCTTTATACCTGGAGGTTTTCTATGCTTTCCGTTAAAAATCCTATCATGACAGGCTTCTTTCCCGACCCTTCGATTTGCCGGGTAGGGAACAAATTCTATACGGTTCATTCGACATTTGCGTATTTTCCCGGTGTGCCGGTTTTTGAGAGCGAAGATCTTGTCCACTGGAATTTGATCAGCAATGTGCTCGATCGTGATTCTCAGGTTCCTTTGTCCGGCTGTCAGCATTCCGAGGGGATTTTTGCCCCTACCATTCGTTACCATAAGGGCACCTGGTATATGATTACCACCAACGTGTCCGACCAAGGAAATTTTATCGTCACTGCAAAAGATCCGCGCGGCCCCTGGTCCGAGCCTTACTATTTGGGTGAGTCTACCGGCGGCATTGATCCCAGTCTCTTTTTTGACGATGACGGTACCTGCTATTATATCGGCCAACGGCCGCGTTCTGCCGGGTACCGCTACAATGGCGACTGCGAAATTTGGATTCAAACTCTGGATCTGGACACGATGCAGTTAAAGCCCGATGCCACCATTGTACTTACCGGATTTCAGCGCAAAGCCATTTGGCCGGAGGGACCTCACCTGTACAAAAAGGACGGTTACTATTACATTTTGCATGCGGAAAGCGGTACTTCCATCCACCACAGCGTCATGATCGCGCGCAGCAAAAATGTGTTTGGTCCCTACGAGTACTGCCCCTGCAACCCCATTCTGACGCATCGCCATTTGGGGGCCCAATATCCTGTTACCTGCGTCGGTCATGCCGACTTAGTGGATGACGGAAACGGCAACTGGTATATGGTTGTATTGGCTTGCCGGCCGAACCAAGGGTACACGTTGTTGGGGCGTGAAACCTTTTTGGCAAAGGTCACCTGGGAAGATGGCTGGCCGGTCGTGAATGCAGGGGTCGGTCATCTTGAAGAAGTGGTCACGCTGCCTTACGAGGGACAGATTTCTGACGACGCCCCCCAATGTAAAACCTATACGTTCGATACCCCTTCTTTGCCGCCGGAATTGCTGACTTTGCGCAATCACCGCGATCATGAGCTGGAACTGCACGCAGAAGGGCATTTTGTCCGTCTTTTCCATCGTTGCGACAGCTTGAAGGACCGAGGTGAGCCTGCTTACTTGGCTCTGCGTCAGCAACATTGGAATTGCGAATTTGAAACCAGCTTTGTGCCGCATTTCTGCAAAGAGAGTGATTGCGCCGGCATTGCAATGGTTCAAAGCAATGAAAATCATCTGCGGGCAGAATGCTATCCCCATGATTCGGGCGTTAAACTTGTTGTTTTTCTGTGCAAAGACAGCAAAGACAACCCTCTGGCGCAAATCGATATGCAGCCCCAGGCTGCCATCCGGCTGAAACTGCGGGTAGAAGGGCTTGTTGCCAGCGTACTTTACCAAAGCGGTACCGAATGGAAAACAGCTGCCTCTGGTATCGACCTGCGCTCTTTAAGCACGGAACATGCCGGTGGTTTTGTCGGCTGCACACTGGGGTTATACGCTTCGGGCAATGGGGAAGACGCTGGTGGATATTCTGATTTTGAAACGATGACCTATCGCGAGCTTCCCACGGAGTAATCTATTACTTTCATGTATTAAACATGCGCATGAGCCTCCTTCTTTTGAAAAAAGAAGGAGGCTCATGCAATATATGGAATCCGAGCGAATCAAAAACAACTTACGAGGTTTTGCATGTGGACGATATTGATGACTTGCAAGCCTTTGTTTAGGTAGCGAATAGAACAGCATAACGAATGTTGTATATGCTCGAACTTCCTAAAATGGCTATTCGCCTACGCGCCGTTTCCGAATTTCACTGTTCCTACGGGTACAATGCCACGCATAGCGGCTCGCATCGCTTCATCCCGAGGATGAACATAGAAGTGAGTGGTAGTTGTCACATCGGCGTGGCCCAGCAGGCCCGATACCGTTGCGACGTCGATGCCGTTTTCGATAGCGCGTGTCGCAAACGTGTGTCGCATGGCGTGAAATTTGACATGTTCCAGGTGCAGTTGCCGCAGAATCCGCGAAAAGTAATGGCTGAGGTTGTCCGGGTCCATCACACGGCCGCAACGATTAAAAACGATAAAATCTTCGTCGCAGGCTTCCCGACCGAACTCTTTTGCAAAGCGCTACCGCTGCAGCTTCAACAACTGCTGTACTACGTCTGGCATATATAACTCTCGTTCCGAGGAAGTTGTCTTTACAGAACCGAATACCAGCCGCGTCTTTGATGCCATAGGGCTTGAGTCGATATCACTGATGCGGCGCACGGTACTTTCAACGGAGAGCATCCCGGTGGATTCCTGATAATTTTTCCACCGCAGGGCGCAGATCTCGCCCAAACGCATACCTGTGTACAGTGCCAGTAGAATGCCGGCTTCTTTGTGACCGAAATGTTCGAACAGATATGTTTCCAAGACCCTCTGGGAGTCATTGGTCATGATCTGAACCCGGCGGCTTTTCACAGACTTGATTGCGGTCAGCGGAACGGGATTGCTTGGCATCAATTCTTCGGCCGTAGCGAGCTTCAATGCAACATCCAGCACGGCCCGCATATTGCGCAGGCTCTTAGTGGACAGCGCTCCCCCGGTACGAAGATTGCCTGTCCGTGCCTGCTCGTTGAAAAAGCGCTGCAACACGCGTGGCGTCAGGTTTCCAAGTTGGATTTCTCCTATTGCAGGAATGATGTGTTTTACGCAATTATCTCGATAGTGCTCATAGCCGGACGGTTTGGAAACGGGCTTTACATAAGCGTCAAGCCAATACAGAAGCCAATCTTCCAGAGTGGTTTCTTCGGAAAAGTCAAGAATACTTTTTTCATTAGTTTTTGTAACCTTCATAATGTGTACTCCTTTTATCGGAAAACACACGGCACAGGTCAATTTGTGAAACAAACACATCAGCCTTGTCATATCGTAAGAACGCTGCTATACTGAGTTTGGTACGGTGCAGCAAGTCTGTTGTGTAGGTGGTCGCATCACCTGCGCAGGTAAACGGGAGGGTCCAGCTTCCGCTTACCGCCGTGCTGTTTTTGTGCCTGTAATACAAATTGTATAAAAACGTGAGCGTATAACCATTCGGCGTTTCGTTCGCATGGCTCACTGCATGCGCGTTTTACCCGGAACGCCCGGGCGAGCAGGCAAAATTCATTCCGGCACAATTTCGCACGGCCTGCCTGTGCGCAAAAAGTTCCCATGTACCCAAGGAACGGAATTCCTTATTTTGCCTGACGCAGTCCCTCATGCAGAATGTTTTTTGCGGCATTAAGATCCCGTTGCATTTGTGTTCCACGTTGTGGGCAACGAAAAACGGAGAAGGCCAGGGGAAGTTTGCCAAGATGTGCACCGCATGCCGAGCAAATCGGTCCAACTTGGCCAGTTTGGCGCGCAGGGCACGCCAGCGCCGGCTGCCAGTGTGTGCACGGGACAGGGCTTGTTGTAAAGCTTCCCGTTTGGGTTTGGACTTTGCCGCGAATCCGGGATATTCGGCACTGTGACCGTTGGAGTCACGGTACAGACCATCTTGTGCGTAATCCAGACCGATGGCCCGGTCGTAGAGTACAGGCGTGATGGGGGCCGGCAATTTTGCCGTGTATACGATAAGTATATGAGCGTAGTAGCGCCCTTCATAGGAGCTGTAAAAGATTTGGCCGCTGAGTGCTTTTGCACCGACCGGGAGCGGGCGATGAGTATCCCGCAGGATTGTCCCGATAGTGGGAACAATAATATGGAATTCGCTGACCGCCATTGTTTTAAAATAGAAGCAGCGCTGATTCCGTGTGACCGGGCGCGAATAAATCTTGTTGTAACTTCCCTGCCATAGCTTTTGTACTGCCTGGAACAACTCCTTTCGGGTGTGATCCAGGGAGCCTTGGTAGTCGATGCCGGGGCAGGAAATACTATATTGACGAATGGCAGTTTCCGCATCTGCTTTGTGGGCGTGTTGCCCATATAGTTCGTTAATGCGGCGTGCCATGGCATTATAATTTTCATCCTCAAAGTCAAATCGGTCGGCAAGCATAGTCTGCTGCTCGGCGGTAGGATAAAGGCGATATACATAGGTCCGATACAGGACAGTTTCCAGTTGATTCATAAAGAGTAGACCTCCACTTGTGTTTTGAAATTGTGTGTTGTACAATGGAGGCAGGAAATCGTGATGCAAAATGATTTTCCTGCCGAGCGCAGATCCATGTTGCCGCATGGGTTTGCGCTATTTTCTTTTTCGATGTTTTCTGGTCCAATACTTGGGGTCATGACCGCAATCACGGCGCATATGCAATGCAAGAGAGGCGGTCAAATTCATTGGGAACTGAAGATAGCTATAAACAGACATTTTCATAAAGCACACCTTTCCGGGCGTAATGCCCTGTATCAAAAAAGAAAAATAGACGGAAGCAACATAACCATCTGACGGCAAAACCGGGATTGCCGGTATGAAGTCGGTTCAGATGAACGGGTACATTCAAATGGTCAAGAATAAATACTATCATAGAATCATCCTCTTTTTGTAACTGCAGAGTTGTTTTTGTAACTCTATAGTTTAATTGTATCCCGAAAAGTTTCTCTTGCCAACTACTTTATTCACTTTTTAATTACTTTTTTCGGCCGAAAGATTGACTTTGTGTACTTCTGAAGGTATACTGTTAAAAAGGAAAAGGACGGTGTTATCGATGGCAATGACAGAGAAAATTAAAATTGCTCTCATAAAAAAGGGAATGTCGGTAAAAGATCTTGCTGCCAGCCTGGGATGCACCTCACAGAATATCAGCGGAAAATTCAAGCGCGATAACTTCAGTGAAAAAGAGCTGCAGGAAATTGCTGACGCCATGGGCTGCGAGTTCCGCGGATTATTTATCGATAAAGAAACCGGCGAAGAAATTTGAAACGGCGTTTTTATGACGGCGTACTTATGAAACCTAAAAGCAAAGTCCCCCAACCTTTGGCGATGGCCGACAAAGGTTGGGGGGCTTATTCTGTGTGAGGTTACACTTTCGGAAGGCAGTTTTTTATGTATTGTTGAACATCAAAAGGGGTGAGTTTACTATCTCCACGTAAATACAAAGGATGGTGTGGATGTCCTTTTTTAGAACGGGGACCGGCACTGTACCAACAAGCATGGAACTCTTGCCCCAAAAGAAGCATATCGCAGAGGCAGGAGGCAAGATAGGTACGCTTTTCGATAAGTGTTCCCCAAGCGGCCCAAATAGAAGGTGAATCGGACTTGGTTTGAGACAGTGCCCACCGAAAAGCGTTCATGTTTTCACGATGAAGTATCGCATTGCATTTCGGATCCAAATTGTCCGGCTGTGTAGCGCGTTGAGCGTACACATTAAACATGATAAAACTATCAAAGCCGTTGGCAACAGCAATTCTCTCTACGGATTTCATGGTGGGGTCCAGCATATTGGGGGTTGCCGTGGAAGGGTTGATACCTACACAAATCAAAGGATTTTCGCCTACAGTACCTAAAACGTAGCGATAGCCACAGTATATAGGGGGAACGTATAACCACCGGGCAGAATCGTAGTCATGCTTTATATGGTGTGATTCCTCCAGCGCCAGAGAAAAAGGTTGGATATGTTGTTGTGATATATTTAGAGAAGAAATATTCATAGGGGCCTCCAAATAAAAATGAGCACCTAAATTGTTTTTGGGAAAAGCAATTAGTTGGAAGAAGAGATTACGGTTGCGCCTTATTTTTTGTGCGTCCAGCGCTCTTATTGGCGGACTTCTCCAGGGCTCTGTGATAGGCGCTGTCAAAGCGAATCATAGGAGGAAGATTTTCTGCAATCGGACGGTAATCGGCTTCATATAATACGGCGCCTTTTTCGGTGCGGGATTCTGCTTTGACACTGAGTGTCAGTGCATCGGCAGGGCAGGTGTTCCAGATGTCGATTATGAATTCGGGATTGCTGCCTCGGAAATCTGTATCAATAAATCGAAAAGAGGCTTCTGATATATTTTCTGGGAAAGAATCTTTTGAGCTTGCCAAATCGGATTGGGTCTCCGTGAAAATGTGACGGCGATTCAGCTTGTCATACATATGAAGCAACCAATCCGTATCCAGCAAATCGAAGTGCCGAATATCGGCGTTGCGGATATCATGCCCCATCAAATATTGCAGTTCTTCTTCAGTCATCAAACAGACGCTGGAAAGAATGGTGGCATAGTGTCTTCGCAGCAAATAAGCGGTGGGGCTTTCTTCTTTTACGGATTTGTTTGCCTCGAGAAGATGAGAGGCGTAAACCAGACTTTCTTCATTGGTACGGATGCTGCGAAGCAAATTCCTGATTGTGTCGCCGAAATGCTTGCGAGTGCAGAATTTTGTACAGTCCTCGGGAGAATTTACAATGGGTAAATCCTCCAAGCAGCCGTTGGGATGGGATTTCTGAATGTATTGCATACGCTCTTGCAATAAAGAATCCAATTCGGCCGGTATGGGTAACACACGATAGGCGTTTTTGGTTTTGAGTTGATTTTTGCTTTTATTCGACGTATCCAAGGCGCGATAAATATAAAGAGCCTTTACGTTTCCGTCTTTCGTCAGCGGTTGGATTGCGCGATACGTCAAACCACAACATTCACTGGGACGTAGCCCCAGATAGAGCATCAGTAATCCACCGATAAATACACCGTCAGGACCATTGAGCCCCTTGCGAAGGACTTTGGCAAATTTGATTTCTTCGCGGATTTGTAAAGAGCGAGGAAGTTTTACGATTTCTGCAATTTCTTGTTCCCGAAGTTGTCTCAGCTCATCTTTCTTCCCGGCGGATCTTTTAGGCAGGGCTGTTTTATGATAATTCCAGATAGAACCCCAGCATGGATCAGAGTATGCGGGCAATTTCTCATGTACAAAAGAGGAAAGACTTTTTAAAATGCTGCAAAGTTTATCCTTTGTGGCATCGGAAACTTCACCGCTTTTTGATTTGGCTTTGGATTGTTGAACGTATGCATCAACAGCTGCAGAAAAATGCTCGAATTCCAGGTCCCTGAAGGGGAGTCCTAAAGAATCAAAATAGAGTGCTTGCATTTTTTCCATCATACGGTGATACACCCGTACCCGTGATATTGAAAAGACAAAGCGTTCCTTTGCTGATCTGCTGGAGCGCCTGCATACCGACTATATCGACGTTGGCATGATCCATTACATTGACAGTGAAGAAGATTTCCAGACCGTTTTTGAAGGACCTGTCCTGAAATATGCAAAGGAATTGAAGGATAAGGGCGTGATCCGGCATATCGGCATGAGCTCCCACAACCCGCACATTGCCCTGAAAGCCGTGGAGAGCGGCTGGATCGATGTTCTGATGTTCAGTATCAACCCCGCCTACGA
Source organism: uncultured Subdoligranulum sp. (assembly GCA_900545545.1). GTDB lineage: Bacteria > Bacillota > Clostridia > Oscillospirales > Ruminococcaceae > Gemmiger. The sequence continues at coordinate 43,896 of UQZO01000011.1, read as the reverse complement.
TATGGAGGCAGCCGACACCGATATTTACGACCTGATGGAATTTAAGGGCATGGAAAAGAGCGGCCTGGTCGTAGATGAAGCACGGCAGAAGCTATATTCTGCCTGTGAAGCCAAAGGCGTAGCGATTACCGTTATGAAGCCCTTGGGAGCCGGTACGCTGCTGAAAGCAGAGAGCTCCCCCTTTGGCGTGGCCATGACGGTTCCTCAGTGTATTCAGTATTGCCTGGACCGCAACGGCGTAAAAGTTGTGATTGTCGGCTGCCACACTGTGGAAGAAGTGTTGGAGGCAGTAAAATACTACGATGTGAGCGATGAAGAACGCAGCTATGCCCATATTTTCAGCAGTGGGAATACCATTCACATGACCGGGCGCTGTATGTACTGCAATCACTGCCAGCCCTGTCCTGCCCATATCGATATTGCAGCTGTCACCAAATTTCTGGATCTGGCGACCCAGCAGGATACTGTACCGGAAACAGTGGAACAGCATTATTGGGCACTTTCGGCTACGGCGGACGATTGCCTGATGTGTGGACGGTGTGAGCCCAACTGCCCGTTCGGTGTTAAGATTCGGGAAAACATGAAAAAGGCTCGAGAGATTTTCAAACGTAAATAACCAGCAACAGGACACTAAAAATAGTAACGAGCAGGAACGGCATCACTGTCCCTCCTTGCTTTATAATCTCTTTTCCTATATTCAGAGTACCATGGTTCACATATAATGTTGACCTAACTTTTTTGGAAAAGAGATATTTGTGGTGCGTACCAAAAAAATGGCTTTGTTAAGCCGTTTTTCTTAAGATATCTTTTTTGTTAAGGCACACCACCAAGACCCGGTCTGAAAAGACCGGATCTTTTCTTGTTTGGAGATGCGGCAAAAATGCAGAAGCTTTTTGCTGTACTTTTCGATGCAGCGCACAATATTTTTCTTTGCGTTGACAAAAAAGACCGGCGGAGCCACTTAAAAATAAAGGGGCGCCGTCGGTCTTGTTTGCGTGTCAACCGCTGTCTGCGCAGAACATTTTTCAATGTTTCTGTACGTGATTTGTCCGTTTTTTGTCCCGAAAAAAGTGGATAACACCACTTGCAAACGGCCTGTCCGCCGGTCTTTTTTGCACGAGAACCCCCACAAAATTTACCGGCGGGGAGGAAGAATGCGCGACACAATGTGACCTGAAAAGTGTACTTCAAGAAAGTAGCTTGCCGATGCAGATGACAGTGCCTAGCTGGATTTTGGCAGCGGAAAAACAAGGGCCCTGCGGAGGGCGGCTTTGAAAATCCTTTATAGAATTACCGCTTTTCTGTAATGGCATCAGCGGTTCAGGGTCAGGAACAGGAATCCGCCGGACAAAAAGAGAGGACCCAGCCGTAACAGCTCATGGTCTCCCGTGAACAGGGGAATAAACCAATGCCACATGAGAAACTGCACGGGTTCCAAGCCATAGAGAAAATCGGGCCACAATCCCAGATACCAGGTCATCCAAACAAGGTAGTAACACAGTGCCAGAAGCCCCAGCGCCAGCAGTACACGGCGTACCGGGATACTGCGGACCCGGATATCCACCCAGAGTGAAATCAGGGACGGGAACAGACAGCCCAGTCCCAGAACCCCCAGAGGCGGCACGGTCAGGAAATAGGCCATGCCCGGATAGGGAATGAAGGTCTGGGCTGCCTGACGGATGAGATAGGGTTTCAGGGTTACCTCCATAATCAGCCAGGCGATCACCACCGCAGCAGAGAGCACCGTGCACACCAGATACCGCCTCTGGTAGCGGGCGAAGGGCGCCTGCACCACACCGGGGCCGTAGAGCAGCTCCTGGACATCTGCGCCCAGAGCCTCCGCCAGAACGACCAGTGTCTCTGCGTCCAAGTGGTTCTTCTCGGTCTCCCAGGCGGACACCGCCTGCCGGGTCACATGGAGCCGCTCCGCCAACTCTTCCTGGGTCAGTCCTGCGCGCTGGCGCAGCCGCCTGCAATTCCGTCCGATCATACTGCTTCACCTCACGTATTTTCTGATTTCATCATATCAGGAGAGGGCGTATTTGTCACGCAATGTTCCGTTGCGGGCCACTTTTTGCGGCGAAATCTCCCGGAAAAAGAGAAAAATCTCCTAAAATATCTTTTTTGTTAACACCTGCCGCAGGATGGACGGTTGAGAAAATCTGAACTTCCTATTATGAGTCTGAAGGAGATACGGCTTATCAGGAACGGAAAAATCAGCTGCTGGCGTGGCAAAATATAGGCAGCTTATTCACAGGCTCTGCTGGATTTTTGGGCAGGGCACAAATTGACGGCCAGGCGTTTTTTGTCTATACTGAAAGTGAAACAATGCAAGGGAGGCGCGGCTTGTGAGCATACCATATATCGTCGGAATGGGAGTGGCTTACACCGCCGCCCTTTGTCTGCTGGTGCGGCGGGTGCGCCTGCCGGGTCGGGGGTATCTGCCCGAAAAAACGCTGTGCAGCCTCTGCTTTGTGGCTGTGGCGGCGGTGTGCGCTGCCATGGGCAGCCGTCCCGAAGCGTTTTGGCGGTTACTGCCGGCGCTGCTGTGCTGTGTGGTAGGGGATGTGGTGCTGGCGCTCTACAACCACCTGCGCCGTCCGGGCCTGTTTCTGGCTGGACTGGGAGCCTTTCTGGCCGGACACGCCCTGCTTGTGTGGGGCTTGTGCCGATTGCAGCCCATGGGCTGGCCGGTGCCGCTGGCCGCGGCGTTAGGGGCCGGCGGCACGGTGGTGCTGTCGGGCATGCCAGGCATGCAGACCGGACGGATGCGCCCCTGGGTGGTGCTTTACGCAGCCTTCGTCTCGGCGCTGCTGGGCAAGGGGGTGCAGCTAGCTTTTGGCATCGCCCAGCCCTGGTGCTTTCTGGTGCTGGCCGGGGCGGTGCTGTTTTGGATTTCGGATCTGCTGATCCTGTTCCTGTATTTTTACCATGCAAAGCATCCTGCCGTACACGTCGCCAATCTTTTGACCTACTACTATGCCATGTTTCTGATCGCCGTCAGCCTCGCGTTCTGAGAACGGGGGCATTCTATCACTTTGCAGCAGCTGTTGGATCTACCTGATTTTCTCAGAATATCTTTTTTGTTAAGACATTCCACCAAGACCCGTCTAAAAGGCAGTGGCTTTTCTTGTTTTGAGATGCGATAAAAATGCAGGAATTTATTTTTTGATTTTCCGTTACAACGTAAAATGTTTTTCTTTGCAGCAATGGGAAAGACCGATGGGGATACCCTACAATGCAGGCGCGGCGTTGCACAGGAAACAGATGAATTCTTATGAAGTATTTGCCGTTTATATATCATGTTCAATATGATTGGTAAAAAACTACTGAACCGTTTTTTCTCCACTTTTCACAGAGTTTTATGTAGCAAAGTGCACAAAACGCCAGCGGGAAAAGGTGATTAACTGTAAAAAGTAAATAATTGACCATAAACAGGGAAAATATGGGGAAGTAATGGAAATTGTTCGTGATTATAATGAAGATAACATAAAAAGCACCAAGGAGGTTACCAACATGAAAAAAATGGTAAGCATGCTGCTTGCAGCATCCATGGCAACGGGGCTTCTTGCCGGATGTGGCGGCGCAGAGGGAACTTCTTCCTCCGGCACGGCTTCCGGATCTGCTACGGGGGAAAGCAGCACTTCCGCGAGCGAGCCGGTAGAAATTTCGTTCTACACCACCGAGACCGGTAAGGACGAGATGTTCCAGAACGCCATCAGCAAATTCGAGGAAGCAAACCCCGGCATTACCGTGGAGTACATTGCGGCGGGCGACGATCAGCTGCAGAAGTGGATGTCGCTTTAGTTTACCCCCACCGTTTCCTTGAAAAATCTGGAAAAAGAGCTGGGTGTGTACTGAAAATGCTCCGCGATTTCATTCAGAGACAGTTCGCGGGCGTAGTTTCCCTCGATATAATTTAAAAAGGCGGTTCCTTTAGACTGCGCCTTGTTGAACGGGATTTTGTACACCACATCTTTTTTGATACAGTATTCTGCCAGCAGGGTTATAAGTTCCATACTGTATTTCATGAGTTTCAGGGAGTAATACTCTGCGGATTCGTCGAGCTGATAGACTGCCATTGCGGCAGTGTGGATTTTTTGGGTGACAACGGGATCGGACGGATTATAAAAGTACACATTCTTGCCGATCCATTTTTCAATAAAAGGAAGCGAAATGATGATGGAGATTCCTTTGAAACGATCCGTAGAAGAGTAATACCGCGCAGAATGCAGCTCGCTGCTGTTGATGATGGTCCAGTCCGTATCGGTAAAAACAAAATCATCACGGCCGATATTCAGGTAGTTTCGCCCTTCAAAGGAGACGAAAAGCTCTAAGCTCCGGTGCCAGTGCATAGGGGCCCAAATATACTTTCCGGTCAGATCGTGCCGGTAGACTTTCACCGGGACATTCTCAAAAGTGTCGTTGAATGCTTCATATAACATGCTCTTCTCGCCTCCTGCCAAAAAAATTATAACATCTGAATGCAGTAAATGCAAACCAGGGAGGATGCTGAAAATGAAATGGAAAGCAACATGGAAATATCTGCCGGTCAATTACAATGCGGACCTGGGTGAAGTGGAAAACCTTACCCAAAGAACGGTGTTTCGCAATAATTTGAACGGCGAAAAGCTGAAACTTAAATTTTCCAACAAATACGGGCGTGTGCCCCTTGCCATCGAGAAGGTGACCGTAGCCAGAAAGGATGCCGCCGGGCAGATGCGGGATTGTTGCATCATCACCAAAGACGGTAAGGAAACCATCGTTCTGGCACCCGGGGAGGAATTCTACAGCGATGCTGTGGAATGGAACGTCCGGGCAGGCGAGGACATCCTGCTGTTCCTCTATCTCAAGGAGCGTCAGGTCATACAGTGCAGCGCCTCGGTTTGGTCCACACAGACGACCCGTACACAGTATTATCCGGGCGGCTACCGGCTGGAAACGGGAACGGATGGATGGAAAGAAAGCCGTGAGATCTATCCCTACGTGGATGCGGATGTGAACAAGGCGGATATCATTGCCGGCGTAACCGAGATTCTTCTGTATACGGAGGAGCAGGTCAAGACGATTGCCCTGTTTGGCGATTCCATCACCCACATGTCCTACTTCTCGGATGCGCTGATGAACAGAATCCTTCAGGAAATGCCGGGCCGCGTGTCTGTTGTGAACTATGGCATCGGCGGCAACCGCATTCTGCACGATGCCAGCCATGCCCCTGCGCTGGTGGGGGAAGGGTCCTGCTTTGGCCCGGCCGGCGTATCCCGGTTTGAGGAGGATGTGTTCGGCGAAGACGCTCCGGACCTGATCCTGCTGCTGGAAGGTGTCAATGATATTATGCATCCTTATGTATTCCAGCATCCAAACGAAATCGTTTCGGCACAGGAACTCATCCAGGGAATTTCCCACATGATCGATGAAGCCCACCGCCATGAGCGGCCCATCTTTGTGGGCACCGTCATGCCGTTTTGGAACGAGGAATACACCTCCTGGATCGAAGAGGGCGACCGCATCCGGACCGCGTTGAACAGCTGGATCCGCCAAACCGCAAAGGCAGACGGTGTGCTGGATTACGACCGGGCCGCCGCCAACCCGGAACAGCCCGACCGCATGAAAGACGGCATTCATATTGGCGATGGCCTCCATCCCAACACCCGGGGCGGAGAGCTCATGGCCGAGACGGCGTTCCGGCTGATGCAAGAAAAGGCGATACTCTGACAAACAGGAGGAAAAGGAATGTCTGTAATACAAGGCATGTATCTTTCGGATGCATTGAAACGTTCGGTTACCTACCACATGTATATTCCCAACGATACGGCGCCGGAAATGAAGACCGAGCATTATAACCGGCCGCCCAAAGTACTGTATCTGCTCATCGGATATTCCGGCAGCTCACTGGACTGGATTACCGGGAGCCTGATCCATGAAATTGCGCTGCAGAACAATGTGGCCGTTGTCATGCTTTCCGGAGAAAACAGCTTTTACCTGAACCAGAAGGGCACCGGAAGAGCCTACGAGGACTTTGCCGGCAAAGAAATTGTGGACTACATCGGAAAAACCTACCGGCTCAGCACCCGGCGGGAAGATACCTGGATCGGCGGTGTCTCGATGGGCGGGTTCGGCGCCATCCACACAGGATTGCGCTACCCGGGCACTTTTGGCAAGATCCTGGCGCTGTCCTCGGCGTTGATCGTGCACGATATCGAAAACCAGAAACCCGGCTTCCAGAATGATATGGCGGATTATGACTATTTCCGTTCGGTGTTCGGCCCGCTGGATGCGTTGGAGGAAAGCGTCAACAATCCGGAGTATCTGGTAAAGGAACTGCAGAAGAGCGGTGCAACGCTGCCGGAAATCTATATGGCCTGCGGTACGGAAGATTTCCTTTTGCAGCAAAACCGGGCCTTCCGCGATTTCCTCAAACAGCAGAACGTGGCGGTGCACTATGAAGAAAGCCCGGGCATCCATGACTGGAAATTCTGGAATGAGTACCTGGCAAAGGCCGTTCACTGGGCAGTGGAGGAACAACGATGAAAAGCATACTGAATGAATCCATCCAGGCGTTGAGCCGAAGATCGCCCCTGAATATGGACTTTGACCGAATGACCGCCTCTGCCGGTGAACAGGAAGGCGTTTTCCGCACGGAAAACGGTGCCTTCCTCCGGCTGCGCTATCCGCACGCGCAGCGCGTGCAGCTGGAAGTGGTGGGTGAGGAAAAAGTCCTGTCCTTCACGAAAGAGGCCGACGGGTTCTGGCAGCTGCCGTTGAAGGGGCTGGAAGAATTCTGCTATGTCAGAATCCTGCTGGACGGCAACCCGGTACTCTCCAGTTACCTTCCCATCGGATTTGGCGACAATCACCCGATCAACTATCTGGATATTGCCTGGGACGAAACACACGGGGAACCCGCCGCGGTTCGCGGTACAATCTGCCAGGAACGCTATACCGCTCATATCAGCAAAAAGGAAAAATGCTGCTACATTTATACACCGCCGGGTTATGGCGAAACGGCGGAAAGCTACCCGGTCCTGTACCTGCAGCACGGGTACGGTGAGAATGAGCTGGGGTGGATCTACCAGGGCAAACTGGCCGAGATCGCCGATCAGCTCATTCGGGAAGAAAAAATCCGGCCGATGCTCATTGTTACGGCGGATGGCATGATGCGGGAAGAAAAAGAAAACGGCGACATTGCACACCGGCCGGAATGGTTTACCGAAGAACTTCTCAGGGACATTATGCCGCTTGTGGAAAAACGGTATCGTGTCAAACCCGGAAAGGACAATCATGCGCTTGCGGGTCTTTCGATGGGGTCACTGCAGACCAGCATGACGGTATTCACCCACATCGGCCTGTTTGGTTGGGTCGGACTGTTCAGCGGTTTTATGGGAAATATTTTTGACGGAAACAATGCCCATCTTGCGCATCTTGCCGAGCAGGCGGATGCCTTCAACCAGCAGACCCGCCTGTTCTTCCGCGGCATGGGTGGGAATGATCCCTTTTGGGCGTCTTTCCAAAAAGATGATGCCCTCTGCGAAAAGTATGGAATCCGCTGCGTCAGAAAGCAATATGACGGCGCCCATACCTGGAATGTGTGGCGGCAATGCATTGTGGATTTTCTGGAATTGCTGTTCCGATAAAAAGCTTCCCGTCCGGATGCAGCATGCGCATATCGCGCACGAAAATACCCGTTATGGTAAAACATGCCCCAGACAAAAAAGGAGACAGGTCCTCCCGGTTGGAAGGACCTGTCTCCTTTTTGCGTTGGAATCAGTAGTTGTCGGTATGGATCTCAAAGAAGCTCTTGGCGTAGTTGCAGGTGGGGCAGACCTCCGGGGCGGCGGTGCCTACCACGATGTGGCCGCAGTTGCGGCACTCCCAAACCTTGACCTCGCTCTTTTCAAAGACCTGGGCAGTCTCCACATTGTGCAGCAGGGCGCGGTAGCGCTCCTCGTGGCGCTTCTCAATGGCGGCGACCAGGCGGAACTTGGCAGCCAGCTCCGGGAAGCCCTCCTCCTCAGCGGTTTTGGCAAAGCTGTCATACATGTCGGTCCACTCGTAGTTTTCGCCTTCGGCGGCGTGGAGCAGGTTTTCGGCGGTGGTGCCTACACCGTGCAGCTCCTCGAACCACAGCTTGGCGTGAGCCTTTTCGTTTTCGGCGGTCTGCAGGAACAGAGCGGCAATCTGCTCGTAGCCTTCGTTCTGGGCTACGGAAGAGAAGTAGGTGTACTTGTTTCGGGCCTGGGACTCCCCGGCGAAAGCGGCTTCCAGATTCTTTTCGGTCTGGGTGCCGGCGTATTTGTTGGTGCTCTTGGCGGGGGCTTCCTCGATCAGCTCAAAGGCGGAAGCGGGCTGCTTGCAGATGGGGCAGGCCTCCGGGGCGCTGTCGCCTTCGTGAATGTAACCGCAGATTTTGCATTTCCACTTTTTCATAATCTTTGTTTCTCCTTTTGTTGTCGTTTTGTTTTCTTTATGCAGGAGGTCGCTTCGGTCCTGATAGCTGGTGTGAAGCATCTGCTCGGCCAGCGGGCTGAGGGGCTTGCCGTAGAAAGCTTCGTAAACCTCCTTGATCTCGGGGTTCTCGTGGCTGGTACGCAGTGTCATGGCCTCATCCCGGCGGTACAGGGCGGCAATGCGGCGCTTGCGGGTATCGTCGGCGTCTTTCATCAGGTCTTTGGGCTGTCCGCCGCCGCCGATGCAGCCGCCCGGGCAAGCCATGACTTCCACAAAGTGGTACTGTTTGCCGCTCTCCTTCATTCGCTGCAGGAAGGTGCGGGCGTTTGCGGTGCCGTACACTACGGCCACCTGTAGCGTCAGTTCCCCGATTTCCACCCGGGCTTCCCGCACCCCTTCGTAGCCCCGGGCGGGTTCAAGCTGGAGCAGGGTCTGGGGCGCATCCTGGCCGGTGAGGTAGGCGTAGGCGGTACGCAGCGCCGCCTCCATCACGCCGCCGGTGTTGCCAAAGATGACGCCTGCGCCCGAAGCTTTGCCCATCAGGGAATCGTAGGCGGAATCCGGCAGGGCGTTCCAGTCGATGCCGGCGGTCTTGGCCCAGCGGGCCAGTTCCCGGGTGGTGATCACCTGATCGGTGTCCCGCATCCCTTCCACGCCGTGGTAATCGCCGGCGGCGTGCATTTCCTCCCGCCGGATCTCAAACTTTTTGGCGGTGCAGGGGGTCAGGGCTACATGGACGATTTGCCTGGGGTCCAGCCCCATCTGTTTGGCAAAGTAGGTTTTTACCGTGGGGCCCTGCATGCCGATGGGGCTTTTGGCGGTGGACAGGTGCGGCAGCAGTTCGGGGGCGTAGATCTCCGCAAAATGGACCCACCCGGGGCAGCAGCTGGTGAACTGGGGCAGGGGACGGTCCTTCTCGGTAATGCGGCGGATCAGTTCACTGGCTTCCTCCACAATGGTCAGGTCGGCGGCAAAGTTGGTGTCCAGCACGTAATCGACCCCCAGGGCCCGCAGCAGGGCAACCATCTTGCCCTCTACAAAGGCGCCCGGCTCCATGCCGAACTCCTCGCCCAGGGCGGCACGGACGGCGGGGGAGGTGCTGACCACCACCACCTTGTCCGGGTCGGCGATGGCCTTTTGCACCTGGGGCGCTTCATCCCGCTCGGTGATGCTGTCCACCGGGCAGACGTTGGCGCACTGGCCGCAGTAGATGCACAGCGCTTTTCCGCCCGTTTGCTCCAGCGTGTAGGTGCCGTGCACCCCCATCAGGTTGGTGCAGGCTTCCTTGCACATGCCGCAGCGGATACACTTTTCTTCCCAACGAACAATGCTGGGGTTGTCCGCCTCAATGGCGACTCGGACTGACAATGGTAAATGGTTCAGTGGGGTCACATCCTTTTCAAGTACTTTTTTTCCGGCAGGCTTCACAGAGAACATTCAATTTCAGGTCATATGATAATATCGGGATTCCCGCCTTTTTCTCAAACTGTTTGGTCAGGTCGCCCAGATCAATGTCCATCAGTTTGCCGCACTTCCTGCACACTAGGTGGTCATGGCGCTGGATGCGGTCATACCGGTCGGGCATTCCTTCCACCGAGATCTTGCGGATCAGCTCCTCCTGCAGCAGACGGTTGAGGTTGTTGTACACCGTAGCCAGCACCACCGTGGGGTAGGCTTGCCGCAGTGCCAAAAAAATCTCCTCGGCCGTCATATGGCTGCGGGAGGAACTTACGATCTCCAGAATTTTCTTTCCATATTTTGACATAGTTCTCAACACCAAATTTAGAATTATTCTAATTCTATTATATCGATTTTTCCAATCCGGTCAAGAGGGCAAGTTGCCCAAAATCACCGTTTTGCTTTTGGGCAGAAGTGTGATGTTGCAACAAATGGGCGGCAAAGGATACAAGGGCTGCGGTACCCCGCAAAAGTGTGCGGCAATAAAAAACAGCCGCCCGGCGGGCGGCTGTTTTTTGGCTGCAAAGAACGGTGGTATGATAATTTAAGGCTTCTTGCCCCGCGGCCGAAACAGGAAGTTGCAGATCAGATACACGCTGAGGAACCCGATCAAAAAGCCCACGGCTGTGTCGGTCAGGTAGTGGGCACCGAGCAGAATACGGGAAAGCGCTACGACGGCGGCCCAGGCAAACCCAAAGGCCACCAGAGCCTTTTGGTATTTTTGCAGCTGCGGTTTCAGATACGGGATCAGCCCCAGCAAAAGCATGGTGGTGGCGTTGGCGGTATGGCCGGAAGGGAAAGATTTGAATTCATCCGCTGCCACTCCGGCGGCCATAAGGGGCTCTTTCAGCGCGGTGCCCCACCGCCACCAGGGGAAGAAGTAGGCTTCCGGGTGGTTGGCGACCAGCCGCATGCGGGGGCGTCCCCAGCAAACTTTGATGAGGTTGACCACCAGCAGTTCGCAGAGGATGACAAGAAGGATGGCGAGGGCTACGCGGGTGATCGCGGCGCGGTCTGCCCCCTTTGCCAGGCGGTGGACGAGGAAAACCGTACCGGCAGACAACACCAGGCCGATCCCGGCCAGCAGGGCGGGCGACACCGGCAGATACACCGCGGGCAAAAAGCAGGCCAGGCCCACCCCCACCAAAAGCACCAGGATGCCGCCGATCCCTTGCAGCGTGCCCGCCATTTTCTTGTCCCGGCTGCGCCCGCAGACAAACAGCGTGCCTGCCGCCACACAGCCCAGGGGGGCGGGAATCGCGCCGTAGGCGGCAAAAAACATGGCAAAGGGGTTGGTGGCATCGTACAGCGCCAGGGAAAGGGGATAATCCACAAAAGACCCCAGCGCAATCAATACCAGCACGACGGCAAGGACCCCGTACAGCGTGCGCCGGGGCAAAAAGGTTGCATGTCCGTTCACGAAAGGTTTCCCTCTCTTCCTTGATTTTTATAGTCAGTCTTTCCGCAGGCGGAAAGGCGGAACGTTCCTCCTTAGAAGATAGAGCTTGTCCCGTTTATGGCAGTATAACACAAGGGCGCAAAAAAGCATAGAGGAACCATCTTTTGGGCGCCGGAGGCGAAAGCCTTTCTGTACGCCCCTTGCCAACGGCAAACTTTTTGGGTAAGATGGAATCAGGCACTTTTATAGAAAGAAAGGATGGGAAATATGACAGAAGAAACGATGCGGGAAGCCCGCAAGGCTTTCCTGGTGGATACACTCAAGAAACTGCTGGGGCAGGACAGCCCCAGCGGCTTTACCGACAATGTGGTGACGGCGGCGGAGGGCATTGCCCGGGAACTGGGCTTTGCCACCCGGCGCACCAACAAGGGCAATCTGGTCATCACGGTGCCTGGCCGGGAGACCGGCTGCAAGGTGGGCCTTTGCGCCCATGTGGATACCCTGGGCCTGATGGTTCGCTCCATCACTGCCGACGGGATGCTGATGGTCACCACGGTGGGCGGCCCGCTGCTGCCCACCCTGGACGGCGAGTATTGCCGCATCTACACCCGGGAAGGCAAGGTGTACACCGGCACGGTGCTCAGCCTGTCGCCGTCGGTGCATGTGCAGGATGACGCCGCCACCCGCCCCCGGGATGAGAAAAACATAGCGGTGCGCATCGACGAGAAGGTACACAGCAAGGCGGATGTGCAGGCCCTGGGCATCGCCGCCGGGGATTTTGTCTGCTACGATCCCAAGACCACCGTCACCGAGAGCGGCTTTGTCAAATCTCGCTTCCTGGACGATAAGGCCAGCGCCTCCTGCCTGCTGACGCTGCTGTGGCAGATGCGGGAAACCGGCACCCGGCCCCGGTTTGAAACCTATTTCACCCTCACCGTCCACGAGGAGGTGGGCCACGGCGGCGCTACCCTGCCCACAGTGGATGAGCTGCTGGCGGTGGATATGGGCTGTATCGGCGAGGACCTGAGCTGCACCGAGTACCAGGTTTCCATCTGCGCCAAGGACGGCGGCGGACCCTACGATTACGGCATGGTCACCCGCCTGGTGCAGCTGGCCAAGGCCCAGGGCGTGGACTACGCGGTGGACATCTACCCCCACTACGGTTCCGATGTGGGCGCCGCCTGGCGCTCCGGCATGGATTGCCGTGCGGCCCTCATCGGCCCGGGCGTCCACGCCTCCCACGGCATGGAGCGTACCCATCTGGACGGCCTGCGCGCCACCCTGGATCTGGCGGCCCTCTACCTGGAACTGGCCTGATAGCACCCGATCTGCACGTACCATCTTTTTATACAGAAACTTTCGCCAAGCCCCGGTCTTGTTCCGGGCCTTTTTTGTTTGGTAGGGCGGCCGATCGTACAGCAATACCCGCCACCCAAAGAAAAGCACCCTGCGGGGATTGCAGGGGAAAAGCGGCGGAAAAAGTGCGCCCCGCCTGGAAACCCGGCAAAACGCTTTGGGCAGATTGTACAGAAAATCGGCGATAAGATTTAAGGAGCGCATTCTTGTCAAACGAGGGGCCGGGATGTATGATAAGGAAAATTCGCCTGTGTGCCGGTGGGAACGGCGGCTGCCGAGGCCGTTTTTTCGCCCTCCGGCGCAGGTTGGGAGGCCCTCATGAAAAAGACCGTCATCGTGAACATTTACAACTTCATCCGCAAATCCCACGAGGAGCCCAGCCGGTTTATCCAGGATGATTTCGATACCATTCAAAAACAGATACAGGTGGTGCGGCAGTACGGTCTGCCCGCCACCTACGCCCTGAAATACGACGCCCTGACCGATGAGCGGTACCAGAAACTGCTGCGGGAAAACACCGACCCCCAGGACGAAATCTCCGCCTGGTGGGAGATCACCCGGGAACTGTGCGAAAAGGCCGGGGTGCGCTTTCGCGGCAAGGTGACCGAGGAATTTGACGAGCGGGTGAACAGCGCCTACAGCATCGGGTACGAACCGGAAGAGCGCAGGCGCCTGGTGGATGCCTACATGGATACCTTCCGGGAAGTGTTCGGCAGATACCCCCAGTCCATCGGTTCCTGGGTGCTGGATACCGTGACCCTGGAATATGCCGCCCGCAAGTACGGCATCACCGCCGGGGCCACCTGCCGCGACCAGATCGGCACCGACGGGTTTACCCTGTGGGGCGGCTACCCCAACGGGGTCTACTATCCCAGCCGTTTGAATGAGAACCTGCCCGCGCAGGCGGTGGAAAACCAGCTCCCGGTGCCGGTGTTCCGGCTGCTGGGGCCGGACCCGATCTATAATTTTGAGCAGAACCTGCGGCCGGACCTGTACGGCATGGTGTTCACACTGGAACCCGCCTGGCTCACCGGCCGGGATGAAAAGTGGATCTCCTGGATGTTTGATAACCTGACCCGGGAGGATGCCCTGGGCATCGAGTATGCCCAGGTGGGGCAGGAAAACAACTTCCTGTGGGAAAACATCGGCCCGGGGTATATACCCCAGCTGGCGTATCTGGCACGGCTGGCCCGGGAGGGCAGCATCCGGGTGGAGACCATGGGCGCCAGCGGCGCCTGGTTCCGCAAAAAGTACCGCCTGACCCCGCCCATGACCTGGCAGGCATCCCGGGATTGGGATGCGGCCCACGATCTGTGTGCCCAGTGGTATGCGTCCTGCTGCTACCGCATCGGCTTCCTGGGGGAGGCCGGGCATCTTCGGGTCCGGGACTTTTTCCTCTACCGGGACGAATATCCTTCCCGGTATCGGGAACATGCCATGACCAGCACCAAAAGCACCTTTGACGCCCTGCCCGTGCTCTACCCGCAGCTCTGGACACAGCCGGGGCAGCCCCGGCCCTTTATCCGCCTGCTGGATGAGAGGGGCCGGGAACCGGAAGGCGCCATCCGCTTTTATGCGGAAAGCAAAACCACGGCCCGGGCGGAGCTGACCGACCCGGGGAGCGGAAAACTTCTGGCCGGGTTCCGGATGAGCCCCGACGGCCTTGTGGTGGAGGGGAAATACACGCTGGTGTTTGACCGCCTGCCGGTGTTCCGCCGTGCCGACAGGGCGCGCATCGAGATGGAGCACGAAGGCTTTGCCTATCACCTGACGGTGGAAAGGGGAACGGTGACAAAAGCCGGGGCCGAGGGGGTCCGCATCGCCCCGGCGGACGGGAAAATCTCTCTGCGGCTGGCCGATACTCCTCCGGCGGGGCCGCTGTACACCCCGCGGTATCTGCAGGACCCCGCGCCGCTGGACTGTGTGGGCACGGTGTGGAAACCCACCGACCGGATTCCGCCCTTCCCGCCGGAAATGTGCCCGGCGGCGTGCATCTTCCCCAGCGGGACGCAGGCCCAAGTCACCCTGCACACCCGGCAGGAGGGAGTCGTGCGTTACACCACCGACGGCAGCGTGCCGGATGAACATGCCCCGGTCTACACCGGACCCATCACACTGCGGGAGGACACGGTACTCTCCGCCCGGCTGTTCCTGCCCGATGGCCGCAGCAGCGAGGTGGCCCGTGCCCGGTACCGGTTTGTTCTGACGGAGATGGAACTGCAAAGCCCCACTCGCTTTGACCCCCGGGCGGTCTTTTCCCGGGGCGGCATTCGCGGCCTGCTGGCACCCCGGCGGGGCAGCTGCGATTATCTGTGCGGGGAATGGCTGGGCACACTGCAGGACCTGGATGTGACCGCCGTTTTGCCCCATCCGCAGGAAATCGAGAGCATCGGGTTGGGATTCCTTTCCCACCATCGGTCGGGCATTGTCTTCCCCGAGTATATCGAACTGTTCACCGGGCCGGATGCCGCGCACCTGACCCTGAAAGACACCCTGCGGCTGCCCTGTGCCCCCTGCGAGCGGGAGATCGTAAAGAAGGATTTTGTGTTCCCGGTAGGGGAGACGTTGGGAAGTTTCCGGGTGGTGGCCCACCGCTATGCCAGAATGCCCGCCTGGTGTGCCTATAAGGGCGTGCCCGATGTGTTTACCATGGCGGATACGTTGCTGGTAAAGCCGAAGGACCCCTGACCTGCCTTGCAGCAAAAGGCCCCCGGCCCGTGAGCACTTTACGGACCGGGGGCTTGGTTGTTTTAGGGCAGAATCAGCCTTTGATAAAGGCGCCTTCCTTCATGATGACCCGCATATTGTCCACGGCAATGGCGCGGATGTTTTCCAGGGGATTGCCCTCAATCACCAGCAGGTCGGCGGATTTGCCCGCTTCCAGGGTGCCGGTCACATCGTCCACCTTCAGCATCTCGGCGCCCACCTTGGTGGCGGCTACAATGGTATCCATCTCCGAAATACCGGCGCACTCCACAAAGGCGTACATCTCGCCGATGGCGGTGGTGCCGTAGGGGGTCAGGCTGCTGCAGAAGGAGTCCGACCCGATGGTCAGCCCGATGCCCTTGGCCTTTGCCTTGCGCAGGTTGGCGTAGATGCGGTTCAGCTCCTTTTCCACCACCGTATCGCCGGGCTGGTCGTCGTGCATTTCGGGAATGTACACGGGGGGATAGGTCTTGAACCACTCATGCAGGAACTGGATGGTGGGGCAGAAGTAGATGCCTTTTTCGGCCATGATGTCCAGGCACTCGTCGTTCAGGGCCTGGCCGTGGATGATCAGGTGCACACCGGCCCGGGCGGAATCCAGCGCACCGCCAAAGCCCTCGGCATGGCTCCACACCGGGATGCCCACCATGTTGCACTCGTCCACCACGGCCTTGATCTCCTCAAAGGTATAGTGCTGGTCGGTCTTTTTGTCCCACCGCCAGATGCCGCCGCCGGTGGACCAGATCTTGATGGCGTCGGGGTTCTGGCGCAGGCGGCGGCGCACCGCCTTGCGCAGGTCCCAGGGGCCGTCTACCCGCTCGGCCCAGGGGTGGCTCTCGTCGTTGTACCAGCTGGGCAGCTTGTGGCTGTCGCCGTGGCCGCAGGTGCGGGCAAAGCCCAGGCCGGTGCCCACCACACGGGGGCCGGTCATCACCCCGCGCTCGATCATATCCCGGATCTGCAGGCCGCTGCGGCTGATCTCGCCTACGGTGGTCAGGCCGTGTTCCAGGCATTCGTGGGCCTGCTGCACGGCCACCACGGTTTTCTGGATGGGGTCTTCCAGCACCCACTCGGTATCGTCGTCGGTCAGGTTGCCGGAAAAGTGCAGGTGGGTGTCGATCAGGCCGGGCATGATGGTTTTGCCGGTGATGTCCCGGGTCTCATAGTCGGGGCCGTATTCCTTTTTGGAACCGGCGTAAACGATGGTTTTGCCATCCACCAGGACCAGGGCGTCGCACACCGGTGCGGCCCCGGTGCCGTCGATGAGCAGCCCGCCCACAAATGCTGTTTTTGCCATGATGAAACAAACCTCCCATATTTTGCCGGGGTTTGTGTGGCAGCACCTGGCCCGCACAACCCCATACATTCTCCTATGATATAAGGCCGGGCGGCAAAATGCAAGCCCCCCCGCCGCGGCGGGCTGCCCGGCCCCACAACACAAAAATCCCCGGCTCCCAAAGGGGCCGGGGACGTTTTGGTTAAGAGGAATAATCAGCGCAGGCTTTCCGCCACATCCTGCACGGTCTGCAGTTCGGTGAGGGGATCGCTGCCGGCGGCCACGTTCTGCATGGCGACGACGATGGCGGTCTCCAGCTCGCTGTTCTGCAGCTTGCGGTTGCCCACAGCGTTGCTGACGTAGCTGTTGACTTCGTCAATGGACTGCTGCTGCAGCTTGCCGTCCACTTCGCCCTGGTAGGTGATCTGGTTGGAAACCGGCGCACCCTGCAGGTAGTCGACGTAGATCTGCTGGCCGGTGCCGTTGGCCATGAACTTAACGAACTTCATGGCGGCTTCGGCGTTCTCGCAGTCCTTGTTCACGGCGATCATGGTGTCCACACCGGCGGTGCCGCACAGGGTGCCGCTGGGGCTCAGAGAGGGCATGACGCACATGCCGATGACGTCACCGCGGTTGGCGATCTCGGTGCCCTGGATCTCGGTGTTGCTGGGGGAGATGGGGCCCAGATGCCAGGAACCGGTGAGGAAGAAGGCAGCCTTGCGGTTGAAGAAGTACTGGTCGCGGGCGTCGGGGTAGGTGTTGACGCCCAGGGCGCCATCCTCAAAGATGCCGTCGGTGAACAGCTTCAGTATAGCATACAGCCAAAATGGGCGTCAATGCGGCAGCGGACCGCCACGCCTGCAGAATGGCACCGGCAAAGCCGCCTTTGCCGCGTGGGAAGCCGACAGATACCGATTGAAATTTTAACGGGAATATGTTACTATTTTCCATGGAATCATGGGACATTGGAGCCGTCGCGGTTTTGTGCGGTATCCAATCTTCCCGGATCCCAGCAATCCGGAAACCGGGCACGGTTTGGGCAGGCCCCGCGGGGCGGCCCGCAATTTGTGATGCCGGGGAGAGAGGAATCGAAAGGAAGCGTCGTTTATGGCACGGAAAAAGACGGCCCCTGCCAAAAAGCAGGCGGCTGAAACAAAGGCTGCACCGGCTGCCGCCAGCAAGCCTGCGGCACCCGCAGCAAAGGCAGAAGCACCTGCCGCCCAGAAAGTTGAACCTGCCGCCAAGGCAGAAGAACCCGCGGCCCAGAAGGCTGAACCTGCCGCCAAGGCAGAGAAACCTGCGGCCAAGAAAGCCGAACCTGCCGCCAAGGCAGAGGCACCTGCGGCCAAGAAGACTGAACCTGCCGCCAAGGCAGCAAAACCCGCAGCGAAGAAGGCCGCGCCCGCCGCCAAGGCAGAGCAGCCCGCTGCCCCGGAGGCCCCGGCTGCCAAGGCCGAGAAGCCTGCCGCCAAGAAAGCCAAGCCCGCGGCCAAAAAGACCAAAACCGCGGCGAAAAAATCCGCACCGGCCCCCGCAACTGAGGCACCGGCGCCTGTGGAAGAACCGGTTCACCCGGTGGAGGAAGCACCTATGGAACAGCCGTATGTTTCGCCCCGCAGAAGCGTTGCGTTTATCGGATCGGAATGCCATCCCTTTGTTAAGACCGGTGGTCTGGGCGACGTGATGTACGCCCTGCCCCGGGAACTGGTCAAGCAGAACTGTGACGTCCGCGTCATCATGCCCCGGTACGCCTGCATCCCGCAGAAGTACCAGGAAAAGATGGTCTACCGCGGCGAATTTTACATTGACCTGGGCGAGACCGGCCGCAGCTACTACGTGGGCATCATGGAGTATGTGTGTGACGGCGTCGTCTACGACTTTATCGACAACCAGGAGTTCTTCTCCGCGGGCAACCCCTACATCAGCCTGGTGGATGATATCCCCAAGTACTGCTACTTCAGCAAGGCAGCCCTGGCGGCCCTGAACTTCCTGAACTGGATCCCCGACGTCATCCACTGCCACGACTGGCAGGCGGCGCTGGTGCCGGTGTTCCTGCGCACCATGTTCCAGGATACCCCGGTGGGCCACGCCAAAACCATCCTGACCATCCACAACCTGCGGTTCCAGGGCATCTACAACATCCCCACCCTCAAGTACTGGACCGGCCTGCCCGATGAGCTGTTCAACATGGGCGCGCTGAAGCAGGGCTACGAGGATGCCAACATGCTCAAGGGCGGCCTGGCCTACGCCGACCGCATCACCACCGTCAGCGGCACCTACGCCTGGGAGATCCAGACCCCCGAGTACGGCGAAAAGCTGGAAGACCACCTGCGCTACCACAACTACAAGCTGCGGGGCATCGTCAACGGCATCGACTACGATATGTGGAACCCTGCCACCGACCCGGCCCTGGCGGTGAACTACGATATCACCAACGTGCTGAACCACAAGTGGCAGAACAAGCTGGCCCTGCAGGAAGAGCTGGGCCTGGTGCAGGATCAGGGCAAGTTCGTCATCGGCCTGATCTCCCGCCTGACCAACCAGAAGGGCCTGGACCTGGTCAATGCCATCATCCCCGAACTGATGGACGGCAACACCCAGGTCATCGTGCTGGGCACCGGCGACAAACAGTACGAGGATACCTTCCGCTACTATGAGAACGCCTACCGCGGCATGTTCAGCGCCTGCATCCAGTACGATGAATCCCGCGCCCACCGCATCTATGCGGGCGCCGATGCGCTGCTGGTGCCCTCCCGCTTTGAACCCTGCGGCCTGACCCAGCTCAACGCCATGCACTACGGCACCCTGCCCATCGTGCGGGAGACCGGCGGCCTGAAGGACACCGTGGAACCCTACAACATCTTCAACGGCGACGGCAACGGCTTCACCTTTGACCGCTACGACGCGGGCCTGCTGCTGGATGCCGTCAACCGCGCCAAGACCGAGTACTTCGTCAACCGTTATCACTGGGACGAGGTGGTCCAGCGGGATATGGCCAAGGATGTCTCCTGGCAGAATTCCGCCCGCCAGTACAAGAACCTGTATCTGGAACTGACTCCGTGGTAAGGCACGGCCGGTACGGTACATAGCAAACCAAACAACACCCCCGGGGCATTGCCCCGGGGGTGTTCTTGTGTATTGGAAAAATTACTGCAGCATCAGCTGGATGATTTCACGGTCGGTCTGCCGCATGCCTTCCTTGCCGATGCGGCCCACGCAGCTGATGGTCTCGTCGGCGTCCTCCCGCAAAATGCCGTTGTGGGCGCCGTAGCTCTTGCCGGCCATGGCCAGGTTGTGGGCCAGCATGGCGGCGTCCAGGCTGGCAGCGATCTTGGCCGCACAGCTGGCCTTGGCGCCGTCGCAGATGATGCCGGGGATGTTGGCGAGGGTGTTGTCGATGGTGGCCTTGATCTGTTCCAGGTCGCCGCCCGCCAGATAGGTGATGGCCGCCCCCGCCGCGCAGGAGGCCGAAACCGCGCCGCAGAAGGCGCTGAGTTTGCCGATGTACTCTTTCTGATGCACCGTCAACAGGCCCGAGAAGGCCAGGGCACGGTAGAGTTGCTCGGTGGGCAGGAAGTTCTCCCGGGCATAGACGATGACCGGCACCGAGGAGGCAATGCCCTGGTTGCCGCTGCCCGAGTTGATGATGACCGGCATATCGCAGCCCGCCATGCGGGCCTCCGACGCGGCGGCTGCGTAGGCACGCATCCGGGTAAAGGTGCTGTCGGGGTAGGCGGTGCGCAGCATCCGGCCGATGCCCACACCGTAGTTGCCGCTCATGCCCTCGTAGGCAATGTCCATGTTGCAGCGGATCTGCCGCTCAAAGATGCGCTGGATCTTTTCCAGCGGTACCGTGTCGGCGTATTCCTTGATGGCGTCGATGGTCAGCTTGCTGCGGTCGGTCTGTACGCCCTGCTGGCCGTCGCCGCCGGAAAACACCGACTGCCCGTTTTTCAGGATGGAGACGATGTTGGTGTGGGCGTAGCGCACCTCCACCGCCACCGTGTCCGCCCCGCGGGAAAGCTCCA
This sequence comes from uncultured Subdoligranulum sp., assembly GCA_900545545.1. Lineage (GTDB taxonomy): Bacteria > Bacillota > Clostridia > Oscillospirales > Ruminococcaceae > Gemmiger. The sequence continues at coordinate 23,225 of UQZO01000011.1, read as the reverse complement.
CGATGAAGTGCAGCGGAATCTCGGAATCCAGAAATTCCACCGTGCAGTGGCCCGCGGCGATGAAATCCGCCGCCTGCTGCCGTACCGGCCCGGTGACCGATTCCAGCACCTCCATGCGGCGGGCAGCGTCGCCGCCGAAAGCGCCCAGGCAGACCGCCGCCTCGATGCCGGTCATGCCGCCGGAGTTGGGAATCTGCACGCAGCGCACGTTTTTGATCATGTTGCCGCTGCACCGGGCCAGAATCCGGTCGGGCTCGGCGCCCAGTACCTCCCGGGCGCGGGCGGCCGCGTAGGCCAGGGCGATGGGTTCGGTGCAGCCCATGGCCGGGATCAGCTCCTCGGTCAGGATGGCGGTATACATCTCATAGAGTTCTTCTGTCATGGTAAACCCCTTTCGGATGGAGAGGATGGTATCGAAAAAAGAATGCCACAGTTTTTGACTGGCTGCAAACGGTTCCGGGCAGCGGGGTCAGTGGGGCTTCTCCATCCGGAAGATCCGGCGCAGCATCACGATGCCCATGCAGGACAGCACCACCTCGGTGATGAGCTGGGCAAAGGGCAGGCCGTAGAGCGGGTAAAAATGGTTCAGCAGGATCAGCAGCGGGATCTCCAGCACCACCTTGCGGCAGATGGCAAACAGCAGCGCATTGCGGCCCATGCCCAGGGCCTGGAACACGCCCACCGCCAGAAAATCGGTGCAGAGGAAGACAAACCCCAGGCTCATGACCCGCAGGAAGCGGGACCCGTACCCGATGATCTCTTCGCTGTCCATAAAGGCGCGGATCATAGCCGGTGCACCCAGGCAGTACCCCACGGTGAGCACCAGCATGGAAACCACGATGATGCGCATGGCAAAGACGATGGCCTGTTTCATGCGGGCGCGGTTGCCGCTGGCGTAGGTGTAGCTGACCAGCGGCATGATTCCCTGGGAAAAGCCCAGGGACACCTGCATGGGAATCATGTAGAGTTTCTGGCTGATGCCCATGGCGGCGATGGCGGCGGCCCCGAACGGCGTGGTGAAGTTGTTCAGCAGGGTGGAGCCCAGCACGTTGAGCAGATTCTGGATGGCGGCGGGTATGCCCACGCCCAGGATGTTGCGCACCTGCTTGCCGGTCAGTCTGCGCAGCAGGCGGGGATTCATGGAAACGTAGGTGTTGCCCTTTTTGATGCGGGCCAGCACAAGGAAATACAGGCAGGCCACGCAGTTGGAAAGGAAGGTGGCCAGCCCTGCGCCGGCGGCGCCCATGTTCAGCCCCCAGGGCAGGGTGAAGATGGGGTCCAGCACGATGTTCAGCAGGCAGCCGCTCATGGTGCCGATGCTGGCGTGCAGGGTGCTGCCCTCGCTGCGCACCATATAACTTTGCACCACGTTTAAAATGGCGGGCAGCGCGCCGCAGCAGACCGTCCAGTTCATGTAGCCCATGGTGGCATCCAGCGTCTGGGCGTCGGTGCCCAGCAGGGCCAGCAGCGGCGTGCGGAACACCGTGCACAGCAGCGAAAACAGCAATCCGCTGAAAAAGGCCCCGTAAAAGCCGAACGCCGAACAGATACGCACCTGGTCGTATTCCTTGCAGCCCAGGTTGCGGCTCATGGCGCTGGATACCCCCACGCCGAAGAGGTTGTTCACGGCGTTGAAGGCCAGCGTCACGGGATAGACCAGCGTGACGGCGGCATTCTCCACGGGATTGTTGAGCATGCCGACAAAAAAGGTGTCCGCCAGGTTGTACAGGATGGTCACCAGGGAGCTGATCACAATGGGCAGCGACAGCTGCAGCACGGCACCGGGCACCGGCATACGCTCAAACAGGTACTCTTTGTCTTGTGTTTTGTTCATGGGGGGAAGATCGCTCACTTTCCGGGAATCGGCAAAAAACGTTTATATTTCATTGTACCGTAACAAAAGCGCCCTGTCACTACCGGCGCGGGGAAAACAGGAAAAGGCGGTGCAAAAACATTTTTGGTAACAAGTTGACAGTTCAACTTTTGACTGGTATACTTCAAAGTTGTGTTTTCAACTTTTGGGTGAGAAAGGAGCGTTTGTCCCATGGTGGAGCGATTTGAAAAGTTTTCCCTGTCCATTGCCGAAATCTCCCGTTGCTGGCACAAGCTGGCCGCCGAGGAGATGAAGGTCTATGGCCTGAAAGGCGCCCATGCCCTGTATCTGACCACGCTGTACCGCTATCCGCAGGGGATCACGGTACCGGAACTGTGCGAGCTTTGCCTGAAGGACAAATCCGATGCCTCCCGTATGCTGGCCATTCTGGAGAAAAAGGAACTGGTACGCAAGGAGGGCGGCTACGGCGGCACGGTGCAGCTGACCGAAGCGGGGCTGCAGGCGGCCCGCCAGGTGCGCAGCCGGGTCTGCCGCGCGGTGGAAGAAGCCGGCAAGGACCTCAGCGCCGAGGAACGGGAGATCTTTTATAAAGCGCTGGGTTCCATCACGGAAAATCTCCAGCGCCTCACCTGCGAGGGCATTCCCCAATAAGTGTGTGAAAAAGAAAGGAAGTACGAATGAACGCTGTAGAGGTAAAACCGAAAAAAAGTCTGAAAAAAATCCTGCTCACCATCCTGGCGGTGGTCCTGGTGCTGGTGGTGGCCGCCGTGGCCGCCGTTTTTGCGGTGTGGCACAACGAGATCGGCTCGGTGGCCAGTATCAAAATGCTGCGGGAGCGCAACGATGACCACCTGGACGGCGCGGTCTATTCCATGCACGTCAAGGGCGGTTTTTATCTGGATGACTTTGTGGCCCAGGGCGGCGTGTCCAACGATACCGACCTGATCCAGTTCATCACCGACAACATCACCCACGGCGTGGTGAGCCTGAACATGACCGCCCCCGAGATCGGCTGTTCCTCCTTCACCGCCACGGCGGAAAACGGCGATGCCCTGTTCGGCCGCAACTACGATTTCTCCAAGACCAACACCATGCTGCTCTTTACCGAGGCCAACGAGGGGCGTCACGCCTCCATCTCCACGGTGGACCTGCAGTTTTTGGGCATCGACGTGGACCAGGATATGACCAGCCTGATGGACAAGGTCATCTGCCTGGCCGCTCCCTACGCACCGCTGGACGGCGTCAATGACGCGGGCGTCAGCTGCGGCATCTACATGACCTACCAGGGCGGCGACGAGACGGTGGCCACCAGCCAGGACACCGACAAGCCGGACTTTACCTCCACCACCCTGCTGCGCCTGATCCTGGACTACGCCGACAACGTGGAGGAAGCGGTGGAGATCGCTTCCAGCTATGACCTGCACGATTCCGCCAACACCTCCTACCATTACATGGTGGCGGACTCCACCGGCAAGAGCGCCATCCTGGAATGGACCAACGACGCCGCCACCGATGCCACCGACAACGACGGCAGCCAGCGCACCCTGAAGGTGATCTACAACGACCAGGACAGCGAGATCGGCGAGCGGGAAGCGGCCAGCAGCTACCAGATCGTGACCAACTTCGTGCTGCAGCCCGGCTACTATGAGGGCGTGGACGCCAAGGAGAAGAAGGGCGCCGACCGCTATGACCGCCTGTACGAGGAACTGCAGGCCACCGACGGTGTGGTGGCCGACGAGCAGGCCGCCATGGACATTCTGCAGAGCGTGGGCCGCCGCAGCTGGGACAACGACGACAAAAACAGCTGCACCGTGCACAGCGCCGTCTATAACCTCACCAAGAAGAGCGTGCTGTGGGTATCCAATGAAAACTACGACGATCCCACCGCGGTATTTGAATTTACATTGGGCGAATAAATGCCCGCAAACCGGCCGGATTTCTTGCACCGAAATCCGGCCGATGGTATACTGAAACTGGAATGTACACACCCTGCCGGACCCTATACAGAAAGGATGCAACGGTATGAACCAGACATACGAAGCCCTGTTTACCCCCTGGAAGATCGGCAACGTGGAGATCAAGAACCGCATCGTGCTCTGCCCCATGGGCGGCACCTCGCTGTTCGGCTGGATGGAGCCCAACCACTTTGACAAGGAAGCCGCCAACTTCTTTATGGAGCGCGCCCGCAACAACGTGGGCCTCATCATCCCCGGTATCGCGCCCATCCGGGATACCATCGGCGGACGGTGGCTCTACCAGAACAAAAAGATGTTCCGGGAACTGAAACCCTACATGGAACAGATCCATCAGACCGGCGCCAAGCTGTTCGTGCAGCTCACCGCGGGCATGGGCCGCTCCTGGGGCATTTCCGACCAGGTGCTGCCCCTGCACAAGAACCCCATCCTGCGCACCCTGGCCAAGCCCATCCTGGATACCGACTACCAGCTGGCCAGCCCCAGCCCGCTGCCCGCCCGCTGGGCCGAGGGCGTGACCTGCCCCCAGATGACGGTGCCTCAGATCGAGGAGATCATCGAAGCCTTTGCCAAGACCGCCCTGCTCTGCAAGGAGGCGGGCGTGGACGGCGTGGAAGTCCACGCGGTGCACGAAGGCTACCTGCTGGACCAGTTCGCCATGAAATACACCAACCACCGTACCGACCAGTACGGCGGCAGCTTCGAGAACCGCTACCGCTTTGCGGTGGAGATCGTCAAGGCCACCAAGGCGGTGTGCGGGCAGGATTATCCCGTTTCCATCCGGTACAGCGCCGTTTCCAAGGTCAAGGATTTCTGCTACGGCGCCCTGCCCGGCGAAACCGACTATACCGAGATCGGCCGCGATATGCAGGAGAGCGAGAAGGCTGCCAAGTACCTCCAGGAGGCCGGCTACGATATGCTGGACGCCGACAACGGCACCTATGATTCCTGGTACTGGTCCCATCCGCCCATGTACATGCCCCAGAACTGCAACCTGGAGGATGTAGCCCACATCAAACAGTGCGTGGATATCCCGGTGGTCTGCGCCGGACGCATGGAACCCGACGTGGCCGCCGAAGCCATCGCCGCGGGCCGCATCGACGCCATGGGCGTGGCCCGGCAGTTTTTGGCCGACGGCGAGTGGGTCACCAAGGTGCTGGAGGACCGGATGGAGGACATCCGTCCCTGCATCTGCTGCCACAACGGCTGCTTCAACCTCTGCCACTACAAGGGCCACGCCAACGCCCAGTCCTTCTTCGATACCCGCGGCATGGCCCGCTGCGCCCTGGACCCCCGCACCATGCAGTCCAAAAAGTACCGCATCACCCCGGCGGAACACAAAAAGAACATCGCGGTCATCGGCGGCGGTATCGGCGGTATGGAGTCGGCGCTGGTCTGCGCCCAGCGCGGCCACACCGTGACCCTGTACGAAAAGACCGGCGCCCTGGGCGGTGTGTTCGTCGCCGCGGCGGCCCCCTCCTTCAAGGAGAAGGACCGTGACCTGCTCAGCTGGTACGCCCGGGAACTGACCCGTTACCCCAACATCACCGTCAAGCTCAACACCGAGGTGCAGGACCCCGCAACCCTGGGCGCCGACGAAGTCATCGTCGCCACCGGTTCCACGGCGGTCAGCCTGCGGGTGCCCGGTGCCGAAAAGGGCATCCAGGCGGTGGATTACCTGCTGGGCAAAGCCCCGGTGGGCGAAAAAGTGGTCATCGTGGGCGGCGGCCTCACCGGCTGCGAGATCGCCTATGACCTCTACCTCCAGGGCAAACAGCCCGCCATTGTGGAGATGAAGGACGACCTCATCGCGGTGACCGGCGTCAGCCTGGCCAATTCCAGCTACCTGCGGGACTTCTTCAAGACCAACAAGGTGCCGGTGTATCTCGAAACATCCCTCAAGGAAATCAAGGACGGCAGCGTGACCGTGGCCGCCAAGGACGGCACTACCAAAGAACTCCCGGCGGATTCCGTCATTCTCTCGGTGGGCTACCGCCCGGCGCCGCTGGCGCCCAAGGGCCGTCACGTCCACATTGTGGGCGACGCCGACAAGGTGGGCAACCTGCGCACCGTCATCTGGCGGGCGTGGGATGTCTGCATGAAACTGTAAGGAGGCAATGCCATGGAACTTACCAAAGAACAGCAGGCCATGCTGGACGGCGCCCAGGGCGAAACGATGGCCAAGGTCATGAAGACGCTGATCATGTACGGCGAAATCTTCGGCGCCGAAAAGCTGGTGCCGGTGACTTCGCAGTACAACCACCTCGTCACATCTTTCGGCCTCAAGGCGCTGGGCCCGGTGTATGACCTGATGAATCAGCTCATCGAGGCGGGGGCCGTCTCGGGGCAGAAATTCTCGGTGGACCCCCGTCCCCTGGACCCCAACGTGCCCGCTAACTTTTTGCAGAACTTTGTGTTCAAAAAGTTCATGTACAGCAAGCAGGATTTTTACGAGGACCAGCTGCGCAAACTGGGCCTGATGAACGAGGACGCTTTCAGCTGCGCCTGCTACCTGGATGAGCAGGGCAACCGCCCCCAAAAGGGCGAGGTGCTCAGCTGGGCGGAATCCTCCGCCGTGGTCTACGCCAACTCGGTGCTGGGGGCGCGGTGCAACCGCAATTCCGGCATCATGGACCTGATGGGCTCGGTGGCCGGGTATGTGCCCTACTTCGGCCTGCTCACCGACGAGGGCCGCAAGGCCACCTGGGTCATCCGGGTCAAAACCACCAAGAAGCCCGAAGCCCAGCTGCTGGGCTCCGCCATCGGCATGAAGGTCATGGAGGATGTGCCCTACGTCATCGGCCTTGATAAATGGCTGGGCAATGAGCTGGACGATGCCGCCTGCGCCTACCTCAAGGATTTCGGCGCAGCCACCGCCTCCAACGGCGCGGTGGGGCTCTACCACATCGACGGCCTGACCCCCGAAGCGAAGGAGCAGGGCACCGCCCTCATCGCCCCCGACGCCCAGGAGTATGTCATCGACGACGCTGAGCTCCAGCGGGTGAAGGACAACTACCCCCTGGTGTGGAAAAATCCCGACGCCGCCCCCAAGCTCTGCTTTGTGGGCTGCCCCCACCTGAGTTTGCAGCAGCTGAAAGACTGGACCGACCGGCTGGAAGCGGCGCTGCAGGAAACCGGCCGCAGCAAGGTCTGCGTGCCCACGGTGTTCACCACCGCCCCCGGCGTCAAAAAAGCCTTTGAGGCCACCCCCTACGCGGCCCGCCTGGCCGCCACGGGCGTCATTCTCTCCTGCATCTGCCCGCTGATGTACATGAACAACCCCCTCTGCGGCCCGATGCCGGTGATCACCTGCTCCAACAAGCTGCGCACCTACACCACGGCGCGCTATTATACCGAGGATGAGATCCTCACCCAGATCACGAAAGGAGGCGCCCGCGCATGAAAGAGTTTCACGGACGTGTGGTGGCCCCGGGCTGTGTGAGCGCCCCGGCCCTGGTTTCCCACGGGGGACTGAACACCCTGGCTTCTTTCCAGAAGGCCCTGCAGTTCGGCGATAAAAAGGCCACCTGCGGCGACCAGAACAACCCCGACCTCTACGGCAAGCAGATGGCGGGCAAGGCCCTCTGCCTGCCCCAGACCATCGGTTCCACCACCGGCGGGCTGGTGCTCTACTGCGCCTGCTCCATGAACCGCCAGCCGGCCTGCCTGCTCTTCTCCAACCCCATCGACTCCCTGGCCGCCGCCGGTTCGGTGCTGGCCGCCGTCTGGCTGGACAATGTGCAGATGCCGGTCATCGACTGCCTGGGCGAGGAATTCCTCAACTATGTGCGGGACGATATGACCATCACCATCAAGGAAAACGGCGTCGTCTGCGTGGACTGATGCTTGCACCCCGCCGCCTGTTTGTGGTACACTGATACAAGTGCCCTGCATAGCGATGCCGCACAGGCAGGACCCGGCAAAGGAGCGTTCCCCATGAATGTTTTGATCAGTTCCAAAGAGTACGATTATCATACCCTCATCAAGGTGGCCGAAATGGCGGGCCTGGCAGGGATCGTAGGCTTTCACCCGGCGGGGGAGGACTATCTCATCACCTTCCCGGACGGCGAAAACACCGAGGAACTGGTCCGGGACTACAAAGCCCGGCTGAAAGGTCTGGAAAATAACATCTGGCTGTTTTAAACCCACAGCTTGCACAAAGACCGGCAGCGGAGACTTTCTCCGCCGCCGGTCTTTTTTGCGGATGCAAAAAGCCGTGCCCCGCTTTTGCGGGACACGGCTTTTGTGGTTTGTAAAAAATCAGGTCCGGGCTTTCAGCAGATGGGTAGGCCCCCACTGGCCCAATATCTCCACACGGGTAAAACCGGCCTGTTCCAGGGCCTGGATCTCGTGGGGAACGGTCAGGGGCGTGTCGTAGTGGTAAAAGGCATCGTCCCGAATGCCCTGGTCTTCTTTCAGGCGCAGCAGTTCTGCCTGGAAGAAGGCTTCCTGTTCGTCGGACTGGGCAAAATAATCGGTCAGCACAAAATAGCCGCCCGGCATCAGAGCTGCCAGCACCTTACGGTACAGGGGAATTTTTTGGGCCTGGGTGAAATGGTGCAGGGATTCTACCGATACCACGCCGTCGTACAGCCCCTCGCCCAAGGGCAGATCAAAGTAGGAACCCTGCCGCAGCGTCAGCTCTTTGTCCGGAAATTTGGCCGCCAGGGCGTTCAGCATCTCTCCGGCCAAGTCGATGCCCGTCACGCGGGCGGTGGGGTTCATGGCAAAATAGTACTCCAGTTCCAGCCCGGTGCCGCAGCCCAGGTCCAGCACCCGGGCCCCCGGGGCCTGGGGCAGGCAGCGGGCCGTCAGGGGATAGAATGCCTGCGCCTGCTCAATGGCGTGGAGCTGGTGTTCTTCATACCCGTCCAACCGGCTGTTGAAAAAATCCTCCATCCGTTCCAGCATCGGTGGTACCTCCTCAACAAGAACTGCCGGAACCAGCATGCCACCCCGAGGCTTACTGGTTCCGGCAGGAAAAAATCAGGCCAGGGCTTTTTCCAGGCGGCCGCGGATCTCCTGCAGGAACTGCAGCGAGGTCACCTTGCGGGCGGGGGCTTCGCCCTCCCACATGGCGCACAGGTCGCCGGTCATCACGCCGGACTCAATGGTGTCGATGGTGGCTTTTTCCAGCGCATCGGCAAAGCGGCCCAGGGCGTCGATGCCGTCCAGCTCGCCGCGCTTGCGCAGTGCACCGGACCAGGCAAACAGGGTGGCCACCGGGTTGGTGGAAGTTTCCTCGCCCTTGAGGTACTTGTAGTAGTGGCGGGTCACGGTGCCGTGGGCGGCCTCGTACTCGTAGTTGCCGTCGGGGGAGACCAGCACCGAGGTCATCATGGCCAGGGAGCCGAAGGCGGTGGAGACCATATCGCTCATCACGTCGCCGTCGTAGTTCTTGCAGGCCCAGATAAAGCCGCCCTTGCTGCGGATGACGCGGGCCACGGCGTCGTCGATGAGGGTGTAGAAATACTCGATGCCCAGGGCCTCGAATTTCTCCTTGTACTCGGCGTCGTAAATTTCCTGGAAAATATCCTTGAAAGTGTGGTCATACTGTTTGGAGATGGTATCCTTGGTGGAGAACCACAGGTCCTGCTTGGTATCCACGGCAAACTGGAAGCAGGAACGGGCAAAGCTGGATATGGAGCTGTCCTTGTTGAACTGGCCCTGGATCACACCGGCGCCGTCAAAATCATTGATGGTCTCCCGGAAGGTGGTGCCGTCGGCAGCGGTGAAGAGCAGTTCCGCCTTGCCGGGGCCGGGTACGCGGTACTCGGTGGCGCGGTAGACATCACCGAAGGCGTGGCGGGCGATGGTGATGGGCTTCTGCCAGGTGCGCACCACGGGGGAGATGCCCTTGACCATGATGGGGGCACGGAACACCGTGCCGTCCAGGATGGCGCGGATGGTGCCGTTGGGGCTCTTCCACATCTGGGAGAGGTTGTACTCCTTCACGCGCTGGGCGTTGGGGGTGATGGTGGCGCACTTTACGGCCACGCCGTACTTTTTGTTGGCGTTGGCGGCGTCCACGGTGACCTGGTCCTTGGTTTCCTCCCGGTGGACAAGGCCCAGATCATAGTACTCGGTCTTCAGCTCCACAAAGGGCAGAATGACTTCGTCCTTGATCTGCTTCCACAGGATGCGGGTCATTTCGTCGCCGTCCATCTCCACCAGGGGAGTGGTCATCTTGATCTTTTCCATTGGCACTTTCCTCATTTCTCTCAACCCGGCGGAACCGACGCGATGGATTCCCGGCAGGTCGTTATTTTTCCGATACAAACTATTATAATGCGTGCCGCTGGATTGCGCAAGCGGCAAACCGCACAGAATCCCGCCCCGGGGGCCGCTTGCCACAAGCCCCGCCCGGTGCTATACTCACCCTAGTACAATCCACAGGCAGGAGGCAGCCATGCAGTATTCATCCGTAACCCCCGCAACCTTTTTGTCCCGTCCCAACCGTTTTGTGGCCAGGGTCCTGCTGGACGGCGAACCCCAGACCGTCCATGTAAAGAACACCGGCCGCTGCCGGGAACTGCTGGTGCCGGGAACCACCGTCTACCTGGCCGCGGGGGACAACCCTGCCCGCAAGACGAAGTACGATCTGGTGGCGGTGGAAAAAGGCCCGCTGCTGGTGAACATGGATTCCCAGGCCACCAACAAGGTCTTTGCCGAGTGGGCCCGGACCGGGGCATTCCGCCCGGGGCTGACGTTGCTGCGCCCCGAAACGGTGTGGGGCAACTCCCGCTTTGACTTTTACTGGGAAGCTGCCGACGGCCGCAAGGGCTTCGTGGAAGTGAAGGGCGTCACGCTGGAAGAGGGCGGCCACGCCCGTTTTCCCGATGCGCCCACGCTGCGGGGCGTCAAACATCTGGAAGAGCTGGCCCGCTGCCGCAGCGAAGGCTATGAGGCGGCGGTCTGCTTTGTGCTGCAGATGGCGGGCATGGTGGATTTTGCCCCCAACGATGTCACCCACCCGGCCTTTGGGGAGGCGCTGCGCCGGGCGGCGGAACACGGCGTGGAGGTGCTGGCCATGGAGTGCGACGTCACCCCCGACAGCCTGACCCTGGCGCGGCCGGTGCCGGTGAAACTGTAAAATGCAAAAAATACGATCTGTTATATTCGTACTGAATATAACAGGGCGTATTATCTTTTACGGAATCACGTTTTTCTGTTTGCCGTCCATCCAGGCGGCCAGGTTGTCAAAGACGATCTCGGCGCGTAGGGTCATGCTCTCCCGGGTGGCAAAGGCCACGTGGGGGGCGACCAGGCAGTTCTTGCAGTGCAGCAGCGGCTCGTCGGCGTCCAGCGGCGGTTCCTTGTCAAAGACGTCGATGCCCGCCGCGGCAATGACGCCGTTGTTCAGGGCATCGGCCAGGTCTTTGGCCACCACCACCGGGCCGCGGGCCACGTTGATGAGCATGGCGGTGGGTTTCATCAGGGCCAGTTTTTCAGCGTTGATCATGCCGCGGGTGCTGTCGTTCAGCGGGCAGTGCAGCACCACAATGTCGGCCTGGGCCAGCAGTTCTTCTAGGCTGACCTGCTGTACATACTCCGGGGCGTCGGTGTGGACGGTGCGGCTGTGGGCCAGCACCTTGCAGCCGAAGGCGTGGAACAGTTCCGCCGAGCGGCTGCCGATCTTGCCCAGGCCCACAATGCCCACGGTCTTGCCCTTGAGCTCGCCGCCCACCAGGCCGTCCTTGGTCTTGCCGTCGCGGCAGCGCTGCTCCACAGCGGTCATGTTGCGGCTGAGGGAGAGCACCATGCCCAGCACCAGCTCGGCCACCGCCTCGTTGGAGTAGCCCGAGGCATTGCTGACGGCGATGCCCTTTTCCCGGGCGGCGTCCAGCCCCACGTGGTCCACGCCGGTGAAGGCCACATCAATGAATTTCAGCTTGTCGCAGGCGGCAATGACCTCACCGGGCATGGGCATGTTGGCCAGGATCATGGCGTCGGCGTCTTTGGCTTCCTCGATCAGGGCGGCGCGGTCGGTGGTTTTCTCGTAGTCCACAAAGGTGTGGCCCTGGGCCTCAAAGGGGGCCTTGCGGGTGGCCAGCTCCTGGGCCGAGATGCCCAGCGATTCCATGATGACGATTTTGCTCATACAGGATTCCTTCTTTCTTTTTCCTCCCACCGCAGGGCGCGGCCCGCGGTGTTGTCTGTGCGCAATCTCTCTGTTCTGAGCATACCACCCTGCCGCGGGTGGGTCAAGAGGCAGACAAAAAAGCATGCGCCGCTGCCGAAGCAGCGACGCATGAGAGGAGGAAGAAGCTTGTTATCCGATAATGCGCACCACCGGGTCAAACTGGCGCTCGTGCAGGGTGTTCATGGCCTGCTCGGGGTCCGTGTCATCGGTCAGCCACAGGGTGTAGCGATACTCGGCAAAGCCCGAAAGGTCCAGCTTGAAGTTGGTTTCCCAGGTGTTGTTCATCAGCCAGCTCCACACCGGGCGGTGGTTGTCTTCGGGCAGGCGCTGGCACAGCCGGATGGGGTGATGCTTCAGCGCGCCGAAGTAGTACAGCGGGGTGTCGTGGGCGGCCAGCAGCACACTGCCGGATTCACCCACCCAGGCGAGGCCGTCGTCGCTCATGCTGTACTCCATGTTGGTGCCGGGCAGCTGGTCCACGCCGGGGCGCATGGCTTCCCGGCCGCCTTTGCGCAGCCACAGCTCGTGGTCGGGCAGGTCCAGCGTCAGGGGCAGGTAGACGCTCTCGATATCGGTGGAAAGGGTCTTGCCCAGTTCCAGCCGCAGGTCGATACGGGGCAGCTCCTCGTACAGTTTCAGCACCACATCGCAGTGCACGCTGCCGGGCATGCTGCCGCGCAGCCGCAGGATGGTGAACACCGGGCCGCGTTCCTCGCAGACCACTTCCTCCAGCACGGCGGGGTACTGCTTGGCATGCTGACCGCGGATGTTGCGGCCCAGCAAGCGGCGCTCCTCGTAGACGTCGGTGACGCCGGGGCGCACGGGGGTGCACTCGTACACCGGGGTGAAGAAGGGCACGCCTTCCTGCGGCAGCAGGTCCCGGCCGCTGCGCTTGTCGTACAGGCGGCACAGGCCCTTGCCTACCTGGTATTCCAGGCGGAAGAACGGATTCTCGAACTCGTAGGGCAGGCGGTAGGTCACGGGGTCAAAGTCGTTCACAATATCCCGGATGCGCTCGGCGCCCACATAGCAGTGGCGGGTGTTCAGCCGCTGTTCTTCGGCGGCTTTCTTGTGATAAGTATACCGCTTTACTTCGCCGGGGGCAAAGGTATCCACAAAGGAGATGCGCCGTCCGCGGGGATGGGGGCTGACCTGGCAGCGCAGCTCGCGGCCGTCCTCGGTGCGGACGATGGCATCCGGCAGCCCGGCGGGCAGCGTTTCCACATAGAATTCCACGGCCATCGGCCCGGTGCAGTCGGTGGGGTTCTGCACGCGGATGGCGCCGTCGGTGGCGTAGTAGCGCAGAATGTCCCCCTGGTCCCGGGCAATCCGGCCCAGCATACGGGCGGCTGCCTCGTGGGCGCGGCTGGCGTAGCCGTTTTTGCGGCTGTCCAGATCCAGCACCATGGACTCGTAGGGATTGGTGATGCTGGCGGAATGGCCCCAGGTGTGCTCGGCATAGAGCAGCAGGATGTCCTCGGCCTCACGGGTCAGGTCAGGGTCGTGGGCTTCCAGCTGGGGGTCCAGGCGGCGGGCCAGCTCATAGCTGTGGCGGGCGCCCAGATAATGCTTCACCGCATAGGGGGTGGAGCCCACGCCATTGGCCCACCAGTCGTTCAGGTCGCCGCGGTAGACCGGCGCACCCTGCAGTTTGGGGGCAATGGCGGCGTACAGTTCCTGCAGGCTGACCATCCGCACCTGCACGGTTTCGCCGTACTTCTGGTTGTAGCCCTGGATGGTTTGCAGGATCAGCGGTTCCGGCGGGGCGTTGTCGCTGAACACGCCGGAAACCGAGGCCAGAATAAAGTCGTAGGGGTAGCCGTTCTCCTCGCACTCGGTCAGGTAGTTGTCCAGGTTCTGGGCCAGGGCCTCCATATCATCCTGCGGGGCGGGGCCGTTGCCCAGACGGTCCTGGGTCATGAAGTTGGGGATGTGGTTGGGGCGCAGGCCCAGCACATTGCCCAGGTTGTAGTGCTCGCCGTTCCAGACCAGCATCCGGCGGCCGGCGGCATTCTCCCAGAAATAGGCGTTCTGGTTCTGGTACAGGGGGTACATGCCGTGGTGGCAGTGGATGTTGGTGTACAGGAACTCGATGCCGTTGTCCAGCATGGCGTCCCGCTGGCCCATGGACAGGCCGTTGATGTCGGCGCACATGGCGGTGTTCAGCGTGATGCCCGCCTGGGCAAACCGTTCCCGCCAGGCCGCCAGGCGGCGGCCAAAGATGCCGCAGTCCAGCAGGTCGGTGAAGTTCAGGTAGTTGGCCGAAAGGCCCAGCCGCCCCTCCGCGGCCAGCGCCAGAAATTGCTCCTGCTCCTCGGGGGTGGCGGTGCGGAAGAATTCCTCCACGCAGTACAGCGTTTCGCAGTTCCAGCGGAAATCCGCGTTGGCATCGTCCTGCATCAGGCGCAGGGCGCTGCGGATGTAGTCCACCTGCAGGGCGATGACGTGCTCCTGCAGGTCGGTGTAGCCAATGTCGGTGTGGGAGTGATGCACGACGTAAACGGTGCGGATGGCATGTGGTTTCATACGCAAAAACCTCATTTCGTTGTTCTGTACAAAGTCAGCGGTCCACTTCGATCAGGAAGCGGCTGCTGCCCGCAGGGTAGTAGCTTTCGGTGTATTCGATCCATTGTCCGGCAGCGGTGCGGCCGGTAGAGGTAATGAAGATGGTGGGCTCAAAGGGGCTGATCTCCAGCTGGGCAGCCACCTCGGCGGGTGGGGGCACGACCTCCAGCTGGCGGCTGGCATGGCGTACTTCCAGGCCGCGGTCCGCCAGCACTTCGTAGAAGGAAAGGTCGGTGAAATCCAGCTCTGCCATCTCGGGGAAAAGCGCGCAGGGCACATACAGGGTGGTATAGACCACGGGGGCGTTGCTGCGGTAGCCTTCCAGGTGGCGCAGCCGTACCAGCCGGGTCACCTTGGCCCCGGCGGGCAGATGCAGCGCCCTGGCCACGGCCTCGGGGGCCCGTTCCACCCCGATCTCCAGTACCCGGGTGCGCAGGGTGCGGTGGTTTTTCTCGCTCTCGGCCCGGTAGCCGGTGATGAAGCGGGTGGATTCATGGGTGACCTTGGGCTCGGTCACAAAGGTGCCCTTGCCTTTCAGGCGCTGCAGCCAGCCTTCCCGGGCCAGGGTATCCAGGGCCTGGCGCAGGGTGGGGCGGCTGACCCCCAGCAGGGCGCACAGCTCGTTCTCGGTGGGGATCTGGCTGCCCACGGCGTATTCCCCAGTCAGAATCCGGCTGCGGATGTACTCCGCCGCCTGTTCGTGTAATGCCTTGGCCATAAAGCCGTTCTCCTTTCGGATTTAGCCGCGCACGCAGGCCAGAATGACCTTGATCTCGCTGCCGTCGGGGGATTCGATGCGGTAATCGCCCGCGGCCTCGGGCACGATGCAGGTCTCGGCGTAGTGCAGCGTGAAGGGGGCAAAGGCGCCGGTGGTGCTGACAAACCGGGCGCAGGCGCCGTCCACCAGGTTGAGCATGTGGACGCTGCCGTCGCGCTGTACGGGGGCCGCCGTGGTGGTGGTCAGGCGGATGGTATCAATGAACTCCCGCTCATGCAGGCCGGTGCGCTCTGCCAGGTAGTTTTCGTCCTGGTGCAGCACCCGGGTCTGGCCCACCAGATTTTTGTACACCCAGGCGGTATCCCGGTCCCACTGGATGTTGGCCATGCCGTGGTCGATGTGGATGGGGCGGGGCTTGCCGTCCAGGTCCAGGCGGCCCCAGTCCCACAGTTTGAAGGTGAAGATGTAGGGCGTGGCGCTGATCTCCAGCACCATGGTGCCGGCGCCGGAACAGTGGGTGGTGCCGGCGGGAATCAGGACGTGGTCGTGCTTTTTCACCGGGATGTGGTTGATGTACTTCTCGGCGGGGAACGGTGCTTCCCCGGCCTGGGCGCGGCGCAGGTCGGCCTCCATTTCGGCGGGGTCCACGCCTTCCCGCACGCCCAGCCAGACCGAAGACCCCTCCTGCGCATCCAGAATGTAGTAGCTTTCATCCTGGGTGTAGCGCATATTGAAGGTCTGCTGGATGTACTCGGTCAGCGGGTGCACCTGCAGCGAAAGATTCTGCCCGCCGATGGTGTCCAGCATATCAAAGCGGATGGGGAATTCCTTGCCGAAGCGGGCATGCACCCGGTCGCCCAGCAGGGCCCGGGGCTGCTGCAGCACCAGGTTCAGCGCCGGGGTCTGGATCAGATGGCCGCCGAAATCCAGCAGCAGGCTGTTTTCCTCCGGCACGCCGTCAAAGCTCCAGGCGTAGTTGCTGCCGTTCTCCGGCAGCTGGAAGTGGTCCTTCATCCAATGGCCGCCCCAGACGCCCGGGTCAAAGTAGGGCACCATGCGGAAAGGCCGGTGGGCCGCCTGGCGCAGCGCTTCGCGGTAGGCGGCGCCGTCCACCATGGCGGGGCTGCCCTCGGTGGTCATGTCCAGGTAGAAGTCCATCGTCTGCAGCAGATGGTCCTTCTCGCGGTCCGCCCAGCGCCACTCGGCAAAAAAGCCCCGCTTGTACTTCTGCAATTTGGGCAGATTGGTGTGGGCCGTGCGCCAGTTGTTCAGGCCGCGGCGGTACCGCAGCTGGATCTCCCACCGGGTCAGGTCGGCCACGACCTGCACGTCGCCGGGGTGCACCAGCGTGGCGCCCACGCCGTACACCAGCACCAGGCCGTCGGTGACCTGGGCAATGCGGCGGCGGGCCTGGGCGATCTTCTCCTCATAGAAGAAGTCTTTCAGACGGCGCACCGTCATAATGCCGAACACCGGGTCCTGGGGCAGAAGATCCTGCTCCAGCACGGCGTCCATCTTTTCCGGCGCAAAGGCCAGATCGTCGCTGTGGATCACCAGCACCGGGTTCAGGGCCGCCAGCCCTTCCCACAGTTCCTGCTGGTCTACGCCGGGGTAGCATTCCACACTCACCACGGTTTTGCCGGTTCCGGCGGCGCTGCGCAGGGCGGGCACAATCTGGGCAAAGCCCTCTGCGATGCGGGCGCCGGGGCAGTCCACCTCCACCCGCGGAAACCGTACATAGTTGCCGGGTACCTGTCTTTCCATACCGAAACGGACCTCCTTGCTGTTATTGTACTTACAGCATAAGCGCTTTACCTTAATATGTCAATACATATTTTGCAAAATACTTAAAATGTATTTACAAATTAGGAAAACTTCGTTTTCTTTTCCCCGTATGGTGCAAAACCTTGGGAGCCGGGGCAGAAAAAACGGCCTGCTTTTCCACAAAATGCGGGAAGGCTGTTGAAACTTTTACAAAAAATGCGGCAGCGGGGGCCGCCTTTTTGTTGACGCCGCCCCCGGGGAGGAGTATGCTTTTCTTAAGAAGGAAAGGCCCCGCAACGGGGCACAGCACCGCAGCGCGATGCGGAATCAAAGGCAGAAACACCCGCTTCCGGGAAGGGGTTCTGCCATAAAGGAGGCAAAGGAAAACCCGGCGAACCGAGAAACGCAACATGGTGTGCAAGGGGCGCGCCCCGGGGGAGCGCCCGAAACGGAGGCATGGTTATGAAAATTCTCGTTATCGGCGGCGTGGCCGCCGGCACCAAGGCTGCCGCCAAACTCAAGCGCGAGCAGCCCGACGCCCAGGTGGTGCTTTACACCAAAGGGCAGGATATCTCCTACGCGGGCTGCGGCCTGCCCTACTATGTGGGCGGCAGCATCGAAACGCGGGAGGAACTCATCGTCAATACGCCCCAGAAATACGCGGGGCTGACCCGGGTGGAGGTCCATACCGGGCAGGAGGCCACGGCGCTGGATGCCGGGGCCAAGACCGTCACCCTGCGGGACACCGCCACCGGTACGGAACAGACCCAGGGCTATGACAAACTGATTCTGGCCGTGGGCGCCGAACCCTTTGTGCCCGATGTGCCGGGCACCGCGCTGCCGGGCGTTTTCCGTATGCGCACGCCGGACGATGCCATCGCCGTGCGGGACTGGGTGGATCAAAACGCCAGCCGCCGCGCCGTGGTGGTGGGCGGCGGTTTCATCGGCCTGGAAGTGGCCGAAAACCTGCTGGCCAAAGGCCTTTCGGTCACGGTGGTGGATATGGCAGCCCAGCTCATGCCCAACATCTTTGACCCCGAAATGGCCGCCTACGTCAAGCGGCAGCTGCAGGCCAAGGGCGTGCGGGTGCTCACTGGCACGGCGCTGCAGGGCATCACCGGCACCGACAAAGCCGAGGGCATTGCCACCGACGTCGGCAGCATCCCGGCGGACCTGGTGGTGCTGGCCATCGGCATCCGCCCGGCTACCGCGTTTTTGCAGGGCAGCGGGCTCGAGATGTTCAAAGGTACCATCCTGGTGGATAACAAACAGGCCACCAACCTGCCCGACGTCTACGCTGTGGGCGACTGCGCCATGGTGCACAACGCCCTCACCGGCAAACCCCAGTGGTCGGCCATGGGCTCCACCGCCAACATCACCGGCCGCTGCCTGGCCCGCAACCTGTCGGGGCACGAGGCCCTCTACGGCGGCTGCCTGGGCACCGGCGTGGTCAAGCTGCTGGATACCCTCAACGCCGGGCGCACCGGCCTGACCGAGGCCCAGGCGAAGGACGCCGGGTTTGAGCCGGTGAGCGTGGTCTGCGTCACCGACGACAAGGCCCACTACTATCCCGGCGCCGACAGCTTTGTGACCAAGCTCATTGCCGACCGCGCCACCCATAAGCTGCTGGGCATCCAGGTGCTGGGCGCCGGTGCGGTGGACAAGATGGTGGACATCGCCGTCACCGGCATTTCCCTGGGCGCCAAGGTGGAGGATTTCGACACCCTGGACTTCGCCTATGCGCCGCCCTTCTCCACGGCCATCCATCCCTTTGTGCAGGCCTGCTACATTCTGGAAAACAAGCTCTCCGGCGCCTTTGAAACCTTTACCCCGGCGGAGTATGCCGCCGGTGCCGCCGCCGGGTATCAGGTCATCGACGTTCAGCCCGAGGCCAAGATCCCTGGCGCCAAGTGGGTGAACCTCGCCGCTGTCACCGGCCCCATCGAGGGGCTGGCCCGGGACGCCAAACTGCTGCTGGTGTGCGCCAAGGGCAAGCGCGGCTACTTTTTGCAGAACCGGCTGAAAGCCTTCGGCTACACCAACACCAAGGTGCTGGAAGGCGGCGCCTTCTTCAACCAGGTCAAGGTGGCCTTTACCGGCGCCATCCCGCCGGAGGAGATCAAACGGGTCAAGGGCCTGGGCTGCCTGCAGGACAAGCGCTACCCCGACCGCTTCAACGTCCGGGTCATCACCCGCAACGGCAAGATCACCGCCGAGGAACAGCGGGTCATTGCCGAGGCCGCCGAGCGGTACGGCTCCGGCGAGGTGACCATGACCACCCGCCTGACGCTGGAGATCCAGTGTGTGCCCTACGATAAACTGGACGACCTGCGCGCCTTCCTGGCCGGGGCCGGTCTGCAGACCGGCGGCACCGGCTCGCTGGTACGGCCCATCGTCTCCTGCAAGGGTACCACCTGCCAGTACGGCCTGCTGGATTCCTTCGGCCTGAGCGAGAAACTTCACGAGCGGTTCTACCTGGGCTACCACAGCGTCACCCTGCCCCACAAGTTCAAGATCGCGGTGGGCGGCTGCCCCAACAACTGCGTCAAGCCCGACCTGAACGACCTGGGCATCGTGGGCCAGCGGGTGCCCATGATCGACCCCGCCAAGTGCCGCGGCTGCAAGGTCTGCCAGGTGGAGGCCAACTGCCCCATCCATGTGGCCAAGCTGGAAAACGGCACTCTGCACATCGACCCCGCCGCCTGCAACCACTGCGGCCGCTGCAAGGGCAAGTGCCCCTTCGGCGTCACCGAGGAGTTCATGGACGGCTACAAGATTTATCTGGGCGGCCGCTGGGGCAAGCGCATCGCCCACGGCCATCCCATGGACAAGGTCTTTACCTCGGAGGAGGAAGTACTGGATATCGTCGAGCGCGCCATCCTCTTCTTCCGGGATGAGGGCATCACCGGCGAGCGCTTCGCCGATACCATCGACCGTCTGGGCTTTGATTACGTCCAGAACAAGCTGCTCACCGCCCCCGTGGACAAGGAGGCCGTGCTGCAGAAGAAGGTCAAGGGCGGCGCCACCTGCTAACGTGCGCCTGCACCCCCTGCGCCCATAGAGAAAGCAAACCGCCGCACCGGCTGCCGGTGCGGCGGTTTTTGTGTGTATGGATACAAAGAAAGTTACAGGTCCACATCCTCGCAGGGGTAGTGGATGCCCATCTGTGCCCGCAGGTAGTCCATCAGTTCCATCAGGTGGACGGTCTCCCGGTGGGGCATGGAGGGGCATTCCAAAAGGCCCTTTTCGATGCATTCGGCGGCTTCCAGCACCTCGTACTCGTAGCCGGTGAGCTGGGGCGGGCAGTCGATTTCCTTCACCAGGCGGTGGTCGGTGTCAAAGACTTTCAGGCTCTGGGGATTGTTGATGTTTTTCACCACCAGATACCCCTTGGTGCCGAAGAGCACGCCGTGGCGGTCGGTGTAGACGTTGGCGGCGGCGGTCAGGTGGGCGGCACGGCCATCCTCCCAGGTCAGGGTGATGCTGTCGGTCAGGTCCACGCCGGTCTTGTACTTGGTGCAGCTGCCCTGCACGGCGTCGGGATGGCCGAAGAACATCTCGGCAAAGTTCAGCGCGTAGACGCCCACATCCAGCAGCGCGCCGCCGGCCAGTTCCGGTGCCACGATGCGGGGCTTGTCCAGCATGGCATAGCCCAGGTTGGCGGTCAGCAGCTGGGGCGTGCCGATGATGCCGCTGTCCAGCGTTTCCCGGATGATGCGGCGCATGGGCTGGTACCGGGTCCAGATGGCTTCGGCCACCAGCAGCCCCTTGGACTTGGCGTAGCGGATGGCGTCGTCGGCCTGGCGCACGTTCACGGTAAAGGGCTTCTCGCACAGGATGTGCTTGCCGTGGTCGGCACACAGTTTCATGTGGCGGTAATGGTGGGAATGGGGCGTGGCGATGTAGACAAAATCCACCGCCGGGTCCTGCAGCATGGCCTCGTAGCTGCCGTAGGCACGGGGCATCCCGAACTGCTCGGCAAAGGCTTGGGCCCGCGCGGCGTCCCGGGCGGCCACGGCATACAATTCCACTTCCTTGCGGCCGGACGCCTGCATGCGGCGCACGGTATCGGCCATGGTATGGGCGATGGTTCCCGCCCCCAGAATACCCAGTTTCATGGGAAAACCTCCTTGGCAGATGGTACGATTTTTTTACCATCATACCATGCCCGGGGCCGGTGGTGCAAGCGGGCGCCTTGACGCCGGGCACCCCGGGCCGTATACTGGGACTGCGGTAAAGTTTGTTTTGACGGGAAAGAAGGTCACCTATGATATCCTATCCGATGGCGATGCTGTCCGCCGTGCTGGCCGCCGTGTTCTATGCCCTCAATGCGCCGCTTTCCAAATGGCTGCTGGGTACGGTGCCGCCCACCATGATGGCCGCTTTGTTCTATCTGGGGGCCGGTGCGGGGATGGCGGCGGTGCGGCTGGTGCAGCGCCGCACCGGCAGAACACCCCACGAAGCACCGCTGACCCGGCGGGACCTGCCCTACACGGTGGCCATGGTGGTGCTGGATATCGCTGCCCCCATCTTTCTGATGATCGGCCTGACCCGCACCACGGCGGCCAACGCCTCGCTGCTCAACAATTTCGAGATCGTGGCCACCGCCCTCATCGCCCGGCTTGTCTTTGGCGAGGCGATCTCCCGGCGGCTGTGGGGTGCGATTGTTCTGGTCACCGTTTCCAGCATCGTCCTTACGGTGGAGGACAGCAGCAGCTTTTCTTTCTCGGTGGGGTCGGTCTTTGTGCTGCTGGCCTGTACCTGCTGGGGGCTGGAAAACAACTGTACCCGCAGTATTTCGGATAAAGACCCGCTGCAGATCGTTGTCATCAAGGGGTTCGGTTCGGGGGCCGGGGCGCTGGTCATCGCCCTGGCGCAGGGGGAACGGCTGCCTGCCCCGGGCCCGGCGGCGGGGGCGCTGCTTGTGGCCTACGGGCTGAGTATCTTCTTTTATATCTACGCCCAGCGGGGGCTGGGTGCGGCCAAAACCAGCGCGTACTATGCGCTGGCGCCCTTCCTGGGGGCGGGGCTGTCGCTGCTGATTTTCCGGGAAATCCCCGGCCCCACCTTTTTAGTGGCCCTGCTGCTCATGGCGGCGGGCACCTGGCTGGCTTCCACCGAACAAACTGCCTAAACCAAAAAAGAACGGCCTCCCGCCATCTGAACCGCCCCAGATTGTGCAGACAGCACAATCTGGGGCGGTTCACCTGATTCCAGGCGCCCCGGGGACATTTTTTTGTGCGGCAGCGCATAGAATCAAAATTGCGTGCAGGGGCGTGTGAGATTTCGGCAGATTTCTCATCCCGCAGGGGCTACAGTGTAGGTACATTTGCGGAAGATTCCGGTACCAGACAGCGGGAGGGGAAGAAGATGAATGTACTTTTGGCGGGGCCATGGGATCTGGCCGGCAAGGCGATAGCCGAGCAATTCTTTCAGGAAGGGCACGAGGTCTGCTGGCTGACCCGGGAGCCGGAGCAAACCCTGTGGGACGGGCGGCTGAAAGGCAGCGTCTGCCGCGGCGTGTTTACCCGGCAGGGCATTGCCCCGGTGCTGCGCACCCACCATATTGATACGGTGATTTTCCTCACCGGCCCCCTGCGGGAAGGCCCGGACGCCTGCACCGAAAGCCTGGACCAGGACCTGCACGAACTGCTGGCGGCTTTGCGGGAACACCCGGTGGAACGGTTTGTGTATCTCTCTTCGGTGGAGCTGGCCTGGGGCGGCACTCTGACGCCGCGGCAGGCAGCGCTGGCGGCAGGGGAACTGTACTGCCGGGCCTGCCGGGAGCAGGAGGATCTGCCGCTGCTCATCGTGCGGATGGGCTACCTCTACGGCCGGGCCGCGCCGGAAGATATGGGCCTGACGGGGGCCGTGCTGCAGGCCATGCGCCGGGGGCAGACCATCCTGTGCCCCTACAGCCCGGAGGACTGCATTGATGTACTGGAAGCCACCGACGCGGCCACCGCCGTATACCGGATGGCAGTACATAAGATGCAGGGGACCCGGCTGCTGGTGACCGGGCACCCGCTGGCCATGAAAGACTACTACCGCTGCCTGGAACAGGCGGCGGGGCAGCCCGCCCGGGTGCAATGGCAGGCCAAACGCCACACTATGCCCACGGAGAAGTATTCCGCCGAGGCCATCAAGACGGCCACCGGCTGGATGCCCTACGCGCTGCTGGACCTGTCTCTTATACACATCTCCGAGCCCACGAGACCGTACTAGATC
>UQZO01000010.1 GCA_900545545.1 uncultured Subdoligranulum sp. | reverse complement strand
GAGATCTAGTACGGTCTCGTGGGCTCGGAGATGTGTATAAGAGACAGGTTTCCTACCGCAGCGTCAAGGGGGAACCCCGGGTGGTCTTTGACGGGCTGGACCTGACCTTCCGCAAGGGGGAGAAAATCGCCCTCATCGGCTCCAACGGCGCGGGCAAATCCACCCTGATGAAGCTGCTGGTGGGGCTGCTCAAACCCAATGCGGGCAGCGTCTCGCTGGAAGGCAGGCAGCTGCGGGAGACAAAACCCGAGGACCTTTCCCGCCGCATCTCGCTGGTCTACCAGAACCCCGAGGAGATGTTCATCAAGGACAGCATCGAGGCCGACATCGCCTACGCCATGCAGGTGCGGGGCGTGGAACAATGGCAGGAAAAAACCAAAGCCCTGCTGGAACGGTTCCGCCTGACTGAACTGGCCCAGCGGGACGGGCGGCTGCTCTCCGGCGGGCAGATGCGCCGGGCCAGCCTGGCCATCGGCGTGGCGCTCAACCCCGGCATTCTGCTGCTGGACGAACCCACCGCCAACCTGGATATCGCCACCCGGCGGGAGATTTTGCGCACCCTCAGCGATATGAAAGCGATCACCGAGACGGTGGTCATCGCCACCCACGATATGCAGCTGGTCTGCGAATGGGCCCAGCGCATCATCGTGCTCTGCGGCGGCAAGGTGGTGGCGGACGGCACCCGGGACGAGATCTTCGGGGATGCCGCCCTGGCGGCCCGGGTGGGCATCCGCCCGCCGGAGATCTTCGCCATGGGCCGCGCCCTGGACGAACAGGCCCTGTGCTACACGGTGCCGGAATTTCTGCGGCAGTTTGAAGGAGAGAATGCGGTATGATGCAGAAACTGTCTGAAAACATCCTGGACAAATTCTCCATGGATTTTTTGCGCAATCAGGTGCTCAAAAATGCCTACGGCAACAACGATACCGTCATTGCCGCCCGGGACCCCCGGGTGCTGCTGGTGTGGTATCTCTTTTTCGGGCTGGTGCCCTGGTTCGTGCAGGATACCACCTTTCTGCTGGGCTGCTTTGTGCTGGTCATGATCACCACCCTGCTGGCCCGGGTGGCGGGGCTGGTGCTGCTGCTCTTTGCGGTGGGCGTCTTTTCCCAGACCGGCTACCTGCTGATCGCCACCTGGCTCTTCGGGGGCGATGCCTCCGCCGTGGCGCCGCTGCTGGTGCTCACCCTGAAAGTGGCCACCATCTCGCTGGCGTCGGTCACGGTGTTCTCGGGCCTGGACCCCGACCGGCTGGCCAACGGCCTGATGTGGTTCGGCTGCCCGGAACAGCTCTCCTTCTCCATCTCCTACGCCTACCGCATCCTGCCCATGCTCATGGAGGAATTCCAGAACGTGCTGCTCAGCTACCGGCTGCGGGGCAACCCGCCCGCCCACGATACCCTTACCGGCAAAATCAAGTACCTGGCCTACCAGGTCAGGATCATCATGGCCGCCTTCTATCCGCTCATGCTCAACACCGCCAAGCGCAGCCGCACCACGGTGGAAGCGCTGGAACTGCGCGGCTACCGCTATGCCGCCCAGAACAAGGCGGTGCGGCGCATCAAGCTGGCCGGGCTGCACCTGAGCTGGGACGACGGCATCTTTGCCGCCGTGTCGGTGCTGTGGGTGGCAGTCACCGTACTGCTGGCCGGCCTTGTATAACAGGAGGAAGAAGATGTATCTGGATTTTCATACCCACGGCAAGCTGGCCAAAAAGCTGCCTTTTTCTCAGGAATACACCCACTGGCTCTTTGGGGAAGCCCGGTCTGCCGGGCTGGACGCCCTCTGCCTGACCGAGCATTTCAACACCTGGGGCTTTGCCGAACTCTACCGCTATATCGCCTCCCAGTCCGACCGGGAAGGGGATACCCTGGTCTTTGACGGGCTGCCCATCTTCCCCGGCATGGAGACAGACATCGCCGAGGGCGGGCATATCCTGTCGGTAGGGCCGATGGAAGCCATTCTCGAACTGAACCGCCGCCTGGAACCCTACAAGGCCAAGGGGAACTTCCTGCCCTTTGCCCAACTGATGGACCTGTTTGCGGAATACCCCGTCTTTGTGGGCGGGGCCCATCCCTTCCGGGCCGGGGGGCATATCCCCGAACTGCCCACCGACCAGCTCACCCGGCTGGATTTTCTGGACATGAACGGCAAGGACCTGGCCGAGGACCGGGAGCGCACCCAGCGGCTGACCACGGGGCTGGGCAAGGCCCTGGGCCTGCCGGTGGTCAGCGGCAGCGATACCCACCAGGCCGTGCAGTACGGCTGCGTGCGCACCCGCTTTGCCGAAAGCTTCAACACAGTGGAAGCCCTGCGCCGGGCGGTGAACGGCGGCGCGTACGAGATTTGTGTTTCCGACAACGCCGCCCGCCAGGTGGCCACGGCGGCGCTGCTCAAGCGCTCCCTCAAGGAGATCCACGCCCTGGGCGGGGACTATGTTTCGGTGCTGCTGGGCAAAGAACCGGCCTGGGCTGCCCAATACGCCCCGGCTGTGGTATAATAGCCCTATCATCTTTCCCAGGGAGGGTACCCCATGCCGCTGCAATTTCCCCAAAGCCCCGAAAAACTCACCCCCGCCGAGCGCCGCCTGCTGGAATTTATCGAGAGTCACCGCGAGGAATTTCTCTTTATGACCATCGGCCAGCTCTCGGCGGATCTGGGGGTGTCGGAAGCGACTATTTCCCGGTTTGCCCGGCACCTGGGCTGCCAGGACTTCAAGCAGCTGAAAAACCATGTGCTGGCCCAGAACCATCTGGAAGGCCCGGCGGGCAAGCTGGCCCGCACGGTGCTGGCGGAAGGGGAGTTTGACCCCCGCCGCTACCTGCAACAGCAGCAGACCTGCCTGCAAAAAACCATGGAAGCCCTGGACCCCGCCGCCTTTGAGCAGGCGCTGGAAGCCCTGCTTTCCGCCCGGCGCATCTTCATCCAGGCCAAAAGTGCCTCGGCGTCCATGGGGCAGCTGCTGTTTTTCCGGCTGCGGCGGCTGGGCCTGCCGGTGGAACTGCTGCCCGGCAGCGGTACCGAACTGCTGGAAGGCCTGGTCCAGGCCGGGGCAGGGGACCTGGTGGTGTTTTTCGGCTTCTCCAAGGTCTCGGCGGAAGGGCGGATGATTTTGCACCGCCAGCCGGCGGCGGGCTACCGCACCCTCTGCTTCACCGGGCGGATCCACCCGCCCGCCGAGGAAAGGGCCGATGTGAACCTCTATGTCTACCGCGGCACCGAGAAGGAGTACCACTCCATGACGGCGGCCGCCGCCCTGGTGGATACCCTGGTGGTAGCGGCCTCCCAGCGGCTGGGGGCCGAAGGGGCCGCCCGGTTAAAGGAACTGCACCGGATGAAACAGCAGTTCGGCCGCTGAAACCCAAAACCCAAACAGGCCCGCAGCCAAAGCTGCGGGCCTGTTGCCGTTGGTTTTTGAGGGGACGGTAATTGACATATGCCACAAATAGGTCTATACTGAACGCCAGAACACACAAAGGAGAAACCCATGCCAAGACCGACCAAATGCCGGCGGGTCTGCCACTATCCCCGGATGGTGGAGTTCCGCCCCCAGGGTACGCCCGAAAACCGGCAGCCCATCCTGCTCACGGTGGATGAATACGAGACCATCCGCCTCATCGACGGGGAGGGCCTGTCCCAGGAGCAGTGCAGCGCATCCATGCAGATCGCCCGCACCACCGTGCAGAAAATCTACGAAAGCGCCCGCCGGAAACTGGCCGATATGCTGGTCAGCGGGCGGCCTTTGCGCATCGAGGGCGGCGAGTTCCGCCTCTGCGACGGGCAGGGCACCGGGTGCGGGGTCTCCGCGTGTTTCAAACAGAGTTATCACCAGCAATACCGCAAACCGGAAGGAGATTCTATCATGAGAATTGCAGTCACCTATGAAAACGGCCAGATCTTCCAGCATTTCGGCCATACCGCCCAGTTCAAGATCTACGATGTGCAGGACGGCAAGATCCTTTCCGCCCAGGTGGTGGATACCAACGGCAGCGGCCACGGCGCGCTGGCGGGGGTGCTCACCGCCCTCAACGTGGATGCGCTGATCTGCGGCGGCATTGGCGGCGGCGCCCAGATGGCGCTGGCGGCGGCCAACATCAAGCTCTACGGCGGCGTGAGCGGCAGCGCCGATGCCGCCGCCCAGGCCCTGGCCGAAGGCAAGCTGACCTTTGACCCCAACGCCCACTGCGACCATCACGACCATGCCCACGGGCAGGGCCACAGCTGCGGCCAGCACGGCTGCGGCGGCCACTGCGGCGAGCACTGAACCCGCGGGCGGGGGTCAAAACCCAGCCGACGGTGATGTGCCCCTGTTTCCGTAGGGCGAAGCTGCTTTTTCAGGGAACTCCCGCCCGATGCTGTACAACAACCAAAGCCCCGACCGGCTGGTCGGGGCTTTGGCTGGTATAGGGTAAGAGGAATCGCTGTTTTGCGGGGAGAAACCGCAGATCACAGCCCGAAGGACGAAAGCATTTTGGGCAGGTTGGTGGCCAGGGCCGAGATCGTCATGACCACACAGAAAATGTAGCTGATGATCATGCAGACCTGCAGCGGGCGGGACACCGGCACATCGCCGCTCACATCCTTGCGGCCCAGCAGCAGGCAGATGAAGAGGCCGCCCACAGGGGTGGAGATGGCGGTGAGCACGTTGGCGATGTAGATCAGCTGGGTGGGGGAGCCGCCGTAGCTGAAGCAGATCACGCAGGCCAGGGCCAGGCAGAGCAGGCAGCCCACGCGGATGAAGCGGCTTTCCAGGGCAACGGGCTTGCGGAACCCGGCGCCCAGCAGCACCATGCCGCGCTGGGTGTTGCCCAGCAGCGAGCTGAAGCCCGCGCCCAGCAGGGCAATGCCCATCACATACTTGGCGGCGCCGCCCAGCACCGGCACCAGCAGTTCGGCCAGCTGGGCCGGTGCCGGTGACGTTGCCCATGGTGAAGAAAAAGCAGGAAAGGAAGGTGGCCAGGCCCACAAAACCGGCGGCCACGTTGCCGTAATAATGGCGGATGGCATCGATCATCGGCATGCCGCACAGCATCGAGATGCGGTAGGTGGCCAGCATGCAGGTGATGCCCATAAACGCGATGGGAATGACCAGCCAGACCATGGAATAGCCGTAGTCGGCGCCCAGCATGGCAGAGGTGGTGATGTTGCCGGGGCCGATGACGACGCCGGTCAGGATCAGGCCGGGCCCCACCCGCTTGACGATGTCCAGAAAGGACAGTTTCTTGACGGATTTGGGATCAAAAGGCCGCGCAGTGGATGCAGCCTCATGTTCGGTTTGACTCATGGTTTTTCTCCTCCTACTGGATAGGATGGCGTTGCGCATGGGGGAGGCGGAAACAAAAGGGGCGTATCGGAAGGCCCCCGGGCCGTCTGATACGCCCCCTTGTTGAGGAGAGACTTTACTCCGTATTTCTGGCTGTGAAAATTACTTGTACTGCTCCATATCCACGGCGGGCAGTTCGCTGCGCTTCAGGCCCAGGGCGACCCAGTCCTTTTCCTCCTGGTTCAGGGGCAGGACGGGCTTGCGCATGAGGGCGTTGGAGAAGACGCCGCGCTGGTAGAGGGCTTCCTTCAGGCGGGCATGGGCTTCGCCGGAGGGCTGGCCGCCGCCGTAGATGGCCTGGGAGATGTGGTAGATGCGGTTGGACCAGTCCTGGGCCTCTTTCAGGGTGTGCTGATCGGGATGCTTGAAGACGTCCCACGCCGGGCAGATCAGCTCGGGCACGCAGCCGGCAAAGCCGATCAGGGCGCCGTCCATGCCGGGGAACCAGCTCACGCACAGGGTCTCGTCGTGGCAGGTGATCAGGCTGATGTCGGGGCACTCTTCCCGCAGCAGGCGGACGTCATGCTCGTAGATGGAGGTCACGCGGGTGCCCATCTTGATGCACTTCACGTGGTCGATCTCCTTGCACATCTTGATCAGGGTCTCCACGGGGTAGAAGGCCTTGCTGGTGGCGGGGTACAGGTGGATGATGATGTCGATGTCGGCACCCTCGGCCACGTCCTTCACATACTCAAAGGGGGCGTTGGGGTTCATGCCGAAGCGCAGCCACATGTGCGGGGGCATCAGCAGAATGCCGTCGGCGCCGGCCTCTTTGGCTTCCTTGGCCATCTCGATGGACTCGATGGTGTTCTCGCAGTTGACGCCGGAGATGATGGTCATCACGTCGCCGCATTCCTCGGCGCAGATCTCCACCACGCGCTTGCGCTCGGCACGGGTCAGGCCGGTGATCTCACCGGTGTGGCCGTTGCAGACCAGGCCCTCGATGCCTTTGCCGTAGAAGCTCTTGATCCAGCGCAGGTAAGCGCGGAACTCGGTCTCGTTGATGGAGTAGTCCTCGTTCAGGGGAACGGAAACGGCGGGGAAAATGGTCTTGAAAGTTTTCTGCTTAGCCATGATGGTTTCTCCTTTTTTGTCTATTTTGATCGTAGGTAGATGGTTTTGTCTTGGATGGGATCGCCGGCCATCTGGTGTTCCGTGTCGCGCGCCGCGGATGCCTTCGGGCCTGTGCAATCGTTTGTATATCCTCTGGTTCTTTTATACCACACCGGAAATATCCCCGTCAACGAATTTGGCCTTCTCTGCAATTTGTTGCATATCCCCTACAATTTGTTGCAGAACTTGTGTTTTTTGTATACTTTGCCGGCTTTTCCTTGTGCAGATTGCCGACACCGCCTCTTTTGGCTTGCACCCGGCGCCCGGCCGGGCTATACTGATACCAAATAGGAAAACGTTTGGAGGGTGGTTTGCATGGCGACACTCAAAGATGTGGCGAAGCGGGCCTGTGTGGACGTGAGCACGGTCTCCCGGGCGCTGAACAACAGCGGGTATGTCCACCCCGATACCAAGGCCCGCATCTACGCGGCGGTAAAGGAGCTGAGCTACCGGCCTAACGTGCTGGCCCAGGGGCTGCGGCAGGGCAAGCGGCATACCCTCGGGGTGGTGGTGCCCCGGCTGAACCTGACCGCCTTTGCCGATATTGTGCAGGCGGTGGAGCGCCATGCCCGGGAGCGGGGCTACGCCACCCTTATCTGCAGCACCGAGGACGACCCCAAGATCGAGCGGGAAGCCCTGGGCCGCCTGCGCAACGGTTTTGTGGACGGCATCCTCATCGCCGGGACCGCTCATTCGTCCCGGCTACTGCGGGACCTGCACAGCAGCGGGCTGCCGGTCATCCAGGTGGTGCGCCGCCAGGAACCCCGCCTCAGCAGCGTGGTGGCGGATTTTGAAGCCTGCGGTTATGAGGCGGTAAAGTATCTGGTCCGCCGCGGCTGCCGCCACATCGGGCTCATCAACGGCGATGGCGGCCTGGCCCCCTACCGGGAGCGGTATCTGGGCTACTGCCGGGCGCTGAAGGAGTTCGGCCTGGAGGAGATCACCGTCTCGGTGGACAAACCCGTGAACACCTTTGAATACGGCTATTTCTGCACCGAGTCGCTGCTGGACCGGGCCCCCGCGCTGGATGCCATCATGGCGGCGGTGGATGTGCAGGGCGTCGGCGCGCTGCGCGCCCTCAAGGACCGGGGCCTGCAGGTGCCCAGGGACATCCGGGTGCTCAGCCTCACCGGCCACGCCATCGGGGATATGCTGGAGACCAGCCTGACCGCGCTGGAGATCCCCTCCGCCGAGATCGGCAAAAAGGCCGTGCAGATGCTCATTGAGGAGATCGAAGCCCCGGAGGATGCCCGGCCCCCGGCCCAGCACCTGAGTTTTGCCGCCACCCTGGTGGAGCGGGAAAGCACCTGATACAACAAAAAAATCCGGCAGACACAGGCGTGTCTGCCGGATTTTTCGGCTTTCAGTGCAAAGTATGCTGTAACAGTTCCAGCGTTACGGCACCCTCGCTGTGCAGCGAGATGCCGTCCGCCTCGGCGGGGGTGTCCAGCAGGGCGGTGAGGGTCCGCTCGCCGTCGTTGACAAAAAGTTCCAGGCAATCCCCGTCCAGGATCAGCCGCAGGGTCAGCTTGCCGTCTTTCGGCGCGGCTTTCAGGCGGCGGAGATGGGGGATATCCCGCCGGGTGCCGCAGTCGCTGCGATCAAAGAGAAGTTCGTTGTACACGGGGCTCCATTCCACCGTGGTACGGTGGCGGGCATCTTGGGCAAAGCTAAGGGTGAAGCGGCGGCAATCGGGGCTGGCGGCGGCGTCCAGCGTCACCGTCAGGTCCAGCCGACGCCCGGCCACCCCTTCGTAAACGGCGTCGCCGTCCAGCACCTCGTGGCGGGTGAGGGTATCCTGCCACAGGGTTTCCAGCTCCCGCACCGGCCGCTGGCACAGCCGCCCCTCCCGCAGGAAGAGCTCCCGGGGCATCGTCATCTGGCCGAACCATGGGTGGCGGCGGGGCGCTTCGTTCACGGTGGCCCAGTTTTCCATCCAGGCCACCATTACCCGGCGTCCGTCGGGGGTCAGCACAGTCTGGGGGGCGTAGAAGTCGGTGCCGTAGTCGATGGGCTGGACCGTTTCCCGGGTGAAGCGGGCCGTGGCCTTGTCGTAACGGCCCAGCAGGGCCACCGTGCCGAACCCGGGATGGAATTCCCCGTCGGGGCTGGCTTCCATCTCCTGGGGGATCACCAGCAGCAGCTGTTTGCCCTCCAGGGGGAAGAAGTCGGGGCATTCCCACATTTTGCCGTATTCCCACCGGCAGCTGTCCAGCGTGGTGCCCGAAGCCCAGGTCTGCGCCATTGTGTAAGGGCCGGGGACTTTTGCCTGGATGAATTCCCTTTGCGCTGCGGAGAGATTCTCTCCGCAGCTTTTTTCTGCCTGAAACTTTCCACTTCGGAAAAAAATCTTCTTCTCGTTTGGAAAACGCCGCTCTGTTCCCGGCCCGCGCGGTGGTGTACAATAATGGCATCGGAGCGGTACCGTGCCGGAAATCTACACAACCAACCATACAGGGAGGACACGTTATGCAGGTTTTTTTGGCGGAAAATCTCCGGCAGTTTCGCCGGGACAGACAATTGACCCAGGAGCAGCTGGCCGAGGTGCTGGGCGTCGCCGTGGGAACGGTCTCCAAATGGGAGAGCGGCAGCTCCACCCCGGACCTTTCGCTGATTCTGGAACTGGCGGATTTCTTCGGCACCTCGGTGGATGTGCTGCTGGGGTACCGGCAGCAGAGCACCAGCCTGGCCGACACGGTGGCCCGGCTGCGGTCCCAGCGGGCCGCCCGGCAGTACGGCGAAGGCCGCCGCACCGCTGAAAAGGCGGTAAAGCAGTTTCCCAACAGTTTTGAAATCTTTTACCAGTGCGCGGTGCTGATGCAGATGGCCGCGCTGGAGGAAAAGGACCCCGACGCGGCCCGCCAGGCAGAGGCGTGGTACACCCGTGCCCTGGAACTGATGGACCAGAACACCGACCCCAAGCGCAGCCGCACCGAGCTTTGCAACCGGCTGGCTGACCTGGCCCTGGACCTGGGGGAGACCGACCGCGGCATTGCGCTGCTGCAGCAGAACGATGTGGAAGGGCTGAACAACGCCCGCATCGGGCAGGCGCTGGCACAGCTGCCCGGCCGCCGTGCTGAGGCGGTGGATTACCTGGAAAACGCCCTGCTGGGGCTGTTTCCCGTCCTGTCCGCCCTCAGCATTGGCTACCTGAATGCGGCGGAAGGCAACGACCCGGCAGCCGACCCGGCGGAGGCCCGCACCCTGATGGTGCTGACCTGCCGTTTCTGTGAGGGGCTCCGCCGCCCGGAGGCGCCCTCCCGGATGGACAAGTACCTGGCTGCCAGCTGGGCGTGCTGCGCCATTCTGTCAGAGCAGCAGGGCCTGCGGGACCAGGCCGATGCCGACCTGGCCGAGGCCCGCCGCCTGGCCGACCGGTACGACGCCCATCCCGCGAGTGAGCTGGGGCTTCGCCTGGTGCGGCCCGACAAACTGCGGGATGCGCTGCCCTTTGACGATTTCGG
Organism: uncultured Subdoligranulum sp.; assembly: GCA_900545545.1. Taxonomy (GTDB): domain Bacteria; phylum Bacillota; class Clostridia; order Oscillospirales; family Ruminococcaceae; genus Gemmiger. The sequence continues at coordinate 65,627 of UQZO01000010.1, read as the reverse complement.
CCCCACGGCGGCCGCCGGCGTGGAAAATCTTCTGCGGGAGAACGCCGAAGCATGTTCCCGGCTGCTGCCTCTCTGGACCGGCGGCGCCCGGCAGTCAGGCTGAGCCGAGTGCGCTGCAAAACCGGGAACCCGGCGGCGGAAGCGCTGCTCTGCCGGTTTGAAACGCAAACCGCCCCAACCTAAAAAAATCCCCGCTGCATATTTGCAGCGGGGATTTCTCTATGGAAGAAAAAGGGGGAAAATCAGGCTTTGGGATCCAGCGCCCCGGCGTAGGGCACCCAGGGGTATTTCTTGGCAACCTCGGTGTTGTAGGCTTCCAGGCTGCGCATCTGGGCCACCACATGGGGCATATCCATCCGGGCCACCAGCGCCTCGATGAGTTCGCGGCCCTCGGCGGCCAGCGCATTGCGGGTGGCCTCGTCGGGGATGGCCGGGGTGCTCATGTGGTCCTTGTGCTCGGCGAAGCAGTAGCCGATGGCGGCGCTCTGGTACGCCATGCCGAAGATATCGTCAAAGGGGGCACAGCTCTGGGGGTCGGTGTGGTGATATTCGGTGGTCAGGGGCACATCCTGCAGACGGCCCATGATGTCGTAGGCGCCCACCGTGATGGTGTGGAAGCTGTCCATGGATTTGAACAGGTCCCGGGCGTTGCGCATCATCTGCATCGTCAGGTCCATGTACAGGATGGGCACGCCGGTCTCGTCAAAGAAATCCCGCACCATGGGGCTGCAGGTCATGTGGGCCGGGCCGTGGAAGCTGATGTACACCTGGCGCTTGAAGCCCTGGCGCAGCAGGCTGCGGGCGATGGCGCCCAGGTAGTCGATGCCCTGGCGGATGCTCACCTGCACGGTGCCGCGGCCGCTGGCGGTGGCGCCGGCATAGAAGTAGGGCAGCCCGGTGAGCACCAGGCCGTCGCAGGCCTCGGCCATCTTCAGGGCGTACGCTTCGCTGATGACCGTTTCGCTGTCCAGCGGCAGACCGCCGTGCATCTCCACAGTGCCGACGGGTACGATGATGATGTCATTGTGTGCGAGGTATTCCTCCACCTCGCTGTTGAGCATACGGGGCAAAATCCGTGTACGCAGTTCCATTTTAAAAGCTCCTCTCAGAACAAAGTGTTACAGACCAAAAACGCGCTCTGCATTTTTGCGGCAGACAGATTCATAGGCGGCGCGGCTCAGGCGGCCTTCGGCAAACTGGCGGTCCAGCCATTCTCCCAGCGGGAACACCATCTCGGTGTTAACCATGTCGGTGGCAAAAAACAGCCGTTGGGCGTACCGTTCCACAAACGCCAGCCCGAACTCCGGGTCCCGCATCAGGGCGCACCCGGCGCTGTTGGCGCTCAGGTCGCCGTACAGGTTGGGGTACTTTTCAAACAGCGCGGGCACCCGGCCCCCCGGCACCACCGGTCCCTGGCCCCAGGCGTTGCGGCCCTCGGCGTCGGTGGGGGCGTCGCCGCTCATCTCGATCCAGAAGGGCTGGCTGTGCCCCAAAAAGATGGTATCGGGGAAATCCTGCAGCGTCTTTTCCAGCAGCGGCAGGCCGGGGTCATCCACCACGCCGTAGCCGAAGCCCACCCGGGGGCTCATGTGAAAGGTCACCGGCAGCCCCAGTTCCCCGGCGGCGGCAAAAATCTCGCGCAGCAGCGGGTCGTCCAGGCGGCGGTTGATCATCAGTTCCCCGATGCCCACGGCCCCCTGGGCTTTGTACCGGGCCAGCCGCTGCCGGATGGTATCCGGCTCCACCGGGTCCAGGTTGCACATCCAGGCAAAGTGGGCGGGGTCCTCTTCACAGATGCACCGCAGGTCCTCGTTGCAGGCCATCATGCCGCCCGTTTCCCCTGCCGAGAGCAGCACCGCTTTTTCGATGCCCAGCTCTTCCAGATGGGGCACCATCTCGGCGGCGGTGCTCACAAAGCCTTTGTCGGTGCGGGGCACCGGTGTGCGGGTGCAGTGCAGATGCAGATCGATTTTGGTCATTGGATTTCATCTCCCGGGTTTTGGCAGGGCATTATTCCTGCGTTTCGGCGGCCTGGGCACGGCGCTGGGCCAGCTCGGCGTACATCTGGTTGGTGGTCTTTTTGTCCAGGTTGAAGATCAGGCCGATGCCGATGAGCTCCAGCACGCAGGTGATCACCGGCACAATGTTGACCAGGTAGTAGATGTTGTTGACGGTGGCGGCGGTCTGCACCACGTTGGTGCCGGACACATAGCCGATGGCGGCCAGGGCGGAGGCGGCGCCGGTGGAGGCGATGGTGCTGCCGATCTTGCGGCTGAAGGTGTACAGGCTGTACATGCTGCCGTCGCTGCGGATGTTCAGCTTCCATTCACTGTAGTCCAGGCAGTCGGTGACCAGCGCCCAGATCAGCATGGTGAAAGCGGTCTGGCCGATCATGGCCAGGATGTAGATGGTGGTGTAGACCCAGACGTTCTGGAACTGGATAAAGACTTTCAGGGCGCTGAGCACCAGGCAGTAGGCGCTTATGACCAGGATGACGTTGCGTTTGCCGAAGCGGTTGACCAGACGGGGCACCAGCGGGAAGCAGATGACGATGATGACGATGTTGGCCAGGCTGGCGATGGTCATGGCGCCGGTGTTGTGGAAGTATTCCTTGTAGATGTAGCTGTTCAGCTGGCTGCTGCCGGTGATGAAGAGCATGCTGCCGATGGTGGCCACCATCACGCCGATGAGCGGACGGTTGTGCAGGGCGGCTTTCAGCACTTCGCCGTAGTTGAACTTGGCCGCGGCCTTGGGGGCCTCGCGCACGCGCTCCTGGGTGAGGTTCAGCAGGCCCAGGTAGCACAGGATGCTCAGCACACCGAAGATGACGGCCAGCAGGGTGAAGCGCTCGGGGATGATGTTGGAGTTGGCGTCAAAGCAGATGACCGGCACGAAGGACAGCGCGCCGATGCCCACCACGGTGCCGCCGATGCTGCGGGCGCGGGAGAGGCGGCTGCGATGGATGGGGTCGGCGGAGACCACACTGGCCATGGCGCCGAAGGGCATGCTGGTGCCGGTGTAGGACATGCCGTAGAAGATGTAGGCGAAGGCCACCCAGGCGTGGAGCAGGATGCCCTCGAAGGGAACGTGGGAGAAGCACAGCACACCGGAGAGTGCCAGCGGGATCATAAAGAGCTTGATCCAGGGCTTGAACTTGTCGGCGGTTTTGCCCAGGTGCCAGCGATCGGGGAAGGAACCCATGATGGGGTCGTTGATGGCGTGCCACAGGCGGGCCACCAGGAACAGACCGGCCATCCAGGCGGGGCTGATGCCCAGTACATAGGTGCAGAAGGTGAGGAAATAGGCGTCTACAAACAGGTTGACAAAGCTGCCGGCCATATCGCCGAAGACATAGCCCAGTTCATCGCGGAAGCCGAACGGGCGTACCGATTTGGTTTTCATTTGCAATTCTCCTTACTTTCGTTTTGAACCCATGGAAAACCGGCGGTACCAGTTCCGCTTTTCCTTTCTGTCTCTAGCATACCGTAAATGAATTGCAAAGAAAATTGCTGTTTCGGCATTCTATATTGCAAAAACAGCAAATTTTCGCTATACTATTGCCATAATCGACAACAAAAGGTGGCGATTTTTGTGAAACTTTCCGATCTTGTCGCCTGTCGGGAGCAGATTGCCCGGGAAAATCCCGGCGAGAGGGAAGCGTCCGGCAAGGAGATCGAAGCCTATCTGCGTCGGCACGGCCAGACCATCGAAAATCTTTATCAGGAGATGGAGATGGATTCCCGCTATGTGGATACCCACAGCGATATCAGCTATACCAAAGACGTGGTGCAGCTGCACAGCCACACTTTCTATGAGCTGCTGTACTGCTGCAGCGGCAACCTGCAATACCTGCTGGGGGCGGACCGCTACCGCCTGCACCGGGGGGATGTGGTCATCGTGCCGCCGGGGGTCAGCCACCGGCCGCTGTTTCTGGAACAGCTGGTGGAACCCTATTTCCGGTACGTGCTCTGGATCAGCCCCGAGTTCATGGACTATGCCCGGATCTTCTGCCCCGAGCTGGATTTCGGGGCACACTACCGCCTGCTGCGCACGGCGGGCACCCCCTGGGAAAGCCTGAACCAGATGTTTGCCCGCGGCTGTAAGGAGGCCGAGCGCCACGCCCCCGGCTGGCAGGGCCATGTGTGCGGCAACACCCTGCAATTGCTGGTGGAGCTCAAGCGGGCCTGCAACGCCGGGCAGATGCCGCCGCCCATGACCGAAAAGCCCGAGCTGCTGGATGCCCTGGTCAGTTATATCGAGGGCCATCTGGCTGAAAAAATCACGCTGGAAGGCACCGCCCGCCAGTTCCTTGTCAGCCAGAGCACCATCAGCCAGACCTTCCGGCAAAAAATGGGCATCAGTTTTTATCGGTTCGTCACCCAGCGGCGGCTCATTGCCGCCAAAACCGAGATCCTTGCGGGCAAACCGCTGGAGACCCTCTACGAGACGGTGGGCTTTTCGGACTATTCCACCTTTTTCCGTGCCTTCCGGCGGGAGTACGGCATCTCGCCCTCCCAGTACCGCAAATTGCAGATGCCCGCCGCGGGGGAGCACCCCTACCCCAGGGGCTGAAACCCGGCCCCCTGCGCAAGAACCGGGGCGAAAAAATGCCCCGGACCCCGATTTGGTGACAAGTTGGTCACATTTGGCGGTATAATGGAAGCAGGAGGTGGACCGTTTTGGAACCGATCCTCATTGTGGATGATGAAGAACCCATCGCGGCGCTGATCCGCCGCACCCTCACCGGCGGCGGGTATCCCTGCGTCGCCGTCACCGACAGCCGCCTGGCCGCCGACCTGGTGGAACGCAACCGCTACGAGCTGGTGCTGCTGGATATCATGATGCCCGGCGTGGATGGCTACGACCTGCTGCGCTACATCCGCCCCACCGGCACGCCGGTGATCTTTCTCACGGCCAAGGCCGCCCTGGAGGACCGGGTCCAGGGGCTGCACCAGGGGGCGGACGACTACATCGTCAAGCCCTTTGCCCCGGCGGAACTGCTGGCCCGGGTGGAGGCCGTGCTGCGCCGCACCGGGCGGGGCATGGCGGTGCTGCGCGCCTGGGACGTGACGGTGGATACCGCCCGCCAGCAGGTGACCAAAAACGGCGCCCCGGCGGAGCTGACCCCCAAAGAATACGAACTGCTGCTGCTTTTGCTGCGCAACCGGGGGCGGGCGCTCTACCGGGATTACATATTGGAAACCGTATGGGGCCTGGACGCCGAGCTGGATACCGCCCGCACGGTGGATACCCACATCCGGCGGCTGCGGCGCAAGCTGGGCTGGGATTCCCAGATCGAAACGGTGTGGCGGGTAGGCTACTGCCTGCAGCCCGAAGAACCCAAACAGGAGGTGCCCCGATGAAACGAACCTTTTCCTGGCTGGCAGCCGCCCTGCTGCTGGCAGGCTGCACAGCCGCCCCGGCGGACCCCGTGCAAACGGAAGAAACCGCCCGGGCCACCCCGGCCCCGGCCACCGAAGAAGCCGGGAAAACCGCCGCCGCGCCGGTGCTGCGGGAACTGACCCCCTGCACCCCGGACCGGTACTATGTGGCGTCCGCTATTGATGACAGCGGCCAGATCTTTCTGACCACCATCGACCTCCACGACGGGCAGCAGCGGGTGGCCTGCACCAAACCGGGCTGCACCCACACCGGTCCCGACTGCTGGGCCTGGCTGCAGGACAGTACCGTGGGCCGGCCCAACAAGCTGGAACTCTACACCGATGGGGAACAGCTCTACTGGGTGAACCTCACGGATTACGGGCACTACGATATGGGGACCATTGATCCCCAGAGCTCGGTGTTCGTCTCGGGGCTCGAGGGGGCCGACGCGCCGCCGGTGGAGTGGATGGGCGGCACCCCCAACTACGGCGGCAGTTTTCTGCAGGACAATGAATACATGGACAGCCGTTGGTTCACCGACGGCGAGACCCTCTGGGCGCTGATCACCTCCAACCCGCCGGAGGAGACCACCGGCGAGCAGACCTTTGCCGCGACACTGGTGCATTTTGAGCCCGCCCCCGAGGGCGGTTTCGCACCCTATACGGCCCGGGTGGTCTGGCGGCAGGTACGGGACGGTTCCACCGGCTATGCGGGCCTGCTGGACGGGCAGCTCGTGGTCGGGGTGCAGTACCCCGGCCCCGACACCGGCAGCATGGCCGACAACTACAAGAACAGCACCACCGAACTGCGGGTGCTGGGCTGCGACGGCACCCTGGGGGAACCGCTGGCCCGGTTTGTCAACGGCGATTACAAGACGCAGGCCCTGCTGGACGGGCAGTGGTACACGATGGCCGCCGACAGTACCGACCTGCAGGTGACCGACCTGCGCACCGGGGAAAGCCGCACCCTCTGCAATCTGCCGGAAGCGGCGGAAACCTTCAGCGTCAACCCGCAATTTGTGTACGGGGGGCGGCTGGTGGTGGACCTGAGCCTGGATGCGGGGGATGTGCGGTATGTCATCGACACCGAGACCGGCGCTGCGACCACCCTGCCCACCACCTGGGCCAAGGACGGGGCGATTCCCCGGGTGCCGGTGTTCTACCAGGTGGCGGGGGACCGCTGCCTGATGAAAGTAGGGAGTCAGGACCGTATGGTCACCGACATGGGGCAAGACGGCGGCACCTACACCCACCCCAGCTCCCTCTCGGTGTATGCGGTGGAGGACCTGGACGCCTACCTGGACGGCGACCAGAACTGGACCGTCTGTGAGCTGCTGCCCGACGCGAACCTCTGAAAGGAGCCTTTATGAAACGCGCTCTCTGCCGCAAGGCATCCGCTTTGCTGGCCGCCCTGCTGCTGGCAGGCTGTGCCGCTGCCCCGGCGAACCCGGTGCAAACGGAAGAAACCGCCGAAGCCACCCCGGCCCCGGCCGCTGAAGAAGCCGAGAAAACCGCCGCGGCGCCCACGCTGCGGGAGCTGACCACCGTGGCCGACGGGCGGTGCTATCTGCAATCCCGCATCGACGATACCGCCCAGATCTACCTGACCACACTGGACCTCACCGACGGGCAGCAGCGGGTGCTTTGTGCCAAGCCGGGCTGTACCCACACCGGCCCCGATTGCCCGGCCTGGCTGCGGGCCGACAATTCCGCCCAGGTGCGGCAGCTGCGCATCCTCACCGACGGGGCGCGGCTCTACTGGATTTGGGAGACAACCGGCGAGGGTACCCCGGGCACCCAGCCCTACAGCGCGGTGTTCACCTCGGAGACCGAGGGCGCACCCGCCCCGCTGGTGGAATGGATGAACGGGGCCCCCGACTACTGCGGGGTTTACCAGCAGGACTACGCCTGCACCGACAGCCACTGGTTCACCGACGGCGAGAATCTCTGGGTGTTCCAGCGCTGCGAGCCGAAGGACGAAACGGGGCAGCCCTGCTTCCCGGCGTCCCTCTGCCGCCTGGTGCTCAACGAGGACCCCGAGGGCCCGCCGTACCGGGCGGAATGCGTCTGGCGGCAGGACATCGGCGCCTACGGGCAGTATCTGGGGCTGGTGGAGGGCAAAATCCTCTTCAGCCGGTCCCTGCGGGCGGACGGCACCCCGGCGCGCCGGGACGGTGACTATGAGAACACCTGCCGGGAGCTGCAGCTGCTCTCCGCCGATGGAAACTGCAGTCCGGCGCTGCAAACCGACACCTACGGGGCTACCCGGGCGGCGGCGCTGCTGGACGGGCTGTGGTACACCGTGCCCGCCGGTTCCGACCAGCTCCAGGTCACAGACCTGGGCACCGGGCAGACCCGCACCGTTTGCACCCTGCCGCTGGAAGGGGACGGGGAGGGTATCGACCTGGGCCCCGTGTACGAGGGGCGGCTGGCGGTGGCCATTGCCCGGGAAAACCGGGAGGACGGCTATGTGGTGCAGCTGGACGACGGCACCCTGACTCCTCGCACGGCCACCTGGGCGAAAAACGGCGTGACGCCGCGGCTGCCCCGGCTGTATGCCCGGGCGGGGGACCGCTGCCTGCTGATGGTGGGCACCCGGGACCGGATGCTCACGGCCATGGGGCCGGACGGCAGCACCGATACTTTCGACAGCCCGGTTTTCCTCTGGGCAGTCACCGACCTGGACTCCTGGCTGGACGGTGACCAGAACTGGCAGCTTTGTACGATTCTCAACCCCGATGGAGACCTGTAAGGAAGGCACCCTATGAAATTCCGCACCAAAATCACGGCGGCGGTGGTCTGCCTGCTGGCAGCCGCCCTGGCGCTGGTGGGTATGCTGGTCATGGGCCAGGCCTTTGCGGCCAACCTGGCCACCGCCCGCACCGCCGCCAACCAGCGGCACAGCCAATTGCAGGACGCCCTGCTCAAGGAATACTACACCCTGCCTGCCTCGGCCAGCCCCTATCCCCAGGCACTGCTGAGCCAGGCCGCCATGAACTATGCCGCCCAGCACGGGGCGGAGGTCTTTGCCCTCTACCGGGACGGCAGCCTGCCGGTGTATTCCGCCCTGCCCCAGGCCCTGCGCCCCGCCGACCTGGCCTCCCTGCTGGGGGAGGCCGACAGCGCCGCCATGCTCTGGCGGAATCAGGGCACCGTATGGCTGCTGCAGGCCACCCCGCTGCCGGTGCCGGGGCAGCAGACGTTGCTCATCACCGGCACCGACCTGACGCCGGTGTTCCGCGCCCGCAACGCCCAGCTCCTCACCTGGCTGGCGGCGGCCGCGGCGGCCCTTGCCCTGGGCGGGTTGGTCTGTGCCCGGTTCAGCGCCCGGCTCACGGCACCGCTGGCTCGGTTGGAATCCGCCAGCCGCGCCATAGCGGCGGGGGACTATGCCAGCCGCACCCGGGTGGATACCGACGATGAGATCGGCGCCCTGAGCACCCACTTCGACGCCATGGCCGGGGCGGTGCAGGACCGGGTGGAAGCCCTGGACGAGAGCCTGCGCCGGGAAAAGGAGTTTGTGGCGGCTTTCACCCATGAACTCAAAACCCCCATGACCACGATGATGGGCTATGCCGACTGGCTGCGGGCCGGTTCGGCGGAGGCTGCCGACGTGAAGGAAGCCGCCGACTACATCTACCACGAGACCCACCGGCTGGAGGAGTTTTCCTTCAAGCTGCTGGCGCTGCTCCAGATGGACCACCAGCAGCCCGAGCGGCTGCCCGTACCCGACCGGGCGCTCTTTGCGGCGGTGCAGCGCAGCCTGGGCCGGCTGGATGGCGGCACCCCGGTGGACTACCGTCCCGGAGGATGTACCCTGTGCGGGGACAAAAGCCTCTTGCAGGACCTGCTTCTGAACCTGGTGCGCAACGCCCGCACCGCCTGCCGGGAGGTTCCCGATGGCCGGGTGACGGTGACCTGCCGGGCGGAGGACGGCAAAGCCCGGCTCACGGTGGAGGACAACGGCTGCGGCATCCCCGCCAAGGACCTGGCCCGCCTCACCGAACCCTTTTACATGGTGGATAAATCCCGCTCCCGCCGCAGCGGGGGCAGCGGCATCGGGCTGGCCCTCTGCCGCCGCATTGCGGAACTCCACGGCACAGCGCTGGAATTTGCCAGCACACCGGGGCAGGGCACCTGTGTGAGCCTTTTGCTGCCCCTGGCCCGGGAGGAGGTGCCCCATGAAAACCCGTAAATCCCCCTTGCGCTTTGCAAAACTGGCGGTGGCCCTCTGCCTGGTGCTGCCCTTTCTCGCCTTCGGCCTGTGGGACGCCCTGCTCGCGGCCACGGCGCCCTTTGCCCCGCCCACGGGGGAGGCTCTGCCCGCCGCCGGGCGGCAGAACGCCACGGCCTGCCTGCTCTACGGCTGCGCCCACAGCCTGAACCAGTCCCTTCAGGGCAGCACCGACGGCTGGACCCTCGATACCGCCACCGACCCGGCGCAGCAGCAGGCGGATTTCCTCGGGCGGGTGGACGCCCTGGCCGCGGGCGGCGTGCTGGATGATTTCCAGCGGGCGGCGGTGCGGGGCACCGTGCAGGATACCCAACGTTTTGCCCTGACCCGCTATACACTGGACGCCGGGCTGGAACAGTACATCCTGATGCCCCGCGATCCCGGCAATGCCCCCACCGGGCCGGTGCGGGGGTACCCGCAGTTTCACTTCCAGGCCATCTTCACCACCGACGGGGTACCCGTCTACCTGGATCTCCAGAACGGCCCCGAGACCACCCCGCCCACCCTGGATACCGTGCTGGCCTGTGCCGGGCTGGATACCATTGCCGACTGGCAGCCCCAGACGCTGGCGGGCTACGCCGGTGCCCACGGGGAAGCGCGCTACAGTGCCGCAACCCAGCTCTATGCCCGCATCAGCTACGAGGGCCATTTCACCTACCGGCTGGTGAGCATGACCCCCACCGAGATGCAGGCGTTTTTGCAAAAGGAGGCGGATTCTTCCGCCGGATAACCGGCCTTTGTGCGGCACCTGCCCGGGTGCCGCATTTTTGCTGCCCCGGGCAGCCCTTGCCCCGGCGGCGCGGGGGGCGTATAATAGGCCGGGGAGGGGAAAGCCGTATGAACTGTACCGTAGCCATCTGTGACGATGCCGCCGCCGACCGGGACTATCTGCAAACGCTGGTAAAGCGCTGGGCGGCGGATCGGGGCCACCGGGTGGAGCTGACGCTCTACCCTTCGGCCGAGAGTTTCCTCTTCCGCTATGCCGAGGACAAGGACGTGCAGATCCTTTTGCTGGATATCGAGATGGGCCCCATGGACGGCGTGAGCCTGGCCCGCACCCTGCGCAAGGAAAACGACGCCGTGCAGATCGTTTTCATCACCGGCTACTCGGATTACATCGCCGACGGGTACGAGGTGGAGGCGCTGCACTACCTGATGAAGCCGGTGAAGGAGGAAAAACTCTTTGCCGTGCTGGACCGGGCGGTGGAAAAACTGCACAGCAACCAGCGCACCCTGCTGCTGGAACTGCCCGGCGAGGTGGTGCGGCTGCCGGTCTACCAGATCCGTTCGGCGGAGGTGCAGGGCAACTATGTGACCATCCACGCCAAGACCGACTGCACGGTAAAAATGACGCTGAGCGAGCTGGAAGCCCAGCTGGACGACAATTTCTTCCGGCTGGGGCGGTCGGCGCTGGTGAACCTGGGCTGCGTGGCCCGGGTAAGCAAAACGGCGGTGACCCTCAACGACGGCACCGTGCTGCCGCTGCCCCGGGGCGCCTATGAGCGCATCAACCGCGCCATCATCCAAAGGGGGTAAAGAAAATGAAATTCTTTTCCCGGAAAATGGACCGGGCGCTGGAAGCCTACCAGCGGGAGCTGGTGGACACCCACTACCGGGAAGTGGAGAACATGTACCGGCAGATCCGCGGCTGGCGGCACGACTACCGCAACCACATCCAGGTGATGAAAGCCCTGGCCGCCCAGGGGGACCTGGCGGGGATTCAGGACTATCTGGACAAGCTGGACACCGACCTCAACACCGTGGATACCGTCATCAAGACCGGCAACGCCATGGCCGATGCCATTCTCAACAGCAAGATTTCCCTGGCAAAGTCCCGGCATATCCCGGTGCAGGCGGACGCCCATGTCCCGGTCAAACTGCGGATGTCGGAACTGGACCTCTGCGTCATACTGGGCAATCTCTTCGACAACGCCATCGAGGCGAGCCTTTCCCTGCCGGAGGAACAGCGCCTCATCCGGGTGTATATGGATATGAAGGGCACCCAGCTCTACATCAGCTTTACCAACTTTACCGCCGCCGGCAAACAAAAAAAGATCGGCCGCCGGTTTGCCACCACCAAGGGGGCGGGCCACGGCTTCGGGCTGGTGCGCATCGACAACATCATCGAAAAGCTGGACGGGTATCTCAGCCGCAACAGTGAGGACGGCGCCTTCACCACCGAGATTTTGATCCCCCAGCTGTGAACGGTTCGTCCCCCCAAAACTGCAATTCGTCCCCGGAATCTTGCCCGGGGACTTTTTTGGTGGTAGGGTATAGGCAAGAGGTGAAATTCATGAAGGAAAAACCCAAATACAACACCCTGCAAAATGTGGGCTTCATGCTGGGCATGGCCCGGCGGGTGGACAAAACCGTTCCCTTTTTGTGCGCGGGCATTGCGGCGGCCACGGCGGGGGGCACCATCGCCCAGCTGCTGCTGGCCCCGGCGGTGCTGGCCCGGGTGGAATCCCACGCCCCGCTGCAAAGCCTGGTGGGGGTGATTCTCGCCTTCACCGCGGTGCTGTTTGTACTCTACGGTGTCAAAGCGTACCTGGACGAAAACGCCATCTATGGGCGCATCAGTGTCCGGCTGCAGATCATCAGCCACATTTCCGACAAAATGGCCGGGACCTCCTTCTCCAATGCGCTGGATACCGGCTTTGTGAAAGCCATTGAAAAATCCGCCGGCGCCTGTTCGTCCAACCAGGACGCCACCGAGGCCGTCTGGCAGACCCTCACCGATCTGCTCACCAACCTGCTGGGCTTTGGGGCCTATCTGGTGCTGCTGTCGGGGCTGCATCCCTTTCTGCTGGCGGTGGTGCTCGTCACCACGGTGGCGGGGTATCTGGTCAGCCTGCGCACCAACCGCTGGATTTATCAGCACCGGGAGGAAGAGGAGGAGTACAGCAACCGGATGGGCTATCTGCGCCGCAGCTGTACCGACCGGGCCAACGCCAAGGACATCCGCCTGTTTGGCCTGCAGCCCTGGCTGAACGAGGTGTGGGAACGGGTCATCCGGCTCTTCAGCGACTATCTGCGCCGGCGGGAACTGCATTACCTCTGGATCGACGGCGCCGACCTGGTGCTCACCTTTGCCCGGGACGGCATCGCCTATGCGTATCTCATCCGGCTGGCCCTCACCGAAGGATTGCCCGCCTCCCAGTTTTTGCTCTACTTCACGGCGGTCAGCGGTTTCACCCAGTGGGTGCGCGGCATCCTGGACAAGGGGGCTACCCTCCACCGTCAGTCGGTGGAAATTTCCCGCATCCGGGAAACGCTGGACTGGCCGGAACCCTTCCGGCTCACGGGCGGCAAGCCGCTGCCCCGGGACCCCAACCTGCCCTGCGAGATCCGCTTTGACCATGTGAGTTACCGCTACCCCGAAGCGGACAAAGACACCCTCCACGATATCGACCTGACCATCCACGCCGGGGAAAAGCTGGCCATTGTGGGCCTCAACGGCGCGGGTAAAACCACCCTGGTGCGTCTGGCCTGCGGCTTCCTGGACCCCACCGAGGGGCGGGTGCTCCTCAACGGCCAGGACATCCGGGAGTTCAACCGGCGGGATTACTATGCCCTTTTCTCGGCGGTGTTCCAGGACTTTTCCCTGCTGGAAGCCAGCGTGGCGGAAAACGTGGCCCAGCGGGTGGACGGCATCGACACCCAGCGGGTGTGGGATTGTCTTGCCAAAGCGGGCCTGACCGAAACGGTGCAGGCGCTGCCCCAGGGGCTGGATACCAAGCTGGGCCGTCAGGTGTTCGAGGACGGGGTGGAACTTTCCGGCGGGCAGACCCAGCGGCTGATGCTGGCCCGGGCCCTGTATAAAAACGGTCCTATTCTGGCGCTGGACGAACCCACGGCGGCCCTCGACCCCCTGGCCGAGGACGATATCTACCAGAAATACAACCGGATGACGGCGGGCCGCACGGCGCTCTTCATCAGCCACCGGCTGGCCTCCACCCGGTTCTGTGACCGCATCGTCTTTGTGGCCGAGGGCCGCATTGCCGAAGAGGGTACCCACGAAAGCCTGCTGGCGGCGGGCGGCGGCTACGCCAACCTGTTTGAAGTGCAGAGCAAATACTACCGGGAAGGAGGGGAGCACTATGGCGAAGTCTTCTGAAAACAGCTGTACCTACCGCCGGGCCTGGGTGCTCAACCTGCGGGCGTGGAAACTTTGGGCAGAAAAAAGCCCCGCTTATTTTGTGTCCACCCTGCTCAGCGCGGCGGGGCTGGCCCTGGCCCCTTATGTGACCATCTGGCTCTCCGCCCGCATCATTGCCGAACTGGCCGGCGGGCGCGATGCCCGGCAGCTGGCCTTCTGGGCGGTGCTCACGGTAAGCGCCACGGCGGCGCTGGCGTTGCTCAACGGGCTGCTCAAGCGGTGGGCGGCCTATGAACAAACCCGGCTTTACCCCCGCATGAAACAACACCTTTCCGACAAAATGCTGGGGATGGACTATGCCCAGATGGACCGGCAGGAAGTCTACGACCTCTACAGCCAGATCGTACAGAACGATACCTGGGCCGGTTTCGGGCTGGCCCAGACGCTGGGATTCTTTCCGGATTTCTGCAAGGCGGCAGCCCAGATCCTGGGCGGCATCGGCTTTACGCTCACTCTCTTTCTCACCGATGTGCCGGCGGGCAGCCCGCTGGCGGTGCTCAACGGCCCTCTGGCCCTGGTGGGGGTGCTGACCGCCATGGTGGGGGCAGTGCTGGCCTCCACCGCCTGTGTCAATGAGTCCGGCCTGCGCATGAGCCGTCAGGCGGCGAACATGCGGCTGGCCAACCGGTATTTCAACTTCTACGGCGTCATGGCACTGGAACGCAAGCGGGCCGCCGACCTGCGGATGTACAATCAGCAGGAAAACGTCTGCCACCACTATATGCAGAACAATGCTTTCAGCCGGGGCGGCGCCCTGGCCCGGCGGGCCATGGGGGATGTGGGCCTGCTGCGGGCGCTGGCCCAGGCCCTCTCGGCGGTGCTTACCGGCGTGGTGTATCTCTTTGTCTGCCTTAAATCCTGGGCCGGGGCCTTTGATGTGGGCGCCGTCACCCAGTATGTGGGCGCTGCCACCCAGCTGTTCGGCGGCATCTCCCAGCTATTGCAAACCATGGGGGATATCCGTGCCAACGGCATCTTTCTCGAACGGGTGTATGAATATCTTGACCTGCCCAACCCCATGTACCAGGGCAGCCTGACCACCGAAAAGCGCGCCGACCGCAACTACCAGGTGGAATTCCGGGATGTTTCTTTCCGCTACCCCGGCACCGACCGCTGGGCCCTGCGCCATGTGAGCGTCAAGTTCCGCATCGGCAGCCGCCTGGCCGTGGTGGGCCCCAACGGCAGCGGCAAAACCACCTTCATCAAGCTGCTCTGCCGCCTGTACGACCCCACCGAGGGCGAGATTCTTTTGAACGGCATCGACATCCGCAAATACCGCTACGAGGAATATCTTGCCCTCTTCTCGGTGGTGTTCCAGGACTTCAAGCTGCTGGCCCTGCCCCTGGGCGAGAATGTGGCCGGTGCCGCCGACTATGACCGCGCCCGGGCCGAGCACTGCCTGCGGGACGCGGGCTTCGGCGAGCGGCTGGACGCCATGCCCAAGGGTCTCGACACCTACCTCTACAAGGACCTGGACAAGGAGGGCGTGGAGATTTCCGGCGGCGAAGCCCAGAAGATCGCCATCGCCCGGGCGCTCTACAAGGACGCGCCCTTCCTCGTGCTGGATGAACCCACCGCCGCCCTGGACCCCATCGCCGAGGCGGAAGTCTACGCCAGTTTTGACGCCATCGCCGGGGACAAGACCGCGATTTATATCAGCCACCGGCTTTCCAGCTGCAAGTTCTGCGATGCCATCGCGGTGTTTGACGGCGGCGCCATCGTCCAGACCGGCAGCCACGACGCCCTGGTAGCCGATGAAAACGGCCTCTACCACCAGCTGTGGCAGGCCCAGGCGCAGTATTACACCGACGCGTAAGACGCGCAAAGAGGGGAACAGTCCCGCACGCAGCGGACAGAAAATCCTCCTCTGCCCGCCCATAACGGACACGGCTTTTCGCCGTGCCCGTTTTTTTTATGTTTTTTACCCGTTTTTTCCCGAAAACCGATGACATTGACGGCAAACTGTGCTATACTGAGAGCGTTGTTGTGCGCCATGCACACACAGACGACCAAAAACGGACTGCAGCCCCGGCTGTAGCGATACAATAAAGGAGTGGATACCTATGGCACAGACCCTTCGGGAGCGCAGCCAGATGGACCCGGCATATACCTGGCAGATCACCGACCTGTACCCCGACGACAATGCCTGGCAGGCGGACTATGAACGCCTGCAGGGCGTTCTGCAGCAGCTGGCCGGGTATGCGGGTCACCTGAACGAAAGCGCCGCCACCCTGCTGGCCTTCCTGCAGCTGCAGGACCAGATGGCGGAACAGGGGGACCGGCTGATTTCCTACGCCTACCGCAAGACCGACGAGGATACCCGCCAGCCGGTGTACCAGGAGATGAGCACCCGGGCGGATAACTTCATTGTGGCCTGGGGGCAGGCACTGGCCTTTGAAACCCCGGAGCTGCTGGCTATCCCCGAGGAGCGTCTTGCTTCCTTTTATAAAGAGGAACCCCGGCTGGAGCATTACCGGCTGGCGATGGACCGCATCCGCAGCAAAAAGGACCACACCCTCTCCGCTGCGGAGGAAAAACTGCTGGCGGCTGCCGGCAGCATGGGCCAGGCCCCGGGCAACATCTTTGCCCTGATGAACAATGCCGACCTGACCTTTGCAGATGCGGTGGACAGCCAGGGCAACGCCCATCCGCTGACCCACGGCAGTTACGGCTCCCTGATGGAATCCAACGACCGCACCCTGCGGGAATCCACCTTCCACTCCCTGTATGCAGGGTATGGCAAACTGAAAAACACCTGTGCCGCCGTGCTGGGCGCCCAGATGAAGCAGCTGCAGTTCTTTGCCGAAGCCCGGAAGTATCCTTCGGCGCTGCATGCCGCCCTGGCCGAGACCGAGGTCCCGGTGGAGATCTACCACAACCTCATCGAAACCGTGCACCAGCACCTGCCCGCCATGCACCGCTATGTCAAACTGCGCAAGCAGCTGCTGGGTGTGGACGAACTGCACTACTATGATATGTACGCCCCGGTGGTGGCCGATGAGCAGATGACCATTCCCTTTGCCGAAGGCAAAGAGATGGCCCTGGAAGCCCTGGCGCCCCTGGGGGCGGAGTACCGCTCCATCCTGGAGGAAGGCTTTGCCAACCGCTGGATCGATGTGTACGAAAATACCGGTAAGCGCTCGGGCGCTTACTCTGCCGGTGTGTACGGCGTGCACCCCTTTGTGCTGCTGAACTACACCGACACCCTGAACGATGTGTTCACCCTGGTCCATGAGATGGGCCATGCCCTGCATTCCTATCTGTCCAACCGGGAGCAGAGTGTGACCTACTCCGACTACAAGATCTTTGTGGCCGAGGTGGCTTCCACCTGCAACGAGGCGCTGCTGATCCAGCACCTGCTGGGCAAGACCCAGGAACCCAAGCGGCGCGCCTACCTCATCAACCACTTCCTGGAGCGGTTCCGCGCCACCCTCTACCGGCAGACCATGTTTGCCGAGTTCGAGCTGTGGTGCAGCGAGCAGACCCGCCAGGGCAAGGCCCTTACCGCCGATTCCCTCTGCGAAAAGTACGCCGAACTCAACCGGCTGTACTACGGCGATGAGATCGTGGCTGACCCCGAGATCGCGCTGGAATGGGCGCGCATCCCGCATTTCTACTACAATTTCTACGTTTATCAGTATGCCACCGGCTTTGCCAGCGCGGTGGCGCTGTCCCAGCGCATCCTGCGGGAGGGCGAACCTGCGGTAAAGGATTACCTGCATTTCCTCAGCGGCGGCTGCTCGGCGGACCCCGTCACCCTGCTCAAAGGCGCGGGCGTGGACCTGTCCACCCCGGCGCCTGTCGCCGACGCCCTGGGCTATTTCGACAGCCTGCTGGGCGAAATGGAAGCCCTGCTGACCCGCTGAAAAAAACAGGCGTTTGCCTTGCAAAAACAGCGGAAACCCCTGCAAATACGCCGGATTTTGCGCGATTTTTTGTGAAAACTTCACTTTTTCAACACTTTCCCAATACTTTTTGTTGCTTTTTGTCTGCGTATTTGCTAAAATATAAGCGCTTCTGTCGTAGCGGGCAGGCAGGTGAAGTCTGCCGGATCGGCCCGCTTCGGCACAGTTAAAATTTACTGTATCGGGACAGGAAAGGAATGTACACATGAAAAACAAGAGACTTTTGTCCTTGCTGGTCGCGGGTGCAATGACTGTCTCTCTGGCTGCTTGCGGCGGTCAGAGCGCTGTCACCAACAACCCGTCTGAAAGCACGGACACCAGCACGGCGGAAACCAGCGCCGAGCCCACCAGCGAACGTCCGACCGAGCCTACCGGCAAACTGGTCATCGGCACCATCACCCAGGTCGTCAACGAGTTCTACGACACGTCGTTCAACAACAACGCCACGAACTACATGATGTATGACCTGATCCATGGCGGCGACACCGTCACCTACACCATGGAAGGTGAGTTCGCTTACGACGATACCATCCTGGCTTCCCACGAGGAGACCGACAACGAGGACGGCACCAAGACCTACACCCTGAAGATCAAGGACGGCCTGGTCTGGAGCGACGGCTCTCCCATCACCGCCAAGGACTACGTCTTTGCTCTGCTGTGCGAGTGCAGCGATGAGATGACCGGTGTGGACGGCTACCCCGGAAACACCTACACCACCATCGTCGGCTACGACGAGTGGCATGACGGCACCGCCGATACCTTCGCGGGCGTCAACCTCATCGACGATATGACCTTCTCCATCACCATCAAGGCTGAGGAGCTGCCCTACCACTGGGATATCTCCTACGCTGCTGTCCGTCCCCGCCCCATGGCTGTCATCGCCCCGGGCTGCGATGTGGTCGGCGGCGACAATGGCGCCAGCATCACCGGTGACTTCACCACCGAGCTGCTCCAGGAGACCATCAACAACATCGACACCGGTTACCGTTACAACCCGCAGGTCACCTGCGGTCCCTACCTGTTCGCAGGCTTCGATGAAGCCGGCCAGCAGGCGACCCTGAAGGTCAACCCCAAGTACAACGGCGACTACCGCGGTGTGAAGCCGGTCATCGAGACCCTGGTCGTGCGCACCGTCTCCAGCGACACCATGATGAACGAGCTGGAAGCCGGCACTGTTGACCTGCTGTACGAGTGCTCCGGCGCCGACACCATCAACGCCGGTCTGGATCTGGTGGAAGAGGGCGTTGCTGCCGACACCACCTACTACCGCAACGGTTACGGCAAGGTCCAGTTCGACTGCAGCCAGTTCCCCACCGACAGCCAGAACGTGCGCCAGGCCATCGCTTACTGCCTGGATCGTAACGAGTTCGCCCGTCAGTACTCCGGCGGTTACGCCGCTGTGGTTGACGCCGCCTACGGCCTGGCTCAGCCCGAGTACACCGAGAACTCCGACTGGCTGGCTCAGAACCTGAACCACTACGAGATGAACCTCGACACCGCCAAGCAGCTGCTGGAAGAGGATGGCTGGACGCTGAACGCCGACGGTACTCCGTACTCCGGCACCGGCACCCGTTACAAGGATGTCAACGGCGAACTGAAGCCCCTGGTCATCACCTGGGCCAACACCTCCGGCAACCCCGTTTCCGACCTGCTGTCCACCATGCTGCCCACCAACATGGCTGAGGTTGGTATGGAACTGCAGCCCACCACCATGGACTTCGCCACTCTGACCGCTGCCATCAGCCACGAGGGCGACACCATCTACAACATGTACAACCTGGCCACCGGTTTTGCCACCGCCAACTCTCCGTGGTACAACTACTCTGAGGATCCGCAGTGGATGACCGCCGGCTACAACGCCAACTGGATCGCCGACAGCGAGCTGTCTGACGCCGCCGGTGCCATGAAGAGCATCCCCTACGCCGACACCGAGGCCTGGATGGAAGCATGGCGCAACTACATCCAGATCTGGAACGAAAAACTGCCGGATATCCCCCTGTACTCTGATGAGTACTACGACTTCTACTCCACCAAGCTGCAGGGCTGGTACAACTCTTCCATCTGGGGCTGGCAGCGTGCCGTTCTGGATGCCTGGGTTGCCGAATAATCCGTAAACCCGCAACACCAAACCAAACAACACAGCAGTAACCGGCGGCTCCCCTTTTGCCGGGGGGCCGCCGGCTTTTTTAGGAAATGGGGGGAAACCGAATGGGCAAAGGCCGCTACCTGGTCAAACGACTTGTCTATATCGTTTTCGTATTCTTTATCATCTCAATCTTGATGTTCTTCATCTACAAATCCATGCCCGGCGACCCGGTTACCATGATGTTGGGTGAATCCCGCAACAGCATGAAGCCCGAAGCCTACCAGGCTTTGTATGACCGTACCCGCCAGGAACTGGGCCTGGACAAACCGTTGGTGATCCAGTATCTGATCTGGATCGGC
This sequence comes from uncultured Subdoligranulum sp., assembly GCA_900545545.1. Lineage (GTDB taxonomy): Bacteria > Bacillota > Clostridia > Oscillospirales > Ruminococcaceae > Gemmiger. Next base: position 45,503 of record UQZO01000010.1, on the reverse strand, counting down.
AACATGCTCACCGGCGATTTTGGCTACTCCACCCAGTACAAGCGCCAGGTCGTGGATGTCATCGGCACCCCGATGCTCAACACCCTGATGCTCAACGCCCTGTCCATGATCGTAACCTTTGTTGTTGCCATTCCTCTGGGTATCGCCACCGCCGTGCGCAAGAACTCGGTCTTTGACAAGTTCGTGCAGGTAATCACCATTGTGGGTTACAGCTTGCCCAGCTTCATCATCGCCCTTTTGTTCATCTTCGCTTTTTCCGTCAAGATCCCGATCTTCCCGATCAGCGGCGTGCGAACACCAGGCTTTGAGGGTAACGCATTCCAGATGGCGATGGATACCCTGTGGCATATGGCTTTGCCGGTCATCGTCATGTCCATTTCGGGTATCGGCTCCATCACCCGTTACGTCCGCGCCGAGATGATCGACGTGCTGCGCATGGACTACATCAAAACCGCCCGGGCCAAGGGCCTGAAGGAAAAGACGGTCATCTACATGCATGCCTTCCGCAATGCGTTGATTCCCATCGTCACCATTGCCACCGCCTGGGTCGTTACCCTGTTCGGCGGTTCCGTGGTTATCGAGAACGTCTTCCTGTGGCCCGGCCTTGGCCAGATGCTGATCAACGGCCTGCTGCAGCGTGACTTCTCCATCGTGCTTACCATGCAGATGTTCTACGTGGTGCTGTCGCTGACCGGCAACGTCATCATGGACATCGCCTACACCATCGTCGACCCGCGGGTCCGGCTTGAAAACTAAGGAGGTTCCTGACTATGGCAAAGAAAAAGAAAGACGCCGGCAGGAAATCCACCGCAGCAGCGGCCGCCGAGCGCATGGTCATGGGCGGTATGCCCCAGGAGGAACAGGACGACGAGCTCATGCAGAGCCCCTTCCGGATGGTGGTTGCCAGCTTCATCCGGGACAAGATCGCCATGATCGGCATGTACGCCTTCATCATCATCTTCCTGTGCTGCATGATCCTGCCCTTCTTCTTCCCGATCGAAATGAACTATCAGGATGTCACCCAGGCCAACGTGGCCCCGGGCTTCGGCATGCTGAGCATCCCTTCCGCCCTGAAGGACAACGCCCAGGACATCGCCGCGGGCAGCACCTTCTCGGTGGGCATCGATAAGGACGGCAACGTCTACGAGTGGGGCACTTTCCCCACCGACAAACTCAAAAACATTCCTTCCAGTGCCGAGATGGGCAAGCTGACCATGGTGTCCGCCGGTCTTGACCACATTGTGGCCGTCAACGAGAACAACCAGGTCTTTACCTGGGGCAACGACCGCATGGGTCTGGCCAGCATCCCCGTGGAGCTGAAAACCAACACCTCGCCCATCAAGCAGATTTCGGCAGGCTACCAGGTCTCCCTGGCCCTGACCGAGAGCGGCAAGCTCTACAACTGGGGCAGCACCTATCTGCTGAGCATCGTCATCCCCGAGGGCGTGCAGGGCAACATTGCCCAGTTTGATGACAACCCGAATATTGTCATCGCCCTGACCAAGGACGGCGAGGTCGTGCCGCTGACCAACTCCACCAACTCCTACACCGCCGTGCCCGAGGAAGTCCAGGGCAACACCGTGGCCATCGCCCTTTCCGACGAGAGCGCCGCAGCCCTCACCGAGGACGGCCGTGTGCACACCTGGGGCAACAACGTCTACGGCTCCATGAACGTGCCCGAGGAGATCCAGGGCCATGTCACCGCCATCGAGGGCGGCCGCTATCACTTCACGGCCATCCTGGACGACGGCAGCGTCTGCACCTGGGGCAACGACAACTTCGGCCAGACCAATGCCCCCGGCTTTGACAGCGCGGTCACCAATGTTTCCGCCGGCTACTACGCCAGCTACGCCATCGACGAGAACGGCCATGCCGAGGGCTGGGGCCTGAAGGGTTACCTGATGGGCACCGACCAGCTGGGCCGTGACGTCTTCCGCCGTCTGCTGGTGGGCGGCCGCATGACGATGACCGTCGGCTTCATCGCCGTCATCATCTCCACCTTCATCGGTGTTCTGGTGGGCGGTGTCTCGGGCTACAAGGGCGGCAAGGTGGATAACCTCCTCATGCGTCTGACCGAGATCGTTTCTTCCATCCCGTTCCTGCCCTTCTGTATCATTCTGTCCAGCATTCTGGGCAACAGCATCGACGAAACCCAGCGTATCGTGCTCATCATGTTCATTCTGGGTCTGCTTTCCTGGCCCGGCATTGCCCGCCTGGTGCGCGGCAGCGTGCTGGCCGAGCGCGAGCAGGAGTTCGTCACCGCCGCCAAGGCGCTGGGCGTCAAGGAGTTCGGCATCATTCTGCGCCACATCCTGCCCAACATCATCACCGTCATCATCGTCAACGCCACGCTGGACTTCGCCACCTGCATGCTGACCGAATCCAGCCTGTCCTTCATCGGCTTCGGCGTTACCGAGCCCAACGCCACCTGGGGCAACATGCTCAACGGTGCGCAGAACGGCCAGGTTATCGAGAACTACTGGTGGCGCTGGCTGTTCCCGTCCATTGCGTTCGGCATCTGCACCATCAGCATCAACTGTGTGGGCGACGGCCTGCGCGATGCCATTGACCCGAAATCGAAGGAGAGGTGATTGACGATGAGTTTGCTGGAAGTAAAAAACCTGCATACCTACTTTAAAACCAAAAAGGGTATCGTCAAGGCGGTAAACGACGTCACCTACTCTCTGGACGAGGGTAAGACGCTGGGCATCGTCGGCGAATCCGGCTCCGGCAAGAGTGTTTCTGCCATGAGCATCATCAAGCTGCTGGACGGCAACGGCTGGATCGACAGCGGCAGCGTGACCTTCAACGGCCGCGATATCCTCAGCTGCACCGAGAAAGAGATGTACCACATCCGCGGCAACGAGATCTCGGTCATCTTCCAGGAGCCCATGACCTCCCTGAACCCGGTGTTCACCGTGGAGCGTCAGATCGGCGAAGTGCTGCAGATCCACCAAAACATGACCAAAAAGCAGGCCTACGCCAAGGCGGCGGCCCTGCTGGCCGATGTTAAGATCCCCAACCCCGAGCGGGTGGCCAAGCAGTATCCGTTCCAGCTGTCCGGCGGTATGCGCCAGCGTGTCATGATCGCCATGGCCCTGGCCTGCAAGCCCAAGCTGCTGATCGCGGACGAGCCCACCACCGCCCTGGACGTGACCATCCAGGCCCAGATCCTGAAACTGATGAACGACCTGAAGCGCCAGACCGGCACTTCCATCCTCTTCATCACCCATGACCTGGGCGTCATCCACGAGATGGCCGACGAGGTCGCCGTCATGTACTGCGGCCAGATCGTCGAAAAGGCCGACGCCAAGGAAATCTTCCACAAGTCGGTCTACTCGCACCCCTACACCGAGGGCCTGATGATCTCCATCCCCCGGCTGAACACCCCCAAGGGCAAGCGCCTGGATGCCATCCCCGGTGCGGTGCCCAACCCCCTGTACCTGCCCAAGGGCTGCAAGTTTGCGCCCCGCTGCAAGTACTGCACCCAGAAATGCCTGGAGGAGGAGCCGCCCCTGACCGAGGTTGGCCCCAACCATCTGGTACGTTGCTTCTATGCGGAAAAGGCGGTGAGACAGCAGAATGCAAAATGAGAAGAATAACCGCAAGGTACTGTTGGAAATCCGCGATGTGAAGCAGTACTTCCCGGTAAAAAAGACGAAATTCCGTGAGAAACAGCGCTATGTCCGCGCCAACGACGGCATCACGCTGGATATCTACGAGGGCGAGACCCTGGGCCTCGTGGGCGAATCCGGCTGCGGCAAGTCCACCCTGGGCCGCACCATCCTGCAGCTGTATCCCCAGACCCACGGCGATATCCTCTACCACAAGGGCGAGGAGACCATCGACCTGAAAAAGCTCAAGCCTGAGGAAATGCGCGTGCTGCGCAAGGACCTGCAGCTGATCTTCCAGGACCCGTACTCCTCCCTGAACCCCCGCATGACGGTGGGCCAGATCATCGGCGAGGGCCTGACCTCCCACGGCATCTACAAAAAGAACGACCCCGCCATGAAGGAGTACATCTTCCAGGTCATGGAAGAGTGCGGCCTGGCCAGCTATATGTTCAACCGGTATCCGCACCAGTTCTCCGGCGGTCAGCGTCAGCGCATCGGCATTGCCCGCAGCCTGGCCCTCAACCCCAAGTTCGTGGTCTGTGACGAGGCGGTTTCCGCCCTGGACGTTTCCATCCAGTCCCAGATCCTGAACCTGCTGTCCGACCTGAAGAAGAAGGCGGGCCTGACCTACCTCTTCATCACCCACGACCTCAGCGTTGTCAAGTACATCAGCGACCGCATCGCCGTTATGTACCTGGGCAACCTGGTGGAACTGGCCGACGCCGAGGAGCTGTTCAGCGATACGCTGCACCCCTACACCGAGGCGCTGCTCTCCGCCATTCCCACCACCGAGGAGGACAACGGCGGCCGCAAGCGCATCCTGCTGGAGGGCGATATCCCCAGCCCGGTGAACCCGCCCGAAGGCTGCAAGTTCCACACCCGCTGCCGTTTCTGCCAGGAGAAGTGCAAGCACGAAGTGCCCGAATGGCGTGAGATCACCCCGGGCCATTTTGTGGCCTGCCACTTCCCCCTGCATGAGAACAATACCGTCACCGGTGAGGTCATCGGGTAAGCGACCCCGCTGTCCCGCGGGATCGCCCCGAGAAAGGAAACCACCATGTTCTTTCAGAAAAAGCTCAAGCGCGTACTGACCAACCACAAAGAGGCCGAGGAGCGCTTTGCGAAGGAACGCGAGGAACTGCCCCTGGAAAAGAACGACCGCCTGGCCATGATCCTGGCCGCGCTGGCGGTGTTCGTGCCGGCGCTGCTCGTGGTGGCAGGCATCTTCTTCCTGGTGATTTACGTGTTCTTCCTGCGGTTCCTGTAAGGCACCGCACATCCCATTCCCGATTCCGATACTTTGGCGTCGGATGCTGCACAGCCAGCATCCGGCGCTTTTTTTTGCGCCATTTTTTGCCAGCCTCTTGACAACACCCCCCAAAACCCTGTAAACTGAAACGCAGTTTCAAATTCAAAAAGGGGGCACCGCAGGGTGGAAACCAAAAGTCACTACAAGACCCGGCACAGCGAACAGATCATGGCGTATCTGCAATCCATGCCGGGCCGGCACGTCACGGCGGGGGAGGTCTGCACCCACTTTGCGGGGCTGGGCATTTCCATCGGCAAGGTCACGGTCTACCGCCAGCTGGAACGGCTGGTGGAGGAGGGGCTGGTGACCCGCTACACCGTGGACGGCACCACCGGCGCCTGCTACGCCTACACCGGGCAGGAGGACGCCCCCTGTGAGGAAACCTGCTACCACTGCAAGTGCGAGCGGTGCGGCGCGCTGATCCACCTGCATTGCGACGAGGTGGAGCATCTGAACCGCCATATGCTGGCCCACCACGGTTTTGCGCTGGATGCCCGCCGCACGGTGTTTTACGGCATCTGCGCGGATTGCCGGGCCGCCGAAGCCCCCTGACTGCCAAAAATCGGAGGACAATTTTATGAAAAAGATACAAAACCTGACCGCGGCGCTGCTGGCTGCCGCGCTGCTGGCGGGCTGTGCCGCCCCCGCCGCCCCGGAAACACCGTCCGCTCAGACGGCCCTGACCGCCCAGAGCGACAAGCTGCACATCGTCACCACCATCTTCCCGGTGTATGACTGGGTGCGGGAAGTCGTGGGCCCGGAAGGGGACGCCGTGGAGCTGACCATGCTGCTGGACGGCGGCACCGACCTGCACAGCTACCAGCCTGCCGCCCGGGACATGGTGGAGATCGCAGACTGCGACCTCTTTGTCTACGTGGGCGGTGAATCCGACGCCTGGGTGGCCGACGCCCTGCAGGAATCCCCCAACCCCGACCGCAAGGTGCTCAACCTCATGGAGCTGCTGGGCACCCGCGTCTATGAGGAGGAGACCGTGGAGGGCATGGAAGCCGAGGACCACGACCATGAAGAAGGGGAGGACCACGCCGCGGATGAACATATCTGGACTTCGCTGCGCAACGCGGCGGAGCTTTCCTCGGCCATTGCCGATGCCCTGGCGGAGCTGGACCCCGCCAACGCTGCCCGCTACACCGCCAACGCTGCCGCCTACGGTGAAAAACTGACCGTCCTGGACGGCAAATACGCGGCCATGGTGGAGGCTGCCCCGGTAAAAACCGTGCTCTTCGGGGACCGGTTCCCCTTCCGCTACCTGGTGGAGGACTACGCCCTGACCTACTATGCGGCGTTCCCGGGCTGCTCGGCGGACACCGAGGCCAGCTTTGAGACGGTGGCCTTCCTGGCGGACAAGACCGCCGAACTGGACCTGCCCGCCGTGCTCACCATCGAAGGTTCCGACGGCAAGATCGCCCGGACCATCGTGCAGAGCGCCGGGGGCGACCGGGCGGTGCTCACGCTGGATTCTATGCAGGCCACCACCGCCGCCGATGCGGCGGCAGGCGCCAGCTACCTGGGCTGCATGGAGCAGAATCTGACGGTACTGCGCCAGGCTCTGGGCGCAGAGGAGGGGGCGTAATGGCACAGATCACCGGCGAAGCCCTGACCCTGGGGTATGACGGCAAGGCCGTACTGCGGGACCTGAACTTCACGGTGGAAGCGGGGGACTACCTCTGCATCGTGGGGGAAAACGGCAGCGGCAAAACCACCCTGATGAAAACGCTGCTGGGGCTGCAGCCGCCGCTGGCCGGGCAGATCCGGCTGGGGGAGGGGCTGACCCGCAAGGACATCGGCTACCTGCCCCAGCAGACCGAGGTGCAGCGGGATTTCCCGGCTCTGGTGCGGGAGATCGTGCGCTCCGGCTTTCAGGGGCGGTGCGGGCTGCGCCCCTTCTACACCCGGCAGGAAAAGGCCGAGGCCGACCGTATGCTGCAAAAGGTAGGCGCGGCGGACCTGGCGGGCCGGTGCTACCGGGAACTTTCGGGCGGGCAGCAGCAGCGGGTGCTGCTGGCCCGGGCGCTCTGCGCTGCCCACAAGGTGCTGGTGCTGGATGAACCGGTCACCGGGCTGGACCCCGAAGCCGCCGCCCAGATGTACCGCCTGGTGGCGGACCTCAACGCCGAGGGCATCACCATCCTGATGGTGACCCACGATGTGGGCCCGGCGCTGCAGGCGGCCAACCGCATCCTGCACATCGGCGGCACTGTGTTCTGCGGCAGCCGCCAGGACTATCTGCAAAGCGCGGCCGGGCAGCGGTTTGCCCGGCCGGAAGGAGGTGCCCTGTGATCGCCACCCTGCAATATTACTGGACCTTCCCCTTTGTGCGGTACGCCCTCATCGTGGGGGTGCTCATCGCCCTTTGTTCCTCGCTGTTCGGCGTCACGCTGGTGCTCAAACGGTTCTCCTACCTGGGGGACGGCCTCTCCCATGTGGCCTTCGGCGCCATGTCGGTGGCCACCGTCCTCCATCTGGCCGATTCCATGGTGCTGGTGCTGCCGGTCACCATCCTCTGTGCGGTGCTGCTGCTGCGGGGCGGGCAGAACGCCAAGATCCACGGCGATGCCGCCATCGGCATGCTGTCGGTGGGCACGCTGGCCTTCGGATATCTGGTGGTCAATCTCTTCTCCGCCTCCCCCAACCTTTCGGGGGATGTGTGCAGCACCCTCTTCGGCTCCACCTCCATCCTCACCCTCACGGCGGAGGAAGTCTGGCTCTGTGCCGGGCTTTCGGTGGTGGTGGTCGCCCTCTTTGTGCTGTTCTACCACAAGATTTTTGCCGTCACTTTCGATGAATCCTTCGCCCAGGCATCGGGGGTGGGCGCCCGCCGGTGGCAGCTGCTGCTGGCCGTCATCATCGCCGTCATCATCGTGCTGGCCATGTACCTGGTGGGCTCGCTGCTCATCTCGGCGCTGGTCATCTTCCCGGCGCTGGCCGCCATGCGGGTTTGCCGCAGCTTTCTGGGCGTCACAGTCTGTGCGGCGGTGTTCTCGGTGGTGGGGGCTGCCGGCGGCATTCTGGTGGCCATCCTGGCCGGTACGCCGGTGGGCGCTACCATCGTCGCCGTGGATATGGCGGGCTTCGGGCTGTTCTGGCTGATCGGCGCTTTGCGGGGAGGGCCGGCATGAGCCGCCCCCTGGCTGCAATGGCGGCTTTGGCCCTGGCGCTGACCGGCTGCGCAGCCCAACCGGCGCAGAGCACCGCCGCAGTTTCAACCCCGGCACCCACCCCCGCGGCCACTGCCACGCCCCAGCCCACCGCCACGCCCTCGCCCGATGGTGTGGATCTTGACCTGACCCGGCTTTCCGCCACCATGGTTTTTGCCGAGGTGGCGGCCATGGTCCGCACGCCGGAGGACTACCTCGGCAAGACGGTGCGGATGGCAGGCCCACTGGCGGTGTATGAGGCCAACCCCGCGTTAGGGATCGACTATTTTTACACGGTGGTCATTCAGGACGCCACCGCCTGCTGCCAGCAGGGGATGGAATTCATCTGGCCGGAGGGCACCCTGCCCGAGGCAGGCACCGGGCTGGTGGTCACCGGCACCTTTGCGGAATACGATTGCGGCGGCCTGCCCAGCTACCACATTGTGGCCGATACGGTGGAGATCACCGCCTGAACCGAAAAAAATCTGCCCCCAGGGCCTTTTGCAAAGCCCGTGCCGGGTGTATACTATTGGGTGGACATACCAACCGGCAGGAGGTTTTGATACAATGGATTGGTCGTCGATCGGACGCAACATCCGGGATTACCGGGTGGAAAACGGTATGCGGCAGGAGGACCTGGCCGAAGCCACGGGGCTCAGCGCCAACTACATCGGCATGGTGGAGCGGGGAGAAAAGACCCCCTCGCTGGAGACTTTTGTGGCGCTGCTCAACGCGCTGCATGTCTCGGCGGATATGGTACTTACCGACGTGGTGGAAAGCGGCTACACGGTCAAGCAGTCGATGCTGGCCGAAAAGGTGGGCCGCCTGCCCGCCGCCGAGCGGGAGCGCATCTATGCGGTGGTGGACGTGCTGGTGCAGCACGCCGAAGCCTGAACCCAACCAAAAGAAAAGCGGCTGCGAATTTCGCAGCCGTTTTTTGTTTGGGCAGCGCGTTTTGAATGAGATAATACGGCACGTAAAATATATTAAAATTATACTAAACGTAAATACATCCCGGCTTTGCAGGAAAATCCCGCACTGCAAGGCGGCGGGCAGAATTTGTATACTTGACTTTATCAAGCAAATCGGATATACTTGACTAAGACAAGAAACAAAGACGCGCCCTGCCGCGCCGGGAAGGAACCGATCGCTTTTATGTACGAAACCCTTTGCAGCCCTGTAAACTACGGCGGTCTGACGCTGAAAAAACGCATTATCTTTGCCCCCACCAGCATGGGCCTGCCCCGGCAGGAACTGCTGGAACGAATGCGAGCCATCGCGGCGGGGGGCTGCGCCATGATCATTGTAGGGGATGTGCCGGTGCTGCCCCACGGGTTCGGGCCGTCCCTCTACAGCCGGAAAGGCGCGGAATTCTACCGGCAACTGGTGGAGACGGTCCACGGCGAGGGCTGCAAGATCTGCGCCCAGCTGCACCAGTCGGACTCCGACCTCAAGGGAATGCTGCGCTACATTCCCGGCGTGCTCACGGGCCGTATCTCCCAGGCGGAACTGCGACCGCTGCTCAACGCCCAGGTGGGCCCCTACATCACCCGCCTTCCCGAGGCAAAAATTAAAAAAATCACCGAGGCTTTCGGCACGGCGGCCGAGCGTGCGGTGGGCCTGGGCTTTGATATGGTGCAGGTCCACGGCGACCGGATGTGCGGCAGCTTCAGCTCCACGGTGTTCAACCACCGCACCGATGCCTACGGCGGCAGCGCCGAGAACCGCGCCCGCTTTGCGGTGGAGGCGGTATCGGCCATCCGGCGCCGCCTGCCCGACCTGCCCATCGACTATAAGCTGGCCGTCCGGCAGCAGGACCCCCACTACGGCAACGCCGGTGTGCTGGAATCCGAACTGGGGGTGTTTGTGCCGCTGCTGGAACAGGCGGGCGTCACCAGTTTCCATGTGACACTGGCCAACCACGGCGACCTGAGCGATACCATCCCGCCCAAAACCCACCCGGCCTTTGGGGCGCAAGGGTGCTTCCTCAAATTCTGTGACGAAGTCCGCGCCCTGACCGCCAAACCCATCTGCGGCGTGGGCGGCCTGACTGACCCTGATTTTGTGGAAGCCCAGCTGGCCGCCGGCCGCATCGACTGCGCCGCCATGAGCCGCCAGCTCATCGCGGACCCGGCCTGGCCCGAGAAAGTCCGCACCGGGCGGGTCGACACCATCCACCGCTGCGTGCGCTGCAACAGGGAGTGCCTGGGCGGCATGATGGCCCACCGCGGCGTCCACTGCATCTATGAGAAGACAGAAGGGAAGGAACATTCATGAGCTATGCCATTGTTTACACCAGCCTGACCGGCAACACCGCCCGCCTGGCCGAAGCCCTGCGCGCCGCCCTGCCGGTGGAGGATTGCCTGTATTTCGGCGCCCCCGACGCAGCCGCCCTGGCCGCCGATACCATCTACGCCGGTTTCTGGACCGACAAAGGGACCTGCGATAAGCCGATGGAGGATTTTCTGCGCACCCTGACGAACCAGAAGGTGTTCCTCTTCGGCACGGCGGGCTTTGGCGGCGCGCCCACCTACTTCACCCAGATCCTCACCCGGGCGCGGGGCAACCTGGCCGATACCGTCACCTTGCTGGGCGGCTGGATGTGCCAGGGCAAGATGCCCCAGAGCGTGCGGGACCGCTACGTGGCCATGGAGGACAGCCCTCGCCGCACCGCCATGATCGAAAACTTCGACCAGGCGCTGGCCCACCCCAACGACGCCGACCTGGCGGCCCTTTGCGCCGCCGTGCAGAAGGTACAGTAAAAAGAAAACGGACCTTGTACGGGATACCGAAACTATAAAAAAACGTCTGCACCGGCGGACATGCGCCGACCGGTGCAGACACAAACAGGGAAATTTGGCGGCAAATTGTGTGCGTACAGTGCGCGATTTGCCGCCAAATTTTGTCGAGGGGGAGTCCAAGAGGGGGAATAGACCTGTCAGGCACCGCCGTGCAGGGCTGTTCCCCCTTTTGAGTGAAACCACTGGATCAGCTGGGCGCAGACCGATACAGCGATCTCGGCGGGGGTCACTGCCCCGATGGCCAGCCCGATGGGGGTTGTGATGCGCTGCTCGGCGCCCGTGTACCCTGCGGCGGCCAGGTCGGCAAAGAGCTTTTCCCGCTTGCGGCGGCTCCCCATCAGCCCGATGTATCCCGCGTCGGTGCCCAGAGCCCACCGCACGGCGGCGGCGTCCCCCTCGTGGCCCCGGGTCATGATGCAGACGGCATCACTGGCGGTGGGGGCCAGCGCCCCGGCAAAGACGGCGCCCAGGGAGGAAAACTCCGCCTGAAACACCCCCTCGGCAGCGGGGAATCGCTCCGGGGCCGAGAACTCCGCCCGGTCATCGGCCAGATAGTGGCGGGTGCCCAGCTGGCCCAGCAGGCGGGAAACTTCCCGCGCCACATGGCCGCCGCCGATCACAAAAACCCGGCGGGTATCCAATACTGGCAACTCCATCCGGGCGGGGGCGTCCGTTATCAAGGCGGGCCCGGTGCAAGAAAGGTCCCGGGGGGCCAGGCAGGGGGCGCCGCCGTCCAGCGGCAGGCAGAATACCACATCCTGCCGGGCGTCCAGCGCCGCCAGCGCGGCCTGCACCGGGGTGGAATCCGCCAGCGGCGTAAACAGGATGTCGGTGCTGCCGCCGCAGATCATCCCCACCGCCCCGGCTTCCCGGGCATTCAGCGAAAAATGCCGCACCCCCGGCACCGCCTGCCCTTCGGCCGCCAGCCGCAGGCAGGTATATTCCAGTGCGCCGCCGCCGATGGTCCCGGCCAGCAGCCCCGTTTCATCCACCGCCATCCAGGCGCCGGGGCGCTGGGGGGTGGAGCCGGTGGCCGCCGTCACCGTTACCAGAAAGACCCGGTGCCCCCCGGCCAAAGCCGCCGCCGCGGCCTGCAAAATCCCAGCATCCATCGCTTGTCTCCTCCTTTTATTCGGTCAGCAGCAGTACGTTCTCCGGCGCAATGCCCAGTTCGGCGGGCATGGCAGCCGTTTTTTTGTCTTTGGGCATCCGCCACCACAGCGGGTCGCTGCCGGGGTCCTGCCCGGCATACCGGAACAACAGGCACCACTCAAAGGGCTCCTCCATCGCCCCGGCGGGCACCACCCCAAAGCGGTTCACCGCCGTGCGCGGGTTGAAATAGTGGGCCCGCAGCCCTACGGCGCGCAGGTTTTGGGGCACGGGGCGGGCGGTTTTCAGCCGGATGCCCCAGCCGGGTACCTCCACGGTGGTTTCGTCCACCCGGCGGGCTTCGGCCAGGTTCTTGCAGCCGGTCAGCCGCGCCGCCGCCACACTCTGCGGGTCGGCAAATACTTCCTTGGTGGGGCCGGTGCGCAAAGAGCGCCCGCCGTCCAGAATGCACAGCGTGCTGCACAGCCGGTAGGCTTCGTCCCGGCTGTGGGTCACCAGCACCGCCTGCCGCCCCACGGTGCGCAGCAGCTCCCGCAACTGGGGCTGCAGCTGGTCCCGCAGGTGGGCGTCCAGTGCCGAGAAAGGTTCGTCCAGCAAAAGAATCTCCGGCTGGGCCGCCAGCATCCGGGCCAGGGCCACCCGCTGGGCCTGCCCGCCCGAAAGCTGGGCCGGGCGCAGGCGTTCCAGCCCCTGCAGTTGCAGGCGGTCCACCATTTCCCGGACAATACGCTCCTGCTCCGCCCGGTTGCCCCGCCCGTGGGCGCCGCAGCGGATGTTTTCCGCCACCGTCATGGTGGGGAAAAGGGCGTAATGCTGGAACAGATACCCCACCCGCCGCTGTTGGGGCGGCAGGTCGATGCGGGATTCTGAATCAAAAAGCACCCGGCCGTCCAGCACGATGCGGCCCCGGTCGGGGCGTTCGATGCCCGCGATGCATTTGAGGGTCAGGCTCTTGCCGCAGCCCGAAGCCCCCAGCAGACCCGTGATGGGCGTGTCGGTGTCCAGCTGCACGGCCAGATGAAAGCCCCCCAGGTCTTTTTCAATGTCCACAAACAGGCTCATCGGGCGGGACCTCCTTTCGCCGGGCGTTCCAGAACGTTGACGGTGAGCAGCACAGCCACCGAGATGGCCAGGTTGACGCCCACCCAGAACAGCGCCCCGGCATCGTCCCCGGTGCGCCACAGCTGGTACACCGTGGTGGAGATGGTGGCGGTGCGCCCCGGCGTGTAGCCGATGAGCATGCTGGTGGCGCCGTATTCGCCCAGGGCCCGGGCAAAGGCCAGCACGAACCCGGCCAGAATGCCCTGGCGGCAGGCGGGCATCCGGATGCGCCAGAAGATGTAGCGGCCCGAAAGCCCCAGCGTCTGCCCGGCCTGGGCCAGGGTTTCGTCAAAACTCTCAAAGGCGCCCCGGGCGGTGCGGTACATCAGGGGAAAGGCCACCACGGCCGCGGCCAGCACGCCGCCGTACCAGGTCATGACAAAGTGGATGTCAAAATGCGCCAGCAGCTGGCCCAGGGGCCGCTTGTTGCCAAATACCAGCAGCAAAAGGTAGCCCACCACCGTGGGGGGCAGCACCATGGGCAGCGTGAGCACGGCGTCCAGCACGCCCTTGACCAGCCGGGGCAGCCGGGCGGCGTAGTAGGCCGCGCCGATGCCCGCAAAAAACACCACCACGCTGCTGAGGGCCGCGATGCGCAGGGAATTGTATAGGGGAAACCAGTCCATTGCAAACTCCTTACAAAAAGGCGCGGAAAGCAAACCTTTCCGCGCCGCGTTGCCTTATACGGCCGCGAAGCCCACGGCCTCAAAGACGGCCATGGCCTCCGGGGTGGAGAGATAGTCGAGGAACGCCTGGGCTTCCTCGGGGTGGGCCGAGGTTTTCAGCACGGCGGCGGGGTAGATGACCTGGCCGCACATCTCGGCGGTGGCGGTGTCCACGGCGGAAAGCCCGGCGTTGAAGGCGTCGGTGCCGTACACGATGCCGCAGTCCACGCTGGCCTCGGTGATCTGGGTGGTCACTTCCTTCACGTTGGTGCCGTAGGTCAGCACCCCGGCATCGGCCAGGGCGGCTTCGTCCAGGCCATAGTAGCTAAGGATTTTCTGGGTGTACTGGCCCACCGGCACATCGCTGTTGCCCATGGCCATCAGCACGGTGCCTGCGGCCAGCTTGTCCGCCAGATCGTCAAAGCTTGTAATGCCCGCGGGGTTGCCCTCGGGCACGCAGAGGGTCACCTTGTTTTCCAGAAGGTCCAGGCGGCTGCCTTCGGCCACAAAATCCAGCCCCTCGGTGTTTACCGCGGGGTCGGCGGCTGCGTCCAGCTGGTCCATCTGCTTTTGCCCCGCCGAGAGAAAGACGTCGCAGGCGGCGCCCTCCTGAATCTGGGTTTTCAGCGTGCCGGAGGAATCAAAGTTGAAAGTCAGCGTCACGTTGGGGGCGACGGCTTTGTAATCCTCGGCGATTTCGGTCAGCGTTTCGGTCAGGGAGGCCGCCGCAAAGACGACCAGCTCCACCGGTTCGTCTGCCGTTTGGGCCGAAGCGGGGGCAGCGGTGGCTTCGGGTGCCGCCGAGGAGGCCGGGGCGGTGCCGCAGGCGGCCAGGCTGCATACCATCAGCTCCGCCAGCAGCAGGGAGAGAAACTTTTTCATACTACGATCTCCTTTTTTGCTCTTCGCAAAATCTATTCAAAACGTGGATTTACACGCTTTGTCAGGAAAGAGAAAAAGTATAAATCCGTCTGCGCCGGCGGACATGTGCCGACCGGCGCAGACACCGCCAGGGGAATTTGGCGTCAAATTTTGTCGAGGGGGCGTCCAAGAGGGGGAATAGGACCGTCAGGCACCGCCGTGCGGGACTGTTCCCCCTTTTGCGGCAGGTCTGCCGCAGTCCATCGTCGCCCCCCGCAAAAGGGTCAGCGCATGGGGCATCTGGTCGAGGAAAACGTCCATGCTCTCGTGGCAGGCCTTGGGGCTGCCGGGCAGGTTGATGATGAGCGTCTTGCCCCGGATCACCGCAACACCCCGCCCCAGCATCGCCCGGGGGGTGATGCGCATACTGGCGGCACGGATGGCCTCCGCAATGCCGGGGGCCTGCCGCTGGGCCACCGCCAAAGTAGCCTCGGGGGTCACATCCCGGGGGGAAAAGCCGGTGCCGCCGGTGGTTAAAATCAAATCGGGCCGCCGCTGGTCGCACAGGCGGCGCAGCTCTTTTTCCAGGGCTGCCCGGTCGTCGGGCAGCAGCAGCGTCTCGATGATTTCATAGCCGTTCTGCGTTAAGCGTTCCACGATGGTGGGACCGCTCTTGTCCTCCCGCTCACCCGCGGCGCACCGGTCGGAGAGGGTGATCACCGCCGCCTGAAAGGGCAGGGGCGTCGGGCGCTCCTCCACCGTCATCACCTCCCCCACGGCCACGGTGCCGCCTTCCAGCACCTTGGCAAATACCCCCTCGTGGGGCATGATGCACTCGCCCATGCGGTGGTAGATGGCGCAGTGGCTGTGGCACTCCTTGCCGATCTGGGTGATCTCCAAAAGGGCCTGTCCGCAGCGCAGCCGGGTACCCACCGGCATGGCGCGGAAATCCAGCCTCTCCACCACGAGATTCTCGCCAAAAGCCCCGGGCTGTACGTTGGCACCTTTGGCGTTGAACGCCTCGATCTTGTCGGCGCTGAGCAGGCTTACCTGCCGGTGCCAGTGTCCGGCGTGGGCGTCCCCCACCAGGCCCCAGTCCGCCCGCAGTTCGGCGTGGCCTGCGTTCACTTTCTCGGTGCCGCGCGCCTGGCTCAGGCAGACGGCCCGCACGATTCCTTCCATCTTATCCTCCGATCGTATTCATCGTCTGTTCGCTTCCGTGGCCCGCCGCAAAACAGTGGGCTTCGGGCTTGGCGGCAATGGCCTGTTCCACGGCCTTTTTCAGTTCGTCAGGGCCCGCGCCGCCGCGCACCAGCGCCCGCAGATCGATGCCATCGTCGTAGCACAGGCAGGGGCGCAAAATCCCCGTGCAGGTCAGCCGCAGCCGGTTGCATTGCGCGCAAAAGCGGTGGCTCACCGCATCGATAAAGCCGATGCGCCCGGCGAGCGCCCCGGATTGGTAATAGTGGGCGGGACCGTTGCCCCGTTTTTCTTCACAGGGGGCAAGGTCCGGCCAGGCGGTGCGTAAAACAGCCAGCACCCGGTCGCTGGAGATGCCGGGGTCCGTCTCGCCCTTGCCGATGGGCATCTCTTCAATAAACCGTACATCCACGCCGGGGTCGTCGGCCAATTTTGCCAGCGGCAGCCACTGGTCGGCGGTCTCGGGCAGCAGCACGGCGTTCACTTTCACCGGCAGCACCCGGGCGGCGGCGCGCAGCGTGGTTAGCACCTCCGCCACGGGGTAGTCCCGCCGCGTGAGAGCATGGTACTGGCCGTCGTCCAGGGTGTCCAGGCTTATGTTCACGGCGTCCAGCCCCGCCGCCGCCAGGGCGTCCAGCTGTGCCCCCAGCAGAATGCCGTTGGTGGTCAGCGTCACCTGGCGGGTGCCGGGCAGGGCTTTCAGCGCTGCCACCAGGGCGGGTACTTCCCGCCGCACCAGCGGTTCGCCGCCCGTCAGTTTAAAGGTATCGATGCCGCAGGCAAGGGCGGCTTTGGCGATCTTTACGATCTCCTCGTACCGCAGAATCTCCTCGTGGGCCCGCAGGGGCACCCCCTCGGCGGGCATGCAGTAGCGGCAGCGCAGGTTGCACCGGTCGGTCAGCGAGATGCGCAGGTAGCGGATGGGGCGCCCGTAGCGGTCGGTCATGGGGCGGCCTCCGCCTGGTAGTGGCCGCTCTTGCCGCCGGATTTTTCCAAAAGACGGATACCGTCGATGCGCATGGCGCGGTCCAGGGCCTTGGCCATATCGTAAATGGTCAACAGCGCGGTGGATACCCCGGTCAGGGCCTCCATCTCCACGCCGGTGGGGCCGACGCACTGCACCGTACACTCCGCCCGGATGGCATGGCCTTCTTCCAACAGCTCAAAGGTCACGGCGCTTTTGGTCAGGTTCAGCCGGTGGCACAAGGGAATCAGGTCCGCCGTGTGCTTGGTGGCCATGATGCCCGCCACCTGGGCTACCCCCAGCACGTCGCCCTTTTTGGCGCGCCCGGCGGCGATGATGGCAAAACAGTCGGGGCTCATGGTGATGAACCCTTCCGCCACGGCGGTGCGCCGGGTGGCGGGCTTTTCGCCCACATCCACCATGTTGGCGTTACCCGCCGCGTCGATATGTGTCAGTTGCATAACTTCTCCTTATTGATAAAACGTCAGAGGCGGCGGACATGCGCCGACGGCTCTGACACCGCCAGGGAAATGGGGCGGCAAATTGTGTGCGAGGCGCTGCGCGCCGAGTGCGCGGTTTGCCGTTCCATTTTGTCGAGGGGGCGTCCAAGAGGGGGAATAGGCCCGTCAGGCACCGCCGTGCGGGACTGTTCCCCCTTTTGAGGGCTCATGTGAGCCCTTTTCCGAATCCGCAGTTGGGGAAATGGCACTCCGGGCAGTTCAGGCACAGCCCGCCTACCCCCAGCCCGGCCAGCCAGTCTGCCGTTACCGGTACATCGGCCAAAAGGCGCGGCAGTACCAGGTCAAAAATCGTCCGTTTGGCGTACATCACGCAGCCGGGCAGGCCGCACACCGGGCGCCCGTCGGGCAGGTACCCCAGCATGAACATCGCCCCCGGCAACACCGGCGCGCCGTACCCCACAATGGCCGCGCCGCTCTGGCGGATGGCCAGGGGCGTGCGGTCGTCGGGGTCCACGCTCATGCCGCCGGTGCAAAGAATCAGCTCCACGCCGTCCTCCGCCATTTCCAGGATGGCCGCCGTGATGGCCTCGCTGTCATCCCCGGGGGTGGCGTGGGCGGTCATGGTGCAGCCATACTCCGCCAGCTTTTCTTCCAACACCGGGGTGAAAGCATCCTGGATCAGCCCTTTCTGCACTTCGCTGCCCGTGGTCACTACGCCGAAGCTCCGCGCCCGGAAAGGCCGCAGCTGCAAAAGGGGTTCTGCCCCCGCCGCCCGGCGGGCTTCCTCCATGGCGGTTTTCTCGATCACCAGCGGGATGATGCGGGTGCCGCAGAGTTTGTCGCCTTTTTTCACCCCGAAGCCCGAGGAACGGGTGGCGATCATCATCCGGCCCAGGGCGTTGACGGCCCGGATGCGCCCGGCATCCGCCAAAAACAGCCCGTCACAGTCGGCGGTCAGCTCAATCTTGCCCTCTTTCGGCTCCGAGGCGGTCATGTGTTCGTTCTGGCACAGGTCCCGCAGAATTTCCGCGGCCTCGTTCTCGTGGAGCATGGAATCATCCTTCTCCCAGACGTAGAGGTGCTCCTTGCCGCAGCGCAGCAACACGGGGATATCCTCGGGCTGCACAATGTGCCCCTTGCGGAACACCGGCCCTTTGGACACGCCGGGAATGATCTGGGTAATGTCGTGGCAGAGCACCTGCCCCACCGCGTCCTGGGTAGCAATCAATTTCATAGGGGGACCCTCCCAAAGGGCGCCGTTGCACAAAACGGGCGCCGGTGTTACAATGTTTTCAGACAAAAAAGGGGGATACAGCATGGAAACGACCAAAGCCAACCGGCCCTGGGTGCTGGTCCGGGGCGCCGGGGACCTGGCCACCGGTACCATTCTGCGGCTGCACCGCTGCGGGTTTAAAGTCTTGGCGCTGGAATGTGCCGACCCGTCGGCCATCCGGCGCAAAGCCGCCTTCTGTGAGGCGGTGTGGCAGGGCAGCACCACGGTGGAAGGGGCAGTCTGCCGCCGCATCGACCGGGCGGAGGACGCCGCGGCGGTGTCCGCGGCGGGAGAGATCCCCCTGCTGGTGGATGAGACCTGCGCTGCCGCCGAACTTTTGCACCCGGCGGCGGTGGTGGATGCCATCCTCGCCAAGCGCAACCTGGGCACAAACCGGGCCATGGCGCCCATCACGGTGGGGCTGGGCCCCGGGTTCACGGCGGGGCAGGATGTGGACGCCGTGGTGGAGACCATGCGCGGCCACCAGCTGGGCCGGGTCATCCGCCAGGGCGCGGCCATCCCCAACACCGGGGTGCCGGGCAACATCGGCGGCTATACCGCCGAACGGGTCATCCACGCCCCGGCTGCGGGCCCCATGGAGTTTGTGCCCGATGAAACCGGTACCCTTGTGGATATCGGCGCCGTGGTGCACAAAGGCCAGTGCATCGGCAAGGTGGGCGGGGTGGAAGTGCCCGCCACGCTGGACGGCGTGCTGCGGGGCCTCATCCGGCAGGGCTACCCCGTCACCAGGGGGCTGAAAATCGCCGATATCGACCCGCGCCCCGAACAGGTGGCCAACTGCGATACCGTCTCCGACAAAGCCCGGGCCATCGCCGGGGGCGTGCTGGAAGCACTGCTCTCCCTCGCCGAAGAACGGGGCATTTCACTGCTCTGAATTGTACCACATTCCCCGGGGAAAGTCATTCCCCCAGCACCCAGGGGGCCAGAAAAGCGTCGTCTTTTTGCAGCGCCCCCACCCGGCAGCAAAATCCCTGCCGGGCCAGGGACGCGGCGGCCTGCCGCCCGGCTTCGATACGCCTTTCGTCATCCGCCTGGTTGAACAGCAGGCGGATGTTTTTTTTGTCCATGCCGCAGCGGACGGCGGCTTCCTCGGCACACAGGCACAGTTCCGCCACCCCCACCGGGGTCTCGGGGGCCGCGGCCCAGGCGGGGTGCAGGGCATAGCGGTGCACCACCTCCCTTACGGGCTGCCCCAGGGCCGAAAGCCCCAGCACCACCAGAACGTGGGTAGTCTCGGCGGGGACCACCGGCTCGTCGGCGCGGTGGAGTTTCAGCGGCAGGCGGTGGGCGCCGTCCGCCTCGCAGACAATGTAGTCCGCCGCCCCACAGGCTGTCGCCCAGACGTCCGGGGCCAGGGCCGAGAATTTCTCCCCGGCGGGCATCCCGGCGCAGACCACGCCGGGTTCCGCCAATGCGGCCGCCAGTTCTTCCGCCGTGGGGTCAGGCAGCCGCAGGCGGCAGTCTTCGGGGGCGGCAGGGTAGATGTGGGTGGTCGTCGTCCACAGCACCGAAAAGCCCGAAAGGCGGCGCGCCAGACTGCGCACCGCCGTGGTTTTGCCCCCTGCGCCGATGACGGCGATACAGGCTTTATTCATGGTTCCTCCGCGGCCGCCAGGCAGGCGTAGCCGTCCCCTGCACAGGCGTACAGCGCCTCCCAGTCCCGGTCCAGCAGGTCCCGGCAATCGTCGTCGGCGGTGTACCGCACGCAGGTGCCGCAGCTGGAACTCAGCGCCCGGGGCACCGGCATCATCCGGGCTGCCACACCCCGGCCCTGCAGCGCCTGAAAGGTCAGCAAAGCGCTCAGGTGGGTGTGGAAAGTGGCAATATAGTCCTTCATTGTTTCGTCAGTACCAGGCGGTACTCGTCCTCGTCGGCGGGGGTGACCTCCACCGCGTAGCCGCTGTTGGAAGCAAACCGGGTCACGTTCTCCACCGAGCAGGGGTTATCCAGCAGCACTTCCAGGGTGGCGGGGCTGTCGGCCTGCACCGCCTTCTGCACCAGTACCACGGGCATGGGGCAGGAGAGTCCTCTTGCGTCAATCATGCTTTCTTCTCCTTTTTGTACAGGTTGGCATAGGAAATCAGGCCCAGCAGCACCAGGCATACCGCCACGCCCACGCGGCCGGGCATCGCCACGCCGCCGGCGGTAAACACACCGTCGGTCATGGCGTCGGCGTTGCCGGCCATGCCGAAGTTGTGGGACAGCGCCGCGCCCACGATCATGCCCAGCACCGTCACGGCGCTGTCGCCGTTGCCCTCACCGGCCAGGATCAGCTGGCGCAGCGGGCAGCCGCCCAGCAGGATGGAACCCCAGCCCGCGGCGGTCATGCCGAGGAAACTCCAGATGTAATCGTGGTGGGCCACCGGCTGCACGGCCAGCGTGGGCTGGAACCGGCCCAGGATCAGGTTGCCGATAAGCACCACCGCAAAGATGGCCCCGAAACCGCTGAGCAGGTTGAAATCCTTGAACATCACGGCATCCCGGATGCCCCCCGCCATGCACAGGCGGCTTTTCTGGGCCAGGGCGCCCACGGCCAGACCGGCGAGGAGGGCAATGACCCAGGGGGCGTGGCTGGCGCCGGGGCCCTCGGTGGAGAAGAGCAGCACCGACGGCACCGCCAGCAGCAACACCAGCAAGGCAATCATGAAGCCGGGCAGCACAAAGCCGTCGGCGGGTTTGACCTTGTAGGCGCGGCCCAGAGAAAAGCCTTTTTTCAGGCAGACCACGCCCACCAGAATGCCGCAGACGAACCCGGCCAGGCCCGCCAGGGCCGTGCCGTCACCGCCGCCCAGGCGCAGCACCATCCGCAGCGGGCAGCCCAGAAAGGCCAGCGCCCCCACCATGACGATGCCGCCCAAAATAAACCGCAGCGCCGGGGCAGAACCCGCCCGGGCCTTGAACTCCTTGCCCGCCAGGGCCATGGCGGTGGCACCCAGCACCAGGCCGATGATCTCGGGCCGGACATACTGGACCTTGGCCGCATGATGCAGGCCCAGGGAGCCGGAGATATCCCGCAAAAAGCAGGCGATGCAGAAACCCATGTTGCCGGGGTTGCCCAGGCTCACCAGCAGCAGGGCCGCCAGGCCCACCACCACGCCGGTGACGGGCACCCAGATGTTGATTTTTTTCAAAAACGATTCCTCCTTGTTCCGCGCGGCTCCATAAGAAAACAAAGTCGCAAAACGCTGCCTGCAAAGCGGCCTCTGCCGCGTTATCGGGCTTTGCATTCCACCAAGGAGTGCCGGGATGGCGCAGCCACAAAAGCCCCAGTGGGGCTTTTGACCGGCCAAACCGGTCTGCACTCCGTGCAGATGCCGCCTGTCATTTTGGGCGGCAAGGCCGCAGCCCTCTGCCTTGCATAGACCGCTTTGCAGCGGTTTTGCGATGCTTCGCAGTTCTTGCAGAGCCTTTGTTTTCTTATGTCGCCTGCGCTTTCTGGGCGCGGCATTGCGCGGGCCGCCGCCCCTGTGCTACACTGTAGCCAGATGTACTTTATGAGAAAGGGGCTTTGCCATGCCCACGATCTACCTCGATCAGGCCGCCACGTCCTTCCCCAAACCGCCCTGTGTGGCGGCGCGGATGGCGGAATATCTCACCCAGGTGGGGGCCAACGTCAACCGGGGCGTCTACGGTGCCGCCCAGCAGGCGGAACTGGTGGAACTGCGGCTGCGCCAGCGGTTGTGTGCACTGTTGGATTTTGCCGACCCCACCCACGTGGTGCTCACCCCCGGCAACACCTGGGGGCTGAACCTGGTGCTGGGCGGGGCGCTGCACCCCGGCGACCATTGTATCGTGTCGGGGATGGAGCACAACGCCGTCATGCGGCCTTTGCAGCGGCTGGCAAAACAGGGGGTGACCTTCGACCGCATCCCCTGCGATGGCGAGGGCTTTCTCGACCTGGCCGCCTTGGAAACACTGTTCCGCCCCCATACGAAACTGGTGGTGCTGGCCCATGCCTCCAACGTGTCGGGCACGGTGCAGGCTGCCGCCGCGGTGGGCAGACTCTGCGCCGCCCACGGGGTGCCCTTCTGCCTGGACGCCGCCCAGACGGCGGGGCATCTGCCCCTGTCTTTCCGGGAGCTGGGCCTTTCCGCCCTCAGCGTGCCCGCCCACAAGGGCCTCATGGGCCCCCAGGGGCTGGGGGCGCTGCTGCTGGCGCCGGACTTTGCCAAAGCCCTGGACCCCTACATCACCGGGGGCACCGGCAGCGCCTCGGACAGCGAGGAACAGCCCGATTATATGCCCGATAAATTCGAGCCCGGCACCCCCAACCTCCCCGGCATCTACGGCTGGGAGGCGGCCCTGGCATTTTTGCAGGAAATCGGGGTGGAGGCCGTCCGCGCCCACGATGAGGCCCTCAGCCGCCGCTTTCTGGCGGAAATCCGGGACCTGCCCGGTGTGCGCCTTGTGGGCCCCGCCGACCCGGCGCGCCGGGTGGGGGTGTTCAGCCTGGATTTTGTGGGGCAGGATAACGCCGAAATCGCTTACCGGCTGGAGGCCGATTACGGCATCCAGACCCGGTGCGGGCTGCACTGCGCCCCCGCCGCCCACAAAACGCTGGGCACTTTTCCTCGGGGTACTGTGCGGTTTTCCACCGGGTGGTTTACCACAGAATCCGACATCGACGCGGCGCTGGCCGCCGTCAAAGCCCTTACCGCAACGTGATGCGGGGCGCGCCCTCCTTTTCGGGCAGGACGATGCCCACCCGCTGGGCGCTGGGCACCGCCCCCTGCAGATCCCGGTAGAGGGCGTCGGCATCCCCGGGGGCCACGGCCATCAGCAGGCCGCCCGCCGTCTGGGGGTCGTAGAGCACATCCTGCACGGCCAGGGGAACTTCGCCGGGGTCCACCGCGGCCTCGGCATAGTGCCGGTTGCGGTACATCCCCTCGGGCAGCAGGCCCATTTTGGCAAATTCCAGCGCGGCGGGCAGAATGTCCACGGCGTTTGTGTCAATTTCCATCCCCACGCCGCTGCCCTGGGCCATCTCGTAGGCGTGGCCCAAAAAGCCGAAGCCCGTCACATCGGTGCAGGCGTGGACTTCATAGCGCACCATGCAGTCCCGGGCCGCTTTGTTTAAGGTGGTCATCAGGGTATAGGCCTGCTGCAAAACCTCGGGCGGGCAAAGGTCGGCCTTCGCCGCCGTGGTCAGCACCCCCATGCCCAGGGGTTTTGTGAACAGCAGCACATCCCCGGGGCGGGCCCCGGCGTTGGTCAGCACCCGGTCGGGGTGCACAAAGCCCGTCACGGCCAGGCCGTATTTCGGCTCCTCGTCCAGGATGCTGTGCCCGCCGGTGATGATGGCCCCCGCCTCGTACACCTTGTCGTAGCCGCCCCGCAGCAGGTCGTGGACGGCGGTTTTGGGCATGGATTCCGGGATGCACAAAAGGTTCAGCGCCAGTTTCGGCTCGCCGCCCATGGCGTACACGTCGGAAAGGGCGTTGGTGGCCGCGATCTGCCCGAAGAGATAGGGGTCATCGGCAATGGGCGGGAAAAAATCCACCGTCTGCACCAGGGCCAGCTCGTCGGATACTTTATACACCGAGGCATCGTCGCTTTTATCAAACCCCACCAGCAGGTTGGGGTCGTGGTGGGTGCGGATATCCCCCAGCAACTGGGCCAGCACCCCGGCGCCCACCTTGGCGCCGCAGCCGGCGCAGTGGGCCAGCTTGGTGAGTTTGATGTTTTCTTCCTGTTCCATCATGGACCTCCCGGGGCGTTATTCTAGAAAAAGAATAACACTACCAGCCCCCCGAGGTCAAGCCGCCGCCCGTGCAAAGAAAGGAAAAAGCCGCCCCGGTCGGGGCGGCTTTTGGCATTTTCAGGCGTCGCGGTCGCCGCTGTGCAGCAGGCGGCTGAAGGTGACGGGGTTCATCCGCAAAAAGGAGGCCACGTACTTGTTGCTGATGCGGTCGATAAGGCCGGGATAGTTCTCCTGGAACCATTCGTACCGTTCCCGGGCGGTGCGCTGGTAGAGCACGATCTTCATCTCCCAGTTCATTTGCAGGGATTTCGTCAGCAGCTGGTTGTAAATCACCAGCACCTCGGGGTATTTGCCCATCAGGGCGCCCAGGCCGGCGGCGGGCAGGCCCATCACGGTGCCGGCGGTCATCATCTCGATGTTGACCTGGGCGGGGTTGTTCAGCCCGAAGCTGGCCATAGCCACTTCGCCGCAGCGGTAGGCCAGGCAGTCGGTGATCTCCCGGCCGTCAATGTCCAGGAAAAAGCCCCGGAAAATCCCCTTCATCAGGAAAAAGATCTGGGTCTGGGGTTCGCCGCAGTTGGCCAGCAGGGTGCCTTTGGTCACATCGGTGACGGTGGCCATGGCGCAAACTTCCCGCAGCAGGTCCTCATTCCGGACGCCATAGGCGGTCCTCAAAAAATACTCTGCATCCATATATATTTTCCACTCTTTCGGTCAGCAGTAAGGCAAAGGGTTTCTCCAATTATACCGCAAACTCCAACCTGTCACATTAGCCTGGACTAAGAAACCGGGGAGAAAACGAAAAAACTGTGACGAATCCGGCCGAAAAAGCAAAAAAGAACACGCCCTGCGGCGGGCAGGGCGTGGGCAGGTTATACGCGGGTGCAGAGGGTTTTCAGGCTGCCGGAAACAGCGAAATCGCCGCTGCCGGCGGAGATAAAGACGCTGTCGCCCTTGTGGACGGCCAGCGTTTCGCCGCCGCAGGTCACGGTGCCGTCGCCGTCCACCACCAGCAGCGAGACGAAGCTCTCGGTCCCGGCGGTGCCGGTGAAGTCGTTGTCGTAGACGTCCACGGTAAAGTACTCGCACTGGGCCAGGTGACCGCCGAAGTCGTGGGCCTTGGGCGGTTTCAGCTCGGTGACGGCCAGCGCCTGGGGAATGTGCAGGGCGCGGGGCTTGCCGTCGGCGCCCACACGGCCGTAGTCGTAGACGCGGTAGGTCACGTTGGAATTCTGCTGGATCTCGGCAATGACGATACCCTGGCAGATGGCGTGCAGCGTGCCGGAAGGAATGAAGAAGACATCGCCCTTGTGCACCGGCGCGGCGTTGAGCACCTCGGTGAGGGTGTTGTCCTGGATGCGGCGCTCAAATTCCTCGTGGCTGATCTCGTGGTCAAAGCCGTAGTAGAGGAAGGCCCCCGGCTCGCAGTCCAGAATGTACCACATCTCGGTCTTGCCGTACTGGTGCTCATGCTCCAGGGCGTACTCGTTGGAGGGGTGTACCTGAATGGACAGGTTGCCCTTGGCGTCGATGAATTTGGTCAGGATGGGAAAATCCTCGAACTTTTCGCAGTCGGTGCCCAGCACGCCGCGGCCCTGTTCGGCCAGGTAGTCGGCCAGGGTCTGGCCGTCGTGGTCCCCACCCACGATGGTGGAGGGGCCGTCGGGATGGCAGGAGAGCACCCACGCCTCGGCCAGGGGATGCAGGTCGCTCTCAATGCCGAAGTCGGTGCGCAGCTTGTCGCCGCCCCACAGGTAGTCTTTGCAGGTGGGTTTCAGTTTCAGCATGGCCATACAAAAATCATCCTTTCATCATCTGGGCCGCAGCAGCGGCCAGTTTCTCGTTCACGGCGTCGGCGTCGGCCTCGCTGGCGCCCACGGCGGAAAGATAGACCTTGATCTTGGGCTCGGTGCCGGAGGGGCGCACCATGAACTTGTGGCCGCCCGCCAGGCGGTATTCCAGCACGTCGGCCTGGGGCAGGCCCTGGCAGCCGCCGGGAACGTTGTAGTCCACGGCGCTTTCTACCCGGTAGCCGCCGATTTCGGCAGGGGCGTGGGCCCGCAGGTCGGCCATCAGCTGCTGCATGGTGTGCATGCCGCTCTCGCCCTCAAAGGTAAAGGAGCACAGGGCGTTGCGGTAGTAGCCGAATTCCTTGTACAGGGCCTCGATGGCATCCAGCAGCGTCATGCCCTGCTGGGCGTACCAGGCGGCGGCCTCGCAGACCAGCAGCGTGGCGTTCACGGCGTCCTTGTCCCGCACATGGCCACCGGACAGGTAGCCGTAGCTCTCCTCAAAGCCGAAGATGTACCGCTCGGGGTGGCCCTCAGCTTCCAGGTTGCCGATCTGCTCACCGATGAACTTGAAGCCGGTGAGGGTGCGGCGCAGCTCCACGCCGTATTTGGCGGCCACGGGGGTGGCCATATCGGTGGAGACGATGGTGGTCACGGCCACGGGGTCGGCGGGCATGGTGCCACGGGCGGTGCGGGTACGGCAGATGTAATCCAGCAGGATGATGCCCATCTCGTTGCCGGTGATCAGCCGGTAGCCGCCCTGGCCGTCGGGCACGGCGGTGCCGCAGCGGTCACAGTCGGGGTCGGTGCCCAGCAGCAGGTCGGGGTGGACGCTGTCGCAGAGTTTCAGGCCGGTCTCCATGGCCTCCCGGATCTCGGGGTTGGGGTAGGGGCAGGTGGGGAAATCTCCGTCCGGCTGCTCCTGTTCCGGCACCACGGTGACGTGGGTCACCCCCAGCTTGGCCAGCAGCTTGCGCACGCATTCCAGGCCGGAACCGTTCAGCGGGGTGTAGACCAGTTTCAGGTCGGCAATGCCCGCGCCGTCGCCCACACGCTGGGCGTAGACGGCGTCCACAAAGGCGTCGATGCAGTCCTCGCCGATGGTCACGATGCGGCCGTCGGCCAGGGCTTCGTCGTAGTCCGCCAGCTTGACCCCGGCGAAGATGTCCACCGCCTCAATGGCGGCCAGAATTTTCTCGGCGGCTTCCAGGGTGATCTGGCAGCCGTCGGCGCCGTAGACCTTGTAGCCGTTGTACTTGGCGGGGTTGTGGCTGGCGGTCACGCAGACGCCGGCGCCGCAGCCCAGGTACCGCACCGCCCAGGAGAGAGCGGGGGTGGGTTCCAGCCGGGGGTAGAGGTAGGCGGTGATGCCGTTGGCGGCCAGCACCCGGGCGGTTTCCCGGGCAAACAGGTCGCCCTTGTGGCGGCTGTCGTGGGCGATGGCCACCTTCTTGGGCAGGTCCGTGGCGTTGAGGTAGTCGGCCAGGCCCTGGGTGGCCTTGCGCACGGTGTACAGGTTCATGCGGTTGGTACCGGCGCCGATGACGCCCCGCAGGCCGCCGGTGCCGAAGGCCAGATCGCGGTAGAAGCGGTCGTTGATGGCTTCGGCGTCCCCGGCAATGCCGCGCAGTTCGGCAGCCAGGTCCTCGGGCAGGCCGGGCTGGGCCAGCCAGGCCTGGTAACGGGTTTCGATCGTATTCATGGTTGCACGCTCCTGAAGATTCAAGATGGGGAAGGCTTGTTCGGGTAGCCTCATTATACCACACAGGCGGACCGTCTGCACCGGTCCGCCCGCGTTTTTTTGTTTACCCGCGCACGGTCAGGTCGGTGCGCAGCAGGATGTTTTCGGCGTTGTCGCCCAGCTGAATTTCAAAATCGCCGGGTTCCACACGCCAGACATAGTCGGGGCCCAGGGTGCGCAGGGCGCGGGGGCCAACCGGCAGGGTGACGCGGCGGCTTTCGCCGGGGGCCAGTTCCACCCGGGTAAAGGCGGCCAGCTGCCGTTCCGGCTTGACCACCGAGCTGTAGTAGTCCCGCACATAGAGCTGGGGCACGGCCACGCCGGGGCGGGCGCCGGTGTTTTCCACCGTAAAGCTCACCTGCACGGTGTCGCCGGGGTCCATCTCGGTGCGGTCCAGCGCCAGGTCACGGAAGGCAAAGCTGGTGTAGGAAAGGCCGTAGCCGAAGGGATACAAGGGCATCCAGTCCATCTCCACATAGCGCTTGCCGCCGCCGGGACGGCGGCTGTAATGGCAGGGCACCTGGCCCACGCTGCGGGGGAAGGTGATGGGCAGACGACCGGTGGGCGCGGCGTCGCCGAACAGCACATCGGCAATGCCGTTGCCGCCCTGCTCGCCGGGGAACCAGGCTTCCAGGATGGCGGGCAGATGCTCGTTCTCCCAGTTGGCGCTCACCGGGCGGCCGCTTTGCAGCAGCAGTACCACCGGCGTGCCGGTGGCGTAGACGGCCTTCACCAGTTCCAGCTGGCGGCCGGGCAGGTCCAGAGAGATGCGGTCGAAGTTTTCGCCGCTGGTCTCCTCGTTGTCGCCCATGCAAAGGATGGCCACATCCGCCTGCTTGGCGGCGGCCACGGCGGAGTCGAAGTCCTCGCGCCCGGCGCTGTAGCCGAAGATGACACGGGCGCCGCGGCCGTCGTTGACGAACTCGATGCGCACCTTGTAGCGGCGGCCCGCCTCAAAGTGGAAGTCCAGGGCCTGGTCGGCGCTCTTGTCGGGGCCCCAGCCGTCGATGAGAAGCTCGTCGTCGACGTAGAGCTTCATGCTGTCCTGGGTGCTCAGGCCGATGCAGCCGTCCATGGTCTTGGGCATGCAGACATAGCCGGTCCAGGCCACGCTGAAGCAGTTGGCGTCCAGCTCGGGGTGGGGCAGGGCGAAGATCCAGTTGAAGTTGACGGTACGGTCGCTGCGGGTCTGCACGGGGGTACCCTCGGGTTTGGGGCCGTTGTAGTAGCGGCCGGTCAGGCCGGGGTTGCCGTCCTCATCCAGCAGCATGCCGGGGTCAAAGGGGTGCAGCGCCTGGCCCAGGAAGTTGCAGCCCCGGGCGTGCAGCACTTTGGTGCCGGGGGCCACGGCGGCCTTGATGCCGTCCAGCACCGTCACGGCGCCCACGCGGCCCCGGGCTTCGGAGTAGTCGCCCAAAGCGGGGGTGTCGGCGCCGGGGCCGATGACGGCCACGCAGCCCAGGTCCTTGCGCAGGGGCAGGATGCCGTCGTTTTTCAGCAGTACCACGCTTTCCCGGGCAATACGGCGGGCCAGGTCCAGGTGTTCGGGACGGCGCAGCACGGTCTCGGCCCGGTGTTCATCGGTGTAGGGGTGCTCAAACAGGCCCAGCATGAACTTGACCCGCAGCACCCGGCGGCAGGCGGTATCCACCACCGAAACGTCCATCTTGCCGCTTTCCACCAGATGCTGCAGGGAGTCCTGCCATACATCGTGGGGGAAGTCGTACAGCTGCAGGTCCACGCCCGCTTCCACGCCCAGGCGGATGGCCTCCTCCGGCGTGGGGGCAATGAAGTGCCAGTCGTACAGGCGGGAGACAGCGGTCAGGTCGGTGCGCACAAAGCCGCGCATGCCGTATTGGCCGCGCAGCACATCGGTCAGCAGCTCGTGGTCCATGGAGACCGGGATGCTGTCGATGGAGTTGTAGCTGCACATGGCGTCCACGGCGCCGCCGTCCCGGAAGGCCGCCTCAAACACCGGCAGGCAGTCGCTGAACACATCGTGGCGGCCCATGGTGCAGGGGGCGCAGTTCAGGCCGCCCACAGGGTTGCCGTAGCCCACATAGTGCTTGGGCTCGGCGGCAATGGCATCGGGGGCGGTCAGGTCGTCGCCCTGCATGCCGCGCACCACTTCCCGGGCAAACTCACCGCAGAGGTGGGTGTCCTCGCCGTAGGATTCCTCGCCCCGGCCGTAGCGCGGGTCGCGGATCAGGTCCATCACGGGGCTGTAGGTCTCGTGGATGCCCATGGCGCGGGTCTCGGTGGCGATGGCATGGCCCATCTCCCGGCCCAGCTCGGGGTGGAAGGTGGCGGCCAGGCCGATCTGCTGGGGGAAGCTGGTGGCGCGGTTGGTCATCAGGCCGTGGAGGGCTTCCTCACTGAAAAGGAAGGGGATGCCCAGGCGGGTTTTCTCGATGGCATAGCGCTGCACGGTGTTGGCCTGGGCGGCATCCATGCCGCGCAGCTGCACACTGCCGGCGCTGTAGCCCTGCAGCAGTTTGTCCAGCCGGTCCAGGTCCATGGCGGTCACCTGGCCGTTTTCGTCCTGGGTGGTAAAATCGCCGGAGAAATACTGGTCGGTCTGCAAGATCTTTTCCCGCAGCGTCATGCGGCCCAGCAGGTCGTCAATGCGCTTTTCAATGGGCAGTTTTGCATCTTGGTAAGGGAACATCGGAAACATTCCTCCCATAGGGAATCAGGATTTGGTATTGGGCAGTTTGCGGCCGTTGACGGCCAGGTTGGTAAAGCCCAGCACCCCGGCCAGCAAAAACAGGCAGGGGATGCTGCCGTTGCCAAAGACGGTTTCCAGCAGGGGCTGTATGGTGGTGCCCACGCTGGCCATCAGGCAGGCGGCAATGCTGGCGGACGCCGACGTCACGCTGATGTAGGTGGTTTTGGCGTTGGCGGGGCTGGAGGCAAACTGCAGGTTCATGCTGGCAATGCTGGCACCGCTGCTGCAGGCAGCGGTGGCAACCATCAGCACAGGGGCGGTAAACGGCGCCCAGGCAGGGCGGATCAAGGCCCAGCCCAGCGTACAGGAAAGATTGATGGTGGCGGTCAGCCAGATGACCCGGCGCCAGCCGGCGGCATCGGCCAGACGGCCCCAGTACCAGCTGCCGGCCATACCGGCCACGGCGGAAACCACGCCCACCGTGGTGATGAAGCTGTGGCTCAGCCCCAGCACCCGCAGCTGGTAGACCGAGAGGAAGGGCGTGGAAAGCCCGCCCGGCAGGCCGCCCAGAATGCAGTAGAGCAGCAGCGGCCGGTAGGAGGCATCCCGCACGGGGCGCAGGATGTCGGCGGGGCGCACCTTGCTTACAAAGGCGACGGGGTTTTCGTGCACCAGAGCCAGCAGCACGGCGTCGAACAGGGCCAGCAGGGCGCAGACGATGCCGATGAGCAGGTAGCCGGTGTCGGGGTCGCCGCCCCGGGTAAAGCGGTCCAGCAGGCGGCCCAGCACCAGGGTGGCGGCGCTGTTTACACAGACGGCCACAATGTCCTTGCGGGCAAAAAAGGCACCCCGGCGCCCTTCCGGCGCCAGACCCAGCGTCAGGTGGGAAAGCCCCGGCGTGACCACGCCGGCCGCAAAAAAGGATACGGTATAGAGCGCCAGCACCACCCACCGGGCCTGGCTGTGGCCCGGCACCGCCAGGGGCACCAGAAAGACCGCCGCCAGGGCGAACCGGTAGACTACGCACAACAGCCAGATGGACAGTTTGCGGTGATGGATGCGCTCAAACAGAAAGGGAGAGAAAAACTGCAGTACGCAGCCCAGCTGGGGGATCATGGCCACAAAGGCGCAGAAGGAAATGGAAGCGCCCAGCTGGCTCAGGTAACCGGCCAGAAAGTTGCCGGTACCCACCGAGTAGAGGACGGCGGCCACGGCACCCTCGGTGATCAGGGCGTGGCGGCCGGCCTCCAGTTGGGTTTCGGTGGGGGGATCAGGCGGAAAAAACAAGTGACGGAACAAGCCCATCGAAAGCCTCCCGGCGGTTTACTCCGCCCGGAGCTGCCGCCCGCGCAGCAGATCGGCATACCGCACGATCAGCCGGGTCAGGTTGGGCAGTCCGCTCTCGCGGCTGACCTGGCGCCACTGCGCCAGGTAGAGGTGGTACCAGTGCTCCAGCCGGGCGGCCAGGGCCGGGTTTTCGGCGCGGGGACCGGCCAGCCAGGCGCCGATCTCGTTCCAGATCGTCACGCTCTCGGCGGTAACGCTGGCCAGGCTCAGGATCTCCTTGCGGCCGGCGGGCAGGGTGGGGGCACAGGCCAGCACCCGGGCCAGGGCATCGGCCACGGCGGCGTTGGCGGCAGGCACCTGGGTCAGGTCCAGCTCGGCCAGCAGTTCGGCGCGGCGTGCCTCGTCCCCGTCCATCCAGTTGACGGCGTGCTGCCAGTCAAAGATCTCGTGGTCCGAAAGGTCGGTCATACCGGCCATCAGCTGGCCGCTGGTGTCGCCGTATCCGATGCGGGAGACCGCTTCGTTCAGCTCCTCCATCTCCACCGGCTGGGCGTTCCAGCCGAAGGCGGCGCCGTACAGAATGCCGGGGATGGTCAGCCGCGGGTCGTTGATGTGGGCGTAGTCGCCCCAGTCGGTGTTCAACAGGCCGATGGCATGGTACTTGTGGGCATGGTGGCACATGGCCCGGATGTTGGAGTAGGCGTAGCGGTACAGCGGTACCCAGCGGTTCCAGCCGCAGACGCCCGGGCAGGCATACTGGGTGATGCCGCTGGCGGCAATGTCGCGGATCTCATTCTCCCGCTGGTTGGGCAGGTACCCCCAGTTCAGGCAGATGGTCTCCTTGGGCAGCTCGGCGCAGCTCTGGGGGAACCGCCACATGATGTCGCCCCAGAACATGGGGATGCAGCCCTGGCTGACCAGGTACTCGCACAGCGCCTTGACGTGGCGGACATAGAGGGTTTTCTCCCCCAGTTCATCGGCCAGCGCCTTGCTGCGGCCCTTGCCCAGGTCGAAGGTCTCGTCGGCACAGATGTTGAACTTGTTGGAGCGGAACAGCGGCCGGTACTCGTCGATGAGCTTCTTGATGAAGTCCACCACATCGGGGCGGGAGACATTCAGCGTGTGGTGCGCCCCGGCGTAGGTGTAGCTGAAGGGGATCTTTTCGGAATCCGGCAGCTCGCAGAGGTCGCAGCAGGTCTTGGTGGAAAGGATCTTGTACATATGCCCGAAGCTGGACAGCGACGGCACCAGCTCAATGTGGCGCGCGGCGCAGTAGGCGTCCAGTTCCAGGATGTCGTCGGCGGTCAGCGGGGTATCGTCCCGCCATGCCTCGGACAGGTCGCGGAAAAGATAGGTGTGCTCGATGTAGAGCTGCCACTGGTTGATCTTGTAGCGGCAGAGCAGGTCGGCCACCCGTTTCAGGTAGTCCAGGGTGGGCACACGCCCGCGGGAGCAGTCCTGGTAGTAGCCGCGGTTGAGCAGGTCGGGCCAGTCCTCCACAAAAAGGGCGGGCAGCACGGCGCCGTGGCGCTCCAGGTACTGGATCAGCGTCTGTACGCCGTTGCACAGCGCCTCGTCGTCCCCGGCGGCGATCACGGCCCCCTCGGGGCTTACGGTCAGGGTGTAGCGGGCGGCGGGCAGGTCGGTGTCGATGCAAAGGGCGATGTCGCCCCCGGCGGCTTCCCCGCGGCCCAGGGCCGGGCAGAACCCGGCCTGGTCACGCACGGCGTCGCGCAGCATCTCGGCGTAGAGCAGGGCCTCCGGCGCGGTGCCGGGGCGCAGAACAATGCGGGTATGGGGCGTCAGCGTCCATACCCCGGAACGGGCTTCCGCCCGTTTGGGCTGCGGCAAAAATTCCATTGCCATAACAATATCCTCGCGGCCTTGCGGCCTGTTGTGTGGGGGGGCTGCGCCGCTCAGCGGATGCGCAGCGTCTTGATCTCGTAGGGCTTGATGGTGAAGTGGATGCCCTCGGCGTCCACGGTGACCGGCTCGCCGTCGGGCTGCTCCAGGCAGTCGCAGCTCACAGCCTCGGCCACGGGGCGGCCCCAGTGCAGCACGGTGTCGGTCAGGGCGTTCTCGCTCTCGTACATACGCACGATGATGCCGTCGCCGTCCTCGGCCTGCTTGATGGTCTCCACCACCACGTTGGGGGCTTCACAGGCGGCCAGGCAGAAGGCTTCGCCCGGGGTGCCGCCCGCCACGGCCAGCGCGGGCTGGTTCAGGAAGAAGGCCTCCCGCACGGTGCCCGCAGCGCGCCAGGTCTCGGCGTGGGGGTACAGGGCGTAGGTGAAGTGGTGCACTTCCTGGTCGGTGGTGGGGTTGGGCTCAATGCCGGATTTGATGAGGGTCAGGCTGATGCAGCTGTCCTTGACGGAATGGCCGTACTTGCAGTCGTTCAGCAGGCTGACGCCGTAATGGCCCTCGGACAGGTCGGCCCATTTCTGGCCGCAGCTCTCGAAGCGGGCTTTGTCCCAGCTGGTGTTGGTGTGGGTCTTGCGGGTCAGGTTGCCGTACTGCACCTCGAAGGTAGCCTCGTCGGTGTGGACGTTGCAGGGGAACTGCACCTTGAGCAGATGCTGGTGTTCCTTCCAGTCCACGGTGGTCACAAAGTCGATGCGGCGCACGTCGGCGTAGAAGTGGATATCCTGGGAGATGGTGGAGTTGCTGAAGGCGCGCTCAATGTGCAGGGTGGCGCGCACCGGGCCGGTCTCGGTCCAGGTGAAGGCCTTCAGGTCGGTGACATCCCAGAACTTCTCGGTGTAGAAGATGTCGATATCCCAGTTGTCGTAGTAGATGGGCTTGTCCTCAAAGACCCGCATCAGGTTGGCAGTCTTGCCGGCCTGCAGCACTTCGCGGCGGTTCTCCTTGTCGAAGAGACCGGCGATGTTGCCGTGCTCGTCAAAGCGCACGGTGTAGAAGGGGGTCTCCAGGGCGTGGCCGTCCGCCGAAAGGGTGAAGCGGGCGTCGGCCGGAACGGCCTTGGCGGGGGCAAAGGTCTTGCGGCCCTTGCTGGGCAGGTTGGCCACAAAGGCCACGGCGCCCTCGGCAGTCTGCTGCACGGGGTAGACGTAGCCGTCCTCGTCGGCCAGGGCTTCGGCCTGGCAGTCGCCCAGGGCCACCACGTCGTTGCGGGCAAAGCCGGTGGTGTTGTACACCGTCACGCCTTCCCCGGCGGGGGTCAGGGCGGTCAGGCGCTCGTCGCGCAGGGTGCCGATCTCGGCTTCCATCTCCTCGTATTCCTTCTTGGTAACCTCGTACACCTCGTGGATGGAGGAACCGGGCAGGATGTCGTGGAACTGGTTGATGAGGATGCCGTGCCACAGGCGGTCCAGCGCCTCGGTGGGGTAGGCCACTTCGGGGGCGGCCAGCACGCTGAGCAGCTCCAGGTCCATCATGTGCAGCTCGGCCTTGCGGTTGGAGCGCTTGTTCCGGGCCATGGAGGTCAGGGTGCCGCGGTGATACTCGAAGTAGAGCTCGCCCTCCCAGGTGGGCAGGCGGCGGTTGTCGGCCACGCGGTCCTTCAGCTCGTCAAAGAAGGTGCGGGAGAAGACCTGGCGCACCTTGGGCAGACCTTCCACGCCCTTTTCCATGCGGGTGGAAGTTTCCAGCATGGCGCGGGTGGGGCCGCCGCCGCCGTCGCCGTAACCGTAGCAGACCAGAATATCGTTGTTGATGTTCTTCTGCTGGTAGCGGTGCCAGCCGCCGATGATGGCATCGGGGTGCAGCATGCCGTTGTAGGTGGTAAAGAAGTCCTTCTCGTCCTGGCCCACGCCCAGGGTGGTGACCAGGTGGGTCAGGATCTCGGTGCCGTCGATGCCGCGCCACTTGAAGGTGTCGTAGGGCATCTTGTTGAACTGGTTCCAGGCCAGCTTGGTGGTCATGAAGTAGTCAATGCCGCACTTCTTCATGATCTGGGGCAGCGCGCCGGAATAGCCGAAGACGTCGGGCAGCCACAGGATGCGGTTGTCCACGCCGAACTCTTCCTTGAAGAAGCGCTTGCCGTACAGGAACTGGCGCACCAGGCTCTCGCCGCTGGTCAGGTTGCAGTCGGCTTCCACCCACATGCCGCCTTCCGGCTCCCAGCGTCCCTCGGCCACCCGGGCCTTGATCTGCTCATACAGTTCGGGGTAGCGCTGTTTCAGGAAGTAGTACAGCTGGGGCTGGCTGGACATGAACTTGTAGTTGGGGTACTCCTCCATGAGTTTGAGCACCGTGGCAAAGCTGCGGCAGACCTTTTCCCGGGTCTGGGCCACCGTCCACCACCAGGCCACGTCGATGTGGGTGTGGCCGATGCAGCTGGCGATGACTTCGTCATGGCCGGCCAGGTCGGTGTACAGCGCCTTGGCCAGGTACTTGCGGGCCTCGGCCACGCTGGCGTAGAAGCTCTCGTTGTAGGGGGTGCGCAGGTCCAGCAGGTTCACGGCCTCGTTGAGCACACGCTCCAGGTCGCGGCGGGCCTTGCTGTCCTCATCCAGCCGGGGGAAAGCCTGCAGCGGCACCACCATGTCGTAGTACAGCCCCTCGATCTCGGGGTCCACTTCCCGCAGGTCCACGATGAGGTTGAACTCGGTGTGCAGGGTGCCGGTGTAAGCCTGCAGTTCCAGGCGGTAGGTGGTGCCGGCCTTGGCGCAGCGGTCCAGCAGCACGTCGCGGTGGTTCATGTCGATGCCCTGGGTCACCACGCCGTTGACGAACAGCAGGAACTGGGGGTTCTTGGCGTCGTCCCACTCGTCGATCTGGGTGCAGACGTGCATCCACAGCGGTTTGCCGTCCAGCTCGGGGGGCACCGTCACATCGGCGCGGAACCAGTAGTGCTTGTCGGGGCCGTACCAGTGCATGGTGCGGCAGTCGAAGGCCTCAAAGGGGGCGGCATCGGCGTCGGCGTCCTCGGGCCGCAGGAAGTTGCCCGGCTTGTACAGCCAGTTGTCGGTGGGGAATTTCTGCTTTACGGAAAGCTTCTGCAGTTCGGTGCAGATGCCGTTGATCCGTTTGTCCAGAAAGCTCATTGTATCCATAGGAAGTCCTTTCTCTGAAACCGGGTTCAGAACGAATTGGCCTTGATGTAATCCAGCACGCGGTCCACGGTGGTGAAGGCCAGGCCGGTGACGGTGTCGGCGCAACCGTAGTAGACGGCGATGCGGCCGGTGGCGGCGTCAGCCAGCGCCGCGCAGGGGAAGGTGACATTGGGAACGTCGCCCATGCACTCGTAGGGCATATGGGGGGCCAGGATGTAATCCTTGCCGCGGGCCTTGACCTTCCAGGGCTCGTCGAGGTCCAAAAGGGCTGCGCCCATGCGGTAGACATAGCCGTTGCAGGTGTTGATGACGCCATGGTAGATCAGCAGCCAGCCCTCATCGGTCTCGATGGGAATGGGGCCGGGGCCGATCTTCAGGCTCTGCCAGGCGGATTCGTCGCCCTTGACGGCGCCCATCATGTAGCGGTGGCGGCCCCAGTAGACCAGGTCCTCACTCTGGCTGACGAAGATGTCGCCGAAGGGGGTGTGGCCGGTGTCGCTGGGACGGCTCATCATCATGTAGCGGCCCTGGATCTTGCGGGGGAACAGAACGCCGTTGCGGTTGTAGGGCAGGAAGGCGTTTTCCAGCTGGTGGAAGGTCTTGAAGTCCTCGGTCCAGGCCAGGCCGATGGTGGGACCGTGGTAGCCGTTGCACCAGGTGACGTAGTACTTGCCGTCCATGTAGCAGACGCGGGGGTCGTAGCGGTACTCACGGTTGGTCACCTCGGGGTCCTCGCCCACCAGGTGGATGGGCTCATCGTCGATGGTCCAGTGGATGCCGTCCTTGCTGAAACCGGCGAAGATATCCATGCTGATGGAAAGGCTGTCGCAGCGGAAAACACCCGCAAAGCCGTCGCCGAAAGGAACCACGGCGCTGTTGAAGACACTGTTGGACCGCTTGTTGCCGTCGCGGCCGATGATGGGGTTGCCGTCAAAGCGCCACAGCGGGGTGCGGGTGGAGGCAGGCGGGTCCTGCCAGGGAATGTTGGGCAAAGCGTTGCCAATGATCTTAGCCATAATAAACCTCCTGCATTGGGGTGTAAAGAATGGTTACACGGTGCCGCGGGGGCCCGTGGGTCGGTTTGGTCGGTGGGCCGTGCAAAAACGGCCGGTAAAAAAAGGGGAACACAAGAAAGAAAGCTGGAGAAAAAGCGGGATTTTTGCGGGGTTTCCCGTCAAAAAGGCCGCCGCAGGGCGACGGGGGGAGGAAAACGGTGATCAATGCATGTTCGATCATGGCAGCGGCGATGCGATGGAATGCCGCTTTGTGTGTTTTCTCCTGTCCGCGCTGAGCGACGGCCTTACATGTAGAGGGGTGGGTTACAGATAAAGTTCAGTCGGCCTTATTCGGCGCTTTCGGCAGTGGCGCCACCGTTGGAAGCCATGAAGGCGTCGACCTGCTCCTGGCACTGAGCCACGATGTCGTCGAAGCCGGCGGCACGCATCTCGTTCATGATCTGCGGCACGATCTCATCGGTGGGATGGGTGCCGGAGAGCAGTTCGCCCTTGTAGCGCTCGTAGATGGAGACGCAGTTGGCCAGCTGATCCTTGAAGTTGGTGGTGTCCAGGGTGAAGCCCAGCAGCACGGAAGGCTCGGCGTTCTCGTTCAGTTCCTTGACCTCGTCGTACTGGTTGAAGTCGAACTCGTCGCTGGGGGTAACGGTGAAGAAGCTGCCCTGGGTGTAACCGGCCATGGTCCAGTCAGCGTTGTTCTTGTGGACCCATTCCTTGGTGTCGTCGGTGTAATCCCAGTTCTCGCCCTGCACGCCGTAGTACAGCAGGTCACGGACGTAAGAATCGGTGTTCACCAGTTCCAGCAGCTGCAGAGCCTTCTCGGGGTAAGCGCAGTTAGCGGAGATGCAGTTCAGAGAGCCGCGGACGGTATCGTTGGAGATAACGGTGGGGCCCAGCTTGGTGGCAGCAGCCTCAACGCCCATCTGGGGACCCCAGCTGGTGATGGCGGCGCCGGACCAACCCTGTGCTACGCTGCAGGGCTTGTAAGCGTTCTCTTCGGGCTTGGTGGCGGCATCAGAGTTGATGATGCCGGCCTGATACCACTCGTGGAAGGTGTCCAGAGAAGCCTGAATGTCCTCCTGCTCCAGGACGGGAACAACGGTGGCGGAAGTGTCGTTGTAGCGCACGCCGATGGGCAGCAGACCGGTGCCCATGTTGTCGTACTCAAAGGCAACCCAGGTGGCGCCGTTCTTGTTCATGGGGAAGGAAGCTTCGCCCTTGGCGTCCTTCATGGCGGCCAGGGTATCGGTCAGGGTGCCCAGGTCGGACATGGCCATGGATTCGGGGATGGTGTAACCGGTGCTTTCGGCCAGTTCCTTGTCGAAGACCAGGTACTCGGAGATGGAGGAGTCCTTGTAGGTGGGCACGCCGTACAGCTGGCCGCCGACCTCACAGGCTTCCCAGTAATCTTCGGGGATGGAGGCGTACAGGTCGGGCGTAGCGGTCTTGACCAGCTCGCTGATGTCGGCAAAGGCGCCGATATGTACGTCGTTGACGTAGGTGTTCATGTTGGTGAACAGGATGTCGTACTCACCGCTGGTGTTGACGATAACGTTGCGGCGGTTGTCCCAGTCGCCCCAGGAAACGACCTGCACGTCCAGGTTGACGCCGATCTTTTCTTCCAGGTAGGGGTTGATCTGCTCCAGCCAGGCATCGTAGTTGGTGGGCTGGCCGTTACCGACGGTGACCCAGGTAAGGGTAACCACTTCATCGGTGGAGGCGGTGTCACCCGTCGCGGCAGCGGAGCTGCTGGTGGAGCCGCCGCAGGCAGCCAGGCTCAGCGCCATCGTGCCGGCCATGCCCAGAGCAAGTGCTTTGTTAAGCTTTTTCATGTTGTTTCTCCTTTTCTATAGTGTTATTCCGAAAATGGAAAACCTTGGTTAAGAAGGGCATCAGCCCTTGACGGCACCGATCGTCAGACCGGAGATGAAGTACTTCTGGAAGAAGGGGTACGCGCAGGCGATGGGAATGACGATGACGACGGCGATGGCCATACGCACCGATTCAGAGGGCATCGAGTTGCGGTACTGCTGCAGGCTCAGGCCGGCAGAGGGGTTGTTGGCGATGTAGTCCAGGTTCTTCATCATGTTGTTCAGCAGGGCCTGCAGGCTGATCAGGTTGTTCTTGGAAATGTACAGGCTGGACTGGAACCAGTCGTTCCAGTAGCCGAAGGTCAGGAACAGACCGATGGTGGCGAACACAGGCTTGGAGATGGGCACCACGATGCGGCTGAAGATGGTCAGCTGGGAAGCACCGTCGATCTTGGCCGACTCAATGATGGAATCGGGGATGGTGGTGCGGAAGAAGGTCTTGGATATGATGACGTTGAAACTGGAAACGGCCAACGGCAGGATCAGGCACCAGATGGTGTCGTTGAGGTGGAGCATGTTGGCGATGACCACGTAGCTGGCCACCATGCCGCCGTTGAAGATCATGGGGATAAAGACGACCCAGTTGAAGAAGTTGCGCAGACGGTACTGCGGGCGGGAGAGCACGTAGCCCATGCTGGTGGTGAGCAGAACGCCCAGCACCGTGCCGATGACGGTGACGATCACAGAGATCAGCAGCGCGTGGGAGATGGTGCCGCGCTCGTTCCACAGGAACATGTAAGCGCTGTTGGAGAAGCTCTCGGGCCACAGGGCGTAGCCGTTCAGGCGGATGGATTCCTCCGAGCTGACCGAGATCATCACCACGTAAAATACGGGGAACAGGCAGATGAAGGAGAGGATGGCGAACAGTACGTTGAACAGCGCGTTGGTCAGGGGTTTGATTTGGTTCATGTGCGCTGTGGCACGGGCTTCCTCCCGCTCGATGGCTTTTTCTTCTTTGCGGGCTTTGCGTTTTTCAGCGAGTGTCATGTTGTTCCTCCTCCCTTAGATGATGGCACTGTCAGGATCCAGCTTGGAAACGATGAAGTTGGCAAGCAGGATGGTGACGCAGCAGCAGGCTGCCTGGAACAGGCCGGCGGCAGCGGTCTGGCCGATGCTGGCGCGGCTCTGCAGGGCCTGGTAGATGAAGGTGTCGAAGGTGCTGGCCACGTTGTACAGCGAGGCGGGCACGCCCTGGGTCACCTGGTAGAACAGGCCGAAGTCGGAGTAGAAGATCTTGCCGATGTTCAGGATGAACATCATGATGATCATGGGTTTGATGGAGGGGATGGTGATGTACTTGGCCTGCTGCCACTTGGTGGCGCCGTCCAGGATGGCGGCTTCGTACAGGGTGTTGTCGATGCCGGTGATGCTGGCCAGGTAGACGACCATGTTGTAGCCCAGGCTCTTCCAGGTGGACATGAACGCCAGGATGAAGGGCCAGTACACGGGGGCGGAGTACCACATGACCTTTTCGCCGCCCAGGGCGGTGATGATGTTGTTGGCCAGGCCCTTGTCGGGGTTCAGGAAGGCGTAGACGAAGTAGCTGACCACGACCCAGGACATGAAGTAGGGGAAGAACATCATCGTCTGGTAGCACTTGGAGGCCCGCTTGGAGTACAGCTGGTTGATGAGGATGGCCAGCGTGACCGGCAGCACCAGGTTGATGATGATGAACACCAGGTTGTAGAGGATGGTGTTGCGCAGCAGCATGCCG
The DNA here is from genome assembly GCA_900545545.1 of uncultured Subdoligranulum sp. Lineage (GTDB taxonomy): Bacteria > Bacillota > Clostridia > Oscillospirales > Ruminococcaceae > Gemmiger. The sequence continues at coordinate 4,165 of UQZO01000010.1, read as the reverse complement.
AAGGTGTTGCTGCTGAGGAAGAAGTTGAAGTTCTTGAAGCCGCACCAGTCACTCTGGAACAGGCTGGTCAGGAAGCCTTTGCCCGGTGCCAGCTTGAAATCTTTGAACGAGATGATCAGGCCGAACATGGGCAGGTAGCAAAATACCGCAAACCAGATGGTGGCGGGCAACCCCAGCAGCGTCAGCTCTGTGTCGTCGCGCGACCAGTGTCTGCGCTTGTGCTGCGCTGCGGGAACACTTGCGGTCTTCTCCTTTTTCATGGTGGTTCTCCTTTCGATGAATTGCGCGGGCTTTCGATTCCTTCTCACTTTTCGGCGTTAACGAAAGTTAACATGTTAAGCCCTTACGTTTTCATTTGTTAGCTTAATATTAACCTGTTACCGCCGTTTCGTCAACCGTCAAACTGCACAAATTTCAAGACTTTTTGTTGACGTTGTAAAAATTTTGTGATAATTACCCAAAAATGTAGCCAGAATATGAACGAGGTCAACAAAAAGGTGAGAGGCAGATTAACAAATGTTAACCAATGTATTGCCTTTTGCTGCGGGGTGCGCTATAATACAGGTAATGTAAAAAAGACAGGGGGCTTGCCGCCATGTGCAAACCGACAATGCAGGACATCGCCGATGCGTTGTCCACATCCCGTGTCACGGTATGGAAGGCATTGAACAACCGGCCCGGCGTTTCCGATACGCTGCGCCGTCAAATCCAGGAAAAGGCCCGGGAAATGTGCTACGCTCCCGCGGGGGCTGCGGCGCCCGCCGCGCCGGAAGCGCCCCACGGCCGCAACGTGGCGGTGGTGGTCTGCCGGCCGGAATCCTCGCTGTTCTGGATGCAGATCATCCACCAGATCGCCAAGGATCTCTCCTCCCAGAACGTTAACCTGATGTATACCTACTTGCCAACCTATTATAAAGAGGGGTATACGCTGCCCGCCAGCCTTACCGACGGTTCGGTGGAGGGCATCATCGTGCTCAACGTCTATTCCAGGCAGCTGCTGCAGCTGCTCACCGAGCTGCCGTTACCCAAAGTATACCTGGATACCATCCCCTCGCTGTCTTTTGAGGAATTACACGGGGATCTTTTGTTAATCGAAGGCCGCACCCCCATCCGCCAGATCACCGGCCGCCTGCTGGACCGCGGCTATACCCGGCTGGGCTTTCTGGGCGATGTGAACTACGCCCAGACCAACACCGACCGCTACCAGGGCTTTCTGGATGCCTTTGCCGAGCGGGGCCTTACGCCGGACCCCGCCCTCTCCATGACCGGGGCCCTGGGGCTGCGCACCCATTATGAGGAGATCAGCTCCTTTCTGGCGTCGCTGCCCGCCCAGCCCGACGGGTTTGTCTGCGTCAGCGACTATATCGCCCACTTTATCCAGCGCTATTATGAGGAAAACAACATCGACCCCGAAGGCCGCATTGCGCTGACCGGCTTCGACAACAACGCCGAGTACCTCAACGTAGCCGAGCGCATCACCACGGTGGAGACCCGCCCCAAAACTCTGGGCGCCCGGCTGGCCAGCAAGATCCTCTTTTTGCTGGAACATCCCGGCCTGGCCCAGGAGGTGGGCTACGTTTCCTCCGAAGTGATCTACCGCGGCCTGCTGGCCGACAAAACCTGACACCCTCCCGAAGCAACCGCCCCCGGCGGTGGAATTTTACAAACATCAGAAAGAAGGACGGTTTTTATGGATACTCCCATGCTTTGTCTTGACGTCGGCGGTACCGAGCTGAAAGGCGCGGTGGTCTGCGACGGGCAGCTGCTGACGCCGCTGCGCCATTTCCCCGCGGATTCCCATGCCGACCGGGAAACGATCCTGCAGCACTTTGCGGAGGTGTTCCGCACCCTGAAAGAGCAGGAGGGCGCGCCGGAAAAGATCGGCGGCCTGCGCCTGGGTTTCCCCGGCCCCTTTGACTATGAAAAGGGCATCTGCCTCATCCGCGGGCTGGACAAGTACGAGTCCATCTACGGCGTCAGCCTGCGGGAGGAACTGTTCGCCCGGCTGCCCGGCTGGCTGGACAGCCCCGATGACATCCGCTTTGTCAACGATGTGGCGGCCTTTGCCCTGGGCGAAACCCATTACGGCGACGCCAAAGGCAGCGCCCGGTCCATGTCGGTGTGCATCGGCACCGGCTGCGGCAGCGCCTTCTGCCTGGGCGAGGGCATTGCCCCCGCCGGTACCCCCGGCGTGCCGGAAGGCGGCGAGATCTACCCCACCCCCTTCCTGGGCAAGTGCATTGACGATATTGTCTCCAAGCGGGGCCTGATGGAACTGACGGCCCAGCGGCTGGGCACCCCCATGGAAGGCGCCGAGCTGGCCCGGCGCACGGCGGAAGGGGATGCGGCGGCGGCCGCCTGCTTTGCCGAGTTCGGCACCCGCCTGCACGATGCGCTGGAACCCTTCCTGCGCGGCTACCGGCCGGAATGCCTCTGCCTGGGCGGCCAGATCACCCGCAGCTTTGCCATGTTCGGCACTCCGCTGCAGGAACTCTGCCGCGAGCTGGGCATCACCGTCCATGTGGCGGCCGATACCTCGGTGCTGGCCATGCAGGGCCTGTGTACACTGTAACCTTTTATCAGGGTGAAAAAGAACGAAAAAAAGAACGGCCCCCGGCGGGGCCGTTCTTTTTTGTGCAGGGGAGTGTTACAGCTCCGCCAGAAAAGTCTGGATAAAGGGCAGCGCCACCCCCAGCGGCACGGCGTGCTTGGGGTAATGGCAAAGGCGGATATAGTCGGCGGTATCGTCAAAGGGGTCCCGGGCGGCGGCCAGGCGGCGCAGTTCCGGTAGATGGGGCGCCAGGTACTGGGCCAGATACCCGCCCAGCACCACCGTGCAGTCCAGCACCATGCGGATGGACGCGATGCCCACGGCCAGGTGCTGCAGATAGTCCGCCCACAGGGTGCGGTAGGCCAGGTTGCCGGCCTCCAGCCCCGCAAAGAACTGCTCCACCGTGATGCCGAGATCGGTGGAGATCCGGGCCGAGGAACAGTAGGCTTCCAGGCAGCCTTGCCGCCCGCAGCGGCAGGGCAGGCCCCCCGGCTGCACGCAGATATGGCCGAACTCTCCGCTGCGCCCGTTGGCGCCGGCGTAGGGGGTGCCGTCCAGCAGCACGGCGCCGCCCACACCGTCCTCCAGCGAAAGGTAGGCGATGCTGTCGGCGTCGGTGCGGGCAAACCACTCGGCATAGCCGCCGCTGGCCGCATCGTTGCGGAACACCGTGGGGTAGGGGATGGCCTGGGCCAGGGGCTGCAGATCGGGGGAATCCAGCGGCAGGGTGGGGGCGGTGAGCAGCCGGTCCCGGGCGGCGTTGAGCACGCCGGGCAGGGCAATGCCCACGCCCAGCAGCTTTTCCCGGTTCAGGCCGAAGTCTGTCAGGAACCGCTCCAGCGCCGCCGCCAGCTGGGCGCCCAGGGCGGCGGGGTCGGTGGTGGGTTCGTGGGCGTCCTTGCGGTAGGCGATCTCCTCCAGCCGCAGGTTGGCGGCCAGAATGCGGAAATGCTGCGCCGATACCGACACCCCCACCGCAAAGCGGGCGTTTTCCGCCACGCAAAGGCGGGCGGCCCGCCGTCCGCCGGTGGATTCCTGCACGCCGTCGGCACGCACCAGCTCGGCCTGCATCAGCTCGCTCAGGTTCTGGTGGACCGTGGGCAGGCTCAGCGCCAGATGGTCGGCGATCTCCTGCTTGGAATGGCCCTCGGGCGCTTCGTAGAGATACCGGTAGATCCGGTTCCGGGTCAGGCGGCGGCGCTCGGTGGCGGTTTGTTGCAGCTTTTCCATAAATTTCCCTCGTAATTTGGCAAAAGTGGAGCATGGGGATGTTCCCTTTTATCTTAGCCAAGGGCGGGGGAAAAGTCAATCAAAGGCCGGTCTTTTGGGAAAAAAGACGGGATTTGCCCCATTCTTTTGGCAGTTTTGAACATTGACACCAAACCCGCAAAAGACTATTATAAAAAAGAACTTATGTAAAAGAGGTTTATAAAAGAAAACGGGCATTCCCCGGCAAACCCCGTTTTCGGCCCTTTGATACATCCACACATTCAACCCTAGGGAGGAAAACTGCCATGCAATCCACCAACATCCCCGAAGTCCGTCTGGGCATTGTAGCCGTCAGCCGCGACTGCTTCCCCATTGCCCTGTCCACCCAGCGCCGCCAGAACATCG
>UQZO01000009.1 GCA_900545545.1 uncultured Subdoligranulum sp. | reverse complement strand
GTATTTTGGCGCAAACACTATATGATATTGGCATCTCCATGTTGTGTGTTGTAGCATTTCGATATCCTTCTCTTTCATGTTAAAAGACCTCCTGGTTTTATTGTTGCAGTTGGCCGACCGCAACTTTATTCTACCAGAAGGTCTTTTTCACTATATAATCTCTTTACACTCCCCGGCATAGCCGGGGGTTGTCCTTACGCTTAAGCTAACAACGCGAAAGGCGGCACGGCCCATGTTGGTCGTGCCGCCGTTTGCCCTTACGATGCATTGCAGGACTACTCCATGTTATAACCGGTTCATTATTTAGTAAAATTTTAGTAAAGTATATTGACTTCGACAGAGAGCGCCATATAATGAGCTTGGAACGATACGAAAGGGGGTGCCACATGGCGACAATCAAAGATGTGGCCCAGGCCGCTCAGGTCTCGACTGCGGCGGTCTCACGGGTTTTGAACAAGGACGACAACATCTCTGTCTCACCGGAGGTGCGGGCCCGGATTTTTCAGGCGGCCCACGTCTTGGGCTATGTATCTCCTCGCCAGAGAAAGGCGGCAGAGCATAAAACGCACCTGGTCATTGGGGTGGCGGACTGGCGGATCATCCGCCCAGACCGGCACAATGTACGGCTCTCGTCCCTGTCCTGTCTGGTACAGATGATGACCGACCAGTACGAGGTAACCTTTGTTCGGTTGACTTTCGGTGAGCCTCAAAAGGTAGATGGCATTATCGCCTTGGGGGTGTTCAGCGAGAAGGAAATCGACTTTCTACGCTCCCTGTCCTTCGCCATCGTCTTTGTAAACTCCAACCAGCACAACTACGAGTTCGACCAGGTGCAGGTGGACTTCGACCGGGGCCAGGAGCAGATGGTGTCCTACCTGCTGGATCAGAAACGGTACACCGGCCTGGGGTATATCGGCGGTATTTACGACGGGGCTAATGGCCGCATCGGCACCCACCGTCTGGCCGCCATCCGGCACATCTTGGAAAAGCGTGGTCAGTACGATCCCCGAACCTTCCATGTGGGGGAAATCAGCCGAGAAAGTGGCTATGCGCTGGCGAAGAAGGCCGTGGAGGAACATACTCTGGCCGAAGCTGTCCTGCTGGGCAGCGATGAGGTGGCTGAAGGCGCTTTAGAGGCTTTCCGAGAACTGGGCGTCCGTGTGCCGAAAGATGTGGCGGTCATCATCTATCAGGATATTCAAACCTTGGAGAGCAAGTGGCCCACCGGCACCTGCCTCGAGATGTTCCCGGACTATGTGTGGGAAAACGCCCTGGAACTGCTTTTTGGCCGGATCAGTCAGCGTCGTTCCCAGGCAGTGACCGTCACGGTGCCCACCCACCTGAAGATTGGCGACACAGCCTGAATCACTGAAGCGGTTATCAGAGGGCATTCCCTCTATAACAGATAAATTTAATAGTAACCCCAGAAACGTTTACAGAAACAACAAGGAGGATCACAGAATGAAAAAAGCATTTTCTCTCCTGCTGGCTGGTGTGATGTGTGTTGGCCTACTGGCTGGCTGCGGCGGCCAAAACAGCGAGCCCCAAAGCAGCACCAGCAGCACAAGTTCCACAGACAGCAGTGCAAGTACCACAGCGACTTCTGAAACCAGCAACAAAAAGATTGATACCTTGCGGATTGCTTTTGTTCCATCCCGCGAACCAGAGGAAATCATTACCGCTACCGAACCCTTGAAGCAGATGCTCACCGATGAATTGGCGACGCTTGGGTACGATGTTGGCGAGGTGGACATCACCGTGGGCACCAGCTATGAGGCAGTGGGCGAGGCTCTGGCCGCCGGTACCGCCGATGTGGGCCTGATCCCCGGCGGCACCTATGTGCTCTACGATGACGGCTGCGACGTGTTGCTGACCGCCACCCGTGACGGCCTGTCCATTGACTCCGATAATGCCAAGGACTGGAACGACAACGCCCCCACCGAGCCTACCACTGAGCAGGTCACCAGCTACCGTGCCCTGATGATCGCCGGTCCCTCTGAGAAGGGCAAGGAGCTGGCCGCCAAGGTCAACGCTGGCGAGGCCCTCACCTGGGAGGACGTGAGCAGTGCCAACTGGAGTGTGGCCAATTCCTCCTCTCCTGCCGGATACATCTACCCCTCTCTGTGGCTCCAGGAGAACTTCGACAAGAATATCACCGACCTGCCCCACGCGGTGCAGTCTGACTCCTACGGCAGTGCCTTCGCCCGTCTGGCCTCCGGTCAGGTGGACATCCTCTGCACCTATGCCGACGCCCGCCGGGACTATGAGGATGAGTGGACAACCGAGTACGGCATGACCAACAGCATCTGGGATGACACCGCTGTGGTTGGCGTCACTCCCGCTATTTACAATGACACCATCAGTGTCAGCAAGACCTCGCCCATCATGGACGATGATTTCAAGCAGGCTTTGGGTCAGGCCTTCATCAACATCGGCAATACCGAGGAAGGCAAAGAGGTCATCGCCATCTACAGCCACAACGGCTATCAGTGGGCGAAGTCCGAGGACTACGACTCTGAACGGGCCGCTCAGGAGATGATCCAGTCTCTGAACAGCGCGGGTTAAACTCAATCAAACATGAACCACAAATGAGGGAGGGAGGCCGAGGCTTTCCTCCCTCGTTTGGGATAGGGAGAGTATCATGATAGAATTCAAAGAAGTAGAAAAGCGTTATCCGAATGGATTCGAGGCCCTGAAGCACATCAACCTGACCATTGACCAAGGGGAGTTTGTAGCCATCATCGGCCTGTCAGGCGCGGGCAAGTCCACCCTGATTCGTACCATCAATCGGATGCACGACATTACCCAGGGCCAACTGACGGTGGACGGCACCGATGTGATGACCCTGCATGGAAAAAACTTGCGGAAATTTCGTCGCCGTATCGGCATGATCTTCCAGTCATTCAACCTGATTACCCGCACCACTGTTATCAAGAATGTGCTCACCGCCTTTGTCCCTGATCTGCCCTGGTGGCGGGCAACTTTTGGCATCTTCACGAAGGAGGAAAAGATGAAGGCGCTGGAAGCCCTGGATCAAATGGGAATTCTGGACAAAGCCTTTGTCCGGGCGGATCAGCTTTCCGGCGGCCAACAGCAGCGTGTGGCCCTGGCTCGGACCCTGGCCCAGAATCCTCAGATTATCCTGGCGGATGAGCCGGTGGCCTCTCTGGACCCGGTGACTGCCAAACAGGTGATGGACGATTTTCAGCGAATCAACCGGGATATGCACATTACGGTACTCATTAACATCCACCATGTGGAGTTGGCCCTCCAGTACGCAACCCGGGTGATTGGTATCCGGGCCGGGGAGATCGTTTATGACGGCCCGGCCAATCAGGTGGATCAGGCGGTGCTGGACTCCATCTATCAGGGAAAGCAGGAGGAACCGGCATGAGTATATACGACAAAATCTTTCCACCCAGATTGCTTACCCTACCCAACGGAAAGCAGGTTTCCAAACCCAGATCTCGTGCTCCGCTGGCAGCAGTGATTTTGGTTGCTATGACGATCCTTTCGGTGGAGGTCACCGGCTTTGACATGGGGGTCCTGGTCAGTCGGATCAAGGAGTTTTTTGTGATTCTGGGGGAGATGATCCCGCCGGAGTGGGACTATATGCCCCAAATTTGGCAGCCCCTGTTCGACACCATCAAGATGTCCCTGCTGGGTTCCTTCATTGGCTCCATCCTGGTGGTGCCCTTCGCTATGCTGGCATCCACCAACATCATCCACAGCCGGGTGGTCGTGGCAGCTATGCGTCTGCTGTTGAGTATCATCCGCACTTTGCCTACCCTGGTCTCCGCCCTGATTGCCACCTACATTTTCGGCCTGGGTACTCTGGCGGGCACCACAGCCATCGCCATCTTTACCTTCGCTTACATCGGCAAGATTCTCTATGAAGAAATCGAGACGGTGGATATGGGACCTTTTGAAGCCATGGAGGCTATGGGGGCCACCAAGGTGCGCTCCTTTATCAGCGCCATCGTCCCCCAGGTGCTGCCCTCCTATCTGTCTAACTGCCTATTTTGCTTCGAGGGCAATGTGCGCTACGCCTCTATTCTGGGGTATGTGGGAGCAGGCGGCCTTGGTCTGATCCTGAACGAGAAGATTGGTTGGCGTGAGTATGCCAGCGTTGGCATGATTCTGCTGGCACTGTTCGTCACTGTGTTTATCATTGAAACCATCAGCCGGGCCGCCCGGAAACGGCTGGTATAGGAGGAGCTGCCATGAACAAACGAATCGAAGCGGCTTATGAACGGCGGCCCCGCCGCTGGGTCTTTGAGCTGGCCGTAGCTGTGGTGGTCGTAGCTCTGCTGATATGGAGCGGCTCCGCCGTGGAGACGGCGGGCACCACACAAAATGGAGCGGTGATTGCCTGGAACATCCTGGCGGGCATCTTCCACCCGGACACGGACCTGCTGTTCAATTTCACTACTCAGGGTGTGCCTTATTTATTGTTGGAGACCATCTGCATCGCGTTCCTGGGCACCATTGTTGGGGCCATCATTTCTGTTCCGTTGGCCTTTCTTTCGGCCTCAAACCTGACCCCCAAGCCGGTAGCTTTTGTGGGGCGTATCATCATTATGGCCGTCCGCACCGTTCCCGCCTTCGTCTATGGCCTCATGTTCATTCGCGTCACAGGCCCCGGTGCCTTCGCTGGCCTGCTGACCATGTCCCTGTGTTCGGTAGGCATGGTGAGCAAAATGTACATCGAAGCCATTGAGGACTTGGATGTTCGTGTATTGGAGTCCCTGGACGCGGCGGGCTGCACGACCTGGCAGAAGATCCGCTACGGCATTCTGCCTCAGCTGATGCCCAACTTCGCCTCCACCGCCATCTACCGCTTTGACATCAACCTGCGGGACGCCACCGTGCTGGGCCTGGTGGGAGCGGGCGGTATCGGTGCGCCGCTGATCTTTGCCATGAACTCTTACCGCTGGGAAGAGGCCGGTGCTATCCTGGCAGGTCTCATCGTGCTGGTGTTGATTGTGGAATGGATTTCCACCAAGATCCGCGTCAAACTGGCCAGGGGGTAAGCATGGAAAAGACATTTCAAATCTACTATACTTCAGATACCCATGGACATATCTTTCCGATTGACTACGCTGCCAACTGTTCTCAAAATTCCGGCCTTCTGAATATGGCTGTACAGATGGAAAAGGACGGGAACACCCTTGTGCTGGACGGCGGAGATTCTTTGCAGGGAACGCCTCTGACACAGTATTACCTGGAAAATCGGGATCAGTGGCCTGTCCACCCGGTAGCTGCGGCCTTCAACGCGATGGGCCTTGACTATTTTACCTTAGGCAATCACGACTTCAACTTTGGTTATGAGGCCCTTCGGGATTATCTGCGGGCCATGGACGGTGTATGCCTGTGCGCCAATGTAGAGGACCTGGGCGGCGAGCTGCCGATCCGCCCTTGGGCGGTACATACCCTGGCCAACGGCCTGCGGGTGGGAATCACCGGCGTGGTCACCGACTTTGTGAATGTATGGGAACAGCCCCAGAACTTGGAGCAACTTCGGGTCACCAATACCTTTCAAGCTGCCCGGACGGCCTGTTCCGCCCTTCAGGACCAGTGCGACGTTCGGGTGTGTATCTACCACGGAGGTTTTGAGGAAGAGTTGGAAACGGGGCGGGTGCTCTCGGACAGCGGAGAGAATATTGCCTGTAAAATCGCTCGGGAACTAGACTTCGACCTTCTCCTCACAGGCCACCAACACATGGCGGTGGAAGGGGTAGAGTTGTCTGGCACCTATGCGGTTCAGCCCCCCGCTAACGCCGGGCACTTTCTTCGTATCACTGGACAGCAAGACGGGAGAAACTTCTGTTTTCATTCCAAACTGACGCCAGTGGGTGCAACGCACGGCACGGAGCCTTATCAGAGCTTACTGCCCCTGGAACAGGCGGTGCAGGTCTGGCTGGACCAGCCCATCGGGGAGTTGGCCTATCCGATTTCCCCGGAGGGGAAGCTGGACGCCGCCCTCTACGGCAGCCAGGTGGCCGCCCTGTTCAACCAGGTGCAGTTGGCCGAGACCGGGGCGGATTTCTCCTGCACCAGCTTGGGAAACGACCCGGTGGGGCTGGCCTCCCCAGTGACCATGCGGGGTGTAACAGCAGCCTACCTGTTTGCCAACACTCTGGTGGTGCTGGAGGTGACGGAAGAGGTGCTGCGGCAGACTCTGGAACGGTGCGCCGCCTACTTCACGTTGGTTGATGGCCAACCCCAGATTTCGGAAGAGTTTCTGCTACCCAAGGTGGAGCACTACAACTACGACTTTTACGCTGGTCTGGCTTATACTTTCGATCTGCGCCGCCCTGTGGGGAGCCGGGTGGTCCGGCTGGCGAAGCTGGACGGCTCGCCCCTGGGAGGCGGGACCTTTCGCCTGTGCACCAGCAACTACCGGGCTACCGGCACCGGCGGCTATGATGTCCTACGGAAGTGCCCGGTCCTCTGGCGAGGCGGCGTAGAAATGCCGGATCTCACCGCCCGCTATATCCAGACCCACAGCCCGGTGCCGGAGTTGCATAACGCGGAGATGCGGGTAATCTGGTGAAACCTTCTTGACAAGGCACAAGGAATATGGTTTTATAAATCAAATAAAGGAAAGAAGGTGGAGGATGGACAGATTCAATGTCGCTGTGAAAGTTGTTCAAAATGCAGGGAATCTTCTGCGGCAGTGCCGCTTGGAAGAGGCGGAAGTCAGCCAGAAAACGGGTCATCAAGACCTTGTCACCCGTTGGGACCGCAGGATCGAACAACTGCTGCGAAATGAAATACTGACAGCCTTCCCCCAGGACGCTATCGTGGGGGAAGAGTATCCGCCGGAGACGCATCGCGCCGAGTCGGTGACTTGGTATATTGACCCCATCGACGGGACTACGAATTTTATCAATCAGCATCAAAACTACGCCATCTCTGTGGGATGCTGGAACGGAAGCAAGCCATTGTTTGGCTTGGTACTGGACGTAGAGCGGAATTCGCTGTACTGGGCCCGGCACGGTGGAGGTGCATGGCAAGATCAGACACCGATCCACACCTCCGACCGGCGGGAGCTTTCGGAGCTGCTGCTGACAACGCCGGGTTTGCAATATACCTTCCTGGAGTCGCATCCCTATCAGGAGCGGATGATCCGGCTCTCCCGGAAGGTACGGGGAGTTCGGTGTCTCGGCTCCGTGGCCTTGGAACTTTGCGAGGTGGCCGCTGGCCGGGCAGATTTATTCGTGACCATGCGCTCTTCTCCCTGGGACCACAATGCAGCGCGCATCATTCTAGAGGAGGCCGGAGGGGCGATTTTCACAGTGGATGGAAATGAGCTGCCCCTGAATCAGAAAAGCACAGTGCTCGCTCTCAATGCCATTGAACTGAAAGGCCGCATCTTGATGAATGAGAAAAGTCCGCTATAAAAGATTTGGGGATATTTAGTCTAGCAATGCTCAAGGATTGACCTTGTTTGCTGACTTATAGTTTTTTGTGGCCTCAGGGAACAGGCTTACATTAACGATCCTTCAGAGCTACCATACCGACAATTAGAAAACATAAAATAAAGTGCTTCTCCTTTGTACCGGCAGAAATGCCACCGGGAAAAAGAGAGGCACTTTTATTATATATTCATCCGCGTCAAAGTATGGGACACGGCTGTTCAAAAACTTGTTTCCATTAAATACGTGCTTTCTATGATATGGTGTAATTATTTGGCAATCGTTGGGGCTTTTCTGCCTAACATTTACGAGTGTTTTACCTTGAATTCACACCGAAAAACCAGCTAAGTGTTATAATTAAACCGGAACCAGATCTACTAACTAGAGGGCAAAACGACGAGGTGAATTTTATGACTTTATTTATGAACGAGAAAGATATGAATGAAATGTTAGATAGTATCTGTCCGGAAGGAGAAACATACCAGGGAAAAGCATGGGGAACCCTGATGTCCGGAACAGCCGAAATGCTGGCTCTGGGGGCCTTAAGTAATGTATCCTGTTATGTTGGCGTGACAGAAAAAACATTGGTTATCGCAGTGTTGGAAACTTTTGATATCTCGCATATTTACGGTAAAATCTGCATTCCGTTTGACCAGTTTGACGAACTGAAAGTACAAAAAGGGCTACTGCCTTCCCAGCGGATCATCAAAGCGAAAAGCGGGAAAACCAAAATAAAATTGTCGCTGGTCAACAACAGCATCACCGCCAAAATCAAAGATCAAAAACAGGGGATGCTTGCGATTTGCGAGACGCTGGAGCGTTTGAAACACTGATTTTCATAAAAGCAAGAGAGAAAATGAACAATATAAATGAGAACCGAACAGACAAAAGAGCGCCCGGCGGCGAAAAAAGCAAGGCGGAGTTAAAATGGTTTATTTTGTTCCTAGCCGTCATCTTTTTTCTGCCGATCACCATCTTCGCGGTGGTGGAATGGTTTACAAGCGCCGATGCCTTTGCCATCGGCATCACAGGGTTTATGCAAGCCGTCATTGTCTATGGCGGCTTGGGGCTGGTGGCGGTGATCATCGCCCTTGTCTTATTCATACTGCTGATTCAGCCGGACACAACGTTCCTGCAAAAGATTGGCAGAACCGCAGGCATTCTGCTTTGCCTCGCCGCCGCTTTCTTCCTTGTCCGGCCGCTCGTTTTGGACATCCCCTACCTCAAGCGCCCGGAAGCCGCCTATTTGGAGCGGCTGGAGTTTGAATATTCGAGAGGAATCGGGGACTATGGTTCGGACGACTATTATCTGCGCGGCGTAGATATGACCGGCGAACGGCATTCCTTTGAAATCAGTGAAAAGAGGTACGAGGAAGGGCGCGCGCTGTGGGGCGGGAACGACTTTGCTCTGTTTGCGAAAGTTACCTACCTGCCGCACACCTCCACCTTGATAACGCTCGAATTTATGACAGAACTCGACGCGTCAGGGGCAGAATTGTACCCACCATCCCCTGAACTCCCGAATGATTGGGAAAGTTTTTCCATCCAGATCAATGATACGGTTTATACATTACCAGTTCCCCTTGCGGCTTTCCTTGACGATGGGTGGGTGATTTCCGAGGAGGATGCCGGGCTTTCTCTGGCTGGCGCGGAAGGCCCGTATGCGTCCTATGAATGGGAATGGGTCTCGTTGACCAATGACCACGAGCAGGATATCAGCGTCTGTGTCTTCAACACCACCGAAAGCACGATCCCTGTCGCCGAGAGCACGGTGGGAGGTATTCATGTAATATATGGCAACTACGACTTTTCCGGTACAGAACTACGCCTTCCCGGTGGGTTGATGCTGGGATGGTCTACCAGAGAAGATGTGTTAGAGTTATATGGACAGCCAAGCGATAGCTTTGAGGCATATGTTCTTACTTACGAAACGAATGACTCTTTTGACCTGGCTTCTTGGAGGCTTGGCTTTGATGATTCGGGAATTCTAGACGATGTTATGGTACACCATCAGTCTTATTTCCGTTCTGACTAGCGTCATGGAATATGTATATTTTGTCTGTCCATCATTCAAGACAAAGAAAACCGCCTGTCCCAATGGACCGTTTATTCCGGCCATAAGGACAGGCGGTTTGGATTTTCTGATCGCTTATGCGATGCTGATTTTGCGTCATGCGTTTAGAGATAATTGTTATTTAACTTTAGAGGCACGGTGAAAATCATCGGCTTACAGACTCGAAAAAGAAATATGTATAATTTCAGGGTAATCCCCCCTTGACAAATCAGTTTCCATTTAGCTCTGTAATTACATAGCCCAATGCTTCCTCCAACGAGGGGAAGTGTCGGAGCCCACAAGACACCTGTCCGACATCCGCTCTACAGACAGGTGTAATGTTTCGGGACGCCGCATGGGCAAGCAATTCGTCTTTACACTGCTTGGAATAGAAGACAGTTTTATCACCTAATGCGCTATCGTTCAGATACACTACGGGAAAATAATCCTCCCCGTTCCTAAAAATTATGACCACAGAATTGCCGGCCCCTTGCCAGAAATACTGAATACTTCCATCGGACTCCTCAACGCAACATTTCGCATACGCTTGATCTGTGATTTGCTCTGCACTTTTTACCGATGTTTGAAACTGCCTGCTTAGCGATTCATATTCCTGTTTTGATATCAACGCGGCTTCCATGGCATTTTTCAGATCCTGAAGACGATTCTGATATAGGGAAGGCGGCATCTGTCCCTCCTTGGCCATTACAATATCCGTTTTCATTTCTTCCAAAAGGATTTCACGGAATACTGCATGTTGTCTGTTGTTATCCATAGAACCAACACCCATCAAACACATTGCAATCTATTAGTGTTTATTATACCATAAGTAAACTGTCACCGCAAAAGGGATTACAATCATCTTATTCCCTGTCAGAGCAGAAGGCAGTGGAATTCACACAATACCATACATTGCAAAAAAACAGACCGTTACGAAAGCCATTCCGTATCAGTCTGTACCAATTTCAAATATTTTATTTATCCTCTATCTCCAAATCTGGTAAAGTTTCCAAGATAGTATCCAGAATTTTCAAGACCGCTGCACGTCTTTTGGGTGTGAGCCCCTGTAATCTAGTGCTGATCTCGGCATCAATCAGATAATCTGCACGATTGATTTCGTCTTTCAAGAGTTCATCGGAGGAGATATCCAACTCATTGACCAGTCGAATCAGGGTTCCCATGCTGGGAAGTTTTTTCCCTCTTTCCATATCTCCCAGATAATTCGGAGATAAGCCCACTCGCTCCGCCAATTTTTCGATTGTCAAGCCCTTCTGTTTGCGAAAAGCACGCAGTCGAGTTCCAAAAACCTCACTGGTCATCGGCGCCCTCCCTTTGTGTTGATTCAACTCTATCAGTATAGTCAAAGTGTGTTATTCAAAACACAATCCAATTTTGTTATTTCAACGCTATTTGTGTTTTATCGGAGGAGATTTGCGCTCTCTTTGTTTTCGGGTCTCATTTTGCGCACAGAATCCGCACAGAAAATGTACAGTTCTCGTCCTTTTTACTGCAATTACCTCGTGCTATAATGATACTGTCAAAAAGGCTAAGCAAAGGCGTTCCTTTGATTGAGAAATCAGAGGGACGCCTTTGTTCTATCCTTTATATCTTTTTCACCAACATAAGGAGGAATCCATGTATTTGCGCAAAGTTCCCCGCCTCAAAGCGAAAACCATCATGCGTCTGGCAGATCAGCTTTCTTTCAGTTGCCTGCTGATTGGCACCACCATGCTGTCGGCTGGAGCGACTTCCGGCGGCACCACCGTCTGGACCAAGGCATCCGAGATTATGCAGGACGTTTACACCCAGATTGTTTCCATCTCTACCATCACCGCAGTTGTCTGTGCCTCTGTGGCGCTGCTGCTCATGAACTTTTCGAAAAATGGCCGGACTGTGGATGATTCACGGGCCTGGCTCAAACGAATCATCATCACATGGGCGATTCTCAACGGCTTAGGCTTCATCATGGCTTATATCACTCCGTTCTTTGCCGGCGGCACCTGGACTCCCGGAACCACGTCGTAAGGGAGGCCTGTATGGGAATCTTAGACGGCATTGTGGACTGGCTGGCAACGCAGATCATGAATCTGCTGGACCTCCTTTCCTCTTCAGTTCTGGGCGCTCTGGGCTGTGATATGTCCACATTTAAGAGGTATTTTCCCGCCGCCGAAACCATGTATGAGATCTTCGTATGGCTGGGCGTGGGGCTGCTCCTGTTAAACCTGGTCTGGTCCCTGTTCAAGAACTATGCTGCAGGGCTGGATGTGGAGACAGAAGATCCGGTGAAACTTCTATTCCGCAGTGGCATTTTTCTGCTGTGCATCTGGTATGCGGATGACATTGTCAATGCAGCTTTGCGTATCGGGGGCACCCCGTATCGCTGGATTGTTGACAGCGATCTTCCCGCAGTTCAGTTTGGCAGCTTTAATTCTGTGCTGCTGGTCATTATCGGTGTGCTCGCCAATGGCTCTGTTGCCCTCATCGCCTTGATACTTCTGGTCATTCTGGCCTGGAACTACCTGAAGCTACTGCTAGAAGCCGCCGAGCGATACATCACATTGGGGATTCTGGTTTTTACTGCCCCGGTTGTTTTTGCTCTGGGGGCTTCCCGCAGCACAAACAATATTTTCAGAAGCTGGTGCCGTGTTTTCGGCAGCCAGCTTTTTCTTTTAATCATGAACGCCTGGTGCCTCAAACTCTTCACCAATATGGTGGCGGAATTTCTGGCAAATCCTCTGGCTCTATAGAAGGGTACACAATGGGAAAAAGCAAACTGCGAAAACTGAGGGTATCAATTTTCTTAACAGTAGTCTGTTTCTTCAGTTGGACGCTTCCTGTCTTTGCCGTGTCGGAATCAGATGTACAAAATGCTGTAGCCTCCCAAGGCAAGGAAACCGTTTCCGGGAACCTCTTCGTTTGGTTTCTGTGCGCCATCGCTTTTCTGAAGGTCAGCACCAAGATTGACAGTATCCTGCAGGCAATGGGGCTCGGTGTGGGCCGGGCTCCAGGCTCTCTGCTGGCAGAAGCGTTTATGGCCCTGCGTGGGTTGCAGGCCGGCATCGCCGTCATGACCGGCAAAATGCCGGCATCCGGCGGAAAGCCCGGGAAGACTCCTTCCCCTGGCCCCCTCTCGGATGGTTTGGCCGGCGCTGTAAGCCAGAAGTTGGAAACAGATACTGCGGCCGTCATGAGCGGAACCAGCGATGGCGGCTTCACCGCGGGACTTGGTGCCTCTCTTTACAGAAACACGCTCGGTCAGGATGGTGGCTTTGCCAGCCGTGTCATCGGTTCGGTTGCCACAGGACAGACAGCGGGTTTTATCCAGGGGGAGGCTGCTTCAGAGGCCATGCAAGGCTACTTTGCGGGCACCCCCGATCCCAATCCCGGCACGGAAGCCCTGGACCCGTCGGGAGATGGACTCGGCTCCATTCCGGCTTCTGCAGATGCCGGTTATGATGCTGCTCCGACCGAGGCACCTATTCCCACCAGCCCTATGGCGCTGGAAAATGATACCGCTGTACAGGTATCTCCTGGCTATGAAGCCGAACTGGCGCAATCGGCTGGCGGCTATACATCCGATATTGGTAGTTCTTCCGGAAGCAGCACCACCGGCTCGGCCACCATTCCTACCTCGCCCAGCCTGCAGCAGGCTGCTCTCCAGCGTGTTCTGACCGGGCAGATGGGCAACCGCACTACCGACGTAGAGATCGGTGGCGGCAAAATCACCGGGCGGGAGATCATCCCCGGCCGTGGTCAGATTCAGTTTGCCATGTATAATGCCAAACAGTTTGAACGGCCCTCCGGCCACTATACGGTCCAGACTTCTCGGGATGGCGAACAATGGTACAAGGTCTACGCCACCTCGGCCGTGGAACGCACCCCCACCACCAAGGATGACAATGGTCGCTATCTGTACGAGGAGCGAAAAGTTGCCGTCTTGCCCAAGGCGCCCGCCAGGAGGAATCATCATGGCTGATACCAACCGGGACGGCCTGGATGAGCTGACAAACAGCGCAATGGCCGCCAGTCGTATCGCCAAAATCCTGCAAGCAGCGCAGGCCGCGGGCGCAGCCGGTGCCGCAGCCCAAACCGTCAAGGAATTCCATCGGCAGGCTGCCGTGGTTATCATCGTTATCCTGCTTCTCCCTATTCTGCTGATCCTGTCTCTGCCATCCGTGATTTTCGGAAGCCTGATAACCCCCAGTGACACTGTTCTGACCGATGAACTTGAGGTTGCCGAAAATGTCATCACCATCAAGAACAATATCGCCGGCATCCTTCAGACTTCCTATGAAGCTGTTCTGGAGGAGATTGCACAGGACAGCCAGGGACGCTACTCCACAGAAATCGTGGATGAAGTCGGTGGCCATGTCACTTTTAACGCGCTGCAGATTCTTTCCATGTACTGCGCTCATATGGGTACCGAGGATTACGCCGATATCAGCATTGAAAATCTGACTGAAGCAGTTCGCAGTCATCGGGATGATTACTACAGCTACACGACTGAAACCGAATCTCGCACCGAACTGGTGGACAAAGTCGTAAATGGCACATTGATCCAGGTGCCAGAGACCCATGAATATACCACCTACACTGTCACCTATGCCGGTGACGCCTACTTTGCCGACACGATCTGGCAGCTGAGCGAACAGGAGCAGGCCTTTGCTGCCGATTATGCCTACAGCCTGACCCTCTACCTGCGGCAGATCGAACAGCAGGAGGGCATCTCTATTCTGGAGCAGATCAACGATCTGACCGCTGACAGCACCGTCCCGGTGGCAGAGGGAGATTTCGGCAATCCATTCAACGACCCGGCCTGGCGCCAGCACATCACCTCTCGGTTTGGTCTGCGCCCGGATGTGGGACTTCCCGGCAAGGACACCACCAACCATAACGGCCTGGATATTGCCTACGGGTATGGAACCCCAATTTTGGCCGTCCAGAGCGGCACTGTCATCACTGCTACCGTCTCCCCCAGTTACGGCAATTATGTGGTCATCGATCACGGCGGTGGTATCTGTACTCTCTATGCCCACTGCAGCCGTCTGTTGGTCAGCGTAGGGCAGGCCGTAAACAAATACGACACCATCGCCGAAGTAGGTTCGACTGGGGATTCTACCGGCAATCATCTGCATATCTGCGTCATTGTCAATGGGCAATACACTGACCCGGAGACATATCTCCACTGATTCATTCCATCGAAAGGGGGAATGCCTTTGTCCGCCCGTGAGCATCGGGATGTCTATTTCATCCCGCAGAATTTCATCGATACCGGTTCCCTGTTTGGAGGCAGCATCCGCCTCCGCAACGCTGTGGAAGCCAGCGCTCTGGCTGCGGGGACCGGGATTCCTCTGATGTATCTTCCGCTTCCCTTTAACTGGCGCCTCATCCTCGTCATCGTGATCTCCCTGCCGCTGGCGATCTTTGCCGTGGTAGGCATCGAGGGCGACAGCCTGACGGAGTTTCTGGCCCACTGGTTCCGCTTTCTGCGGCGGCGACGCATTGTCACCGCTACCGAGGATGGCAATTTGGAAGCCAACAAGCGCCGGCATCTTCGGTTCATCAATCGAAAGAAATACCGCGTTGTCTACTACTCCGACGACAGCGAACTCCCCAAAGGTGCCAAAATCGTCCGCAAACGCAGCACCACACCAGGAAAACTGGCCAGGAGCCAGACGCTCTATGATCTGCTGCCGATCCAGAAAATCCAGAACGGGATTCTTTCTACCACCGATGGGCGATATCTCAAGATTCTGGAGATTGAGCCCATCAATTTCCTACTTCGATCCCCTCGGGAGCAGCGCAACGTCATCCAGTCTTTTGCCAGTATGCTGAAAATTGTTCCGGTTCGTCTGCAATTCAAGTCGGTGGCCCAAAAAGCCGCAGTCAATGCTTACCTGGCCAAATTGCGGGAGGACGAGAGCCTGGAGACCGACCCTAACGTGATTCCTCATCACGAGGATTACATCCGCTTTGTCTCCCGCCTGGGGTCCCGGGACGCAGTCAGTCGCCGCTTCTTTGTTATTTTCCAGTATGAGAGCCCAGTGAATGAACGTAACACCCCGTATGCCGAGATTGTTTCCATGCTGGAAACCACAGCTCGTAATTTTCGCACCTACCTGGGGCAATGCGGTAATCAGGTTCTGGAGCATGAAAACGAGGACGAATTTATCACCGAAATGTTCTACAACCTGCTCAACCGACAGACCGCGGTAAGACACCCGCTGCCGGACCGCATTCAGGATGTTCTGGCCAGCTTTTTGGCTGGTGATGACACTACCTCTTTGGACGATATTCCTGCCAATGCCTTTCTTATCCCGCCTTCCATCGATTTCAAACACGGCAAGTATGTCTGCGTTGACGGGTTATGCTGTGCCTACCTGATGATTCCGGTAAGCGGTTACCGTTCCCAGGTCACCGCCGGGTGGCTGAGCCTGCTGGTCAATGCCGGCGAAGGCATCGATGTGGATCTGTTTATGGAACGGCAGCCGAAAGAAAAAATGATTCAGAAGATTGGCCAGCAGATCCGCATCAACCGCAGCAAGATCAAGGAAACCAGCGACACCAACACCGACTACGACGATCTGGCCGGTGCCATACGCTCCGGCTACTTTCTCAAAGACGGTCTTGCCAACGGGGAAGACTTTTACTATACCGCCATCCTCGTAACCGTGACCGCTACCAACACCCGGGACCTTTTCTGGCGGATCGGTGAGCTGCGCAAGCTGTGTATCTCCCAGGATCTGGACCTTCAGCTGTGCCGGTTCCGACAGGAGGCTGCTTTTCTGTCCGCACTGCCCTTGTGTCATCCGGACCCTGGCCTGTTCAAAAAGTATCGTCGCAATATGCTGACCTTTGGCGTGGCATCTTGCTATCCTCTGGTCAGCTACGAGCTCTGTGACCGAAACGGCGTTCTCCTGGGCGTCAACCAGTACAACAACTCACTGGTCAGCCTGAACAATTTCGATACCCGCATCTACAAGAACGGCGGTATTGCCCTGATGGGCACTTCCGGTGCCGGCAAAACCTTCACCACCCAGTTGATTACCCACCGGTTCCGCCTTTCCGGCGTGCCGGTATACATCATTGCGCCCTTGAAAGGCCATGAATTCTACCGTATGTGCAAGTCGGTTGGCGGCACCTTCATACGGCTGGGGCCCGGCAGTCCAGACACCATCAATTTCATGGAGATTCGCAAACAGGATCGCCGCAGTCAGGAAATTCTGGACGGCGCGGCACTGCAGCGTTCGGTCCTGGCTGCACAGATTCAGACCTTGCACGTTCTGTTCAGTCTCCGGCTCCGGGACATGACCAACGAGGAAGCCCAGATCCTGGACGAAGCACTGATCGAAACCTATGCCCGCAAAGGCATTACCCACGATAATGACAGCCTTTTGGATCCCCATGACCCAAACCGATACAGGGAAATGCCCATTCCCGGTGACCTGTATGCTGTCCTGAAGGAGAAGCCGCGGGCTCACCGGCTGGCCAATGCCATCAGTGTATTTGTGACCGGTTCCGCCTCCAACTTCAACCGACAGACCAACGTGGATCTGAATAATCCATACACAGTCATCGACATCAGTGATCTGACCGGGGACATGCTGGTGGTGGGCACCTTCATCGCCTTCACCTTTACCTTCGCCAAAGTCAAGGAGGACATCACCAAAGCCAAACTGCTGGTAGTGGATGAAGCATGGCAGATCATCGGCGCTTCCTCCAACTCGCTGGCTGCCAACTACATCTTTGAGGCTGTAAAAACCATTCGCGGCTATGGCGGCGCGCCCCTGATTGCCACCCAGGACATCTCCGACTTTTTCGCTCTGGAGGACGGCAAGTACGGGCGCGGTATCCTCAACAACTGCAAGATCAAAATCATCCTGAACCTGGAAGAAGATGAGGCCCAACTTGTCCAGAAGGTGCTGAAGCTGACCGACGCCGAGATAGACCTGATCACCCGGTTTGAGCGCGGCAATGCCCTGATATCCACCAATTCCAATCACGTTACCGTAGCGATCCGCTGCAGTCAGATGGAGCAAGAACTCATCACCACAGACCGTGAAGAACTACGCCTGATTGTAGAGCGAGAACTCAAGAAGAAATCCAACCAAGAGGAGGCCTCTTTATGAAGCAACGTTTACTGACTGCCTTTCTTGCCTTGACCCTGGCGATGGGCTGCTGTATGCCCGCGCTGGCCGAAGAAAGCGCATCTGCGCCCACACCCACGCCTGGGCCGACGCCCGCCGCCGAACAAAGTTTGGATGCAGATTCCTCTGTCCAGGCGCCGGAAGCGGAATCCCCCACCTACTATCCCTATGAAGTCGCCACGGAGGTGGATGGTTCCCAGACGTTGGTTATCATGCGGTACCGGGTTCCGGCCGGAACCACCGCTGATGCTCTGACCCGGAGCGATCTTACCCGTATGGGAGAGCCGTACACCCTTTGGGCCGTCACCGAAACGCCCGAAGATGTCACCACGGAGGAAAAGGAGGCGCAGCAATCCTTTTCGGTCTCGGTGTATAGCAACATTCCGGAAGAAGCCCGCAGCGAAGTCAAGGAAACCATCGATTACAAAGATGAAGATGGCTTTACGGGCACACTGACTCTATCCGACCTGAGCATCGCGGATGAGATGCAGGAAAACGGCACCTACATCGCTACTGTGCAATACGCAGGTACCGCCAGTCGGTCACTGGCCGGGGACATATCTTACGAACTGATCTATGCACCGGTCAATCCGCCTGCAGCCGAAGCGGCTGTACAGGAAAATTCCTCCGATGTGTTGCTGCTCATGATGATGGTCAGCCTGGCACTGTTTATCCTCACCTGCATTCTGATGCTTCTGCATCAGTCTGTGGCACTGCGGCTGCGGCAGGATGGCCCTGCAAAGAAGGCAAAGCAGGCTCTCGCTGCACCTGCTCACCAGAAGAAGCAAAAAATCTATGTGCCCTCCAGCGATATCGTTGTAGGCGGAAAGGGTGATGATGACGATGAAAAACTGGACTAAAATCCTGGGCGTACTTGCTCTAATCGGCAGCCCGCTGCTGATCCGCAAGCTGCTTTTCTGGTATGACAACCGCCGTGCCCTGGCGCTGCGCAAAGAGATCTATCACAAGCACAACCGTTGAAAGAGAGGTATTTTCTATGTACGCACAATGTTTGTACCAATCCAACACTGCCGACCTGGGTGGCATGAGTCGTCAGCGCAAGGCCTGTCTGCGCGCGGTGCGAAAACTGCAGTGGCACCTGACCGGCGAATTGACCTCCGAAACGCCACCCAATATGCCCTTACTGATGAGACCTGCCATCAAACAGGTTCTGACCGGCGCCGAGCATGGTGAGTTCGACACGCTTTTGATCAGCGACCCGCAGGATCTTCAGTGTGAACCGCAGGAGTTGGAGGCCCTGCTTTCGGTCCTCAACGCCCACGACATCCATGTGTTCGGCTGCCAACGCGGCCGTTGGGTGGAACAGGGTGGTCGTCATTTTTCCCCGTTGCCCAAATTGTCCTGGGCGGAAGATGAAATCCTCTTACCCACCAAGGGGGTAGTGTCATGATCCATTTTCTGCATAAGAACAAGCTGTATCTTCTTGCTTTGTTGATTGTATTGGCTTCCGTGGCCGCCATCCTGCTCTGGCCCAGGGCTGATGCGCTCTTTCATGTGCCGCCTTCTACTCGGGAGAGTGCGATCAGTTCGCTGCCCGTCACAGTCGCTGACCCCGATGCCAGACTGGTGAAAGCACAGAAGGAGAATCCTGACATCGTTGCCTGGCTGACAATCCCCGGCACGAACATTGACACCTCGGTACAACAGTCGGATGACAACGAATACTATCTTCGCCGTAATGCCTCTGGTGAATATGATGAATTCGGCTGCGTCTATGCTGATTACGATTGCGATCTGACCGCAACTGCTTCCCTCCCTCGGAACCTGGTTCTGTACGGTCATACCTTCGACGCCGAACGAGAAAATAGCTTTGGCGAGCTTCACAATTACGACTCCTATGTATTCAGCAAAGAGCATCTCTATTTTTACATATCCCTTTCGGATGCCATGCTGACCTACCAGCTGGTCAGCGCCGGTCCCTGCCAGGCCGCCAGCGACTATGACTGTATCGACACGGCCCCCAATGACACGGAGTTCCGTACCATTCTGGACAAGGCCTTTGCCCGTTGTGCTTTCGATTACAACACCTCGGTAGAAAAATCCGATAAAATTCTTACTCTTTCCACCTGCACCGACGATCCTGATGTGCGTTATCTGGTCGTGGCCAAGCTGATTGACTATGTGGAGGTTCAATGACAGACCATGAAAAAATACAGCATTTCTTTCGGTTTCAGTATCACCATCGGCCGCGAGGACCGCCCGACTGAAAAGGGCGACGCAAAGGAATCCGGTACTTCGGCTCTGAGAAAGCCTGTTCTTCCGGATCCCATCTCACCCTATTCCGATGAGGATGAGGATGGCTGGATCACGCCGCCGGAGATTAAGGCCGTTTTTGACAAACGCCTTGCCGACGCCGATAAAGCAACATCATGACATACCCAAACGGAGGTATCTATTCCATGAGATATAAACCTATGCGCCGCATACTGGCCGGATTTCTGGCCGGTATGATGTGCCTTTCGATGATGCCGGTATCGGCGCTGGCCGATGACTCGGCCGCCGGCACCATCTCCGCAGCAGAAGCTGCCACCCCGGAAACGGCCCTGGAACAGGCCACGCCGGAAACGGCCGCTCTCGGCACGGAAGCACAAGCATTCATTGACGCTGTGAATGCGTTGGACCGCGAAGCGATTCTTTCGGCGGTGCGCCGGTGGGCCATTGCCAGTGCTGCCTGGCAAGCCGATTCTGACAATGCGGCCTTGGAAGAAGCACTGAACCAGGCAATTGAAAGTTCTGACGCTGCCGCTGCCCCTGTCTACCAGGCAGAGGACCTCTATTATGCCATTCCGAAAGAGGAGCAGCAGGACGAAAAAGTTCAATCCGCTTATGCCTCACTCGCTGCTCTGGTGGCTGCCATGCAGCTTGCTATGGAAAACCCTACCGACACAGGTTCGGGTGATCCGCCGGATCTTGCCGAGATTACCGAGATGCTCTACGGCGATCTGCCGGACGCCCCTACAGGCAGTTATATCGGCAGTATGGGCCTGCCCATTGCCACTGGGCCTACTCATATTTCTATTTCTGAGTGGGTAACCGACCTTTATGATGGGCAGGACGCCCATCTGGATGCCGAGGCACTGCACGCTGATGATCTGGTCATCACGGTCGGACGGGAACCCGGTGAAGATTACGCCATAGTTCCGTTGCTGACGCAAGTCGAGTATCCCGCCAACGGAAGCTCTTCGGAAGTCATTCTTCCTGATGATGTAGTTCTTCTGGATTTTGAGGGCCAGCCGGCGGATACTGATGAAATTGCATCCATTACCAAGGCCAGCTACACGGAAACTTCGGCTTATGCATCGGGCTTCTATGTGAAAGCCGAACAGGATTTCTCCATCCAGCTCATTTACCATGCCCCCGATGGCAATGACCTGAGCAAGACCCTCCAGGTGAAGCTGGGCGAAAGTAAGGGAGAATCCCCCGCCGCCGCCACCCTCGCAACGGCCAGCACCTATGCTGCCGGCCCGACACCTCCGTTCACGACCGGCAAGATCACTTCCATCAGTTTCGAGGGCGGCACCTGGCTTGTGTGGTTTAACGGGCGCGAGGCCTACTGCTGCAGTCACGGCCTGAATGGTCAGCCGACCGGATGTCCGACCTACAGTTTTGCCTATACTTCCAAGCTGGAACCCGGTCAATACACTCCGGGCAACCACTATGCCAACCAAATCAACATCTGGGGCGGCTTGAATCAGTTGTCACTGAACCTTCTGGAAGAAAAGCACAGTGGCACCTCTGCGGTAACCTATGGTCTGGATGATGCCAGCGCTGCGGCAACGGCCTATCGCTACTACGATGATGTCCAACTGTGGGTCATGGAGAACTACCCCAATAGCGTGGCAGCCCAGGCTTATCGTGCCTCTGCCCAAGCATTGGCTGAGCAGGGTACCGACAATCGAATCTCCACCTATTCAGGGGAAAACGGCTACTATACTTATATCTACAATCCGCCCGCCGGGTACGCCTGGCAGGTCATCGCCATCGTAGGCGAAGAGATTCCCGCGGAAGGCGGTGGCACGGAAATCCCGGACATTCCCGATGCAGAATACTATTCTGCCAATTGGTCGGCTCCAGCACAGTCCGCCAACGGGAGTTTTGATCTCACTTTCACCGTGAACACCGACAAAATCGGTCTGGAAACCGGTGAGAAGGTGGACGGCGCCAAAATCACCATCACCCCCTCCCAGACCAGCGGCTCCGTTGATGGAGGCAGCTGGCAGATGAGTCCCGCCGGGGCCCAGACGCTTACCACCTCCGGTCACACGCAGGATGATAACTACCAGAACAACGGCGGCGATGGCACGGTGAGTTGGACAGTACACTATTCCGTCAGCAAAACAAGCACGAGCAGTCTCAGCGGCCAGGAAGGCCCCTATGCAAGTCAGGCCGAGGCCAATGCCGCAGCAGAGGCCGCCAAGAACGCCGCCATTTCTCAGCTGCAGAATGAAGCCCAGCGTATGGTAGACGCCGCTATCGCCGCGGCGCGCTCCGAGCTTTCGTCAATTCGTTTCTCGTATAACGAAGTGGAAATTCCCTACGGCTTCGAGTCGTACGACGGCAGCCTCGGCAGCCATCAAACCATCACCGTCCCGGCAGACAGTTCCAACACCTATGTCATGCGCAACGATGAGTGGTCCCTGCAGGTCGACATTTCCAAAATCGACAGCGAGACCGGCAACGTAATTGCCGCCGATTCGCAGTTCGCTGTGTTTGAATGGGACACCGTGGCACAGATGTATATTCCCAACGGCGGCTACAACCAATACACCGTCGTTCGCAACAGCGACGGCAGCTACTCTGTCGCCAACAACAGCAGCTATGCCGCCAGCGCCCCTGCCAACCGGACCCTCTATTATACCCAGCGCAATGAAGGTCGCTTCCTGCTGGTGGAAACGCGGGCCCCGGAAGGTTATTACGGCGACTGGTCGGACAACACAACCCCCGGCACCGCCGGCCATGTAGAAGGGAAGCGTGCCTACGCTTTTTCCATCACCAGGGAAAATGACGGTTCCGTCATCCATCTTTCCAACCGTGACTACAATGCGGATATCGGCACGGAGAACACCGGCGGCATCCTGCTGCGCACCCCCGAGGGCAAAGTCGTTTCTCTCACGCTGTATGACCAGACCCAGGACGCCACCCGCACTTATACCACCGACAGCACCGGCTTTGCCAA
Organism: uncultured Subdoligranulum sp.; assembly: GCA_900545545.1. Taxonomy (GTDB): domain Bacteria; phylum Bacillota; class Clostridia; order Oscillospirales; family Ruminococcaceae; genus Gemmiger. The sequence continues at coordinate 60,622 of UQZO01000009.1, read as the reverse complement.
CAACGAGGATACCTACACCAGTGTGCCGGCAGACTATAAGTTTACCAATGACAGGGTCATCGGTGAGATCGTACTGACCAAGGCCGATTTGGACCAGGCCACCGAGGGTGCCGACACCGCCTCTCACGGCGCAGCCAGCATCGAAGGGGCCGTATATGACCTGTACGCAGCGGAGGACATCCAGCATCCCGATGGGGTTTCCGGTACCGTTGACTATTCCAAGATCGTAGATGCCAGCGGTTCCCCCATCTGGCACACTACGGTACTGACCAATGGAGGTTGGGACAACAGCTATCTGCCCGTTCTGGCCAAGGACCACCTTGTAGCCAGTGCCGAGATTCAGAACGGTGTTCTCGCCTTTGCGAATCTTTATTTGGGCCGCTATTACCTTGTAGAGCGCGCCACCGGCATTGTGGTGCCGGTGGATACTGACGGTCATTTCTATCTGACTGGTCAGTACCCCGAACTGGACCGCACCCTCCAGCCCGCCGGTTCTTATCTGCCTTTGGCCACCGATGACAGCGGTGCTTATACCGACTATGTCTATCGCAACCAGTATTCGGCTGTAGCGATCGGCCGGGCCCTGTCTGGTGTCAAAACCTATGACGGCTACTATCTGAGCTTTGCGCAAGGCTATCTTTGTGATGAAATCAACCATTACAGCACTCTGGCCTATGGCAGCGAATCCCAATACATTACGCGCGGCGAGGATCTGTCCAAGGATGCCGTCCTCAAATCCGGCTTTGAACTGCGCAAGCTTGTCAGCACCACCGGCCCCAACAGTCCGGCGGTCAAGCTGGAAGGTGCAGGCTTCACCGTATACCGTATCTGGGAATTGAGCAAAGTCAGCGAGTTCAAGCAGAATGCCGACGGCAGCTATGACGTACAGAGCATTCTGGACGCCTACCGCAAGGACAACTACGACAACAACACTGCCAAATATGATTTTTCCGGCGAGTCCCAGGCGGTAGCCCGTATGTATGAGTCGGACAGCGCTGTGGTGGCAGAATACAATGCCAGCCTGACCGCCGCCCATGACTACGCTAATGGGCAGGGCGAAGGCTGGGTTTCCACCGGTGCTCCCAATGAATATCGGCTTTCCGAGATCTTCACCAATGAGGAAGGTGTGCTGCGCATCAACGGCCTGCCCTATGGTCAGTACCTGATCGTGGAATCGACGCTGCCGAAAGATCTGTTCCAGGCGGATCCGTTTATAGTCACGGTGAACGCTTCTGCTCCTCAGAGTGTTTTTTGCCAGCCGGATGGCTCCGCGACCACCGCCAGCAACAGCTACATGGCCTACAGCGTTCTGGATGAAGAACTGGAGGGCTACCTGCAGCTGATCAAGATCGATGCTGAAACCGGCAAACCGGTCAAGATCGCCGACACGGCGTTCCAGATCTACAAGATTGCCGAGGATGGCACTGAAACGCTGGTGGAGATGAACGATCCCGATTCCGGTGACGCTACCGCCAAAACCACCACCTTCTATACCGATGCAGACGGCTATCTCAAGACCTCTGAAAAGTTGCCTCTTGGTCGTTATCGGATCGTCGAGGTAGAGGGCCCGGAAGGCTTTTTCAACGACACAGCCTACAATGTGGTCTTTGAGCTGACTTCGGAGCGCGTCTGGGAAGTTGTGGGCGGCAGTGCCGATGACATGGATGACTATATTCTGACCGAGGAATACAGCAACCACGAAACCTTGGGACAGCTCACCATCCGTAAGATCGGCAATCTGCTGGCCGGTTATAAAGATGGTCAGTTCCTGTATGAGCAGGCCAATCTGGCGGACGCCGTCTATGAGATCCGTGCCCACGGAGATATCGCCACCGGAGATCGTCAGGGCACGCTGTGGTATGCCGACGGTGATCTGGTTGCTACTGTCACCACGGGCAGAGAAGGTCAGGTGGACGAAGTCAAATTCAGTCCCACCCGCACCCAAGCCACCTACGATTTTCTGACGGTCAGCCACGACGGCACCACCGGCGAGGTCACCATCACCCTGCCCCTTGGCTCCTATGATATTACCGAGGTACAGGCGCCCTATGGCTTCGTACATACCGACCAGACCTATACCGTAACCTTTGGCTGGGATAACCAGTACAATGACATTGTCCTGGCCCAGACCATTGTGGACCATACCCAGAATGGCGATGAGGTCTACAGCTATGATATCCTCAACGCCTCGGATGCCACCGGCGACCAGCTCACCGGGCAGCCCGGCACCATCCAGTTTGAAAATGCCCGTGTTATCCCTGTGGTGGAAGAAGGCCGCATCGGCGTGGGTGTCTACAAGCTCGACCGTGATTCCGCGGGCATGGTCGACGACCATCCGTATGTGAATGGCGTGAAATCTCACTCTGCCCTGTTGGCGGGCGGCAGCAACCGTGATCGTATCCCCGAGGGTGCAATTCTGGTTCCCGGCGCGACCTATGAGCTGTACACCACTGATGACATCTACAGCATGGACGGTACGCTCCTGGCCGCTGCTGACACGCTGCTGGCTACTGCCACCACCGGTGAGGATGGCCTTGCCTATTTCAACGTAGACGTTCCCATCCGCGGTGAACATTATGGCAGTAGCGACGCCCACGACTGGACTACCAACAGTGGCCGGTACTATATCCGTGAGATCTCCGTACCTGACGGTTACCTGATTGAGCAGTCTGCGATCCCCGTGGAGTTCACCTACGAGAACCAGATGATCGCCTGGCAGGTGGTGGATTGCCTCCACTCTGACAAACAGACCGAGGTCGATATCGACAAACAGGCGTTTGCCACGCTGGATCCTGAAGCCACCTTTGCGCTGCCCGGTGCCACACTGACCATCACCGACTGGGATGGCAACGTTGTGGACAGCTGGGAGACCGGTGACACCAGCCACATTGTCCGCGGGCTCCACCTCAACCAGAGCTATGCTCCCGATTACAACCAGGATTTGGGCAAAGTGTACACTCTGACTGAGACTCGCCCGGCGGACGGATATACCACGGCACGCTCCATCCAGTTCTATCTCAAGCAGGCCGCGGTGGATGGAGCCTATGTTCAGGAAACTGAACTGTGGCTGCGCGAGATTGTCCCCACCGTGGAATATCAGTCCGGCAGCATTCTCTCTCCCATCACCTTTGTGGATGAAGATCCCGACCTGCTGCATCGTGTATTCCAGGCGTTTGTCGCTTTCTTTACCGGCAGCAGTGCCGAAGATGGCAAAACGCAGGATGGCGTTGTGATTGCCGACTGGGTCTGCGTTAACAACACCCTACTCGTCACCTTCACAGATGACGCCACCGAGGCTGCCATTGCCAAGTGCCTGCACGAGCGCGACTTTGCCGGCCTGACCTTTGACCAGGTGTACCTCATGAATGGTTCGGCTCCTGCCTTCTTCGCTGATATGCAAGTCAGTGAGAAGCCTGCGGGAACGGATATTGTCTACAACGGCGATTGGCACAAGGCAGACGGCACGACCATCACGATGGTGGATGCCCCCACCCGCATCAAGATTTCCAAGGTGGATATCACCACCAGCGATGAAGTCGAGGGCGCAGAGATGCAGATTGTGGACAGCAATGGTACCGTGGTGGAGAGCTGGACTTCCGGTCCGGAGCCCCACTATATCGAAGCGACGCTGATCGCCGGTGCCACCTATACCCTGGTGGAAGCCAAAGCCCCCACCCAGGACGGGTACGTACCCGCCGCTTCCATCCAGTTCACGGTGGAAGATGACGGAAAAGTACAGCACGTATTTATGCAGGATGACTACACCAAGGTCAGTATCTCCAAGACCGACATTGCAACCGGTGCGGAAGTGCCTGGCGCCCATCTGCAGATTGTGGACGGCGAGGGCAACGTCCTGGCCGAATGGGTGACCGACGGCCAACCGCACTACATTGAACGGCTGCCCGTTGGCAATCTCGTGCTGATTGAGACGATGGCCCCCACCGAGAATGGTTACGTCCGTGCCGAAAACGTTTCCTTTACGGTCCAGCCTACCGGTGAGATCCAGCGCGTTGAGATGAAGGATGACTTCACCAAGGTCGAAATTTCCAAGAAGGACATTACCAACGGCGATGAACTGCGCGGCGCCCATCTGCGGATTACCGACGAGGAAGGCAGCGTGGTGGCCGAATGGGTCAGCGACGGTCAGCCGCGCCGCATCGATCGCCTGCAGCCTGGCATCTACACCCTGACAGAAACGGCAGCTCCCGCTTCCTACCAGCTGGCGGAAAGCATACGCTTCCAGGTGGAAGAGAGCGGCCGCATCCAGAAAGTGACTATGTACGACGCCCCGGTGGGCACCTTCACCATTACCAAGATGGATGAAGCCACAAACACAGCACTGCCCGGCGCGCGCCTTTCTTTGCGCGACAGCGACGGCTATGTGATCGACAGCTGGTACACCAACACCGCTCCCCACGCGCTGCCGGTTCTGACAGAGGATAAGGCAGCAAGAGATCCCCGTACCCATCTGCTTTTGTTCTCCACCGATTCCGTCGAGCACGTCTACACGCTGGTCGAGGAGGCGGTTCCCACCGGCTATCTTACCGCCGACAGCATCACCTTTAAGCTGATGCAGATGGACGGCAAGCTCACCCTGTTCGTCAAGACGGACGGTGCCTGGCAGAAAGCCGACGAAGCAGTGCTGAAGATGTTCGACGCACGCAATCCCGATGTGCCTGTGCCGGATCTGCATAAGAATTTCCCGCAGACTGGTTCTTCCACACAGTAACCCCATAATAAGCGGCCCGGCGACAAACCCGCCGGGCCGTTCTGTTTTATACGCACGGTACACGCTTCATTTACGGTTCCAATACGTGCGTAATACGCATTCTGTTCGTCCTTCACAAGGGAAAGGAGTTTCTCATGATTTGCCCCTTACCTTCTTCCGGTATTCCCCCGGATGATCTTCTTGATCTGATCTACCACTATAAAGCACTGCTCATTCGCCAGCTCTATCTCTGGTATCGTGGCCAAGAAGCAATTGTTGACCATCTTCTTCATCGCTTCGTTCTGGCAGGGCGCATTTTTCGCAACAGTGAAAGGGTTGCTTGCAATGCCGACTGGCTGTCAAACGGAAATCCCGCATACGAGATGGCCTTTTGGGCCTTACTTGATTTTCGGGACAGCGTGGAATATCAACTGCCTGGCAACCACGGCATCACCATATCCGCCTTCACGGAGAATGGCGAATACGACTTCGTCAGTGTGTTGCCCGGCCACGAGAAATCAACTTCTGACGTTGTGCAAGCGCAGCGGGAGGCTTTGGGGCAGCGTCTGGTTATCGTTGTGCAAAATCCGGATCAGATCCCGCTGATTGCCATTCGCCCCGTCGCCGCCTACTGTGTGGTATCACCAGACGGGAAAACAACCTATTACACCACTGCCAAGGAGGCCGCACCATGCCAACCACCTACGAGCGCCAGCTGAATGCGGTACAGAACGCACACCGCCAATTGGGCAGCACGCTGATTGCCATGCAGCACGCACGGGCCGACAGGCAAAGCGGCAATCTGGAAGGATTGTCCCTGGACGGTGCCCACCAGGCAGAGGCGCTGGCGTGCAAAATGCGGCACCTGATTTACCAGAGCGGAGAAATGTCCCGCCGGGAATACCTGACCAGCGCTCTGCCCAGCACTCAGGTAAATTTCTCATTCACTCGGGACAAAGCATTACTGATTCTCCCGCCGCTTCTTCCGGACAGAAGATCTTCCAAAAGCAGAGAATATCTGTCCGGTCTGGTCTACGCCGCCCTGGCTGATGCCGCCATGACCGATCCTCTACCTCAGTTTGAGCGCTGTGTCCTCTGCGTAGTTCATTGCATTCAACCCAACTCCGGCCGGAGAGCGGTTCCGGATTACGACAACATCGAACTGAAAGCTGTACAAGACCTGCTGGCGCTGTTTTTGATGGTGGATGACAGTATGCGCTATTGTGATCGCTACGAGACCGCCTGCGCCGGTGACCTTGCTCAGACCGAGTTCCACATCCTGCGGCCCGACGCTTTTCCCGCCTGGCTGGTACAGCAAAACACCCGAAAAAGAGAGGTCTAAAATGATCCGTTATCCCCCCTGCCCAAATTTGCCCCCCGGCGCTGCGCGCCACAATGGGGTTTTTGTCCCGTTTTTCCACCCAAAATCCGCCCAGGTATATCAGCCGTTGGGCAGAAAGGAGCCCCTGCAGATGCCAACTCCGCCAATCGCCAAACAGCAGCTGCTGTCCGTCGCTGCCCTGTGCGGGGAACTGTCGCCGTTGGCCGCCAGCCGCCTGATTCCCAGCCAAAGCTATCGGTATCGTGTGCTGGAGGAGCTGACCAAGGCAAAGCTGCTGCGCCCCTATCGGCGGGATCAGGTCAAAGGACATCGCCTGACCCGCCTGGCCAAAAATCTGCTCACCGAGCAAAACCCCGAACGATACGCAGCCTTGTTCACTGGCAGCGTACGAACCAACGGCTATACAAGCGAGCTGTCCCGCCGACTGCGGATGCACCGACTCGGTGAAGTGCTGGCCATGATGCAGCTGGGTGATGTGGCCATCTTCCCGGACGAGAAACCGGACCTGTTCGGCCGTCGCATCTCCCCGGCAGCCTCTCCCTGCTCTGCGTTCTATTTAGCCCGCGAAATCCAGTCGATGGGAGACATCGCCCTCAAGATCAAGAATGCGCGGATGGCCGGGGTGCTGCTGGCACCCTCTCACTTCTATCTTGTCTATAACACCGGAAACACCTTGATGCGCTGGGCTCCAGCCAGCGAACTGCGTGCCCGAACGCTTCTGACCGAATACATTGGCAGACGAATCGGGCATCCGGCGTATGCCGGCCAAAATGCCGAGGCCCTCCTCCTGTGTGAAGACCTTTCTTTGGCACCCACTCTTTTCCGGAGTCGTGGCGGCGGAAAGAGGCAGTTGTTTTTTCTGGATGGGACCTTTGACCATATGCATCTGCTTTCCAATAACGCGCAGGGCGATGTTCTGTTCCAGATATTACGGAAGCCGGGTGTTTCTTCCGCCTTCAACACCGCGCTTGCCGGCACCTTGTACCCCAAACGACAAATCGGGAATTTTTCCTTTGATGCACTGGATGAGGCCGGGCGCCCCGTTCTGTTTGCATGGGATTTTGATCTTGTTCGCATTCAGAGTTTCTATTCCGGTCTCTGCAGCCGCGAACTGACCGGTGCTGTAATTGCTTTTGATTTTCAAACGGGAGCTCTGCAGCCGTGCCTGGGAGAGAAAGCTGAAATCCGCCCGCTCTCCCTTGAACGAACCAGGAGGATGCTTTTGCTATGAATAACAGGATGAAGTGGGCCAGTTCTGTTGTTGCCATCATCGTTGCCTTAGGCTCCAGCGGATATCTTGCCGGGCTCTTGGCCCAGCTTCTGCGAAATTATGATTTTTGGAAACAATCCGGCGGCCCTTTTTCGGCTGATTACGGTCCGGAGCTGCCTTGCCTGGACCCTATTTCCGCGTGGATGGCTCTGCTGGATTTTCCCTACGGTCTTTACAGCATCGGGCTTGTGGTGCTGTCCTTTCTGATTCTGTTCTTCTTCGTTTTGCGAATCGGACGGGATGGCCGCGGCACCTTCGATGATGACCGGAACCTGACGTACTCCAATGAAGGCACCTATGGTACCTCAGGCTTTATGACCGAAGCGGAGCGGAAGAAAGTCCTGCTTCTGCAGGATGTCAACCGTACCAAAGGAGTGATTTTGGGGAAGCTGGGGACTCAGGTCCTCAGCCTGTCCCCCGACAGCCGTATGAACGACAATGTGATCGTATATGGTTCCTCCGGCTCCCGAAAATCCAGATCCTATGTGCGGAACCGGGTATTTCAGGCAGTGATCCGCCGGGAGAGCCTGATCATCACAGATTGCAAGGGTGAGATCTATGAGATGTCTGACTACCTGCAGGCCCATGGTTATACCATTCGCGTATTCAACCTCGTCAATCCGGAATGTTCCGATTCCTGGGATTGTCTGGGGGAGATTCACGGCGATGATCTGATGGCGCAGATATTTTCCGATGTGGTCATCCAAAACAGCAACAACGGCAAGTCGGACCGTTTCTGGGATGACGCCGAGCAGAATCTTCTCAAGGCACTGCTGCTGTATGTGGATCAGGAATACAGTCCCGATCAGCGAAATCTTTCCGCTGTGTATGATCTGCTCACAGGTGCCGGAGGCCTCTCTTTGGAATCCATTGGTCAGCAGCTGCCCGCCGGGCATCCCGCAAAATCCTGCTTCAGTGTTTTCCTGCAGGCATCAGATTCCGTCCGGGCCGGCGCCGTGATGGGTTTGGCCGGCCGCCTGCAGACCTTGCAGCACCGTTCCATCCGCAGCATCACTTCCTTTCCGGAGATCGATCTGACCTTGCCGGGGAAAGAGCTCTGTGCCTATTTCTGCATCACCTCCGATCAGGACTCCACCTTTGAGTTCCTGTCCTCCCTCTTTTTTTCCTTTCTCTTTATCAAATTGGTCCGCTATGCCGACAGCTGCCCGAGCTGTCAGCTTCCGGTCCCAGTCCACATCCTCGGGGAAGAGCTCATGAACTGCGGCAAGATCCATGCTCTTGGACGAAGATGCTCCGTTATCCGTTCCCGGCGGGTGAGCATCTCCATCATCCTGCAAGGGTTGGGTCAGCTGCAAAACCGCTATCCCGATAACGAGTGGGTAGAAATCATCGGCAATGCAGACACCACCTTGTTCATGGGCTGCACCGACGATATCACAGCCCGTATGATTTCTGACAGAGCCGGAGAGATTACAGTCGCCTACAGCACCGATGCCGAGGTCTACAACAAAATGCAATTGGCCAAGTGGGCTCCACAATATCGGGAAAGTCACTCCGTAGGCAAACGCAAGCTTCTGACCGTGGATGAGGTCCTGCGTTTGCCCGTAGATCAGGAGCTGATCATTCTGCGAGGCCAGAAGATATTGAAAGCCGAAAAATTTGACTATACGCTGCATCCCCATGCCCAGCTTGTCAGCCCGGTGCACGCCATCGACCATGTTCCCCGGTGGCGCAGTCAGGCACAGTACCCAGTCATCCCCAGAAGGGAACCGACCACCCGGTCGGCTCCCAAAAACGGGAGAAAACAATCTACTCCCCAAAAACCCAAAGATGAACCGCTGCAGATTGTCGATGCGCGGCAGCTATTTTTATAACCCAACAGGAGGTTACCAATGGAAGACATTTTGAAGGTAGATACCGAAGTGAGTCCCGCCGAGCAGGAACCCGCACCGAAAGCAACCGCCACTTCCCGGCGGAGTCCCGTATTGACGATTGAAAGCCACGATGCAGCCTCCCTGCCCGGTGCGGAGCAGGATGCTCTCTGGCATGAAATGACCAACGCCTATCTGACCCACCGCATTTTGTGCGGCACAGTGGATGGCGTTGAACGTGACGGTCTGGCGGTCATCTACTACAAGGGTTGCCGGGTCGCCATCCCGCTGACTGAAATGGTTATTGCCCAAAGTGATGCCGGCGGCCGTTATGCCGGACAGGCCCAACGCCTGGAGAGACTGGTCAACAACATGATGGGCTGCCAGGTTGATTTTATCATCCGCGGACTCGACACAGCCAGCCGAAGCATCGTTGCCAGCCGCAAAGATGCCATGCTGCGCAAGCAGCGCACCTTCTACCTGACGCCGGCAGCCGATGGGTTGCCGCAGATCCGGGAAGGGCGCATCGTCCAGGCACGGGTCACTGCGGTAGCTGAGAAATCCATCCGTTTGGAAGTATTTGGGGTAGAATGTTCGGTGTTGGCGCGGGATCTTTCCTGGGAATGGATCTGCGATGCTCACGAGCGCTACACAGTCGGTGATGTGATTCTGGTCCGGATCCGCTCCGTTGATGTAAGCAATCCCGAATCCATCCGGGTGGAAGCCGATCCGCGCAGCGTGACGGAAAATCCACTTCCTGAACGTCTTCAGGCGGTGAAAGAGCAAAGCCGTTATGCCGGCCAAATCACCGAGGTTCGTCGGGGAATCATCTACATCCGGCTTCATAACGGTGTCAACGCCATTGCACACAACTGTCTGGACCGGCGCATGCCAGCCAAGAAAGATCAGGTTTCTTTTGTCGTGACCCATATCAACCGGGATCAGTGCGTTGCCGTAGGCATCGTAACCCGCATCATCCGGCAAGTCCTGTAAGGAGCGTGAAACCATGAATTCGCTTTACATCAGTTCCAATGCCCACCTCTGCCGCTTTCTGCAGGTTTCCGGCAACAGCTGGCATAATGCATTGTACATTGAATGCAGCCATTGCTCACGAGCCATCAGCAAAAAGTGTCGTGACCTGCTGTGTGTTTTTGATGAAGAAGCCCGCCCTGTTTTGATTCCCAGACATGATGCCGAACTCCTCTGGCAGACCGCTATTGACAAGACGGATTGTGTTGCTGTTCTCAGCCGGAATATCTTTGTTGAGCTGCACAAGAGCTGGCTCTTTTCTCATCTTGATGACCCATCCGCCTGCCCGCTCAGTGGCCTTTACGAGGACCTTCCTCCGTGTAACACTCAGAAATCCCCAGTTTTTCCCAATTTGTGACAGATTGATGCCAGTAAATGAGCCGATTCCCTATAACGGAGTCGGCTCATTTTTTACAATAAAGCCAAAGAAAACGTATTAACACCGCATTACGTTTGGAGGTGATCCTGTGCGGAAAAAGAAGCAGAAGATTCAGCCGCCGCGTTGTCCCTATTGCGGCCGCAACGCTGTCCTGCGTGACGCCAGTTATGTCTACGGCGACCACGTCTACAAAGAAGGGCAGAAGCTCTACGTTTGTGCAGGATACCCCTCCTGCAACAGCTATGTGGGCGTACACATGGGGAGCCTTCGCCCCAAAGGTTCATTGGCCAACGGAGAACTTCGGAACAAACGGATCCGGGCCCACAAGGCCTTTGATGCCGTCTGGCATGAAGGGATTCTATCCCGCAAAGAGGCTTACCACTGGCTTCAGGATATCACCGGTCTGGATGAGCAGCACGCCCACATTGCCATGTTTTCGGACTACCGTTGCGATCAGGTCATCGAAGCTTGCAACCAAGTCCTTCGAAATCACAACAAACAGGAGGTGGCATGAGATGAGGGTTATGACTGATGAAGAACGCACCTTGGTAGAAACCCATATGGGTCTTGTGGAAAGCATTCTCCAACGACATATCACACCGCGACCGGATATTTCTGGCATGGAGCACGATGATCTTTTTCAGGTTGGCAGTCTGGCACTTTGTCGTGCTGCCCAGAAATACGATGGCCGGTGCAAGTTTTCAACATTTGCGTATGCAGTTGTCAAAAACTCTCTGATTGATTACTGCCGCAGCATCATGGGCAAACAGGGATGCGTTGTCTCATCGGAGAGAGTTACCGAAGATGGCGATACAATAAGCCTTCTGGAAACCCTCCCGGATCCGCAGACCATCGCGGATGCTGCAGAAGCACGTGAGCTGCTGCACACATTGACCGATGCCAAACATCGATACCGCGGTATTGCTCGCAAGGGCGTACAGGCTATTGAGATGCAAATCTACGGCTATTCAACCCGCGAAATTGCAGCTATGTATGGTGTGCGGACCAACGTGGTATCCGCCTGGGTCAGCCGGGCCCGCAAACTGTTGATTCGCGAAGTTGAAACGCCGACCTATGCGAACCGCGCCTAAAATCCATGTTCATTTCATCACTCCCGTGATATAATAATGCTCGTTCCGATTTTATCTTGAACACTGGGGGCACTGAAGAATATGGAAGTCGCGCTTTTATTGCCGGGTGAGGAACGTTGCATTGCTCTTCCCAAGAAAAATGGGCAAAGCCAGGTAGAATACAGCTACCGAACCGAGAGTGGCCGCCTGTTTCAGTGCATCAGCCAAAACGCCGAGGAAGCTCACCGTCTTTGTGAAGACTGGATGATGCGGCAGGAACGGTATTAAAACATACATGATATAAAAACGGGAAAGGCTCAACGAGCTTTTCCCGCTTTTTTATTATCTGGTGTTGCCTGCGAAACAAACGTTCGTATAACAGGACAAAAGGAGGCGTCATTATGATTCAATATTACACCGCCATCGGACGTTATGAGCTGCGCACCGGAAGCAATGGAGCGAAACAGCCCGTTTTACTGAACAGTTCGAGAAGCTATGAACCTTCTCTTTGTGAAATGCTTCTTTGGAGTTCTCTGCTCTGGCATATCCGCGACCAGCAGGAACTGGAGATCGTCTTTGCCAAACGGAAGCAGGAGTTACATATCTGCGATGAATATTCTCTGGCATACTATTGCACCCGTCTGGAGCACCTTGGATTTTTGCACATTGGCAGCGGTTATACGGCCGCCGATGCTCTGTTTGAGTTGATGGCTCCGCTGAATCCTGTACCAGCCACTGCGGGATTCGGAAGCCGGCTGTGCAGCTTTCTCCACCTTGTTTTTCGGCGTCGTGTTCCACTCTCTGTTGCTTGCCGCGTCTTACACCAAGACCGTTTGGTACCGCATGAGCAGCAGATTATGGATTTGCTGTCGCAAAACAGCTTATCCACTGCCGAACTGATTGCCTGCATCGATCAAAATCTCCACGACGTTCGTGACAGTAGCGTACTGATGGAAAGAATCTATTCCGATTCAGCCCTAACTTGTGATAACCTACCGGCTTATGTGCGGGCATCTGATCATTTGATTCCCGTTTTACAGACTCTTACCAATTTGTATCTCCGTCGCCTTCTGGTTCTGGAGCGCTATTGACAGTGTCCCCCTCATCGGTTTCATATACCATATATCTGTCGATTGTTCCCATCGGTGAACGTCCGTTTTGTAACCAGCAGTAAAGACCTCGACAAAAGCGTCGAGGTCTTTACTATGTTATCTTTCATTCCATAGAGGAAAACAACGGACATTCCATCTCCACAATATCATCCACAGGAATAACCGTTTCATCCTGCAGCAAGATCTCACGCTCATAGTCTCTGATTTTCCGGATAACACCGAATACTGTCAGATAGGCGCCGCCCTCTTTCCTCATATCCGGCTTGAAATAGGTGAAGCGAACCACAGGCTGCTCCTCCAAATGTTCCTGTAAAATGTGGAACTTCTCGTCCAGTCTTGCCAATTCCTCATCGTCCAGCTCAACCCTCCGCTCTGTCAATCGTCCGGTTTCCCGAATGGCATCATCATATCCAGTGAGAGCAGCAAAAGGCGAAAACTGCGCCGCACGATCTGACATGGGCATCGGGTGCCGTTTGGACGATACATGATGGGGCAGATGGAGAATATCTTCGTATTGTCTGCTCATGCTTTGTGTCCCCCGATCTGTGCGTTGCGATCTTTTGCTGTAGCTCCCTCCTCCAGATTCATACCTCTGAGGATAGCATTCTTTCCAAATTTCTTTTTTATGGCCAGCACCGCCTCCTGGCGTTTACGTTCCCGGGCAAGTGCAGCATCTTCTTTTTCTTGCTTGGCCTGTTCGGCTGCGTAATCCGTGAAAAGGTCCAACTGCTCAAAGCCCGGCTCTGTCTTTGGTGCCTCGCTCTCCGGAATCACATGGGCAGCCACAATATTCAGCCGGCGAACCAGAAGGTTTTTGTCTGCGATGCGATCAAACAGCTCTGTTGCTGCGCCGACAATCAGTTTTGTTGAGGAAGTGTACCGTTCCAAATTCTGTGTCCCATGGGAATGTTTGGGGATCTCACGACCATAGTGGTCTTTTGTCACTTCCCCATGATATTGTTTTTTCTGATCCGGCGTTGACAGATTTTCCTTGTCATACCCGATCGTCACCACCAGCTGATTGGTTACAAGCCTTTTGCCGACCAGATCCAGAGAAAGCAAGTCTGCCATCTCACGCAGCACAAGACGTGCCTTTTCCGCCGTATACGGTTGGTGGAGCACCTGCCCGGAGCCAAGGCTGTTATTCTCGGGCCGATAGGCTTTTACCGCTGCAACCGTGCATGGTTCCCATCCCCATGCATGGTCTATCAGCAATTCCGCGTTTTTCCCAAACAGCTTATACAGTAAATCTTCATTATAGACGGAGCACCGGGCCACATCCCCCATTGTGAACATCCCGTTGGCTTCCAGTTTCTTTGCATATCCCCGGCCCACACGCCAGAAATCCGTCAGTGGCTGGTGTGACCACAGCTTGCGGCGAAAGCCCATCTCATCTAGCTCTGCAATCCGCACACCGTTTTTGTCGGCAGGGATATGCTTGGCCACAATATCCATAGCCACCTTGCAGAGAAAAAGATTCGTACCGATTCCCGCCGTAGCCGTGATGCCTGTTGTATTCAGGACATCCTGGATCATCTTCATGGCCAGATCCTTCGCCGAGAGCCTGTATGTATTGAGATAATCCGTTACGTCCATGAACACTTCATCGATGGAATACACGATGATATCCTCAGGTGCAATGTACTTGAGGTAGATATCATAAATGCGCGTACTGTATTGCATATAGTACGCCATTCGAGGCGGTGCAATAAGATAATCAATCGCCAGCGATGGGTTTGAATTGAGCTCTGACAGGAAGCAAGATTGCCCAACCAACTTATGTCCCGGCGCGCTGTACATTCGGCCCGCATTGGCTTCTTTGACCTGTTGGACAACCTCAAACAGACGCGGACGGCCCGGAATGCCATAGCTTTTCAGGGACGGGCTTACTGCCAGGCAGATTGTTTTGTCTGTACGGCTCTCATCTGCAACCACAAGGTTTGTATCCAAAGGATCCAAACCTCGTTCCCTGCATTCCACCGAAGCATAGAAACTTTTCAGGTCAATAGCGATATATATCCGGTGCTTCATGCATGGCCCTCCGCCAGAACTCGCTCTATGTCTTGAAAGCCTTGCTCCACCCGCAGAGGCTTTTCTTATTCAGAATCCGACTCGGTAATTCCGTAATCAACCAGTACATTTTTATCTGCATCGGGGCGGTAGACAATCCCCATCATCTCATACGCATACCTGCGAACCTTGCGGAATTCCTTGACTTTCTCCGGGGCATAGGCTACTGCTTCGCAACCTTTATACTCAGGAAGTCCTTCCAGGTCATCCGTAACAGCTTGGATCAAGCGCTCGGTCACGTCCTCGATGCTTGCCCCGTATTCCACCGCCACAAGTTCATGCTTCCTGACATCCCTGTCCAGGTTTCCGAATGATCGATACAGTATATACTTCATAGGGTAGACCTTCCTTCCGCTTTCAGATTTTTAAGAAAATCCGCATTGGGTACATAGGGCAAGTGATACTCCCTCCCCATGCGGTTCAGCTCATTTAACTTGACCAGCATTAAATTGATGTTTGTATTCATGACAGCCGAAAGTTGTGCCACATCATATCCCTGCTGCAGGTAAAAAAACAGCTCTTCGTCGTCAATCAATACATGTGCGGCAAATGCGTTAGCCTCATACTCCACCGCAGTACGCATATCAAACAGGATAAACTCTGACAGAACACTTTTCCCTTTTGCTTTTTCTCTGTGTAGGGTGTCATGGCCTATCTCATGCGCACAGACCATATTCATAAGAATTTCGTCCATGTTGGCGTTCAGCAAAATATGCCGTTCCTTTTGCTGGTACGTGTACATTCCCAGCAGGTTTTTGAACTCTTCCACGAAATGAAGATAGATGCCCGAATTTCGGGCAATCTGTAGCGCATCTCGCGTTCCGTTTTTCTGGACGATTTGGTTTGCTTTGCGATAGATTTCTTCAGAACGGATCGTCAACGTTACAGCCCCCTCTCATACCACGAAAATTGCAGTCGCTTTATTCTATCAAATAAAATATACGATAAAGCGGACTGACTCACATAGCGGAGGGTTCCTCATCCGGTCCGTTGTTCTTGGCAGCATACTTTTTGGCATTCCGCGCCTTGGATTCCCAATAGATATCCTGCAGTGCCTTCATGACAGCATCCTTATCCTGCTCCGACAGCGTGCCGCCGGCAAACAGGCCGGACATTCCGTCAATCAACTCTTGGGCTTGCTTCATTCCCCGTGCCCCGTACTGCTCGGAGGCCTTCATAACAAACGAATCGTTCTCGGTCAACAGATAGTCAACCGCTACTTCAAAATAGTCGGCTATCTTGCGATAGGCTTCGCGGGTCCGAGGATATGAGATGCCATTTTCATAACGTGTAATCATGCGGGCGTTAATTTCCAGAGCTTCTGCTACATCTTTCTGCGTCAGCCCTTTTTCCTCTCTCAGGGCCTTGAACTTTTCACCAAAAGTCATGCGATCCATCACTCCTGTCCAAATAAATATAGACATTTAACTTCCTATATGGGTTGACATAAGAAGCTCAACTGCGTACAATGAATATAGACATTTAACTGCTATTATTCTACCTTTAATTGCTATTCATGTCAAGCTGCATAACAGGCCGGTGCGCAAAGGAGTGTGATATCTATGGCGGAGCAATGCCGAAAAGCATATGTATCGGTGAACCTTGACGTAGACGAGGAAGGCGTCATATATCCACGCTTCATCCGTTGGCCGAATGGTCGGCTTTTCCAAATTGATCAGCTGATGTACAAATGCCGCGCAGCTTCTTCAAAGGTTTCTGGCGGTGGTATCCGATACACCGTTAAGATACAAGGTAAAGAGACCTTCCTGTACCATGAAGGCAACAAGTGGTTTGTGGAGGCCAAAGCCTGACAGACTCCACAATTTATAGCGTATATGTATTGATTTATTCTATATATTGTGGTACCATACAGTTGTACTTGATTTTTGCCGCTGGCTTTAGCCGCGCATGGCTCGCAGGAAGAGCCGTCTTATAGTTTGTAAAATTGCGTCAGAAATGTGCCCGTCAGGGTGCAGGTCTGGCGCTTTTTTAATATCCGCCCGGCAACGGGAAAACTCTTTACACAGAAAGGACGAATGAAAATGTACGCACAAATCTCTTTGGTAGGTCGTGTGACTCACGATGTTGAGTTGCGCGCCAGAGCAACAACCGGTGAACCGTATTTGCTCCTCGGCCTGGCTGTAAACGAAGGCTATAAGGACCATGTCCATACCTCGTTTTACCAGTGCTGGTTGGAAGCGGATGAGGCGACCCGAGCCAGTAAAGCCGGTGTTCGGAAAGGAAGCCTGCTGTTTGTGAATGGTCAGCTTTCGGTTGTCGATGTTCCCCGCAAAGACGGAGGCACTCGGACCATAGCGAGAATCAGCCGGGCCCGCTGGGATTATATCCCTACAGGCCGCAAGACTGACACCTCCGTTCCGGCCGCACCAACCACTGCTCCCAGCGCGCCAGCCACAGCTTCCCCCACCGCACAAGCCGCACAGAGTCAGGACGACGACTACGCCATTGTCGATCTCGATGAAGGCGATCTGCCGTTTTGACCCAAAACTCGTTGACCCCGATCATGCAGGAAGACTTTAATGCTTCATCATGATCGGGATCTTTTTTTGTGGAGAACCAAACGAAAGAAGGATGACGTAACAATGAAGACTAAAAAACTGGCCAGCTTTTCCTCCCTCGCAGGCGGAACCCTGCTGATTCTGGCGTTCTTCCGGGGTACAACCTCACAACTGCTCCTGATCGGCTATTTCTGTCTGTGGGCCATTATCTGGCTGGTCAGCTGGATGAAACGCCCTCTGGCAGATCATCCGGTACAGCCCTCCTTTTGGGAGAACCTCT
This sequence comes from uncultured Subdoligranulum sp., assembly GCA_900545545.1. Taxonomy (GTDB): domain Bacteria; phylum Bacillota; class Clostridia; order Oscillospirales; family Ruminococcaceae; genus Gemmiger. The sequence goes on along the minus strand of UQZO01000009.1, from coordinate 43,011 downwards.
TCGGCGCAGATGCCGATGAAGAAGCTTCCAATGCATCGTGTGATACACACGCCCTGCTCTTGCAGCATGTGGAAGCGCGTATCACCGAACTGCTCCGTTCCGTATATCCTCAGGCGGAGTGGCATTGGTGCGAGGAAGATCCCGAGGAGATTATTGAAAGCGGCAACGTTGCGTGGATCACTACGAAGAACACCGGAGAATTCCGCGAAGCCACACTTTGCTTTGATGAACCCGGTGACCTGAAGTTGGAATTCATCCAAACCGCTTCTCTTCGCAGCATGATTCCATGTACCGCGGAGCTCAACCAGGCCAGATCCTTTGCCCCACCTCCGGAAGCCGCTGCTCCGCCGGAAGCGCATCAAGAACCCAAGCAAGAGGACGTTCAACTCTGGTACAGCCTGATTGGCCAAAAAGCCCTTTCAGAAATCATTACCGAGCTGAATATCCGGCAGTGTAGCCAGATTGCCATTGATCCGAACGGGCAGGTGACTTTCACCTCTGCAGACGGACATCCGCAAAAAGGCAAAACCCTGGAGCAGATGCCCAGTCCTGCGCATTGGGAAGAACTGAAGCGCCTTTTGGAGCAGCAGGATCTGAAAGTTTCCATCCAGGAAGACCAATTGTCTTTGGCCTGGTAATACAAAGGAGGAATTGAAAATGGGTAAGTGTAAACTGTTTGACTTTTGGACTTGGAAGCGTGTTCTCCCCAAACCTTTTGACGCCATTGACACAAAGTATCCGGATGCACGTTCCAAATACTCCCCCTCGTCGGCTTCATCCACGCTGCATGCGGCCTCTCTGTCAGCCATTCTGGCCTATATGGCGTTGGACCATGAAGACGATATGGCAAGTGGGGTACCGGTAAAAGGTGCTATCGGCACTCAGGCGGATAACTTTGTCATCGCCGAATATCCCAGCCGGACAGGAATGACCCATGTGGTTGTCTTTAACAACACCACCGGTAAATTTACCGCCGCCAAGATGGCGGATGCCGAGTCTTCACCCAAGAATTACATCCTGAAAGATAGCGGGGACAGTGGATCCGCATTGTTTTTCGCTCTGATGCCTGCGGCCTTGCAGGACGAAGAATTCAGCGACGAATATGCCAAGCTGTGGGATCAATGCAAGGCGGGTTATTCGGATATGGACGAGGCAGCTCGTCATGCAGCGATTTGCTGCGACAACCTGTATCGCCGTATTGAGAATGCCGCCGGGTGCGGATCTGCCGGTATTAAGATCAGCATTCCTGCTTCCGGCAACATCCAGCCCTTTACGCCTTTGGCGCTCAGTCAAAGCACCTACAATCCCACCAGTACGATTCTGGGCGAATTCACCATTATGGAGCCCGGAAAAGCCACTGCAAAACCAAAGCCGTCCATCAAGGCTGAGGATTTCGAGGGACAGTACCGTTTTTCCTCTTCGCCACTCACCAGTGCGGAAGAAGCTATGGTTCCCAAACTGCCGGCCTGGTACATCACACCGGAGGAAGTCGTTCTTGCCTGTCGTCACGCCAAAGAAACCACCGGGACCAGCCAGCCCATGCGCAACTTTATGTTCCGTGGACCTGCGGGAACCGGTAAGACCGAAGGCGCCAAGGCATTTGCTGCCGGAATCCACCGTCCTTATGTTTCGATTACCTGCAATGCAAACTTTGAGATCTTCGACTTTTTGGGCCAGATGATGCCTGATGTGGAAGAACATCCGTCGCATGGTACGCCAGAGCTGCCCACCCTGCAGGATATCCAGATGGATCCGGCCAGCGCTTACTATGGCATGACTGGCGAATATAGACCCGATATCACTGAAGACGATGTCTTTAACAAACTGCTGGAGGTCATGGCTGCACAGGCTCGCACCGAGCAACCGGCCCAGAATAGGCAGGGATTTCGCTATGTGGACACGCCATTCGTGCAGGCTCTTCGGTATGGATATGTGGTTGAGATACAGGAGCCCACCGTCATCGCCAACCCAGGTGTGATGGTCGGCTTAAATTCGCTGCTTGACCGTTGCAACTCTATTACACTGCCTACCGGAGAGGTGATCCACCGCCACCCCGATTGTGTCGTTATTGTCACCACAAACGTAGGGTATGAAGGGTGCCGGGAAATGAACCAGTCGATTCTTTCCCGTATGAATCTGATTATGGACTTTGACCAACCAGATGCTGCCACCATGACTGCGCGCGTTTCCAAACTGACCGGCTGCGATGATAAAGGTACCATTCGCCAGATGGTGGAGTGCCTGGGCGACATGATCCGCTGCTGCCGAGAAAAGTCCATCACAGATGGAAGCTGCGGTATGCGTGAGCTGATTGGCTGGGTACAGTCCTTCATGATCATGCATGATGTCATGGCTGCCGCCAAATATACAGTCATTTCGGCAGTATCCAGTGATCCGGAAAATCGGGAGGAGGTTCTGAGCAGCTGCTTGCTGCCTCGCTTCAACCCGTGAAAGGAACTCCAATGATGCAAAAGATTCAAGAAGCAGGCAATCCTTTGGTCTTTGCCAGAAATCTGCGGCGAATGCGGATTTCAACACCGGCACTCTCTCAACGGAAACTGGCTGAAACCTTAGGTGTATCCCGCAGCTGCTATGCTCGCTATGAGTTAGGACAGCGTATGCCGCCGGCCTGGTTCGTGGCCAAGGCTGCCACCTATTTTCATACCAGTATGGAACAACTCTTTTCTGAAGAACCTGAAGGAGGGAAAACACACGAATGAGAAACAAACACTTGGAGATGCGTCGCCGCATTGAGGACACCAAACTGGCCATTACGGATGCCGAGCTGTTCGGTTCCCGGTTATATGGCGCCGTTCTCAGCGATGTGGCGGAAGCTACAACACACCGCTATCGGCGTAAATGCCGCGTACTGACCTATTGGGATGAATCCCCCGATGCGGGTGTTGCCTCCACAAACAACCGTACCATCAAAATCAACGCTGCCAACCGGCTCACCGCCAGCTTTCCTACCCGCAAGCTCAAGGATCTGAGTCTACGTGGTCTGCTGGGGCATGAAATCGGGCATATCTTGTACACTGATTTCAATATGCTTTCCGTTTATAATGCCAGGCTGTTGGCCGGAGAATTTTATCCTTCCACCCCAAGCGAGCTGAACGCCGAGGAAGAGGACTCACTTGCAGAGCTTCTGCCGCTGCTGGCCTCCCGTGACCGTGCCACCTTGCAGACGTTGATCCGATTCGGGAACGATTTGGACAACATACTGGAAGATGTTTACATCGAAGCCCGGATATGTGAAGCCTTTCCCGGTACCTTTGCCCAGGGCATTCAGCTGAACAATCTTCGCTTTGCCGAACAGATGCCCAGTGTGGAAGACCAAATTGCAGAAGATCATTATGGGTTTTCCATTATCCGCAACCTGATACTCGAGTATTGTAAGACAGGCGATGTGAATAATCTGACTCGCAAAGAGAGCGAATACCTGGACGTTCTGTATGACTGTATTCCTATCCTTGATGGCGCAGTCTACGACGATGATGGCCGGGCCCGTTATGCAGCCACCAACCATCTTCTCATCCACCTGTGGCCTTACTTGAAGGAATTGCGGGACATTCTGCAGAAAAAACTGGATGATGGCGAAAGCGAAAAGGACATCGCTGATGCATTGGAGAAGGTTCTGTCCGATCAGTTCGTCGAGACCAGCTGTGCACCTTCCGGTAAGGGGAAACCATCCTCCTGCAAAGATGACCCTCCTATTGATTCTAAAACGTTGGAGGAGCTGCGCAAGAGGGCCTTGGAAGTGCTTTCAGAAGAAGGCGGCCGGATTTCTCTGGAAGAAACCGACAGTATTTCTTCCGGGGAAGGCGGTACCGTCACGAAGGATTCCAGCTACACCGGCACCGGCTACGATAAGGCCGCTGCCGACATTGAACGGGTTCTCACAAAACTGGCTGAAACTCGTGTATGTGCCAAAGAGGAAGAAGCTCTGGAGCGGGAATTGCAGGACTTTTCTAACCATATTCGTTATGGCAACGCTCACAGTTGCGTGGACATCGAAATTGACCGCATGGCTACCGTATCGGATTCCCTTGTCAATCAGTACAACCGGATTGCTGAACCGCTGCTGAAAATCTCTCGGCGCCTGCAAAAACAGGTACGTCAGGTTTTGCAGGATCAGCGCCGCGGTGGACGTGAAACAGGCCTTTTGATGGGACGGCGCCTCCTGACCCGTTCTCTGTATCACGAGGACGGTCACTATTTCTACAAAAACAGGCTGCCGCAAGAACTGCCCGAACTGGCAGTGGGGCTGCTGGTGGACGAATCCGGCTCCATGAGTTGCGCTGACCGTATCACCAAGGCACGGGCTGCCAGCATCATCGTGTATGACTTTTGCCGCAGTCTGCGTATTCCGATCATGGTGCTCGGTCATACAGAAATCGGAAAAACGGTCCACATCTACAGCTATGCAGAATTTGAAGCCCGTGACACCAACGATTGCTATCGACTGATGGATATGTCCGCCCGCAGTGATAACCGTGACGGAGCTGCCCTGCGGTACGCGGCCGAGCGATTGCTGCGACGGCCGGAGGAAGTCAAACTTCTCCTGACCATCTCGGATGGTCAGCCCTGTGCCACCGGCTACTACGGCACGGAAGCAGAGGCCGACCTTCGAGGCATCCAGCGCGAGATGACCAACCGCGGTGTCACCATGTTTTCCGCCGCAATCGGCGAGGACAAAGACAGTATTGAACGGATTTATGGCGATGGCTTTCTGGACATCAGCAATCTGGACGACCTTCCGGTAAGCCTGACGCGCCTCATTGCCAACCGAATCAAAAGGAGATGAAACTCACATGAATGCTATGGATACAACCTTTATTTCCCGTCAGATCACTGTCTACCAGACCGCCAACAAACTGATCGAGTTTCTTGATAAACTCAAATCCGCTTCCGTCGAGAACTATGCTCATCTGCACGCAGACAGCGAAAGAACGCAAGACGGTCGCCGACGGATTTCCTGCATCGGCATTACGATGCTGGATTATACCAACGGTAAGGGGGAGCAAAAAGTTTCTGCCCGCGCCAATCTTTCTCCTGATACGGTTCTCTATCTGTTTGAACAGGTCCGTGGGAACACACCGGGATTCACCTACAGTGAAGACAAGATCTTCGGCGCACCGGATGCCAGCGGGCGTATGGCTGTAACCAAATTCCGCATCGTGCATGGTGACCCTGCTACACGGAAACTGCCCTGGGGCATCGAAGTAATCAACGGAACCGGAATCGGACAAAAGAACAAGGTGGGTGGCACCTATATGCAGGCCGGCAGTTTTGCCGAGCAGTCCAAGGTATTTATCAACTTGAGCGACAAGGATGTTTTTCAGCTCTTCAGCCGGACAGCCCGCTACATTTCCGCATGGGAAGCAGCGGTGTGCCCAAATCTTGTCAGCCGTGGTCATAAAGCCATCCAGGCAAATATCGACCGGCAGCAGGGAGGCTGAACTATGGAAAGCCACAGCGCACTTCGACGATTGGATGATACCGGGCGCTTGATCATTCCCAAGCCTATGCGTCAGGTCCTGCGTTGGCAGTGCGGTGACCCGATTCTTCTAACTTTGCAAAATCGAAACGGCCTCCTTTTACAGAGCTACCCAATGATGCGGACCCTTCGGCCAGTGGTGGCAGATTATGCAGATGCCTTTTTTTCCACCTATCACGTGCCCATTGCTATCTGCGACCGGGAACGGTATCTCGTGCATCGCGGCTTTCCACTGACCGGGCAGCCGCCTTCTCCCCCGCAAACGCAGACACTGTTGGATATGAACTGTGACGGGCCTATCCACCTTTTACCGCCCATCCCTCTGTTGGAAGGTTCTGACTTTCTGATCACACATTTCATTCCTATCCAGTCACATACTTTCTCTATTGGATACATTCTCCTTTCAGATTCATCCAATTCTCGGAACGAAGCACTCATGGCCGCTACCCAATTGTTGACCAGAATGATTGTATCACAACTTTGATAGTGCCAAACATAACTGCCGTGCGTGGAACACTCCATGCACGGCAGTTTCTTTTATTTCCGATTCTGTTTTGCGTGTCTGACCATAACATCGACTACCTCATAAATTTCCTGACGATCCTGTTGTGATAATCCTTCCAACTTTTCTGCCAGAACGGACTCTTTTACGGTATAGCCAACAGATGTCACATCGGCCAGCAAAAGGTCGGCACTTACTTCCAAAGCATTTGCCAATTTTATGAAAGCAGTAAAAGACGGACGTTTTTCTCCGCGCTCCAGAGCTCCCAAATAATTGGGGCTGATTCCCGCCTTTTCGGCAAGTTCTTCCTGCCGCATGTGCTTTTTCTGGCGGCACTGGCAAATATTTTTCCCCACTGATTTGAAATCCATTTTGTTTCTCCCTGTTAGCGACGGCTTTTACAGATAGTATAAATGCTCTTTCCTTTCCTATACACAATCAGGCAGGGAGAAATAAACGCTATTAGCGTTGTTTCAATTCTGAAGGTGTGTTAAAATAAAAAACTACAGGAGGGCTAACACTTTTATGGAACGTGAAACAACCGCCACATTTATTGGGCATCGAGAGTGTATTGCTTTGGAACGTTTTCGAATTGAATCGGGAATCCAGCAAATGATCTCAGGCGGCGTTACCGATTTTCTCTGTGGAGGAATGGGGGATTTTGACAGAATTTGCGCCGGAATTGTATACCATCTGAAACCAACCTACCAGCAGATTCAGTGTCACCTGGTAATTCCTTACCTTACGTTCCGGGTCGGTTATGCTGAATACTTTGACAGTGTCATTTATCCAGAAGGTTTTGAAAGATACCATTTCAAGGCCGCTATTCCCGCCCGGAATCGCTATCTTGTTGAGCATTCCGCCCACGCTCTGTGTTACATCACACACGATTGGGGTGGTGCCGCCAAAACTTTGCGACTGGCACAACGAAAGGGGCTGCGGATCATCAATCTGGCGGAGTGAGAATATCTCTGTCAGATTCTATGAAAAGCCAAAGAAATGGCAGTCTTTCGACAAAATACCTTTTGTAACAAAGAAAAAACGTGCTATAATGTCAAAAAGCTGTTACAGAAGGAGGCAAACAGGAATGTCGGACATCTCCCACAAAAATCAAACCGCGATTGCCTGCCCTGTACATAAAACAGCACTTCATGATCCAACCGATGTTGTGTATGGGAAGCAATCTATAAAAGCCGCCCTCTGTCCCCAATGCGGCGTTACCTACAGCAATGACCCTTTCGTTCTATTACACCCGGTATTGACGGAAAGCGGGCAGCCGGTGAAGTGGTCTGCCTTCTCCACGACGGTCAATACAGGCAAAAAGAAACCGCCCATGTATATTGTAAATCCGATTTTTCGCGATTTACCCATAACCGTAATCCGTCAGGGACATCGCTCGGTGAAAGGCCCCCATATTGTCAAAAGCATTGACATCGTCACGTTGGGACAGGACACTTCTGTAAGTATTCAGGGCTTTTTCAACCTGCAGACCCAAAGGTTTTACGCTTTTCCCTCTGAGTTTACCCTCGGCCGCATAAAAGTACGCCCCCTCCATCATCTGGAACTTATGGATCCGGAAAATCTTCTGGGGAAATCCAAAAAGAAGCGCGCTTTTTTACAGGCCCTGCAAACCGATAAGGACGCACACCTGCAGAAGCTGGAGCGGGAGAAAAAATATCGGAAAGCCGTGCTGGAGTCCGCCTATCCGGGTCAGTTTTATTCCGTACTTCTGCAACGGGAGACCAACGGCAACCGCTGCCCTTACTGCGGTCAGCCCTTTGCCGGGAAGAAGATCATAAAGTGCGTTGTCTATCGGGATATGAGCGCACACCATTGTGTGTATGTTGAGGTGGCGTACTGCCAACATTGCGATCTCCCCGTTTGCCTGCCGGACCAAGCCCAAAGAATTCGCAACCAGATTGCACCGGATATCATCAAAGTGTTCTATGCGAACAAATTTCAAACCGCGCCGACAGCTCTTGCCGCGTGCCGGGAAAAGGTTGTCCGGCTGGAGCACCGAAAACCGCCGGTACCCGTGCCGTCCACGCTGCCCTACGGTCCCAAAAGCTGGGACCATAATCTTCCTCAGCTATCCTCTCTGCACGAAAGCCGTTCGATTTTCGTATACGCCAAGAAGTGCGGCTGTGAAAGCTGCAAACGAAAATACGGGCGCGACACCATTACCGACAGAAAAGCGCTGGTTCTGACAGCGGCCGGAGAATCTGTGGAAATTCATGTGCAGTTCTGCATGGGGTGCGGGCAGTACTATATAAACCTAAAATCCTATTATGCCTATCGCAAGCTGTACGGCGACCTCCTGCTCACGCTTCAATTTGATGATTCCATCTCCTGCGGGGAAGACGCCTGGCAGCGGTTCGCCCAGGACAGCGTACTCAGCCGCAACGGGTACAGCGTCAAAGCCGGTATTCCGCAGATAGCCCGGCAACGTGTATTGAGCAATATCCTGGAAGAAGGACTTGCCACCAAGCACGAGGTCATTGCCCTGCTCACGCAGTTTATCCAGCTTCAGAAAAACACGCTTCCCGAAGCCTGTTCCCGATGGCGCGAAGACCTTCTTTTTGTAAATCAATACAAAATCGGGCAAGAAAAAAGCGCCGGAAGCCTTTCGCTGAAGCAGGGCGCCCGTATTCGCAAAACGCAGGAGGAATAAGCCATTATGAATGTGCTGTTCAGTTCCCGCGAGTATGACATCATACCCTTGTTAAAGTTGCCGAAACGACCTGTCTGGCGGGAATGATCGGATTCCATCCTGACCGTTTAACGAAGGGCTCAGAAGATTATGATGGCCGCCATAAGGCAGCTAGACTGCGTAAAAATTGGATTTGAACATTTCCAAATCCAGCAAGGGACAGTTTTGCGGATATAAACCGCAAAACTGTTGACCAATAATATGTTTTGCGGTATAATTTTTTACAAATGGAGGTGATTACAATGATCGATAGACCCCTATATGTAAATAAGATCATGGCCTACGTGGACACTCCCTTTGTAAAAATCCTTACCGGTGTGCGCCGCTGCGGAAAGTCTACCATACTGAAAATGATTATGGAGAGACTGAAAACGGAGCGAAACATTCCAGAAGATCGCATTATAAGCTGTCGTTTTGACTCTATGGAATACGAGGATATGACAGCCAAGCAGATATACACACTGTTAAAGAATCAGCTTTCCCCCACCGGAAAAACCTATTTGTTTCTGGATGAAGTCCAGGAAGTCAAAGGTTGGGAAAAGGTTGTGAATTCCTTGGCATCGGATTTTGATGTTGACTTGTATATTACAGGCTCCAACTCCAGAATGATGTCCTCTGAGATAGCCACCTACCTTACCGGCCGCTATGTTTCCTTTCGCATTTTCACCTTGTCTTTTGGCGAATATCTGATGTTCAAAAGCAAATTTTCCCCTGTCGGAGATCCGAAAGCAGAGCTTGCCAATTATGTACGCTTGGGAGGTTTTCCGGCAACACATTTGCAGGCGTATTCTCAAGATGAAATCTATACGATTGTCCGGGATATATACAACTCCACGATCTTCTCGGATATTGTAAAGAGAAATCAGGTTCGGAAAATCGACCAGCTGGAGCGTGTTGTAAAATACACTTTCAATAATGTTGGCAACACCTTTTCCGCAAAATCCATTTCGGATTACCTGAAGGCGGAACACCGGTCTCTTGACAACGAAACCGTTTACAGTTATCTGGACAAGCTGGAAAAGGCCTACCTTCTTCACCGTTGTTCGAGATATGATTTACGGGGAAAGGAAATCCTGAAAACGCAGGAAAAATTCTATCTGGCCGATGTTTCCTTGCGGTACTGCGTTCTCGGCTATAACACAGATAGCGTGGCGTCCAGCCTGGAAAATATTGTCTACCTGGAACTGTGCCGACGGGGCTACTCAGTCAACATCGGAAAAATCGGAGATGGTGAGATTGATTTTGTAGCCGTCCGGCAAAACGAAAAAATCTATGTTCAGGTCACGCAGGAGATCAACTCGGAAAAAACCGAGAAACGAGAATATGCTCGTCTGCTTGAAATCCCCGATAATTACCCCAAATTTGTTCTCACAACAGACACATTTGCCGGAGGAAACTACGAGGGGATCAAAACCATGCACATCGCAGACTTCCTGCTCAGCACGGAATATTAGCATAAAAGGAAAGTAAAACACCTGGTCCCCACAGCCCCCCGCAAGCGCCCCCGGAAGAGAAGTTCCTCTCCATCTTCCAAAGAAAGAATTGACACCCACAATATATAGTGGTATTCTATACTTGTAATTGATTTTTGTATTCCGCCACAGTGCGGTGACATTCCTATATTTCAGTTTGTAGCCCTGTATAAAGTTTGCCCTTCCGGCAATCTTGATACAGGGCTTTTTCTTTTGGCGGGCTCCCCGTCATCCACGGCGAGAATGATCCTTTCACACAGCTTCTGCTGTACCTGAAAGTCATTCTCGCTTTTTCTTTTGTCCAAAAGGCGCACGGCCTTTGGAAATACAATTTTTTTGAAAAGGAAGGCGAACTAACAATGAATGCAACCATGACCTATGCAGACGCTTTTCATCAGACGTTTGCGCACGAATCCGATTTTCTGAACTTTTTGAAAGACATCCAGTCTCGTTCCCACTGGGATCGTCACCCCGCCCATGACCTTGAGATCATCGCATTGGACGAAGGGGATCCGCTCACGCAGGCCCTGCATCGCCAGTATGAACATCTTGGCACGGAAGGGATTCTGGATGACACAATGGAACACACGCGCTTATTACTGAAGGCGCAGGATGAATTGACCCCTGTTCGGAGCTGTGCCATCAAGACCATTCTGGACCGTGCACGTATCAGTGGTTCAGCCCTCAGTCAGTTAAGTAAACCCCATCTGGCCGAGGTTCTGAACCGCTGTCTGAACATTGCCCGCGGCAACGCCCTGTTGTGGTATTCCGACGGCAAGATCTCAGCTGTCCACGGCGGTGATGCCAACGATTATGCTGTACTGGAAATTCCCGAATTGTTCCAGCACGCCGTGCAGTATCTTTCGGATCATTTTCCCGGATATACCTTCGCCGGCGGTTCCTTCGACCATTCGATGGTTACGGCAATCTGGGAACTTACCGACCAGGACGACCTGATCGAGACCTATCGCACCGCGCTGGCCCGTCACGGCCTGTTGGATGACGAGACCTCGATTCGGCCGGCTGTTCGGCTAAGCACCTCCAATACGGGAATCAGCGGCGCCAACCTTTACCCCATGCTGCTGGAAGGTGCCGGCTCCAAAATTGTTCCGCTGGGCAGTCCCATCCGGGAAAACCACAAGAACGGCGCGGACCTGACACAGTTCGATGAAAACCTCGTCAAACTGTTTGCCCAGTACCAGAGCAACCTGGACACGCTTACTGAACTGTTGGACATTGAGTTGGCCTACCCTGCCAATGTCATGCAGGCAGTCCTGAAGGAGCTCGGCGTTGGGAAACGCCTGGCTATGGAAGTGGTAGAGCAATACCGTGCCCAAACCGGTGACGAGCCGGACACCGCCCACGGTGTCTATCAGGCCATGACCGAAGTTCTTTTCCTGCTGCAGCGCGACGGTGCCACCGGCACCAAGATTGCCGCCATGGAAGAGATCCTGGCACGTGCTCTGAAAATGCGTTGGACGGCTTACGACCTGCCCGGCGAACTGAAATGGTGAGGTGAAAAAGATGGCTCTGAATCTTGATTACAAACCGGTGGAAGTTGTCAGTACCGCCGGGATGCCGGAATCGGAATGGCTGGAATGGCGGCGCAAAGGGATTGGCGGCAGTGACAGCTCTGCTGTGATGGGCTGCTCTCCTTTCTGTACCACCCGTGATCTCTACTATGACAAGCGCGGAATCGCACCTGCCATTCAGGACAAGCCCAACTGGGTCACCCTGAAGGTCGGGCATTTGCTGGAACCGCTGGTTGCAGAGATTTTTGCCAGACAGACCGGCTATCGTGTCTACCAGATCCAGAAAATGTTTCGTCATCCGCTGTATCCCTTTATGCAGGCGGATGTGGACTATTTCATCGAGACCGATGACGGCAGACACGGCATTCTGGAATGCAAGACCTCCCACCCAAACAATAAAGGCAAATGGGCCGACGACTGTATTCCCTATAACTACGAGCTTCAATGCCGCCACTATATGGCGGTCATGAACTTGGACTTTGTCTGGATTGCCTGCCTGTTTTCCAATTCGGAGGCGGACTTCGTCAAGCGCTACATCGAACGCGATCTTGACCTGGAGGAGGACCTGATCCAAAACGAGCAGCATTTCTGGGAAGACTGTGTGCAGGCCGGCGTCGAACCACCCTACACCGAAAACGGGGATCTGGTTCTGGCCAGTCTGCGCAAGCATTACGGTCCCTCTGACCCTGAGCAGCCGACGGTTTTGCTTGCCCCTGTTTTGGCCTTGGATCTGCAGCGCTATGTGCAGCTGACGGCAATGAAACGGGACTATGAGCAAAAGGCCAAAGAAGTGGATCGCCGGATCAAAGAAGCGGCCGCTTCCATACTGGATGCTATGGGCACCGCCGAACGGGCCACGCTGACCGCAGATGGTGTCGTGTACACTGTCAGCTATGCGTCCCGTTACCGTCACACCATTAAAAAAGAGGATCTGGAACGGCTCAAGCTCGAATACCCTGCGGTATATGACGCCTTTGTGTCTGTAAGTGAAAGCCGTTCCTGCACCGTGAAAACAAAGGAGGAGAAAAAAACATGAATGTCAAAACACGCCAGGAACTGCTTTGCTCTCAAAAGGTCTACATCTGTGCACCTATGCGCGCCTGTGATGATTTCATCGTGTACGACAACCAAAAGCGTGCAGAGCAATTCGCCATAGACGCCATGGAGGAATATGGCTGCCAAGCCTTATCACCGCAAGCATATCTGCCCTATCTGCTGGATCTTGATGACCCCATTCAATTTGGGCTGTCACTCCAATTCCGGGAGAAACTGATCAGCTTATGTGATGCGATTCTCGTTTGTGGTTCCACTGTCACTGATGAAATGCAGCAGGAGCTGTTGTACGCCATTCAGAAGGGGCTGCTGATCGTGGCCAAGCCCGAAAACGAAACCGCCGTACACAGATTCATCACGCAACGAGGACTTGGATGGGAGGTGATCTTATGATTGCCACCTATGAGAAAACCATCTTCAAGGACGAAAGCAGCGGATACTGCATCTGCAGTTTCCAGACCAAAGACGAAACGGTTCCGGTAGCCGCCCGCAGCTCCTATTACCATGACGGAAAGATTCATTTTACCGCCACAGGCTGTCTTTTGCCCGAAACATCTACAGTTCAGGTGGAATTGCAGGGGCAGTGGGAGAAAAGCCGTTATGGCCCACAGCTATCTGTTCTTTCCTACCGGGAGATTCTGCCTACCACAGAAGCCGGCATCCTTGGGTACCTTTCCTCCGGACTGATCAAAGGCATTGGCCCGAAAACGGCCCGCCAGCTGGTGGACGCATTCGGTCTGGATACGCTTCAGGTGCTGGAAAAGACGCCGGAACGTCTGCTGCAGGTCAAAGGGATCTCCGCCAAGAAGCTGGAGCGCATCACTGCCACCTATCGGAACAGCCGCGCCCTGCGGGAGATTGTGAGTTTTCTGGCTCCCTTCGGCATCAACATCCACAAATGTATGCAGATCCGGGAATATTTCGGAAGCAACTCCGTCCAGATTCTGCGCAAAAGTCCCTTTTCCCTTTGCAGGATTCGTGGATTTGGTTTCAAGACCGTGGATGAGATTGCCCGGCGGATGCATTGTGCACCGGACGATCCGCAGCGGATTCAGGGCGCCATTCTCTATGCGTTGGATGAAGCCAGCCATGCAGGTCACGTGTTTCTCTCTCAAGAGGATCTTTGTCGACAGGCAAGCTGGCTTCTGAAGGGAAGCAATCCTGATTCAGCCGTACCGGACAGCCTTATTGCTGCACAGATTTACGAACTTTCCATGCGGCGGGAATTGATCGCCAATGAAGGTGCGATTTACCGGCGCCGGCTATTTGAAGCTGAGAACCGCACTGCGCAAGCAATTGCCAGTCTTGCCAAACAACCGGTACAGGCATTTTCCCATTTGGAAGCCGTAGTGGAACAAAGCCAGAAAGAACTCGGGCTGATGCTTTCCGCCCGCCAATGTGAAGCCGTACGCAACTGCATGACACAGCCGCTCTCCCTTCTTACGGGCGGTCCCGGCACCGGAAAAACAACTGTCCTGAAGGTGATTCTGGATGTGTACCAAAAGCTGGTGGGCGGGCGCATTTTGCAAGCGGCTCCCACCGGGCGTGCGGCTCGCCGTATGATGCAGAGCACCGGTTTGCCCGCCGGGACTCTGCACAGCGCTTTGGGGCTGATTGCCAAAAGCGAAGGCAGTGCTTATCACACGAAAGGGTTGGTTCCCCTTGCCGCCGATTTTGTGGTCGTGGATGAAACTTCTATGGTCGATATCCTGTTGGCCGAGGAGCTTTTCCAACGCATCCGCCCCGGCACCAAAGTACTTCTGGTAGGTGATGCTGATCAGCTGCCAAGCGTCGGCCCCGGCAACGTTTTCCGTGACCTGATCTGCTCTGGTGTTTTGCCTGTCACACGTCTGGATACGGTATTCCGGCAAAGTGGCACCAGCCGCATTGCTTTGAACGCCCAGCTGATTCAGCAAAACCGGGCGACCCTTTTGGAAGGGCCTGATTTCCAGTTCCTGGCCTGCGCAGATGAAGCTGCCGCTGCCGCAATGGTTCAGAGACTCTATCTGGACGAAATTGCTCGTGAAGGCATAGACCATGTTCAGGTTTTGTCCCCCTTTGCCTCCCGTGGCGATGCGAGCGTCAAAAGCTTGAACCTTGCCCTCCGCGACAAGGTCAATCCCTCTCGATTCTGCGTGAATGAATGGTCCCAGGGCGAAACGGTTTTCCGGGAAGGAGATCGGGTCGTACAGACCAAGAATCACGGCGAAATCAGCAACGGAGATACCGGCACGATCCAATCCATCTGCAAAAACGAAGATGATGAGTTATCCGTCACAATTGACTTTGGCGATGGCCGAAGCGTGCAGTATGGCGAGAGCGAGATGGAATTCATCCAGCTTGCTTATGCTCTGACGATTCACAAAAGTCAGGGTGCCGAATATGCCGTGGTCATCCTTCCTATGCTGCAGAGCTTCTACAAGCTGCTCAGCCGCAACTTGATCTACACCGCCATTACCCGCGCCAAGAAACGGGTGATTCTGGTCGGGCAGAAAAAGGCTTTGTACATGGCCATCCATCGTGACGGCAGCGACCGTCGAAATTCCATGTTGGCAAATCGTTTGTCAGCGCTATTTTCTTATAAGAAAGATAGTACCCTTATGCCGGCCCGCCCCAAGAAGGCAGGCACAACCAATACGAAAGAGGTGTCATAACCATGAATGCTACTCATACCCCCATGTACGACCAAAACCCTGCCGTTGCCGAACTGAACCATGTGGATGGCTTCGACCCCAAACGCTATATGCGCACCACCTCCACAGAAGATGGACAAGGGCTTTATCTGGATGTCAAATACCGTAAGCTGTGGTTCCGTCTCAAGTACCCCTTGGGTAAGATCAAGAAGATCTTCCACACGCTGAACACGGAAATTGCCATCTGTGAGGCACGGGTATATCTGAACAAGGATGACCCCGAGGATCAATATGTCGGAAGCGGAACGGCCCAGCGCTTTTTCAAAGCCGGCGACAAGTTCGGCGAGAGCTACGTGGAAAGCGCCGAGACCGCTGCGGTGGGTCGTGCCCTGGCGGAAGCCGGCTTCGGCTCCCAGTTCAGTGACTGTGACGTGACTGAGCCGGCGGACCAGAGCCTGGCAGACGCCCCCATCGACGTTCCCGCTCCGGTGGCAGGCCCTTCGCACGCCGCGGCTTCCGACACTCCATCAACGGCCCCGGCCGCACCGCAGCCCGAGCTGACTCCTGCCATGAGTTTTGAGCAGGCTTACGCCGCCATGACTTTGGACAAGGCCAAGGCCGTCCAGATTGACTGTGGATGCTACCGCGGACAAACGCTTGGACAACTTGCCCTGACCAAACCGGCCAGCCTGCGTTGGTATGTTGACAGCTATAAAGGCAATAATAACCTGCTGCGCGCTGCAGCCAAATATCTGCTGGATCGGGCCGCTGCCTGATGCCGGCCAAAGGAGTGGTCGGCTGTGAGCCAACATGACTTTCCCTACACCATGCGGGATGTGGCCGCATTGCTGCCACTGCACATTCGGCGCCGCCGGGCAGTATCCATTGACGCAGATTGCCCTTTCTGCGGAGATACAAAAGGAAAGCTGAATATCAACTTTGAAAAACAGGTATTTAACTGTAATCGTTGCCGTACTCACGGAGGCATGGTGGAACTGTATGCCAAATTCTTTGGTGTTTCCAACACGCAGGCCAATGCAGAGATTTTTTCCATCGTCTGCCGCCACGAAACGCCACGGATTGCTCCCACCCCCATTGCATCTCCCAAAGAATTGCCGCGGGAAGCATCCAGAGCCGATGCGCAAGCCATCGATCAGACTTTCCGCACTTTGTTGGCCATGCTGCCGCTGGCTGAAAGCCACCGCAGCGATCTGCACAGACGAGGGCTGAACGATGACCAAATCGAGCAATATCTGTACCGCAGTGTACCGGCCTTCGGGTATCGCGCACTCACAGGGCAGTTGCTGCAGATGGGGTGTCGCCTGGAAGGCGTTCCTGGCTTTTATCAGGACGAGCAGAAGGACTGGACCCTGGCCTGCAGCCCTCGGCGTACCGGATACTTTGTCCCCGTCATTTCGGTAGACGGTCTGCTGCAGGGTTGTCAG
This sequence comes from uncultured Subdoligranulum sp., assembly GCA_900545545.1. GTDB lineage: Bacteria > Bacillota > Clostridia > Oscillospirales > Ruminococcaceae > Gemmiger. Next base: position 26,167 of record UQZO01000009.1, on the reverse strand, counting down.
ATCCGCATGGATCATCCTGGGAAACAGGGTGGCAAATACATATGGCTTTCCAGTGCAGAGCGAAATGGCGGCGTGACTTCCGGCTCCCCGGTTCACTTTGTGGGAGATCCGGCCGCGGACACCGTCTGGATCACAGAAGGGCCACTGAAAGCGACGGTTGCCCACTGCCTTTCCGGGCACAGTTTTCTGGCTGTAGCCGGCGCCAATCAGCTCAACAGTCTGCCGGACTCTCTGGCACTGCTCAAGCGGTTCGGATGCCGCACCGTCTGTGAGGCGTTCGACATGGACAAGCTGCAGAATCCTCATGTAGCCAGTGGCACTGCCAAGGTGTTGCATCTGGCGAAAAGTATGGGCTTTGATGTCCGCCAGATACGTTGGAATCCACAATATAAAGGAATCGACGACTACCTATTGAGCAAACAAAAAAAATCATAATACTAACAATCAGGGGCGGATGGCAATTGTCACCCGCCCCTCATTATGTAAGGAGAGTACAGTGGATATTCGTGCAAACGATGCAGAGATACTCTGCAAAGAGTTGGAAAAATCCGCACTCGGCCCTGATGACACTTTTTCATTTTCATGTGACCGATGCGGTCGGTGTTGCCGAAGCCGGGATGATATCCTTCTCAATCCGGGAGACCTGTTTCGCATTGCTTCTTTTTTCAATTCCACGCCCCATCAAATTGTGGAGCAATATTGCGAATGCTATATCGGGCCCGATTCCAGACTGCCTATCATACGTCTGAAACCTAAAACTTACCGCAGCACCTGCCCTTTTCTAGGGTCGGGAGGCTGTAAGGTTCATCAAGCCAAACCTACTGTATGCGCACTGTTTCCACTGGGACGTGCTTATCTCACGACCAAGGGGGAACTGATCTATTTCTGCCAGCCCGTGACGTGCGGTTCCCGCAAGGAGACCCACACGGTTCGGGAATGGCTTACTGGCTTTGGTTTGTCCTATGAAGACGATGATGCACTGCACTGGATGAGACTCACCCCGCGCCTCACCATTTGGATGCGACAAAACGAATTCCGACTGAGTCAGCCAGAACGGCTGACGGTTTGGACTCATATGAAGAATCTTTGCTATCTTCAGTATGACATACACGGGCCATTCCACGGTCAGTTTCTCCGCAATACAAATGAACTTCTACGGATGCTATCTGATATCTGAACTATAAAAGAGACAAGGCAAACAGCGTGTATGCTGACTGGGGATGCAGAGAGAAGGCAGGAGACGAGCGCCTCCTGCCTTCTACGGTGTTTTTGTCAGGCCAGCAACGCGCCCAGCTCGCGGCAAACCGCCAGAGAGTCATCGTCCGGAGCCTCGTTACAGATCACGCTGTCACAGGCCAGATTGGCACCATAGTCGTTTCAGCGGGATTTCCAGCTGCGCCATTCGCCATTGCCCCAGCCGCAGGATCCAATAATCTGGTCATCTGTAATACCCGACTGACGCAAATGCAGCGCCATCAGTTTTAGCAGACTGGATTTCCCGCAGCGGCGGATGCCTGAGATGATTTTACCGGCTCGGTATCCTGAAATGCAATCAGACGGTTCAGGTACAGGTCTCGACGGTGTAATTCTTTTGTATTCTTCAGCATGAGCTCACCTCCTATTGTAGTGTAGCACAAACTTCCAAATCAAAACGGCAGGGGTTCCTTTTCACGATTCCCTGCCGTTGGTGTTCTACAGTGATATGATTATTTTTCTGTATCTATACGCTTTTTATCAAATCTTTTGATTGCGACCAGAAACTGCTGACACTGTTGCTGCCAGGTGTCTGGATCAAATCTTCCATCCAGCATGGAGTAAGTCACAAGAAGAGGTCTGTACATCTCGAACAACTCAAGAATTGCCTCAGAATCATTATCTTTCGCTCTGTCCAGCAGTTCCTCAAAGCTCATGGCTTTACCTACTTTCCATTGCACGGCGAATTTTGCGGATTACCATGGTGTAGCGATGCTGGACTTCCTCAGCGGGCATCTTGGTAATTCTCTCAATATCGGTGTATCGAAGATCCAGAATCACATGCAAAAAGAGGATATTGGCTTCTGCATCCGTCAATTTCTGAAGCACTTTGTATAGGCGCTGAGAATCAAGATTCTGCAGGAATTCATGCCATGAACGGGGATTTTTATCATGATCAGGAGGTCTTTCCAACGCCCTGAAATCCACACGGCCGTTTTCAAACAGCTCACTTTCCGCCTGGTTTAACAATAACGCCTGTGCTCGCCTGTGCAGGAAAGAGCACCGACGTTGTTCATTTCTTGCAGCCCTTAGCAAATAGGCCGTAAAGGCATTCTGTAATCGTTCATCATATGTTTTTCCAGCGTTCCGGTAGTTTTTTTGTACCATCTCCTTTTGCCTCCTTGTCATCGTCAGGTGACCACAAAGAGACCACTTTTCTGCCTTATCTCAAGCGGCCGTCCTCTGCTTTTTTCATTCATAGAAAAATAGCAGGAACTGTCGCTTTTTTGACCACAAATCAGATTTTTTTATATGCAGAAAAATTGTGTATCAAACATCCTGCGCAAGATGATTTCTCTACGCGCAACGCATTTGGAAAATCCGTAAATTATATTCCGGCTCCTTCCAGATACCCGGATGATGAAGAGAGACATCCCTCTTGTTTGATATAAAACAGATATATTCGATGCAATATTCCGGAACGGGCCCTGGCCTGGCCGACAAAATCCAAAAGACGCAGCTTCAAAAGCTCTATTTCGAAACTTCCATTAGTATAAACTCTAAATTTAGCAAAATATGACGAAATTTGCACTATTGTCTAACAAAAGGTCCACTTGCTTTATTCTCAAAATGAAAGCATGATCCATACGTTTGATGATTGTCATTGCGGCCACGGCCCGTGACCACGTTTACCCGACCGGTTCAAATTACTGCATTTTTCGATATAGACCTCGTTTATTCCTACAACAACAAGCGCCAGAATTTGTGCATACCACACAAATTCCGGCGCTTTTCTATTCTTGTATCCCGTCTTTTGCCGTTTCCTTGCTTTTATATGCGAAAGGCATCAATCATCTCACAAATAGAGTCCATTACATCATCCGGCAAATCTGTTGTTTCAGTCGGCTTTTCAGACAGGTCCGATGTCTGAACACACTTCGGTTCCGCCTTATCCTGCATACCGTTTTCAGGCTTGGTACTCTGAAGTGAGACGCTTTCCAGCACACTTCTTACCACTTTTTCGATGACTTCCAAATCCATTTGTGGCTGGGGCAATATCTGAGTCACATTATTTTTTCCACAGTAACTCAAGACCGCCGCTGTCAAAAAGACTGCCTTACGGCGCCCTTGTTCATTCAGCAGTTCGATTACCTGCCGCTGTTGCGGATCGGAGAGATTGAACTGAATGGTAAATCGCCCCGGCTGCTTTTTGCCGCCCATTACGCATGCCCTTTACTGGCCAACCGTGCACGGTAGATGATCTCATAGCCCTTGGCGTTGGCATGAATGTCATCTACAAAAAGACAGGATTGCCAGCGGCCCGCTTCTTCCAGATGGGGGCGCAGCAAGATGGATCCTCCACCAACAAAGACAGGTGTGGTCACGCGCAGATCGATCATCCGTTCGCGCAGCTGCCCAAACAATTCTTCCACAAATTGCCGCGCCTGACCGTGAATCAGTTCCTGCACATAATCTGGCAGTGTATCATTGCGCCCGGTCAGTACGCTATCAACATCGTACTCGTCAAGAAGCAGATCATGGGCACTGTTGACTGTATTGATGATCCGATTGTACAACAGAATCACACCATACTCTAGCGAGCTGCAATCGGAAAGATCCGGTACTCCTTTTTTGAGCAACATATAGTCCGCAGTAAATCCACCGATATCCAAAACAACACACTTACTCAGCGGCCGAAGTTGTCCAAAAACCGTCATAGCCGCCGCATAAGCCTGCGGATAGGCCGTAACACTGTTGAAGTACACCGAGAAAGGCTTGTTTCCTAATTGGAAATTGACCACGCCGCGTTTGAAGTACGCCTCGAAATCACGGTACTGTGCCCCAAAGTGGGCTGGCGGCAATCCGATCAAGAGATCCACCGAGGTGGTCTGTCCGGCTGAATAAGCGCCAGCGGCCAGGATTTCGTAAGCAATGCCAAACAGAGAAAGAAGAAAAAAGGATTCGTCCTTGCTCTTGTCGCGGCGATAAGCGAGCCGATGTTCAGTCAGTGAAAAATACCGGTTATTATACAAAATGTATTCTTCCCCCAGCGCAGGCCGCACGCTACTCTCCACCAGACCAGAGACAAATACCTTATGTACTGTTTTCACCTGACGATTTCCGTGATCAATACTAATTACCATATTGCGCAACTCCTTTATGTGTGTTTTATACGCTGTTATACGGCGGGAGTACGCCAGCGGCAACAGAATTTTGAAAAGATGGTCAGTTTTCCTCTTCCTTCTACTATTTTCTTTACAGAACCTTGAAAACCGAACAGGCATCCCCATCGGTGCGATATATACGCGGTCGGAAGGGCGCAGGAACCAGCCGATGTAGTGGGATGCTGTCCCTGATATGAATCCGTTACTTATAACCTATTGATATCAGGAAAATCGACAAATTATTTGATAAGCTGTGCGGAGATAACGGATGCCCCCCTGCCTGAGGCTTTATCTTTGCTGCCGGAAGGCTGTCCCTGCGTAAAATAGGATAGGACGCACCTTACATACTACATTTCTAATCACGGAGGTTCACGAATGAATCAACTATCTCCTTATAATCGAAGAACTCTGCGCAAGCTCCGGGATTACCCTGACGTGCTGACAGTAGAACAGGTCAGCGAACTGTTAGGCGTATGTACCAAGACCGTTTACGCCATGATTCGGCGTGGTGAGCTTAAAAAGCAGAACGTTGGCCGGCTGTTTCGCATCCCCAAAAGTTATCTCATCGAATACCTAGGTATTGAGGATGCCAGACAGTAATGCGCCATCTTTTTTGGGTTCGTTTTTGCAAAAGGCACTTCTCTGCCGTATGATATAATTGGAAATGTCAATGGCAGGTGGCAATTGAAAAGGAGGTATTTTTGTGTTATCAGGCCACCTTCAAGTCAAAAAAGAATATTACTATGTAGTGCTGAACTGCAAGCATCCTGACGGTCGCCGCTTCCAGAAATGGATTTCCACCGGCATTGCTGCCAAGAGGGGAAACAAACGTGCGGCAGAGGAAACTCTTTTGGATTTCCGAATGAATTATAACGAATATGGGGAGCGGATCTCCGATGGCAATGGTTCGCCGTCCAACTCTGCACCCCGCAAGAAAGGCAAGTCATCCACCGCCCGGACTCCCGATGGTTCTGTGCGGAACGCCCCTGCGAATCCTTACGGCAATATGCTTTTTGCCGACTATATGCTCTCCTGGCTTTCCTGCAAGGAAATCGAAGTAGACCCTGTCACTTATGCCGGGTACTGCGAGTCTGTTGAAAAGCATATCTATCCTTATTTCAAAGAGAAGGGCATTACTCTGGCCGAGCTGGAGGCAAAAGATCTGAAAGAGTTCTACCGCTCGGAACGCATCGGGGACCCCGAGCACGGCATTGCCGGCAAAAAAGGGACCACCGTTGCCCGCTACCATGCCAATATCCATGCGGCACTGGAATGTGCGGTGGAGGACAATCTGATCGGCCATAATGCAGCCCACCATCAGCGGCCTACCACCGAGAAATTCATCGGCAGTTTCTACACGCCGGAGGAGGCTCTGGAGTGTATGCGCCTGGCTGAAGGGACCAAATTGGAACTTGCCGTTTACTTCGGCCTGTTCTATGGCCTGCGCCGCAGCGAGATCGTAGGGCTTCAGTGGCACAACTTCGATTTTGAGCACAACACCTTCACCATCGCCCACACGGTAACAACCTACCGGAGAAAGGGCAAAGGAAAGGTCAGCCGCTACGCAAAAGACAAAACCAAGAACAAGTCCAGCCTGCGAACTCTGCCGCTGATTCCGCTCTTCCGCGAAAAGCTGCTGGCCCTGATGGAAAAGCAAAAATACGAGCGCGAACTCTTCAAAGGCTCCTATGTGAAGGATTACATCGGTTATGTCTATGTCAACGAGATTGGAGAACTGATCCATCCCGACTATATTTCCACGGAATTTCCCAAGTTTCTGCGGAAACATGGTCTACGGAAGATTCGTTTCCATGATACCCGTCACAGCTGTGCGAGCCTTCTGCTGCGCAATGGCGTATCCATGAAGCAGATTCAGGCCTGGCTGGGCCACAGCGACTACGGCACCACCGCCAACCTCTACGCCCATCTGGATCTGGAAGACTCCATGCTTCTTTCCGCTTCCATGCTCACCACCGGATTGTTCAGGGCATCTACCGATCATGCTCCTTCCACCGATTCTGAGCTCACGGATCCCCGGCATGGTACTGCCCCCTGAGTTTTTCCTCGGTCGCCAATACCCTATTCGTTTTTGCAAAAAAATAAAGCAAGGATGTCACCATCCTTGCTTCATTTGGCGGAGAGTTAGGGATTCGAACCCTAGGTCCCTTTCGGGACACAGCATTTCGAGTGCTGCACCATCGACCACTCGGACAACTCTCCATCTATGAGATCAACCGGTTTCCCGGATGTCTTTTTGTTGCATATCGGAACTTCGTGGAACATGGTAGAAAAACCTGTTTCTACGAGATTCCAAAGGGGTTTTGGAAAAAGGAAAGAACGCAGGAAAGAACTCCATGAAGAGGTACTTTTTGAATCCTCAAAAAAACTGATTCTTATGCAGGTCCGCAAAAAGGGGGCTCCACGAGGCAATTAGCATTTCGAGTGCTCCCTCTTACGACCTCTTGAGTACATCTCCCTATTTAATTGTCCAGCACCGCCTTGCAAACCTTTCGGAAAAATGCAAGATTTCGGTGCAAGATAAGCGGATAAAAACCGGAACCATACCCCGGGGAAATCCCGCCGTCACGCCATTCGCGGCGGACGAATCGGCCAGTGGGCTGCAAACTTTCGAGTGCGACCTCTTCGACCTCTTGAGTAATGCTCCATCTGCGCCGTTATGTACGGCGTACAGTTTATTATAGCAAAGTTTGGGCGTGCTGTCAACGCATCCCCCTCAGAACAGGCGCTGTTTCTGGGTGGGTTTGGGGTCAAAGGGGGTATCCTCGTGGTGGCGGCGGATGAACACCTGCTTGGTCTTTTCTACCACGGTACGGCCGTTGTGCTTGGGCACGGTGTAGAAGGTGCGGCTGATGTTGTAGTAGCCGCGCAGCCGCTGCACCAGGTACTGGGCCACGGCGGGCAGGCAGTCGGTGTCCTCGATGTTTTCGTAGTTGTAGTCGCCGTAGAGGAAGGGAATTTCATCGTTGCCGGCGTACAGGGTGATGCCCGCCTCATCCAGCACCACCTCGCGGATCACGCTCTGGTGCAGGCCGGCGGTACCGCATTCGGCGGCCAGTTTGGCGGCGCGGGGACGCTGGGCCAAGGGCACGCTCTGGGGGTCCAGCTTTTCGGTGCCGCGCTGGCCGATCTCCAAAAGAATATCCCGCATCATACGGCTTTCCAGCAGCGGACGGATGCGCTCCCGGGCACGGGCTTGTTCGGTTTTATTCTGGATCGCTGCGATCAGGCCCATACGGGCGCCTCCTCTCAATGGTAACAATTTGTTTACAGTATACCACAATCCGTGGCAAAATAACAAGCATCTTCCCGACAAAAAACGCCGCGCTTCCTGCGCGGCTTGTTGTGGAAATTGATAGGGGGTTTTCCTTACCCCTCGGCGCGCTGGAACCGCACCACGCCGGTGCGGTCGAGGGCGACCATCACAGCAGGGATGAGCACCAGCTGCAGCACGATGCCGGGCACGGCGGAAAGCAGCGCACCGGACAGGAATGCCTGCATGGTGAAGGCATTGCCGGCCAGGCCCAGCAGGACGATCTCGGCCAGGCCCCAGACCAGGCGGCCGCCGATCATGGCGGCGATGAGGCTGCCGTACAGCGCCGCGATGCCGCGCTTGTGCACAGCGGCATAGACCAGGCCGATGATGAGGCCGTAGGCGGCCAGCTCAAAGGCCATGGCGATGGCCACGGGGTACATGGGCGGCATGCCGAAGAGTACCGAGCGCAGCAGCGGGGCCACAAAGCCGATGACCAGGCCGTACTGCCAGCCGCAGATCAGGCCGCAGAGCAGCACGGGGATGTGCATGGGCAGCAGCATGTTGCCGATGGCCGGGATGCCGCCGGTGACGATGGGCAGCACCAGGCAGAGCGCCAGAAACAGCGCCGACAATACCAGTTTATAGGTTTTTGCTTGGGTTTTCATACAGGGAATCTCTCCTCATCAAAAAGTGTTCCGGCGCCGCCCTTCTGGGCAGCCGTTGCCTTCCTGGCTTTTCTCAAAGGAACCGTTTGTTATTTTACACCGTCAAGGCGGTGGTGTCCAGCACAAAATCACAGGCTTTCTCCGGCGTGCAGGCCGCCAGATACCCCTCTTCCAGCGGAATCCACCGCTGGGCAAACGCCGCAAAGTGTTCCCCTTCCCGCTGCTGCAGCCGCAGGCGCTGGCAGTCCGGCGTGCAGGTCACAAAGACCTTGCAGGCAAAGGGCACGGCCAGGTCGGGGTGCAGGGCGTAGCTGCCCTCCACGATGGTCAGGGCGCGGGACGGAAGGGTACGGGCTTCCTCCCGGCGGCCCAGGCGGCAGACGTAGGCGCTGTACCGGGCGGGCTGCCCGGCCAGCAGCGGGGCAAGCACTTCTGCCCGCAGGCGGGCAAAGTCCATATTGGCGCCGGGATGCTGCGCCCAGTCGGGGCGGCGGGCGGCCGGGGGCAGGTAGAAATCGTCCATATGCACCAGGTTGCAGGGCAGCTGCGCCGCCAGCCAGGCGGCCAGGGTGGATTTTCCGCTGCCGCAGCGGCCGTCGATGGCCAGCAGCGCCGGGGCATCCCCCGCAGCCAGGGCCCGGGCGGCGGCCAGCACCGGGGCGGCAGCCTCAGACAGGAGGGCGCTCATTCTTCCAGCACCCGCAGCGCCAGGGTCACGGCGTTTTGCAGGTAGTCTTCCAGGCGGCAGTCCTGGGTACCGGCGATCTGCACGCCGCAGTGGGAGGAGGGGATGAGGATCTTTTCCGCCTCCGACCCGGAGACCGCCGTGGCCATCTTGGGCGACACTTCCCCCAGGATGCCGTTGGCCAGAATCATGCCGATGGGGCCGAGGATCAGGTCGGCCCGGGCGGCGTTGTACACCACGGCGTTTTCGCCGGTGGCGCCGCGGCGGGCCCCCGCCTTGAGCATGGCGTTGGTGGCCAGCACGTTGGTACCCACGGCCAGCAGCTCACAGTCGGCGGGCAGGGCGGGCGCCAGCATCTTGATGAGCTGGGTGCCCATGCCGCCCCCCTGGCCGTCCAGGACCAGAACAACTCTGTTCGATTTCATCCAAACCTCTCCCCTTCTCTTCTTTCTTTACAAAGAAAGAAGCAAAGAAATTCCAACTATATTACCGGGAAGCACGCGCCCCCGGTATGCTGCAACACCCGTGTGTGCCGCGTTCCCCGGTCTATCCCCATCTCCGGCAGCCCGTAGGGCGGGGTCTTGACCCCGCCGCGGAACCTGCGGGAACCCGCGTCGTACCGGGTCCGGCATCCCTTGCAGGCTGTTGTATGGGAATTTCTTCGGTTCCTTCTTTGCAAAGAAGGAACATAAAACACAAACAAAAAAAGCGCGGCCGTTGCAGGCCGCGCAGAGGGTGCAATTTTGCTTATTCAGCCTGGATTGCGCCGGTGGGGCAAACGCCCTCGCAAGCACCGCAATCGACGCAGGAAGCAGCATCGACCACAGCCTTGTCCTCCATGCTGATCGCGCCGACGGGGCAGGTGTCAACACATGCACCGCAAGCAACGCACTCGCTGGTAACGGTATGAGCCATCGTGAACTCCTTATCTCCGTGCTGATTGATGTCCCCTACCGGCCCTGCACGGCTGCTTCCCGGTATGGTGCCACAGCGGGTTTGTTGCCTACTGCGTTACAGATAGTGTAGCACATTGCATAAAAATTCGCAAGTGCCATATCTTGAAAAATTTTTGCAGATAGCCGCAACTAACGCACCATATTTGTCTTATTCCTGCTCGGGGTCGGGTTCCTTGGGCACCCGCTTGCCGCCGCGCAGATAGACGCATTCCTCCCGCTTGTAGACGCGGGGGGCAAGGATCTCCACGTTGGAGCGCACTTTCAGCGTACCGGCCACCACGTTGACTTCCACCACGGTGCCCTCGCCGTCCGGCGTGCGCACGATGCTGCCGGGGGTGGGGGTGATGGAATTGAGGTACTCGTAGCTCTTCTGCTCGTAGGCCAGGCAGCACATCAGGCGGCCGCAGGCGCCGCTGATCTTGGTGGGGTTGAGGGAAAGGCCCTGTTCCTTGGCCATTTTGATGGAAACGGGCTGGAAGTTCTTGAGGAAGCGGCTGCAGCAGAAGGGCTGACCGCAAAGTCCCAGGCCTCCCAGCATCTTGCTTTCATCCCGCACGCCGATCTGGCGCAGCTCGATGCGGGTATGGAACTGGGCCGCCAGGTCCTTGACCAGCTCCCGGAAATCCACCCGGTTGTCGGCGGTGAAGTAAAAGACCAGTTTGCTGCGGTCCAGGGTATACTCGGCGTCCACCAGCTTCATCTTCAGGTCGTGGGCGGCGATGCGCTGCTCACAGATCTCGAAGGCGTGCTGAACATCGGCGCGGTTCTGGCGCATACGGCGCACATCCACGGCGTCGGCCACCCGGATCACCGGCTTGACTTCCCGGGCAAAACCGGGCACCTCGTGGGGGCCGCGGACGACCTCGCCGCACTCGGTACCCCGGGCGGTGGTCACAATGACGAAATCGCCCTGCTGGATCTCCATATCGACGGGGTCAAAATAGTAGGCCCGGCCGTTTTCTTTGAATTTTACGGAAATTACTTTCATTGGCATATTCCTTTTTTGATTACGCAATGCGGGCCGCCAGCAGTGCCACCGCCAGGCGCAGGTTGCCGTTGGCCGTCACATGGCGGCGCATCTCGGCCCCGGCGCGCAGGATAATAGCCGCGGCGGCGGGGGTCAGGCCGCCGCACTGGCGGGTACCGTAGACGGGGCGGCGCAGCACGGCGCTGCACACCTGGTCCAGCTGCCACAGCAGCGAAAGAAACCCTTCCCGATCCCGCTCGTATTTGGTCAGCAGGGCCAGGGCGCGGTAGGTATCGTTCTGGGCGGCGTAGCCGCACAGCTCCTTGGCCTGGGCCAGGGTGGTGCGGGTACCGGCGTCCTGGAACGCCCGCAGGGCGGTACCGATGTGCCCCTCGTAGACGAAAGCCAGTTCCTCGGCCAGGGGGCCGGGCAGGCCGCGGTCCTTCAGCAGGGCCGCGCATTCGTCGGCGGGCACCGGCGCGATGGTGTAGGCGGCGCACCGGCTGCGGATGGTGGGCAGCACGGTGGCGGCGCTGGTGGCGGTAAGTAAAAACAGTACGCCCTCGGGCGGTTCCTCGATGATTTTCAGCATGGCGTTGGCCGAGGAGCCGTTGAGGTTCTGGGCGCCGTAGATGAAGAGCACACGGCCCGCCGCGTCGGTGGAGAGGGCGGAATGCTGGATGGCCTCTCGCATTTCCCGCACACGCTTGACGGGGATCTGGCCGCTGGCGCCCTCGCCCTGCAGTACCAGACACTCGGTGTCCTCCCCTTTGAGGACAGCCTCGGCGTGGGGGCCGCCCTGGGGGTAGAGATAATCGGCGGCCAGGCAGCGGGCGGCAAAGCCCGCGCCGCAGCCCGCTTCCCCCACCAGCAGTACCGCATGCGGCAGCCGGCCGGTGCGCAGCGCGGCGCCCAGTTCAGCTTTCAGCGCGGTATTGCCGGCCAGACGGTCCAGCATCACAGTTTTTCGAAGCGCTCCACGTTGGTGACGATGATGGTAGCGCCGCCCACGGTGACTTCCATGGGCATGGCGCTCTCGATGCCCAGGCCCAGGGTGGCGGTGCCGGGCACGATCTCGGTGCGCTGCTTGCAGAACTGGGAGATGATGGCGATGCAGTCATCCACCTTTTCGTCCTCGGTGCAGATGAGCAGCGTCATGTTGCCGGCCATCAGGAAACCGCCGGTGGTAGCCAGGCGGGTGACGTAGAATTTGTGCTTGAGCAGCTCGTTGCACACAGCACGGGAATCTTCTTTATTAACGATCGCGGTGATGAGTTTCATACAAAAAACCTCCTTGAATACGCGATTTGAATTACCAGCGGTTGTTGCGGTTCTGCCAGTCGCGGCGGCGCTTGTAGCCCAGGATGGTATCCTTGCACCAGTCGAACACTTCGCGGCCGAAGAAGGCCAGGAATCCGGCCAGGCCGAGGACCAGGCTCAGGCGGGTATCCATACCGCCGCGCACGAATTCCCACACCCAGACGGCCAGCTCGAACCAGCCCAGATACTTCATCTTGAAGGGGATGATGCCCCAGAGCAGCGCGCCCTGGTTGGGCCACATCCAGCAGTAGGCGAACAGCATGCTGAGGTAGATGCCGCTGGCGGAGGCGCCCCCGGTAATAAAAGCGCTGATCCAGGCGCCCAGCACACCCAGCGCGAGATACAGGGTGATGCGGAAATCGCCCCAGGCGCGGGTGAGGGAGTTGCCGATCCAGAAATAGAAGAACAGGTTCAGGATGCCCAGCACGCTGCCCAGCCAGATGGGCTGGAACAGGAAGGTGACCAGCCGCCACACCTGGCCGCTGAGCACAGCGGCGCGGTCCAGCGAGAGAAAGAGGGCCAGCTTCCAGTTGATGATAAGGATAAAAAGCCCGACGGCCAGCTGCCCGATGATGAGCCCGTTGACCAGGTGCGGGATACCGTAGCGGCCAAAGCGTCGTTCCAGTTTGTCGATCCAGTTCATGGGAGAAATCCTCCGTAGCCAGTGGTGAACGTTTTGAATAGTTCTGTTTATTGTAGCATTTTTGGGCGGGAAGTGCAACCGTTCCCTGTCGAAGGGCGGCGCCCGTTCAGGCCAGCACGGCCAGGGTTTGGGCGCTCCCTGCCCCGGTGTGGTGCAAAGCGGTGCCGTCGGCAGCCAATGCCGCCGCGGCCTGCACAAAGGCGGGGGTCACTTCCTCGCCGGGGGCCAGCAGCGGCACCCCGGGCGGGTAGGCCCAGATGTACTCGGCGGCGGTTTTGCCCATGGCTTCTCCCAGCGGGCACACACAGGCCGGGCGCAGCAGCGCTTCGGCGATGGTGCACCGGGCAGGGCCGGGGGCGGGCAGCAGCGCCCCGGCCCGGGGCACCGGCGGGGCGGCTTCGTCCCGGCGCGCCAGCACCTCGGCCAGCCGGTCGAGGGCGGTTTCATCGTCGCAGGGGCTGGTCATGGCCAGCACGTTGGGGCCGCAGACCATCTCCGGCTCAAAACCGGCGGCCCGCAGGTATCCGGCTCCCGCCGCGCCGATGCGCAACAGGATCTTGCCGTCGTCAAAGGCGTAAAAATCCGCCCGTTCGGGGCCAAGGCCCAGCACTGGGGTGTGGCGCCAGGTTCTTGCCGCGGCGGCGAACCGGTCAAGCCGGGCCCGCCAGGCGGCAAAGGCCGCGGGGCCATCTTCCGCCAGCCAGGCGGTGCAGCCGTCCAGGCTTGCCATCAGCGGATAGCTGGGGGAGCTGGTCTCGAACACGTCCAGTTCCCGCTCCACGGCGGCGGGGTCCGCCAGGGTGCCGTTCAGGTGCAGCCAGGCGGTCTGGGTCAGGCTGGGCAGCGTCTTGTGGGCGCTCTGCACCACCAGGTCCGCCCCCGCCGCCACGGCCCCGCCCCGCCAGCCGTAAGGTTCGGCCAGGGGCAGGTAGTGGGCGCCATGGGCCTCGTCCACCAGCAGGGGCACGCCCTTGGCGTGGCAAAGGTCGGCAATAGCTTTGAGGTCGCTCTGCACCCCTTCGTAGGTGGGGCTGGTGAGGATGACACAGCGCACATCCGGGTGGGCGTCGAGAGCCGCGGCCACCGATGCGGGCGGGATGCTGCCGTAAACGCCGAACTCCGCCACCACCGGCGGGGTCAGATAATGAGCGGTGAGGTGCCCCAGCTCGATGGCATGGTAGACGGCCTTGTGGCAGTTCCGGCCCACCAGGACCCGGCTGCCGAAGGGTGCCAGGGCGCGGATGCCTGCCAGCAGCCCCACGGTGGAACCGCCCACCAGGTACCAGCACCGGGCGGAGCCGTAGAGGGCAGCGGTGCGCTGCATAGCGGCATCCAGGATGCCGTCGGCATCGTGGAGGTCGTCGGCGCCTTCGATCTCGGTGAGGTCGAAGGCGGCACAGGTAAGCCCCGGCGCGGGGGCCACCCGGCGCTTGTGCCCCGGCATGTGCAGCGGATACCGCGCCGCCGCCAGTTGTTCACATTGTTGCTGTAAGATAGATTTCATAAATGTTTTTGTTCTTGCTTTCTTTGCAAAGAAAGCAGGCAAAGAAACTCCAAACAATCAACCCGGGACAGGGTTGTGACGGGGAAACAATCGTTTTCTCTTGGGCAGGTTGTAGGGCGGGGTCTTGACCCCGCCGTTCTGCGGTCCCCTGCCTTGTTTATTCCAGCACAATCTCCGCCTTACTCCCCGCCCGGGTCTTGGCCACCCGGATCTGCCGGGTCAGGCGGGACTGCAGCGCCTCCACATGGGAGATCACGCCGATGAGCTTGTCGCCCCCGGCGAGGCCCGCCAGGGTATCCACAGCCTTTTCCAGGCTGTCGGCGTCCAGGGAACCGAAGCCCTCGTCGATAAAGAGGGTCTCGATGGTGACGCCCCCGGCGTTCTGTTGAATGGTATCGCTGATGCCCAGCGCCAGGCAGAGGGCGGCCATAAAGCTCTCGCCGCCCGAAAGACTGCCCACGGGGCGGGTCTTGCCGGTGTAGGCGTCAAATACATCCAGGTCCAGGGCGGTCTTGCCCGCCAGGGCCTCGCTCTTGCGGCGCAGCAGCCGGTACTGGCCGTCGGTCATGCGGGTGAAGCGGAGGTTGGCCGCCTCCACCACGCCGTCAAAATAAAACGCCTGTACGTACTGTTCAAAGGGCAGCTTGACCTTGCCGGCCAGGTTGCCGTTGATGGTTTTGGAGAGGTTATCCCACATAGCCCGCTTTTCCCGGGCGGCGGAAAGAGCGCGCAGCGTCTTTTCCATACCGTCCAGAGCGGCCCGGTTGGTGTGCAGCCGGTGCACGGCGGCATCCCGGGCGGTGGTGGCGGCGGCACGGTCGGCCCGCAGATGGGCCAGGGCCTGCTGCAGCTTGGTCAGGGTATCCCCTTCCTCCCGGGTGGGCACGGTCTCCTGCATCTGCTGCACCCGGGCGGCGGCCGCCGCGTGGCCCGCCTTGGCGTTGGCTGCCTTGCGGGCCGCCACAAAGGCCTGCTTTTCCAGGCCTTTGAGCTGGTTGTTCAGGTTGTCCAGCTGGTTGGCCAGCGCCTTGGCCTTGTCGCTCTGGCGCTTGTATTCCTCATGCTGGGCCCGCAGACCTTTCAGCCCCTCGGCCAGGCTGGCTTTCTGCTCTTCCAGGGCGGCGCGCAGCTCTTCGGGGGAGAGTTCCTCCGCCGGTTTGCCGGTGTAGCGCCCGGCGCGGCGGGCAAAGAAGGACGCCGCATCCCGGGTGAGGGTGGCGCGCAGTTCGGCGGCGCGGGCCGCCGCATCCCCCGCCGTGCGGGAACAGGCCGCGGTGTCCCGCCGCTGGGCGGTAAGTTCCTTCTCCCGCTCTTCCAGCTCCTGTTCCGTCACATGGTCCCCCGGCAGCTGGGCCGGGCAGGGATGCTCGGTGGAGCCACAGACCGGGCAGGGCTGCCCCGGCTGCAGCTGCTGGGCCAGCAGGCCCGCACGGTTGGCGTTGAGCTGCCGCTGCAGGGCGGTGTACCGGGCTTCGGCTTCGTCCAGCGCCGCCTGGGATTTCACATACTCCTGCTGGCGGGCGGCGGCGGTCTCGGCGGCCTGGTCGGCGGCGGTCAGGTTTTTGAGCAGGTTCTCACAGCTGGCGGTGAGGTTCTCCGCCAGTTCCATGTGGTGTTCCAGCCGTACCTGCTCGGTGTCGGTCTGGCCCAGGGCCGCCCGGGCGGCCTCGGTCTCAGCGATGGTCTGTTTCAGCGTCTCGCTGCGGGTCTGCAGTTCGGCCTGCTGGGCTTCGGTCTGGCGCTGCACCTCGGCGGTGCGGGCCTCCTCGTCCACCAGCCCCGCCAGCTGACGGCGGCGGGCGGCGCGCTCCTCGGCCATTTTTACCCCGGCATCTCCCCGGGCGATCTTTTCGTCCAGGTCCGCCATGACCTGGTTCTGCCGGTTCTCGATGGCCTCGTCAAACTCCAGCAGCCGCTTGGCCAGTTCCACGGCGGAAGCCGCCGTAAAGGGGTCGCGGCTGTCCTGCACTTCCTGGATCCTGGCGGTGGTCTCCTCGTCGGCACCGGCGGTGAGCAGGCTGCCCACGTGCATCAGAAGTACATCGTCCAACCGGCGGCAGGCCTCGTCGGCCTCCCGGGCGTGCTGCACGGCAGCCTGGCCCAGGCGCTGGTGGTCGGCGGTATCAAAAATCTGGCGCAGAATGGCCGCGCGGTCGGCGGAGGGCGCATTCAGCAGCCGGGTAAAATCGTTCTGGGCCAGCATGGACACCTGGGCAAACTGTTTGGCGTCGATGCCCAGCAGCTTGACGACGGCCGCCGTAACGGCCACCGCGCCGGAGACCGGTTCCTCCGGTTCCCGGATGAGTTCCGCCCGGGGCGGGCTTTTGACGATGCCGCTGCCCCGCTTGGCGGCGCGCTGCTGTTCGGGCCAGCGGCGCACCAGATACTTGCGGCCCCGGTGGGTGAAGGTCAGCTCCACAAAGGTTTCCGCTTCGGGGGCGGCAAAATCGCTGCGCAGCATGGTGGTTTTGCGGTTTTCGCCGGTGGTTTCGCCGTAAAGGGCGAAGGTGATGGCGTCAAACAGGGCGGTTTTGCCCGCACCGGTGTCGCCGCCGATCAAAAACAAGCCGCTGCCGCCGAACCGGGAAAAATCCAGCTCGGTGCGCCCGGCATAGGGGCCGAAGGCGCTCAGCGTCAGGTACAGGGGTTTCATGCTTTGGCGGCCTCCTCTCGCAGCTGCTTGACGGCCCGGGCCTCCTCGATGGTCAGGGGCCGGCCGTTCATCTGGGTGAAAAAGTCCTGGAACAGCTCGGCAAAGGGCTTGCCGCGCACGGCCATGGCCGCGTCGGAGGGGCCTGCCGTGGTGCCCCGGGGCTGGTAGTCCAGCCGCATGGCGTTGGGGTAGGCGGCCCGCAGGGCGGCCATGGCGTCGGGCAGCGGGGTGGGGTCGGTGAGGGTGGCCCAGATGTAATCCCCGGTGTCGGTGGGGTGCTCGATGAGCTTGGCCAGAGGGCCCGTCAGGTGACGCATGGCGCGGCGGGGCGTCAGGGGCAACAGGTCGATGTGCTCCACGCCCCGGCGTCCCAGTTTGATCAGGGTGGCGGATTTCTCGGCGCCGCACTCGTCCAGGTGGTAGCACAGCGGTGCGCCCGCATAGCGCACGGTATCGCTGCCCACCCGCTGGGCCCGGTGAATGTGGCCGAGGGCGGTGTAGGCAAAGCCCTCGAACCGGGCGGCATCGATGGAATCCACGGTGCCCACGGTCAGGGGCGCGGTCTCGCTGCCCGAAAGCTGGGGCGGGCAGACCCCGGCCACCACCATCTGGTGGGCCAGCAGTACGCGGCGGGGGGCGGTGGGCTGGCAGGCAGCCAGAGCCGCGGCCACGGCGCTGTCGTAGTCGGGCAGGTCGGCGTCGGGCAGGAAATGGCGCACGGTGGCTGCCCGCACAAAGGGCAGCAGGGTGAACTCCACCGGGCCGAACCGGTCGTTGAGGACGATCTGGCGCGGGGCACCGTTGAACCGCCCTGCCAGATAGACCCCCTGCCCGGCCAGCAGACCGGCGGCGAAGTCCAGCCGTTCGGCGCTGTCGTGGTTGCCGGAGATGGCCAGCACCGGGATCTGGCGCGCGGCCAGCTGGGTCAGGAACCAGTCCAGCAGGGTGCAGGCCGCCGCGGGGGGCACGGGGGCATCGTAGATATCCCCGGCCAGCAGCACGGCTTCCACGCCCTGGTCGTCACACAGGCCCAGCACCTGTTCCAGAATATAGCGCTGGTCCTCCAGCAGATCGAACCCGTTGACCCGTTTGCCCAGGTGCAGGTCCGCCAGATGCAGAAGTTTCATGCAGTCATCTCCAAAGTTTTTCCCAGGTGGTGATGTCCAGCGTCACACCGGGCAGCACTTCCATGGGCACGGTTTCCGCCTTGCGGAAACGGCATTTCTTGCAGAACATTTCGGCTTTCAGGTCCCGGGCCCACACTTTCAGGTAGAGGCGGCTGCGGCCGTCGCCCTCGGCCAGTTTCTGGGCGTAGGCCACCACGCTGCGGCCGATGCCCTGGCCCCGGGCCTTCTCTTTCAAAAACAGGCGGCTGAGGCACAGCGCCCCGGCAGGCCCTAAGTCCATGGCAAAATAGCCCACCGGCTCGGTGCCCAGGTAGATGAGGAAATAGTTGATGACGCCGCTGTGGATCTCGTCGTCGGTGAGCACGTCGCTCTGGTATTTGTCGGCCAGGGCGGCGGCCACCTTGGGGGTGAGCTTGGTATAATGCTGCACAAAGATCTCCTGTGCCAGCTCGCTGACGAGCTGCACATAGCGGGTCTTGGTCACTTGTTTGAAGGTCGGTTTCATGGCATACTCCTTTGGTCAGGGGCCTTCTTCGATGGTCAGGCTGGCTTTGGCGGGCAGGCAGGCGGCCCAGTCGCCCACGTTGCGCAGTACGCCGAAGCCCTCGCAGGTATGGTCGGGGCAGGGGCTGTCCACAAAGGCGATGCCGCCCTCCGCCACCTGCAGATGGATGGTATACGTCCCGGTGTCGATGTCGTACCGGGCGTCTTTGGTCAGGTCAATGGTTTCTTCCTGCTGGGGGTCGCCGTAGCGCAGCACGGCCACGGCGCCGGTGCCGCCGGGGTGGGTGACCCAGAACAGCACCCCCGCCGCCGCCAGCAGGATCGCCGTAAAGAGCAGGTCTTTGCGGTGTTTTTGCAAAAACGTCACGTTGGTTCGTCCTCTTTGTCAAAATCCAGTTCCAACCGCAGGCCGTCGGTACCGGCCACGGCGTCAGGGTACGCCCTTTGGGCGGCGGCCAGGCCGGGCTGCAAGTCAGTGACAGCGGCGGAATAATGGGTCAGCCACAGCCGCCGCACCCCCGCTTCGGCAGCCAGGGCGCCGGTCTCCCGGCAGGTGGCGTGGCCGTAGAGTTTTGCCTTGTCCAGGTCGGCGTCGTCGGCGTAGGTGGCGTCCATGCAGAGCAGGTCGGCGTCTTTCGCCGCCTTCGCCACCGCCGGGCAGGGGCGGGTATCGGTGGCGTAGACCACCGTCAGGCCCCGCCGGGGCGGGCCCAATACCTGGTCGGGGGTAAATCCGTCCACGCTCTCCCCTGCCTGTAACCGCCGCCACAGGGCCACCGGGATGCCCGCGGCCCTGGCCCGGGCGGGGTCAAACCGTCCGGCCCGGGGCAGATGCAACGCGTAGCCGCAGCAGGGCACCCGGTGTTCCAGCGGGAAGGGGGTCACGGTGAGGGGGCCCGCCGCAAAAGATTCGGTCCCCGCCTGCTGCCAGTGCACGGCAAAGGGCAAGGGGCCCGCCAGGGCGGCCATGGGGGCCGCCACGGCTTCCAGCCCCGCGGGGCCGGTGACGGTCAGGGGTGCGGTGCGGCCCAGGCTGGAAAGGGTCTGCAGCAGCCCCGGCAAACCGAGGATGTGGTCCCCGTGGTAGTGGGTGAGCAACACATGGGTCAGGCGGTAGGCGCTGACACCCCAGCGGCGCAGGGCGGTCTGGGTGCCCTCGCCGCAGTCCAGCAGGACGGTGCCCCCGCCCACGCTGACGGCCAGGGCCGCCAGGGCGCGGCCCGGCAACGGCTGGGTGCCGCCGGTGCCCAGCAAAGTGACGGTGAGCATGGCAAAATCCCCCCTTTCCCAACAGTACCCCAATTTACAAAGCACATTATAGCACATTTTGCAAGGGTTGAAAAATCCGCCGGGAAATGCTCATATAAATTTTACATTTGGGCTTCCCGGGAGGTTCGCGCTCCCGGGATACGTTCCTTTTTGACTGACCAAAAAGGAACCGAAAAAGTCACCGCTACTTCCGAGGCGCGGGGCACGGCTTGGGGGGGCCAATGGCCCCGGTTCCGGGGCCGTGTATTTCGGAACCAACGCGTTGCGTTGGTTTGCACCGCGCTTTATACCCTGGGCGCGGTTGCGGGGCATAGCCCCGCAGGCAAAAACCGGGAAAAACGCCTGGAGAGACTGTTTTTCCATCGGTTTTTCCGATTCTCCACCTTAAATTCGGGCGTGCCCGAACCCCCGCAACGGTAGATAAAACACAAAAAGGTATGGCCCACAAGGCCATACCTTTTTCTTTGGAATTTCTTCGGTTCCTTCTTTGCAAAGAAGGAACAAATCATCGCGCTCGGCGGACATGTGCCGACGAGTGCGATACTTTGAGAGCGCCCAAGCCCGTGCGAGTCGCCGCAGCGCGGCATGAGAACGGGGTTGGGTGCGACGGTGGGGTTTCAAAGGGGAGGTGCAGGAGACGCGGCGCAGCCGCTGAATCCGAACCTCCCTTTTGAGGGGTGTCACCGCACGGCGATGCACTCGATTTCCACCAGGGCGCCCTTGGGCAAAGCGGCGATCTGCACGCAGCTGCGGGCGGGGACCATTTCGCCGAAGAGTTCCGCGTACACCTCGTTCACGGTGCCGAAATCCTTGAGGTCCTGCACAAAGACGGTGGTCTTGACCACATCAGCCAGGGTCAGCCCGGCCTCGGCCAGAACAGCCTTGAGGTTTTCCAGCGACTGGCGGGTCTGGGCGGCCACGCCGTCGGCCAGGGTATTGGTAACGGGGTCCAGGCCCAGCTGGCCGCTGCAATAGACGGTGCTGCCGGTATCCACCGCCTGCACGTAGGGGCCCAGGGCGGCAGGGGCTTTGTCGGTGACGATGCGTTTCATACAAAACAACTCCTTTTGCGGTAGGTTTGTACCATTGTACCGCATCCCGCCCCAAAAGGCCAGTCCCCTTTTACGCCTTCACCTCGTTGACGAGCTTTTCGCCCCGGGCGTAGGCGCGGGCATTTTCCATCGTCGTGATGGCGATGCTCTGCAGCGCCGTCCGGGTAAAGAAGGCCTGGTGGCTGGTGATGACCACGTTGGGGAAGCTGAGCAGGATGGGCACCACTTCGTTTTGCAGCACGTCGTCGGAGAAATCCTCGAACACCTGGCCGTCCTCGTCCTCGTAGACGTCAAGGCCCACGCCCGCAAACTTGCGGTTGCGCAGCGCGGCGATGAGGGCGTCGGTGTCGATGAGGCCGCCGCGGCTGGTATTGACGAGGATGGCGTTATCCCGCATCTTGGCGATGGTCTCGGCGTTGATGAGGTGATGGGTCTCGGCAGTCAGGGGGCAGTGCAGGCTGATCAGGTCCGCCGCCCGCAGCAGCTCGTCCAGCTCCACATAGCGGACGATGCCTTCGAGATCGGGGTTGTGGTACTGGTCGTAGGCCAGCACCGTCATGCCGTAGCCGTAGCAGATGCGGGCCATGGCAGCGCCGATGCGCCCGGTGCCGATGATGCCCGCGCAGGAACCGTACAGATTGTAGCCCAGCAGGCCGTCCAGGGCAAAGTTGTTGTTGCGCACCTTGATATAGGCCTTGCAGATGCGGCGGTTGGCCGCCTGGGCCAGGGCCATGGCGTGCTCGGCCACGGCCTCGGGGCTGTAGCCCGGCACCCGCAGCACCGTGATGCCCAGCCGTTTGGCGGCATCCAGGTCCACGTTGTTGAAGCCCGCGCAGCGCATGAGCAGCAGATGAATGCCCGCCTTGGCCAGGGCTTCCAGCACCGGGGCGGAGCAATCCGAGTTCACAAAGGCGCAGACAGCGTCGCCGCCCTCAGCCAGGGGCGCGGTGTCCACGTCCAGATTGGCAGCCAGGAATTTAATGGAGCAGCCGTACTCGGGGTCGGCCGCCAGCAGGTCAAAGTACAGGCGGTCGTAATCCCGCGTACCGTAAAAGATGATCTTCATAACAGGGGGGTCCTCCTTTTGCGGTAGTATGTGTCATCAACGGGTTTACTATACCGGATTTCGCCCCGTTTATATGTTGTTCCGGCAACATTTCTTTCACGCTTTTTGTTCCACCGTGATGCAGACGATCTCGGTTTTGCCCTGGGTGCGCAGCCGGTACCCCCAGGTGCCGGTGCCGCCGCTGACGATGGCCGTACAGCCCGCGCCCACCTGCTTTTTGCCGTAGTTGCGCTCATTGCGGGCCGCCATGCCCACCGCCCCCGCGGGCCAGACCTGCCCGCCGTGGGTGTGGCCGCTCAAAATCAGGTCCGCCCCCGCCGCGGCAGCATTCTTGAAATCCCGGGGTTCGTGGTCCAGGCAGACGGTATAGTGGTCGTCGGGGCCTTCGGGCAGCAGCTGGGCCGCCGTGAACCGCCGCCCGTTCGTGTAGAGGTAGTCCTTGCGGCCCACCACCCGCACGCCGCCGGTGAGCACATCGGTATCTTCCAGGATGCGCACCCCGGCCTTCGCCATGGCCTGTTCCAGGGCGGCGCGGTCAAAGCTGGGTTCCCGCCAGTGGTGGAAGAGGTCATGGTTGCCCAGCACGTAGTATTTGCCCAGCGGCGCCTGCAGTTCCCCGAACAGGGTGGCAAAGGCGGCAAATTCCTCCGGCTCGGTAAATTCGTCAAAGATATCCCCCGTAAACACCAGCAGATCAGGGCGGCAGGCTTCGATTTTGGCCCGCAGCTCGGGGATGCGCCCGCTGTGCATGGCGGCGCGGGGATTGGGGTGCACATCGCTGACCTGCACGATGGTGAGCTTACCGCCGGGCAGCGGCTTTTTGGTGGTCAGGTGGTAGCGGGTGGTGCACAGCCGCCGGGCGCGGCGCCGCCCCCACCACCACACAAGGCCGGTGAGCAGCCAGGGAGTCATGCCGTCCAGCCAGAGGGCCCGCCATACCCGCCACACCGGGCCGCCCAGCAGCCGGGCCGCCGCGCCGGTGAGGTTGCCCAGGCAATACAGCGCCGTAAGGTAGCCCACCAGCACGATGCCCAGACCCAGGGGGTCCCGGGCGAACCAGGCCAGCAGCGCCACCAGCAGCAGCGGCACCCCGTAATACAGCAGCGGCCAGGGGGCCAGCCATTCCAGCGGCGGGATCTGCAAAAAGTTCAGGTACAGCACCACGGCCAGCGCCGCCTGCCCCACCCGGGGCAGAAAGAACTGAAAAAACGGATGATACATGCAAGCCCCCCTCCCGCGGGGCCAAATTCACAAAACCGTCTGCGTCGGCGGACATGCGCCGACGACGCAGACACATACAGGGAAATGGGGTGGCAAATTGTGTGCAAGGAGAGAATCGACGAGTGCGCGATTTGGCGCCCCATTTTGTCGAGGGGGTGTCCAAAGGGCTGCAAAGCCGCGCGCTGCCTGCGGCAGGTACAGCGCGGCGGAGCAGGGGCCGCGGTCGCAGAAACCAAGCCCTGCCCAAGGGGCGCAGGTTGATGCGGGCACCGCAACCCGTTAAATAGGCCCGGCAGGCACCGCCGTGCGGGACTGTTCCCCCTTTTGCAAGCGTAGCGCCAAAAAAATCCCGCGCCGGAAGCGCGGGATTCAGATCGCTTTTTACTGTTCCTTCTCTTTGAGGGCCTTGTCGATGGCCTTGGCGGCTTCCTTGCCGGCGCCCATGGCCAGAATAACGGTGGCCGCACCGGTGACGGCGTCGCCGCCGGCGTAGACGAACGGGCGGCTGGTCAGGCCGTCGGGGCCGTTGGTGATCAGGCAGCCGTGGCGGTCGGCATCCAGGCCGGGGGTGGTGGACCGGATCAGCGGGTTGGGGCTGGTGCCCAGGGCCATGATCATGGTATCCACTTCCAAGGTGAACTCGCTGCCCTCCTTGACGATGGGACGGCGGCGGCCGGATTCATCGGGCTCGCCCAGTTCCATCTCCACGCAGGTCATACCTTTCACCCAGCCGTTTTCGTCGCCCAGCACTTCCACAGGGTTGGTCAGCGTCTTGAAGATGATGCCTTCCTCCTCGGCGTGCTCCACTTCCTCCTTACGGGCAGGCAGCTCGGCCATGCCGCGGCGGTAAACGATGTAGACGGTCTCGGCGCCCAGGCGCTTGGCGCAGCGGGCGGCGTCCATGGCCACGTTGCCGCCGCCCACGACGGCCACAGCCTTGGACTTCATGATGGGGGTGTGGGAATCTTCCTTGTAGGCCTTCATCAGGTTGACGCGGGTCAGGTACTCGTTGGCGGAGTAGACGCCGTTCAGGCTCTCGCCGGGGATGCCCATGAACCGGGGCAGGCCCGCGCCGGAAGCCACATAGATGGCCTCGAAGCCATAGTCGTTCATCAGTTCGTCGATGGTCAGCACCTTGCCGATGACCATGTTGCACTCGATGTCCACGCCCAGTTCCTTCAGGCCTTCCACCTCATGCTGGACGATGTCCTTGGGCAGACGGAACTCGGGGATGCCGTACATCAGCACGCCGCCGGCCACATGCAGGGCCTCGTAGACGGTGACCTTGTAGCCCATCTTGGCCAGGTCCCCCGCCACCGTCAGGCCGGAAGGACCGGCGCCGATGACCGCCACCTTGTGGCCGTTGGGGGTGGGCATTTCGGGCTTGGTATGTACGTTTTCGCGGTACCAGTCGGCCACGAAACGCTCCAGACGGCCGATGCCTACCGGCTCGCCCTTGATGCCGCGGATGCACTTGCCCTCGCACTGGTTCTCCTGGGGGCAGACACGGCCGCAGACAGCGGGCAGCGCGCTGGACTTGGCAATGACCTTGTAGGCTTCCTCAAATTCGCCTTTGGCAACGTGGGCGATGAAGCCGGGAATATCGATATCCACCGGGCAGCCGGAGCGGCAGGGGTGGTTTTTGCACTGCAGGCAGCGCTGGGCCTCGTTCACGGCCATTTCAGCGGTGTAGCCCAGGGCCACTTCCTTGAAGTTCTTGTTGCGGACGTTGGGCTCCTGGCTGGGCATGGGGCATTTTTTCGGGTCCATGTTGGGCATGATCACTGCACCTCCTGTTTCAGCAGATTGCACTGGGCCTCGCGGGCGTGGGCCTCAAAGGGCTTGTACATGGTGCCGCGGTGCATGGCCTCGTCAAAGTCCACTTCAAAACCGTCAAAATCGGGGCCGTCCACGCAGGCGAACTTGGTCTTGCCGCCCACGGTCAGGCGGCAGCCGCCGCACATGCCGGTGCCGTCCACCATGATGGGGTTCATGGAAACCACCGTCTTGACGTTGTGAGGTTTGGTCGTCTTGACGACGAATTTCATCATGATCAGCGGGCCGATGGCGATGACTTCATCGAAGTTCGCACCGTCCACGATCTTCTGTTCCAGCGGGGCGGTGACAACGCCCTTCTCGCCGTAGGAGCCGTCGTCGGTCATGATGATGAACTCATCGCAGCAGGCGCGGAACTCATCCTCCAGGATGACCAGGTCCTTGTTGCGGAAACCGACGATGCCGGTGACCTTGGTGCCCTGGGCATGCAGGGCCTGGGCCACGGGCAGGGCGATGGCGCAGCCTACGCCGCCGCCCACAACACAGACATTCTTCAGGCCCTCGATCTCGGTGGCCTTGCCCAGGGGGCCGACGAAGTCATGGACCGCTTCGCCCTCCTTGAGGGTGTTCAGCTCCATGGTACCGGCGCCCACCACCTGGAAGATGATGGAAACGGTGCCTGCCTCGGGGTCAAAACCCGCGATGGTCAGGGGGATACGCTCGGAGTCCTCTTTGGCGCGCACAATGATGAACTGGCCGGCCTTCGCCTTTTTGGCGATGAGCGGCGCATGAATCCACAGTTCGGTGACGGTGGGGTTCAGTTCCCGCCGTTTGATGATGGTGAACAAAGCGATCTCTCCTTCTCTTTGTTATAGTTGTTCTTTTTATTGTACCGTATTTGGGCGGCGTTGTAAAGGACGAAGCCGCGCCCATACTTTGCAAATTCTGTGATTTTTACCCCGCAAAGGCCACCCGGGCGGGGGTGGGGTTGTGCCACAGGGTGTAGCCCGCCGGGCAGGGGATGTCGGTGGGTTCCAGCCCGTTGGTGTCCAGCGGAACCCCGTCGGAGACAAGAAGCCCTGTCTCTTATACACATCTCCGAGCCCACGAGACCGTACTAGATCTCG
>UQZO01000008.1 GCA_900545545.1 uncultured Subdoligranulum sp. | reverse complement strand
ACGAGATCTAGTACGGTCTCGTGGGCTCGGAGATGTGTATAAGAGACAGCCCGAACCCACCGCCACCCCGGAAGCTACCCTTCCGCCGGAAGAAACCGACAAGGGCTCCTTCCCCGTGGTGCCGGTGGCCGCCGGTGCCATCATCCTGCTGGTACTGGTAGGCGGCATTGTGATTTTCCGCCGCTTCCGTGATTGATGCCCGGCCCCGTTCCTGATATTTCCGGCCGATACAAACCACCCCCGCGCCCTAAAGCGCGGGGGTGGTTTTGTTTGTCAGGGGGTCAGGCTTCTTCCTGGCCGAACTGCAGGTAATGCTGGGGGTCCCAGCCGCAGGCTTTCGCCATCCGGGTCAGCAGCGTGTCTCCGGCTTCGTGCAGGTCATCCACCAGCACATCCTCGGCAATGCGCCCCTCGTGCACGATGAGCGACCGGTCCAGAAAATGCTCCACATCCTCCAGATAGTGGGTCGTCAGCAGGATGGTCTCGCCGCCGTGGAGCGTGCCGCTCATCAGCTTGATGAAATCCTTGCGGGTGAAGGGGTCCTTGCCCAAAAACGGCTCGTCCATCAGGTAGTAGGCGGCCCGCTTGGCAAAGCCTGCGGCCAGCTCCACCCGGGCTTTCTGGCCGGTGGAAAGGTGACCGATGACATCCTTGCCCGAAAGGCTGAAAAAGTCGAGGAATTCCTTGTAGCGCACCTCGTCAAAGGCGGGGTTCAGGTCCGCCAGCATGGCGCCGTACTCCGCCACCGTCAGGGTGGGGTAGTAGCTGCCCTCGCCGGTGATGTAGCTGATGCGCTCGTACTGCACCGCCGCGGGTTTGCCGTCAAACAGCGCTTCCCCTTTGGCGGGCAGCAGCCCGGCCATCGAGCGCAGCAGGGTGGTTTTGCCCGCGCCGTTCTCGCCCAGAATGCCCACGATCTGGCCGTCGGGCACCGTGAAATCGGCGCCCAGCAGCCCCACCTCTGCGCCGTGTTTGCGGTAGGTTTTCCGCAGGTTTTTTACTTCGATCATTTCCAGTTCCCTCCGTCTTTTTGCAGGCTGTCAAAGTGGAGCTCCCGCCGTAGGAGTTTTCCGTTCCAAAGGTAGTCGGCGTACCAGTCCCGCTCGGCACCGGTGGTCATCGTGCCCCAGTATTGCAGCCGTCCGCCGTCCAGATCATACACCCGCAGGTCCATTCCTCGGCCGTTCTTCCCCGCTACGGTGGGCACGCCATTCTGGAAGACGGTATTTTCGTAGGCAAACAGTACCTTGTCCCCGGCTTCGTTCAGCAGGATGGTGTCGGGGTTCAGATGATCCTTGTCCTCCATGGTGCTGGCCACCGTGAACTTGCCGTTCTCGGTGCGCAGCAAAGCGATCACCGGCTGGGTGCTGCTGTACAGGTATTCGTCGATCTGCTGGTCGTAGCCCTCCACCCACAGGACGGCGTCCCGGTCGGTGGTGCGGGGCAGCAGCTTGGCGTAGATGTGGGCCGCCTTCTCCAGCGTGGTCAGTTCCCGGTGGTCGGTGCGGTTCCCCGCCGCATTCACCAGGTCGGCACAGAGGACGTTCTCCCCGTTCAGATAGAGCAGCAGGGTGGACCCGTCTGCCATGGACGCTCCCGCCAGCGCCTGCTGGGCATCGGCCGGGCAGTAGAAGGGGGTCAGGGTGCCGTACTCGGTGGAGTTGCAGACCACCGGGTAGCCCTGTACCGTGCCGTCGGTGGGCAGTTGCCCGATCTGATACCGGGTCAGCCCCTGCACCTTGTACAGTCCCGGCGCCCGGCCCGCCAGATTCTGGGTCCAGCAGAGCCCCTTCCCGGCACCCAGCACAAAGCTCTGGGAGTTGACCGGGAGGTCGGGCCAACTGGCATCATCGGACTCGGACAGGACTTGCAGCGTATAGTCATTGTAGGAAAAATCGTCCAGTAGGTTCTCCTCCGTGGCGGTGAGGGTAACGCCTTCGGACAGGGAAACGTCACCGGCGTCCACCCGCAGCTCGGTGTCATCAGGCAGCCAGATGGTGTACATCCGGCGCACGGTGTTCACCGTGGTGTTGGCCTGCCGGTTGCCCTCGATGCCCGGGCGGTTCACCACCGCGTTGGCGTCGGCTTGGTCGCGGGTTTCGGGGGAGAGGGCATAGCTGCGGGTGGGCACCACGCCGGGGATGTCGTGGACGGCGTCGGGGTCGTCCAGTCGCAGTTCGGTGTGGAGCACCCCGTCCTGCAAGGTAAAGTGGATGCGGTTCTGGGGGACCGTCCAGCCCAGCGACCCCGACAGGGTAAACCCTTCCAGCGGGGTGCCGTTGCAAAGCTGGGACCGCAGCGTAAGGCCGATGCCGGTCCAGCCGGTGTGCAGCCAGATCTCAGCGGCGACCAGCACGGCCACCGACGCCACTGTCAGTACCGCCAGCGCCAGCCCCGGGCGGCGGGTGCGGCCCGGGCCGGGGATACGTAAGGCTTTGCTCATAGTCCGATCCCTCCATCCTTGGGTAACGGGTCAAAGGTCAGGTAGCGGGCGCTGCGGTGTAGATTGATGCTGTTGAAGCCGTAGCTGTCAAACCAGTCCCGGTCGGCCCCGGTGGCCAGCAGCCCCCGGTAGGAGGGGCCCGTCCCGTCCAGCGGATAGACTTCCAGCCGCACGCCGTCCTCCGGCTGGGAGCCGTCGTTGGTGGCGGGCAGCGAAGCGTAGTGGCGGCGGCCGATCAGCAGGGCGTTGCCCTCGGCGTTCAGCACCGCGGCGTTCAGCATCCCCGCATCGTCTCCGCCGCCAAAGCGGCTTTCGGGCAGCAGGGCGCTCAGCGTAAAGTGTCCGTCCTCGGCCCGCAAAGCGGCCAGATAGAGGGTCGCCTGCGGGTCCGATTCATCCCGGTGGTTATACAGGGTCAGCACCGCATCCCGGTCATTGGTGCGGTTGCTCAGCGTGGCGCTCAGGCTGCCTGCCTCGGCTATGGTGCCCAGTTCCCGGTGGTCGGTGCGGGTCCCCGCCTCGTTCACCAAGTCGGCCCAGAGAGTGTTCTCGCTGTCCAGATAGACCAGCAGGGAAGACCCGTCCGCCATGGCCGCCCCCAGCAGCGCTTTGCTGGCATCCGCGGGGCAGTAGAAGGCCTCCAGCGAGCCGAAGGCCGTGCTGGCGCAGATCACCGGCTGGCCGTTCACCGTCCCCTCCCGGGGCAGGGTGTCCAGCTCGTCGGTTGTCAGGCCGTTCATCCGGTAGAGCCCCGGCGCCATCCCGAGAAAATCCTCCTCCCAGCACAGGCCGATCCCGCCGTCCAGGGCGAAGGGCAGGGGCGCCACCGCCGACTCGGGCCAGTCAGCGAAGGAACCCTCGTCGTAGGTGTCCCATTCGTAGTCGGCCATGTCGTAGATGGGGGAGTCGCCGCCCGTCACCAGCATGGCCATCACGGTTCCGGGGGCATCCAGCTTGACGGTGTCCGCCGCCATCCGCAGCATGCGGTCGGTCCCGTCGGGCAAAGAGAGGCTCACCGTCACGGTGCGCAGCAGGGTGTCGGTGCTGCTCTCGATCACAAAGGGAGTGCCGTCGTCGTTGCGCTGCCGCACGGTGGCGTTCTCCTCCACCGCGGCCCGGGCCGACGGGGCCACCACATAGTTGTAGCTGGTGCGGTAGGAAGCCCGGGCCACAAAGGGGGCGCGCTGGTCGTCAAAGACCAGTTTGGTGTCGAGATACCCGTCGTGGAGGGAAAAATGCAGGCTGTCATCCAGGCCGTCCCAGTTGATCCGGCCGTTGAGGGTGAACCCCCGCAGGGCGGCGGGGTCCCCGCTCTGGTCGAGGAGCGTGCAGTCCATGGCCCGCCACCCCCGGTGGAACCACACCGTGGCAGCCAGCCAGACGGCCAGCGCCAGGACCCCCAGCAGGGCCAGTCCGCGGCGAAATCCTTTGGTCATACAGAGCCCTCCTTTCAGGCCGGTTCGGCGCGGCGGATCGCCCGCAGCGCCCACACAAGGCTGACCACTACCAGCACTACCAGCACCGGCACCGCCCGGACGACGCTCTCCACCACCGCCTCGTTGAGGCCGTAGAGGGCGGCGTACTGCTCATTGTGGAAGAGCACCCCGCAGCAGACGGCGCAGATTACCCCGATGACCACCGCCACGCCCCGGCGCCAGCCCCGGTGAAGCCGCACACAGCTCAACAGGAAGGCGGCGGCCAACCAGGTCACCACCAGCAGCACGAGCTGCAGGGGGCGGCGGGGCAGCAGCCAGTAGAGATCCTCGTTGAGGAGCAGCTGCTCATAGAGATTCTGGGCGGGCATCGGCGTGCCGAACTGTTCCAGCGCCCGGGCGCTCTCCACGGCCTGCACCGGGAAAAAGTAGAGAATGTACAGCACCAGCTGCAGGGCTACCACCCCCAGCTGCAGGACCGCGGCGGTCAGCACCTGAGCGGCCAGCCGGGCGGCGGGGGGCAGGGGCAGCGTCAGCCAGGTATAGCTGCATTTGGCCCGCTTATGGTCCGACACGGCGGGCCCGGCCAAAAAACCGGCCAGCAAAAAGACCACGCCAAAAACCTGAAACTGCAGCCCGCTTTCGTAATAGGTGGACAGCCCCATGCCCAGCTGGTCAGGCCGGCTGACCTCAAACAGCAGCACGGCCAGCTGTTCCACCGCGAACACGGCGCACAGGATGCCGTAGGAACGGCGGGCCAGCCGCCAGTTCCACCCGGCCAAAGAGAACATCGCTTTCATACGCACACTCCTTTGTTTTGCTGTTGGTGTATTACTTTGCTAATACACCTGCGGTATAAAAATCACTCGTCGCCCCACAGTTCGCTCACCAGGGCGATCACTTTCTTGTAACTGAGCTGGTTTTGCTTTGCCTCGTCCACAAACCGCTGCACCAGCCCCCGGGTCAGCTCCTCGTCGATGGCTTCCTGCAGCTGGGGGGTAAGCCGTACCACGCTGCCGTTGTTGCCGTCGGTGTAGATGTAGCCCTCCTCCGTCATCAGGCGGTAGGCTTTCTGGGCGGTGTTGGGGTTGATGCCGGTTTGGGCCGCCAGTTCCCGGCGGCTGGGCATGGCGTCGCCGTCCTGTACGGTGCCCAGCAGAATCTGCCGTTTCAGATATTCGGCAATCTGCTGGTAGACGGGCGCGCGGTCGTGGAACTGCAGCCCGCTGAAATTGACCATTGGATCCCCTGCCTTTCCTGGTTTTGACTGTATTATATTCGTAGTACACCTGGGCTGTCAAGGGGATTTTCCACAAATTTGACACAAGATTTTCAGTACTTTGTTACGATTAGCTCCTACAATAACGGTAAAACCGTTCAAAGGGGGAGAATTTTTCATTATGATAACGGTGGAACACCTGACCAAGCGGTATGGCGATTTCACGGCGGTGGACGATATCTCGTTCACCATTGAGGACGGCCATATCTACGGCTTTCTCGGGCCCAACGGCGCGGGCAAATCCACGACCATGAACATCATGACCGGGTGCCTGGCTGCCACTTCCGGCGAGGTAAAGATCGACGGGTATGATATTTTTGAGCAGGCGCGCCAGGCCAAGCAGTGCATCGGCTACCTGCCCGAGATCCCGCCCCTGTACACCGACGAAACGCCGCAGGAATATCTGCGCTTTGTGGCCGAGGCCAAGGGCATTGCCAAGCGGGATATTCCGGCCGAGGTGGCCCGGGTCATCCGGGAAACCCGCCTCACCGAGATGGAAAACCGGCTCATCCGCAACCTGTCCAAGGGCTACCGCCAGCGTGTGGGCATTGCCCAGGCGCTGCTGGGCAACCCGCGGTACATCATTCTGGATGAACCCACCGTGGGTCTTGACCCGCTGCAGATCATCGAGATCCGCGACCTCATCCGGGAACTGGGCGAAAAACACACGGTCATTCTCAGCTCCCACATCCTCAGCGAGGTGCAGGCCATCTGCGAGAGCGTGCTGATCATTGCCCACGGCAAGCTGGTGGCCTTCGATACGCCCCAGAACCTGGAGCGGATGCTGGCTGCCAACAACCGGCTGGTCCTCACTGCCGAAACCGACGAAGCGGGCATGCGGGCCATTCTGGACAGCCAGACGGTGGTAAGCAGTTACACCATCGAGCAAAGCGACCTGCCCCAGTATACGGCCGCGCCCGTAAAACCCGCCCCGGCGCCTGAAGCCGAGGAGACCGAAGCCCCGGAACCGCAGCCTGAAGAAGCTGCGCCGGAGGAGACCGTCTCCGCCCCGATGGAAACAGCCGAGGCGGTGCTGCCCGCTGACCCGGCTGCCGCGCCCGCAGAACCCGCCGCACCGGCAGCACCCACCTGCAAGGCCACGGTAACGCTGGGCGGTGACCCGGTGGCCGCCTGCCGCACGCTGTTCTTCGCCTTTGCCGATGCGAACTGCGCGCTGCTGCAGATGACGCCCATCAAGGCGGACCTGGAAAACATCTTCATTGAACTGACCGAGGACGAACCGTCCGGAAAGGAGGCGACAGACCATGAAAGCGGTGTTTAAGCACGAGATCAGCCTCTACTATCATGGGCTGCTGGCCTATGTATTCGGCGCGTTTTTGCTGGAGTTCATCGGCATCGGCGCCATGATGTACAACATCAACAGCGCCGTGGCCAACTTTGAGTATGCCCTGGGCACCTTCTCCATCGGGTTTATCGCCCTGGTGCCCATTCTGACCATGCGGGTCATGGCCGAGGAGAAAAAGCAGAAAACTGACCAGCTGCTGTCCCTTTTGCCCATCACCGGGGCGGACATCGTGCTGGGCAAGTATTTTGCCATGGCAGTGGTCTTTGTGGCGCCCATGCTGGTGGCCTGCGTCTATCCCTTCATCTTCTCCTTCTACGGCGATGTGTATCTGCCCACCTCCTACGGCGCGCTGTTCGCCTTTATCTGCCTGGGGTTGGCCCTCACTGCCATCGGCATGTTCATCTCGTCCCTGACCGAGTCCCAGGGCATGGCCGCCGGTATCTGCGTGGTAGCCATGCTGTTCTGCTACTACAGCGCCGATCTGGCGGATTACATCTCCTCCACGGCGTTCAACGTGGCAGCGCTGCTGGTGCTGTCGGCCCTGCTGGCCCTCATCGTCCGGCGGCTGACCCGCTCCGACGTGGCGGGGCTCATCATTCTGGTGATCTGTGTGGCGGCGGTGGCCATCACCTGGTTCGTCAGCCCCACTTCGCTGGAAACGCTGCTGCCCGACCTGATGCACAAACTGTCGCTGTTCGAGCGGTTCTACACCTTCGTCAACGGTGTGTTTGATGTGACCGCCATCATCTACTACATCAGCGTGGCAGCGTTCTTCCTGTTCCTCTGCGTACAATCCTGGGAGAAAAAGAGGTATAACGGATGAAAAACAGCTTACGAAACAAATGGCAGGGCGCCCTGGCCCGCAACCGGCAGGCCCTGAGCACCCGCACCGCCAAGGTGGGCGGCTACAGCTTTGTGCTGAGCCTTGTGGTGCTGGCTATCCTCATTGCCGTCAACGTGCTGGCCTCCAAGCTGCCCAGCAGCTGGACCCAGTTTGATATTTCCGCCGCCCAGCTCTACTCGCTCACCTCCGACACCAAGGTGGTAGTCACCAACCTGGAACAGGATGTGACCATCTACTGGATCAGCCAGGCGGGCAAGGAAGATACCGTCATTGAAAAACTGCTGGACCGCTACGAGGACCTGTCCGACCACATCACGGTGGTCAAGAAGGACCCCGACATCTACCCCACCTTTGCCCAGCAGTACACCGACGAAACGGTGACCAACAACTCGCTGGTGGTGGAATCCGGTGATAAAAACCGCTACATCCCCTACGAGAACATCTACCAGGTGGACACCAACACCTACTACACCACCGGCTCGATCTCCCAGTCCTTTGACGGCGAGGGCCAGATCACCTCGGCCATCGACTATGTGGTCAGCGCTGACCTGCCCCAGGTCTACCTGCTCAGCGGCCACGGCGAGGCGGCCCTCTCCGATACCCTCTCCGACGAGCTGGAGCGCAGCAACTACGAGACGGTGGCGGATTTCTCGCTGCTGAATGTGGATGCCATCCCCGAAGAGTGCGACCTGCTGCTCATCAACGCCCCCACCAGCGATATCTCCGATGAGGAGCTGACTATGCTGCGGGACTACGTCCAGGGCGGCGGCAAGCTGGTGGTGCTCTCCGGCCCCCAGCAGAGCGCCGACCTGCCCAACCTGCAGGCACTGCTCTCGGACTACGGCGTCACCGTCAATGACGGCGTGGTGGTGGACCCCAACCGCGACTACTACGCCTTTACCGCCCCCTACGTGCTGATGCCGGAGATCGAATCCTCCGAGATCACCGACCCGCTGAAGGACGGCGACTACCATGTCATCGTGCCCATCGCCTCGGGCCTGACGGTGGGGGAAAACAGCAACGGCGCCACCGTGACCTCGCTGCTCAAGACTTCCACCGACTCCTTCTCCAAGGCGGCGGGCTATACCATGACCACCTACGATAAGGAGGACGGCGATACCGACGGTCCCTTCACGCTGGCAGTCTCCATCGAGGATGCCACCGCCGGCGGCCGCCTGATCTGGGTGGCCAGCGACTATCTGGTGGACGACACCTATAACTCCTACTCCTCGGGCGCCAACCTGGACTTCCTGATGAACGGCCTGTCCTGGATGATCGGCGAAACCGATGCGGTGTCCATCCGCAGCAAGTCCCTGAACTACAACTATCTGACCATCAGCTCCTCGTCGGCCGTCTGGCTCAAGGTCTGCATGATCGGCATCATTCCCGTGGGCTTCCTGCTGCTGGGTGTGGATGAAGTATTGCGCAGGAGGAAAAAGGTATGAATCGACAGAAAAAACTGGCCGTCCTGGTAGGCGTCCTGGTGGCCCTGTGCGCCATCATTGCCATCGTCTCCGGCGTGCAGAAACACATGGATACCATCTCCACGGTGGATGAGGAGATCTTCGCCACCAGCGAAAGCGCCCTGACCGCGGTCTCCTGGACCAAGGAGGGCAGCTCCCTCAGCTTCACGAAGGAGGACGACACCTGGCAGGATGCCTCCGATGCGGATTTCCCCGTGGACCAGGACAAGATGAGCGAGTTCCTGGAACATTTCGAGAGCGTCCACGCCAGCTTCATCATCGAGGATGTGCAGGATTTTGCCCAGTACGGGCTGGATAACCCCTCCTGCACCATCACCCTGACCAGTGCCGACGGCGACACCGTCATCCAGATGGGCGACTACTCCACCATGGACGAAAAGCGCTACCTTACCCTGGGGGACGGCACCGTCTACCTCATTGATGACGACCTGGAAGAGTACGTGGCCGCCGACCGCGACGAACTGATGCGCCAGGACAATGTGCCGGAGTACGATACGCTGGACGGCATTGTGGCCACCGGCGAGACGGCCTTCACGGTGGAGCACCACCCCGATGAGGACCTGACCTACACCGACGCCTACGAGTATTACCTCAACGAAAACGGCAGCTACAAGGCCCTTTCCACCACCAAGGTGGAGGACTTTATGGCCACCCTCAAGGACCTGGACCGCACCGACTACGCCACCTACACCGCCGATGATTCGGTGCTGGCGGACTACGGTCTGGATGCCCCCGCCGTGACCTTTACCGTGACCACCACCGCCGAGGACGAGCAGCAGAGCTTTAGCCTGGCCTTCGGCAAAAAGGGCGACGACTGCTATATGCGCATGGACGATTCGCCCATCATCTATAAGGTGGACGCCGATACCTACAGCGATTCCATCGCCGCCGCCGGGTACGACACCCTGCGTCCCGACGAGGTCCTCTCGCTGAACTGGGACGATGTGCAGAGCATCGACTTCACGGTGGACGACGTCACCTACACAGTGGAAAAGAACGGCGACACCTACAAGATCGGGGAGGACGTGGTGGAATTTGACGATGTGAAATCCGCCGTGGATGCCCTGACGGTCAACGAGTTCAACAGCGAATCTCCCGCCAAGAAGCAGGAGACCGCCTTCACGATGCATCTGGACAACGATGCCTACCCCACACTGACCGTGACCATCTACCAGTATGACGGCGACAACTGCCTGGTGCAGCTGGACGGCACCACGTTGGGCTTTGTCTCCCGTTCGCTGGTGGTGGACCTGACCGAGGCGGTGAACGCCATCGCCCTGGGGCTGGAATAACGCCGCCCCCGCAGGCAGAGCCCTGACCGCAACAAAGCCCCGCACCGGTTCCATGGACCGGTGCGGGGCTTTTACAATGCAAAAGTACTGTCGTTACAAATGTCGAAAGTTGTCAGGACAAAGGGAGGGGATTAACAGTGTCGGCGGTGGGGCAGGGGTGGTAGTATAGTACCATTCCCCGCGGGTGTGCATCAAAGGGCACCCCGCTGCGTACAAATGGACTAGCAATATTTGGAGGTGCACCGTTATGGCACAATCTTCCCTGAAAGACGCCGCGATCTCCGCCGGCCTCGAACAGGTTTTGCATTATCTGGAAAAAGATCCGGAAACCAATATCCCCAAGATCATGAAACTCATCGACACCGTGACCCCGAAAGACTGGTACGCCAAACAGCGCGCCGCTTTCCGCAAGGCCATCGAGGAAAAGAGCAACTGGTATCAGCTCATCATGAAAGTGTACGAGCTGGACCCCGGCGTGCGCCAGGCGTTCTTCCGCAACTTTATCCTCAACGCCAGCCTGCAGGGCAGCGCCCGGCAGGAGGAAGTCAGCGCCAGGGAAAACTGCAATGTGCCCTGGGCCATCCTGCTGGACCCCACCTCGGCCTGCAACATGCACTGCACCGGCTGCTGGGCTGCCGAGTACGGCAACCGCCTCAACCTGAGCTTTGAGGAACTGGATTCCATCGTCACCCAGGGCAAGGAACTGGGCACCTACATGTACATCTTCACCGGCGGCGAACCGCTGGTGCGCAAGAAGGACGTCATCGCCCTGTGCGAGAAGCACAGCGACTGCGAGTTCCTCAGCTTCACCAACGGCACCCTCATCGACGAGGAATTCTGCCAGGAGATGCTGCGGGTGAAGAACTTCGTGCCCGCCTTCAGCCTGGAAGGCTTTGAAACCGCCAACGACTCCCGCCGCGGCGAGGGCGCTTACCAGAAGGTCCAGAAGGCCATGAAACTGCTGAAAGACCACAAGCTGCCCTTCGGTATTTCCGCCTGCTACACCAGCGCCAACTACGCCGATATCAGCAGCGAAGCCTTCTTTGATTCCATCATCGATGCCGGCGCCCTGTTTGTCTGGTTCTTCCACTATATGCCGGTGGGCAGCGGTGCGGCACCCCAGCTGCTGCCCACGCCGGAACAGCGCACCGAGGTCTACAACCGCATCCGCGCCTTCCGCAAAACCAAGCCCATCTTCTCCATGGACTTCCAGAACGACGCCGAGTATGTGGGCGGCTGCATTGCCGGCGGCCGCCGTTACCTGCACATCAACGCCCGCGGCGATGTGGAACCCTGCGTCTTTATCCACTATTCCAATGTGAACATCCGCAACTGCACGCTGCTGGAAGCGCTCAAGAGCCCACTCTTCATGGCCTACCACGACGGCCAGCCCTTCAACGGCAACATGCTGCGCCCCTGCCCCATGCTGGAAAACCCCGAAAAGCTGCGTAAGATGGTGCACGATACCGGCGCGGTCTCCACCGACTATGAGTCGCCCGAGACTGTGGATACCCTGTGCGACCGCACTACGCCCTACGCCGAAGCCTGGAAGCCCCAGGCCGAAAAGCTCTGGGCCGAGAGCCACCCCGACAAGGCGGACTAACGGGGCTCAGGAATGCAGGATGTGCCCCCAGGGATTCTGGAACAGCAGCCAGTACAGCTGGTTGACCAGGGTGTCCTTCTCGGCATCGGTACGGGGGGCCTGTGCCACCAGCATCCCCGAGATGCCGCAGGCGTAAAAGGTCAAAAAGGCTTCCTCGTCGGAGGGGGACATGGCCAGGTTGGGGTGCGCCCGGTGCAGCATATCCTGCAAATAGGTGGTAAACACCTGTACCAGCCGCATTTCCAGCTGTTCCCGCCAGCGGCTGGCCAGAATGTGCTGCAATGTTTTGCGGTGTTCGGTGGTGTAATCCACAAAGATCCGCAGCGCCTGGCGCGGGTCGTCGGTGCGCATGCTTTCTTCCAGAAGATACTGGGCCCCCTGGCGGGTCCACCAGTCCACCACGTCCAGTACATCCTCAAAATGGTAGTAGAAGGTCTGGCGGCTGATGCCGCATATCGTCACCAGCTCTTTCACGGTGATCTTTTCAAGACTTTTTTTCTCCAGCAGCTGGAGCAGTGTGTCGGCGATCTGGCGCTTGATATCGGCTGGCATAGCGATTTCCCTCCATTCTCTATCTTGCTATTGTAGCATAAAACAACACGTTCCGTCAAAAGAAAACCACCCTGCCGTTGTACACGGCAGGGTGGTTTTTGTGCTTTGGGGCAGGGAAAACTCAATGGTGCAGCAGGTACCAGACGGCGCCCACCAGGCCCGCGTCGTTTTGCAGCGCCGCGGCGGTGACGGTCAGTTCCTCGGCAAAGGCCGGCATGACCGCCGCTTTCACCTTGCGCTCCAGCGGCTGGATCAGCAGCTCTTTCTGGGCGCTGACACCGCCGCCCACCAGGATACGCTGGGGGTTGAAGATGTGTACCATCCCGGCCAGCCCCTGGGCGATCTCGTCCATCCACTGGTCCAGCAGGGCCAGCACGTCGCAGCGGCCCGCCCGGGCGGCGGCAAAGATGGTCCGCCCGTCGGTGAGTTCCGGGTCCATGGCCCGGGCGGCCCGCACCAGTGCTGTGGTGGAAGCGTACCGCTCCCAGCAGCCTTTGGCGCCGCAGGTGCAGTTCACGCCGTCGATGGCATGGGTGCGGTAGTGGCCCATCTCGCCGCCCAGGCCCCGGGCGCCTTCCAGCAGCCGCCCGCCGGTGAGGATGCCCCCGCCGATGCCGGTGCCGATGGTGATGCCGATGACGTCGGTGCAGCCCTTGGCCGCGCCCACCCACACTTCGCCCAGGCACATGCAGTTGGCGTCGTTGGCCACCGTCACCGGCAGGTGATAGTCCGCTTCCAGCCGGTCTTTGATGGGGGCGCCCACCCAGCCCGGCAGACTGCCGCAGGTGCCCGCCACGATGCCGCGGCGGCTGTCGATCTGGCCGGTGGCGGAAACACCGATGCCGGAAAGGGTATCCCGCCGCCCGTCGGTAAAGTCGGCGGCAGCCGCCTGCACGGTGTCCAGAATGGGGGTGCGGTAGCCGTCAAAGCTCACGCTGCGCTCGGCGCGGTCCAGCACGGTGCCGGTCTCGTCCACCAGGCCCAGCTTGACCGCCGTGCCGCCAATGTCGATGCCCAGATAGATCTTGCTCATGGGCAGCTCCTTTACTTGCAGTCCTTGATGGCCGCGGTGAACCGGGCCGTGATCTCGGCAGGGCGGGTGATGGCGCCGCCCACCACCAGGGCGTAGGCACCGGCTTCCAGGGCCTTGCGGGCTTGCTCGGGGTAGTGGATGTGGCCTTCGGCGATGACCTTGGCCGGGCACTCTTTGGCCAGTTTTGCCACAAAATCAAAGTCGATGTCGTTGATGCCGGTGGTCTCGGGGGTGTAGCCGCGCATGGTGGTGCCCACAAAATCGGCGCCCGCCTCGGCGCAGGCCATGGCCTCCTCAAAGGTGGCAATGTCGGCCATCAGCAGCTGGTCGGGATATTTGGCCTTCACTTCCCGGATGAACTCCGGCGCGGTTTTGCCGTCGGGGCGCAGGGCGCTGGTGCCCTGTACGGCCAGAATGTCCACCCCGCAGCCCACCAGGGCGTCCACTTCCGCCATGGTGACCGTGATGTACATGGGGGTGCCGGGGTAGTCCTTTTTGATGATGCCGATGACCGGCAGGTCCACCACCGCCTTGATCTGGGTGATGTCCCGCACGGTGTTGGCCCGGATGCCCACGGCGCCGCTCATGGCGGCGGCTTTGGCCATCAGCGGCATCACGCCGCCCTCGGGGGTGTACAGGGGCTCGTGCTCCAGCGCCTGGCAGGAGACGATGAGCCCATGGTGAATCTGTTCAAAAATCTGTTCCTTGTTCATTGCAAATGCGCTCCTTTGTCACAGCATCTCGATCTTGACCACGGCCTTGCGCAGCCGGTCGCAGCCCGGCGTGCGGCAGCTGGGCTTGTGGGGCTCCCCGGGCAAAAACAGGGCAAAACGTCCCGCGCCCAGGGTGCCGGAAGCCTCTTCGGGGCCGGTGACAAAGCCCACGTCGGCGGCTTCGTCAAAGGGCTTGTCCTCGGCGCCGGCAGCCGCCCAGCCCCAATGCTCCGCCCCCGTCAGGTCGATCTGCAGGTCGGCGTAGCGGCGGTGGTACTCAAAGGCGGCGCCCTCGGCGTCCCGCAGGTCGGCGTCCATCACATTGATGAACACCGCATCCCCCGCCACCTCGTTGCGGCCGTTGGGCAGGGCGGCCGGGTCGTGGCTCTGCAGCCAGTCGATGGCCAGGTCCAGGTTCTTGTGCAGGCCGCGGTAGCGCGGCAGGTTCTGCAGCGTGTCGGTGATCATGGCAAATCATCCTTTCCGGGGCGGCGCCCCAAACAGGGACAGGCTCCCCTGAAACCAGGGAAGCCTGCCGCCGGATTATAACGTCTGGATCTCCGCCAGTGCGCTCTCGATCATGGTCTGGGCGGCGGCGACGACCGCTTCGTCAGACTCGATCAGGTTGGGCAGCGGCGGACGCACACCGCCCAGTTCCAGGCCGTACATACGGCGCAGGATCTCTTTCTGCACGGCGTACAGGTTGCCGTGGGCCTCGCACATCTTGTAGATGATGCGGTCGGCCAGGTACTGCACGTGGCGGGCCTTCTCGATCTCGCCCTTGCCCAGCAGCTCGTTCATCTTCAGGAACAGCTCGGGCATCACGGCGTAGGTGCCGCCGATGCCGCCGTCGGCGCCCATCACCCGGCCCGAGACAAACTGCTCATCGGGGCCGTTGAACACCGCGAAGCCATCCTCGCCGCGGGCGGCGATGCCGGCATCCTTGAACATCTGGATGTCCTGCACCGGCATGGAGGAATTCTTCACCGCGATGACGTTAGGGTTCTTGAGCATCTCGGCCAGCAGGGGCATGGTCAGGGCGGTGCCGGCCAGCTGGGGGATGTTGTAGATGACGAACTCGGTGTGGGGGGCCGCGGCGCTCATGGCGTTCCAGTACTCCGCAATGGCGTAGTTGGGCAGGTGGAAGTAGATGGGCGGGATGGCCGCGATGGCATCCACGCCGCAGCTTTCCGCATGGGCGGCCAGCTCCACGCTGTCGGCGGTGTTGTTGCAGGCCACATGGGCAATGACGGTGAGCTTGCCCTTGGCCTCGCTCATAACGGCTTCCAGCACGGCTTTGCGCTCGGCCACGCTCTGGTAGATGCACTCGCCGGAGGAACCGCCCACATAGACGCCCTTGACGCCCTTGGCGATGAGGTGGCGGGTCAGGGCCTTGACGCCTTCCACCGAGATGGCGCCGTCTTGATCGTAGCAGGCGTAGAACGCGGGAATGACGCCGCGGTATTTGTTGATATCTTTCATAGTAGAAGATGCTCCTTCCGAAATATCCTACAGGGTGCGGCAGCCGCAGGGGACTGCCGCCCGATAGAAACCAGACGGGAAAATCAGCCCTTGACGGCGCCCATGGCGATGCCCTGGGTAAAGTACTTCTGGAACGCCAGGAACACCGCGATGATGGGGATGGCCGCCAGTGCGGCGCCCGCCATGATCAGGCCGTAGTCGTTGGACATTTCCGCCTGGATCTTGGCAATGCCCAAAGAGATGGTCAGGCTCTTGGTGGAGTTCAGCATGATCAACTGCAGGAAGTAGTCGTTCCAGCTGTTGATGAAGGTGAAGATGGCCAGCGCGCCGATGCCGGGGGTGACCATGGGCAGCACTACGCTGACGAAGGTGCGGATCTCACCGGCGCCGTCGATGCGGGCGGCCTCGATCATTTCGCCGGGGATGGTCTCGCTGAACTGCTTCATCAGGAAGATGCCGAAGGGCCAGCCGACGGTGGGCAGGATGACCGCCCACAGGCTGTCGTGCAGGTTGAAGAAGCTCATCTCTTTCAGCAGCGGGATCAGGATGACCTGCTTGGGCAGGGCCATGGCGCAGATCATGATGCTGAAGATCAGGGCCCGGCCGGGGAACCGCTTTTTGGCCAGCACGTAGCCCGCCATGGCGGCGGTGATGCAGGTCAGGGCCATGGCTGCCACGGCCATGAGGACAGTGTTGCCCAGCCAGAGCAGGGCGGGGTTGTCAAACAGGCGCTGGTAGTTGTCCATCGTGGGCTGGGTGGGGAACCACACCGGCGGGTTGGCGTTGACGGCCACCCGGTCCTTGAAAGAACCGGTGACGATCCAGTACAGCGGGAAGATGAAGAAGATCGCCAGCAGGAACAGCACAATATCGACGATCACCTTGCCGGGGGTGAGCTTTTTGCTTTTTACGGTAGTATCCATGGTGCGCACCTCCTCAATCGCCGGAGCCGGAACCGGCTACCTTGAACTGGATGGCCGACAGCACCGCGATGATGATGGCCAGTACAACGCCCATGGCGTCGCCGTAGCCGTAATCGTTGAGCTTGAAGGCCTGATAGTAGATGTAGTACATGATGGTGTCGGTGGCGTGGTTGGGACCGCCGCTGGTCAACAGCTGGATCAGCGCGTAGCACTGGAAGGTGTTGATGGTGGTGATGACCAGGATGTACAGGGTGGTGGGCATGATCTGGGGCCACTTGATGTGCCAGAAAACCTGGAAGTTGTTGGCGCCGTCCACCTCGGCGGCGTCAATCAGCGAGGGGTCCACGTTGCCCAGGGCTGCGATGTACAAAACGATGGGCTGGCCGATGGAGGTGGTGAACAGGATCAGGATGATGCACCCCAGGGCGAACCGGGCGTCGCCCAGCCAGCTGATGTTCTGGTCGATGACGCCGGTGGCGTTCAGGACGTAGTTGATCAGGCCGGTGTACTTGTTGAACATCCACTTCCAGACCACGGCCACGGCCACGGTGCCGGTGACTACGGGCAGGTAGAAGATGCAGCGGAAGAAGCTGCGCTTAAAGGCGCTGAACTGGTAGACCACCGAGCTGACCCACAGCGAGAACGCCGTGACGCTGGGCACCGCGACGATGACCAGGATGAAGGTGTTTTTCAGCGCCTTCAGGAAGGTGGGGTCCTGGAACATCTTGATGTACTGGTCAAACCCGACGAAAGTCAGCGGTTTGCCCATGCGATAGTCGAAAAAGCTGGTGACAAGGCACATCACCATGGGGACCACAACAAAGAGAATGAAGAAGAACAGTGCCGGCAGCAGGAACAGATAGGCGGCCAGGGTCTGCTGGCGCACCAGGGCCGAGCTGCGGAAGGTGCCCTTGTTGTAGGTTAACACCTCGCCGCCGGACGTGGCGGGTTTCGCCTTGGTTTTTGAGGCCATGGAAGGTCCTCCTTTCCAGAATGAGGCAGGCACGGGGCGTAACGACCCCCGCACCCGCGGGAAAAGGGCGATTTTTTGCAAAAGGAGGCCCCCGCTCCAGCTCGTGGTGAGGGAACGGGGGCGCTCACTCCTTTCTGAAAGACCGTTCAGCCGGGACCCGTGCGGCCGCGTGCCGCGCCGGGATGCTTACAGATTGGCTGAAACTCAGGCTGCCGCAGCGGCCAGGGCGTCGTTGCTGGTGGTGGTGTAGGTGGCTACCGCCTCATCGACGCTGGTGCCGGTGAAGATCTGCTGCAGCATGTTCCACCATGCGGTGCGCTGCTCGGCCCAGCCGGCGGTAACGGGGTAGTAGTCGCCCAGGTACTGCATGAAGCTGGAGAACTGCGCCATGCGCTCTTCATCCTCGGTGCCGGTGTAGACATCGCCGAAGGAGGAACGAACGGGGAAGAAGCCGGTCAGACGGACGCTCTCGGGACCCTGCTCGGGATCGTCGCACAGGAACTTGATGAACTCTTTGGCGGCAGCGGCCTTGGCGTCGTCGCCGTTGTCAAAGATGCCGAAGCCCCAGATGCCGCCGCACAGTTCGGGCACGCCGTCGTCAGAGGGGAAGGCGACCGCCATCGGGGTGAAGGTGACGGAGGAAGCGTACTGGGCCTGGTTGGAGGCGTTCCAGCACAGGGTCATGGCGATGGTGCCGTTGGCGAAGAGCTGCAGCTCGTCGGAAGCCT
The DNA here is from genome assembly GCA_900545545.1 of uncultured Subdoligranulum sp. Taxonomy (GTDB): domain Bacteria; phylum Bacillota; class Clostridia; order Oscillospirales; family Ruminococcaceae; genus Gemmiger. Next base: position 74,912 of record UQZO01000008.1, on the reverse strand, counting down.
GGGCGGCTGCGTCGTAGCTGATCAGGCCCGCGTTGGACCAGTCAAGCAGCTGCTGCAGGGCCTTCTTGTTGGCGTCGCTGTCGGTGGTGTAGGCGGTGTGGTCGGCGGTGGTGAACTGGCCGCTGTAGAGGTTGTTCACCAGGGCACGGGTACCCTGGTCGCCGCCCTGGCCGCCGCAGTAGACGATCATGGTGGTGTCAACGCCGTTGTCCTTCAGGGCCTGCAGGGCCTTCTCGAAGTTCTCGGTGGTCCAGGTGCCGTCCTCGTTGATGTACTGCAGCGCGCCGGCTTCCTCAAACATTTCCTTGTTGATGGCCATGGTGTGGGTGGTCATGCACAGGGGGTACTCATAGTACTTGCCGTCGGCGCCCTTGCAGGCACTCACGACGCTCTCGCTCACGGCGGAGATGTCGGCGGTGGCTTCCTCGGTCCACAGGTCGCTCAGGTCCAGCATCTTGCCCTTGGCGCCCCAGTTGGAAACCAGGCGCTCGGGGCCTTCCATCACGATGTCGGGGGTGGTGCCGGCTTCGATGGCGGCGGTGACCTGGTCGTCACCGTTGGTGTAGTCCAGGTATTCCACCGTGACGTTGATCTCGGGGTGGGTCTCCTGGAATTTGGCGATCATGCTGTTGACGGTATCCGCGTCGCCGAACTGGCCGATGGGGTAGGTCCACATCGTGATGTCGGTGGCTTCGCCGGTGGTTTCACCGGTAGCTTCCGAAGCGGTAGAGGTCGCTGCGGAATCCGTTGCGGTGGAGCTGGTAGCGCCGCCGCAGCCTGCCAGCAGACCGGCGGTCATGCCCGCGGCCAGAAGCAAAGACAACTGCTTTTTCATGTTTTTCTCCTTCTGTGTGTGGTGTTTTGCGGATGGGGTGGGGCGGAGGCGCTCCGTCCCTTTGACGATTTCCATTTTAGAAAATTTTTTTCTATTTGTCCAGATGCTTTTTCACCAATGTTTTGGCGAATTTATGGCGGTATTGCACAAAAAACTTTCCACACGTTCGGTTTTGTTGCTGATTTGCCCGGCCTTTTTCGAAAAGAAACTTGCAAAAATTCGCGAAAAAAGTTTTTCTGAAGCGGAAAAAGTGAAAAGGATTTGCATTTTTTGGCCGGTTTTCCGGTGTGTTGCCCCGGTGGAGGCGCCCTTGTCCCGGCGGCTTTGGCCCCAAAGCAGGAAAATGCCGGAAAGAGAAAAAGAAGATGCCGGGGGGATTTTTTTCGATTTCCTGTACAATCTGTACAAAAATGAAAGGGCAATTGTGGGCGGTTCCTATACTTGAAAAGCCGACATTTTTCTTTTATACTAGTGTTAGAAAAAAAGTTTCATTTCCGGCGGGACCTGTTCTGCTGCCGGGATTTTGGGAAAAGGAGAGTACTACAGATGAATGCGTGTAATTTCTGGGAGCTGCTGCGTTCCAAATACAGCGAGCTTACCCGGTCCGGGCGGCGCGTGGCCGACTACCTGACCCAGCACGCCGAGGAAGCACAGTATCTGTCCATCTCATCGCTGGCGGTGGCCTGCGGCGTGGCCGAAGCCACCATCTTCCGGTTCTGTCGTTCGCTGGGGTTTGATGGCTATAACGAAATGAAGATCGCCCTGGCCCAGGCCAACGCCATCCCCACGGCGGCGGGGGCCAACAAACTGGAACCCGGCACCGATACCGCCACCCTGTGCACCCATGCCAGCGCCGTGGCGCTGGAGGCCATCAACGGCACCCGCACGGTGCTGGACCCCGCGGCCATTGACGCGGCGGCCACCCTGCTGCAGCGGGCGCGGCAGGTGTTCTGCTTCGGGCAGGGCGGCAGCCAGATCCTGGCCAACGATATCTGGGCGCGGTTTGCCACGGTGTCCACCAAGTTCCGCACCGCGGGCGACAGCCACATGCAGACGCTCTCGGCCAGCCTGATGGTGCCGGAGGATGTGGTGCTCTTCATCTCCTATTCCGGCTCCACCCGGGACATGATGGAAACGCTGCGCATCGCCAAGGGCAACGGCGCCAAAGTCATTCTGCTCACCCACTATGCCGATGCCCCGGGCACCGCCCTGGCCGATGTGGTGCTGCTGTGCGGCGCCAAGGAAAGCCCGCTGGACAGCGGCAGCATCGCCGCCAAGATCGCGGTGCTCTTTGTGGCCGAAGTGCTGGTGCTGCGCTTTACGCTGGACAACCAGGAACTGGCCGCCATCGCGCGGGAGCGTACCAGCAAGGCGCTGGCCCCCAAGCTGCTGTAAAACACAAAAGAAAAAACCGGAAGGTGCCCCGTGAGGGGAGCCTTCCGGTTTTTTGTTTGGTTTATACGGTCTGGGCGGCCTGGGTTTTGGGCAGGCGGTGCAGTTCGCTGCGCATGACCAGCACCGAGGTGACAAAGGCGATGAAATCGGCGATGGGGGTGGCGAAAAGCAGCCCGTCCAGCCCCCAGATGCGGGGCAAGATCAGCAGCAGCGGCACCAGGAAAAAGACCTGGCGGGTCAGGGCCAGCAGCAGGCCCTTCAGCGGTTTGCCCACGGAGGCAAAGTAGTTGGAGGAAAGCAGCTGCACGCAGTTGACCACCACCATCAGCAGGTAGGTGTGCATGAATCTGACGGCAAACTCGAAATACAGGTGGTCGCCGGTGCCGAAGAGAGAAACGATCTGGGCAGGGAAGAGCTGGAATGCTGCAAAGCCTACAGCCGAAATGATCAGGCTGAGCTTGATCGCCAGCAGATAGATGCCGCGCACCCGGTCATACTTGCCGGCGCCGTAGTTGAAGCTGATGATGGGCTGGGTGCCCTGGGAGATACCCACAATGATGCCCAGCAGGATGGCGTTGATCTTGATGATGATGCCGCTGGTGGCCAGCGGGATCTCGCTGCCGTAGATGGACTGGGCGCCGTAATAGGTCAGCGAATTGTTGAGCACGATCTGCACAAAGGTGATGGCCACCTGGTTCAGGCTGTTGCTCAGGCCCAGCGCGGCAATGCGCTGCCACAGGGCGGGCTGCAGGCGGAAATCCTCGGCCACGAGCTGGATGTTGTGGAACCGGGGCAGGTAGCACACCGCCATAACGCAGGATGCCGCCTGGCCGATGACGGTGGCCCAGGCGGCGCCCGCTACGCCCCAATGGCACAGGAAGATGAACACCGGGTCGAGAATGGTGTTGATGACGGCGCCCAGCAGCATGCAGACCATGGAATAGCGGGGGCTGCCGTCGGCGCGGATCAGGTTGCTGGTGGCGTTGGTCATGATCAGCAGCGGCATACCCACGGCGGTGATGCGGGTGTAGGTCAGGGCGTAGGGCATCACGCTGTCGGTGCCGCCGAACAGCCGCAGCAGCACGGGGGCAAACAGTTCCAGCAACACCATGTAGCCAAGGCCCAGCACCACCATCATGGTCACGGCGGCGCCCACCACACGGCGGGCAATCTCCTGCCTGCCGGCGCCCAGATTCAGGTTGAAGTTGGCGGCGCTGCCCACGCCGATGAGCAGGGCGATGGCCAGGCAGATGGTGGACAGCGGATAGGTCACGTTGGTGGCGGCGTTGCCCAGGTAACCCACGCCCTGGCCGATGAAGATCTGGTCCACGATGTTGTACAGGGAACTCACCAGCATGGCCAGAATGCTGGGAATGGCAAAGGACGCCAGCAGTTTGGGCAGCGGCTTGCTGCCCAGGGGATTTTCAGTCGACATTTTCAGGGGCCTCCTTCTGGTTTTGTTCCACGGCGCGCAGGGCGGCGTCCCGCGGTGGAAAGCGAGGGGGATGCCGTCTTCTGCGGAAAGAAGGCACCTTCTTCCTACAGCAGTATACACCCAAATGACGGCAGGCGCAATTTTTCCCCATCCATGCCGCAGCCCCTGGACAGGTGTGCTATAATAGAACCAGCAGCCCGCAGGCTGCCCATTCTTTTGTAAGGGAAGCGTTTCCCCATGTGGTTTGTCTTTGCGGTGGGGTCGTCGGTGTTTGCGGCCCTCACGTCCATCCTCGCCAAAATCGGCATCGACGGGGTCAACTCCAACCTGGCCACGGCGGTGCGCACCACCGTGGTGCTGGCCATGGCCTGGGGTATGGTGTTCCTCACCGGCACCCAGGACGGCATCACCCAGATCGGCCGCCGCAGCTGGCTGTTCCTGATTTTATCGGGGCTGGCCACCGGTGCCTCCTGGCTGTGCTACTACAAGGCTTTGCAGCTGGGCCCCGCCAGCAAGGTGGTCCCCATCGACAAGCTCAGCGTGGTCATCACGCTGGTGCTGGCGGCGCTGCTGCTCCATGAACAGGTCACGCCCCGCTCTGCTCTGGGGTGTGGGCTGATTGCGGCAGGTACATTGCTGATGGTGATGTGATGAAAAAACTCCCCGCCCACCGGGCGGGGAGTTTTTTGTCAGCAGCGGATGGCCACCTTGATGACGCCGTCGCGGCGGTGCTCAAACAGGTCGTAGGCCGCCTCAATGTCCTTGAGGTCATAGGTGTGGGTGATCAGGGGCGTGGTGTCCAGCTTGCCTTCAGCGATAAGGTCCAGCGTTTCCTTGCAGTGGCAGCCGTCCACGCCGCCGGTCTTGAAGATCAGGTTCTTGCCGTACATATCGGGCAGGGGCAGCACCTGCGGGACGTCGTACAGCGCCACCACCGTCACGATGGCGTTGGGCCGGGCGCACTGCCACGCCAGCCGGAAGGTCTCGTCGCTGCCCGCTACTTCAAGCACGGCGTCGGCACCGCCGTGGTCGCTGTGGGCCTGCACAAACTCCGGCAGCTGTTCCGGCGGGGCGGTGAGCACTTCGGGGTAGTGGGCGGCCACAAAGGCCAGCCGGTCGGCGTCCTTGTCGCAGACGATGATCCGCTTCGGGGTATACAGCCGCACGCATTGCAGGGTGCACAGCCCCGTGGGCCCGGCGCCCAGGATCAGCACGGTATCCTCGGGGGTGATCTCGGAGATCTGCGCCGCCCAGTAGCCGGTGGCCAGCACATCCCCCACAAACAGGGCCTGTTCGTCGGTGACGGAATCGGGAATTTTCGTCAGCCCCTGGTCGGCGTAGGGCACCCGCACATACTCCGCCTGGCCGCCGTCGATGCGGCAGCCCAGGGCCCAGCCGCCGTTGGGGTCGGTGCAGTTGTTCACCCAGCCGTGGCGGCAGAAAAAGCAGTCGCCGCAGAAGGTCTCCACGTTCACGGTCACCCGGTCGCCGGGCCGTACCGTCGTCACCCCGGCGCCCACCTGCTCCACAATGCCCACCATCTCGTGGCCTACCGTGATGCCCGGCACCGCCCGGGGCACCGAGCCGTGCTTGATGTGCAGGTCACTGGTGCAGATGCTGCCCAGCGTCACCTTGACGATGGCGTCCCGGTCGTTCTGCAAAACGGGTTTGGGTTTGTCCAGCAGGGCAAAGGTGCCCTGTTTTATGTATGTATATGCCAGCATCCAGCATACCTCCTTTTGTATGTATGGTAGCACACCCCGGCGGCAAAAACCAGCGCCCCGGCACAAAAAAGTCCCGCCTGCGGTGTGCGCCGCAGGCGGGTGGGTATAGCATCCGGGGACAGAGGAGGGTAAGCCTCGGAGGAGGAAGCGTTATCCGTTCAGCCGCCCGTACAGTTCCATCTGGTGGCGTACCTTGGCGGCCAGGGCGTCGTCAAAAACGCCGGGCAGCGCCCGCCAGCACCAGTTGCCGCCCAGGGTGGAGGGGGTGTTCATCCGGGCTTCGTGGCCCAGCCCCAGCAGGTCCTGGGCCTGTACGATGGCCAGGTCCGCCACGCTGGCCCAGGCCGCGCGCATCATGCCCCAGTGGTAGCCTTCTTCTTTCGTCAGTTTCAGGTAGTCCAGGGCGTGGGCAATGTCGGGGGCGGGGGCGGTCTCAAACCAGCCGTTCACCGGCTCGTTGTCGTGGGTGCCGGTGTAGACCACACAGTGCCGGGGGTAGGTGTGGGGCAGGTAGTCCCCGCCATCCCGGCTGTCAAAGGCGAATTCCAGCACCTTCATGCCGGGGAACCCGCTCTCCTGCAGCAGCCGGCGCACATCGTCGGTGAGGAAACCCAGGTCCTCGGCCAGGATGGGCTGTTTGCCCAGTGCTTTCTCCACGGCGCGGAAGAGGTCGATGCCGGGGCCCTGCCGCCACCGTCCGCCGCAGGCGTCGGCCTGGCCGTAGGGGATGGCATAATACCCAGCAAACCCGCGGAAATGGTCGATGCGCAGCACATCGTAGGTGCTGCACAGCACCCGGAACCGCCGCACCCACCAGGCAAAATCATCCCGGCGCATGGCGTCCCAGTCGTACAGCGGGTTGCCCCACAGCTGCCCCGTGGCGGAAAATCCGTCCGGCGGGCAGCCGGCTACCTCGGTGGGCAGCAGGTTTTCGTCCAGCTGGAAGGCTTCCGGCGTGCTCCACACATCCACGCTGTCGGCGGCCACATAGATGGGCAGGTCCCCGATGATGCGGATGCCGCGGTCGTTGGCGTAGGCTTTCAGCGCCCGCCACTGGGAGAAGAACAGGTACTGCACCGCCTGCCAGAAACCGATGGCCTCCGCACAGCGGGCGCGGGCCTCGGCCAGGGCGGCGGGGTCCCGGCGGCGCAGGGCGGGTTCCCACTCGCTCCAGGCACGGCCGCCGTGCTCGTCCTTCAGCGCCATGAACAGCGCATAGTCCGGCAGCCAGAAATCATTGGCCGCACAGAAATCGGCGTAGGCGGGGGGCGGGTTTTGCAAAAGCCGGTCACAGGCCTTGCGCAGCACCGCCCAGCGCTTTTGGTAGAGCGCCCCGTAGTTCACACGGTCGGGGGTGCTTTCCCAGTCAATCTGGTTGTATTCCCCGGGCAACAGCAGGCCGTCGGCGGCCAGGGCGTCCAGGTCGATGAGGTACGGGTTGCCTGCAAAGGTGGAAAAGGACTGGTAGGGGCTGTCTCCGTAGCTGGTGGGGCAGATGGGAAGCAGCTGCCAGTAGCGCTGCCCCGCCGCCGCCAGAAAATCTACAAATGCCCTTGCCGCCGCGCCCATCGTGCCGATGCCATAGGGCGACGGCAGACTGGACAGGTGCATCAGCACACCACTTGCGCGCATGGGCAAACCTCCTTTCGGTCAATGGGATTCCTCTGCACCGGGCAGATGCAGCACACTCTCGCCCTCCAGCAGTTCGTAGGGCACCAGTTCGTGTACCGCATCGCACTGTTCTTCGATGCAGCGGATGAGAATCGCCACGCCCCGCCCGGCCATCCGCTCGGCAGGCTGCCGGATGGTGGTCAGCCGGGGGGAAAGATAATCCGCCAGCTCGATGCCGTCAAAGCCGCACACCGAAACATCCTCCGGCACCCGCAGGCCGCGGTCCCGCAGCGCCCGCATGGCACCGATGGCCATAATGTCACTGAATGCGAACACCGCCGTCAGGTCGGGCAGGTTATCCAGCAATTGTTCCATGGCGTGGTAGCCGCCCGGCAGGGTGTACCGTGCGGCGATATACTGTTTGTCGGGCTCGAAGGAAAGTCCCCGGCGGGAAAATTCGCTCAGGCAGCCGCTCAGACGGGCGGAACTGGGCTGGGAGGAAGTCAGGTCGCCGCCGATAAAGGCGATGCGCCGGTGGCCGTTGTCCAGCAGATGTCCCACCATCCGGGCTGCGGCCGCCACGTCGTCCACGCTGACGCTGGACAGATTGGGGATGGCCGCGGTGGCGGCGGTGTTGGTCATCAGCAGGCAGGGGATGCCCAGGTCGGTGAGTTCCGGCGTGAAATGGTTGCGGTCGGAACCCAGAAAGATCACGCCGTGGGGTTTGTGTTCCCGGCAGATCTGGCGGGCGCGGTCCACCTCGTTGTCGTTTTCGTCGATGTAGTAGACCATGCCGTTGTACCCGGCGGCTGTGCATTCGGTCTGCATTTTTTCCAGCACCGAGGCAAACAGCATGTTGTGGGTGCCTTTTACGATCATGGCAATGCCCTGGCTGGCCTGCTGTTTCAGATGCTTGGCGTTGGAGTTGGGCTGGAAGTTGTATTTGCGGATGACTTCCAGAATGCGGGCACGGGCGGCTTCGCTGACGTTGGGGTTGTTGTTGATCACGCGGGAGACGGTGCCCACCGCATACCCGGCTTCCCGGGCAATATCCTTGATCGTCATAGCATACCCCTTCTTTCGTTTGGATGGCACCCGCCTTTTTTGCAGGGACGGCGGGCGGAACGGGCTGGAATCAGCCCTTGACGGCGCCGGCTACGACGCCCTCGATGATGTACTTCTGGCAGACCAGATACAGAATGACCACCGGCAGGACGGTGAGCATGATGCAGGCCATCATGGGGCCCATCTCCACCTTGCCGTAGCTGCCCCGGAAATACTGGATCGCCATGGGAATGGTGCGGTATTTTTTAATGTCCAATACCAGCGTGGGCAGCAGATAGTCGTTCCATACCCACATGGTTTCCAGAATGGCGGTGGAGATCATCGTCGGCTTCAGGATGGGGCAAACCACCCGGAAGAAGATCTGCAGCGGGTTGCAGCCGTCGATCATGGCGGCTTCCTCAATTTCCACCGGCATGGATTTCATGAATCCCGTGAACATGAACACCGCCAGCCCGGCGCCGAAGCCCAGGTAGATGATGCAGATGTTGTAGGGATTGTTGAGTTTCAGGGTGTCGGCGGTTTTGGCCAGGGTGAACATGACCATCTGGAAGGGCACCACCATGCTGAACACGCACAGGTAGTACATGCCGCTGGAAAGTTTGCCGTGTACCCGGGTGATGTACCATGCGCACATGGAGCAGCACAGCAAGATCAGCAGCACCGACGACACAGAGATAAACAAACTATACCAGAAGGAGGACAAAAAGTCCATGGAGGTGATGCCGTAGATATAGTTCTGCAGCCCCACGAAGGTCTCGGAGGAGGGCAGTTCGAAGATGCGGGTGGTGGAGATGGCCCGCTCCTGCTTGAGGGAGTTGAGCAAAATCAGCACGATGGGGTAGACGTAGGCCAGGCACAGCAGCCCCAGCACCACCGAGATCACCGCGTTGACGCGCTTGGTTTTTTTGGAGTTTTCCATTACTGCTGCACCTCCTTGGAACGGGTCAGCCGAAGCTGGATGAGGGCGATGACGACCACCGCCAGGAAGAACACCACAGCCTTGGCCTGGCCGATGCCCTTCCACTGGGCACCGCTGCGGGCGTAGAAGGTATCGTAGATGTTCAGGGCCAGCATCTGGCTGGCTTTGGCGGGCTCGCCGCCGGTCAGGGAGAGGTTCTGGTCAAAGAGTTTGAAGGAGTTGGTCAGGGTCAGGAAGGTGCAGATGGTGATGCTGGGCATGACCATGGGGATCTTGACCCGGGTGAGCACCTGGCGGCTGGTGGCGCCGTCGATGCGGGCGGCCTCGATGAGGTCGGGGGGCACGTTCTGCAGGCCGGCGATGTAGATGATCATCATGTAGCCGATCTGCTGCCAGCACATCAGGATGACGATGCCCCAGAAACCGTAGGTGGCGTCCAGGGTGATGAGGGGCTTTTCCAGCACGGTCAGCAGGCCGTTGAGCAGCGTCTGCCAGATGTAGCCCAGCACCACGCCGCCGATGAGGTTGGGCATGAAGTAGACGGTACGGAAGATGTTGGTGCCCCGCACATGCCGGGTGAGCAGCAGCGCCAGGGTAAAGCCCAGCACGTTGATGAGCACGGTGGACACGATGGTGAACGCCGTGGTGAAGAAGAAGGCGTGGATGAAGGTATCATCCTGCCAGAGTTTGAAATAGTTGTCCAGGCCCACGAACTCCACGTTTTTCACCGTGGTGAATTTGCAGAACGACAACCCGATGCCCCAGATAAAGGGCCAGATAAAGCCGATGATGAAGGCCGCCAGCGTGGGCAGCACAAACACCGGCCAGAATTTTTTGATCGATTTTTCCATATTGATTTCCCCACAAAAAAAGCGGGAGGGGCGGGCGTTTGGTTCGCCCGCCCTTCCCGCATGGTATCATTGGTCGGTCTGCCGGACCCGGAAGGCGTTTTACGCGGTAGCGTTCAGCGCGGCCTCGCTGGCCCAGCCGTCCACGAAGGCGGTCACGACGCCGTCCCAGTCACCGGTGCCGGCGGCATAGGCGGTCAGGGCAGAGCCAACGCCGTTCTTCCAGTTCTCGGAGGGCATGGTGGTGAAGTTCCAGGACACGGGGGTCTTGCCCGCGGCGGTCATTTCCTGGTCCTGCTTTACAAAGACGTTGCTGGATTCCTGGGCGCCCTTGAAGGGGATAACAAAGCCCATATCCTCAGCCATGGCCTTGGTGCCTTCCTCAGAGGTGACGCACCAGTTGATGAAGTCCAGGGTGGCCTGGATGTCTTCTTCGGGGGCTTCGCTGTTGACGCACCAGTAGTTCTCGGTGCCGGTGCACAGGCCCTGGTTGGCTTCGTCGCCCACGCCGAAGTAGATGGGGATCATGGCCAGGTCGTCATCGGTGAAGGTGCCGTCCTGGGTCAGGTTGACGTACTCCCAGGAACCGTTCTGGTAGAACACGGCTTCGCCGGCCAGGAACTCGTTGCGGCTGTCATCGGCGGTCTTGCCGGCCAGCTCGGTGGGGGCGCAGGTGGAGTTGTTGATGTACAGATCAAAGATGTTCTTGTAGTTGTCCAGATAGGTGCCCTTGATGGCATCGGTGGAGGTGATGCCTTCGTCCTGGTACTCAAAGTAGATGGGCAGGTTGGCCAGGTGGGTCTTGTAGCGCCAGTCGGAGGAAGAATCCATGCCGGCGGAGGTGAAGGCCGCGAAGCCCAGCTCATCCTGGCGGGCGGTGATGTCCTCGGCCACCTTCTTCAGGTCCTCAAAGCTCTTGATATCGTCGATGGTGTAGCCGGCTTTCTCCAGCAGGGTCTTGTTGGTGATCAGGCCGTAGGACTCGATGACGTAGCCGATGCCCAGGGTGGCGTCGCCGTCCTTCAGGGCGTAGGTGTCGCTGGTCAGCTGGCCCAGAATGTCGCTGCCGGTCAGGTCATAGCAGTAGTCCTTCCAGTTGGCCAGGCCGATGGGGCCGTTGACCTGGAACAGGGTGGGCGCGTCGCTCTTGGCCATCTCGCTCATCAGGGTGGTCTCGTACTCGCCGGAAGCGGCGGTCACCACGGTGACGGGCACGCCGGTCTGCTCGGTGTAGACCTTGGCCAGGTCCTGCCACTGCTGGTCCTGTTCGGGCTTGAAGTTCAGGTAGTAAACCTTGCCCTCGGCGGTGCTGGTGGCGGAAGCCTCCGACGTGGCGGTGGAATCCGTCGATGCGGCAGAAGAGCTGGGTGCGCTCGAAGTGCAGCCTGCCAGCAGTGCAACGGCCATCGTTCCGGCGATGCCCAGCGAAATCAATTTCTTGGCTTTCATGGTGTTCTCCTCCTTGTAAAAAGGCGTTGTACCCGGGGTCCCGGGTGAATGTACGTTTGCTTTTTAGTTGGTAACGTTTCCAACTTCGTTGTGAGCTTATGATACATTGTTTTCCACAAAATAGCAAGTATTTTTTCCACTTTTTAATCAAATTTGTTGAAAACCACAAGAAGCAAGGAGGCTTTTTGTGCACTTGTCACGGGAAAAGTTACAAAATGATTGAAACCGTTTCCATTTTGTCATTTTTACGATAAACCAACAAAAATTTCCGGGACAACGCAAACAGCGGGCAGACCCCCCGGAAAGGGGTCTGCCCGCTGTGCGGCGCAGGATGGTTTCAGGCTGCCGCGGCGCTGTCCGGCTGGTCGGTGCGGGCGCCGCGGGTCAGCAAAAGGCCGGCCACCACGGCGGTGAAGGGGGCCACCGTCACCAGGCCGAAGCTGCCCACCAGCGTCTGCAAGATCTCGCTGGCAACGTATTTGTAGTTCAGGATGTTCAAAATGGGGGTGCCCTGGGCCATAAAGACCATCAGCTGGGCCATGCACCCGCCGGAGTAGGCCAGCAGCAGGGTGGTGGTCATGGTGCCCATGGCCGCCTGGCCGATGCGCATACCGCTGCCAACGGCTTCCCAGGCGCCGATGCCCGGCTTTTTGCGGATGACTTCGCTCACGCCGCTGGTAATGTCCACGGCCAGGTCCATCATGGCGCCCGCCGCCCCGATGAAGATGCTGGCCATAAAGATGTTGGTCAGGTCCAGGTTCTGGTACCCGGCGTAGAGCAATGTTTCGCTGTCGCTCATCACGGCACCGTGGATTTTCAGCAGGTGGGTGAACAGGATGCCCAGCCCGCAGGCGGTCACGGTGCCCAGCATGCTGCCCAGCACCGCCACCAGGCTGCGGCGGTCATAACCGTAGACAAACACGATGATGACCACCGTCAGCAGCGCCACCAGCAAAAGGCCCATCACCAGCGGGTTGCCGCCCTTTAAGCAGGTGGGGATCATCACCTTCCAGATGGCCAGCACCGTGATGACGAAGGAAAGCAGTGCCCGCACGCCGCCCGGCCCCGCAAACAAGATCAGCAGCAGCGAGAAGATGACGGCCAGCACGGCCTCCCAGGTGATGCGGTAGTGGTCGATCATCGTCACCGAGGTGATGGTGTCGCCCTGGTAGCTCACCACCACAAAGGCGCTGTCCCCCACGGCGAAGATCTTGTCCTGGGAAAGGCTGCCCGAAAGCAGGTTGGTGCCCTGCACCTCCCGGCCTTTGAACATCCCTTCTTCAATGCGCAGGGTGCAGACCTGATCGCCGGTCTGGATCAGCCCGGTGGAGATGACGGTGTCCTCGTTGGTGGCCAGCACGGTGGCCCGCACTTTCTGGGTGCCCTGGTAGATGACGGCGCCCTCGTACCCGGTGGGCAGCGCCAGCAGCACGGCGGTGAGCAAAAGGCCCGGCAGCAGGGTGGCCCAGCCCACCGGCTGGTCGCCCCAGATGCGGCGCAAAAACCGCAGGATCGCGCCAAAGATACGTTGCAGCATAATCTGGATTCTCCTAAACCAAAGATTTTTTTCAAACAATACCCCGCACGCAGTACGGCCCCGCGGCGCATAGCACTGCGGGGTCGCGCTGTTGTCAACAAGAGGGGGTCCTGGAAAGGCTCTGCTCAGACCGGGGCTCAGGCCACGCCGGTCAGCTCGGCCAGGTTGAAGTAGACCTGGGTGTTGTCATAGTAGCCCTGGAACAGATCCTGGCCGGCGCCCATGGCGAAGACGGCCACCGGCAGGCCGGTGTGGCTGTAGCTGGTAAAGCTGATGCCGGACTTGTTGTTCAGGATGTGGGTGATGGTGACGCTCAGCGGCTCGTAGGAACCGTAGAGCACATACTCTTCCTGGGTCAGCTCGGTGTCCTCGGTCTTGGTCATGGTCAGGTCGTAGGCGTCGCGCAGTTTCTGCAGCTCGTAGTCGGTCATAACCAAAGAACCGCTGGTCACGCCGGTGGGGTGGCTGCTGGCGTTGTCGGTGGTCACACCGGTCTCGCCCTGCTGGCCGGAGGCTTCCTCGGTGGTCAGGCCGAACAGGTTCTGCACATCCACCAGAACGTCCTCAAAGGGGGTGTTGTTCTCTTTGTAAGCGGCCACATAGTCGCTGTCGAACTTGGCGTAGCTGATCTTCTGGTTGGCCAGGTTCTGCAGGAAGGTGTCGTAGTTGGTGCCCGCATAGCCGATGGTCAGGCCGCCGGTTTCGTGGTCGCCGGTCACCAGGATCAGTGTCTCGTCGGGGTGCTCGTTGTAGAACTCCACGGCCTCATCCACGGCGTCGGAGAGGGCCTGGGTGTCATGCATGGTGGAACCGGCGTCGTTGGCGTGGCAGGCCCAGTCGATCTTGCCGCCCTCCACCATCATGAAGAAGCCGGTGTCGTTGTCCAGCACTTCAATGCCTTTGTCCACGTAGTCGGCCAGGCTCCACATGTCGTCGGTGCGGTCCAGCTCATAATGCATGGCATCGTCGTCGGCCAGGTGCTCGTCGATCAGGATGGCCTTGCCGGTGTCGGCGGTGATGGCCTCGGCTTCCGCCTGGGTCTTGGCCACGGTGTAGCCCGCTTCGGCAGCCAGGGTGTACAGGTCGGTCTGGTCCTCGTCGGCGCCGGTGGGCTCCAGCAGGGCGCCGCCCGCAAAGTAGTCAAAGTTGCTGTCGATCATCTCCAGGCCGATGTCATAGTAGTTGGAGCGGCTGGCCTGGTGGCAGTAGAAGGCGGCGGGGGTGGCGTGGTTGATGTTGACGCTGGACACCACGCCGATCTTGTAGCCTTTCTGGTCCTTCAGCTTTTCGCTGATGGTCTCATAGGCCACGGTGCCGGTCTCGTCCATGTTGATGGTGCCGGAGTAGGTCTTGTGGCCGGTGGACAGCGAGGTGGCCGTGGAGGCCGAGTCGGGGCAGAAGGAGGTGCTGTCGTAGGTCTGGGCGCTGCCCACCACGGGGAAGTCCAGGAAGGTCAGGGCGTCTTCATGCTGCAGGATCGCGCCGTCGCCGCCCATGCTGGTACCGTTCTGCAGGGCACTCAGGTAGTAGTTGGTGCTCTGGATCTGGGGGTAGCTCATGCCGTCGCCGATGAACAGGAAAATGTACTTGGGGGTCTTGGCGGAAGTCTCGGCGGTGGCGGCAGCGGTCTCGGCGGCGGGGGTAGCCGCGGTGGACTCGCTGGCGGTGCTGGTGGAAGCGGTGCTGCCGCAGGCTGCCAGGCTGGCGGACATGGCCGCGGCACCCAGCAGGGCCAGGGCGCGTTTGCTCAGGTTCTGCATAGTTGTTGACTCTCCTTACTTTCTTTTCTCTATGATCGGCCGGGACCACCCGGCAGCACAGCGGCCCCTGGCCGCTTGCCAAGGCCCATTATACGTGGGTGGCCCAACGTGTCGAAACCATGGGGCAGTCAAATCATCGTAAAAAATCCGCCAAGGAGAAAGCCTTTTTGTAAAAAATCCGCAGGCCTGCTGCATGGGGGCACAGGCCGCCGGATACAAAAAATCCCCTTGGGCAGAAAAATTCTGCCCAAGGGGAGGGGAAAAGCAACGTAAAACAAATGTCAAGTTTTGGCGGGGACGGCCCGGCGCTGGCGCACATCGGCCCGCACCAGACGGTAGATGGTGGCGGTGACCGGCACAGCCAGCAGCATACCGGCAATGCCGCCGATGCCGCCGCCCAGGGTCACGGCGGTCAGCACCCAGATGCCCGGCAGCCCGATGGAGGTGCCCACCACACGGGGGTAGATGAGGTTGCCTTCCAGCTGCTGCAGAATGGCAATGAAGATCAGAAAGCCGAGGGCCTGCAGCGGGTTGACGGTCAGGATCATGAAGGCGCCCACCGCAGCGCCCAGGTAAGCGCCCACCACCGGCAGCAGGGCCGTGGCCCCCACCAGGGTGCCGATCATGGTGGCGTAGGGCAGCCGGAACAGCATCATGCCCAGGGTGCACAGCACGCCGATGATGATGGCCTCGGTGAACTGGCCCACAAAGAATTTGGTAAAGGTATCGTGGGCGACATCCAGCACATACCACAGACGGCTGCAGACGCCGGCGGGCAGGTAGGTGTCGGCCAGGGCGTGGAACTGGCGGCCCAGCCGCTCCTTACCGGCAAGAATGTAGAGGGCGAAGATCACGCTGATGATGACCTGCATCACCACACCGCCCACGCTGCTCACAAGGCCGATGGCGGAGTTGAACACATCCCCCACACCGGAGGTCAGGTAGGTGGTGGCTTTCTGGAGCAGCTCCGGCCAGTTCACGTTCAGGGAGCGCAGCCAGGTCTCCAGCTGGGGCAGGTCGATGTTCAGGGAGTTCAGCCAGGCCAGGAACTCGTTCACGGCGGGGGGCACGTTGACCAGCATGACGCGGAAGGCATCCACGATCTGCGGAATGATGATCACGACCAGCAAGGCCAGCACCAGCAGGATGATGAGCAGCGCGCCGGTGATGCTGATGCCCCGGCGGAAGGGATAGACTTTGGACTGGGGATTGTGCAGCGGGGGCAGTTTTTCCAGCCGGGCGACCAGGATGTTGAGCACATAGGCCACGCCGCAGCCGATGAACAGCGGCACCAGCAGCGAGAAGAACAGCCGGATGCCGCCGAACAGGGTATCGCTGTATTTCAGCGCCAGCAGCACGACGGCCACCGCCGCCAGATACAGCCAGGGTTTTTTATTCTGCATGGAAACGATCCTTTCTTGTCAGACGTATAGCATTACTATACCTTATGGCGGCGCGCTGCGCAAGGGACAATCGGGATAAAATGTGGAAAAGCAACTCAGGGCTTGACGTAGGCCCAGGGCCCGTCCGGCGCGTTGGTCCGAAAGACGAGGTCCTGTCGGCCGTAGGGCTCCTGCGTGACGGTCATCCGCCATTCATCGCCCTGCCTGGTAAAACTGGTCAGCCGGGCGGCGACGGTCAGCCCGCTGGAAGCAAAATTCACCGGCAATTCCTTCCAGGTGGCGCCGCCGTCCCAGGTAAAGTAGAGCCCGCCCTCGTTCAGGCAGACGTCGACGGTGTCGTCAAAGGTGGGCTCCGGTGCCGCTGTGGGGCTGGGAGCGGGCAGAGCAGTCTCGGCCGGTGCAGGGGTCGCGGCGGGCACGGCGGTGTCGGGTACGGAAACTTCCTCCTCGACCGGATAGAGTGGGGTACGGGTGGCGTAGTCGTCCATCGTCACGGGGTAAAGCAGCAGCACCGGTCCTTCGGGGTTGACGTTGTCGGGGTCCCAGAACTTCCCGCGGTCGGCAGTCAGCGTCCATTCGGGCTGCCCGCTGTCGTTGCACAGGGCAAGACCCAGTCCGTCAAACTCCTGCCAATCGGTATACACCGATTCCCCGGCATCGGTAAGCAGCCGGTAGCAGCTGTTGTCGGCATCCCACCGCAGCGTGATGCCGGGGTTGGAGAAAATCGGGTACTGCGCCCAGCTGCCGGTGGGCGGGTCTGGGTCAAGCCGCACGGCAGACCGGCTTGAAGTGCCATCCACCAGTTGTACCCCGAGTGTGCCGTCAGGGGACTGGTAGGTCACGGCACAGCAGGTATCGCTTTGCCAGCGGATGGTGGGCTCACCCGCGACGGGCACGGGGATGGAGCGCTCCTGCGGTGGCGATGGTGGCGCCCCGATGCAGCTGCCACGAACCGGAAAAGTCGCCCGGCTCCAGCCGGACCCAAGGTGCTGGGTCGGTGTGATCGGCAGATTGCTGCGCGGCGGTAAGCGGCGCTTCGCCGGGCTGCGGTGTGCGGTTGACTTCTTCCATGGCGATGCCTCCCTTTAATAGGTACGGTTTCAGCATACACCCGGCGGCGGACCGGTGCAAGGTAAGTGAATGTAAAATTTGTGCCGCACAAAAAAATCCTGCGCCGCAAACCATCCCTGCCGTGCGGTGCAAAAGCTCGTCTTTGCCAAACTGCCCAAAGAAGCGGCGGAAAATTAAGCACTCTGACGAAAACGGCGCGGCACAGCGCACAAACGGTTGACTTCGCCGCCGGAGTGTGTTATTCTTTTCACAGATAGCAAGCGGCCCGTGTGGGGCCCTGTTGGATTGTTACCGGTAATGCGGGCTAGACCAACTCCGTTAGGATCTTCTTCTGTTTTGTCAGGAATGGGATTTTAGGGGGCTGGTTATTTTTTTTGCCTGCCCCGGCGGAGAGGAGGGCGAAGCGATGCGCATCAAAAAGGTCATCAACAACAACATCCTGTGTGTGATCGATGAAAAAGGCAACGAGATGATCGTCACCGGCAGGGGATTGGGATTTGGCCGCAAGGTTGCGCAGTTCGTGGACCCCGCCCAGGTGGAAAAGGTCTACCGCATGGAGGGTAAATCCGGCCAGCGCCGTCTGCGGGAGCTGGTGGAGCAGATCCCTCTGGAGCATCTGGACCTGACCGAGGCCATGATCGCCGAGATCAAGGCCGCCATCCCGCAGCCCCTCAACGAAAGCTTGCTCATCACCCTGGCGGATCACATCAGCTTTGCTATCCAGCGCAAAGCCCAGGGCATCGAGTTCAAAAATCCGCTGGCGGGCAGCATCCTTTGCTATTATCCCACCGAGTACCAGCTGGGCCAGCGCTGCCTGACCATGGTAAAAGAGCGGTGCGGGGTGGAGCTCAACCCCGACGAGGCAGCCTTCATTGCGCTGCACATCGTCAACGCCGAGCTCAACACCGATATGAGCGAGATGTACGATATCACCCGCCTCATCGAAGGGGTCATCCAGGTGGTGGAATACTACTACCGGGACCTGGGCGCCTTTGACCGGGAATCCCTGAGCTTTCACCGGTTTGTGGTGCATCTGCGCTACTTTGCCCAGCGCCTGTTCCAGGGCAAGATGATGACCGACTCCGACAACGAGAGCGACGCGGCTTTCCGCGCGCTGATCGCCCGCAACTGCAAGGAGCATTACAAATGCGCCCAGTGCGTGGCCGAATACATCCAGAAAACCTGGAACCAGACCCTCTCCCAGGAAGAACTCATCTACCTGACCATCCATCTGAAACGTGTGGCGGGTGATCTGCATGAAATCTCCCCCTGAGCCGCCCCCAAAACTGAATTTGGATAGTTACTGCACCGTTTGCTGTGTAGGCTAGACCTGTATGACTTCGCCGCCGCCGTGCGGGGGAGTTGTATGGGTCTGTTTTTATATACATCCCTGTTTATATTTTTTATAAGAAATAGGAGGAACCTGTATGAAAGACAAAATCTTTGGCGTTCTGCAGCGCGTGGGCCGTTCGTTTATGCTGCCCATCGCCCTGCTGCCGGTCGCCGGCCTGCTGCTGGGCATCGGCAGCTCGTTCACCAACGAGACCATGCTGGAAGCCTACGGCCTCACCGGCATCATCCACCAGGGCACGCCCATCTACACCGTGCTGGATATCATGAACCAGTGCGGCAGCGCCGTTTTCAACAACCTGGCGCTGCTCTTTGCCATGGGTGTTGCCATCGGCATGGCCAAAAAGGAAAAGGAAGTCGCCGCCCTGTCCGGCGCCATCGCCTACCTGGTCATGAACACCGCCATCTCCGCCATGATCAACGCCGCCGGCGGCGTGGAAGCCATGCCCGCCAACAGCACCACCTCCATGCTGGGCATCACCACCCTGCAGATGGGCGTTTTCGGCGGTATCATCGTCGGCCTGGGTGTGGCGGCCCTGCACAACCGCTTCTATAAGACCCAGCTGCCCCAGGTGCTCTCCTTCTTCGGCGGCACCCGCTTTGTGCCCATCGTCTGCACCGCCGTCTACCTGGTGGTGGGCATCCTGATGTTCTACATCTGGCCTGTGGTCCAGACCGGTATCTCGATGCTGGGCAACCTGGTCCTCGTTTCCGGCTACGCAGGCACCTGGCTCTACGGCCTCATCGAGCGTGCGCTGATCCCCTTCGGCCTGCACCATGTGTTCTATATCCCCTTCTGGCAGACCAGCGTGGGCGGCACCGCCGTCATCGACGGTGTCACCGTACAGGGCGCTCAGAACATCTTCTTCGCCGAGCTGGCCTCCAAGAACACCGTGGAATTCTCGGTTTCCGCTACCCGCTTTATGGCAGGTAAGTTCCCCCTCATGATCTTCGGCCTGCCCGGCGCCGCGCTGGCCATGTACCGCGCCGCCCGCCCCGAAAAGCGCAAGGTCGTTGCCGGTCTGCTGCTCTCTGCCGCGCTGACCTCCATGCTCACCGGTATCACCGAACCCCTGGAATTCACCTTCCTCTTTGTGGCGCCTGCCATGTACGCCGTCCACTGCGTCTATGCCGGTCTGGCCTACATGCTCATGCACATCTTTAACGTGGGCGTGGGTATGACCTTCTCCGGCGGCCTCATTGACCTGACCCTCTTCGGCATCCTGCAGGGCAACGAAAAGACCCACTGGATCTGGGTGGTCATCGTCGGTGTCTTCTACTTTGTGCTCTACTACTTCACCTTCTACTTCATGATCACCAAGATGAACCTCATGACCCCCGGCCGCGAGGAGGGCGATGGTGAGGCGAAACTCTACACCCGCGCCGACTTCAAGGAAAAGACCGGCGTCGGCCCCGATGCCGCCGGTGCCAACAGCAACGACCATGTTTCGGCTCTGATCCTCCAGGGTCTGGGCGGCAAGGCCAACATCTCCGACGTGGACTGCTGCGCCACCCGTCTGCGTGTGACGGTGGTGGACGCCGACAAGGTCAACGACGCCATGCTGCGCCAGAGCGGTGCTTCCGGCGTGGTGCACAAGGGCAACGGCATCCAGGTCATCTACGGACCGCAGGTTGCCGTTATCAAGTCCAACCTCGTGGACTATATGGAAAGCCCCGCTTCCGATGCCCCTGCGGCCATCGAGGCCCCGGCCCCGGCGGAAGCGCCTGCCAAAAAGGAAGAGGCCCCCAAGGAGGCTGTCCCCGCTGAAACTTTTGGTGCCCATCTGGCCGGTACCGTGGTCGCCATGGCTGATGTGAAGGATGAAGCCTTCGCCTCCGGCGTGCTGGGCGACGGCGTGGCCATCGAACCCACCGAGGGCAAGCTCTGCGCCCCGGCGGATGCCACCGTGGATAATCTGTTTGATACCCACCATGCCATCGGTCTGGTGACCGAGGGCGGTGCCGAGCTGCTGCTGCACATCGGCATCGACACCGTCAAGCTGAACGGCGAGCACTTCACCGCCCATGTGAAGAACGGCCAGAAGGTCAAGAAGGGCGACCTGCTCATCAGCTTCGACATCGACGCCATCAAGGCGGCGGGCTATCTGGTCACCACCCCGCTGATCGTCTGCAACACCGACCGCTATACGGCCGTCAAGACGCTGGCCGAGGGCGAAGTGAAGCCCGGCCAAGACCTGCTGCGGGTAGAGTAAACCCTGCCGCAGGCAAACAAAAAAGGGGGCGCCCCTGGGGGCGCTCCCATTTTTTGTTTTTATCAGGCGGCTTCTTCCACCGAGAGCAGACGGTAACGGCAATATTCGTTCTCCGGCTGGACGGCAAAGGTGTAAGTCAGGAAACCCAGGTCCTCGCTGTAGCCCGGCTCCACCCACCGGCGCAGCGCCTGGATGGTGATGGTGTCACCGTCCAGCACAAAGCTGTTTTCGTCCAGCTCGGCATGTACGTAGGTGTCCCCATAACCCCAGGCCGCCCGCGTGGTGCCTTCGGGGCCGGGTTCGTTGGGGATATAGGCGGTATAGTCGGTATCCTCTACGAAGATGGCCTGGGCTGCGCCCAGAAAATCCTCATAGGGGAAACAGGGCGCGCCGTCGGTATCATACAGGATGGTCTCGCCCAGCCGTTCAGCGTGATTTTCCAGATAGATGGAAACGACAAAGTAGTAGCCGAGGGATTCCTCCAGATACTCGGTCCAGTTGGAGTCGTTGATCCGGGAGCTCATCCCGGAGTCCTCCCAGAATGCGAGAAACTCCGCTTTCTCTTCCTCCTCGGAGAGAACCGCAGGTGTGGGCACCGGCGTGGCGGTGGGTGTCGGGGTCGGTGCAGCCGTGGGCGCGAGCGTGGCGGTCACTGCCGGGGAGGCCGGTTCGGTGCAGCCTGCCAGCAGCAGGGCGCAAAGGGCGGCAAGAAATAATTTTTTCACAGGGCACCTCCTGGGAGATTTGTTTTCGGTTACAGGATTTGACCGTTCTTGCGGCCGGGGTCAGCCGTACATTGCGGTGTGAAACTCATCGATGCGCCAGCCGTCGTCGGTGTTGATCATCCGGATAGGGTATTCCTTCCATTCAAGGACCATATCCTGCGGGGTGTTGCTGTTGCGGTAGTTGGTGTCGTAGGGGGCCAGCAGGGTGAAGGTCAGTTCCTCCTCGGTCCGGGATTCCAGTCGGTACAACGGGGGAACATTTTCCGTCACCATCCGGTTGTAGCCCGGCAGCAACGTGCGCAGCAGGGAACTGTCAAACCAGGTGGCCAGATGCCCGTCCAGGTCCACAAACTTATCGGTGTAGAACCGCCCCAGCTGCTGGATGTACGCCGGGGTAAAGATGCTGTACATCCAGTCTTCCCACGCGGCATAGCTATTTTCGTACAGGTAATATTCCCCGCTGCGGGCCCAGTTGCCGTTGCCGTCGTCCAGCGGGCGGAAAGGCCCGACCCCGTTCAGATTCTCCGGCATGCCGAAGAGCGGTGTGCTGAGTTCCAACGCCTTTTGGTAGAGGTCCTGCTGTTCCTCGGTCAAAAAGGAGAGGTCACTGCTCTCCTGCCCGAAATCGCTGTCTTGGAGGTTGGGAGCAGGGGACGGCACCGGCGTGGCCGTGGGGGTCGGTGCAGCCGTGGGGGCGGGCGCAGCGGTCACTGCCGGGGTGGCGGTGGGGGCCGGGGAGGCCGGTACGGTACAGCCTGTCAGCGTTCCGGCCAGCAACAAACCGGCGCAAAGAATACAGAAGCGTTTTTTCATCCTTTCACCTTCTTTGGTAACGGCAATGCCTCAAAAACTGTGTGGCAGGGTTTATTTTTAGTGTAGCACGTTGGGGCGGCGCTGAAAAGCGGCCTGGCGAATTTTTACGTCTGTGGCCGAAAAGTGACAAAAAAGACCGTCCCACCGGGGACGATCTTTTTCAATGCCCTGCAAACGCTTACAGGAACAGCTCGTTTTCCTTGCGAGTGGAGCAAACCGGCTTCAGAGCCAGTTCCAGCCCGCCCAGCACCACGGGGTTCAGGTCGCGGGCATGTACCGGGCACTGGGCCACGCACCGCATGCAGCTGATGCACTTGCCGCTGTCGGTCACTTTAGGGTTGGCGGTGTCGATGGCGCCCACCGGGCAGACCACCGCACAGCGGCCGCAGGCGGTGCAGGCTTTGCCTGCCTGGGGCACGATGCTGCGCACACCGAGCTTTTTGTAGGGGCGGTTGCCGGGCAGGGCAGGGGCGGTGGTGTCCCCGACGTCCAGCTTGGCCTGGATTCTGGCCTGGAAATCCCGCAGCACGGCCTTGTCGGATTCATCGGGGCGTCCGGCAGCGTACTTGCGGGCGATGGAATGCTCCGCCAGCGCCGCCACCCCGGCTACCACCCGGAACCCGGCGAATTCGGCCACGTCGGAAAGCTCGGCCAGCGTGTCCTCGTAGGCGCGGTTGCCGTAAACGCAGACCAGCACGGCCCGGGCGCCGCCACCGTGCACCTTGCCCAGCCGCTCCACGGCGGGCAGCGGCACACGGCCGCCATAGGAGGGAACGGCGATGACCGCTACATCCTGCCCGGTCAGGGTCACGGAAGAAAAATCAAAATTGCGGTCGGTCAGGTCCACGACCTGCCCGCCGGACAGCGCGTTGGCCACAGCCTGGGTGCCGCCGGTGGGACTGAAAATCAGTTGGTATACCATGGTTTTCTGCCTTCTTTATCAGGATTAGGGTGCCTTTATCATAGCGGAAAACCGCCCGTTTGTACAGCCCCGGGGAAAAATCGCATATTTTGTGAACAAACATTGCATGAAATGTAAACATTAGCACTCTACGCTTGACAGTGCTAATTTGCGGTGCTATACTAAAGGCGTTCCAAGGGAACAAGGGGCGATGCGAAAGCAGGACCCCCAGAACCCCGAGAAGGCTAAATCAAAAGTCCGACGCCGGAAAAACAACCGGCAGCCGATGAGAATTGGAGGAATGACTTATGATGATGGTGCCTTATATGTTTCATGATGCTTTGCTGGACGATTGGTTCCAGAATGATTGGGATCGCGACTTTGACCGCATGATGCAGGCGGCTGATCCCCGCCGTGCTTTTGGCAAACGGAGTGCCAATGTGATGAAGACCGATGTGCGGGAGACCGAAAACGGCTATGACGTTTTCGTGGACCTGCCCGGCTTCAAGAAGGAGGACGTGAAGCTGGATCTGCAGAACGGCTACCTGACCATCACGGCCAACCGTAGCGCCGACCATGATGAGAAGGATAACGACGGCCACTATATCCGTCAGGAGCGGTACACCGGTTCCTGCGCCCGCAGCTTCTATGTGGGCGAAGAGCTCAAGCCCGAGGATGTGAAGGCCAGCTTTGAGGACGGTATCCTGAAGCTGAACCTGCCCAAGGCGGAAGCTAAGAAACTGCCGGAGAAGCAGCCCACTCAGATCGAGATTCTGTAATTTTTACCTCCAAAAGGGGGCCATCCCGCAAGGGGTGGCCCCCTTTTTTGTTGTACGGGAATTTTACCAAAAATTTCATTGACATTTTCCCGACGATATGGTACGATAACCACGATTTTGAAAGACGAATCGTGTAGGAGTTTTTCAAAGCAATTTACCTAGGACCGCCCATCAGGGGCTAAGGCCATACGGACAGCCGGGTCCACTGCCGATCGGCAACTTGGGTTGCCTTATTGATTGAGTTAAAAGCTCAAATTTTATAAGTTGGTTCCTTTTGATAACCAGAAATTGCGTGCACCCCACGCAGACTTGTGAAACGGTCAATAAGAGTAGTAAAAGTAGAATTGCTATATAGACTCTGGACACGATACGCCAAAGATACAAAAGCCCCGCCCTTGCCCTCGTTTTGTGGAGGACAGGGCGCTTTGCGGCGAAAAATGGCGAAAGACAACGCAAGTCTGCACCCGGTGGTGCGGCTTGCGTTTTTTGTTTTGCACAGGAACCACGGGACGGAGGAAAACATGAACGGGAACGGAAACCACACCCGTCTGGACCAGCGCCGCGCGCCGATCCACGAGGCGCTGGAAAACTTCCGCCGCATGCGGGTGGTGCCTTTCGACGTGCCCGGCCACAAGCGCGGCCGCGGCAACCCCGAACTGACGGCCTTTCTGGGCCAGCAGTGCGTGGGCGTGGATGTAAACAGCATGAAACCCCTGGACAATCTCTGCCACCCGGTGTCGGTCATCCGGGAAGCGGAGGAACTGGCCGCCGATGCCTTCGGCGCGGCCCACGCCTTTTTGATGGTGGGCGGCACCACCAGCTCGGTACAGAGCATGGTGCTAACCGCCTGCAAGCGGGGGGATGAGATCATTCTGCCCCGCAACGTGCACCGCAGCGTGCTGAACGCCCTGGTGCTCTGCGGCGCGGTGCCGGTCTACGTCAACCCCGAGGTGGACCAGCGGCTGGGCATCTCCCTGGGTATGCGCCGGGAACAGGTGGCCAAGGCCATTGCCGAGCACCCCCATGCGGTGGCGGTGCTGGTGAACAACCCCACCTACTACGGCATCTGCAGCGACCTGCGGGCCATCGTGCGGATGGCCCACGACGCGGGCATGCTCTGCCTGGCCGATGAAGCCCACGGCACCCACTTCTATTTCGGCGGCGGGCTGCCGGTTTCCGCCATGGCGGCGGGGGCCGATATGGCCGCTGTCTCCATGCACAAAAGCGGCGGCAGCCTGACCCAGTCCAGCCTGCTGCTCTGCGGGCCCAATGTCCACGCGGGCTATGTGCGCCAGATCATCAACCTGACCCAGACCACCTCTGGCAGCTACCTGCTCATGTCCAGCCTGGATATCTCCCGCCGCAACCTCGCCCTGCGCGGGCGCCAGGTCTTCCACCAGGTGGCCGATATGGCCGAGTACGCCCGGGAGGAGATCAACGCCATCGGCGGGTACTACGCCTTCGGCAAGGAACTGTGCAATGGCGATTCGGTCTTTGACTTCGACACCACCAAGCTCAGCATCCATACCCGGGATATCGGTCTGGCGGGCATCGAAGTCTACGACATCCTGCGGGATGAGTACGATATCCAGATCGAGTTCGGCGACATCGGCAACATTCTGGCCTACCTCTCCATGGGCGACCGTCCCCAGGAACTGGAGCGGCTGGTCAGCGCCCTGGCCGAGATCAAGCGCCGCTACCACACCGACGGCACCGGCCTGCTCAACCAGGAATACATCGACCCCGAAGTGGTGGCCAGCCCCCAGCAGGCCTTCTACGCCGAGAAAATCAGCCTGCCCCTGCGGGAGACCGAGGGCCGGGTCTGCAGTGAGTTCGTCATGTGCTATCCCCCGGGCATCCCCATCCTCGCGCCGGGGGAGCGCATCACCGCCGAAATTCTCGATTACATCGAGTACGCCAAAGCCAAGGGCTGCAGCATGACGGGTCCCGAGGACCCCGACATCCTGCGCCTGAACGTGCTGGCCTGAGAAGGAGGGTTTTCCCATGGAAATGTGGTTTTCGGAATTTCATACCCCGGACGTCAAGCACAGCATCCGGGTGGATCGCCAGCTCTACTCCAAGCAGAGCGACTACCAGCGCATTGATATCTTTGAAACGCCGGAATTCGGCCGGGTGCTCACGCTGGACGGCAACGTCATGCTCACCGAGCGGGACGAGTTCATCTACGACGAGATGATCACCCATGTGCCCATGTCGGTGCACCGGGAAGCCAAGGATATCCTGGTCATCGGCGCCGGCGACGGCGGCGTGGTGCGGGAACTGACCCGCTACGACCGGGTGGAGCGCATCGACCTCGTCGAGATGGACCCCATGGTGGTGGAAGCCTGCCGCGCTTATCTGCCGGGCAACGCCTGCCGCATGGACGACCGCCGGGTCCATATCTACTTTGAAAACGCCCTCAAGTTCATCCGCCGGTGCGAGGATGAGTACGACCTCATCATCGTGGATTCCTCCGACCCCTTCGGCCCGTCGGAAGGTCTTTTCACCCGGGAATTTTACGGCAACTGCTTCAACGCCCTCAAAGAGGATGGCATCATGGTGAACCAGCAGGGCAGCCCCTTCTATGCCGAGGACGCCAACGCCATGCAGCGCAGCCACAAGCGCATTGCCAGCACCTTCCCCATTAGCAAAGTGTACCAGGCCCACATCCCCACCTTTGCGGCGGGCTACTGGCTGTTCGGTTTTGCCAGCAAAAAGTATCATCCCATCGATGATTTGGACGCGGCCGCCTGGAACGCGCTGAACATGCGTACCCGCTACTACACCACCCGCCTGCATGTGGGTGCATTCTATCTGCCGGCATTTCTCGAGGAAATGCTGCGGGAAGTGGAGGAACGCTGATGCTGCCACGGAATGTTGAAAACTTTATCGGGTGCGACAGCGCCTACCGCACCGCCGAGATCGTGCTCTTCGGTGCGCCTTATGATTCCACCACCAGCTACCGCCCCGGCGCCCGGTTCGGCCCGGCGGCCATCCGGCACGAAAGCTACGGCATCGAAACCTACAGCCCCTACCAGAACACCGACCTGACCGACTGCGAGATCTTCGACAGCGGCGACCTGGAACTCTGCTTCGGCAGCAGCGAAAGCGCCCTGGTGGACATCGAATCCCGGGCGGCGGAAATTTTGCGGGACGGCAAGTTCCCGCTGCTGCTGGGCGGCGAACATCTGGTCACCTTGGGTTCCGTGCGGGCGGTGGCGGCGCGCTACCCCGAGCTGCACATCGTCCACTTTGACGCCCACGCCGATTTGCGGGACGATTACCTGGGCGCGAAACTCAGCCACGCCTGCGTCATCCGCCGCTGCCACGATATTCTGGGCGACGGGCGCATCCACCAGTTCTGCATCCGCAGCGGCGACCGGGAAGAATTTGACTTTGCCGCCGCCCACACCGATATGCACCGGTTTGATTTCACGGGGCTTGCGGAACTGACCCAGTGGCTGTGCGATACCAAAGTCCCCGTCTACCTGACCATTGATATGGACTGCCTGGACCCGTCGGCCTTCCCCGGCACCGGCACACCGGAAGCAGGGGGCGTCAGCTTTGTACAGCTGCTGGACGCCATCCGCACCGTGACCCGGGCCAACATTGTGGGCGCCGATCTCAACGAGCTGGCCCCCATGCTGGATGCCAGCGGCGTTTCCACCGCCACCGCCTGCAAGACCCTGCGGGAACTGCTGCTGGCGCTGGTGTATAACCGGCCCAAGGTTTAATTGTTTGGAATTTCTTCGGTTCCTTCTTTGTAAAGAAGGAACAATACATCGTACAAAAAAGGAGTCATCACCATGAGCAAAGTTCTTGTCATCGGCTGCGGCGGCGTTGCCAGTGTCGCCATCCAGAAATGCTGCCAGGTCAGCGATGTTTTCACCGAACTGTGCATCGCCAGCCGCACCAAATCCAAGTGCGACGCCCTGGCCGAAAAACTGGCCCCCATCACCAAAACCAAAATCACCACCGCCCAGGTGGATGCGGACGACGTTGACCAGCTCATCGCCCTCATCAAGAGCTACCAGCCCGACCTGGTCATGAACATCGCCCTGCCCTACCAGGACCTGACCATCATGGACGCCTGCCTGGCCTGCGGCGTCAACTACATGGACACCGCCAACTACGAGCCGGAAAACACCGACGACCCCGAATGGCGCGCCATCTACGAGAAGCGCTGCAAGGAAGCAGGCTTCTCCGCCTACTTCGACTACTCCTGGCAGTGGGCCTACAAGAAAAAGTTCGAGGATGCCGGCCTCACCGCCCTGCTGGGCTGCGGCTTTGACCCGGGCGTGACCCAGGCCTACTGCGCCTACGCCGCCAAGCACGAGTTCGACACCATCGACACCATCGACATCCTGGACTGCAACGGCGGCGACCACGGCTATGCCTTCGCCACCAACTTCAACCCCGAGATCAACCTGCGCGAAGTCAGCGCCCCCGGCAGCTACATGGAAAACGGCCACTGGGTGGAGATCCCGGCCATGAGCATCAAGCGGGAATACGACTTTGACCAGGTGGGCAAGAAGGATATGTACCTGCTCCACCACGAGGAGATCGAGTCTCTGGGCAAGAATTTCCCCGACGTCAAGCGCATCCGCTTTTTCATGACCTTCGGCCAGAGCTACCTCGACCATATGCGCTGCCTGGAGGATGTGGGTATGCTCTCCACCACCCCCATCAATTATAACGGTCAGGAGATCGTCCCCATCCAGTTCCTCAAAGCCCTGCTGCCCGACCCGGCCAGCCTGGGCCCCCGCACCAAGGGCAAGACCAACATCGGCTGCATCTTCACCGGCACCAAGGACGGCCAGCCCAAGACCTACTACATCTATAACGTCTGCGACCACCAGGAATGCTACAAGGAAGTGGGCAGCCAGGCCATCAGCTACACCACCGGCGTACCGGCCATGTGCGGCGCCCTGATGATGCTCACCGGCCAGTGGACCAAGCCCGGCGTCTACACCGTGGAGGAGTTCAACCCCGATCCGTTCCTCGACGCGCTGGACAAGTACGGCCTGCCCCGCAGTGAGAACCGCGCCCCGGCGCTGGTGGACTGATGCCCGCCGTGGATACCCGCCCGCCCTTTGCCGCCATCGGCGGCACGGTGCCCGCGGATTTTGCGGCCCTGCCCACGCCCTGCTACCTGCTGGACGAGGGGGCGCTGGCCCGCAATGCCGAGATCCTCGGCGATCTGGCCCAGCGCACCGGCTGCAAGGTGCTGCTGGCGCAAAAGGCCTTCAGCAACTATGACCTGTATCCCGTTTTGGCGCCCCATCTGGCGGGCACCGAGGCCAGCGGCCTGTATGAGGCCCGCTTGGGTGCCGAGGAGATGCCCGGCAAAGAGGTGCATGTATTCTGCGCCGCCTACCGGGAGGACGAGATGGAGGAACTGCTGCGCTGGGCCGACCATATCGTCTTTAACTCCCCGGCCCAGCTGGCGAAGTTCGGCCCCATGGCGAAAGCTGCGGGCAAGAGCGTGGGCCTGCGGGTGAACCCCGAGTGCTCCACCCAGGAAGGCCATGCCATCTATGACCCCTGCGCCCCCGGCAGCCGCCTGGGCACCACCCGCGCCCAGTGGGACGCCGCGGCGGCTCAAAACCCGGCTCTGCCGGACCTGCTGGACGGGCTGCACTTCCACACCCTGTGCGAGCAGGATTCCGACGCACTGGCAGTGACGCTGGACGCAGTGGCGGAAAAATTCGGCGATATTCTGCCCAAAATGAAGTGGCTCAACATGGGCGGCGGCCACCACATCACCCGCCCGGGGTACGATCTGACCACGCTGGAGCGCTGCATCGCCCGGGCCCAGGCCGACTGGGGCGTGACGGTCTATCTCGAACCGGGGGAGGCCTGTGCCCTCAACGCCGGGTATCTCCTGACCCGGGTGCTGGATGTGGTGCATAACGGCGATACCACGGTGGCCATCCTCGACGCCAGCGCCGCCTGCCATATGCCCGACGTCATCGAGATGCCCTACCGCCCGCCGCTGCTGTTCGCCGCCGATGTGGGGGAAAAGCCCTGCACCGTGCGGCTGGCGGGCCCCACCTGCCTGGCGGGGGACGTCATCGGGGACTACGGCTTTGACGCCGTGCCCCGGCCCGGCGACCTGCTGGTCTTCGGCGATATGGCGATTTATACTACCTGCAAGAACAACACTTTCAACGGTATGCCGCTGCCTGCCATCTGGGCCCGCGGGGGCGACGGCGCCTGCCGGGAGCTGGTGCAGTTCGGCTACCGGGATTTTAAATACCGTCTGGGCCGCTGAGGCTGTATAATCTCTTCCGTTCCGGGGCATCCTAGCCAAAACGGGAGGGGGAGAACCCAATGATTCAAGAAGATACCATCAAACTGCTGCGGGAATGTGACGCCGGGGTGGCCATGGGCATTTCGGCCATCGACCAGGTGATGGACGTGGCCAAAAGCCAGTCCCTGCGGGACGCTTTGGCCCGCTGCCGCACCGAGCATGAGCAGCTGCAAAACGAGATCGTCAATGCGCTGCACGGCTTCCACGACGAGGGCAAGGAGCCTAACCCCATTGCCCAGGGCGTGTCCTGGATCAAAACTGGGGCCATGCTGACGATGAACGAGAGCGATGCCACCATCGCCGACCTCATCACCGACGGCTGCAACATGGGGGTCAAGTCGCTGAACCGCTACCTCAATCAGTACGAAGCCGCCAGCGAAGATTCCAAGGATATCACCAAGCGGCTCATCGCCCTGGAGGAAAAGCTGGCCGAGGATATCCGCCGGTTCCTGTAAATACGGCACGGCGCCCGGCTGCCGATTCCCACGGCGGGGTCAAGACCCCGCCCTACATCCTGCTGTAAAACCAAAACCGCCCGCCCGGGATTTCCCGGACGGGCGGCTTTTTCATGTATCTTGCCTATTATGTGAACTCGTCTGCACCGGCGGACATGTGCCGACCGGTGCAGACACATACAGGGAAATCGAAGGGAAAATTGTGTGCGTCAGTGCGCGGTTTTCCCTTCGATTTTGTCGAGGGGGGATTCAAAGGGGGGAATAGGCCCGGCAGGCATCGCCGTGCGGGACTGTTCCCCTCTTTGAAGGCTGTCAGGCCGCCGGATACAGGATATCCGCTACCTTCTGGTAGGCTTCACCCCAGCGGGCGTTGGGTTTCAGGTGGTAGAGCTCCTTCTCCATGATGTGGAAGTTGCCGTTCTGCACCGCCGAGAGGGTGTCCCACGCGGGGTTGGAGGTGAGGGCCGCGTCCAGCGTTTTCTGGGCGGCTTCCTGGTCGCTGCCCTGGAACACCACAAAGATGTAGTCGGGGTCATCGGCGATGATCCGCTCCATGCTCAGGTCCTCCAGCAGGCCGGTGTCGCTGTCGGCAATGTTCACGGCGCCCAGGTCGGCCAGGATCTCGCCCAGCACGGTGCCCTTGCTGTTCTTCACCTTGCAGCTGGTGCTGGCCGAGCGCAGCACCAGCACCGTGGGGGCGCTGCCGTCGTTCTGCTCCTTGGCTTTCTCCACCTGGGCCTGCACGTCCAGGCCGTAGGTCTGGTAGTTTTCGGTGTGGCCGGTGATCTGGGTGCAGACGTCCAGCATCTCCAGGTAATCGTCAAAGCTGTTCACGCCGAAGTAGATCACCGGCACGCCCAGCTCTTCCAGGCTGGGCAGCAGCTCCACATTGGAGGTGGTGTTGCTGCTGGCGATCACCAGGTCCGGCTGGGCGGCGATCAGTTCCTCGGTGTTGGGTTCCATCAGGCTGCCCAGGTTGGCCACGTCGTCGCCCAGGGAAAGGTCAAAGTCGGTCCAGGCGTCGTTGGCCGCCGCCACCAGGGTATCCTGGCCGCCGGCCAGGCACCACACATCGGCGTAGCTGCCCAGCAGCACCGCCACACGCTGGGGCTGTACCGGTACGGTAACCTCGCGGTCCAGGTCGTCGGTAAAGGTCAGCGTGGTGGCATCGGCGGCTTCAGGAGTGGCCGGAGTGGATTCCGCCGTGGTCGTCTCCACGGGGGCGGTGCTTTCGGTGGAAGCCTGTGCACCGCAACCCGCCAGCAGCAGCGCCGCGCACAGGGCAGGGAAAATACGTTTCATCATGATTTTGTTTCCTTTCGGTTGTGTTGTCTGCCCAGTATGCGCCGCAGGGCAGGCAGTGTCAAGCAAACCGAAGCCCCGCGGGGCAAAAGGGGGTAAACCTTTCACACCACAGGGCAGGTTGTACAAAGATTTAGCAATACTTTGCCAGAATGGCTTTCAGTTCCTCGGGGTGAGCGGTGTGCCAGCTCTCCCAGTCCTGACCGGCCGCCGCGGCAGCCTGGCCCAGTTCCACCAGCAGGGCGGGCAGCTGGTCCTCATAGACCGTACCCACAAAATCGCCGAACTGTTCGGCGCCCAGGGCATCGCTGCCGTTCAGGAACATCCGGAACGCGGGGGCGGGTTTGCCGCCGGGTACCGGCTTCATGCCGCCCTGGAAGCCCATGGCCGCCGCCTGATGGGCCGAGCAGCTGGACGGGCAGCCGGAAATGCAGATCTTGGGCAGGGCGCCGTCGGGGATGCCTGCTTCCCGCACGGCCTGCACGCAGGCCTGCAGCGCCGCCTGGCTGTCCCGCACGCCCTGCTGGCAGATGGCCGCGCCGATGCAGGCCACGCTGGTTTCAAACAGGGTATGGGCACCGTCAGCGGTGGCGTCCAGAATGCGCTGGGCCTCCTCGGCGGTCAGGTTGATGATATAGATGGTCTCGTGGGGGGCCACACGGCACTCGGCAGCGGGCATGTCCCGCAGCAGGGCGGCCAGCTCGGTGGGCTTGCCGGTGGGCAGAATGCCGCCGATGGGGTGATAGGCCACGGCGTACAGGCCCTTCTGCTTCTGGGGGATGACGCGGGCATCCTCGATGGTGCCTTCGCCGGTCTTGGTCACGGCCTTGGGGGTCAGGTTCAGGTCCAGGCCGCCCTCGGCCTTGCAGGCGGCCAGATTCTCCAGGTAGACACGGCGCAGTTCCTCGGCACCCAGAGTCTCCTGCATATAGCGGGTGCGGGCCTTGGCGCGGTTCTCGTAGTTGCCGTGGGCGCAGAAGGTGTCGATCATCGCCTTGATGGCGTAGAGTACATCGGAAGCGGGCAGGTGCTCGGCCACCAGCACACCCATGCGGTGATTGTTGCCAAGGCCGCCTGCGATGTAGAGGCGGAAGGTGCCGTCCGCCTGGGCGATGAAGCCCATATCGCGGAAGGAGGCGTGCACGCAGTCATCCACGCCGTTGCAGAACGCCACTTTCAGCTTGCGGGGCATGTGGATATCCCGGCAGATGGAGAGCAGGTAGTCGCTGGCAGCCTCGACCCAGGGCATGACGTCGAAGGCTTCGCCTTCCTGCACGCCGGTCAGCGGGCTGGCCATGACGTTGCGGGGGTTGTCACCGCCGCCGCCCCGGGTGATGATATCGCAGTAGGCGGCCTGTTCCATCAGCACGGGCAGCAGGTCGGGGGTCAGGTTGTGCAGCTGCACGGTCTCGCAGGTGGTCAGCTTGAGGGGGGCGATGTTGTATTTTCCGGCGATGCGGGCCAGGAACTGCAGCCGGGGTTCGGTCAGGCGGCCGCCGGGCAGGCGCAGGCGCAGCATGTGCTTGGTGCCGTCCCGCTGGGCATAGCTGCCGAAGCCGCCGGAGGCGCCTTTGTAATCCTTGCGGGAAAGTTCCCCTGCCGCAAAGGCCTGGGTCTTTTTATAAAATTCTTCGATCTCGGTGCGGTAGAGATTGAGCCATTGTTCGTTCATACAGGCTGCTCCTTTGTCATATCTCGGTTTATAAACACTTGTTAAAAAATATTATACCACGAAAAACGGACATAAAACAACGGAGGAACCGCCAAAGTTCCTCCGCAGGATCATGAATTTTGGGGGAAAGTAACCTTGATGGTGGTGCCGGTACCCACTTGGCTTTGCAGGTCGATGCGGGCATCGTGCAGCAAGGCAATGTGCTTGACGATGGCAAGGCCCAGGCCGGTGCCGCCGGTGGCCTTGGACCGGCTCTTGTCCACGCGGTAGAACCGCTCAAACACCCGGGACTGGCTGTCCTGGGGGATGCCGATGCCGTTGTCCTCCACTTCCAGGTAGGGGCAGCCGTCGGACCCGGTGCCGCAGCGCAGGTCCACATGGCCGCCGGGGCGGTTGTAGCGGATGGCGTTGTCGCACAGGTTGGTGGCCAGTTCCACCAGCTGGTCGCGGCAGCCCTGCACCGTGGCGGGGCGGGCGTCGTACTGCAAGGTCACATAGGCCTTGCGGGCGTTCACCGTCATGGTCTGGGCGATCTCCTTCACCAGCGCTGCCAGGTCCACCGGCACCATGTCCGGCGGGGCGCTCTGGCCGCGGGTAGCCTGGGTGCTGTCCAGTTCACTGAGCTGGAGAATATCGCTCACCAGGGCGATCATCCGCTGGGCTTCCTTGTGGATGCGGGCCGCAAAGGTGGGCACGTCGGCGCTTTTGGCCATGCCGGTCTCGATGAGTTCGGCATAGCCCGAAATGCTGGTCAGCGGGGTTTTCAGTTCATGGCTCACGTTGGCCGTGAACTCCCGGCGCATGGTTTCGTTGTCCTCCCGCAGTTTGCGGTCGGTCTGCACCGTGCGGGCCAGGGGGATCAGCTCTTCATAGGGCACATCGGCCTCGATGGTATCCAGGTTTTCTGCCAGACGGTTGATGGGCTGTACCAGCAACCGGGTCAGCCAGGCGGAAAGCAGCCAGGCCCCCAGCAGGATCACCACCAGCGCACAGATCAGCAGCGGCAGTGTGTCGGCGCTGAGGCCCCAGATGTTGTCCACTTCCTCGCCCACGCGCAGCACCTGCACACCGGCGGGGGTATCTACCCGCAGGGCGTAGTAGTGGGTCTCCCGGTCCATGGTCTTGCTCTCACGGGTGCAGCTGCCGCTGCCCTGGGCAAGGGCCTGCTGGATTTCCGGCCGGTCGGCGTGGCTGGGCAGCGGAGCATTGGTTTCGCTGTCATACAGCACGGTGCCGTCCTGGGCGATCAGCGTGCAGCGCACGCCGCTGTCGGCTGCCAGCGCTGCCAGGTCCTCGGGGTTGCCGGTGCCCCGCAGCGTGTAGCCGTCGGCCAGGGTGGTGCACAGCGCCCGCAGGTAGCTGTCTACCCGCTCGGTGTAGCTGCGCTGAAACAGCAGGGTGGCGGCGGTCAGGGTCGCCAGTACGCAGAGCACCCCCACCAGAATCAGCCCCCGGCGGTAGCGCCGGGTCATGCTCTGGGGGCGGGTCTGGCGGCGCTCCTCATCACTCATCGGCGCCCTCCGTGCTCAGCTTGTAGCCTACCTTGCGCACGGTGCGGATGGCTTCGCCCGCTGCGCCCAGTTTCTGGCGCAGGGTACGCACGTGCATGTCAATAGTGCGGGATTCCAGCAGATCGTCGGTATCCCACACCTCTTTCATAATGCGCTCACGGGCCAGCACCTGCTCGGGATGCTCCATGAACAGGTGCAGCAGCGCGTATTCTTTAAAGGTCAGCTCCACGGGCGCGCCGTCCACCCGGACGGTGCGGGCCATGTCGTCCAGCACAATAGACCCGAAGGTCAGCGTTTTGGGCGCCGGGGCGGGCGCGGCTGCGGCGGAGCGGCGCAGCACGGCCTTTACGCGGGAAATGAATTCCATGATGCCGAAGGGCTTGCACAGGTAATCGTCGGCACCGTGGTCCAGGCCTTTGACCACGTCGATCTCGCTGGTCTTGGCCGTGACCATAATGACAGGGATGGTGCGGGTGGCGGGATCGGCCCGCAGTTTGTTCAGGATCTGGTAGCCGTCCTCGTCGGGCAGCATCACGTCCAGAATGACCAACTCAGGCGCCGCATTGCGCAGCGCGGCCCAAAAACTGGCGCCGTCCTCGCAGCCGCTGGCCTCATAGCCGTTGGTCTGCAGGGCATACTGCTCCAGTTCACGGATGCTGGCATCATCTTCGACGATATAGATCATGAATAATCAAGACTCCTTTATGACTGCCCGGCCCCGGTCGTCGCCGGAACGGGCACAGATTCAGTGGCCCCCTCCGCAGGGAAGGTGTAGCGGCCGCGGTACTTCTCGTACCGCTGTTCAAATTTCACGCTGCCGCCGTTCTTGAGGTGGTTGAGGTACTCATGGGTATCGAATTTGTCGTCGGCCACCTCGATCATGGCAACGGCAATGTTGGAGCAGTGGTCGGCAATGCGCTCGTAGGTAGTCAGCAGGTCATCCAGCACAAAGCCGTACTCGATGGTGCAGGTACCCGCCTGCAGGCGGGCGATGTGCCGGGTCTTGACCTCGCGCACCAGCCCGTCCACCACTTCCTCCAGCGGTTCGATCTTGCCGGCGGCATAGCAGTCGTGCTTCTGGAAGGCGTCCACCGTGCGGTTGACGATATCCTGCAGGGCGGCTTCCAGCACGCTCAGGTCGTCCAGCGCCTCGTCGCTGAAGCGGATGTTCTTGTCGCGGATTTCCTCGGCGGCTTCCAGCAGATTCACCGAGTGGTCGGAAATACGCTCGAAATCCCCGATGGTATGCAGCAGGGTGTTGATGGTACGGTTGTCCTCTTTGCTCAGAGTACGGCCGGAGAGCTGGACTAGATAGGTACCCAGGGCGTCCTCGTAGTGGTCCACGGCGTCCTCCTTGCGGCGGACCTCGTCGGCGATGGCGTCATCCCACTTGCGGGTGGTGGACATGGCCTGCAGCAGCGAGGTGCGGCAGACCTCGGCCATATCGCCGCCCACCAGCATGGCGCGGTTGATGGCCACCGCCGGGGTGGAGAGCAGACGCTCGTCCAGCAGGGTGTTCTGCTGGGGCTTTTTGTCGTCGGGCACCGTCAGGATGGCCAGCTTCACCAGCAGCTTGTTGAAAGGCAGCAGGATGGCGGTGGTCATCAGGTTGAACACCGTGTGGATCACCGCAATGTTGAAGGCGTTGGCCTGTTCATAATAGAAGGAAAAGTGGAACACGGCGTTGAGGGCGTAGAATCCCGTCAGGAACACCGTGGTGCCGATGATGTTGAAATACAGATGGATCATGGCGGTCCGGCGGGCATTCTTGTTGGCGCCAGCCGAGGAGATCAGCGCCGTGACGCAGGTGCCGATGTTCTGGCCCATGATGATGGGCATGGCCGCCGCGATGGACACCGCCCCCGTCGAGAGGGACAGCGCCTGCAAGATACCTACCGACGCGGAGGAGGACTGGATGATGGCGGTGAGCAGCGCGCCCACCAGTACACCCAGAATCGGGTTGGTGAAGGCCAAGAAGAGATCGCCGAACCACGGGGCGTCAGCCAAGGGAGCAGTGGCGTTGCTCATCAGATCCATGCCGGTCATCAGGATGGCAAAGCCCAGGAAGATCTGGCCGATGCCCTTCTGACGCTCCTTGCCGAACATGAACATGACGATGCCCGCAAAGCCCAGCAGCGGCGCCCAGGCGTCGGGGCTCAGCATCTGGATCAGGAAGCTTTCTCCCTGCAGGCCGGTCAGGCTCAGCAGCCAAGCGGTGACGGTGGTGCCTACATTGGCGCCCATGATCACGCCCACCGCCTGATACAGATCCATCAGACCGGAGTTGACGAAGCCCACCACCATAACGGTGGTGGCAGAGCTGGACTGGATGACGGCCGTGACCGCCAAGCCCAACAGCAGGCCGCGCAGCGGGGAGGAGGTCATCTTGCTCAGAATGACCTGCAGCTTGCCGCCGGCGGTTTGTTCCAGACTTTTGCCCATGACGTCCATGCCATAGAGGAACATGGCCAGGCCGCCCAGCAGTACGAAGATGTTAAAAATACTCATACAGGGACCATCCATTCTCTTATTTGGTTTTGTAAAAACCGCGCGGCCAAGCCGCGCCCTATACCGCTCTCTATTATAATGTATTGCTTCACCGCCAAACCAGCAGGGAACGGTAAAGGTTTTGTAAAATCTGTGTAAAATGGGCAGTCTGGCGTCGTTTTTGGGGCTGGAAAGGGCTGGATTTTTCCTGTTTTTTACGTATTTTACAATTTCTTTACATAAGCTTTGTTCACTTTGCGCATTCTTTACGCCGATTGTACGCCACTATGGTCGATGCAAAAAGCTGTTCGCGGTACAATAAGCATGCTCCCGGACAAACGGGGGCAGCAAAACCACCAAAAGAACACATAGAGATTTGGTAAAAAGGGAGAAGAAATAGTTATGAAACGTACATCTGTTGTTGCTTCCGTTCTGGCCGCCACCATGGCCCTGAGCCTGGCTGCCTGCGGCGGTTCCGCTTCCACCAGCGAGTCTGCTTCCGCTTCCGAGAGCACCGCCGCTTCCACCAGCGAAGCTGCCGAGTCCACCGAAGCCGAAGCCACCGGCGATTTCGATGCCGATCAGGACATCACGGTCATCTCTCGTGAAGATGGTTCCGGCACCCGCGGCGCTTTCATCGAGCTGACCGGCGTGGAAGAAAAGAACGATGCCGGCGAGAAGGTGGACATGACCACTGAGGCCGCCGCCATCCAGAGCTCCACCAACGGCGTTATGACCGCTGTGGCCAACGATGAGACCGCCATCGGCTACATCAGCCTGGGCTCTTTGAACGACACCGTCAAGGCTGTCACCGTGGGCGGCGTGGAAGCCACTGCCGAGAATGTTTCCAACGGTACTTACACCCTGGCCCGTCCCTTCAACATCGTCACCAACGGTGAGCCCACCGACGCCGTTGCCGTCGACTTCATCGCCTACTGCATGAGCCCCGACGGCCAGGCCCTGGCCACTGAGGAAGGCTACATCGGCGGCGAAGGCACCGAGTTCACCTCCACCCAGCCCAGCGGCAGCATTACGGTAGGCGGTTCTTCCTCCGTCTCTCCGCTGATGGAGAAGCTCATCGAGGCCTACAAGACCGTCAACCCCAACGCCACCATTGAGCTGCTCACCACCGACTCCACCACCGGTGTCACCGGCGCTCTGGACGGCACCTACACTGTGGGTATGGCCAGCCGTGAGCTGAAGGATACCGAGACTGCTGAGGGTGCCCAGGCCACCGTGCTGGCCATGGACGGCATCGCGGTCGTCGTCAACCCTGCCAACACCGTCGCTGACCTGAGCGTGGATCAGATCAAGAGCATCTACACCGGCGAGAGCACCGTCTGGTCTGACGTCCAGTAAGTTTCCGCAATCCCCCAACGGCTGTTGCAGCTCCGGCAGTGACAGCCGCTTTTTATGGTAGGAACCCCCACGGTTTTTCGCTGAACCCCCAAGGAGCGTGTATAGGAAAAATGAAAACGAAAACTGCCAAGACCCGGGAACGGGTCATGCAGGGCGTATTTACCGCCTGTGCCTGCATCTCGATTCTGGCCGTCGCGCTGATCTGTATCTTTTTGTTCGCCAACGGCCTGCCCACCATCTTCAAGATCGGCCCGCTGGATTTCCTGCTGGGCACCACCTGGAAGCCCGGCAACGATATCTACGGCATCCTGCCCATGATCCTGGGCTCCATCTACGTCACCGCCGGCGCCATCATCGTGGGCGTGCCCATCGGCCTGCTCACCGCCATCTACATGTCCAAGTTTGCTTCCCCCGCTGTCAACAAGGTCATGCTGCCCGCGGTCCAGCTGCTGGCAGGCATCCCCTCGGTGGTGTACGGCTTCTTCGGCATGGTGGTCATGGTGCCCGCCGTGCAGGCCATGGTCAAGAGCGATTTCTTCAAGGATGTGCTGGGCGTTAAAAGCGGCAAGGGCATGAGCCTGTTCACCGCTGCGGTGCTGCTGGGCATCATGATCCTGCCCACCATCATCACGGTCAGCAAGGCCAGCCTGGATGCCGTGCCCGCCAGCTACTACGAGGGCAGCCTGGCCCTGGGCGCCACCCACGAGCGCAGCGTCTTTTTCGCCGTGCTGCCCGCCGCCAAGAGCGGTGTGCTTTCGGCGGTCATCCTGGGCATCGGCCGCGCCATCGGCGAGACCATGGCCGTGGTCATGGTGGCCGGCAACCAGACCTGGATGCCCAAGGGCCTGTTCCAGGGTCTGCGCACGATGACCTCCAACATCGTCATCGAGATGGGCTATGCCGCCGACCTCCATCGTGAGGCGCTCATTGCCACCGGCGTCGTACTCTTCGTTTTCATTCTTCTCATCAACCTCTGCTTCAGCATCGTGAAAGGGGGCAGCAAGAATGCCTGAGATCACTGCAAACGGCGGCGAAAAGGCTGCCGGTCTGAGCCGGGTCAACCCCCGGACGGTTTTCCCCGCAGGCAACCGCAACCGGACTTCCGCCCGGGTCCAGGCAGGTATCCTGCGGTGGCTGGTGCGCATCGCCGCCCTGCTCACCGCGGCGGTGCTGCTCTTCCTCATCGGCTACATCCTCGTCATGGGTATTCCCAACCTCAAGCCCTCCCTGTTTGAGTGGGAATATAACTCCGAGAACGTTTCCCTCATGCCCGCCCTCATCAACACCGTGCTCATGACCGCCTTTGCGCTGGTCATCGCCACGCCCCTGGGCATCTTCGCCGCCATCTGGCTGGTGGAGTACGCCAAGCGCGGCAACAAGCTGGTGCGGGTGGTCCGCGTTACCACCGAGACGCTGCAGGGCATCCCCTCCATCGTCTACGGCCTGTTCGGCATGCTTTTCTTCGTCACCCAGCTCCAGTGGGGCTACAGCCTCATCGCCGGTGCCTTTACGCTGGCCATCATGGTGCTGCCTGTCATCATGCGCACCACTGAGGAAGCCCTCATCGCCGTGCCCGATTCCTACCGGGAAGGCTCCTTCGGCCTGGGCGCCGGCAAGCTGCGCACCGTCTTTACCATCGTGCTGCCCAGCGCCATGCCCGGCATCCTGTCCGGCATCATCCTGGCCACCGGCCGTATCGTGGGCGAGACCGCTGCCCTGATCTACACCGCCAGCTCGGTGGCCAAGATCCCCGAAAGCGTCTTCAGCTCCACCCGCACCCTGGCCGTGCACATGTACCTGCTCTCCAGCGAGGGCCTGCATGTGAACGAGACCTACGGCACCGCCGTGGTGCTGCTGGTTCTGGTGCTTGCCATCAACTGCCTGTCCAGCTTCATCGCCGGCAAACTGGCCAAACATTGAAACGAGGGGGACCTACCGTGAATAAATTTGAAGTCAAGAACATGGACCTGTATTACGGCAGTTTCCATGCACTGAAAGATGTGAATATCTCCATCCCCGAGAAGGAGATCACCGCCTTTATCGGCCCTTCGGGCTGCGGCAAATCCACCTTCCTGAAAAGCCTGAACCGGATGAACGACCTGGTGGAAGGCTGCCGCATCTCCGGCGACATCCTGCTGGACGGCGTGGATATCTATAAGGACAAGATGGACGTCAACGTGCTGCGCAAGCGCGTGGGCATGGTGTTCCAGAAACCCAATC
Organism: uncultured Subdoligranulum sp.; assembly: GCA_900545545.1. Lineage (GTDB taxonomy): Bacteria > Bacillota > Clostridia > Oscillospirales > Ruminococcaceae > Gemmiger. Next base: position 33,760 of record UQZO01000008.1, on the reverse strand, counting down.
CCTTCCCCATGTCCATCTACGACAACATCGCCTACGGCCCCCGCACCCACGGCATCCACAACAAGGCCCAGCTGGACGAGATCGTCGAGCGTTCCCTGCGCGGCGCCGCCATCTGGGACGAAGTGAAGGACCGTCTGAACAAGAGCGCCCTGGGCATGTCCGGCGGCCAGCAGCAGCGCCTTTGCATCGCCCGCGCCCTGGCTGTGGAGCCCGAAGTGCTGCTGATGGACGAACCCACCTCCGCTCTTGACCCCATCTCCACCTCCAAGGTCGAGGAACTGGCGATGGAACTCAAACAGAACTACACCATCATCATGGTCACCCACAACATGCAGCAGGCAGCCCGTATCTCCGATAAGACGGCCTTCTTCCTGCTGGGCGAACTGGTGGAGATGGGCCCCACCGAGAGCGTTTTTGCAACGCCGGTTGACAAGCGCACCGAAGATTACATCTCCGGCCGTTTCGGTTGATGGAAGGAGAACATTATGGCTTTTACTATGCCCTACAGCAGCCGCAAGGTTTACGATGCCGAGCTCATGCAGCTTGACACGATGCTGGCCCGCATGGGCCATGCGGCGGGCGGCGCCATCGAAAGCGCCATGACCGCCCTGCGCAACGGCGATATCGAACTGGCCCGCAGCGTCATTGCCCGGGACAGCGAGATCGACGCTGCCGAACACGAGATCGAACACCGCTGCCTGACGCTGTTTTTGCGCCAGCAGCCGGTGGCCGGTGACCTGCGCAAGGTTTCCACCGCGCTGAAGATGGTCACCGATATCGAGCGCATTGCCGATCAGGCCAGCGATATCGCAGAGATCACGCTGCACCTGCACCCCGAAGGGGCCCGCACCGTGGGCGTGATGGATGACCTGGACAAGATGGGCGAAGTCGCCCTGCGCATGGTCAAGGACGCCATCGGCGCCTATGTGCAGGTGGACCTGTCCATGGCGGCGCAGGTCATTGCCAAGGACGATGACTGCGATGCCATGTTCAGCAAGATCAGCACCGAGATCGCCCAGTACATTGCGGCCCATCCCGCGGAAGCCGAGACTGCGCTGGATCTGTTCATGATCAGCAAATACCTGGAACGCCTGGGCGACCACGCCGTCAACGTGGCCGAATGGGTGGAGTTCCTCAAGACCGGCGTGCACAAATCGCGCAAGATCGTGTAACCTGCGCCACCTTTTTTACCATTCCCTTATTTTCCTATACCAACCAGAGCGGGGCTCGCGGCAATGCGGGCCCCGCTTTGGTATATCCACCTCAAAGAGGGGAACAGGCCTGCACGGCAGTTTTTGCCTTATTATAATAAGTAGCGGGATTCCCGCAGAATTTGGTTGATTCCTGCCCGCGGCTGCGGTACAATAGGGGCATGCCAAAAACAACCGCAAAGGAGCATTGCATCATGGCTCATACCGAAACCATGCTGGAAAGCAAGGAAATCTTTAATGGTCGGGTCATCCGCGTTACGCTGGATACCGTCCGCCTGGAAAACGGCAACACCAGCACCCGCGAAGTGGTGCACCATCACGGCGGCGCCTGCATCCTGCCCGTGGATGCCGAGGGCAACGTCTACATGGTCCGCCAGTTCCGCTACGCCATGGGTGAGGAGATCTGGGAGCTGCCCGCCGGCAAGCTGGAAGCGGGGGAGGACCCCTTTGAAGCCGCCAAGCGGGAACTGGGCGAGGAGTGCGGCCTGACCGCCGACCGGTTTATCGATCTGGGCGTGGTGTACGCCACCGTAGGCTACGACAGCGAGAAGATCTACGTCTGGGCAGCCACCGGCTTGCATCCCGTGGGCCAGCATCTGGACGACGACGAGTTCCTGGATGTGGTCAAGATGCCCTTTGAGAAGGCCCTGGGCATGGTGCTGGACGGCACCATCCGGGATTCCAAGACCCAGGTTGGCTTGATGAAATACGCGCTGCTGCGCGATAAAGCGTGAATTCCGTCGAAATTCTGGATCACGGCACCCGGGTACATACGGCACAGGGGGCCGCCTTTGGCAGCGATGCGCTGCTGCTGGCCCGTTTTGCCACCCCCAAACTGCGGGAGCGCGCGTTGGACCTGTGCAGCGGCTGCGGCATTGTGGCACTGATCTGGCACGACGCCGGGCACCGCGGTCCCTGCACGGCGCTGGAACTGGACCCCGATGCCAGTGCGCTCTGCGCGCAGTCGGTGCAGGAAAACGACGCCGGGCATATCACCCCGCTGTGTGCCGATCTGCGGGATTTCTGCCGCGCCGGGCCGGAGCAGGGCGCCTACGATTTTGCCGCCTGCAACCCGCCCTATTTTGCCGCAGGTCCGCGCAGCCCCGACCCCGTGCGCGCCGCCGCCCGCCACACCGATACCTGTACCCTGGCCGATGCCGTGGGGGCTGCCGCCCGCGCCTTGCGGGAGGGCGGGCGCTTTGTGCTTTGCCAGCGCCCCGACCAGCTGGTGGAGGCGCTTTGTGCTTTGCGGGCCGCCCGGCTGGAACCCAAACGTCTCGCTTTCGCCCGGCAGCGCCCCGGCAGCACGCCGTGGCTTTTCGTGGTGGAAGCGCAGAAAGGCCGTCGCCCCGGCCTGCGCCTGGAACCCGATCTGGTGATCGAGTCCGGCGTGGCCCGCTACGGACAATAAAGAAGGAGAAAAAAACAAGATGGCTCTGTTCAACATGCACTATGACCGACCGGGTCCCGGCGTGGACCCCGATACCCCGCGCAAGAAGGGCGCGGCCCGCTTTCTGGAGGTGCTGGGCCGGGATATGACGTCCTTCTGGCTGGCCAGCTTCCTCACGCTGCTCAGCGCGCTGCCCTTTGCCCTGGGGCTCTGGTTCTCGGTGCTCACCCACGCGCTGATCCCCATGATCCTTTCCGGCCTGGTGGGCGGTATGATCGCGGCGCCCCAGCTCTGCGGTTTGCAGGATACCATCCTGCGCAGCCTGCGGGATGAACCCGGCTACTGGTGGAACACCTACCGCCGCGCCTGGAAGCGCAACGTCAAGGCTTCGCTGCTGCCCGGCGCCCTGGGAGGCCTGGTGCTGGCTACCCAGATCTTCACCCTCTTCCATATGAATGAGGAATCCGGCAGCATGATGCCCGTTCTGCTGCTGGTGGGTTCGGTGCTGCTGGCGGGCCTGGCCCAGTATGTCTTTGCCCAGGTGGCGCTGCTGGATATGCCGTTCCTGACCACCTTCAAAAACGCGGTCTTTCTCTTTTTGGGCTATCTGCCCCGCACCATGCTGGGTGTGGTGTGGCAGCTGGTCTACTGGGGCGTGGTGATCTTGCTGTGGCCCATCAGTTCGATCCTGCTCCTCATCACCGGCACCTGGCTGCCGGCGCTGCTCAGCCTGATGGCCATCTATCCCGTGCTGGACAAGAGCTTCCATGTGGAAGAGCGAGTCAAAGAGATGCGCGAAGAACAACTCAAAGGCGAATGATTTCGGCCGGGGTTCCGCAGGATTGCGGGGCCCCGGCTTTTTGTAGGCTGTTCTTGCGTGCAGGGGGGAAAAAGGGTATAATAGCAAAATAGGCTAACTATGTCACAAAGGGGGAAAACGGCGTGAAAATCCTGCTGATCCATTGCCATTACCGGCTGCCCGGCGGGGAGGACGCCGTTTTTGCCGCAGAGCGCGCGCAGCTGGAACGCCACGGCCACACGGTGGTGGTGTATGAGCGCAGCAACGAGGAGGCCGCCCACGGCCTGGCCAAGCTGCTGCTGCCCCTGCATGCGGTGTGGAACCGCCGCGCCGCCGGGGAGGTGCGGGCCCTCATTGCCCGGGAAAAACCGGACGCCATCCACATCCACAACACGCTGCTGCTGCTCAGCCCTGCCGTGGTGCGGGCGGCCAAGCAAAGCGGCGTGCCGGTGGTGCAGTCGCTGCACAATTTCCGGCTGTTCTGCCCCAACGGCATCCTGCTGCGGGACGGCAAAGTCTGCGAGGACTGCCCCCATCACGGGCTTTCCTGCGCGCTGCGCCACCGCTGCTACCGGGGCAGCCTGGCCCAGACGGCGGTGGTGGCGGCGGCCTACGCCCTGCACCGGCGCATCGGCACCTGGCGGGGCGTCACGATGGTGGCCCTCACCGAGTTCGACCGCCGCAAACTGCTGGAATTCAACCGCGAACGCCCCATGTTCGACGCCGACCGGCTGGTGGTCAAGCCCAACCCCGTCTGTGTGGAACCCCGGGAGGTACTGCCCTGGGCCGACCGCAAACCCCAGATGCTCTTTGCCGGCCGGTTGGAGGAACTGAAAGGCCTGCGCACCGTGCTGCAAGCCTGGCAGCTGCTGGGCGACGCCGCCCCCGACCTGCTGGTGGCAGGGGAGGGCCCTCTGGGCGACTGGGCGCGGGAAAACGCCGGGCCCAAAGTGCACTTTCTGGGCCAGCTGGCCCCGGTGGAACTCCACCGCCATATGGCCGAAAGCCGCGCCGTGGTGGCCCCCAGCCTCTGCTACGAGAGTTTTGCCCTTGTCCCGGCGGAGGCCCACATGCTGGGCACGCCGGTGCTGGCCAGCGACCTGGGCAACGTGGGGGCCTCGGTGCGCCCTGGCATCGACGGGCTGCGTTTTGCCCCCGGCGACGCCAAAGCCCTGGCGGGCGCCGTGGGGGCGCTTTCGGCCATGCAGTTTGACTGTGGCGCCATCGCCGCCGCGGCCCGCCGTACCTACAGTGAAGAAGAAAATACCCGCGCCCTGCTGCGCTTATATACAAAGGAAGAACGATGAATCAACTGTACCGCGCCCTGCACATGCCGCCCGGGCGGCTGCTGCGCAAACTTTCGGGCGAAAAAGAGATCTATACCATCGCCGTGCGCCCGCTGCCCACGGCCGAAGGCACCGACCCGCTGCCCGCCCTGGGTTCCGACGTGTATACCCGGCTGCCGGGGCGGGAGGGCTTCTGGTTTGCCGACCCGCTGCTCTACCGCCGCAGCGGCACCCGCTACCTGTTTGCCGAAGCCATGGACCTGGCCACCGGCAAGGGTCGCATTGAAGTCTGCCGGCTGCAGGACGACGGCACGGCCGGGGAATGGCAGGTGGCGCTGGAGGAGGAGTTCCATCTTTCCTTCCCCACGGTGTTTGACTGGAACGGCGAAACCTGGATGATTCCCGAGACCGGTAACGACCACAGCCTGCGCCTCTACCGCTGCCAGGAATTCCCCACCCGGTGGGAGCTGGTGCAGCGTTTTGCCGTGGACGGCGAACTCTGCGATGCCATTCTGACCGACCGCACCCCTGCGTCCCTGACGCTGCTGTGTAGCGAAACCAAGCCCGACAACCAGCTCTATGTGCGGTGGCGCCGCTTTACTTTGCGCAAGACCGTGGCCCCGGCGGAGCCGCTGCCCGGCACCGAACCGCCGCCGCCCTCCGGCGAACCCTTTGAGCTGCTGCCCGACGAAGCCTTTGATTTGCAGCACCGGGAATTCGACCTGGTCAGCCGCAACGCCGGGCCGCTGTTTTTGCTGGGGGAACAGGTCATCCATCCCACCCAGATCAGCACCACGGTGGACTACGGCGTCTATCTGCAATTTTCGGCCCGCCGCGGCAATTCCGAGGTACCGCTGTGTGCCGCCATGCCTCGGGCCGTGCGCATTGAGGGGCTGGACCCCCGGGACGTCATCGGCATTCACACCTATTGCCGGGATGATACGCTGGAAGTCATCGACGCGCGGTATCTCACCAAGGTGGATACGGTGAAGGCAGATACAACGAAGGTAGATACAAAGTCATGAAAACCATCGCCATACCGCAGTTTTACTGCGGACCTTCGGGCCGCAAGGGCCTGTATAACCGGCAGGAAGTGGGCCTGGCCCGCGCCTTTGCGGCGCTGGGGGCCCGGGGCATCGTGCTCTATCCTGCGCCGGATGCCGCCGCCCCCACGGTGGAGGAGCCGGAACCCAACGTCAAAATTTATTATCTGCCGGTGCGGGCCCTGGGCTCCCAGGCGTTTTTCAAGAGCTGGCAGATTCTGCTGGATGAGCAGGTGGACGCCGTCCATGTGATGGGGGACAATTCCCCCGGTGTGCCGTCGCTCTACCGCTTCTGCCGCCGCCACGGCATTCTGTTTTACAGCCAGCTGGGCGCGCTGAAAAGCGCTTCTCCCCACAAGGCGGTGCGCGTTGTTATGGACCTGTTGCTGCGCCGCAACCTGGCCATCTACAAAAAAACACCCACCTACGCCAAAACCCCGGCGGTGGCCGCCGAGCTGGAAAGCCTGGGCGTGCCCTGCGCCGGGCTGATGCCCGTGGGGCTGGATACCGCCATCATCCCCGATGTGCCCGCCGAGCGGGCCAAGGTGCGCGGGGCAGTAGGGCTGGACCCCGAGGCCAAAATCCTGATTTTTGTGGGGCGGCTGGACCCCTACAAGCGTCCGCTGGACCTGGTGCCGCTGCTGAAAGCCGCACCGGACTGGCTGGCGGTCATTGTGGGCCAGGGCAGCCAGAGCGAGGCACTGCGCCAGGCGCTGGACGAGGCGGGCCTTTCCCGCCGCTGCCGCCTGATTCCCCAGCTGGCCAACACCGCCGTGCACGTTTACTACCATGCCTGCAACGCCTTTGTGAACCTGAACGATCAGGAGATCTTCGGCATGAGCCTGCTGGAAGCCATGTACGCGGGCTGCCCGCCGGTGGCCCGCCATGCCCCGGGGCCGGACCTCATCATCGAGGACGGCGTCAGCGGCATCCTCTGCAACACGGTGGAGGAGATGGCCGCCGCCCTGGCCCGGGTGGATGACGAGATGGGTGCTGCCGCGCAACGGCGTATCAACGAACATTTTCTGTGGCAGAACAGCGCCGAACTGGCGCTGACGCTGCTGCCCAACAAGCGGGAGGCCGCCCATGGACAACGATAACGCCCTGCTGGAAACGGCGCGCAACCTTTATAAAGGGCTGCGCTTCGGGTGGAAATACCGCGACGTCAAGGTACTGGAAGCTGAAGCGGGCAACGACCTGGCCCGGGCGGCGGTGCTGCGGGGAGAGCCGTTCCTTTTCGGCCGCTGCGGCGCCACCGAGATGCGCACCGTGGCCGACAAGCTGGAACACGGCGGGCAGTTTACCGACCGCACCCGGCAGGATATCCGCAACCTGTCCGGCGTGTTTCCCACCGACGACGATACCCTGAACCGCTTCTGCGATTTTTACACCCGCTGTGCCCAGAGCGCCGATTTGCTGGCGCTGTGGGATGTGGGCGCCGAGCGGGAGGTCATCCGGGGCTGCCGGGGTACCCTGTTCACCAAGCTGCGGGCGCTGGAACCCTACTATCACCAAAGCCCCTGGAGCAGCGCTCTGGCGGGCAAAAAGGTGCTGGTAGTCCATCCGTTTAAGGATACCATCCTGCGGCAGTACGCCCGGCGGGAGGAAATTTTCCCCGGCACTGATATTTTGCCCGCCTTTGGTTCCCTCACCGTCGTCCGGGCGGTGCAGGGGCTGGCCGGGCAGGAGACCGGCTACCAGAACTGGTTTGACGCTCTGGCCGCCATGGAACGGCAGATGGACGAAGCCGACTACGAGGTGGCCATCCTTGGGGCGGGGGCCTACAGCCTGCCCCTGGCCGCCCATGCCCGGGACACCGGCCATGTGGCCATCCAGATGAGCGGTGCCACCCAGCTGCTTTTCGGCATCAAAGGCAAGCGGTGGGATGAGCACCCGGTCATCTCGGGGCTGTACAACGATGCCTGGGTCCGCCCGGCAGAAAACGAGGGCATCGCCCACCGGGAGACCGTCGAGGGCGGGAGTTACTGGTAAAACGGGAAGTTCGCGCTTCCGGGATACGTTCCTTTTTGACCGACCAAAGGTGATGGCAAGTTAGGCAACCCGCTCAATGGCCCCGGTTCCGGGGCCGTGAATGTCGGAACCAACGCGCTGCGTTGGTTTTTGCATCGCGCTTTATTCCGTGGGCGCGATTGCGGGGCATGGCCCCGCAGGCAAAAAGCCCCGCATTCCGAGGCGCGGGGCACGGCTCAAGGGGCCTGCGGGCCCCTTAAGAAACCCCGGGGCTTCAGGGATGTCGCCCGAGATGGTTCCCGCTTCTCACAGCGGCGAATGCTCTAGCAACCAGTCCGTCCGTGCCCACCGTGTGTGCTCATCCGGTCTCCGCGTTTTGAAATCCCGTCCGCCTTCGCGGACGGGCCCTGAACGGGAATGGGTGGTTTTCTCGCGGTATCCTGCCTCATCCCATTTTCCTTTTCCCGTAGGGCGGGGATTCATCCCCGCCGTGGAATGTTGCCGCTATTTGCTTATCAATGGTTTGGTTGTAGGGGCGGCGTATACGCCGCCCGGGCGGTTTGCCTGTTACTGCGGCGTTTTTGGCTTTGCTTTCAACAATTCCGGAATCGCTTGTTTAAAATCGTTCAGAGTTTCTTCGGTTCCTTCTTTGCAAAGAAGGAACAAAACCCTTCGTACAGAAAAGAGGTCTTGGCATGCGCATTCTGATGATCAGCAACCACCTGGGCGTGCAAAGCGGCGTGCAGCGGTATGTGCAGAACCTGCTGCTGCACCTGGACACCGCCCGGTACCAGGTGGACCTCTTTGTGGGGCAATGCCCGCCGGACCAGGCCAGCACCGCCCCGGCGCTGGAAGCCAAAGGCGTGCACATCATCGCTGTGCCCGACCACAAAAAGGACCGCATCCGGGCGCTGTGGCAGCATCTGCGCACCCATAAGGACTACGACATCATCCACTACCACACCGCCAGCAAGATCGGCGCGCCGGTCTGCGGCATGATGCGCCTGCTTTGCCCCCGTGCCAGGATCATCGTGCACAGCCACATCGTCTACCCGCCCCTGACGCTGACCTGGCGGGTGGCCCACGGCGTCTACCAGCTCTTTGTCGATTATTTCCTCGGCTGCGGCGTGGCGGCGGGGCGGTTCGTCTTTGGCGACCACATCGACCGCAAGCCTAATTTCGCCGTGGCCTGCAACGCCGTGGACCAGGGGCGTTTTCACCCCGACGCTGCAGCCCGGGCCGCCACCCGCAAACAGTACGGCATTGCCGATACCGACCGGCTGGCCGGGTTTGTGGGGCGGCTGAACCACCAGAAAAACCCGTTGTTCTTAATGGAAGTGTTCGCCGCCCTGGCGGACACCGACCCCGCCTGGAAACTGCTGCTCGTCGGCACCGGCGAGATGGAGGAAGAAATGCGGGCTGCCGCTACCCGCCACGGCCTGACCGACCGGGTGATTTTTGCCGGCGTGCAAAGCGATGTGCCCGCCTACATGAACGCCTTCGATCTGTTTTTGCTGCCCAGCAACTTTGAGGGCAGCCCCGTCACCCTGGTGGAAGCCCAGGGCTGCGGCGTGCCCTGCCTTGCCTCCACCAACGTGCCAAACGACGGCGCCGTGACCGACCTTGTGCATTTTCTGCCGCTGGACGCTCCGCTGAATCAGTGGGCCGCCACGGCCAATGGCATCGCCGGGCAGGGGGACCACGCCGACCACTGGGCGGAACTTTCCGCCGCCGGGTATGAGCTGCACACCGCCGCCGCCCGGATGGAACAACTCTACGATCAACTGGGAGGCCGCGCATGATCTACGCCGAACTGGCCGGTGGCCTGGGCAACCAGATGTTCATCTATGCCTTTGCCCGGGCGCTGGGGCTGCGCTGCGGCGAGCCCGTCACCCTGCTGGACCGGCAGGACTGGCGGGACGGCGCCCCTGCCCACACCGTCTGTGCACTGGAAGCCCTGAATCTCTCACCGAAGGTGAAAATCCTGGCCGAGCCGGGTTTTGCCAAAAACCATCTGCCCCGGCAGAACGCCGCCAAGGCGCTGATGATCAAGGCCGAGCAGCGCCAGGGGCTGCTGGCCCGGGACTGGAACCGGTGGGAGCGCCGCTGGGCCCCGCTGCTCAATCTGTTGGGGGTGCACTTTGCCACCGATGGCTATGTGCCGGTGCGCCGCGGCCCCGCCAAAGATTTCCTCGCCTGGGGGTACTTCCAGGGCGAAGCCTATTTTGCGGATTTCGCCCCCACCATCCGGGCGGAACTGCGGGCCAAAGAGGAACCCGCCGGAGAAGAAGCCGATAAAATCCGCGGGGCGGCCTGGCCGGTGGCGGTGCATCTGCGCCGGGGAGACTACTGCAAGCCGGAAAACGCCATCCTGCAGGTCTGCACCCCGGCCTACTATGCCCGGGCGGCGGCCGCTGTGGCCCAAACTCACCCGGACGCCACACTCTTTGTCTTTTCCGATGACATCGACTGGGCGAAAGAACATCTCGACACCGCCGGTCTGCCTGCGGTGTTCATGCCCCGGGGGGATGCCGTGGGGGATATGAACCTCATGTCCCTCTGCCGGGGATTCATCCTCAGCAATTCCACCTACAGCTGGTGGGCGCAGTATCTGGCCGCGCCGGACCGGCAGGTCTGGGCGCCCGACCGCTGGTACGCCCACACCAAACAGACGGCGCTCTACCAGCCGGACTGGCAGCGCATCGAAACGAAGTAACAGGAAAGGGGAGTCGGCATGCCGCTGTTTTCCATCATCATACCGGTGTACAACGTGCAGAACTATCTGGCGGCGTGCATCAAGAGCGTGGCCGAGCAGGAAGGCCCCCGGGACTGGGAATGCCTGCTGGTGGACGACGGTTCCACCGATCTGTGCCCCCAGATGTGCGATGCCTTTGCCCGGGAGATTCCCGGCGTGCGGGTCATCCACCGGCAAAACGGCGGCCTGGCCGCCGCCCGCAACACGGGGCTGAAAGCCGCCGCGGGGGAGTGGATTCTCTTTCTGGACAGTGACGACGCCATGGCCCCGGGGCTGCTGGCGGCCCTGCGCCGGGAACTGGCTGCCCACCCCGGCTACGACTGGTACGTTGGCAAGCACCTGGAATGGCTGCCCGACGGCACCCTGAAAGAGCACGAGGGGCTGCGGCTGCTGCCCGGTCCCTTCGACAGCAGCGACTATGCCGAGCGGCTCCATGCGCTGTATGCGGCGGGGCACTGGTCGGTGTGGAAATATTGCCTGCGCCGGGCCTGGCTGGTGGAAAACAACCTGCATTTCTGGCCCGATGTGCGCTGGGCCGAGGACTGGCCCTTTGACCTGCTGCTGCTGACCCAATGCCAGCGGCTCTATTTCCTGGATGTGGTGTTCACCCACTACCGGGTGGGGCGGCAGGGGAGCCTGCTCACCGATGCCAGGAACCTGCCCAAGCGGTTCAAGGGGCTGGCAGCCGCCCAGCGGCACCTGGCCGCCCTGGCGGCAGCCGGCCATGTGGACGCCGCCACCTACGCCGTGATGTGCGATGCGGCGGCCGATGTGTTCTGGCCCCAGGCCCGCACCGCCGCCATACCCGATGCCGCCATCCGCCGCAGATGCCTGAAATATATCCGGCAGCTGCGCCCCCTGTATAGCCACGGCGTCGAAGTAAACACCCGCCGGGACTGGCGGATCTTCCGCACCATGATGCGGCTGTTCGGCCCGCGGTTCACCCTGTGGCTGGCAGCCCATGCCAAGAAAGGATAACCCGTTTTGCGAACCAGACGTACCCTGATCAATATGGCTTACGCGGTGGGGTCCAGCCTGCTGCTGCTGTTGCTGGGCCTTGTCACCCGGCGGCTGCTGGTCTATAACTTCGGTACCCAGATCAGCACCGCCTCCCAGGTGGTCACCCAGCTGTTCAACTTCTTCTCCATCGCCGAGTTCGGCGTGGGCAGCGTCATCAGCTATCGCCTGTATGAGCAGATCGCCGCCAAAAACGAGGAAAAGATCAGCAAGTACATGTCCATGTACAAGTGGGCCTACCGGGCGGTGGGCCTGGCCATTGCAGTGCTGGCGCTGCTGGGCGCCGCCGCCCTGCCCTGGATCATGCCCGATGTGCCGCTGGCTACCGGCTACACGGTGTACGGCCTCAACGTGGTGTCCACGCTGTGCAGTTATTTCCTCGTCACCCGGCGGCTGATGTACACCTGCACCCAGCAGGGGTATCTGTGCACCCGCATCGACTTCTTCTTCAACGTCCTCACCTCTCTGGCCAAGATCGCAGTGTCGCTGTGGTGCCCCAACTACGTGCTCTATTTCAGCGTGTCCATCGTCTGCAATGTCTGCGCCAACCTGGTCATTGCCCGCCGCTTCCGCAAGGATTTCCCCTACGTCCACGATGTCAAAGTCTCCTTCCGGGACTTCAAGGACCTGGGCATCTTCCACGATCTGCGGTATTATCTGGTGCACCGGCTGTCCAACACCATCTACGGCTCGTCGGATACCATCGTCACCTCCCGCATGGGCGGTTCTCTCCAGACCACGCTGCTGGGCAACTACACCAATATCTCGACGAGTGCCACCGATCTGGGCAACAAGATCATGGACAGTTTTGCCGCCGCCATCGGCAACATCGTCTACGATAAATCCGCCGCCGCCAACGACCACGACAAACAGGTGTTCTGGGGCATGGACCTTTTCAGCTACCTGTTCGGCAGTTTTGTGGCCACGGCCTACTTCTGCCTGTTCCAGCCCTTTATGGCGGCCTGGATGGGGGATGACTGGCTGCTGCCTTTGGGCTTTGTGCTGGTTTTCTGCCTGAACGAATACGTGGGCTGGAACCACCGCATGCTGGGCAGTTACCGGGCGGTGCTGGGCCACTTTGAGCAGGACCAGTGGTTTATGGTAACTTCCGCCGCCGTCAACCTCATTCTCAGCTTCGCGCTGTTCCCGGTGTTTGATATCACCGGCGCTCTCATTGCCACCGTGGTGGCCCACTGCATCATGTGGGCGGGCCGGGTCGTGGTGGTGTTCCGCCGGTATATGCAGGGCAGTCTCGGGCATTATCTCCGGGCCCAGGCGCTGCACCTCGTCACGCTGGCGGTGTGCATGGGCGGCACCTGGGGGGTCTGCGAAGCGGTACCCATCCAGGGCTGGCTGGGCCTGGTGCCCCGGGTCATCATCGTCTGCCTCCTGCCCAACCTGGTGAATCTGGTGGTCTACGGCTGGGGCAGCGATGCCGCCTATCTGCGCCAGTACGCCGCCGGAATCTGGCACAAACTCAAACAAAAAAGGAGCGCATGATGCCGAAAATCGGGATGCTCTACCTCTGCACCGGGAAATATACCGTGTTCTGGCCGGAATTTTACCGCAGCTTTGAACAGAACTTCCTGCCCGGGTGCGAAAAAGAATATTTCGTTTTTACCGACGCCGAAACCATCGAAGGGGAAACCGCCCCCAACGTCCACCGCATTTACCAGCAAGGCTACGACTGGCCCTACAGCACCTTGCGGCGGTTCTCCATCTTTCTCAGCCAGGAAGCGGCGCTCTCCGCCTGTGATTTCCTCTTTTTCTTCAACGCCAACCTCGTCTGCGAAAAGACCGTCACGGCGGAGGAATTTCTGCCCCGGCCCGAGAAAGGCGAAAACCTGCTGCTGGTGCAGCAGCCCGGCTTCTGGAACAAAAAGCCGATGTTTTTCTCCTACGACCGCAACCCCAGAAGCACCGCCTACATCCCCTACAACTGCGGGCGGCATTATGTTTCCGGCGGGCTCAACGGCGGCACGGCGGCGGCTTTTCTGGCCCTTTGCCATGAGCTGGAACGCCGCACCGAGCAGGACCTGGCAAACGGCGTCATCGCCCTGTGGCACGACGAAAGCCAGCTCAACCGCTATGCGGCCGAGCGCAGCGACTACCGCCTGCTGACCCCTGCCTACTGGTACCCCGAGGGCTGGGACATGCCCTTTGAGCCCAAGATCGTGGTGCGGGATAAAGCCCGCTACTTTGATGTGGCGGCGATAAAGCACAAAGAGGCCCGCACCCAAAGCTGGCTGGTCCGTAAATGGGGGGCTTTCCGGGAAAATTACCTGCCCTATCTCTGGTATGCGCGGGACGCGCTGCTGCACAAAAGTCTGAAAGGCGGTGGCCACGTATGACCCAACGCAAAACCAAGGCGCTGTGGGCCGTTCTGGCGGTGCTGTGCGGGTTGGTCATGCTGCGCACGGCGTTCACCGGGCTGGAAATCGACGAGGAATACGCCCTCTCGCTGGGGTATCGCCTCGTCAGCGGCGACCGGCTTTTTGCCACTATGTGGGAACCCCACCAGCTCTCCGCGCTGCCGGCGGCCGCGCTGCTGGCAGTGTATCTGGGCGTTACCGGTACCACCACCGGGGTGCTGCTTTTCTTCCGGCTGGTGGTGCTGGCCTGCAAGGCGGCCATGAGCTGGGTGTTCTACCGGGAATTCCGGCGGGACCTGGGCCGCGGCGGGGCCGCTCTGGCGGCGCTGGTGCTTTTCCTCTATATCCCCAAGTGGTTCCTGGGGCCTGATTACACCGGCCAGCAGTTCCACTTTACGGTGGCGACCTTTCTCTGCCTCCACCACTATGTCACCCGGGGCTTCCGCCGCCCCTGGCTGGTGGTATTGGGCGCGGTGTGCGCCTGTTTCGGCTTTCTGGCTTTCCCCCAGAGCATTGCGGCGTTCCCCTTCCTCTGGGTGGGGGTGGTGGTGCTGGGCCGCCGGGGCGGGGAAAAGCGGTTCTTCGGCATCCCCCGGGGAGCCTGGCTGCTGCTGGGCAGCTGCGCCGTCTGCGGCGGGGCGTTTTTGATCTGGGCGCTGCAGGGCATGGGTTTTGACCTGGGCGCCTTCCTGGAGCGGGTGGGGCTGATCCTCCACGACCCGCAGTACAGCTTTACGGCCGCCGAACGCCTGGCCCTGCTGGCGCAGCAGGCGCTGCCGGTGGTGCGCAGCCTGCTGTGGCCGCTGCTGGGGGCGGCGGTCCTCTGTGCGGTGGTACGCTGGCGGCGCGGGGCTTTGCCTGGCGGTGTCAGCCTTTTGCTGGGCAGCTGGGGCGCTTTGGCGGCCTTGCAATGCACGGCGCGCGCCGTGCTGGACGGCAGCCTGGACGAACGGCAGTTTGTGCCGGTGCTGGTGCTGGCCGGGGCCTGGGTTTTCTGGCGCGCCCGGCGGCAGCCCGGCGCGGCGGAACTGTTCTGGCTGGGGTATCTGCCGGGGCTGGCGGCCTACGCTTTCATCCTGCGCTCCACGCTGCTGGGGCTGCCTGCTACCTTTATGTATCTCACCTGGCCGGCCCTCTGCGGGCTGGTGCTGCTGGTGCGGGCCGAGGTACGTCCCGTCCGGCTGACGGGGTACGCCGCCCTGGGGGCGATGCTGGTCTTTCTGGCCGTCTGCCGGTTGTGGTGCGTGGAGACCACCGGCTGGAAATCCGCCAATGTGGCTGATACCCCGCTGGTGCAGATCGAAACCGGTCCCGCCAAGGGCATCTGGGCCGATGAAAAGGCCGCCGACATGCAGGAATGCCTGTATGAGGCGCTGGAACCCTGCGCCGGGCAGCAGCTGCTGCAGGCCATCGGCGAACAGCACGGCCTGGGCTTTCTGATGGCCGACGGCACCCTGACCGTGGGCCAGGCCTCGGTGATTTCCGGTACCGACAGCGACCCCCGCTTTGTGCAGTACTATGAGGAAATGCCCGAAAAGCTGCCCGACGTCATCCTCTACGATGACGCCGAGGTGCGGGATATGACGGAGTTCCACGCCTGGATCGAGGAAAATCTCGCCATCACCGACCGCTACACCGTCACCCATGGCACGGCCAGTTTGCAGGTGCTGGTGGTGGACGGCCGGGCCCGGTGACCCGTTGCAGGGGGCGGTATTTTGTGCTATGCTGAAATCGAAATTCTGCGGATTCTTTTAAAGGAGCCTGACCGATGGAAAAACTGCTTGTCTTCATCCCTGCGTACAACTGCGAAAAACAGGTGCCGCGGGTGCTGTCCCAGCTGCTGGACGCCCGCATCGCCCCCTGGGTGGGGGAGTGCATCGTGGTGAACAACCGCTCCACCGACGGCACCGAGAACGCCGTCCAGGACTGGTGCCGTCGCCACCCCGAAGCGCCGGTGCATCTGTTGCGCAACGACAAAAACTACGGTCTGGGCGGCAGCCACAAGGTGGCGTTCGGCTACGCCGCCGCCCACGGGTATGACCATCTGGTGGTGCTCCACGGCGACGACCAGGGCGCCATCGCTGACCTTTTGCCCATTCTCCAGGACGGCAGCTACAAAAAGTACGATTGCTGCCTGGGTTCCCGGTTCATGAAGGGCAGCCGCATCCAGGGCTACAGCACCCTGCGGGTGGTGGGCAACCACGGTTTCAACGCCCTGTTCACGCTGGTGGCGCGCAAACGCATCACCGACCTGGGCAGCGGGCTGAACCTCTACGCCGTGGCGCCGCTGAAAAACGAATACTACAAAAAATTCCCCGATACGCTGTATTTCAACGACTGCATGATCCTGGCCCTGTGCCAGCTCAAACAGAAGGTGCTCTTTTTCCCCATCAGCTGGCGGGAGGAGGACCAGGTCAGCAACAACAAGCTCACCAGCTTCGGCATCAGCCTGCTGAAACTCTGCGGCCGCTACCTGCGCAGCCCCAAGGCCTTTGTGACCCGGGAATGGCGGGATACCATCATCGACGATTACACCTACACCGAGATTCCGGTGCAGCAATAAGGAGGCTTTTCTCATGAAAGTTCTGGTAACGGGCGCCGCCGGCTTCATCGGCGGCCAGCTGTGGCACGCGCTGTGGCAGCGCGGGGATGAGGTCGTGGGCATTGATAACTTCTCCTACGGCAATCTCGACAACCTGAAATTCGACGACCACGATTTCGGCCCTGAGGTGCGCCGGATGGATATCCGCGACCGGGAGGCCATTCCGGCCCTCTTCGAGGCGGAAAAGTTCGATGTGGTCTGTAACATTGCGGGCATCGCCCCGCTGCCCGACTGCCAGAGCGACCCCGTGCAGGCGGTGGAAGTGAACACCCTGGGCCTGGTGCATCTTTTGGAATGTGCCCGCCGCACCGGCGTCAAGCAGGTGGTGCAGGCCTCCACCAACGCCATGTATGAGAACGAGACCGAGTTCCCCACGGTGGAAACCTCCTTCCACACCCCCACGCTGATCTACCCCAACACCAAGTACTGCGGTGAGCGGTTCTGCCAGAGCTTTGCCGATACCTACGGCATGACGGTGACCTGCCTGCGGTTTGCCAACGTCTACGGCCCCCACATCGACTGCCTGCGCAAGCAGCCGCCCTTTGTGGGGTATATGATCCGGGAACTGTACTACGGCCGCACACCGGAGTTCCACTCCGACGGCAACCAGCGCCGGGACTACGTCTATGTGGATGACCTCATCGCCCTGGCCCTGCGGGTGGTGGAACGCCCCCAGAAGGGCTTTGACGCGGTGAACGTTTCCAGCAACCAGAGCTACTCGGTTCGGGAACTCTACGCCACCGCCTGCAAGCTGATGGGCAAGGAGATCGAGGCCAAATACTGCCCCACCAGCCACTACTGGGCCAAGTATCCCGAGCTGTACGGCGGGGCCTACGGCATCAAGGCGGAGATCCTCGACCACGAGGTGAACAAGTTCAGCCTCTGCGACAACGCCCACGCCAAAGAAGTCTACGGCTGGGTGCCCCAGGTGGACATCGAAACCGGCCTTTCCCGCGTCATCGAGGCGGAATGCAAGATGCTGGCCGCCCGGGACAACGCCTGAACGCCGCCCAAGGAGGGACGCCCTATGTCCAAACTGCATCTGATCCTGCCCATGGCGGGCCGGGGCAGCCGCTTTTTTGAAAACGGCTTTGTCTGCCCCAAGCCGCTCATTGAAATCCACGGAAAGCCGTTCTTTTACTGGGCGGCCCGCAGCGTGGAAAAATTCGTGGACTGTGCCGATGTGACCTTTGTGGTGCTGGAAGAGCACATCCGGGATTTTGCCATGGATACAAAAATCCGGGCATACTGGCCCGACGCCCGCATCGTGGCGCTGCCCGAGGTCACGGCCGGGGCGGCCATCACGGCGCTGAAAGGCGCCGAGGGCCTGCCCGACGGCGAGCCCCTGCTCTTCAACGACTGCGACCATCTGTTCCTCTGCCGGTCCTTCTATGATTTCTGCGCCGAAGGCAAGTTCAGCGAAGGCCCGGCCGGTGCGCTGCTCACCTTCGAGAGCGATTCCCCGGCTTACAGCTACCTGCAGTACGGCGCCGACGGCAACGTCTGCCACACGGTGGAAAAGCAGGTGGTCAGCCACGATGCCATCTGCGGCGCCTACTATTTCAAGGATAAGAAAACCTACGCCGACGCCTGCGCCGAGTATCTCCATGCCTGTGAATACAAGGAATTCTTTGTCTCGGGCATTTATAACGTGCTGGCGGAACACGGCGCGGCGGTGCGCGGCTTTGCCACCGACCTGCATCTGCCCTTCGGCACGCCGGACGAATACCGCGCCGCCGAGACCCCCGAAAATACTGCCGGATTTGAGGCGCTGGAATAATGGTTGTCTGTCTGCTTCTTTCCATCCTGCTGGTGCTGGTGGGACATGCCTTCCGCCTTTTGCGGTGGGAGCAGTTCGTCCGCATCTATGAGCGCCCCCAGCGCGGCACCATGCTGCGGGGCATGGCGGGCGGCTATGCCATCAATACCGTTCTGCCGCTGCACCTGGGCGATGTGTTCCGGGCGGTCTTTGTGGGCCGCCGGATGAAATCCGGCATCGGCTTTGCCCTGGCCACCGTCATCATGGACCGTTTTCTCGATGTGTGGTTCGTGGCGGTGGGCTTCGGTGCCTTTGCGCTGCTGGGCCAGGGCGGGGATTCTGCCCGGGCGGCGGCCCGCTACTACCTGCTGCTGGCCGTGCTGCTGGCGGTGGCCCTGTTGGTGGTCGTCCTTCTGCGCGATGGCATCAAGCGCATCTGCCTGGCGGTGTGCGGTATCTTCAACGATACCCTCAAGCTGGACGGCATGGTCTTCTGCTGGAGCATGATCAATACCTTCAAGGACCTGCGCCGCATCCATCTGGTGCGGCTGGCCCTCAATACCCTGCTCATGTGGGCGGCCTATCTCGGCTCCTACACGGCGCTGGCCGCGGCCCTTACGGCGGCCGGGCAGCCCATGACCCTGGTGGAGGTGTTCGGGGCGCTGTTCGGCCAGTCGGCGGGGGACCTGCGCGCCGTGCTGCCGGGCGGTGTGCTGTACGGCGCCCCGCTGGCGGCCTGCGCGGCCATGCTCAGCTGGTATCTGGTACCGCTGGCGGTCATGTGGCTGGTCACCCTGCTGCCGGACCGGGTGCGCGGCGTCGTCAATCAAGCCACCGCTGCGGCCCCGGCGGGGGAGAGCTACCTCAACCTGCTGCCCCAGGCCGACCCCCAGGACCGCGCCGTGTTTTTGAGCCAGTACTTTGGCCTGCAGAACAAGGCCTGGGTGGACCGCTTTTTGCAGATGAACCAGAATATCACGATTCTGCAGGATTTTTCGGCGGGCTCCAACGCCACCACCATGCTCTGCATGGACAAAACCCGTACCTTCTACCGCAAATATGCCTTCGGCGCCGACGGCAAAAAGCTGGCCGAGCAGCTGCACTGGCTGCGGGCCCAGCAGGACAGGCTGCCCCTGTGCGAGATTCTGCGCACCGGCGAGGACGCCGACTGCTGCTGGTACGATATGACCTATGACCCCCAGGCCGTGGGTATGTTCCGATACCTGCACTCCAACCCGGTGGAAAAAAGCGCCGCCGTGCTGCACCAGGTGCTGGATACCCTGGAGGAAAAGCTCTACCGCCCCACGGCGGCGGCTGCCGACCCGCAAAAAATCGAGCAGTACATCGCCGCCAAGGTGGACGGCAACCTGCAAAAACTCCACGAAGCCCGCAGTCTGCACGAGCTGATGGAATACCCCACCGTGTGGATCAACGGCAAGGAGTACAAGAACCTGAGCCAATTGAGCTGGCTGTTTGACCACGCGCGGCTGCAGGCACTCTTTGCCGATGACCCGGTAGCCACCATCCACGGCGATTTGACCATCGAGAACATCATCTGCCGTACCGACGATTCGGGTTGGTACCTCATCGACCCCAATACCGGCAATCTGCACGAAAGTCCCTTCCTGGATTATGGCAAATTGCTGCAAAGCCTGCACGGCGGGTACGAGTTCATGATGATGACGCCCCGCGTCACCGTGCAGGGCAACCACATCGACTTTGCCCTCACCCGGTCGGCGGCCTACGACGGTCTGTTCACCGACCTGATGGCCGAACTGGGCAAGCGGTACCCTGACCAGCTGGACAGCATCCTCATGCACGAGGTCATCCACTGGCTGCGGCTGATGCCCTACAAACTTTCCAAGGACCGCAAACGCGCCCCCATGTTCTACGCAGGGCTGGTCATGGTGGCCAACGATGCCGCCCTCCACGCCCAACGCTGAAAGGAGTATTGTCCCTATGCTGATCTGCGTCGATCTCGACGGCACCCTGCTGGATACCGTGGCGGCCAACGGTGCTTCCTACCGCGCCGCCCTGGAGGAGCAGGGCTTCACCGTCACCGACGAATACTACGCCGACCACTGCAACGGCGGCTATTACAAACAGTTTCTCCGCCCGCTCATGGGCGGTGACCCCGACCCCGCCGATGTGGAGCGGGTCCACGACCGCAAAAAGGAGCTGTACAGCGATTTTCTCGGCCTGGTACGTCCCAACCGGGCGCTGTTTGAGCTGCTGCAGAATATGCGCGCCGCCGGGCACCGGCTGGCCTGCGTTACCACCGGCAGCCGCCGCAACGCCACCGAGGTGCTCTCTCAGTTCGGGTGTGTGTGCTGGTTCGACCTCATCATCACCAGCGAGGATGTGACCCATAACAAGCCCGACCCCGAGGGGTATCTGAAAGCTATGGAGCATTTCGGCGTCACCCCTGCCGAAACGATGATTTTTGAGGACTCCGGCCCGGGCCTGGCCGCGGCGGTGGCCAGCGGGGCAGCGGTGTTCAAGGTGGAAAAATTTTGACCCTTGACGGGGGCTGCCCAAACGCGCTACAATACCAACGATACAAGGCGAAGATGCCCCGCGGGACATCTTCGTCTTTTTTTCAGGGAGGAAAGAATGATGGAAAACGCAAAACGCCCGCTGATCGGGCTTGTTCCGCTGATGGACTACCAGCGCGCCAGCTACTGGATGCTGCCCGGCTATATGCAGGGCATTGAGCAGGCTGGCGGCGTGCCGGTGATGCTGCCGCTGACCGACGACGATGCTGCCCTGGCCCGGCTGGCCGATACCTGCGACGGCTTTTTGCTGACCGGCGGCCAGGATGTGGAACCCGCCGTTTACGGTGCGGCCCAGACTTCCCTGTGCGGGGAGATCAGCCCCCAGCGGGACGCCATGGAGCGAAAGCTGCTGGCCCTGGCCCGCGCCCAGGATAAACCGGTGCTGGGTATCTGCCGGGGCATTCAGTTCCTGAACGCGGCCCTGGGCGGCACCCTCTGGCAGGACCTGCCGGTGGAATACCCTTCCGAGGTCAACCATCACCAGACCGGCGCCTACGAGGCCCCCATCCACACGGTGCGGCTGCTGCCCGGCACCCCGCTGGCCGACCTGCTGGGCAAGGACACCCTGCCGGTGAACAGCTACCACCACCAGGCCATCCATACCCTGGCGCCGGGGCTCACGGCTATGGCTTCCGCCCCCGACGGCATCATTGAAGCGGTGTACGAGCCGGGCAAGCGGTTTGTGTGGGCCGTGCAGTGGCACCCGGAGTTTTCGTATAAAGTCAACGAGGACAGCCGTAAAATTTTTGCGGCGTTCGTGGGCGCCTGTTGACCGATTCTTTACGCAAAAATAACCGGGATGCGATAGATTTCGCGCGGCGGGCGCGGTATACTGGGGCTAACAACCTGATCAAGGGAGGAACCACCCATGCTGCCCTGCCAAACCGATTGCCCCCACTACTGCCAAGGCTGCCACAAAACCTGTGCCTCCTGGCGCGTTTTGCAGCAGCGCCAGCACGAGGACCAGCAGCGCAAGAAGGAATACCTGCGCCGTGCCAACGAATCCTGCCGCCAGATGCTGCACATCTATTGGCGGGCGGGCGGATACATAGGCCCCCAGATGGGCCACTGAGCCATACTGCCGCCGGACGGTGGACTGCACGGGGAGACAAAGGTGCGGTCCGCCGCTTTTTTATGCCAAAAACGCTGTGCAGCGCCGGGCCGGATGTGGTATAATGGCAAGAAAAACCGATCAGGAGATTACTGTTATGAAGATACCCGCAAACGGCTTTACCCACGGCGGCAAGTTCCATGCCGACGATGTGTTTTCCACGGCGCTTTTGCAGATCGTGCGCCCCGATATCCAGATCACCCGCGGCTTCACCGTGCCCGATGATTTCGAGGGCATCGTTTACGATGTGGGCGGCGGCATGTTCGACCACCACTCCGAACCCCGGGAGACCCGCCCCAACGGCGTGCCCTATGCGGCCTTCGGCCTTTTGTGGCGGGTGCTGGGCGCCCAGCTGGTGGGGGAGCATCAGGCCCGCCTGATGGACGAAAACTTCATCCAGCCCCTGGACCTCAACGACAACACCGGCGAGCAGAACTCCCTGGCTGATGCCATCGGCAGCTTCAACCCCCTGTGGGATTCCAAGGATGACCCCGACGAGTGCTTCTGGCGCGCCGTGCCGGTGGCGAAAACCATCCTGGAAAACGAGATCGCCGCCGCCAACGCCGTGAACCGCGCCGACGAAACGGTGCGCCGTGCCTACGCCAACATGCGGGACGGCATCGTGGTGCTGCCCGCCTACATGCCCTGGAAAAACGGCCTGTACAAGACCGACGCCCTTTTTGTGGTGTACCCCAGCCAGCGGGGCGGTTACAGCGCCCAGTGCGTCAACGACCACCGCACCAAGCGCAGCAAGGTGCCTTTCCCGCCGGCCTGGGCCGGCAAGCCGGAGGAGCAACTGCGCCAGATCAGCGGCCTGGGGCTGCGGTTCTGCCACCCCAGCCGGTTCCTCATCACTGCCGACGACAAAGCCACCGCCATTGAGGCCTGCCGCCATACCCTGCGGGCCGCGGGCCGCCCGGTGAGCGAATGAGCACCGAAAACCTGTTGGGCCCGGCGGCCAGCCTGGCCGCCGACCGCCTGCCCTACACCCCGGCCTGGGTCTATCTGCTGCGCTGCGCCGATGGCAGCCTGTACGCGGGCTGGACCAACGACCTGGCCCGCCGTCTGCATGCCCACCGCACGGGGGCGGGCGGGGCCAAGTACACCAAAAGCCACGGCAAGGCTGCGGTGCGGCTGGCCTACGCCCAGCGCTGCGCCGATAAATCCGCGGCCCTGAAGCGGGAAGCCGCCCTGAAAAAGCTGCCCAAGGCCGAAAAAGAAGCTCTCGCCGCCGACTGGGCCGCCCGCAGCCGCCTGACGGTGCGGATGGCCACCCCCGACGATGCCGACGACGTGGTTACTTTATATAACTGGTATGTCACCCACGGCACACAGACTTTTCAGTATGAGCCGTCCACCGAGGCGGATTACCGCCAAAACATTGCCGAAGTGCTGGAAAAAGCCCCCTTCCTGGTGGCCTATACGGCGGACGGGCGGCTGGCAGGTTATGCCTGCGCCCACCCCTGGCATACCCGGCGGGCTTTTGCCTGGGATGTGGAAACCACTGTCTACTGTGCCCCCGATGTGCTGGGCCAGGGCACCGGCCGCAAGCTCTACACGGCGCTGCTGGACCTTTTGCGCCGCCAGGGCTACCACAACGCCTTTGCCCTCATCACCCGGCCCAACCCCCAGAGCGATGCCTTCCACAAGGCGCTGGGCTTCACCCGCTACGGGGTGGAAAAGAACAGCGGCTACAAGTTCGGCCGCTGGCTGGACCTGGGCTACTGGGCTTACGAACTCAATCCTCCCGCCGACCCGCCCCGACCGGTGCGGCTGCAGCTGGATGCCGCCGAAGTGGAGAGGGTCCTGCGCGGGGTGAATGGTGTATAAACCTTCACACAGAAAAAACCGCGGTGACCCGTGGGACTTTTGCAAGAAAAACTGTATATTCATGCATATAACCGCACGGAGGATGAAAAACGCTGTGCACTCTGCTTAAAAACAGGACACAAGTGGAAAATCCTTTGTGCGGTTTTCCCCTTGCATTTTGCATAAAAAGTTGTATAATATGCAGTAATGAATGAATAAATATTCAGCGACGGCAAGCAACCGATCCCCGGCGCTGGCATAACAGGAGAGGGAACATCATGAAAAAGAACAAAGCGGACATCAAGAAAGTCGTACTGGCCTACTCCGGCGGCCTGGATACCTCCATCATCATCCCCTGGCTGAAGGAAAACTACAACAACTGCGAAGTCATCGCCGTTTCCGGTGACGTGGGCCAGGGCACCGAGCTGGACGGCCTGGAAGAGAAGGCCATCAAGACCGGCGCTTCCAAGCTGTACGTGCTGGACCTCAAGAAGGACTATGTGGAAAACTACATCTGGCCCTGCCTGAAGGCGGACGCCAAGTACGAGGATTACCTGCTGGGTACCTCTCATGCCCGTCCCTGCATCGCCAAGGCCCTGGCCGACATCGCCAAGCAGGAAGGCGCCGACGCCATCTGCCACGGCTGCACCGGCAAGGGAAACGACCAGGTCCGTTTTGAGCTGACCCTCAAGGCCATGGCCCCCGATATGACCATCATCGCCCCCTGGCGGGAGTGGGATATCAAGAGCCGTGACGAGGAGATCGACTACGCCGAGGCCCACAACATCCCCCTGAAGATCAACCGCGAGACCAACTACTCCAAGGATAAGAACCTCTGGCACCTGAGCCACGAGGGCCTGGACCTGGAGCAGCCTTCTCTGGAACCCCAGTATAACAAAGAGGGCTTCCTGGAGCTGGGCGTCAGCCCCGAGCAGGCCCCCGACACCCCCACCTATGTGAAGATCCACTTTGAAAAGGGCATCCCCACCGCCGTGGACGGCAAGGAGATGGGCAGCGTGGAGCTGGTGGAGTACCTGAACAAGCTGGGCGGCGCCAACGGCATCGGTCTGCTGGATATCGTCGAGAACCGCCTCGTCGGCATGAAGAGCCGCGGCGTCTACGAGACCCCCGGCGGTGCCATCCTCTACAAGGCCCATAACGTCTTGGAGACCATCACCCTGGACAAGGAATCCTTCCACTTCAAGGAGATCATCGCCCAGAAGATGGGCGAGCTGGTCTACAACGGCCAGTGGTTCACCCCGCTGCGGGAGGCCATCTCCGCCTTTACCGACGATCTGCAGAAGACCGTCACCGGCGATGTGACCCTGAAACTGTACAAGGGCAACATGATCAACGCCGGCGTCACCAGCCCCTACACCCTCTACGATGAGCAGACCGCTTCCTTCGGCGAGGATGAGGACTACAACCAGGCCGATGCCAGCGGCTTCATCAACCTGTTTGGCCTGCCCATCGCCGAGCGCGCCAAGCTGGCCAAGAACTGGCCCACCCAGGAGTAATCCCCTACAAGTTCACACATTCCGTACCGCCGTGGGCGGGCTGTATGCCCACGGCGGATTTTGTTATTACACACCCTAAGGAGGGTTCTTATGCCGCAACTTTGGCAGGGCCGCGCCAGCAAGGCCGTCGACAGCCGCGTCAATGACTTCAACTCCTCCATCCGCTTCGATGCGCGGATGATCGAGCAGGATATCCAGGGCAGCCTGGTCCACTCTGCCATGCTGGGGCGCCAGGGCATCATCTCCGCCCAGGATGTGGAGGATATCCACAAAGGCCTGCAGGGAATTTTGGAGGATCTGCACAGCGGTGCGCTGGAAATCGACCCCACCGCCGAGGACGTGCATACCTTTGTGGAGCAGACCCTCACCGCCCGGGTGGGGGATGCGGGCAAGCGGTTGCACACCGGCCGCAGCCGCAACGACCAGGTGGCGCTGGACCAGCGCCTCAACCTGCGGGAGGCATCCAACCATATCCAGGGCCAGATCAAGGAACTGATCGAAACTCTGTGCGACCAGGCCGCCAAAAGTGCCGACTACGTCATGCCCGGCTACACCCACCTGCAGCGGGCCCAGCCGGTGACCTTCGGCCACCAGCTCATGGCCTACGCCTGGATGCTGCTGCGGGACCTGGGCCGGATGCAGGATGCCACCGCCCGCATGAACGCCGAATGCCCCTTGGGCTCCGGCGCGCTGGCGGGCACCACCTACCCGCTGGACCGGTTCTATACGGCCCAGGAACTGGGCTTTGACGCCCCCTGCGCCAACTCCATCGACGGTGTGTCCGACCGGGATTTCTGCATCGAGCTGGGGGCGGCCATCGCCACCTGCATGATGCACCTCTCCCGTTTGTCCGAGGAGATCATCCTCTGGTGCAGCTGGGAGTTCAAGTTCATTGAGCTGGACGACGCCTTCACCACCGGTTCCTCCATCATGCCCCAGAAGAAAAACCCCGACGTCACCGAACTCATCCGCGGCAAAACCGGCCGGGTCTACGGCGATCTGAACACGCTGCTCGTCATGATGAAGGGCATCCCCCTGGCCTACGACAAGGATATGCAGGAGGACAAGGAGGCCATCTTCGACGCGGTGGATACCCTGGAACTCTGCCTGCGCACCGTGACCCCCATGCTCGCCACCATGACCCCGCTGCCCGCCAACATGCGCCGGGCGGCGGCCAAGGGCTTCATCAACGCCACCGACTGTGCCGACTACCTGACCAAGAAGGGCATGCCCTTCCGGGATGCCTACAAGTGCACCGGCACCATGGTGGCGGCCTGCATCGCCGCCGACAAAACGCTGGAAGAGCTGACGCTCGACGAGTTCAAACAGTACAGCGACCTCTTTGAGGAAGATGTGTATAAAGCCATCGACCTGACCACCTGCTGCGAGGGCCGCACCAGCTACGGCGGCCCCACCAAGTCCAGCGTGCTGAAACAGATCGAACTGGTCCGGAAAAAACTGGAAAACCAATAACGGAAACAGGTGTTTTTGTGGCAAAATACAAGATTTTTGTGGACGGCTCTGCCGGTACCACGGGGCTGCGCATTGCCGACCGGTTGGCTGCCCGCCCGGAATTTGAGATCCTGACCATCTCGGAGGCCGACCGCAAGGACGTCCACGCCCGGGCCGCCGTCATCAACGAGAGTGATCTCTCCTTCCTCTGCCTGCCGGACGATGCCGCCCGGGAGGTGGTGCCGCTGCTGCGGCCCGACGTCCGCGTGCTGGATACCTCCACCGCCCACCGTACCAACCCCGACTGGCTCTACGGCCTGCCGGAACTGGGCGATACCCGGGCAAAGCTCCCCGCCGCCACCCGCGTGGCGGTGCCGGGGTGCCATGCCACCGGCTTTATCGCCCCGGTGGCCCCGCTGGTGGAAAAGGGTCTGGTCCCCAAGGAAACGCAGCTTTGCTGCTACAGCCTGACGGGCTACTCCGGCGGCGGCAAAAAGATGATCGCCGAGTATGAGGCCCCCCGGGAGAACCCGGCGCTCAACGCCCCGCGGCCCTACGGCCTGGCGCTGCACCACAAACACCTGCCGGAAATGAAAGCCATCACGGGGTTGGAATGTGCGCCCAACTTCGTGCCCATTGTGGCCGATTACTACGCGGGTATGGAAACCATGATCCCCCTGGACCTGAAAGCCCTGGGCCTGACCCCCGGCCAGGTGGCCGAAACGCTGGCCGCCTACTACGCCGGGGCGAAGATGATCTCGGTACACCCCTTGTGCGAGGGGACCGACGGCGGCTTTATGGCGTCCAACAAACTGGCCGGGTCCGACCGGCTGGAAATTTTCTGCCTGGCCAACCCCGAAGGAACCCAGATGCAGCTCATCAGCCTGTTCGACAATCTGGGCAAAGGTTCCTCGGGCGCGGCGGTGCAGTGCATGAACCTGATGCTGGGACTGGACGAATGTGCGGGTCTGGCCCTGTAAACGGATAGATCGTGGAAAGTGAGAGAGAGGGAAACGAAGATGGAAACTTTTCAGACTGTTGCGGGCGGCATCTGCGCCGCCAAGGGTTTTTCTGCCGCGGGTGTACACTGCGGCATCCGGCGCAACCATTCCAAGCTGGACCTTGCGCTGATCAAGGCGGACGTGCGCTGTGCGGGCGCCGGCTGCTACACCACCAATAAAGTGTACGGCGCCCCCATCACGGTGGACCGGGAGCACCTGAAAGACGGGTACGCCCAGGCCATCGTCGTCAACAGCGGCAACGCCAACACCTGCGCGCCCAACGGCATCCAGCTGGCCAACGATACCTGTGACCTGGTCGCCAAGGCGCTGGGCATTGATGCCGCCGACGTGCTGCCTGCCTCCACCGGCGTCATCGGCCAGGCCATGGAACTGGCACCTTTTGAAAAGGGCGTTCCCGAAGCCGCCGCCAAGCTGGCCGCCACCGCGGAAGGCAGCCACGATGCCGCCACCGCCATCATGACCACCGACACCCACGCCAAGGAATTTGCCGTGGAATTTACCCTCGGCGGCAAGACCTGCCATATCGGCGCCATCGCCAAGGGTTCCGGCATGATCCACCCCAACATGGCCACCATGCTGCTCTTCATGACCACCGACGCCAAAGTGGAGCCCGCGGTGCTGCAAAAGGCCCTTTCCACCGTGGTGCCCGCCACCTTCAACCAGATCTCGGTGGACGGCGATACCTCCACCAACGATACCGTGCTGCTGCTGGCCTCCGGCCTTTCCAGCGCCGAAGTGCAGCAGGGCACCGCCGACTATGATACCTTCGTGGCGGCGCTGACTGTGGTGGCCGAGCATCTCTGCCGCGAACTGGCCGCCGACGGCGAGGGTGCCACCAAGCTGCTGGAATGTACCGTCACCGGCGCGCCGGACCTGGCCACCGCCCGTGCGGTTTCCAAGAGCGTCATCCATTCCACCCTCTTCAAGGCCGCCATGTTCGGTGCCGACGCCAACTGGGGCCGTGTGCTCTGCGCCATCGGTTATACGCCGGGGGACTTCGATATCTCCAGGACCGCCGTGCGCCTCAAGAGCCGGGCCGGGGAGGTTTTTGTCTGCGAGAACGCCGCCTACCACCCCTACAGCGAGGAGGAGGCCGCCAAGGTCCTGCATGAGGACGAGATCGAGATCCTCGTGGACCTGGGCTGCGGCGATGCCACGGCCAAGGCCTGGGGCTGCGATCTGACCTACGACTACGTCAAGATCAACGGCGACTACCGCACCTGAGAAGCGAGGGAAACACGGCGATGAAAAATGAACAGATGGCGCTGCTTTTCAGCGAAGCAACGCCCTATATCCAGAAATACCACGGCAAAACGCTGGTTATCAAATACGGCGGCAACGCCATGGTCAACGACCAGCTGAAACTGGCCGTCATGAACGACCTGGTCACCCTCACGCTGCTGGGCGTGCGGGTGGTGCTGGTCCACGGCGGCGGCCCGGCCATCAACCAGATGCTCAAAAAGGTGGGCAAGGAGTCCAAGTTTGTGGGCGGCCTGCGCTACACCGACGAGGAAACCATGGGCATTGTCCAGCAGGTGCTGGCAGGCCAGGTGAACAAGGACCTGGTGGCCCTGCTCAAGGGCCGCGGCGTCGGCCTTTGCGGCATGGACGGCCACATGATCACCTGCTCCCGCAAGGCGGACATGGATCTCGGCTACGTGGGCGAGATCGAGCGGGTGGACACCACCCTCATCGACCATCTGCTGGCGGACAGCTTCATCCCCGTCATCGCCACCGTGGGCATGGACAGCAACGGCGTGCCCTACAACATCAACGCCGATACCGCCGCCGCGGAAATTGCCATCGCCCTCCACGCCGAAAAACTGGTCAGCATGACCGATATCGTGGGCCTGCTCTACGACAAGGACGATGAATCCACCCTCATCCCCGAGGTGGAAGTCTCGGAAATCGAGGGCTACAAGCAGGCGGGGGTCATTGCCGGGGGCATGCTGCCCAAGATCGAGGGCATGGCCGAAGCCATCTACAAGGGCGTGCACGAGGCCGTCATCATCGATGGCCGGGTACCCCATTCCATTCTGCTGGAAATGTTCTCCGACCGCGGCGCCGGTACCATGTTCTACCGCCGCGGCAACCGGTAAAAGGAGGCGCGCTGTATGAATTCCCAGTCCATCATGAAGCGGGACGATACCCACGTCCTGCACACCTACGGCCGCAGCCCCGTGGCACTGGTGAGCGGCCAGGGCATGGTTGCCACCGACGCCGAGGGCAAGCAGTATCTTGACTTCACCTCCGGCATCGGCGTCAACGCCCTGGGCTACTGCCACCCGGCCTGGGTGGCGGCGGTCACCGCCCAGGCGGGCAAGCTGCAGCATACCTCCAACCTTTACTACACCGAGCCCTGCGGCGCCCTGGCGGAAGAACTTTGCCGCCGCACCGGGCTGGATGCGGTGTTCTTCGGCAACTCCGGCGCCGAAGCCAACGAGGGTGCCATCAAGGCTGCCCGCAAATACAGCGTGGATACCTACGGTCCCAACCGCAACAAGGTGCTGACGCTGGTCAACTCCTTCCATGGCCGTACCCTGGCCACCCTCACCGCCACCGGGCAGGATGTGTTCCACCATGATTTCGGGCCTTTCCCCGAGCGGTTCGGCTACGTCCCGGCGGGGGATTTCGCCGCGCTGGAAGCTGCCGCCGACGCCGAGACCTGCGCCGTCCTGCTGGAACTGGTGCAGGGCGAGGGCGGCGTCGTCGCTCTCGACAAGGACTATGTGACGAAAGTGGCCGCCTTCTGCCAGGAGCACGACATCCTGCTGCTGGTGGACGAGGTGCAGACCGGCGTGGGCCGCACCGGCACCTTCCTGGCCTGCGAGCAGTTCAATCTGCACCCCGATATCGTCACCCTGGCCAAGGGGCTGGGGGGCGGTTTGCCCATCGGCGCGGTGCTGATGAAGCAGAAAGTAGCCGACCATATGGGACCCGGCAGCCACGGCTCCACCTTTGGCGGCAACCCGGTGGTCTGTGCCGGTGCACTGGCGGTGATGAACGAACTCACCGACGACCTGCTGGCCCGGGACCGCGCCCTGGCCGAAACGCTGCGGGCGGGGCTGAAAACGCTGCCCCACGTCACCGAGGTCAGCGGTCTGGGCCTGATGGTGGGCATCGCCCTGGAGGAGGGCGTCAGCGCCGCCGCCGTGCGCACCGCCTGTGAGCAGGAGGGCCTGCTGGTGCTTACCGCCAAGACCCGCCTGCGCCTGCTGCCGCCGCTGATCCTCACGCAGGAGGACGTGGACAAAGCCCTTGCCATCCTGCGCACCGTGTTGGAGAAACTGTGATGAAACATCTGTTGAAACTGGGCGGACTGACCCGGGCCGAGATCCTGCATGTGCTGGATGTGGCCGACGAGTACAAGCGGCTGCACAAGCTGGGGGTGGACCCCAAGGATTTGCAGGGCAAAGCCGTGGCGCTGATGTTCGCCAAACATTCCACCCGTACCCGCACGAGCCTCGAAGTGGGCATCTACCAGATGGGAGGCCTGGGCACTTATTTAAGCGCCAACGATCTGCAGACCGCCCGGGGCGAGCCCATCCAGGATACCGCCCGGGTATTGGGCCGGTACTATGATGCCATTGTCTGCCGCACCTACAAGCAGACTGATCTGGACGCCCTGGCCCAGTACAGCGGCGTGCCGGTGGTGTCCGGCATGACCGATTACGCCCATCCGCTGCAGGTCCTCACCGACCTGATGACGGTGCGGGAGTACAAGGGTAAACTGGAAGGGCTGCGCATGGGCTTTATCG
The DNA here is from genome assembly GCA_900545545.1 of uncultured Subdoligranulum sp. Classification (GTDB taxonomy): domain Bacteria; phylum Bacillota; class Clostridia; order Oscillospirales; family Ruminococcaceae; genus Gemmiger. The sequence goes on along the minus strand of UQZO01000008.1, from coordinate 2,331 downwards.
GCGACGGCTACAACATGGCCAACAGCCTGATCGTGGGGTGCCTTGCCGTGGGCATGCAGGTCACGGTGGCCTGCCCCAGGGGCTACCGCCCGGCGGCCGATGTGCTGATGCAGGCCAAAGCCTACGGCGATGCCTTCCGGCTGGTGCATGACCCCGACGAAGCCACCCGGGATGCCGATGTGCTTTTCACCGATGTGTGGGTGAGCATGGGTATGGAGCGGGAGACCGAGCGCCGCCACCGGGATTTCACCGGCTATACCCTGGACGCCGAACGCATGGCCCTGGCCAAGCCGGATTGCATGGTGCAGCATCCGCTGCCCGCGCGCCGGGGCGAGGAGATCGCCACCGATGTGTTTGAGCAGCACGCCGATGAAATTTTTGAGGAAGCGGAAAACCGCCTCCATGTGGAAAAAGCCGTCCTCGCCATCCTGCTGGCCGGTAAGTGACGGGGACCCTGTTCTTTTCTTGCAAGAAAAGAACCAAAAGAACTCTAATTAAAAATCTCCCGAGGGGTTGACCCCTCGGGAGATTTTTGTTTGGAATTTCTTCGGTTCCTTCTTTGCAAAGAAGGAACAAGCCCCTCGCCCTTGACCGTCCAGCGGGCGTGGGGTACAATGGGGAAAAACAAACCAGGAGGGATGTTCCATGTACCAGGCTGCCCCCGACCGTTACGAAATCCTGCCCTACCGCCGCTGCGGGCGCAGCGGGCTTCGTCTGCCCGCCGTGTCCTTAGGGCTGTGGCACAATTTCGGTGATACCGCGCCCTATGAGAACATGCGTGCCATGTGCCGCACGGCCTTTGACCACGGCATCACCCACTTTGATCTGGCCGACAACTATGGCCCCGAACCCGGCGCCGCCGAGCGGAACTTCGGCCGCATTCTTCGGGAGGATTTCCGCCCCTACCGGGACGAACTCATCATCTCCACCAAAGCCGGATACCTGATGTGGGACGGCCCCTACGGCGACTGGGGCAGCCGCAAACATCTGCTGGCCGGGCTGGACAAAAGCCTGCAGCGCATGGGCCTGGACTACGTGGACATCTTCTACCACCACCGCATGGACCCCGCCACCCCGCTGGAAGAAACCATGGAAGCCCTGGCCCAGGCGGTGCGCAGCGGCAAGGCGCTGTATGTGGGGCTTTCCAACTACGACGGCCCCACGCTGGAAAAGGCCACCGCCATCCTGGACGAGCTGCACTGCCCCTTTGTCATCTGCCAGAACCGCTACTCGCTGTTTGACCGTAACATCGAGGGAAACGGCCTGAAAAAGAGCGTGGGCAAAGTCAGCCGGGGGCTCATCACCTTCAGCCCCCTGGCCCAGGGCCGCCTCACCGACCGGTACCTCCACGGCATCCCGGCGGACAGCCGCATCCGCACCGACGGGCGGTATCTCAAGGAGAAGGACATCACCCCCGAGGTGGTGGGCAAGATCCAGGCGCTGAACGAGGTGGCCGCCCGCCGCGGCCAGACCCTGGCCGAGATGGCGCTGGCCTGGCTGCTGGCTCAGCCGGTGGTCACCAGCGTGCTCATCGGCGCGTCCCGCCCCGAACAGATCCTGGATAACATCAAGGCAGCGGAAAACACCACCTTTACCGAGGACGAGCTGGCCGAAATCGACCGTATCTGCCAGGAATAATGCAAAGCCCCTGCGGCCATGGCCGCAGGGGCTTTTCGTTGTTGTTAGCTTCAGCGTAAAGACAACCCCCGGCTCTGCCGGGGAGTGTAAAAAAGCTTTAGCTTCAAGCATCGAGCGAAGCGAGAAGAGATCAACAACTTTACTATTGTCAAGAAAGTTGATCTTAGATAAACAGCGCCCGTTTACGGGCTGTGGAGCAAGTGATGCGAGTGACAGATTTTTCAGTGCCTCTTGAGAGGCTTGCCGGTACGATGCCCTTCTAGGGCTTACACAAGCCCCCGGCTTAGCCGGGGGTCCTGACTCAGTCCACCGGGCGCAGGATCAGCTCCATGCCGCCGGCGCCCCAGCCGAAATCCCCCACCGCATAGCCCCGTTCCAGCATACGGGGCAGGGCAGGGTCACCCAGGTGCAGGCGGCGGTAGGCTTCCCGCCAGTGGGGCAGCCCCCGGGCCGAGAAGATCATCATGGTGGCCCCCGCCATGGGGCGCACCGCCCGCAGCGTCAGCCCGGCGGAAAGATACTGGGCGCAAAGGTCCTCGCATCCCGGCAGGTCCTCGGGGTCCAGGGGCTGCACGGCCCAGACATGGTAGCTGGCATACCGGGCGGTGGCCAGCCGAAGCGCCGTGCGCAAAAATTGCCGCAGCTGGGTGTCTGTCTCTTATACACATCTGACGCTGCCGACGAAGAGGATAG
>UQZO01000007.1 GCA_900545545.1 uncultured Subdoligranulum sp. | reverse complement strand
ACGGTCTCGTGGGCTCGGAGATGTGTATAAGAGACAGCCCCGACGGGTGCGTTCACGCTGCCCCAGACCGGCGATACCATGCCGCTGATTACGGTACTGGTAGTGATGCTGGTAGCCGCAGCTGCGCTGGTGGTGCTGTTTGTGGCCCGTAAGCGTAAGAACAACGGCAAATAATCCCGCAACGAGCAAAATAAGTTTCCCCTAAACCAGCACCGCCGACCCGGAATTCCGGGTCGGCGGTGTTTTGTTTGTATGCAGAAAAGGCAGCAGGGGATTGCGGGGCAGAAAACGGTAGCGGCAGGGTACCGTTACGTTATTCCGCTTCGGCTGCAGAATCCCGGGCAGATACCTTTTTCCGATAAAGACGGTAGGCGATCATGGCGGTGATGAATTCCGTGATCCAAAATGCGTGCCACACACCCAGGGCATCCAGGAAGCGGCTCAAAACAAACGCGACAGGAAGAATCAGCAGGGCGTACCGTAGCAGAGAAATCACCAGCGAAGGCGTTCCCATACCCAGCCCCTCCAGGGCGCCACAGGAGATGATGGAAACCGAAGAAACGATAAAGCCGATGCTGATGATGCGCAAAGCGGTGCTGCCAATGGCGATGGTATCCGCGTTGGTGGAGAACAAGCCGATCAGCTGCCCGGGGATCGTCCAGCACAGAATGGTTCCGACAGCCATGATGCACGCGGAAAGGGTAAGGGCCACACGGTAGATCTTTGCCACCCGGGCATATTCTCTTGCGCCGAAATTGTACCCGAGGATGGGCCGCATCCCCTGCACAATTCCGTTGGCAGGCAGATACAGGAAGGTTTGCAGTTTATAGTACACGCCCAGAACCAGCACATAGACCTGGGAATATACAGACAGGATGATGTTCAGGCAGGAGATCAGCAGGGAGGGGAGGGCCAGATTCAGGGTGGCAGGAATCCCCACGGAATACATTTTTCTGGTCAAGCGCGGGTTGAAGGTGTCGGCGGTAAAGCAAAGGCGTACCGGAAAATCCCCGACGAAATAGCAGGTGATATAGATGGCCAGACTGAGGGTCTGACCGATTCCCGTGGCTAAAGCGGCCCCCTCGATTCCCATTTCCGGGAAGGGCCCCCAGCCAAAAATCAGAATGGGGTCCAAAAGGATGTTGGCCACACAGCCGGACATCATGCAGATCATGGTCATAAGCATTTTGCCGGTGGCCTGGAAGATTTTTTCCAGAGACATGGAAATCGCTATAAATACCGCAAAGGCGAAGGCGATTCTGGAATAGCGGACCCCCAGATCGATCACCTGCGCATCGGTGGTAAACAGGCGAAGGAAGAACGGCATGACCGCAATACAGCCGATGGTCAACAGAGCCCCGTGGATGGCGTTGTAGAGCACACTCTGGGTTGCGGCGGCATTGGCTTTTTGGCTGTCCTGGGCCCCCAGATGATAGGAAATCACCGCATTGGCGCCAATGGAAAACCCGATGGTGACGGCGTTGATCAGGTTTTGTACCGGGAACACCAGCGATAAGGCTGTCATGGCGTCCTCACTGATTTTGGCCACATAATAGCTGTCGACGATGTTGTACAGGGAGGCAACCATCATCGATACCACCATGGGCAGGGACATGGACAGAACCAGCGGCAAAATGGGCCGGGTCTTCATAAAGGTTTGCTGCATTTGTGGATTCCTCTTCTCTTTTTACATCTAAAAGAAAAAAGCTATATTTCCCCTTGTTTATCTCACCCACAAGGAAAAATATAGCTTTCGCATTTCTGATGGTATCATGTTTTCTTGCGTATGTCAATGCACGTCCTGGGAGACTGCGTTCAAATTCTGACACAGCAAAAGGGACCTTACCGACTTTTCCCAAAGCAGGTAAGGTCCCCAAAACAATTTCCGGGATCAGGCGTCGCACAACGGGCGGCGCTTACAACTTTTTACGCTTTCTTGTCGGGGGTATCAGCCGAACCGGCGGAAGGCTTCTTTTTCTGCCAGAACCAGACGGCCGCACCGCAGGCGATCACCACAAGGACCACCGCAACCGCGGCCACGCCGGTGGAACGGGTCTCTGCCGGTGCCTCGGCGGGTTCTTCCGGCTGCTCGGCGGTTTCTTCGCTGGCAACGCCGCCGATGGGGTCACCGTTGGTCATCAGCACATCGCGGGCGGGGTCCAGGTCCTCCAGCGTGATGCCTTCCTTCGCCCAGCCGTTGTGGATGACGGACTGGTCGATGGCGGGCAGCACATCGGTGGTGTTGTACCAGGTGTTGACCAGGCGGCCGGTGGGTTCCACATCGCCGAACAGCAGGCGGCCCAGGGCCAGACCTTCGTATTCACCGGCGTAGGGCTGGTAGAGGATGGCGCCGATGTTTTCGTTGTCCTCCAGCGGCTGGAGGTTCACGGGGCTGGAAACCTTGACCACCACGACGGTCTTGCCGGGATATTTCTCGGCGACGGCATCGCAAAGGGCATACTGTTCGGCACCCAGGTCAAGGTCCACACGGTCGGTGCCTTCCCCGGCGGAGAAGGTGGGGGAAACACCGATGACTACAATGGCCGCATCGCTGTCGGTGTAGACGTCCTGGGCCACGGTGTTCACCACTTCGGCGGTAAAGACGGTGTCGGGGGTGCGCACGCTTTCGATGTTGTCCGCACTGCCGGCCGGGTCTTTGTAGGAAAGTTCGCCGTCCTCATCCACGCAGAGATAAACGGCTTCCGTGTAGTAGGAATCCTCGAAATCGTTGAAGAAACCGCCGGTGAAGGTGTTGGCCAGCAGGCGGAAGGAGGTGTTGGTATCGTCCACATATTCACGGCGCATGTTGCCGGGCATGACGGAGGTTACCACCTCGCCGTCCTCGGTCTTTCCGGCGCCCAGGTGCATGGCGTCCTCCTCCAGCGAGACGCCTTCCAGGGTGGTGTCGTCGCCGGTGGTATAGGTCAGCCATTTGCCGGTGGTAGTCTCCTGCAGGCTGATGCTGTCATCCTGGCCCCAGGCATACAGGTTGAAGATGGCCACGTCGCCGTCCACCTGGGTGCCCAGGTTGCCCTTGCTGTCCACCTTGAGGTAGGCACCGTTTACCTGCAGCTTGATCTGCTCGGTGCCGGTGACATAGTGCAGGGCGGTTTCGTCCTTGTCGGTGGCGGCCATAATGCCGCCCAGCGGGGTAAGGCCCATGTTTTCGCCGGCATAGGTGGTACCGGCATAGGTCGTGGTGAACAGCGCGTCTGCCAGCTGGCCGGTAACGACCACGTCCGCGTCGTCATCCAGCGGCAGGACGCCGTTGTTTTTCAGCAGAACGGCGCTTTCCTGTGCAGCTGCCAGCGAAACGGCCTGGTGATCCTCGTTGGTGTAATCGTACACGGTATCGCCGGTGACGATGTCGGCGAAGAGGTAGTCCTTGGGCATGCCGTTTTCGTCACGTTCGTTGAGGATGCCGCCGCGGATCTGGTTGATGATGGCACCCTTGGCCTGCTCCACAAAATCGGCTTCGGTAACGCCCAGTTTGCCGTTCTGGATGGCATAAACCGTGGCGTACAGGTCGTCACACTCGCTGCCCTCCGTGCGCTGCTGGTAACCGGCCGAGGCGTTGGCCAGCGCCTGTCCCACAATCTGCTCGACGCGCAGCGTCCAGTAGGAATCCATGTAGTCATTGCCCAGGCGGGTCTGGGGGGCGGTTTCGGCACCGTTGTCGTTGATGGTGCTGATGGGGTAGGAGGACATCTGCTTCACATAGTTGATCAGGGGCGACATACCGTTGGGAACGTAGTTGGTGGTGCCGTAGCTGGTCATGAAGCAGCCGAAGTTATCGTTGGAAAAGCCCTTGTAGGTGCTGCGGGTCACATATTCCAGCAGGCCGAGGGCGCTGTTGAAAAAGCTGCCGTAGTTGCGCTGCCACTGGGCCAGATAGTTGGAAAAATGCTTGGTGTCCACAAAGGCCATCTGCCAGAAACCGTTGTCGCTTTCCTCCTGGTCGTGGCCGGTGACACCGGCGGCCATGGTATCGGACATGACGGCGGCCAGATAGGGGTCTTCGGCATAGCCTTCGTCGATACGGCCGGACAACGGATTGGCGCGCACGTCGGTCAGCGCCGTGGAAACCATCTGGTTGGCGTCGGAAAGGTAGCTGCCTTCCTTGCTCAGTGAGCCGGAACCGTACAGCTTTTCGGTGCCCACGACGTTGCCCTCCTGGGCGACCAGGTTTTTATTCCAGGTCTGGCCTACGCCGATCTGCGCAGGGAAATTGGTGGAATACCCCTGCACGGCTTCGGGGCTGGAAAACTGGGGCGAGCCGGGAATGACCTTGCCGGCGTTATCATTCTCCCAGGTGATGGTTTTCCCGGCCAGGTTGGCGTCCCCGTAGCCGCTGGAGAAGGTATAGGTGTTGGTCAGGGTATAGTCGTTGCGCTTTTCCAGGGCGATGCGCACCATGCCGTCCAGACCGATGTAATCCATGTACACATCCAGGTAGGTGTCCAGATGTTCCGGGTCCGCGTCAAACAGGGGTAACCCGGCATAGACGCCTTCCTGCTCCCGCTGAAAAGTGATGCCGTCGCAGGTTACCGTTGTGTCGGAATAGACGATTTCGCTGCCGCCGTCCTCGTTGCCTGCTGCAAGGGCAACGGTCGGAAGCAGCATCGCGCCGGAAAGCGCAAGTGCCACAAAGCGTTTCAGTTGTTTCATGCCTCTTTTTCCTTTCTTTTTAGTTTTCTTTCCGCAAAATAATGGCCTGGTTCCACCTTCCTTTCCTGCCCCCGCCGCACAGAACGGGCGGGGCGTGCCGATGATTTTTCTTGCCTGAAAACACCATTTCGCAAGAATAACAGGAATGTCAGTGGATTTATTGTAATTTGTTTTTAAAACCTGCCATGCCGCAGGATGTGCTGCGGGCGGTGGGGGCGGCCAAAGACAAAATTCTGCAGCGCCGTAGGGAAGAGGATGCCAAACGGCAGATGGAAATGGAACTGCAGAATCTTTCCAAGGTGGCCTCTGCCACGCAGAAACCCACGGATGAACCGGGAATCCCCACCGAGGAAGATATCACCCAGGTGGTCGGCTACATACGCAAACACTACCAGGAACCCTTGAATCTGGCAGCACTGGCAGAGGAATTCCACTTCAATCCGGTCTATCTCAGCCGGCTGATCAAGAAAAAGTCCGGCCATACCTTCACCGAACTGCTGACCAGTGTCAGGATGTACCATGCCGCCCGTCTGCTGCGGGACACGGTGCTGAAAAACGGGGAAATCTGTACCCAGATCGGCATGGGGGATGAACGGTATTTCAGCCAGGTCTTTCTGCGCACCTATGGGGTTTCGCCCCAGCAATACCGCAAGCAGCACCGGCAGGAAAACCCGCTGCCTGAACTGAACGGGGAGGATGACTTTGAAAACTAGCGAGCATCATTTCCGGCGGCTCTGGCAAAAGCTGTGCAGCAACTACCGCAGCAAGATCTCGGTGGCCGTGACCTTGCTGCTGATTCTGTTCATGAGCATCGGCTTTGCGGAAATGTACTTCTTTACCCGCAGCATCGTGTTGGAGCGTACACACGCCTATATGCAGAACTCCGCCACCTCCTGCAGCATCAACATTGTCAATTCCATCGAGGAAATTGAGGATGTCACCCTGAGCATCCTCGGCAATGCCAGCATTCAGGATGACCTGCTCACGCTGGAACAAGAAGGATTGGATGAATATACCTCCTACCATTGCGGCATGGAACTGCGGGAAACCCTGGGCAGCTACGCCTTGCTGCACACCGAGATTTCTTCGGTCTGCCTGGTGACAAAGCAGGGGGCCACCTACAGTTACAGCAAGAGCCACCAGCAGACCTACAGCCGCATTGGAGATATGGCCGATACGATTTATGCACACAGCGGCAAAGTGGTCTGGTATGTGGACGATGACGATTATCAGACGCTGTCCTGCGCGCGGTCCATCAGCTATCTGCCCGACCTGAAAACCCGCGGGCTGGTATCGGTCAGCGTGTCGGAGAGTTATATCCGCTCGCTTTATGAGGAACTGGTCCCCCAGGATATGGGCGAAGTATACCTGCTGGACGAAAACAATGTGGTCATTTCTTCCCTTACCGGGGACGCCCTGGGGCAATCCCTGACCGAAACCTTTTCCACCCTGCTGGCACACCCTGGGGAAGACTACCATGTCATGCGCAACGGCAACAGCATCTATATCAGCGACCCCATGCCCAACCAGTGGCGGCTGGTGATGCTGGTACCCCGCGCCTACTATCTGGACGGCATGGGGCGCATCGGCGTGATCTTCCTCATCTCCGCCTTTGTGCTGGCCTGTCTGGGCGGCATGGCCATCTGGGGCATCACCCATCCGCTGACCAAACCCATTTATGAGCTGGCCCATGCCATGGAGGATTTCGGCCACGGCAACCTGAAAGCCCAAAGCCCCGTGCGTACCCACGACGAGATCGGGATGCTCAGCGATACATTCAACCATATGGTCACCGATATGCACCGCCTGTACATCACGGCCTACGAGAAGGAGCTGATGCGGCAAAGCACCGAACTGCGGGCGCTTCGTATGCAGATCAACCCCCATTTTCTCTACAATACCCTGGATACCATCAACTGGACCGCGCGTTTTTCCGGAGCCGACCAGGTGGGGGATATGGCCTGCAGTTTGGGCAATCTTTTGCGGTATTCCCTTTCACCGGGGGATTTCACCGTGCTGGCCAAAAGCAGCCAGGGCATTGCCGTGGCTGCTTTTGTTGTAAAAGTTGTTGTGCAGCACTGTGAAAATGATAAATCTTGGATTGCAGTGGGATACCTTTCAAGGAAAAGCAAGCAGGACTCCCGACCCGGAATTTCGGATTCCGGAGTACCGAATTATGAAACGGATTTTTACGCCGGAAAACGGCACGAAGCGTCTTTTCCCATAGCGGAATGTATAGGCAGTGTCTGAAAATACAATCCGAAAAAATGCCGGGGCGGCCTGCCAGGCCGGTGGAATCCCGGTGATCTGCCGACAAACGGCTGCCACTGCCTTTGCCCAAATTCACGGCAAAAAGCGAACAAAAATCCAGTAAATTGAACATTCATGACTATCCGCTGCCGTGGGATAGGGTGTATGATAAGGATGAGCACAGCGAGCCGCTTGCCCATGCCGGTTTGCTGGCAAATCGCGCCGTTTTTCTGCCTGGCGGCGATGCGCAACTGCCGGGTTCGGTCGGTCAGCTTCTGCAGAAGGATCTTTGCAAACGCTGACAAAGTTCAAAAGTAAAGTATAAACCGCTTCCGTAACGCTCTTCGTTTAAGAAGATTGGAAAAATAGAAGGAGGAATTATCCATGAGTCTTTCCCAAGAGGAACTCCAGCGCATAAACGCCTACTGGCGGGCGTCCAACTATCTGGCGGCGGGCCAGCTCTATCTGCTGGATAACCCCCTGCTGCGCCGTCCCCTGACCCGGGATGACGTGAAAAAGAAGATCGTGGGCCACTGGGGCACCGTGCCCGGCCAGAACTTCGTGTATGTGCACCTGAACCGTGTCATCAAGAAGTATGACCAGGATATGATCCTCATCTCCGGCCCGGGCCATGGCGGCAACTTCTTTGTGGCCAACGCCTACCTGGACGGCACCTACAGCGAGGTGTACCCCAACATCAGCCGGGACGAGGAAGGCATGAAACGCCTGTTCAAGCAGTTCAGCTTCCCCGGCGGCATCTCCAGCCACGTGGCGCCCGAAACTCCGGGCTCCATCAACGAGGGCGGCGAGCTGGGCTATTCCATTGCCCATGCCTTCGGCGCTGTGTTCGATAACCCCGACCTCATCTGCGCTGTGACGGTGGGCGACGGCGAAGCCGAGACCGGCCCCCTGGCCACCAGCTGGCAGTCCAACAAGTTCCTGAACCCCAAGGGCGACGGCGCCGTGCTGCCCATCCTGCACCTGAACGGCTACAAGATCTCCAACCCCACAGTGTTCGGCCGCATGACCCACGAGGAGATGGAACATTTCTTCCTGGGCTGCTCCTGGAAGCCCTACTTTGTCGAGGGCGACGACCCCATGACCATGCACGCCAAGATGGCCGAAACGCTGGACATCGTCATCGAGGAGATCCACGACATCCAGCGCCGCGCCCGCGCCGGGGAAGAGATGGGCCATATCCAGTGGCCCATGATCGTGCTGCGCACCCCCAAGGGCTGGACCGGCCCCAAGGTGGTGGACGGCAAGCCCATCGAGGGCACCTTCCGCGCCCATCAGGTGCCCATCGATATCACGCTGGGCACCCCCAACCAGGAAGAACACCTGAAACAGATCGAGGAATGGCTGCGCAGCTACCACCCCGAAGAGCTGTTTGACGAAAACGGCACCCTCATCCCCGAACTGCAGGAACTGGCCCCCACCGGCGACCGCCGCATTGCGGCCAACCCCCATGCCAACGGCGGCAAGCTACTGCGGGATCTGCGCACCCCCGATTTCAAGGATTACGCCGTCGACCTGCCCGCCCCCGGCAGCGTGGAAAAGCAGGATATGATCGAACTGGGCGGTTATATCCGCGACCTGTTCAAGCTCAACGCCGATGCCAAGAACTTCCGCATCTTCGGACCGGACGAGACCATGTCCAACCGTCTGTACAAGTGCTTCGAGGCCACCAACCGCGACTGGAACTCCACCACCGTGGAAGGGGACGAGTTCCTGGCCCAGGATGGCCGCATCATGGACTCCATGCTGTCCGAGCACCTGTGCGAAGGCTGGCTGGAAGGCTACCTGCTCACCGGCCGCCACGGCTTCTTCGCTTCTTATGAGAGCTTCATCCGCGTGGTGGACTCCATGGTGGCCCAGCACGCCAAGTGGCTCAAGGTCTGCAACCAGCTGCCCTGGCGCCAGAGCATCGCTTCGCTGAACCTGATTTTGTCCTCCAACGTCTGGCAGCAGGACCACAACGGCTTCACCCACCAGGACCCCGGTTTCCTGGACCACATCGCCAACAAAAAGGCCGATGTCGTCCGCCTCTACCTGCCGCCGGATGCCAACTGCCTGCTCTCCTGCTTTGACCACTGCATCCGCAGCCGCGACTATGTGAACGTGCTGGTCACCTCCAAGCATCCCCGGCCCCAGTGGCTCACCATGGAGCAGGCCGTCAAGCACTGCACCCAGGGCGTAGGCATCTGGGACTGGGCCTCCAACGATGCCGGCGAGGAACCCGACGTGGTCATGGCCTGCTGCGGTGATACCCCCACCCTGGAGACCCTGGCCGCCGTCACCATTCTGCGCAAGGCCCTGCCGGAGGTGAAGATCCGGGTGGTCAACGTGGTGGACCTGATGAAGCTGGAACCCAACACCAAGCATCCCCACGGCCTGTCCGACGCCGATTACAACGCCCTGTTCACCAAGGACAAGCCAATCATCTTCGCCTTCCACGGGTACCCCACCCTCATCCATGAGCTGACCTACGACCGTGCCAACCGCAACCTGAGCGTCCACGGTTACCAGGAGGAAGGCACCATCACCACGCCCTTTGATATGCGCGTGCAGAACGAGATCGACCGCTTCCACCTGGTCAAGGATGTGGTGCAGCATCTGCCCCAGCTGGGCAATCGCGGCGCCTACCTCATCCAGCAGATGAACGACAAACTGGTGGAGCACAAGAACTACATCCACGAAGTGGGCCAGGACCTGCCCGAGATCCTCAACTGGAAGTGGGAGTCCTGAGAACGGTGGTGTTCCCGGCAAAATCCAAGAGCCGGGAGAAAGCGCAGCCCCGCAGGTGATTCCTTGTGGTCCACTGCGCAGCGGTGCGTTCCCATCTGTCTGTTAGCCATTTTCAGCCGGCATTACCGGTTGAAACTTACATTTTAACATCTTGACAAAACAACCAGCGCCGGATTTTATGTGTACTACATAAAGTCCGGCGCCGGTTGTTTGTTTTTCTACCCCTAAACGGTCGAAGAACGGCGTTAGGGGGCCTTCATTTTCTGTGGATAGAAAACAAACAAGCGATAGAGGAAAAATTAATGCGCGCAACGTGTGACGCATAAATTGCGCAAAATATCCCGAAAAACTTGCGCTATCCCATTGCGTTTCTGCGCTGAACCTGCTATACTGATGCTAAAATACATTTGTGAATATGCGCAACATTGCGCAATCTCGCGGAGGCAAAGGTATGCAGAGAGAAAAGCTTCTTCACGGTGGAGATTATAATCCCGAACAGTGGCTGGATCGGCCGGATATTCTGGCGCAGGATGTTGCCATGATGAAACAGGCACATGTGAATGTGGTCACCCTGGGGGTGTTCTCCTGGTCGCTGCTGGAACCCCGGGAAGGGGAATACCATCTGGACTGGCTGGCGGATATCATCCACAATCTGTATTCCAACGGTATCTTCACCATTCTGGCCACCCCCAGTGCGGCGCGACCTGCCTGGATGGCACAAAAATACCCCGAAGTTCGCAGAGTGCGCAGCGACCGCACGCGGGAACTGTTCCGCCGTCGGCAGAATTACTGCTATACCTCACCCCTCTACCGGGAAAAGGTGCGAGCCATCGACGAACAACTGGCCCGCCGTTTTGGTGAAGACCCGGCTGTGATTTTGTGGCACATCTCCAATGAGATGGGGGGCGACTGTCACTGCCCGCTCTGCCAGGCGGAGTTCCGCCGTTGGCTGCAGCGCCGGTACGGCAGCCTGGGAGCGCTGAACAAGGCATGGAACGCACGTTTCTGGAGCCATGACTACACCGACTGGGAACAGATCGAAAGCCCTGCGCCCCAGGGGGAGGATGCGGTGCAGGGGTTGCTGCTGGACTGGAAACGGTTTGTCAGCAGCCGCCATATCGACTTTTTCAAATTTGAGCGGGATTGTGTGCGAGCCCTGGCCCCCAAGGCTCGGTTTACCGCCAACCTGATGTACCGCTTCCACGATATCGACTACCACGACCTGGCCAGAGAGCTGGATGTAGTCAGCTGGGACAACTATCCCACCTGGCACAAGGCCACCGAGACGGTGGAACAGACCGCGCTGGATACGGCCATGATGCATGACCTGTTCTACTCCTTGAAAGGCAAGCCTTTCCTGATGATGGAGTCCAGCCCCAGCTTTACCAACTGGCAGCCGGTGACCAAACAGAAGAAGCCCGGCATGGCGATGCTCAGTGCCCTGCAGGCAGTGGCCCATGGGTCGGACAGCGTCTGTTACTTCCAGTGGCGTGCCAACCGTGGTGCAGAGGAAAAATTCCACGGTTCGGTGGTGGGGCATGATGGCCGTTCCGATACCCGGATCTTCCGCGAAACCAGCCAGGTAGGCGCCGCGCTGGAGGAACTGGCCTGTGCAGCGGGCCGCCAGCGGCCCCGTCAGGCGGCCCTGGTCCATGACTGGCCCAACCTCTGGGCCATGGAGGGGTCCAGCGGCCCCCGCAACTGTGGCATGGGTTATTGGAAGGAACTGGCCTGTCATTACAACGCTTTGGCTCGCGCCGGCATCACGGTGGACCTGATCGGCCAGGATGCCGACCTGACCGGCTACGGCCTGGTGGTGGTGCCGATGCTCTATCTGCTGCGGGAGGATTTTGCCGCAAAGCTCTGTGACTTTGCCCGTGCCGGCGGTACGGTGGTGGTCAGCCAGTGGACCGGCGTGGTGGACGAAAGCGATCTCTGCCGCCTGGGGGACACTCCGTACGGTCTGACCGAACTGCTGGGGCTTCGCCGTGCCGAGATCGACGGCCTGTACGATGGGGAGACCCGTCGTTGCCAGCCTGTGGAAAACGCACCGCTGCCGCTGCCTGCCACCCAGGCCAGCGTACTGTGTGAAGTTGCGGTGCTGGATGAAGCATCGCCCGCCACACCGCTGCTGCTCTACGGGGAGGACTACTTTGCCGACGCGCCCGCCGCTGCCGTGCACCCCTACGGCCAGGGCCGGGCCTACTACCTGGCCAGCCGCTTCACGCCGGATTTTTACCAGGCATTCTATAACGCCCTGACCGAGGAAGCCGGGCTGGAAGCGGCGGCTCCGGTGCCGTTACCCGACGGTGTGCTGGCCACCCGGCGGGAGGGTCTGCTGTTTGTGCAGAACTGTAATCCTGCGCCGGTGCAAGCGCTGGGAGTGGAGCTGCCCGCTTACGGTACGGCGGTCTGGCAGACCAATGCCGGGGAACTCCGGCGAATGCTATGATTTCCAATATCCTGCCGCGTCCCCGTGGGGGCGCGGTTTTTTGTCAAAATGCTGATTTTTACTGTACAAAGCTGGCAGTTATGACGGATTTTGGGCTGGAAACTTGACAGAGCGGGAAAAAAGCTGGTATCCTGAAATAAGCGCAACGAGTTGCGCCAAATTGACAGGGGAGGCATCACTGTGGCAGAAATGCAGGGAGATTCTATCTCCATTGAGGAAATTGCCAAAGCATTGGGGGTATCCAAAACAACTGTATCTCGTGCGTTGTCCGGCAAGGGCCGCATCAGTGAAGCCACCCGCAGCCGGGTGCGGGCTTATGTGGCCAGTACCGGTGCGGCGCCTACCGTGCGCGCCCGCTGGAGCGAGAAAACCGCTACCCATAACCTGACTATGATCATCCCGCCGCATTTTGTTCATTTGGACCTGCCGTTTCTTCGCAAATGTATGGGCGGTATCAGCATGATGGCAGCCCAGCGGGGCTACGATCTGCTGCTGTGCTATGCCAGCGCTTCCGACACCAGCCAGCTGGAACGGCAGCTCTCCAATCGTAAAACCGATGGCGTGATTCTTTCCCGTGCCATGGAGGACGATCCCTGCCTGGACCTGCTGCAGCAATACCGCGTACCCTATGTAGTCATTGGCCGGTGTGAGGATACGTCTATTCCTCAGGTAGACAACGATCAGGTGGGGGCATCCTACGAGATGACCCGGTTGCTGTTGAGGCTGGGGGCCCGGCGCATTGCACTGATCGTGGGAACCAACACCTATACGGTCAACATTGACCGTATGCGGGGATATTTACGGGCGCTGCCGGAGTTCGGCGTTCCGGAAGATCGCCGCCTGATACAGGACGGTGTGGAAAGCATAGCCCAGCGTTCCGACGCACTGGAGGCGGTGCTGGATCAGCATCCCGACTGCCTGCTGTGCGGCGATGACCGGCTGGCTTTTGATGTGATGCAGGCACTGCACGCCCGGCATATCCGGGTGCCGCAGGACCTGCAGGTGGCCAGCCTGTACGACAGTGAGCTGCTGCTGAGCACGGTTCCCAATGTGTCGGCCGTGCAGTTTGATGCCGAGCGACTGGGGGCATCTGCCTGCCGTATGTTGCTGGACATCCTGGCCGGCAAGCAGATCAATACCCGCCAGGTGGAAGGGTATCAGGTCATTTTGCGGGATTCCACCCATTAAAGGTTATACAGGCAGTTTTGCAAGCCGCCCGCCGCACCACGGTGGGCGCCTTTTTTTGTACACAGGCAGGATTCGTTGCCGTAGGGGAGGAAAAACCAAGTAGCGCAACGTTGCGCGCTTGCGCCGAAAAAACCGCGCAATGTTCACGCAGGTTGCACAAAAACCACAAAAAAACACTGTAAAAATAATGTATTGCAGAAAGAGCCGGCCCTCTGTATAATAGATAGTGCAATGAATTGCGCTATATTGGCGCAACAAAAAATCAAAGTGCGGTGTGCCGTGCTTGCTACCAAAGGAGAAGATATCATGAAAAAGCAATTGAGCCTGGCCATGGCTGCTGCCATGGCGCTGTCGCTGGCCGCTTGCGGCGGAAGCCAGAGCGGATCGGCCGCTGAAACGACCTCCACCAGCGGCGCTACCTCTGAGGAGGCTGCCAGCTGGGGCGACGTGACGCTGACCATGTGGGGCGCCGAGGAAGAGCAGACCATGCTGCGTGAGATGGCCGACGCTTTCATTGAGGAAAACAAGGACAAGGGCAACATCACCATCAACATTGGCGCCTGCTCCGAGTCCGACACCAAGGACAACATCCTGACCGACCCCACCGCCGCCGCGGATGTTTTTGCCTTCGCCGATGACCAGCTCAATGAGCTGGTGGCCGCCGGTGCCCTGCAGGAAGTCTCCCTCAACACCGACGACGTGAAGAGCCGCAATCTGGAAGGCTCGGTGGAAGCTGCCTCCCTCAACGGCAAGCTCTACGCCTACCCCATGACCGCCGACAACGGCTACTTCTTGTACTACGACAGCAGCGTTATCAGCCCGGAGGATGCCCAGACGGTGGACGGCATCCTGGCCGCCGCAGCCGCCGCCGGCCGTACCTTTGATATGACGATCAACGACGGCTGGTACATTTACAGCTTCTTTGCCGGTGCCGGCCTGCAGGCTACCCTGGCCGAAGATGGCGTTAACACCGTCTGCAACTGGAACGAGGAACCTGGCGCCGATGTGGCTCAGGCCATCATGGACATTGCGTCCAACAGCGCTTTTGTCTGTGCCTCCGATGCCGACATCGTTTCCGGCATTGAAAACGGCACTGTCTGCGCTGCCGTCAGCGGTACCTGGAACGCCAACGTGGCCCAGGAAAAGTGGGGCGAGAACTATGCCGCCGCCAAGCTGCCCACCTACACCCTCAACGGCGAGCAGGTCCAGATGAGTTCTTTCGCCGGCTACAAGCTGGTGGGTGTCAACCCCCACAGCGCCAACGTAGGCGTAGCCATGATGCTGGCGGACTACATCACCAATGAGGCCAACCAGCAGAAGCGCTTTGAAGTGCGCAACCTGGGCCCCTCCAACATCAATGTAAACGCTTCCGAGGCAGTCCAGGCCGCTCCCGCCATCGCCGCCCTGGCCGCGCAGAGTGATTATGCGGATCTGCAGCGTGTGGGCACCAACTATTGGGATCCCGCTGCCAGCCTGGGCCAGATCCTGGTCTCCGGCGACACGCAGGGCAAGACCACTCAGCAGCTGGTGGATGATGCCGTAGCCGGCATTACCGCTCCGGTGGCTCAGTAATCTTCGCCGCTTGTGCGGCAGCAAACCATCCGGCCGGCACTTACCTGTGGCAGTGCCGGCTTTCATGTGAGAAAATATTTGACTGAAAGGAGTGGGCACGGTGGCAGAAATGGCTTTTGAAGCGCCGCTGCGTACAGACGGCAAAGAACCCAACTTCCTGCAAAAATTCGGCCATGGGTTGGTTCACGGTGACATCTTCACCAAACTGTCCTTCCTCATCTGGGGGCTTGGCTACATCGGCCACGGCCAGCTGATCAAGGCGGTGCTGGTCACGCTGGTGCAGGGGCTCGGCCTTTACTACCTGGGCGTGGCAGGCATTCCCAACCTGATGAAATTCGGTACGCTGGGCACCGTCCAGATGGAAATGGTCTTCAACCCGGCGACCATGAAAAACGAAGTCAACAATTATGATAACTCCTTTGCCATTCTGCTGCTCAGCGTCATCGCTCTGGTGGTCATCGTGGCGCTGCTGGCATCGGCTATGGCGGTGGTAACTTCCAACTATCAACTGCAAAGAATCCGGCAGGCCGGCAAAAAAACCAACAGCTTCGGCCAGGATATCCGCGTTTACCTGAACGAGAAGTTCTACGTCACCTTGTTGACGCTGCCGGTGCTGGGCGTGGTGATCTTCACCATCATACCGCTTTTCATCCTCATTGCGGTGGCCTTCACCAACTATGACCAGCAGCATATGCCGCCCAACTCGCTGTTTACCTGGGTGGGTATGACCAACTTCCTCACCCTGTTCGGCGGCGGGCAGGCGCTCTCCCTTACCTTTGGGTATGCCTTCGGCAAGATCCTGGTCTGGACGCTGGTATGGGCGTTCTTTGCCACCTTCACCAACTTCTTCGGCGGTGTTTTTCTGGCCATGTTCATCAATGACCGAAAAACCAAGCTGCCCAAGCTGTGGCGTACGCTCTTTATCATCACCATTGCGGTGCCCCAGTTCGTCACCCTGCTGCTGGTGCGCAACTTCTTCAGCGACAATGGCATCTTCAACACCATGATGGCCAACCTCGGTGTCACCGAACTGCTGCGCAATGCCGGCCTGATCGGCGCCAACATGGAGTACATTCCTTTCCTGACCAATGCGGGCTGGGCACAGGTGATGATTATTCTTATCAACATCTGGGTAGGCGTGCCCTACCAGATGCTCATTGCCACCGGTGTGCTGATGAACATTCCCGGCGATATGCTGGAAGCCGCCCGCATTGACGGTGCCAACCCCGTGCAGATGTTCTTCTCCATCAAGCTGCCGTACCTGCTCAGCGTACAGGGCCCGGCGCTGGTCACCGACTTTGTAAAGAACATCAACAATTTCAACGTCATCTATCTGCTCACCCAGGATGTCTATGTAACCACCGACCAGGCCATGGCTGCCTCCAGCGCCAAGGAAGTGGACCTGCTGGTGACCTGGCTGTTCCGCCTGACACAGGAGCAGTACAACTACAAGATGGCCGCCGTCATCGGCATTATGGTTTTTATCATCTGCGCCGTATTTACGGTGGTATGTTTCCGCTTTATCAATAAGAAGGAGGCGACGTTCTCTTGACGCAGGTTATGACAGCTTCCACCCAAAAGCAGCTGCGCCAGGGCAAAATCCGGCGCGGTGTGGGCAGCGTCCTTCGCCATCTGGTGCTGGCTATTCTGGCGGCGGTCTGGCTGGTGCCCATCGTCTGGCTGCTGGTCACTTCCTTCTCCAGCTATCGCGGTATCAACATCACCACTTTTTTTCCGGAAAGTTATACCCTGGACAATTACATCGACGTGTTGTTCCATCCTGACAGTGTGGCACAGTTCTCGCAGTGGTTTGCCAATACCTTTGTTGTGGCTTGCTTCAATTGCGTGATCTCTACCTGCTTTGTGCTGATGGTTGCCTACGCATTCAGCTGCTGCCGATTCAAGAGCCGCCGCCTACTGCAGAATCTCTCGGTCACCGTCAACCTGTTCCCCGGCGTACTGGCCATGATTGCCGTCTACTTCGTGCTGCGGTATCTGAACCTGACCAACTCCTACGCCGGTCTGATCATGGTGTATGCCGGGTCCTCTGGCCTGGGCTACCTGATTTGCAAGGGATTCTTCGATACGGTACCTGCTTCCCTGCGGGAGGCCGCCAAGCTGGATGGTGCGTCGGAAGCGCGCATCTTTTTGCAGGTGGTCATTCCCATGTCCCGTCCGATCCTGGTCTATACCATCATCAATTCCTTCATGATGCCCTGGACCGACTTTGTTATGGCCAAGATGATCCTCAATTCGGGTGTTAGCTCGGACTGGACGGTGGCTATCGGCTTGTACAACATGCTTTCCCGCACACTGGTCAACAATTATTTTGCACTGTTCTGTGCCGGTGGTGTGCTGGTATCCATTCCCATTTCGGTCCTGTTCGTCATTATGCAGAAATTCTACGTGGAAGGCATTACTTCCGGCGCGGACAAGGGCTGATTGTTGGCCGGAGCCCCGCGCTTTGCGCAGAATGAATCCGGAAGGGGACCGCTGCGAACTCTTTGTCGTGCAGCGGTCCCCTCATTTTTATAAAGAGGTGAAATCTGTGAAAAAATGTTATGGCGTCCGGCGTATTTTCAGCGCCCTGCTGGCCCTGGCCATGCTGCTGGTCCTTGCCCCTGCTGCGGCGGCTCAGGAAAATGCCGTTAACCTGCTGCAGGATGGCAGCTTCGACCAGGATATCTGGGGCGGGGACAGCCCCTGGACATGCACGGCCTCTGACTGGGGTGGCGAAGCGGAATCCCAGACCGTCATCGATCGCAAGGACCCTGACGGCAGCGATGCCGCCATGCTTCACTGGTGGAGCCCCAACGAGGCGACGGTGACGGTCAGCCAGACCGTTACGCTGGAGGCAGGCAACTATATGATGCGCGCCTCCGTACAGGGCGAAAAGTGTGAGGCGCTGCTTTTCTGCGGTTCGCAGACCGGCGCCCGGACCTCGCTGACCGGCTACGGCAGCTGGGACACGCTGGAAGAAACTTTCGCTGTGGAAACGACGGGGGCGTACACCGTGGGTGTGACGCTGCCGTGTGCGCCGGATGGCTGGGGGTGCCTGGATGATCTGGAACTGGTCCGGCAGGAGGAAGTGACCCCGCCCGCGCCCGAGACGCCGGTGTATACCGTGGCACTGACGGCGGATACCAACAGTGTGACCGCAGGAGATACCGTCCACCTGAGCGCGGTGGTCTGCAAGGACAGGGAACCGGTCACAGACCTGGCGGCAGAGGGACTGTACCTGTGGTTCTGGGCCGACCAGTGGCAGGCCGGGCATGAAGGCGCCCCGGTGGATGCCGTATTCAGCAATTACGATGAAAACAGCGGGCACAGCCTAACTGCCGACGCCACGCTGCCCGGTGAGGGAACCTATTACCTGGCGGCGGAGCTGAAAACCGAGACGGACCGTCTGGCCATCGCTTTTGCGGCGGTGGAAGCTGCGGCCGTGGAGGAACCCCAGGAGCCTGCCCCGGATCCGGTGGAGGCCGAGATTACCGTGCCCTATGTAGCCGGTTCCGACGGTGATTTTATCCGCGGCGTGGACGTTTCCTCACTGCTCTCACTGCTCAACAGCGGGGTAGTGTTCCGGGATGCGGACGGTAACCCGCTGGGAGACTCCGTGGAAGCCCAGGGAAAGGCCTTTATGGCCCAGCTGGCCGACGCGGGGGTGAACTGGGTGCGCCTGCGGGTCTGGAATGAACCTTATGATGCTCTGGGGCACGGCTACGGCGGCGGCGACAACGATCTGAACGCCGCCAGGCAGATGGGCCAGTGGGCTACCGAAGCAGGACTGCAGGTACTTATTGATTTCCACTATTCGGATTTCTGGGCCGACCCGGGCAAACAGCAGGCGCCCAAGGCGTGGAAGGATATGACGGTGGACGAAAAGGCTGCTGCAGTTTCGACTTTTACCACCGAAAGCCTGTGCACGCTGCTGGATGCAGGGGTCAACGTGGGCATGGTGCAGATCGGAAACGAAACCAATAACGGCATTGCCGGTGTGATGTATGGAACCGACGGCTGGGACGCTGCCGCCAAGCTGTTTGCGGCCGGTGTGGATGCTGCCCATGCGGTGGCGGCTGAATACAATACCACCATTCTGGCGGCTGTCCATTTCACCAATCCTGAAACAGCAGGCCGCTATGCGGGATACGCCAAGCAGCTGGCGGACCATAACGTGAACTACGACGTGTTTGCTTCCTCCTACTACCCCTACTGGCATGGCTCGTTGAACAACCTGACCGCAGTGTTGCAGCAGGTGGCCGATACCTACGGCAAGAAGGTCATGGTGGCCGAGACTTCCTGGGCAACTACGCTGGAGGACGGCGACGGCCATGACAACACCGTGCGGGTCGGTTCCAACGATAACAGCAATATGAGCGGTAAAAACTGGGCATTCTCGGTCCAGGGCCAGGCATCGGAGGTGGCCGACGTGGCCGCCGCCGTCACTGCGGTAGGGGAGAACGGCATCGGTCTGTTCTACTGGGAACCGGCATGGCAGCCGGTGCACAATGTTTCCGGCCTGGAAGGGGAAGCCTACGATGCGCAGGTGGCTGCCAACCGCCTTGCCTGGGAACAATACGGCTCCGGCTGGGCATCCTCCTATGCGGGAGAATATGACCCCGACGACGCCGGGAAATGGTACGGCGGCTCGGCGGTGGACAATCAGGCAATGTTTGACTTCGATGGAAAACCGTTGGCGTCGTTGTATGTCTGGAAGCTGATGCAAACCGGCTCGGTGGCACCTAAAAAGGTGGAAAGTGCCGACAACCCGGTTCTTACGGTGGAGGCAGGTAGCGACGGCACCGCTGCTGTCACCCTGCCGGACGCCACTACTGTGTATTACAGCGACGGTACCAGCGAGACAGCCTCCGTGGTATGGGAAACTGCCGGGCTGGATCTGAACACTCTGCCGACGGGCAGCTATACTGTGCAGGGTACTGTAACGGTAACACCCGCCGATACTCCTGTGATGGTGGAAGTTCATTGCACGCTGACTGTCATTTACCCCAACCTGCTGGAAAATCCCGGTTTTGAGGATGGGAGTGCCGGATATACCTTTTCAGAAAACTGGCCGGGCAACGGCGTTACGGAAAAGGAACCCGGCAACTTGCACAGCGGCAGAAGATATCTTCATTTCTATTCCGCGGCAGCACGCACTGTCACTGTGCAGCACAGCCCGGTGACGCTGCAGCCCGGACAATACACTTTCACTCTCTATATGCAGGGGGAGGGGGCTTCGGGCCGGATTTCCGTGGCAGCTGCGGATGGCAGTGAACTGGCCTCCGCAGACTTTGCCGGTACCCAGTGGGGCGACTGGCAGCAGCCCTCGCTGACCTTTACGCTGACGGAAGAAACCGTCGTTACGCCGGGCATCCTGCTGGACATCCAGCCCGGCGGCTGGGGTGCGGTGGACGATCTCTACCTGGGCAAACTAGGGGAGCAGGCGGTGGAACCCACGCCGGACCCTTCCGGGGAGGATCACTCGTCTACCCCGGTACAAGACCAGCAAACCGTTACAGTCAGCAGCGCATCCAGCCCGGCAGGCGACACAGCTGCGGAACCCGCAGCTGCTGCCAGCGGATCTGTTGCTGCAGTTCCCCAGACCGGTGACACGCTGCCGGTGGCTGTACTGGCACTGCTGATGGTGCTTTCGGCTGCGGCGATGCTGGGCATTGCCCTTCTGCGACGAAAAGAATAAACAATATTTAAAACCGACAAAGCAAGAGGCCACACGGAACCGTTAAGGAACCGTGCGGCCTCTTTTTGGTTAAATACTATTCTCTTCGGCAGGTGTTTGATACTGCGTTTAAAATCAAACCTTGTTTCGTGATAGAAAACAAAAAAGCGATAGAGGAAAACCTCTATCGCTTCGTGGCTGCCCCAGTCCGACTTGAACGGACGACACCCTGATTAACAGTCAGGTGCTCTAACCAACTGAGCTATGGGGCAATGTGTTGTGCGCTGTTTGAATCAGCTTTATTATTATAGCAACCGTCCAGCCATCTGTCAACACTTTTTTTGAAAAAAATTCAATTTTTTTCAAGCCTGCCCCTTCGACGTCCTTTGCCAAAATCCGCTTGCGTTCCCAAAGGGGTTGCCTTATAATAAAATTACATATACAAATTTGTCGGGGGATTGCGGCATATGGCAAAAATTGACGTCAACCAATATATGGAACAGTGCGGTGTACGCAAGGCACGTTTTGGCGGATATGAGCCGGACGATGTGCGCCAGGCACTGCGGGCCTTGTGCAGCGACTATGAGCAGAGCTTGAGCAAAGCCAAGGCGGAGACCAACGCAGCCCGGCAGGAGAGTGAGGCATTGCGCCGCCGCTGCCAGACACTGCTGGGGCAGAACCAGAACCTGACGGCGCAGAATGCGACGCTGGCCGGCCAGGCAGACAAGATTTCCCGCCGGCAGGACGATCTGGAAACACGGTACTCCAAGGTGCAGGAGCGCAACCATTCGCTCACCGATCAGGTGGCTGTACTGCGGCTGAAAAACGGCGACCTGACCCGGGAAAACAAGGAACTGACCGACCGTGCCGAGGAGGCCGAGGCGGCGCTGCGCATCAAGGGCCGCGCCCATGACGAAGCCCGCAAGCAGGTATTGGCCGAGAAGGAACAGGTGTTGGCGGAAGCCCGTGCAGAGGCAGACAAGATCCGCCAGCAGGCAAGGGAGGATGCCGATGCCCTGCTGAAGGAAACCAACCGCAAGGCGGAAGCCATCGACCAGCTGGCGCGGGAACAGGCCATCAACCAGGCACGCAAGATGGTGCAGGCCGCCACCGATGAAACACGGGAAATCCAGAATGCCCACCGGCTGCGTTTGCAGGACCTGAAAAGCCGCATTGCCGCCATGGAGCAGCAGCGGGAAAAGCTGATGGATTTCTTCAGCGAGATGATCGGGGAACTGCAGGAAGCACAGGACTACGCGCGGCAGAATACCCCGGTGGCGTCCTACGATGAGGAAATCACCGAAGTTTCGGCTGAGCCCACTCTGGATTTGTCGGCCAAGACGGTGGAGGCTGCTGCGGCGGCTCTGCCGGAAGATCCCATCCCGGCGGAGAAACTTTCCGATACGGCGGTGAACTGTGTGGTGGCGCCGGGCCTGGACGAGGAAGAACCGGCCCCGCCGCGCACGGTGGAGCTGGTGCCGGAGGAGGAAACCACCCCCTCGGCGGAATATTTCGATACCGAACCCCAGCAGCAGCCCAGCGACCCGCCGGAAATCGAAGTGCCCGGGGCCATCTTCTCCTACCCGATTCTGCGTCAGGAAGGGGAGCCCATTCTGGATGAGGAACCGCCGATGCATGGCCCCCACGCGCCGGTGATGCCGGATCTGAGCGCCACCGAGGAGGAGGAAGGGGACAGCGGAGACATCCACATTATCCCCGAAAAGAAGCCGGAGGACAATCCCCGCCGCAAGAAGGCCGTGGCGGCGCTGCGTTCGCTGTACAAGAAACTCGGCCGTACATAATAAGCACAGGTGACGGCGTGTGAAATATCTTCGATACACTCTGTCTGCGGTCTGGGTGCTGGTGCTGTGCCTGCTGGTGGGGTTTGCACCGGCGGCCGAAACCACCACCCCCACCAGCGGTGCAGGCAGTTTCCGGGTGGAACAGATCTATGTCAATGTCCCCGAAATGGACGTCTTTTTCTACGCCCAGGACGCCCAGGGCAACTCCTACTCTCCCATGGTGGTGCAGGCAGCCGGGCTGGAACTGACGCTGGGGGAGCAGCAGCTGGACACCAGCTCCCTGGGCCAGGCTGACGGCCCCATCTGCTATCTGGTGGCACTGGACAACAGCAGCGACATTGACCCGGTGGATTTCCGCCAGATGCGCGGTGCCATCTGGCAGCTGATCCGCAACAAAAAAGAAAATGACCAGATTGCCCTCTACACATTGGCAGGGGGCGCTGTCTGCGTGCAGCCGGCCACCTCCGATGCCAATGCGCTGTATACGGCGCTGGCGGGCATCACCCAGGCCGATGGCCAGATGGACCTGGCTGGAGCTGCCGGTACGGTGGCCAGCGATATCCAGCAGGACTACCAGGCGCTGGCGCCGCGCAAAGCGGTGTTTGTGTGCACCGACGGCAAACGGATCGTAACCAACCCGGCGCTGCTGGCGGGCCTGCTCACCGATGTGAGCAGCAAGCTGAATGTGGCTATGTATACCTTTGTGGGCAGCGAGGCCCCCGATACCCTCTCGGTGCTGAATACCCTGTCCGACGGGCGGATCATCCCCTGTAAAATGCGGGATATGGGCAGCGAACTGCTGGACAAGCAGCAGATGTTTGCCACGGCGCTGGAACTGCGTACCGAAGTGCCCGAGAGCATGTACGGCGAGCGCCAGGAGATCGTGACGCTGGCGGTGCCCAGCCTGGGCAGTGCGGTAAAGAGTACCTCCACGGTTTATATGGGGTTCCGGATGGAAAAGCCCCAGGTGAGCAAGGTGGAGGTGCTGCGGCGCAACACGCTGCGCCTGACGATGAACCAGGCCATCAACGCCAACGCCACCCGGCCGCAGTTCTACCGCGTGGCGACCAACGATATCTGGAACTGGCATGTGCCGGTGAAAAAGGTGGAAATCAGTGAGGACGGCCGCACCGTCACGCTGACCACCGGCGAACTGTACCAGGGCGACTACCATGTTGCTTTAAATAAGGTGGCCAGCCGGATGTCGCCGGCCAACGTCAGTACCCTTCGGGAAGAAACGGATTTTACCATCGCGGTCTGGCCGCGGGACAACGGTTTCTATCTGGCGCGGTTCCGCGGGCCCATGCTGCTGGCGGTTTTTGTGGTGCTGGTGCTGGGCGCACAATGGCTGCGCCTGCGACGCCGTGACCGCACGGCGGAACAGGCCGCCGAAGCGGAGCATCTGCTGGCCGGCAACGAGGAAGCCGCCGCCCTGCCGCGCCGCTGGGTGACGCTGTTCTGGGCCCAGCGCGGTTCCATTGCCGAGAGCCGCTGGGCCGGTATGGTGGAAAGCAGCCTGATGCTGGGCAGCGATGCCGCCCAGTGTGACCTTTGCCTGCCCGACCCCAAGGTGCACCCGCAGCATTGCCTGCTGTGTGTGCGCGGCGAAGCCCTGCTGGTGCAGACGCTGGAGCCCGATGCGCCGGTGTTTGTCAACGGCGAGCGCATCGACGGGGAACACCGCCTGCAAAACAACGATACCCTGCGCCTGGGCCGTACGACGATCCGGCTGGTGCTGTGACGCGGGAGAGGATACAACCATGAAACTGACCAAATGTGAACAGGGACATTTTTTTGACGGGGACAAATACCCCGCCTGCCCCTACTGCAACACCGATTTGCAGAACGAGACCGCCATTGTACATACCAGCGAGACCACCCCGGCGGAGGCCGCCGATCCTGAGGGACCGGTGACAGGCTGGCTGGTGGTGACGGATGGCCCGGCCCGGGGGCGCGACCTGCGTCTGGGCATTGGGCGCAGTTTTCTGGGGCTGGATGCCGCCGCGGCGCCGGTCACCTTAAGCCCCGATGCACCGCTGGGCGCCCGCCAGGCCACCGTGGTGTACGATGCCGAGACCGATGCTTTTACACTGCTGCCCGGTTCCTCCCAGGAGCTGTGCTACCTGGCGGGGCAGGCGGTGCTGGAACCCCAGCCCCTGACCGGCGGCGCAGAGCTGAAACTGGGGACCTCCACGCTGCGGTTCGTGCCGTTCTGCGGCGACGGATTCCGCTGGTAAGGGGGTGCAGCCGTGGCGAGCGAGATCGTATTTCTCATCACCGAACAGCGCAACAAGCAGCGCATCACGCTGCCTTCCGGGCGCGGGGCTTACCGCTTCGGGCGCAGCGCCCAGTGTGAGTATGTGCTGCGCCGCAACAATGTGGGGGACCGGCAGTTCACCATCGCCTGCGCCGGCGACCAGTGGACGGTCACCGATGATTCCAGCGCCTGCAATACCTGGTACAACAACCGCTACCTGACGGCAGGGGAGACTTGTGCCCTGCAGCCGGGGGATGTCATCGGCCTGAATACCGACGGCAACGCCGCCACCCAGGAGATCACCTTCCGGGTGGAGGAAATCCGCACCGTGCAGGGTACCGCCGCCGGACCCCGGCAGGAACAGCCCGATGCCGCTGTGCTGCGGGAAATCGACGTCCGCCGCAAAAAGCGGGTGCTCATCGGCCGCAGCGACGACTGCGACATCAAGCTGGTCAGCGACCGTGTTTCCCGCCACCACTGCGAGGTGGTGTACAAGGACGGTCAGTTTGAGGTGCGGGACCTGGGCTCCACCAACGGTACCTATGTGGATGGCGAGCGGGTCAGCCGCATGGCGCTGCGCAACGGCGCCGTCATCAATGTGCCTACCCAGGTGTTTGCCTTTACCAATGGCCTGCTCCACTATCACGAGCATAAAAGCGGCATCAGTGTGCAGCTGCTGAACGTCTATAAAACGGTGCAGGACCGC
This sequence comes from uncultured Subdoligranulum sp., assembly GCA_900545545.1. Lineage (GTDB taxonomy): Bacteria > Bacillota > Clostridia > Oscillospirales > Ruminococcaceae > Gemmiger. The sequence goes on along the minus strand of UQZO01000007.1, from coordinate 70,217 downwards.
AATACCCAGAAACCCCTGAACATTGTGGACGGCACCAGCCTGGAGATTGAACCCAACAGTTTTGTGGTGCTGGTGGGCGGGTCGGGCACCGGCAAATCCAGCCTGCTGACCTGTATCACCGGCACGGCGCCCTGTACCTCGGGCAGCGTGCGGTTTGACGGCCTGGAAACCCGGGGCAACCGCAACGCCTTTGATGCGGTGCTGGGGTATGTGCCCCAGCGGGACATCATGCACGACAACCTGACCGTGGAGCAAAGCCTGACCTTTACGGCCAAGCTGCGCATTGCCCACGACGCCAGCCGGGCCGAGATCGCCACCGCCGTGGCCCATGCCATCGAGGCGGTGGACCTGACGGGCAAGGAAAAGACGCTGATCTCCCAGCTTTCGGGCGGGCAGAAAAAGCGGGTTTCCATCGCCATGGAACTGCTGGCCAGCCCGCGGCTGCTGATTCTGGACGAGCCCACCAGCGGCCTTTCGCCGGACCTGGACCGCAGCATGATGGAGCTGTGCCGCAAGCTCAGCCACCAGAACTGCACGGTGCTTATGGTCACCCACAACATGTCCAACATCAACCTTTGCGATAAGATCGCCTTTTTGGGCGTGGGCGGCGTGCTGTGCTACTATGGCCCGCCGGAAAACCTCAACCGCTATTTTGATGTGGAACTGACCAGCGATATCTTTGAAAAACTGCGGGTGCCGGAACTGGTGGAACAGTACCGCTGCCAATACTTTACCACGCCGGAGTTCAACCGCCTGGTGGCGGCCTGGCCCGAGGCAGCACAGGAGGCGGACAAACGATGCGACCAAGCGAACTGATGAAATTTCTGCGCCAGTTCCTGGTGCTGGTCCAGCGCAACCTGCGCCTGATCTGGAACGATAAGCTGCTGCTGGCCAGCCTGGTGCTGCAATCGCCCTTTATGGTGTTCGTCATCAAGCTGGTGGTGGACCCCAACTGCTTTACCTCCAACCTGGTCAACGTGGGCAGCCGCACGGCGCTGTTCATCCTCAGCGCCATGGCGGCCTTTATGGGCACGCTGAACTCCTACCGCGAAATCTGCAAGGAGCGGGACATCATCCTGCGGGAAGCATCGGTGGGTGTCAATCTGTTTGCCGTGGTGCTCAGCAAAGCCTTTGTGCTGCTGCTCATCGAGATTGCCCAGGCTGCCATTCTCACCTTCGGTTTTGTCAGCGTGGTCCATATCCCGCAGAATCACCTCCTCTTTGATACCAACCTGGAAATTTTCATTACGGTGCTGCTCATGCTGTTTGCTTCCAGCGCCACCGGGCTGCTGGTGTCTGCTATCTTCAAAAGCGGCGAGACCGCCATTCTGGTGGTGCTGGTCATCATGATCGGGCAGGTGGTTTTCAGCGGTATCATGTTTACGCTCACCGGTGTGGCCAGTTCCATTGCCACTGTCATCGTCTGCCGCTGGGGCATGGGCGCGCTGGGCGCTTCCACCGATCTGAACAGCCGCCTGGCCTGGCTCAAGGCCGGGTTCGACGGCCCCATGTACGATGCCACCATCGCCAACCTGCTGCACTGCTGGAAGATGATGGCGCTCATCTCGGTGGTCTGCATTCTGGCCGCCTGGCTGGTACTGCAAATCTCCTTTGACCGCAAAAAAGCATAACACAACGCCCCGTCCTGCCGGACGGGGCGCTGTTTGTTTATACTTCGGGTTTGTGCAGCTTGTCGGCGGCCGTATCGGCGGCTTCCTTGGCTGCCTTTTTGGCGTTTTCGGCCAGTTGGCGCAGATGGATCAGGGCTGCGCGGGTGGAGGCCAGTGTCTCGCCGTAGCGCAGGCTCTTCATCTGGGGGAAGGCCCGCAGCAGACGCCGGGCACCCAGTTTGTCCAGGTCGATATCCCGCAGCTTGGCGCGCAGTGCTTCGGCGCGGGTGGTCAATTCGGCCCGCAGCTCGGCGGCGTTGTCGCGGCTTTCCAGCTTGGCCAGGGCCAGCTGCAGTTTCTGCTCGTCCAGCAGGGTGTCGGCGGTCATGGCGCCGGTACCCAGTACCTCGGTGAGCTTATCGCTGGAAATCCGCAGCTTGGCCCGCAGCTCGTCGATTTCTTTCAGACGCTTGTTCAGGCCGATGGCCGCGGCAGTGGACACACCCACATCAATGAGGAAAAATACCAGCAGGAAGGCGTCCAGCGGCAGCAGAATCCGCAGCGAGATCGAGTTGCCGGCCCGGGCCAGCAGCGGGTGGATTCCCTTGACCATGATCACGCTGCCCAGCCCCCACAGCAGGGAAAACTGCGGGCAGATATACCCGTCCAGATTGAATTTGAGATGGGAGTAATCCCACCAGCGGATGTGGTAAAGCTTGAACAGTACCCAGCCGCCGATAAGCTCGATGAGCGTTGTCAGCACCAGGCCTACCAGGAAAGTCGTCACCACGCCGGGTTCCTGCCCGTTCGCGGGAAGCCGCTGTATGCAGTACAGCAGCCCTACCATGCCGATGCCGTAGATGGGGCAGATAGGCCCGCACAGAAAACCGCGGTTGACCAGCCGGTGGACCTTGAAAGCGGCATACACCACTTCCACGCACCAGCCCAGCAAACCGTAGACGAAAAACCAGAACAGCGTGCGCGCTGCAACTTCAAGTGGCGTCATCGGATTCCTCCTGCTGCTTGGCCAGCGCCTTGGGTTCCACCCAGTGCACCGTGCTGTCGGGACCCTTGCGGGCAATCAGCGCCTTGATGGGGATGCCCTGCTCGCTGAACATTCCTTCGTGCTCGGTGCGCAGGTTCCAGTCCGGCTCGTTGGCGTGCAGGTCAAAGGTCTGCCAGGTGATCTCGAACCCGGCAGCCGGGAAGTAGGAGAGGCTGTCGCGGAACAGATCGTCGTCATCGGTCTTGAACCAGATCTCCGCCCCCTCGTCCATCAGGTTGCGGTACTGCAGCAGCTGGCGGGGATGGGTCAGCCGGTGCTTGTTGCTGCCGGCATTCTTGCTCCACGGGTTGCAGAAATTGATGTAGATGCGCGCCACCCGGTCCTCGGGGGAAAAGGCGTTGCCCATCCGCTCAATGTCCAGGCTGGCGATTTTTACATTGTCCGGCGGCAGCTGGCGGGCGGCGTAGGCGGCTTCCACCTTGCGCTTGGCCAGAATCAGTACCTTGTCGGTGATGTCGATGCCCAGATAGTTGATGTCGGGGTGCGCCGGGGCAATCTGGGCCAGAAAGCCGCCCTTGCCGCAGCCCAGCTCCAGGTGCCAGGGCTGGTCGGGACGGGCATACAGTTCGTGCCAGTGTCCGGCGTGGGTCAGCGGCTCATGGACGTGGAAGTCGCAGGCCAGCAGTTCGGGACGGGCATAGGGTTTGAATCGCATTCGCATAGGGGTATTCTCCTGATCGTGTTTTTATAGTATCTCTGTCAAAAATGCGCGCACACGCGCCTCGTCGGCATCGGCCAGGCTGCCCTGGCAGAAAGCCGGTTTTCCGCCGCCGCGGCCCGCAAAGGCCTCGTTCAGCGCCTTGCAGGCGGCGCGCACATCGCCGCCCGGGGCGGCTGCCAGCGCGTAGGCCAGCCCCTGTCCGCCCGGCGCCAGGGCACAGCAGGCGGCACCGGTTTCGGCGGTAATGGCCATGGCGATGCGGCGCAGGCCGTCGCCGTCGGCCCATTCCGCCCATACGGTGCAGGGCTTGCCCGGCTCTGCTGCCGCGGCATAGGCGGCGGCCAGGGCGTTTTGCAAAGCGGCCAGCCGCTGCTTCAGCTGGGCTTCGCCGTTTTGCAGCCGGGTTACGGCATCGGTCAGGCTGCCCACCGGGGCGGACACCAGCCGCCCGGTAGATTCCGCATCGGTCCAGGCGGCGGCCACGGCCTCGTAGGCGCGCTGCCCGCAGGCCACCGCCAGCCGCATGCCGCTCTTGTAATGCTGGGCCGAAATAATTTTGATCAGCCCCACCTCGCCGGTGCGGGCCAGGTGGGTGCCGCAGCAGGCACAGCGGTCACCGCCTGCCTCCACCAGCCGCACGGGGCCTTCCAGCTCCTTTTTGCTGCGGTACTCGGTGGCGGCCAGCGTTTCGGCGTCAGGCACATAGCAGCGCACCGGGGTGTCGGCGCGCACGGCGGCGTTGGCCTCGGCCTCGGCGGCGGCCAGCTGTTCCGCCGTCAGCGGGATGCTGGTATCCATCCGCACATAGGGGCTGCCGATGTGGAACCCCACATTCTCGGCCCCATACAGCCGGTGCAGTGTGCCGCTTAAGATATGCTCGCCGGTGTGCTGCTGCATGGCGTCCAGCCGGGCAGGCCAGTCGATCACGCCCTCCACGGCGGCCCCCACCGGCAGCGGGGCGTCGGTGGTATGGGTGATGGTTTCGCCGTCGGTATGCACCGCCAGCACCCGGGCATCTCCCAAGCGGCCGGTGTCGCAGGGCTGGCCGCCGCCTTCCGGGAAGAAGGCCGTGCGGTCCAGTACCACGGCGTAGCCGCCGGATGCCTCGGTGCAGGCCAGCACGGTGGCGGTGAAAACCTGTACATAGGAATCGGTTTCGTATAGTTTCTCGGTCACAGGGGAACGGTGACCTCCTTTTTTGGGATTTTTCCTATTATAGCATAAAACAGGTGTGGAAAAAAACACCGAAATCTTATATAATAAAAGTCAGTATCCATTCACTTCAAAACGTAAGGAAATTTGTCCTATGCTGAAAACCATTCGCTTTGCGGCGCTGGCCTTGCCGGCGCTGCTGCTGGCCGGCTGTGCCGCCAATCCGCTGCGCCCGGCCGAACATACCGCAACGGTGGAAACGGCGGCCACCCCGCAGCCCCAGACCCTGAACGTCTACGCCACCGACGCCCTGCTGCCGGCGCTGCAGGACTATGCCACCACCCAGGAAGTGACCCTCAACGTCACCGAGGACCCGGCGGCAGCCGATCTGCTGGCGCTGGACTATAAACCCGACGGCCTGGTGGAAGGGGTGGACGTGATGAGCGACACCCTGCTGGCGGCAGCGGCTTCCCGCGCCGGTATCACCGAGAGCACCGACGCCCTGCCCCTGGGCCGCAGCCTCTACGGCTATTGGGCCAACGGCACCATGCTGACCTCTCTGTTGGGGGACGACGCCGTGACGGCGCTGCAGAACGCCAGTTGGGAGGAGTGGAGCGACTTTGTGGAGACGCTGCAGGCCTGGCTGGAGGAACCCGAAGCCGCCACCGTTACGCTGAACGGCAGCGACTATACGCTGCCCGAAACCAAGCCCGATACCCTGAACGCCACCGGCGTTTTCTCGGAGCCCATGGACCGTGCGGCGGGCTATACCGCCGCCCTGCTGGCAGCGGGCAGCGAGCTGACTGAAGATACCTTGACCGGCCCCCTCAACGGCGTGTACAGCGCCGTGACGTTGGAATGGGACAACCTGGCGGAAAGCGATGAAACGGCGCTGTTCCGCCGCGCCAAGCTGACGGATCTGCTGTCGGCCTACGGGGCGGAAGCCTGCCAAAGCCTGGTGCTGATCCCCTTCAAGTGCAACCTGGAGGAGAGCGACCTCTCCACCGAGGAATACAATCTGACCGGTTTGCTGAACTATCCGGTGCTGGCCGATGTGGGCTATGTAACGGTGCGGGCCGGTACCGACGAAACCGCCCAGAAAGCGGCCAAGAGCGCAGCGCTGTGGCTGTACAGCAGCGGGGACGGGGAGAGCGCCCTGACCGAAACTTTGGGCGTCATCACCCCCTGGAACACGGCGTCGGACACCACCACCCTGGGCGCCATGCAGATCGAGCAGGCGGGCACCGGCATCCTGCCGGGTTCCACCTTTACCCAGGCCCAGGCTGATGCCCTGGCTGAAAACGAGGAGTCCTTGCGCGGCAGCGAAAACCATACCAGTGCCGAGCGCAAGACCTTCACCACCCAGGCGCTGACCGCGCTGGGCGTTACCGAAGCCGAAGAATAAGGGAGCGTCCCGGCGGGACCCCCTGTTTGGAAAAGAGGAACGATCATGGAACTGAAACGTTGCAGCGGAATTTTGATGCCCATCTCCAGCCTGCCCGGGGGATACGGCATCGGCAGCCTGGGCGCCCCGGCGCGCCGGTTTGTGGATTTTCTCGTGCGGGCGGGGCAGAGCGTATGGCAGATTTTGCCCGTAGGCCCCACCGGCTATGCCGACAGCCCCTACCAGAGCTGTTCTGCCTTTGCGGGCAACCCCTATTTCATCGATCTGGATCTGCTGGCCAAGGACGGCCTGCTCAAGCGCAAGGACTACGCCTTTACCCAGTGGGGCGGCGATGCGGACCATGTGGACTACGGTACCCTGTATGAGCGCCGCCTGCCCGTGCTGCGCAAAGCCTACGAAAATTTCCTCAAGCAGCGCCCCATCGCGGGGTATGAAACCCCCTATCCCGACGACTGGTATCGCTTCCAGTTCCTCTCGGCGGACTGGCTGCCCGACTACTGCTTGTACATGGCCATCAAGGAAGAAAACGGCATGACCGACTGGCAGCAGTGGCCGCGGGACCTGCGCCGCCGGAACCCCGCCGCGCTGGCCCAGTTCCGGGCAGAGCACCAGCGGGAGATCGAGTTCTGGGCCTTCCTGCAATATGAGTTTGACCGCCAGTGGCGCGCTTTGCATGAATATGCATCCTCCAAGGGTGTTTCCATCATGGGGGATATCCCCATCTATGTGGCGCCGGACTCCGCCGATGCCTGGGCCGGTACCGACCTGTTTGAGACCGATGCCGAAGGGCGACCCCGCCGTGTGGCGGGCTGCCCCCCGGACTATTTTGCCGAGGACGGCCAGCTGTGGGGCAACCCCCTCTATGACTGGGAGTACCACAAAAAGACCGGTTACATCTGGTGGATTCGCCGTGTGCGGCACGCCTTGTCCATCTACGATATCCTGCGCATCGACCACTTCCGTGGATTCGATACCTACTGGGCCATCCCGGCAGGGGAACCCACCGCCCGCAACGGCCGCTGGGAGCAGGGCCCCGGCATGGACCTCTTCCGCACGCTGCATCTGGCTCTGGGTGATCTGCCCATCGTGGCCGAGGACCTGGGCGAGATGTTCCCCTCGGTGCGGCAGCTGCTCAAGGAGAGCGGCTTCCCCGGCATGAAGGTGCTGCAGTTTGCCTTCACCGGGCAGGACAGCGTCGATTTACCGCACAATTATCCGCGCAACTGCGTGGCTTACCCCGGCACCCACGACAACAATACGCTGGCCGGCTGGTTCGAGCAGGAACTGGGCGCTGCGGGCCGCAAGCAGGCTACTGAATACTTCGCCCTGACCGAAAAGGAAGGCATGCTGCGGGGCCTGCTGCGCGGTGTGCTGGCCAGCCCCGCCGCGCTGACGGTTATCCCCATGGCGGACTGGCTGGAAGCTCCCTCCGAAGCCCGCATGAACACCCCCGGCAAGGCTCAGGGCAACTGGCAGTGGCGCGCCGACGACAAGGCGCTGACCCCGGCCCTGGCCAAAGAGATCCGCGCATTGACGGCGCGGTATTTCCGCACCGAACCGGCACCCCGGCAGGGCAAAAAGGCGTGATTTGTAAACATCGCCCAGTATTGCGCCGCTGGCCGTCGAATTCTTTGTGCAACGAAAGCCTAGGAAAAATCGCGGATTTGTGGTAATATACATGTATATACAAGGCCCGCGCCCCGGGCAAGAATATGCTTTGCGCAAGTGAGGTTTCGAGATGAAGCTGGAGTATACGAAGGAAGAACTTGCGGTACAGATCGCAGCGCTGGAACAGCTGTTCGACGCGGTTCAGATCATGGACCCGTACCGCGGCGTGCTGCTGGACCCCGCTACGATGGAACCGCGCGGGGAGTGCGGTCCTGTCCCGATGCTGGATGAGACCGGCCGCGGCATGCAGCCGCTTCAGGAAAACGGCCGGAACGAGATGTGCATCTACCAGGGCATCCAGGTAGGGGATCGTCCCTGTGTGTTGGCGGTGCACTGCCGCCTGCCGCAGGATAAAAGCACTTCGGCAGGGGCTCAGAACTCCTACGACCGCGCTTTGGCCCAGTACCGCGAGGATATGCGCCGCGACTATGTTACCGGCGCCTACAACAGCCGTTATATCCACGAGGAATATCGCCAGTATGCCGAAAAGCAGGCGATGAAGGGCGTACCGGTGGGCGCTGTGATGCTGCGCGTCAACGAGTACTGGAACCTGCGCAATACGGAATCCCAGCAGGCGGCGGAGTGCTGCCTGGACACGGCCGCCGGTATCTTCCAGCTGGCGGTGGGCACCGACCATGACCATGCGGTGCTGGCCCGCCTGGAGGACGGCCTGTTTGTGGCCGTTACCGTGGGCATGCCGGCGGCACGGCTGGCACAGTCCATCAACGAAGCGCTGGAATCTTCCCGCCGGGTGTTCAGCATTACGCTGGCCCGCCGCGGCACCTTTACCGTTTCCACGGCCAGCGCCGAGTGGGGCGAAACTTCCTCCTGGGAAATGATGCTTTCCCTGGCACAGCAGCGCCTGTAACCACTGCATAAAACAAACCCCCTTGTGTACATACTATGCTTGACGCAAGTACACAAGGGGGTTTTTACTATGCAAAGCGATAACGAAAAGATGCTTCAGGAGATCGTCCAGAACACCGAGATGGGCAAAAATACCCTGGACGAGCTGATGGGGCTGACCCATGACCAGCGGCTGAAAGATGAAATGATGCGTCAGAAGCGGGAATACCGCCGGATCAACCAGGCGGCCCACACGGCGCTGGATGCCATCGGCGCCGAGGCCCACGGCCAGAGTGCCGCCCAGCGCATGAGCGTGAGCATGGGTATCCGCACCCGCACCATGATGGACAAGTCCACCCGCAACCTGGCCACCATGCTGGCCGAGGGCAGCGGCCAGGGCGTCATGGACTGCAAGCGGGCGGAAAAGGACTATCCCACGGCCAGCCCCGGCGCCAAGAAACTGTGCAGCGAGCTGGGGGCTATGCAGGCCCAGGCCGAGGAGACATGGCGGGAATTTATCTGACCCTTGCGCGGTGGGCACCGGGCTGGTATAATCGGGACAGGAATCTGTACCGAAAGGAAGCATCCGGCCATGAGAGTTCTCGTCAGTGCCTGCCTGCTGGGCGACAACTGCAAGTACAACGGAAAGAACAACCGCAATGAGGCACTGCTGCAGCGCCTGCAAAAGCATGAGGTGGTGCGCATCTGCCCCGAGGTGCTCGGCGGCCTGGGCGTGCCGCGCCCCTGCGTGGAGCTGCGGGACGGTGTGGCCTGGAACCAGTACGGCGAAAATGTGGACGCAGCCTTCCGCACCGGGGTACACAAAGCGCTGGAACAGATCGAGGGCCAGCAGATCGACCTGGTGGTGCTGCAATCCCGCAGCCCCACCTGCGGCGTCAAGCAGATCTATGACGGTACCTTCTCCAAACGGCTCATCGACGGCCAGGGCATGCTTGCGGCGGCACTGGCAGAGCGCGGCTACCGGCTGGTGGACGTGGAGGACATCGACTCGGTGCCGGAACTCTAAACAAAAAACCGGGGCACCCCCAAGGGGCGCCCCGGTTTGCTGTATCACAGATGTTCGATCATGGTGGCCACGATCTCGGTGGCGGTCTTTACATATTCAGCAATGCTGAACTGCTTGACCACCAGCACCTCGTAGCCGCTCTCGTCGGCGTTGTCGCTCATGGCGCGCAGCACCACGCAAGGTACCCCGTTGCGTCCCGCAACCTGGCTGACGGCAGCGCCCTCCATCTCCACACAGTCGGGATGGCACTTTTCCTCAATGATCTTTTTGGTGGCGGCGTCGCCCACAAAGGTGTCGCCGGTGGCGATCTTGCCGGCAATGGCTTTCACGCCGCAGGCCTCACAGGCGTCCAGCGCGGCCTGCACCAGCTCGGGGTCACCGTGGTATTCCTTCAGGAAGGGGGCACTCTGGGCCAGCATATCCAGCTCGGCGTCGTGGTAGACCACCGTTTCGCCCACACAGACATCGCCAATGCCGATCTTGCTGGTCATGTTGCCGGCAATGCCGCTGAAAATCAGGTGGTCAATGCCGTACTTGGTGCACAGCACCTGCACAGTGCTGGCAGCGTTGGCCTTGCCCATACCGGCACAGCATACCACAACCTGCTTGCCGTGCAGCGTACCGCTGTGGTATTCCACCCCGGCATACACCTCACGGGTCACATTTTTCAGCCGTGCACACAGCTGGTCCACTTCATCGGGCATAGCGCCCATAATCCCAAAAATCATCTGGTTGCCTCCATCAGACGTTGAACAGAAACTCGATCACGTCGCCGTCCTGCACCACATATTCCTTGCCCTCGGTGTGCTGCAGGCCCTTGGACTTCACCGCCGCATAGTTGAAATCGGCGTCGGCCAGGTCCTGGTAGTGGATGACCTGGGCACGGATGAAGCCGCGCTCAAAGTCGGAGTGGATCTTACCGGCGGCCTGGGGGGCCTTGGTGCCTTTCTTGATGGTCCAGGCGCGGCACTCCTTCTTGCCGTCGGTCAGGAAGCTGATCAGGCCCAGCAGCTCATAGCTGGCCTTGATGAGCTTGTCAAGGCCGGTGGACTCAATGCCCATCTCCTGCAGGAAGGCCAGCTTTTCCTCCGGCGTGGAGTCGGCAATGTCCTCCTCGGTCTTGGCGCAGATGGGCAGCGCCTGAGCTCCCTCGGACTGGGCGCGCTCCACCACCAGCGGATAGTATTGGTTGCCGTCCAGGCCGCCCAGCAGGTCATCCTCGCCCACGTTGCAGGCGTAGATCACCGGCTTGGCAGAAAGCAGACCCAGCTCCTTGCGGGCTGATTTCTGGGCGTCGTCGTCCTCGTCGAAAGCGAAGGTGCGGGCGGGCTTCTCGGCCTCCAGGTGGGCGGCCAGCTCGGCCAGCCAGGCAGCCTCGGCGGCTGCGGCCTTGTTGCCGGTCTTGGCGGCCTTCTGCTGGCGGCCCAGGCGGTTGTTGACCACTTCCAGATCAGCCAGGATCAGCTCCAGGTCGATGGCGTCGATGTCCCGCAGCGGGTCCACGCCCTCAGGCTTGTTCACATCCTCCACCACGTGGACGATGTTGTCGTCATCAAAGCAGCGCACCACGTGCACCAGGGCGTCGCATTCCCGGATGTGCCCCAGGAACTTGTTGCCCAGGCCGGCACCGTGGGCGGCACCCTTCACAAGGCCTGCAATATCCACAAATTCCACGATGGCAGGGGTCTTTTTATCGGTCTGCCATACGTCGGCCAGCTTGTCCAGGCGGGCATCCGGCACCGCCACGATGCCGGAGTTCGGCTCGATGGTGCAGAAGGGATAATTGGCAGCCTGGGCGTTGCGGGTGGAGGTAATGGCATTGAACAGGGTCGATTTGCCTACGTTGGGCAACCCGACAATTCCTAATTTCATATTGTTTCGCTCCTTTTGGCGTTTTTTCCATCCCTTATTATACACACATGGTCGTCACCACGCAAGAAAAATGCGCCAAAACCGTCGCTTGGTTCTTTTTTTATCCACAATTATACAGTATAATAGAATTTATAATGAGCACGCCGCCGCGGCGTGCCGCCAAAACGGAGGGACATTACGATGGCAAACGAGAAAATTCTGGTTGTAGATGACGATAAAAATATCTGCGAACTGCTGCGCCTCTATCTGGTCAAAGAGGGGTATAACGTAACGATGGTCCATGACGGCAGCGCCGCCCTGGCCGAATTTGACAAGCTGCATCCCGACCTGGTGCTGCTGGATGTCATGATGCCGGTGATGGACGGCTGGGAGGTCTGCCGCAAGATCCGCGCCAAGGACAACACCCCCATCATCATGCTGACGGCCAAGGGCGAAACCTACGACAAGGTGCTGGGCCTGGAGCTGGGCGCCGACGACTATATCGTCAAACCCTTTGACGCCAAGGAGGTCACGGCCCGCATCAAGGCGGTGCTGCGCCGTTCCACCAAGGAAGAGGACAACAAGGGCGTGTATGATTTCGACAACCTGCACCTGGATATGAACCGCTACGAGCTCAAGGTCAAGGGCAAGGTGGTGGAAGCGCCGCCCAAGGAGCTGGAACTGCTGGCCTGCCTGGCCGGGCATCCCAACCGCGTTTACACCCGTGACCAGCTGCTGGACGAGGTGTGGGGCTTTGAATATTATGGCGACTCCCGCACCATCGACGTACATGTCAAGCGCCTGCGCGAAAAGCTGGAGGGCGCATCGGACAAATGGAACCTGAAAACCGTCTGGGGCGTGGGCTATAAGTTCGAGGTGAGGGAATGAGTCACCGCAAAACCATCAGCCGGGAGTTTTTCTCCACCATTGCGGTGGTGCTGATTCTGGGCCTCAGTGTGATGTGTGCCATCCAGACGGCGCTTTCGGCTGCCTATTTTGTCAACGAGCGCCGCACGGCTCTCACCGCAATTCTGGACGGTGCCAGTGCACTGAGCCAGCGCTTTGCCGAAGGCGGTTCCATCGTCACCAGGCCGCTGGGGGATGAACGCGCCCAGGATGCCCGCAGCGGATTTGAACTGTTCAACACCACATCGGGCGCGCTGGTGTTCGTTGCCTCGGAGGACGGCCAGGTGCTGCTGCATACCGACGGCGCGGATTTTGTTCAGCAGTATATCCCCAAGGAACTGCTGGACAAGATGGACCAGGGCGGGGATGTATTTGACACCGGCACGCTGGGCGGCGTCTTTAAAGATAAATTCTACACGGCCGGGCGCCGCATCGACGTCGGCGGTACGGTGGGATATCTGTTTGCCGCCAGCCCCATGACGGCGCTGGGGTCCTACATCATGGATATGCTGGTCATGTTCGGCATCTCGGCAACGGCTATTTTGCTGCTGTGCAGCTTGCTGTGCTGGGTGCTGGCACGGCGCATCACCGGCCCCATCGAGGATATCAGCGAGGCCGCCCGGCGGCTGGGCAGCGGAGATTTTACCGCCCGCGCTCCGGTGGACGGCTGCGTGGAACTGGCGGATTTTGCTACTACCTTCAACAATATGGCCATGCGTCTGCAGACCATTGATAATTCCCGCGGGCAGTTCATGGGCAACATCGCCCACGAGCTCCGCACGCCGATGACCACCATCAAGGGCTTTATTGACGGCATGCTGGACGGCACCATCCCGCCGGAGGAAAACCAGCATTATCTGACCGTTGTCTCCCAGGAGACCGGCCGTTTGGCGCGTCTGGTGCAGAATATGCTGGACATTACCAAGCTGGAAGCCGGGGAGGTGCCCATCCACGCCCAGAACTATGATCTGTGGAAAACCGTCACCGATGTGGTGCTCAGCGATGAGCAGCGCATCGAGGACGGCAAGATCGATATCCAGGGGCTGGGCGGGCCGCCCATGCCCATTTTCGCCGACCCGGACTTTGTGCACCAGGTGGTCTACAACATTGTGGATAACGCCATCAAGTTCACGCCGGAGGGCGGTACCATCTCCTTTGCGGCCCAGAAGAAGGGCAACATGGTGGAGGTGCGCATCGAAAACACCGGCGCCGGCATCGCCCCCGAAGCGCTGCCCTTTGTGTTTGAGCGCTTCTATAAGGAGGACCGTTCCCGCGGCATGAACACCCGCGGCAGCGGCCTGGGCCTGCATATCTGCAAGATTCTCATCAACCTCTCGGGCGGGCAGATCCACGCCGAAAGCGAAGAAGGCAAGTGGTGCCGCTTCGTCTTCACCCTGCCGGCCGGAAATTGAAAAGGTAAAAAAATACCGGGAGCATTTGCTCCCGGTATTTTTTGTCAGAAGTATGCTTTGATCTGGAACCGATCCTGGGGCTTGTTTTCTTCCACGATCAGTTTTTCGTGGTTGAAATCAAACTTCACGGCTTTGCAGTCGTCCAGGTTGCGGGTCAGCCGCAGCAGCTGGTCCACCCGCTTCTGCTCCTCCTTGGTGTAGAACAGGTAGCTGGCGCCCTCCTTGCGGGCACGGCCGGTGCGGCCGATGCGGTGGGTGTAGTGCTCGTTTTCCTCGGGCACATCGTAGTTGATGACGGCGTCCACATCGGAAACGTCGATGCCGCGGGCCGCCACGTCGGTGGCTACCAGCACCGCAATCTCCCCGGCCTTGAACCGGGTCATGATGCGGTTGCGCTCCGCCTGGGAAAGATCACCGTGCAGGCAATCCACGTTGAAGTTCAGCCGGGCCAGCTGGTTGGCCAGCATACCGGTATTGTACTTGGTGTTGCAGAAGATCATCACCCGTTTGTACCCTTCCGAGATGATGATCTGGGCGGCATCGGCCAGCTTGTCGCGGCCGGTGGTCAGCAGCTTGTACTGGGCAATTTTGGGGCTGGAATCCTCCACCGGCTGCACGCTGACCTCGGCGGCATTGTGCTGGTACAGCCAGCCGATGTCCAGCACCTCGCGGCTGATGGTGGCCGAGAACATGGACAGGCTCTTGCGGTGCTTCATCAGGTCGATGATGTGGCGCACATCCTTGTAGAAACCCATGTTCAGCATCTCATCGGCCTCGTCCAGCACTACGGTCTCCACATCGGAAACATCAATGGCGTGGTGGCGGTAATGGTCCATCAGGCGGCCCGGCGTGGCCACCACGATCTGGCAGCCCGCCTTCAGCTGGCGCTGCTGTTTGTCCAGCCCGGCGCCGCCGTAGACGCAGACAATCTTGATATCGGGCAAAAACTGCGCCAGATTCTGCAGGTCCTGGGCAATCTGCTGGGCCAGTTCCCGGGTGGGGCTCAGCACCACGGCCTGGGGTTTCAGGCTGGCCGGGTCGACCCTGGAAAGAATGGGGATGCCAAAAGCCACCGTCTTGCCGGTGCCGGTGGGGGCCTTGGCGATCATATCGTGGCCGCCCATCATCAGCGGAATGGCTTTTTCCTGGATTTCGGTCATTTCGGTAAAGCCCATGGCCTGGGTAGCGCGGATGATTTCGGGCGCAACATGGGTAAGCTCGGTAAACTGCATAGCGTTTGTACTGCCTTTCGTGCCTTTTACGGTTTTTTATTATTATAACAGGCTTTTCCGGCCCCTGCAAGATGAAGCCAGCCCCCGCTGGATGCGGAGGCTGGCCCAATAGAATTTTATTTGTTTTTGCTGGCCCGGCGGGCGGATTTGCCGCTGGCCTTTTTGCCGGTCTGGGTACGGGTGGATTTGGTGGTTCTGGCCGCCTTGGCAGGTGCCTTGGCGGGCGGTGCCTCCAGCGGTTTTTCCATCAGCCGGTCAGGCACGGGTTCCAGTTTCCACAGCTGGTTCTCGCCCGAAACATCCTGCCAGATCTGGGCCTGGGTACCGTTTTCTACCCGCATGCCCACCAGATCAATGACTTTATCGGCCAGCACGTTGCGCAGTTTTACCTTGCCGCCGCCGGCCTCCACAATCTGCCAGCGCTGGCCCGCGCCGGAGGTCTGGCTCCACTGGTGAATCCAGGTACCGTTGGCTACGCCGGACATGGCCAGATCCATGACCTTGCCGGTAAAGCGGTTTTTGATGCGGTATTCGCCCTCGCCCGCTTCCTCAAACCGCCACTGCTGCCAGGGCTGGCCCTCATAGCTCCACAAACGCACCGAAGCGCCGTTCTCGGTATTGAAATCGGCCACCTCCAACACGCGGCCGTTTGCAGCGGCAATGGTATAGCATGCATCGGGACGAATGATCGTCTGGGCAGATTTCCTCATGGTAGATCCTCCTTTAGCAGGGCGTCGGAGAAACGCCCCCTTCTGATTTCCTTTATTATAACATGGACACCGCGCGCCGTTTTGCCAAACTTTACCGGGGGCTTTTGGTCAAAACGACAAGATATAAAGGGAAGCGGGTACGGTTTTTGGTGCTTTGTATGCGGTGAGACTTGCATTTTTGGCCAAAGTGTCTTATCATATAAAGGATATCTTTGTTTTGGGGCCATGGTGGGCCCCCAGAGGGAGAGAGTATTCGTCATGAGAATCGCTTTGATCGCCCACGATTCCCGCAAGGAATTGATGGCACAGTTTTGTACAGCCTATGTCCGCATCCTGTCGCAGAATGAGTTGGTGGCTACCGGTGTAACCGGCAAAATCGTCCATGATGCAACGGGGCTGTCGGTGCGCTGCCTGTACCCGGGCGGTCGCGGCGGCGCCGAGCAGATCGCGGCCATGATCGGCTGCGGGGAAGTGGATATGCTGCTGTTCTTCCGGGACCCGGTGGGGGCCAAACCCGGGGAACCCAACGATGCTACACTGCTGCGCCTGTGTGATATGCACACCATTCCGGTGGCCACCAACATCGCTACGGCCGAGGTGCTGATCCACGGCCTGGAGCGCGGCGACCTTGCCTGGATCGAATTGCAGCGCAACCGCAAGTAAGCCACAAAACCAAAAGAGCCTGTTTCCCGCGGGAAACAGGCTCTTTTTCCGTTTTGGATTATTGGTAGACGATGGCTTTCTTCACCCGGTCGGAATCCTCGGCGCTGCCAAGCAGGCGGGCCAGGGCCAGGGCAAAGGGGATCGCGGCGCCCAGGGCTTCACCGGTAACGATGTTGCCGTCGATGGTCAGGGGCAAGCCGGTGTATTCGGCACCGCCCTCGGTCAGGGGAGCGTCCATACCGGGGTAAACGGTGGCCTTCTTGCCTTTCAGCACGCCGAAAGAAGCCAGCACGGTGGGACCGGCACAGATGGCCGCCACAAGTTTGCCCGCCTCGGCAAAGTCACGGCAGGTTTTGGCCACGGTAGCATCGGCCTTCAGGTTGTTCACGCCCGGGATGCCGCCCGGCAGGATGCAGGCATCATAGGCGCTGTAATTTACATTCTCGGCCAGGGCGTCCGCCACGATATTCACCTGGCGTGCGCTGGTCACGGTCTGGTTGCCGCCCACAGCGGCGATGGTCACTTCCACCCCGGCACGGCGCAGAATGTCCACACAGAGCAGGCCCTCGCATTCTTCCAGGCCCGGCGCAAAAAAGATAACGGCTTTTTTCGACATGGGAAATACCTCCTTCAATATCGGTTGCAGCATTCGGCGGGATCAGTTCCAGCCGAACAGAAAACGGAAGCAGCCATCCAGCTGGCGGCGCCAGTCGGCTTCGCAGTGCCGTCCGTTCATCTGGAAATAGGGATAGACGGCGGCGCCCGCCTCGGTCAGGATGCGGGCCACGGTCAGGGCGTTGTGGGTGTACTCGGCCAGCTGGTGCTGGCTGTTGGCCTCCAGTTCGCCCCAGCTCAGGTAAACGCGGGTATCCTTGCGCAGTTTGGCACCGTGCAGATCGGCAGTCAGCGGTTCCATGCACAGCCGTACCGAGGGCGACAGGCAGGCCGCTTTGCTGAATACAGCGTTATACATCGCCGCAGCGTACAGGCTCATCAGACCGCCCATGCTGGACCCGCCGATGGCCGTGTGGGCCCGGTCGGGCAGGGTGGGGTAATGGGTATCCACCCAGGGTTTCAGTTCCTGCACCAGCCAGTCCATATACTGCCTGCCGGTGCCGTGGATGCCGTCGAACCAGTCGGATTCATAGGGGCAGTATTCCTCCAGCCGGCGGTTGCCCTCGTGGTTGCACTCCGGCGCTACAACGATGGCCTCGGGGTGGGCATCCAGATATTCTTTCAGCCCCCAGCAGGTGCCGTAGGTGGCGGTGGAATCAAAAAACAGGTTGTGCCCGTCGAACATATACACCACCGGATACCGGCGGCCGGAAGCCTGCCAGTCGTCCGGCAGATACAAAAAGACGTTGCGGTCCAGACCATAGGGTGTGATATGGGTGGTAAAGGTTTCTACCATAATGGTCCGCGCTCCTTTTAACAGAATCGGTTTCTTTGTTATATTGTACAGCAACCCGCTTCTTTTTTCAATCGGCGGGTTGCATTTTGTGGGGGGTGGTGCTAAAATACCGTTAATTTCTGGGAGGGAAGTGTACTTATGGAGGAAATACGTTCGTTTTTCAAAAAGAAAGATGTCATCATCTCGGCCCATCGTTACGGCATTGATGCCATGGGCGCCATGGCGCAGGGGTTGTTCGCCAGCCTGCTCATCGGCACCATCATCAAGACGCTGGGCGAGCAGCTGGGCATCGCGTTTCTCGTTGCGGCAGGCGGGTATGCCACTGCGGTGGCCGGTCCTGCCATGGCGGCGTCCATCGGCTATGCCCTGCACGCACCCCAGCTGGTGCTGTTCAGCCTGATTGCGGTGGGCGGCGCGGCCAATGAACTGGGCGGCGCAGGCGGCCCGCTGGCGGTCTACCTCATTGCCATTGTGGCGGCGGAGGCCGGCAAGCTGGTCAGCAAGGAGACCAAAATCGATATTCTCATCACCCCGGCGGTGACCATTCTGGTGGGCACGGGGCTCAGCGTGCTGTTTGCCCCGGCCATCGGCGCGGCGGCCAGTGCCGTGGGCAGCGTTATCATGTGGGCTACCGAGCTGCAGCCGCTGCTCATGGGCATCATTGTTTCGGTGCTGGTGGGTGTGGCGCTGACGCTGCCCATCTCCAGCGCGGCGATCTGCGCGGCCCTGGGCCTGACCGGCCTGGCAGGCGGTGCGGCGGTGGCAGGCTGCTGCGCCCAGATGGTGGGCTTTGCGGTCATGAGCTACAAGGAAAACGGTGTGGGCGGTCTGGTCAGCCAGGGCCTGGGTACCAGCATGCTGCAGATGCCCAACATCCTGCGTAACCCGCGCATCTGGATTCCGCCCACGCTGGCCTCGGCCATCACCGGCCCCCTGGCTACCTGTCTGTTCCGGCTGGAGATGAACGGCCCGGCGGTGTCCAGCGGTATGGGAACCTGCGGTCTGGTGGGGCAGATCGGCGTCTATACCGGCTGGGTACAGATGGGCAAAACCATCACCGCCTTCGACTGGGCGGGTCTGGTGCTGATCTGCTTTGTGCTGCCCGCCGTGCTCAGCACGCTGTTCTGTGAGGTGCTGCGCAAAAAGGGCTGGATCAAAGAAAACGATCTCAAACTTTCCTGATAAAACGGCAAATCGCCGGACCAGATGGTCCGGCGATTTTTTTGCGTGCAAAAGCAAAACGGGACGGCCACTGCCCCGTCCCGTTTCAAAAAAGAAGGAGAAAAACAGAACGTCTTGCCGCTCGTATATCGAACGGAACCCACCCCTCTACAAGTGGATGCCCTTCCTGGTTGACCGGCAGGGCGCTCTGGTATTCTTCCTCTTGCAAAAGAAAGCTATCCACAAAAAAGCGCTTTGGTACGGCTGCGCGTACCAACCGTTCCAAAGCGTCATTGCTTTCTGTGCTATTATAGTACAACATTTCGACTTGGTTTGCAAGAGGAAGGCGTGTACAATGTGCTGTAAACGCAGTGTCAAATTTTGTACATATTATACAATTCCGGCGTTTTGTTTGGCCCGCTCGGTGATTTCCGGAAGCTGCTCACGGTAGGTCTGGGCGTCACCGTCCCAGGTTTCGTAGCCGGTTTGGCCGCGGTGATCTTCCAGGGGATAGTGTTCCAGCAGATAATCTCCCAGGGCCTCGGTCACTTTCTGGGCGCCCAGCCAGTTCAGATGGGTGCCGCCGTCGGCGGTGTCGGTGGTCCAGTCGATGCCGGGATTGTACTCGGCCATATTGAAGTCGAGGTAGGGCAGGCCGTTTTCCTCGGCAAAGGCGGCAATGCCGTTGTGCCGGGCCAGATTCCAGCCCACAGCCGCCGGAACCGTCACCAGCAATACCTCGCTGTCATGGTCGGCACACAGCTGCAAAATGCGCTGCATGTAGAATTTGACCAGGAAGGGAATGGATTCGCTGGCGCCGGTGTCATACATGTAGTCCAGATTGGGGCGCCCCGCCACATCGGTGATGGGGGTGTAGCCTTTGTTCACGTCCCGCCAGCTGTAGTCCTTCTCGGTAAACAGATTCTGGGGCGTCAGATATTTCCAGTTGTCGTGAAAGCGCAGCAGCGGCAGCAGCTCGTCGGCAATGTCGCCCAGGGCGCTCTGCATGGTGCTCTCGCTGCCTTTTTTGGTGTAGGCCGGTGCCGTGCACAGCACCACCACCTTGGGGTTCTGCTCCTCGTAGATCTGCTGCAGCCGGTAGTAGAGGTTGTACATCGACATCCAGCCCGCTGCATAGGTGTAGCCGGTGATGCCGTGCTCATCGTACCACTTCATCGGCGCAATGCCCTGGGCAGCGTTGGAATCGCCCAGTACCAGCACATCAATGGTATCAAAATCTTCGCCCAGGATGCCGCCCGCCGTGTATCCTTCCAGATAGCGGTTGGATTGCGGCATCAGATAATGGCCGGCAGCCAGCACCAGCATCAGCAGTACCAGCAGAAAGGCCACGATGCGCAGGGCGTTTTTTTGCCAGGTTTTCCATGTCATTCCGGGGTTACTCCTGTCTTGTAAGACCCTGTCAGAACTGCGCATAGATGAACGCAGCCGGGTCGTAGTTGTCGCCGTAGGCGCCAAAGATCATAACGGCCAGCATACCGCCGCAGTAAACGGCCCAGCGCAGCGGCAGCGGCTGGCGCGCCAGCGTTTCGCGGATGGCGACGCCCCGCTCGTGCAGCAGGTCCACGGCCAGCAGGACCACGGCGCCGATGACCAGCACCCACATATCCTGCACATCCAGCTTGATCAGCAGGCTGCCGGTGTAGGGGCGTGCCAGGCTGGCCAGCATATCCAGGGCGGCGTGGGTTCCGTTGGAGCGGAACAGCAGCATGCCGAAGTTGACCAGCACAAAGGTGCGTGCTACCTGCCACAGTTTGTACCAGCGGCGGGTGCGCCAATCGGTAAGCCGGGGGCAAAGGCGCAGCAGGGCGGGCTCGGTGACTTCGCCCAGCCATTGCAGCACGAAATAGTACAGGCCGTACAATACATACAGCCAGCCGGCACCGTGCCACAGGCCGATGGCCAGCCAGGTCAGCAACAATCCGGCCCAGACCGGAAGGCTGCGGCCCAGCGCGGCCCCGAACCGGGTGCGGCACCATTTGCCGAAGCGCATCATGGGCTTGCTGACGATGACGGGCTGGAACAGATATTCCCGCAGCCAGGCGCCCAGCGTGATGTGCCAGCGGCGCCAGAACTCGCTGACGCTGCGGGCAAAGAAGGGCTGGCGGAAGTTTTCGGTCAGCGGCACGCCGAAGCATTCGGCGGCACCCAGCACCATGTCCATGCAGCCGGAAAATTCGGCATACAGCTGCAGGGTATACAGCAGGGTAGCCACCACCACGGCGGCTCCGGAATACTTCGTCCAGTCGTCAAACACGGCCTTGACGTACATGTTGGCACGGTCGGCGATGATGAGCTTTTTCATCATGCCCCACAGAATGCGCTGTACGCCGAAAGTGAAAGCGCGATAGTTGGGTTTGGGCGGGTCCAGCAGGGTGGGGGAAACCTGGGCCCAGCGGTCAAAGGGACCCTCCACCACATGGGGCCAGAAACTTAAGTACAGAAGTACCTGCCAGTAATGTTCCGCCGGACGTATGGTGCCGCGGCGCACATCAAACAGATAGCTCATGGCCATCAGGGTGAAAAAACTCAGCCCCACCGGCTGCACAAAGCTGGGAGCGGAAACCTGCCAGCCAAAGGGCAGCTGGGCCAGCAAAGCGTTCAGCGAGCGGACGAGGAAGGGCAGATACTTCAGCCAGATCAGCAGCCCCAGCAGCCCCACCACCCCGGCGGCCACCACGCTTTTCTGCATGGTGGTGAACTTCTGCTTCGCCGCCTTGCGGGCATCGCGTTCCAGCCCGGGCGTGGTGGCAGCCTGCAAGGCCTGCAAACTGCCCAGCCAGCGGCCCAGCAGCCAGGTCAGGGCCGCCGCCAGCAGCAGCCAGAAGGTGTAGGTGCCGGCCATCAGCCAGTAGAAGATCAGGCTGCCGCCCAGCAAGGCCGCAGGCCGGTACCGCTGGGGCAGCAGCGCCCAGGCCGCCCAGCACAGCGGCAGAAAGATACATAAGTAGGGAAACGAGTTATACGCCATAGAAACGGCTCCTCACAATCACGGTCAGCGGCTTACTCTTCCAGCCGGTTGACCAGTTCCAGAATGGCGTTGGCAGAGTGGAAGTTTTCCTCTTTCAGGTCCAGCGGGCTGATTTCCAGGTCAAACTCCTCGGCCAGCGCCATCACCACCGACATGATATCCACCGAGTCCAGCACGCCGGTGCGCACCAGCTCCTCGTCGGGGGCTACCGAAATACCGGGTTTCACTTCCGAAAGAATATTCAAGATTTCTTCAATGGTATGCATAGCTTAGTTCTCCTTGCAAAGTTCGCGCAGCGCGGCGCGGTCGATTTTTCCGTTTTGATTCTGCGGCATTGCCTTCAGGCGGCGGTAGGTTGCGGGCTGCATGTAGGCAGGCAGACGCTGGGCCAGGCGGGCACGCAGCGCAGGCTCCAGATCTTTCTGCCCGGTGAAAAACAGCACCAGCCGGTCTTTGGGGGCGTCGTAGATACAGGCGCAGCTTTGCAGCCCCTCCTGCCCGAAGGCCGCGGTTTCGATCTCACCCAGCTCGATGCGGTATCCCATGTGTTTGATCTGGTTGTCGGCGCGGCCCATGTACTGCAAAAGGCCCTGTTCGTCGTAGCGCACCAGGTCCCCGGTACGGTAGATGGTCTCGGGGTAGTGGGGCTGCAGCGGGTTGAGGCAGAAGCGCTCGGCGGTTTTCTCGGGCATGTTGTAGTACCCGGCCGCCAGAAAACTGCCCCGGGCACACAGCTCACCTACCTCGCCGGGGGCGGCGGCCTGGCCGTCGGCGGTCAGCACCAGCAGGCCGCAGTTATCGCAGGCGCGGCCAATGGGCAGCGGTTCGTCGTCGGCAAATGCCCGGTCCACAATGTAATAGGCGCAGATGTCGGTGGTCTCGGTGGGGCCGAAGAGATTGGCAAACAGCGCCGTGGGGTAGTGGGCCCGCCAGTAGTTCAGATAGGGCGTGGGCATGGTTTCCCCCGCAAACAGGATGGTGCGCAGCGGCGGCAGGGCGGTATAGTCCAGCGCCTTCCAGCGCACCACGCCGCCCAGGGCCGAAGGCACCCAGTACAGGGTGTTGACGCCGTGCACGGTCAGGTAGTCCAGCAGCTGTACCGGGAAGGAAAACAGCCGTTTGGGCAGCACCTGCACCTGGGCGCCGGTGCGCAGCGAGGTGTACAGGTCGGTCACCGACATGGAAAAGTAAAACGGCGTCTGGTTGCCAAAGACGGTGGTTTCGTCCAGGCCGAAGGTTTCCGCCGCCCAGGCGCTGTAGGCAAGTACCGCCCGGTGCTGCACGGCCACCCCCTTGGGGGCGCCGGTGGAACCGGAAGTGAACAGCACATAGGCAAGATCCGTGTCGATGGCCTCGGCCCGCAGCGTCTGCAGCAGGAACGGGTCGGGCGGGCCCGCCAGTGCGTCGTCCATCTCCACGATGGGGCAGGGCAGCCCCAGGGCTTCGGCCGCTGCCCGGTGGGGGGCATCGGTCAGCAGCAGGGCCGGTTCCAGCTGGTCGGTGATGCGCCGTACCCGCTCGGGCGGCTGGGCGGTGTCCAGCACGGTGTAAAAACCGCCGGCGGCCAGCGTACCCAGCATCGCCAGCAGGCAGGGGACCTCGTGGTCCAGGTAGACGGCCACCGGGCGGCGCTGTACATGGTACTGCGCCAGTGCCGTACCGATGCGCTGCACCGCCAGCTGTACCTGGCCCCAGGTCAGGGTATGGCGCTCATCCCCGAAAGCCGGGCGGTCCGGCAGGCGGGCCGCGGTGGCGTCCAGTAATTCCAGAATATGTTTCATAGAGATCCTTTTCTCGTAACAAGCCAATGCGGGGAAAACCGGCTCCTGCGCCCCTGGGCACAGACTCCAAGTTTCCAACAGTATACCATATTGGCTGTTAAAAAGATGTAAAGAAATGAAGAAAAAGCGCACAGAAAAGAGGATTTCTCTTATCTGCGCGCTTTTTTTGTAGTGCTATTTTACAAAATTCAATTTACTGGGGGTCTACCGGAACGATCCAGCCCTTGGTATCGGGCAGTTTGCCCCACTGGATGCCGGTCAGCGTGTCGTACAGCTTCTGGGTCAGTTCGCCGATCTTGCCATCGCTGATGTGGGCTACCTTGCCCTCCCAGTCCAGTTCCTTGACGGGAGAAACGACGGCGGCGGTGCCGGTGCCGAAGACTTCTTCCAGCTTGCCTTCGTCGGCAGCCTTCATGACGTCGGCAATGGCCAGCTTGCCCTCGATGACCTCATAGCCCCAATCCTTCAGCAGCTCGATGATGGAGCGGCGGGTGACGCCGGGCAGCACGGTGCCGGTGCAGGCAGCGGTGTAGATCTTGCCGTCGATCTTGAACATGATGTTCATGGAGCCGACTTCCTCGACGTACTTCTTTTCCACGCCGTCCAGCCACAGCACCTGGCTGAAGCCGCGCTCCTCGGCCAGTTCGCCGGCCTTGATGGAAGCCGCATAGTTGCCGCCGCACTTGGTAAAGCCGGTCAGGCCCGGGGCGGCACGGATGTACTCATCCTCCACGTAGATGCGCACAGGGTCCAGGCCCTCGGCGTAGTAGGCGCCGGAGGGCGAGCAGATGATGGCGAAGCGGTAGTGCTTGGCCGCATGCACACCCAGGCCCACATCGGTGGCTACGCAGAAGGGGCGGATGTACAGCGAAGCGCCGTCGGAATGGGGCACCCAGTCGCGGTCCACATCCACAATGGCCTTGACAGCCTGGACAAAATCCTCCGGCGGGATGGGGGGCATGCCCAGACGGTCGGCAGAATCGTTGTAGCGGTTGGCGTTGCACTCGGGGCGGAAGAGCTGAATCTTACCCTCCGCAGTGCGGTAAGCCTTCATGCCCTCAAAAATTTCCTGCGCGTAGTGGAACACCGTGGTGGCGGGGTCCATCTCCCACGGGCCGTAGGGGACGATGCGGGCGTCGTGCCAGCCTTCGCCTTCGGTATAATCCATCAGGAACATATGGTCGCTGAAAATTTTGCCGAAACCGAGTTTGCTCTCGTCCTGCGGCTTTTCCTTCGGCGCAGTCGTTTTGGTGATTTTGATGTCCAACATGATTTACACTCTCCCTGTCTATATATCACATTGCCGCCAGGCGGGCCGCCGCACAGCAACCCGGATGCAGTTTAGTCAATTATAGCGCTCTAAAGTGGTAAAAACAAGCCCCAATTTTCTTGGGGGAAAATTCTCTTGCCGCCGCCGGAAAAATGCGGTACAATGGGCGTGCAAAAGAGGACATTGCAGCGAAAGGAAGGCACCTTTTATGATAAAAGGCGTGATTTTTGATATGGACGGCCTGATGTTCGACACCGAACGTCTGTGGGATACTTTCTGGGACCCTGCCTGCGAGGAGCTGGGCGTGCCCATGCCCCAGGACCTGGCCACCTTTTATGCCAGCGGCCGCGGCCTGGCGGGACAGTATCTGATTGAGCATGTGCAGAAGTATTTTCCCCAGGTGGACCCGCAGAAGATGCTGGACAAGGTCTGGCAGATCGGGGATGCGCGCTTTGCCCAGGGGGTGCCCTGCAAACCGGGCCTGAAGGAGCTGCTGGCTCTGCTGGAAGAACGGGGGCTGCCGCGCATTGTGGCCAGTTCCAGCCCGCGCAATATGATTGAGCAGAACCTGCAAACCACCGGCACGGCACGGTATTTCCACGATATCGTCTGCGGCGCCGATGTGCAGCACAGCAAACCGGCACCGGATATCTTTCTGGAGGCGGCCCGCCGCCTGGGGTTGGACAGCCGCGACTGCCTGGTGCTGGAGGACAGCTACAACGGTGTGCGCGCCGGGCATGCGGCAGGTGCCGTAACGGTGATGGTGCCCGACCTGGCCCAGCCGGACGAGGAGATCCGCCAGCTGTATGACTACTGCTGCCACGACCTGTACGAAGTGCGGGACATGCTGGTGCAGGGCAAACTGTAACACAAAAGAATTTTTACCGGCCGCTTGTAACGCGGCCGGTTTTGCGTTATACTGTGGGTTGGCAGCCCGGTGGGCTGTACATTTGCGCTGTACTCCCGAGATGTAGGAGACGGCAGCAGGAGGAAAATTGAATATGAATAAGCGTACCAACGTCCGTTGGCTCACCCAGCTTGCGCTGCTGGTGGCCATTTTGCTTGTGATGAACTATACGCCGCTGGGCTATCTGCAAATCGGCCCGCTGTCGGCGTCGCTGCTCACGGTGCCGGTAGCCATCGGCGCCATGACCATGGGCCCTACGGCAGGCGCTATTTTGGGGGCCGTGTTCGGCGCGACCAGTTTTATCCAGGCGGTGGAAGGCAAAAGCGCCCTGAGCGCGGCACTTTTCAGCGCCAGCCCGGTGGGAACTTTTGTGGTCTGCGTGGTATCCCGTGTACTGATGGGCCTGTGCACGGCGCTGCTGTTCCAGGCTCTGTGCAAGGTGCTGCCCAAGTTCCCCAAATTCTGCTGTTTTGCAGGCGGACTGATTGCCCCGGTGCTCAACACCGTATTTTTCATGGGCTCTCTGGTATTGATTTTCTATAACATCGACTACGTGCAGAACCTGGCCCAGAGCCTGGGCGCCGGTAATGCGCTGATGTTCATTGTCCTCTGCGTCGGCGTGCAGGCCATCATCGAGTGGGTCATCTGCTGCCTGGTGGCGGGTGCCGTCACGTTGCCGGTGCGCAAATTCCTCAAACTGAACTGATTGTTTTCCGGGTTCCGGGCTGCAAAGCCCGGAACTTTTTTTGTGGAATTTCCCCCTGGCCTGTGGTACCATACAAGAAAAAAGGAGGAAACGACCTATGAAAAATGAAGCCATTGTCACCGCCGCTCAAATGAAAGCCATTGAGCAGGCAGCCAACGAAGCAGGCCTTTTGTATATCCAGATGATGGAAAACGCCGGGCGTGCCGCCTGGACGGAACTGGCCCGGCGGTTCCCGGCGCCCGGGCGGCTGCTGGTGGTGGCCGGTAAGGGCAACAACGGCGGCGATGGTTTCGTCATGGCCCGGGTGGCGGCCAAAGCAGGCTGGCAGGTCTGCGTCTGGCTGGCGGAAGGGGCGCCCCGCACGCCCGACGCCATCACCAACCGGGAACTGCTGCGGGCATTGCCTGTTACGGTACTGGACGCCGAAACGCGCCCCGACCCGCAGGGCTGGGATGCTGTGGTGGATGCCTTGTACGGCACCGGCTTCCATGGGGCCTTGCGCCCGGCAGGGCAGGCAGCCTGCGGATTGCTGCGGCAATGCCGGGCGGCGGGGGCTTTTCTGCTGGCGGTGGACCTGCCCAGCGGCGTCTGCGCCGATACCGGTGAAGGGGCCGAGGGGGCGGTGCAGGCCGACCTGACGGTGTCCTTTGACAGCTGCAAACCCGCCCACACGGCCCCGCAGGCGGCAGCTTTCTGCGGTGAGGTATTGCTGGCGGACATCGGTATTCCGGAAGAGTGCCACCGGATATAAAAAACAGAAAAGGGCTTCCCCCGGAGAACGGTTTGTGGTACACTACTTTAATGCGCTGCATTGCTAAAGTGTGGAAATAAAGAGAGGAATCTTGTGATGACCGTGTTCAAAGCCGTTTATAATCTGCTCTGGGGAGATCTGGTACAGATCCCGCTGCCCGGCGGCAGTACCCTGGGACTTTCCCTTCTTGTGATGATCCTGGTCCCGGCGGGTGTCTATTTTACGGTGCGCACACGGTTTTTGCCGTTCCGCCTTTTCCCGGAAATGGTCCGCGTCACGATGACCAACAACAAAAAGACCGAGCACGGCCTGTCCGGTGTGCAGGCGCTGATCGTCTCCACCGCCTGCCGTGTCGGTATGGGCAACCTGGTGGGTGTGGTGGCAGCCATCTCGGCGGGCGGCGCCGGTGCCGTGTTCTGGATGTGGATTATGGCACTGCTGGGTTCCTCCACGGCATTCATCGAAGCTACCCTGGCCCAGCTCTACAAGCAGAAGGACCCGCTCTACGGCGGCTACCGCGGCGGCCCCGCCTATTACCTGCACGCGCTGTTCGTGCCCAAGGGCAGCCGCCGCAAACAGTCGATTGTTGCATACCTGTTTGCACTATCGGGGCTTATCTGCTGGTGCGGCATCAGCCAGGTCACCAGCAACTCCATCTCGGCTTCCTTTGAAAATGCCTTCCACATCCCGCCGCTGTATTCCACCATTGCGCTGGTAATTGTGGCAGCCATCATTGTGCTGCGCAAAAATGCCACCGTCCGGGTGCTGGACATCATGGTCCCGGTCATGGCGGCCTGCTACTTTTTCATTACCCTTTTTATTATTGTAAAAAATGCACCGCTGCTGCCCGGTGTTTTCAGCCGTATTTTTGCCGAGGCCTTCGGCCTGCGCCAGGTGGTGGGCGGCGGCATCGGCGCCGTGATCATGAACGGTACCAAGCGTGGCCTTTTCTCCAACGAGGCTGGCTCCGGTTCGGCGCCTTGTGCAGCGGCTGCTTCCCATATCGACCATCCGGCCAAGGCGGGTCTTTTGCAGGCCCTGGGCGTTTTTATTGATACGCTGGTCATCTGCAGCTGCTCGGCCATGATCATGCTGCTGACCCCCACGGAGCTTACCAACGGTCTGGAAGGCATGGACCTGCTGCAGGCAGCCATGCGGTATCATCTGGGCGAATTCGGTGTCATCTTCATCGCCGTGATTCTGTGGCTGTTCAGCCTGTCCACCTTCCTGGGCATCCTGTTTTATGCCCGCTCCAATGTGGCGTACCTCTTCGGCGACCGCTGGGGCGCCCAGTTGGCCTACAAGATTCTGGCGCTGGTCATGCTGTTCATCGGTGGCCTGGCAGCCTACCAGTTTGTGTGGGATCTGGGCGATGTGGGCGTGGGCCTGATGACGGTGTTCAATATGATCGCCCTCTTCCCGCTGGCACCCAAGGCACTGGCCTCCTTGCGGGACTACGAACAAAATGTGATGAAACAATCTTCCTGAGCATAGAGCCGGGCAGCACGCGTGATGTGCTGCCCGGCTTTTGTTGTGCCCCGCGAAGCACCGATTTTTCTGTCAAAATTTACATTTCCTCTGCTTTGCGGGTTCGGCGGGATGCGATATAATAAATGGGGAACACAACAAGGCACATTCACTTGCAAGGGAGGAAAGAAAGATGGCATACCCGAAAGAAGAAACCGTCCAGGCATGGCTTACAGCCCTGCGGGGGCTGAACGTCTGTGTGAAAAAGATGTTTGGCTGTTATTGCCTGTACTGTGATGACCAGCCTGTGGGGTGGCTCAGCGGCGAGGTGCTGTCGCTGCGGGAAGTGGGGCTTGCCTATCTGCCGCCGACGCTGAAACGTCCCAACCCGGCGGATGCCATACAGGAAATCCCCATTCCTATGGAATGTTGCGGCTGCGAATGGCTGCCGCGGGCGGTGCAGGATACGGCAAAAATCCGCAAAGCGGAATATACAGCCAACACGCAACGAAAAAGAAAAAAACATGATCAAGATTTTGGTTGTTTACGGTAGCAGGAGATACCGGACCTGAAAGCGCCCGAAAAAGAAATCAATCTTTGTATTTTAACCTCTATTTTTCCTGAAAAGGAGAGAAGATTTTCGTGCCTGTCATCGTAGACCAGCATATGCGGGAACAGATCACCCATGAAGGAAGCCTTTTCCCGATTTCCTTTTTTGAAAATGAACTTTCTGAACTGCCCAACCGGGAAGGGCCGCTGCACTGGCACCCCGATTTTGAAATCGCCAGGGCAGAGAATGGCGATTTAGAGTACCAGATAGGGCAAAATTATATCCGGCTGCAGGCCGGGGACAGCCTGTTTGTCAACCGGAATCTGCTTCATGGTGTCCGGCAAGTTTCCGGAAATCTGCCGGACCCAATGCCCGTTGTGGTTTTTTCCGGTACCCTGATCGCGCCTGAAACAAGCATGATCTATCAAAAATATATTGCGCCCATTGCGGACTGTGATTCTCTGCCCTTTGTTGTGTTCAGGCGGCAAGAGGCATGGTGCGACGAGATCCGCTTTCTTGTGGAGGATGTTTTTACGAATCTGAAACAGCGGAAGAATTGTTATGAAATGGTGGTGCAGCGTGATCTGAGCCGCCTGTTTCAATCGCTGTACTGTCATTTCGATACGTTGCCCAAAAACCTGGCCACCCGCATACAGCTCCGTACACAGGTGCGTGTGCAAAAAATGCTGGACTATATGTATACCCATTATGCGGAGCCTGTTACCATTGCGGACATTGCCGAAGCGGCCAGTATCAGCCGGAGCGAGGCCGCGCGCTGCTTTCATGAATATATGGGGTGCTCCCCGGTGAATGCGCTGATTCGCTATCGATTGCAAACCGCCCACATACTGCTGCACGATAGCTCCCTTACGGTGCAGGAAATCAGTCTGGCCTGCGGTTTCCGCTCCACCAACTATTTTACACGGCAGTTCCGTAAAAACTACGGCTATACACCGGGAAAGGTTCGCTGTTTGGGAAAATAGTGCTATATTCTGGCGGGATTATCCCTTATCAGCTTCTGATTTTGCTGTTATAATGCCCTACAGTAAGGCCGGCAAGAAATTTCAGTGAATCAGAAAGGAAACCGCTATGACCGATACACCCAACTATCAAAAGACATTGCGTGCCTGCTATCTGGGTTACGTAACGCAGGCAATCTGTGCAAATTTTGCACCGCTGCTTTTTTTGACGTTTCAAAAATCCTACAATATTTCCCTTGGGGAAATTGCCCTGATCCCAACTGCATTTTTTCTGACCCAGTTGGTGATTGATTTGGCCGCAACAAAATTTGTGGACCGGATCGGATACCGGACCTGTGTGGTTGCTTCTCACATTTTATCAACTTTGGGGCTGGTAATGCTGGCATTTCTGCCGGATTTGTTGCCGGTTCCTTTTTGGGGAATCCTGCTGTCTGTTATGGTATATGCCGTCAGCAGCGGCCTGATCGAAGTCCTGATCAGCCCCATCGTGGAGGCGTGTCCGTTTGAAAACAAAGCCGGCAGCATGAGCCTGCTTCATTCTTTTTATTGTTGGGGTATGGTAGCCGTGGTTTTGGGCTCCACGCTGTTTTTCACCCTGTTCGGTCTGGAAAACTGGCGGATTCTTACCCTGCTGTGGGCAATGGTTCCTTTTTGTAATGTGTTTAACTTCCTGACCTGCCCCATAGAAAGGCTGGTCGAAAACGGAGAGGGCATGCGTGCTGGAAAACTGCTCCGCTTGCCCCTGTTCTGGCTTCTGATCCTTTTGATGGTTTGTTCCGGCGCGTCAGAAAACGCTATGACACAGTGGGCATCGGCCTTTGCGGAAGCATCAATCGGTGTTCCCAAAGCTGTGGGCGACCTTGCGGGCCCCTGCCTTTTTGCGGTGCTTATGGGGGTGTCCCGGGTGCTTTGTGCCAGAATGAGTCAGAAAGTGAACCTTGGGAAAATGATGCTGGTGTGCGGGTTCCTGTGTATAGGCTGCTACTTGCTGGCAGCCCTGTCGAACGTACCCGTTCTGGGACTGGCAGGATGCGGGCTGTGTGGTTTTTCTGTGGGCATTATGTGGCCGGGAACTCTCAGCCTTTCTGCGCGGGCCTGCCCCAAAGGGGGAACGGCTATGTTCGCCTTTTTGGCATTGGCCGGTGACCTGGGCGGTACGATCGGCCCTATGTCCGTGGGGGGCGTTTCCGGGCTGGCGAACGGCGATCTGAAAAAAGGATTACTTGTTGCTACGGCTTTTCCGATTGCCCTGGTGTTGGGACTGATAGTCTTACAAAGAAAAAGCCGACACCATATTGCTCAAGTGTGAAATGGTGCCAGAAACAGCGGACAATGAAAATTCAATAAGCCGGAAGCTTTTATGCTTTCCGGGCTTGAGAAGAAAACTATACGAGGTGATAAAGCTACTTTTGGTTTGCGGTGGCAGGATGTGTCAAATCTGAAAAAATAACTGTAAAGCAAGAGCTTTTGCGTTTGGAACTTCGCTTTACCAATATTTTTGGAGAGCCAGGCCTGTCATTTTGTGTTTAAAAAGGAAAGCTGAAATAAAATTACACACAGATTCTGTGAGAGGTATATATTGTATGTTAAATAGTAAGGGATTTGACTTATGGGCGGGTGGATATGATAAAAGTGTCAGCTTGTCTGATGAGAGTGATACCTACCCTTTTGCGGGATATAAAGTTATATTAAACGAAATCTATAACAGGGTACTTTCTTCGCCGGGAAAGCGAGTGCTAGATATTGGATTTGGCACGGGGACACTTACTTCAAAACTCTACGAACAGGGATGCTGTATTTTCGGGCAGGATTTTTCCGACAAGATGATAGAAGTGGCTCAAAAGAAGATGCCGGAGGCCAAACTGTATCAGGGAGATTTTTCCCGTGGGTTGGTAAAGGAACTGAAACAGCTTTCGTATGATGCCATTATTGCTACCTATTCTTTGCATCATTTGACAGATCACCAGAAAATCTGCTTCCTTGGTGAGCTGCTGCCTTTGTTGAACGAAGGCGGATGCATTTACATCGGCGATGTTGCCTTTGCTACCCGAGATGAGTTGGAAAAATGCAAGTTACAGGCTGGCGACGAATGGGATGAGGCGGAAATTTACTTCGTATTCGACGAATTGAAAAGCGTTTTCCCGAAATTGGTGTTTGAACCGATGTCTTGCTGTGCGGGAATATTGACTTTGAGAAAGTAACTTCCTTATTGCGCTGATTATTTCCATTGGCGGTTGAAAAAAGGTTGACGGAAAAGCGCCGTCCCTATTGGTACCATATAATAGTGATAAGCTGAAAAGTGGGGAGGGGAAAACGTGGAAATTGTAAAATACCAGCCATCTGACAGAACTTTCTTAAATCAACTGCTCGTAAAAACCGCAGCAGGCAGTCAACAGCTTGGTTATCCACGTCTGCATTCCTATGAGGAACTGGAAAAGGAATACATGGAATACCCCGATTCATCCATACTTTCTTCCGTTTACATTATACACACTCACCAAAGTCTATGTGGTTCGCGTAACACATCGCCATCCTGGCTCTCGCTTCTATGATTATGGATGAGATTAAACTTTGCTGTAGAAAATTTAAATCGTCGGGCGGTTTTCATCGATGCGAGTCGATATGCTTCAAGTGGCGCTGCATATTGAGAATGAGATGCGGTGGGAGATGAAGAAATACAAGAAGCCAAATCCGGACAAACCTCTGCCACGTATTACGCCTTATGTATTCCGCGATGTGGCAGCTTGAAAAATCAGGCCAAATCCGCAGTTGGTACTACACCAATTACTACACCATTTGCCCATGAAATTTCGTAGAATTCCGCAGATTTGCGTGGGCAGCATGGTAGTCACGACAAAAAGAAAAAGCGCCGAAAAGCCAGTCATATTAATGGTTTGCAGGCTTGTGAAGGGATAGATTACGAGATGACCGAAATACTGTTTGTATGTCACGGCAATATCTGCCGCAGCCCCATGGCGGAATTTGTAATGAAAGATCTGGTGGAAAAAGAGGGGCTTTCCGATCAGTTTGAGATTGCCTCCGCTGCGACCAGCGCCGAGGAGATCGGCAATCCGGTCTACCCACCGGCCCGGCGCAAACTGGCGGAACATGGCATCTCCTGCGCGGGAAAAACAGCCCGGCAGATGACCCGGGCCGATTATGGGCACTACGATCTGCTTATCGGGATGGACCATGCCAACCTGCGCAACATGACCCGGCTGTGCGGCGGCGACCCGGCGGGCAAAATCCACGCCCTGCTGGATTATACGGCCCGCCCCGGTGAGGTGGCCGACCCCTGGTATACCGGCGACTTTGAGGCCACCTGGCGGGATGTGTACGAAGGCTGCACCGCGCTGCTGCACAGCCTGACTTGATACAAGGGGGCTTTGTGATGAAAAAACTGTCTCTGGCAATCCCTGCTTTGCTGCTGGCGGGGCTGACCGCCTGCGGGCCGTTCTCTGCTTCCGAGGCAACCCCTATGCCCACCGAAACCCCGGCGGCGACGGCAGAACCTACGCCGACGCCCACGGTGGCGCCTACCCCGACGCCGGACCCCAGTGCCGGGCTGGAGTACGAGATGCTGACGCTGCCTACAACGCCCCAGCCGCCCCATCTCTATGATGGCCAGTTTATGACGCGGGACGAAACTCAGACCGAGCGCAGTAACGGTTATGCGCTGATCGAAGCCCTGTACACCAACGACGCCGACAAACTGCGGGGTGCTCTGTCCGATTCTCTGCTGGAGAGCGGCCTGCCGCTGCCTGATCTGACGGGGCTGGTCATTACCGATATCTTTCTGGCGGGCGGCACCTACGATGCGCCCATGGCGTTGCTGACCATCGCGGACCCGGGCGCCACCGGGCTGCCCGCGGGGGATCGTGAGTTCCGCTTTTCCTTCGATGAGGAAGGCAAGGTGGACGGATTTTTCCTGTGGGTCGGCGATCTGGAAGACGCTGAGGCCCGGAGCATGGGACTGGAACCCGGCGCTTGGATACAGCTGGGGAGCCTGGATGTGACGAATACCAGCAAGGACAATGTGTATCTGACTTCCGCCACACGGGTAGTGGGGCGCAAACTGGATGCCCTGGGCTTTGCGGTAGGGGAGGTACGGGCCTTTGCCGTCACCGAGCGCCGCACCTACGATGGGGACAACAATCTGGTGGAATACACCATGCCCTCCTGTGAGGAACTGCCGGGAGAATGGCTGACACCGCGGGACCGGAACGACTGGTACACACAGCCCCCGGCGGGTAACTGCCTGAGCGAGGAAGAACTGCAATCGGTGTGCGACCAGCTGAACACTCTGTTTACCCAGCTGCGGGAAGGAACCTATACATGGGAATGGGAGGATGATCCTGCCGAGGCAGCGCTGGATGTCTGGGATGCGGCCCGCCCGGTGCCGGTGGCGGTGACGCCGGAGGTGCTGCGCAGCGACGTGCTGCAATACCCCAACCCGGATATTGCGCCCAAAACGCGCATCTGGGTGCCCCTGCCCGACGGCTGCTGGGCAGTATGCTCGCTGGCGGAGGATAACTCGCTGGAGCTGTTTTTGGGTTTCAGCTTTGCCCTGGCCGTACCGGCGGCGGAATAAAACCCAATACAAAAAGCCCCCGGACCATCACGGTCCGGGGGCTTTGCGGTTGATGGAAAAAATCAGTCGGCCAGTACCAGGTAGGTAAAGGCGCGGCGGTACACTTCGGCCGCCTGCATCAGCTGGATGATGGAGATGCGCTCGTTGGGCTGATGCTCACTGGTGGGGCTGTGGGGCATGTTGGCACCGAAGGCCACGCAGTTGTCGAAGGCGCGGGCAAAGGTGGCCCCGGCGGAAATGTAGGGCTCGGTCTTGGCGTCGCCGGTCACTTCGCGGTAGGCCTGCAGCAGCCTGGTTACCAGCGGGCTGTCCTGGGGTACGTGGATGGGCCGCAGCCAGTCGAACTCCTCCACTGTCATGTGGCAGGCGGCGGCCTTCTCGCGCACCAGCGAGAGAATTTCCTCCTTCTCGCGGGTCACGGGCAGGCGCAGGTCCAGCCCCAGCACGGCTCCGTGCTCGTCCAGCGTGAACTTGCCCAGGTTGACGGTGACCGGGCCGGAAAAATCCGAGAGGTCTTTATCGGTGAACCCCTCAAACCGGAACTTGTTGTCCAGTGCCTCGCAGGCAAAGGTGATGGCGTCGTGCTCGTACCCGGCCTTACGCAGCGCCCGCAGCAGGTTCAGGTTGGCGTTCACGCCCTTCCAGGGGTTCTTGGCGTGGGCGGTCAGGCCCTCGGCGCAAATCTGGGTATCGGTCGCATGGAAGGGCAGCTCCAATTCCCGCATCACGCGCTGCACCTCGGGGTTCAGCGGGCATTCGGCGTGGGAAGATACCGCGTTCATGCTGTCGCCGCCGCTACAGGGCAGGGCAAAGGGCTTGTCCGACCGCACCTGCAATTGCAGAAGCCCTTTCTCGGCGTAGGTCAGCGGGAAGGTGGAATCCGGCACAAATCCGCTGACGGGCAGTTCTTCCCGGGCGCAGTAGGCGTGGATGGAATCCCACATCGTTTCTTCGTCGATGCCAAAGATGAACCGCACCCGCTTGTTCAGCTTGTGCCCTTCATCCAGCAGCGATTTCAGCGCGTAGATGGCTGCTACGCTGGGACCCTTGTCGTCCTGGGTGCCGCGGCCGCAGAGCCAGTCGCCCTGCACCACGGGGCGGAAAGGATCGTGGTCCCAGCCGTCCTCCTGGCGGGCCTGTACCACATCCAGATGGCACAGCACGCCGAACAATTCACCTTCGCCGGTCTCGGCATAGCCGTACATGCCGTCGGGGGCTTTGAAGGTGCGGAAGCCCAGCCCTTCCATCATGGCAAGGGTGACATCCAGGCAGTGGTCCACGGTGGGACCGAAGGGATATTCTGTGCTTTCAGAAAAGACCGAGGGGATCTCGACCAGGCGGCTGATTGCCGCGATCATCTCGGCCCGGTAATTGTTCATCATGGCTGCATTGCTCCCTGTGGATAAAGTTGTACGAAACTGTACATACAGTATAATTATACCGATATGGCTGTATATTTGCAAACTGTTTTGGGATTTTGGATTGCATTTTTTTACATTTTAGGCTACTATAGGTAGGCACTTGGCGCGGTGGACCGTGAAAATCACGGCAGCGGCGCCTAATTTTATGCAGGAAGTGATAGGAATCGTGGAAAAACAAAAGAAAAAGACCATCCAGATGCCGCATACGTATGTCATCATCTTTGCGGTGGTGGTCCTCTGCGCGGTGCTGACCTACCTGATCCCGGTGGGCAGCTTTTAGACGCAGGAAGTCAGCTACATGATGGGCGATACCGAGAAAACCCGTACCGTCATTGTGGCGGACAGCTTTGCCTACCAGCTGGATGAGGCCGGCAACAAGGTGCGCAACGGCGTGCCGCTCTTCGGCACCGAGGATTTCGGCGGCCAGGGTATGCTCAACTATGTGTTTGAGGGCCTGACCTCCGGCGACAAGACCGGCAGCGCCGTGGGCATTGTGGCGTTCATCCTGGTCATCGGCGGTGCTTTCGGCATCGTCATGCGCACCGGTGCGGTGGATGCGGGTATCCATGCGATGATCCGCAAGACCAAAGGGCGGGAGATCATCCTTATCCCGGTGCTGTTTACCTTGTTCTCGCTGGGCGGTGCGGTGTTCGGCATGGGCGAGGAAGCCATTCCCTTTGCCATGGTCATTGTGCCGCTGACCATCGCCATGGGCTACGATGCCGTGGTGGCGGTCTGCGTCACCTACGTGGCCACCCAGATCGGTTTCGGCACCAGCTGGATGAACCCCTTCGGCCTGGCCATTGCCCAGGGCATTGCGGGGGTGCCGGTGCTTTCCGGCGCCGGGTTCCGCATCGTGATGTGGATCGTCTTTACGGCGGCAGGCGTGATTTTCACCATGCTCTACGCCCGCAAGATCAAAAAAGACCCCAAATCCTCGGTCGCCTATGAAAGTGACGCCTACTACCGTGACCAGATGGCGCAGAGCGATGCGGCCGCTGCACCCTTTACCCTGGGCCAGGGCCTGGTGCTGCTGACCATCCTGGTTACCATCGTCTGGACGGTCTGGGGCGTTGTGGTGGAAGGGTACTACATCCCCGAAATTGCTTCCCAGTTCTTTGTCATGGGGCTGGTGGCCGGTATCATCGGCTGCATCTTCAAGCTCAATGATATGCGCGCCTCGGATATCGCCTCCTCCTTCCAGCGCGGTGCGGCGGACCTGGTGGGCGCGGCACTGGTCGTCGGTATGGCCCAGGGCATCGTCATCGTGCTGGGCGGCACCGATCCCACGACCCCCAGCGTTATGAACACCATCCTGTACACCCTGGGCAACCTGCTCAGCGGCGTGCCCGGTGTGCTGGCAGCCTGGCTCATGTATGTGTTCCAGAGCCTGTTCAACTTTGTGGTGGTCTCCGGCTCTGGCCAGGCAGCGCTCACCATGCCCATCATGGCGCCTCTGGCCGATCTGGCCGGTATTACCCGTCAGGTGGCGGTTCTGGCCTACCAGCTGGGCGACGGCCTGACCAACCTGATCGTGCCTACCTCCGGCTGCCTGCTGGGCGTCCTGGGTGTGGCCCGTCTGGAATGGGGCAAGTGGGCCAAATTCCAGATCAAAATGCAGGGCATGCTCTTCGTGCTGTCCACCATCTTTGTAGTGGTGGCTGTCATGATCGGTTTTGCCTGATTGCAGCGAATCAAAAGCGGTGTGCTTCCCCGGCGGGAGGTGCGCCGCTTTTGGCGTTGCCTGAAAAATTGCGCAGTTTACACAAAATACAAACTGGAAATAAATGGAATGAAACTAAAAACGGCATGAAAATGTGCTTTTTTTAAAAAGGCTGCTTGCAAAATAATGTGTTTTTGTAACACATTGATGGTAAAGCTTGATTTCCTACTTTTTTTGTAGTAAAATGTGCGCTGCACGAGTGGAAAAAACAAGAAAAAAGTGCGGATGCCCCTCTGTTTCGGCAGGGGGGCATACAAATGAAACAAAAAACAACGGAAAGGATGTTATCGTGTGAAAAGAGCCATCGCCACCTTGCTGAGCTTTTGTATGATGTTCAGCATCATGGCCCAGGGCCCTGTTGCTATGGCGGAGGAATACGCTGCCCCGGAAGCTGCTGTGCAGACCGAGGCCGAAGAACTTGCCACAGCGGCTACCCCCGAAACGGGGACGGCCCAGGAATCGCAGGATGTGCAGGACGACGTTGTGGAGGAAGAAGCTGCCACGATTGCCGAACTGCCGCAGGAAGAACAACAAGATGACGAAGAAACCGACTCCGACGCGCCGCAGAATACGGCCGGTGTGGACGTTGTGCTGCTGGCGGGTCTGCCGCTTCAGCGCGACGTGACGTTTACCGTCAGCCTGTCGGGCGCCGCGGAACAGTCGCAGCAGGTCACCCTGCCGGCGGCAGGCAGCGAAGCCCCTGCACAGAACGAGGTGCGTTTCCGCAATCTGCCCAACGGGACCTACACCCTGACGGTCAGCGGCAGCGGTTTTGCCACCTACACCCAGACCATCACCGCCCAGGACCTGCTGTACTCGGTCCAGCTGTATACCGGCTTCCTGGCCGGCTACACCTACGCGGCGGACAATGTGCACCCGGGTGCTCTCTGCATCGGTGATGTGGACGGCGACGGGGCCATCCGCCAGGCGGATGCCGATGGGCTGATCGACGCTATGGAATCGGAGGATCTTTCCGCTGACCTGGACGGCAGCGGCACGGTGGATCTTATTGATCTGCAGATGCTGGCAGCCAACCTGGAAGATACCCGCGATACCCAGGCCGCTGTACAGACCAGCGTGCCCGAATCGCTGATGACGGTGGAAAAAGAAGAAAACACCCAGCTGACCGGCGGCTCCCTGGAGGACCTGGTTACGGGTGCACAGCCTGTGGAACTGCAGCCTGTCTCGGGCGAGAGCATTTCCGACAGCAACCCCGTCACCGTCAGCTTTGACTTTGAAAAATCCGCCAAGGCGCCGGTGGAGATGGAAGGCCTGGTCCTGCAGACCCCGCCCGCCAGCGAAGCCGCTGTCAGCGCAGCCACCGTCCTGGTGGAATACGAGGAAAACGGCGAGACCAAAACGATGGAAATCCCCGTGGGCAACGGGATGCTGGCCCGGTTCCTCGGCGCCGCTTCGGTGCAGCCCGACGGCTCCATCGTGGTGGACTTCGGCGGCCAGATCGCCGTCAAGAAGGTCACCATCAAGGTGACGGCAGTCTCGGGCGGCGGCAACCTGGCCGAGATCTCCAAGGTGGAATTCGTCAATGATATGGAAAGCCGTATCCCGCCGCCGACGATGGACATCCCCGAAGGACTGACGGCGGTGACCGAGAGCCAGGCATTCACCCTGACCTGGAACCCGGCGGTCAACGTGACCGGCTACGAGGTGAAAATCACCCTGGGTGACAAGACCGAGACGGTGCGTACCGCGGCTAACAGCCTGACGGTCACCACCTTCGGCGGTGTCAAGCTGGAAAACGGCACGACCTACACCGTACAGGTGCAGTCTGTCAACGGCGAATGGCGCAGCGGTTACGGCGAGGCCATCACCGTGACCCCCAAGGCCGACAAGCTGCCCCCGGCACCCGATGCCCTGGCCCTGACCGGACGTTTCCAGCGCATCGAAGCCTCCTGGGCCAAGATGAAGGATACCAATACCTATAACGTTTACTACCGCAAGAAGGGCGATACCGACTTCACCAAGGTGGAAGGCATGGCGAAAAACAGCTACACCATCCAGAACCTGGAGAACAACACCGCCTACGAAGTGTATGTTACCGGCGTCAACGAGCAGGGCGAAGGTCCCGCCTCGCTGACCTCCGTGGCCTCGACGGCCAACGTCAACCCGGTCAAGATGCCGGCTTACAAGCTCATCAACACGCCGCAAGGCGCGGGCGATGTGACGGCGCACATTGCATCCGTCACCCACGAAACCGGCTACATGAAGGACAGCCCGCTGGATTCCGGCAAGACCGCCTGGGGCGCAGTGGACAACGACTACACCTCCTGGTACGGTCTGGATGACTGGGATGACGGCGCAACCTATCCCGATGCGGGCGGCCTGCGCGTGACCTTTGACCAGAGCTACCACATCGGCAGCATCTCGCTGGCCCAGATCGAGGACCGCGGCAGCTACGGCGTTGTCCGTGTCTTTGCCCGCGGCCAGGACGGCAAGGAGTATCAGCTCTCCAACGTCAGCCTCGTCAAGCACAGCGACGGCAGCCGCAGCTACTACACCATCAAGATCGCCGGCGGCGTGACCACCGACTATCTGCGTGTCTGCATCGGCTATACCTATTGGAACAGCCCGGTTTCCATTGCCGAGATTCGCTTCTACACCTACGACAGCCTGGAGGATGACATCCTGGCCCTGTATGCCGATGACCTCCATGTGACGCTGCGCGATGACGTGGATGAGGCGACCATTGAAGCCTTGCAGACCCGCCTGGATACCCCCGACGAGGTCAGTGGCGAGCTGCATCCCGAGCGTGTGGCGCTCCAGCGTGAGCTGGACAACGCCCGCGGCCTGCTGGAAACCTCCCTCAATAGCGTGGTGCAGGTACATACCACCATCACCGCCAAGAAGGACGGTCACCTGGGCTTCACCGGCCTCAATGCCTGGCAGCCGCTGGGTGTGACGGCCCACGCCGGGGAAGAGATCATCGTCTATGTGGGCAGCAACAATGTGGCCACCGGCTCCAACGCCTGGCTGCAGCTTGTGGCGACCCAGTACAATTCGGAATCCGGCCAGGTGGTTTCCAAGCCCATCCAGCTCAAGGTCGGCCGCAACGAAATCAGCATTCCCGAACTGGTCACCTTTGATGCCGAGCACGGCGGTGCGCTGTATGTGCAGTTTACCGGCGACAACGCCGCCGACCAGTACTCGGTCCGCGTCAGCGGCGGTACCCAGATCCCCGTGCTGGATCTCTACGGCATCGACGCGCCGGAAGAGCGCGCGGCCCGTGTCACGGCTTATGTGGAGCAGCTGGAAACTTATGCCGCCGCCCTCGAAGCCGAGCACAACACGCTGCACGCCGAAACCGGCTACGCTTATGACCCCGAAACCTGCATCCTGAACACCACCGATGTGATGCTGGATCAGATGATGTACTCGGTGCCGGTCAGCCAGCTGCTGGCGGGCCTGGGCAACGGCTCCACCGCCGACAAGGCCGACCGCCTGCTCAATTCCGTGGATGCCATGGATCAGATGATGACGCTGTTCTATCAGCACAAGGGTCTGACCAATCTGGCCGGTGCGGGCGATAAGAACCGTTTGCCTTCCCAGCACCTGAATATCCGCTATATGCGTATGTTTGCCGGTGCGTTCATGTACGCGGCGGGCAACCACATCGGCATCGGCTGGGGCTCTGTGCCCGGTCTGGCCGACGGTACGCCCATCCAGCTCAACGCCGACGGTACCTACCAGAACGGCAGCTTCTTCGGCTGGGGCATTGCCCATGAGATCGGCCATAACATCAACCAGGGCAGCTATGCCGTGGCGGAAGTTACCAACAACTACTTCTCTCAGATCTCCCAGGCCCATGATGGCGTGCGCTTTGGCTATGATGCCATCTACAGCAAGGTTACCAGCGGTACCACTGGTCCTTCCAGCGATGTGTTCACCCAGCTGGGTATGTACTGGCAGCTGCACCTCGCCTACGACAAGAGCTACGAATACGAGATCTACGACAACTACAACGATCTGTTCCAGAGCCGTTTCTATGCCCGCGTGGATACCTACGCCCGCAACACGGCCCAGGCGC
Organism: uncultured Subdoligranulum sp.; assembly: GCA_900545545.1. Taxonomy (GTDB): domain Bacteria; phylum Bacillota; class Clostridia; order Oscillospirales; family Ruminococcaceae; genus Gemmiger. The sequence continues at coordinate 28,258 of UQZO01000007.1, read as the reverse complement.
CTGCACCCGGCGGCGTCAAGCTGACGCTGGGGGCCAGTGCCGATCAGAACTTCATGCGGCTGGCTTCTGCCGCCGCCCAGAAGGATCTGACCGACTTCTTCACCCGTTGGGGCCTCACCCCCGACGCCACTACGGCGGCCTATCTGGCACAGTTTGAACCCGAGACCCGTGCGCTCTACTACGGCAACGACGGGGCGCGTAACTACCGCTTCACCCACGAGGAATCTCAGAGCTTTGCAGGAAAGAACGTCCTGAACGACGGCACCACCGCTGTGGTGGATGAAAAGACGCCCAATCAGGTCAACCTGACGCTGGCCGCCGATGCGGACAGCAGCCTGCTGCTGGGTTACGAGATTGCCCGCACGACCTACGAAAACGGCAAGGCCAAGACCGAGGTGGTCGGCTTTACCACCGGCAATACCTATACCGATACGGTGACCACGGTGAACAACCGCACGGTGACCTACCAGGTTACGGCGGTGGATCAGTTCCTCAACCGTTCCGCCACCCTCACGCTGCCCACAGTGAAGATCAGCCATGACGGCAGCTATGACAAGAGCCAGTGGACGGTGACCACCAACATGACGTCTGCGCAGGATACCACCCCCGACGCCGGTGAGCAGGACCCCTGCGAACCCAAGCCGGTTTCCGCCGTCACCCAGGTCATTGATAACAACAAGAACACCACCTACACCGGCACGGCCGCAAAGGGCGATGCCGTCATCACGCTGAACTTCGGCAAGACGCTGGCAGCCACCGGCTTCAAGTACACGGTTACCTCCGGTACGCCCATCACGCAGTATGAGATTCAGATCTCTGCCGACGGCAGCCAGTGGAAAACGCTGGCCACCGGCACCTTTACCGGCGATACGGTCAATACCGTCTACTTCCGCAACGAGAACAACGACCCGTGGGTCTGCACCTACGATGCGGCGCAGCTGCGCCTGATCGTCAAGGCACCGGCGGGCAGCGAAGTCTCGATCAGTGAGCTGGATGTCCTCGGTCCCACCGGCGACAACGTCGAACTGATGGAAAACGGCATCGGCCTCCTGACGCAGGACTATGTCTACGAGCAGAGCTCCGGCCAGGCTATCCCCGAAGGCTCGCTGATCTTTACCGGCAGCTACAAGGGCAACCCCGCCTACAACGTGGTACTGCTCTATGACAAGAACGGTGCCATCGTGGGCGGTCTGGACGAAGAGGGCAACACGGTGGCCCACCAGATCATTCTGGCCCCCGATCCCGAAAACGGCCAGCTGGGCGAAGTGAGCGAGGGCTACTGGGTCTACTGGATCGAACCCGACGTGCTGCAGAATATCACCCTGCCCGAAACGGTGCGTGTGGAACTGTACCGCGTGGACAATGCCACCACCAACGAGGGCCAGCGCCTGACCAGCGATACGCTGGCGGTGCAGCTGCCCGAAACGCTGCCCCCCATCACGCTGGGCAGCCAGGCTGATTGATACGACAAGGAGAATACCATGAAAAAATTGTTGGCCACCCTGCTGTTGGGTGCGGCCCTGGCTGTGGCGGCGCTGCCGGTCTCGGCCCAGGGAACCGACGGCACGGTGACACTGACTGCCGACGGCAATGCCGCTGCCGTCAGCCTGGCACTGCCGCAGGAGGCAGCCCAGGGCGTCACAGCGCTGCGCCTCAGTTTTGAGGTGGAAAGCAGCGAACCTGTGGAGGCAGAGTTTGTCTTTGATGCGGCGCTCCCCGGCACGGTGCAGCAGTACCGTTACGATGCAGCCAGCGGCCGCCTGAACGTTTACGTGGCCGGCCGTGAGGAACTGCTGCCCGACGGCAATGCCGCCTTGGGCGAGGTTCGCGTTGAATCTTCGCAGGCTTCTACCGCCACCGTGCGTGTGGTACAGGATTCGCTGGAACTGGTGGATGCCGCGCTGGCCAAGAGCGAGGCGACCACTTCCTCCAACGGGGAAGTCAGCCTGACGCTGGATGGCAACGGCGGAACAACGCCGCAGCCTTCGGAAAAACCTTCCGGCGGCGGCAATTCCAACCAGGGCTCCTCCTCGAACCAGACAACCCAGAGCAGCCCTGCCCCCACGACGGTGACCGCCACAGCACCCACTCCCACGGCGGCCCCGACCACGGCCGGGCAGCAGCCCACCGCGCAGAGCAGTTCCGGCAGCAAAAAGCCCACGGGCAGCAAGGCCACCCCTGCGCCCAGTGCCACCCCGGAACCGGATGAGGAGACGCAGGCAACAGCCACGCCGGCACCTACGGCTTCGCCGGAGGCTGCAACCCAGACGGCCACGCCCGAACAGGCCCAGCCTGAACAGACTGCGGCAACCGGCCTGCCGATGGCGGTGATCGTTGTCATCGCCTGCCTGGCGGCTGCCGTGCTCATCGGCGTGCTGGTCATCCGTTTCCGCAACCGATAATTCCCTTTCAAAAGCCGCTCCCCACGGCTGATTGATGCAAGCAAACAAACGCCCCGACTTTCCGGATCGTCCGGCAGGTCGGGGCGTTTGTGTTGTCTGTGTTACAGCAGGGCGGTCAGGCCATAATCTTGCAGGCAGCGGCGGATGCCTGCCGTTGTGGTGTCAAAATGCAGTCCGCCCGCCTGCGCTTTCCGGGTGTCCATCAGCAGGCTGCGGGGCCAGTCGGCTTTTTCCAGCGGCGGGGTAATGCCCATTGTGGCGCAAAAGTGCTGGGCGGTGGTATACATATCGGTGTCATTCTCGCTGCCGAAGTTGTACACGCCGCCGGGCAGCGCCAATGCGGGCAGCAGGTTTTCCACAGCCTGGCGCACATAGGTCACGCCGCGGTAATCCCGGCAGGAAAACCGCACCGGTTCCCGCCGCAAGGCCGCCCGCCAAAGATTCAGCGGCAGATTGCCCCGCACCGGCAGCCCGTAGCTTGGCAGGTCGTACAGCCAGGTGGCACGCAGCAGCACGGCTTCCGGCAACCGGTCCAGCACCCGCTGTTCGGCTTCCAGCTTGTGGCGACCGTAGACGTTGGCAGGGGAGAGGGGCGTTTCCTCATCAAAAGGCCCCTGCGCCTGCAGCCCGGCGTAGACCTGGTCGGAACTGAAGGCCACCAGCTTGGCGCCTGCCGCCTTTGCTCCATCGGCTACCCAGGCCGGCACCTCCACGTTGGCGCGGTAAGATTCCTCGGGGTGGGCTTCGCAGTAGCCGGTGTCGGATAAAGCCGCCGTGTGCAGGATGGCATCGGGGTGCAGTTTTTGCACCGCCGCCAGGATCGCCTCCCGGTCAGCTGTGGCCAGCATACCCCGGGGCAGCGTCAGCAGCTCCCAACGCCCGGCCAGCTGCTGCATTACCCGTGCCCCCACAAAACCGCCTGCACCGGTCACCAATACACGTTTCATTCGGTATCCTCCCTGGGCGGTCGGCACCGCCCAGCTTTGAATTGCTTTATATTAAACAAACTTCTTTTTACCCTGAGGATACCACAGACAGAGAGACGTGTGCAAGCAGAAAAGAAAGAACTTTTTTCTTTCATCCTGCTCCAAATGTGATACAATAACTGTAAGCACGGCGAGGCGTGCGGGCATCACACAGCAGCGCCGCTGAGCCGCAAAACTGGCAAGCAGGAGGTATTTCTTATGCGTAAAAATTTTGGTGCAAAACCCTGGACCTATCCGCAGCCGGTGTTCATCCTGGCTACCTACGGGGAGGACGGCACCCCCGACGCCATGAATGCTGCCTGGGGCGGTATCAGTGACGATACCCAGCTTTCGATGTGCATCAGTGCCGGCCATAAAACCACCGCCAACATCCTGGCCCGCAAGGCGTTTACCGTCAGCATGGCTACCGCCGCGCAGGTCGTTGCCTGCGATTATGTGGGCATCGCCTCGGGCAATACCGTGGCCAATAAGCTGGAAAAAGCGGGCTGGCATACCACTCCGTCGGCGTTTGTGGATGCCCCCATCATTGAAGAACTGCCCATGACGGTGGAATGCCGCCTGGTCAGCTATGACCCCGAAAGCTGCCGCCTGGTGGGAGAGATCGTCAACGTCAGCGCCGACGAGGCGGTACTGGATGCCGACGGCAAGATTGATCCCGATAAACTGCAGCCCATCACCTTTGATCCCATCCACAATGCCTACCGCAAACTGGGCGAGAAGGTGGGCAACGCCTTCCGCGACGGCGCTGCCCTGAAATAACCGACACAAAGATGGCAGGAAAGGCACATCATGACGTATTCCCAAACGGAACTGACCGAAGCCCTGCGCCAGATCGACTCCACGCTGCACAAACTGCGGGAGGTCGTCAAGACACTGGAAGCCAAGGAAAATCCCTCCCGCTATAAATCCCAGCTCACCCTGGCCCGGCGGCGGATCGAGGCTTTTACCATTGCCAGAGATCTGGTTGAACGAGAACTGAAAAAGGCCGAATAACAAACTGCGCCCGGCGCCTCTGTTTTATACAGTGGGGCCGGGCGTTTTGCTGCCTTCTGCTTTTTGCGGTACTTTTCCGTAACCGCGCAATACAGTATACCGTAGCTGCTGCCCGGCGGAACTTGTCCCTTTTTGGCACATAGCGGCCCGGCTGCCTGCATACTTTGGGGCAGGGGGTGGTGTTATGTTCGAGGTGCTGGGCCTGTTCCTGCAAGCGGCGGCCGGGCATGTGCTGTATCTTTTGCTGCATCTGGAAAGCGGTTCTTTTCCGCGGCCGCTTTCTCCGGCAAAGGAAAAAGAGGCTTTTACAACACTGCGCGCGGGCGGGGAAGAGGCGGCCCGGGCGCGGGATCTTCTGATCCGTCACAATCTGCGCCTGGTGGCCCATGTGACCAAAAAATACTACGCGGCAGCCACCGCCCAGGATGATCTGATCTCCATCGGGACAATCGGTCTGATCAAAGCGGTGGATACCTTCAACCCGGACCGTGCCAGCAAATTTTCCAGCTATGCCAGCCGCTGCATTGAAAATGCTATCCTCACAAAAACGCCTGTTTGGGAATTCCGGCTGGAACAGCGGAACGGATTTTCGGGCCTTTGCCAAAATGGAAGGTGTTCGCCCGGGTCTCACCGGATTTTTACATACTCTGCCGCACCGACCACGGCAAGCCCCGCTTTGCGCCCCTGGCTGTGCATCGGTTCCGGCTCGTCGCGCCCCGCAATCTGCCGGAGGCCCAGCGGTTCACCCGGCAGTACCACAGTTACCAGGAGATCAGCAGCGTCCCCGACCGGCTGCGGTGGTGCCGCCTCCACCTGGGCCTGCTGCAGCGGGAGGTGGCCAAGCGGGTGGGCATTACGACCCCGTTCTACATCGACATGGAGACCGGCGCCTGCGAGCATACCCCTGCCGCCGTCGCGGACAGGCTGGCAGAGCTGTACGGCGTGCCGGTGACCGACCTGCTGGATAGGTATAACCGCTTTCTATACGAGGGACAGGCCCACCAGATTCTGGCCATCCGCCAGCGGGCTGGCCTCAGCCGGGCAGCCTTTGCCCGCAAAACCGGCATCAGCGAAAGCTCCCTCCGTTCTTGGGAGACGGAGACGAAAACCATCAGCAAGAAGTGCTGGGAGCGGTACTTCCGGGAACAAACATAGCATAACAGAAAAAGCGCCCCGGAGAGGGTCGGCCATTGTGACCGACTTCTCCGGGGCATTTTCTATGGGGAAACTCGCACGAAATTCCAGCTTGGGAAACGAATGATATCAGGCGGAAGGTAGGGTGACAGAGAGGGTCAGGGGGCGCCAATTCATCGGACTGCACGGTGGCGCACTATAGACTTTTTCCTTAAATGCAACCGGGGCTTCCCATGTGGAAAGCCCCGGTTCTGTTTATTATTGTTCCACCTCATACGGCCAGGTGGTAATCCCGCCGAACTCGTAGATATTGGTATACCCTAACCCGGCCAGCGTCTTGGCGGCCGTTTTGCTGCGGTTGCCGCTGCGGCAGTATACCAGAACGGTTGTGTCCTTTTCCGGGATGACTTCGGCGGCGGATTCCTCGGTGATGGTCCCCACCGGCAGCAGCACGGCATCGGGAATATGCCCGCTGTCGTATTCCTCCTGCTCCCGCACATCCAGGACCACTACCTCCTGGGTGTCCATCATCTCCTTGGCTTCCTCCTGGCTGATTTGCTGGTAGCTGCTTTCCCCGGAAGTCCCGGCTGTGCCGCAGCCGGTCAGTAGAGAAACGAGGACCAAAAGCAAAAACACAAGTCGTTTCATCGGCAAACCTCCTGTGCAAGGTTTTCGGCAAAGGCCCGGTGGCCCTGCCCGGTAAAATGTACGCCGTCATAGGCGAGCATTACATGCCAGTTCCCCGCGTCGGCAAACCGGACACCCAGCTGCCCGGCCAACTCCCGGTAGTACCCGGCCAGCAGGCGGGAGGATTCCATCAAGGATGGGTCAGTGACCCATTCCCCCGACACCATGGGTGGTGGGGCAATCAGCAGGATGCGCTCCGGTGCCAGTGGCAGACTTTGAAGAAAGCGCTTCATCCGGTCCTCGGTCTTTTCCGGCGTGCAGCCCTGCAGCAGATCATTGGTGCCCAGCATGACGATCACAAGATCGGCATCCGCTGGCAAAGTGATCGGCCGCAGTGGAATACACCGGCCGTTTTCTCCCAGATTGACAACATTCCAGCCAGTCTTTTGGGCCAGCAGGTCCGCCCAGCGGCTGTCCGCCGGATACCGCCCGCCCAGCCAGGAACGTGGGTCGTATCCGTAGGTATTGGAATCCCCGAAACAAACTACCTTCATGGCGGCGCTCCTTTCCTGTTGGGCCTATTATATCAGGTCCGGCGGACTTCCTCAATCGGAAGTCTGCACAGCACAACAAAACCGCTCCGGAGAGGCACGGCCATTGACCGACCCCTCCGGGGTATTTTCTATGGTAGAGCTCGCACGAAATTCCAGTTTGGAAACGAATGTTATCAGGCGGAAGGCAGGGAAACACGGTAGGCCGCTCTGTCTCCAGAAAATTCTATCCCTAGTGCGATAGCGCATGAGCTGCCTGCGGAAAAGTATTTTCCCATGGCGATCCCACACCACCCAAGGAGACTATGCCCACCAGCGGCAATGGAATCCTAAGAGGGACGAGGCGTTATGGTGTGGGAAGAACGGCAGACCGGATTCAACAGGCTAATGTTCTGAACAAATTTTGCGCTGTTCGCACCATAGATGGATTTTACACAGAATACGAGATTAATTCTGTACTTTAATTTCTACTTTTACTCCACTGTCACACTCTTTGCCAGATTTCGAGGCTTGTCCACATCCAAACCTCTTGCTACACTCAGATAATATCCCAGCAATTGCAGAGGAATCACTGCAAGGCTGGCTGCAAAGTGCTCATCTGTCTTGGGGATGTAGAGGGTAAAGTTGGCCGTGTCCTCTAAAGAGTAGTTGCCGTAACTGGTCAGACCCATTAGGTAGGCTCCGCGGGATTTGCACTCCACCATGTTGGATACAGTTTTTTCAAACAACTCGCTCTGGGTCAAAACGCCAATCACTAGGGTCCCGTTCTCAATCAAGCTGATAGTTCCGTGCTTCAATTCGCCCGCCGCATAGGCCTCTGAGTGTATGTAGCTGATTTCCTTCATCTTGAGGCTACCTTCAAGGCTGACGGCATAGTCAATGCCACGTCCCACAAAGAAGACGTCGTGTGCATTTGCAAACTTTGCGGCAAACCACTGAATTCGCTCTTTGTCTTCCAAAATCCGTGCAACTTTGTCCGACAGGCTCTGCAATTCTGCAATCATGTCCTGGTAGCGCTGTTCATCCAATTCATGGCGTACTTTAGCAAACTGAATGGCTAGAGAGTAGCAGGCCACAAGCTGGGCAGAATAGGCTTTGGTAGTAGCAACCGAAATCTCAGGACCAGCCAAGGTATAGAACACATTGTCCGCCTCGCGGGCAATGCTGCTCCCCACTACATTGACAATACCAAGGGTGCGTAGACCACACCTTTTAGCCTCACGCAGGGCGGCCAAACTATCCGCGGTCTCACCACTTTGACTGATGATAATCACAAGGCCATTGGGATCTAAGGGCATCCGACGATAGCGAAACTCCGATGCCAACTCAACACGCACCGGCAAGTTGGCCAAATCTTCAAAGACATACTGGGCCACCATTCCAACATGCCAAGCTGATCCGCAAGCTACAATATACAGCTGAGAAATTTTGGAAATATCTTCCTCGGTCAAACCAACTCCGCCAAGATTGATCTGCCCATCCTGAATAACTGAATGGAGTGTATCCTCAATGGCTTTTGGCTGCTCATGGATTTCCTTCATCATGAAGTGGGCGAAACCACCCTTCTCTGCCGCCTCAGCTGAGAAGGTAATCTCGACAGGCTGTTTTTCCACCTCATCGCCATTCAAATCATAGAAGACTGCCTTACCGGGAGTAAGCCTTGCCAACTCCAGATTATCAATATAATAGACGCTCCGGGTATATTTCAAAATGGCAGGCACATCAGAAGCTACGTAAGTTTCACCATCTGCGATTCCGATAATCATAGGGGAATCCTTCCGAGCTACGAAAATCTCACCCGGATAATCCTTGAACATGACCTCCAATGCATAACTACCACGCACGCGCACCATGGTCTTGGTGATCGCATCAATAGGACCCATCTTATATTTTTTATAGTAGTAATCTATCAGCTTAATCAGAACTTCGGTATCCGTTTGACTGTAAAAGGTATAGTTGTGGTGCAACAGTTTATCTTTCAATTCTTGATAGTTTTCTACAATTCCGTTATGAACGCCTACTACCTCTGATTCAACCGGACCAGAGGCTGAATGGAGACAATTGCCGCTCACATGAGGATGAGCATTGATCTGACTGGGGGCACCATGGGTAGCCCAACGAGTGTGTCCAATGCCACAAGTTCCAGCCAGCGCATGACCGTTATCGGTTTTCTCCGCAAGATTGCGCAATTTCCCGGTAGCTTTGACTACCTCTGCCAGGTGGTCTCCATCCCTCACTGCGAGACCCGCCGAATCATAGCCACGATATTCCAAGCGGGACAGCCCTTCCAATAAAATGGGGGCTGCCTGCTGATATCCGGTGAAACCTACAATTCCGCACATAGTTACAACTCCTCTCTTTCCTCATGGAGCTCATATAAAATGACTGTGATTAGACGCTGTATCCTTTTGCCTTGATGACAGTGACAACTTCATCCACATACTTCTGGCAGATTTCGTGTTCCGGCGCCTCCACCATAACACGGATTACAGGTTCTGTGCCAGACTCACGGACCAGAATACGGCCTGTTTCGCCTAGGGCCTCAGCTACTTTGGCTACCGCGGCCTGGACATCTGCGTCTGCTTGCGTGGCATTTTTGTCCGCAACACGAACGTTCTCCAATACCTGAGGGTATACCTTGAAAGGTGCGGCCAGTTCACTCAGTTTCTTCTTTCGGGCCAGCATCACTTCCATCATCTTGAGGCTGGTCAAGATACCGTCACCGGTAGTTGCGTATTTGCTAAAAATAATGTGCCCGCTCTGCTCTCCGCCGATTCTGCATCCATTTTTGGACATGTATTCATATACATACTTATCACCTACAGCGGTTTTTGCATAACCGATTCCCTGCTTGTCCAGCGCCTTATATAGGCCGAAATTGGACATGACCGTGGTGACAATAGTGTTGTTGACCAACTTGCCGCGTTCCTTCATGTAGCAGCCATAGATATAAAGAATTGCATCGCCATCTACTACGTGCCCGTTTTCATCTACACAAAGGCAGCGGTCGGCATCGCCATCATAGGCAAAGCCCACATCCAAACCTTTCTCCACTACGAATTTCTGAAGGTCTTCGATGTGGGTTGAACCAGCATTCAAGTTAATATTCAACCCGTTAGGCTGATTGTTGATAACATAGGTGTCTGCGCCTAGCGCATCAAAAATGGATTTTGCAATGTTCCAGCTACTGCCGTTGGCACAGTCCAGGCCTACCTTCATTCCTCTGAAAGAATAAATTCCAAGAGAAATCAGATATCCCATATAGCGGTTTCGTCCGGCAACATAGTCCACAGTGCACCCAATCCGATCACGGTGTGCAAAGGGCAGCTCAGGCCAATCCTGGTCAAAAACATGCAACTTCCCATCCAAGTAATCCTCGATCAGAAGGAGGGTCTCCTCGTCCATCTTCTCGCCACAGGAGTTGATTAGTTTGATACCGTTGTCATAATAGGGATTATGACTGGCAGAAATCATGATGCCGCAGTCAAAATCATCAACCCGAGCAATATATGCTACGCTGGGGGTAGTTGTGACATGGAGCAGATAGGCATCTGCACCGGAGGCTACTAGACCGCTGACCAGTGAATACTCAAACATATAACTGGAACGGCGGGTGTCCTTACCGATTACAATGCGAGGAGGATTACTATTTTTCTGTTGCTGACGCAGCATCCCATAATACCAGCCAAGAAAGCGGCCAATTTTATAAGCGTGGTCGGCGGTCAGACTGATATTGGCTTCCCCACGGAAGCCATCGGTTCCAAAATATTTTCCCATAACTATTTCTTGCCTCTCTTCCTTAATGAATCAGATTTCAATCGTACTGAGTATTAGATACAAGATTATCCATTTCTACAGATGTAATAGAGCTAAAATTGTTATTCACTTGTAAAAACTGATTGTTTTGGTCTGTGTGTATCTGCCGGAAACAGTTTAGACCTATAAACTATATTATTGTATTGCTTGGCGTAAGCCCCGTCAAGAGGACGATAAAAAGTGAACGAATTAGATTTATTAGGTGCTTTACTCAATTTCTACTTTTTGCTGAGAAATTCAAGATTGCCTACGAGCAGCAATATCCTTCAGCGATTTGTTGACATTCGGCTGCCACTCCTTTCGTGTAACCGGACTGGAAATTACATAATCAGAAATACTGCGAACTGTTTGCTGCTCTCGTTCAGATTCCTTGGCGGAAAATCCCATTTATAGGACCAACCGGCGCGTATAATGAAATTATAGAAATTATAGAAATTATAGAAACCAGCGTATGCACATTCCCGTCCCTTTCCCACAAACGCAAAAAGGGGCCCCGGAGAGCATCGCTCTCCGGGGCCCTGCCGTTTTACAGGCTCATCTCCTGGTGCTTTTTCCTGGGCTTCTGCCCCTGTTCGGCTTCGGGGGCTTTATACGTCCCCTTGGTGGTGTCGATCACCGCCTGCAGCAGCTCAAGCTTCTGCTTGATGGGGCAGTTCAGTTTGTTGATGGAACTGATGACAAAATCGGCGTGGACGTCCGCAACCCGCCGGGCCAGTTCCTGCCTGCCTTCCTCGGTCTTGGGATAATGTACAATTACCTTGATGGGTGCGCTGGTTCTCATCTGGTCCACCTCCCGTTTTTCGTCATCTGGTGCATTTTATGGTGCAGTGCCTGTCTCATATGCGCCACGGCTCGGTTCCGGTTCGCTATGCTGTTACCTCTCTTTCTGTTGGCGGGATGTGTCAAATTGTCTGCGAAGTTCGGGCGGAATGCGCTCCAACTTGCGCAGCAGATTGGCGTAATCGGCTTCCAGTCGGTATTCGTTCATTTTCTGTTTCCTCTGTGTTTCTTTGCTCTGGTCCAGTTCCTGTTTCAGCCGCTCCTTTTCGGCGGATAGGCCCCGGATGGCTTTATCGTACTTCTTGGTCTGGGTGAGAAAGTCCTCCATTTCGGGGAAAAATTTCCGCAGTGCCGTTTCCAGCTGGGCCGCCCGCTTTTTAGCATTCCAGACATTGGTATCGGCCAGCAGCTGCAAAATCTTATCCAGCTGGCGGTTCAGATGGGTGGCCTGCTTGAAGATGCGGGGCGGAATGTGGGTGCGCCCGGTCTTGCTGGCGCTCTCCCCGCGCTCCAGGTCCGGGTACTTTTGGACCATGTGTTCCCAGAAGGCATCCTGCCACTGGGTCAGCTTCTGGCGGTTGCCCACGATCTCCTTGGCCGACAGCCGCCCGTCCGCCGTCAGCGGGACAAAAGAAAGGTGCATATGGGGCGTTTTCTCGTCCATATGCACCACGGCGGAAAGATAGGTGGCAGGGGCCTGGCGCTGGGCCAGAAAGGCCATACATTCCTCAAAAAAGGCCCGTATCTCCCCCTTACTCTTGCCCTTGAAGAAGTCGTGACTGGCGGTAAAAAGGACCTCCACCACCCGGACGCTGTCGCTGCGGGTCCGGCAGCCCGCCTGGGCAATCTGCCGTTCCGTCTCGGCCCGGTACTTGTGTTCGGGTGTGACCAGGTGAAAGTTCTGTTTGCTGCGGGTGGTGTCCACATCCGGGTTGCTGGCGTAGGTTTCTTTTGTTCGCTCGTTGTGGGCCTCGATGCGGCTGATCTCCGGCCCCTTGTACTTGGCAAACCGCAAAATGGCGTGTTGGGCCTTGTCCATTTACTGCGGCCCTCCACCGTCCAGCCTGTACCCGGACTCATATTCGAGAACCCCCTTGGCCATCAGGCTGTCCACCAATTCTTCCAGCCGTTCGGCGGAGATGCTGCACAGAAGCGTCACGTCTTCCTCGGTGGAATCGTCCGGCATACTGTAGAAAAAGCTCAGCAGGCCTTTCTCCTCCAATGTGAGAAGCGGGCTCCAGAGAATTTCGCGGGGCATGGCAAAATAGTGGGTAGGACGTTTGATCATCATGGTTTTCTCCTCCTTCTGAATGGTAAAGATGTGTACCAAGCGTACCGGGGGCCGTACACACGGTACGTTTGGTATGGATGCGGGAGCACTCAATCCGGCGGCGTCACCAGCCCTTCAACGCCTGTGAATCCCCACACCCGTTTTCCGGCGGCATTGCGCACGGTGTTGGTGTGGCTCAGGCTGTATACCCGTTCATGCTGGGACAGGTAATTGCTGAAACTTTTGGCCGATAACGGCTGGTAGGCATTGTCGGTACACCACAGCCGGTAGATGGCGTAGAGTATCCGGGAGGTGATCTCGGCATCGGCCCGGCACCTGATATAGCCGGTGGAAGCCATGAACTCCACCACGTTGTTGCTGTCCCGAACGGCGGACTCCCGGTTGGCCTGGGTGCGGGCACTGACAGTGAAGCGGTAGCGATTGGCCAGCAACCGCCGCAGTCCTTCCAGACACCAGAGGAAGATGCCCTCGGCCTCGGCGCAGAGGGCTTCGGCCAGATACGGGTCGTCCACCCGGTTGTCGGGGCGTTCCCGCACCGAAAGGATCAGCTGCCGTCGGAAGAATCCCTCGCTGCGGTCGTTGGCAGCTTTCATCACCCCGTTGCCGAAAGCCATGAACCGCACGAACATGTTGCCCTGGTAGCTCTGCTTGCCTTTGCGTTCCAGATCCATGGGCAGTTCGGCGGTGACGATGGCCTTGATGATGTGGGTCTGGGGCAGGGCTTCCAGTTTGATGTCATCGTCCACCATGACCAGCTTGTTTTCCAGGTCGGCCCGGGCAAAGGGGCTTGTCTCCACCTTGCTCAAGCTGCCGGTGTTCATGGCCGTGCCGAACAACGCCCGCATCACCGGGCCGATGCGGCTTTTGCCCTCGCCGCCCCGCCCGATCAGAAACAGCATCCGCTGGGCCTTGGTGGTGGGAAGCAGGCAGTAGCCCATGTACTCCTGCAGTGTGGAAATATCCTCGTCGTAGAGCAGCTCCTCCACAAACCGTAGCCAGGTTTTGGGGTCCGGGGCATCGGGGTGATATTCTACCGGCAGCCGGTTCAGGCAGAATTCCTTGGCAGGCTCCAACCGCCCGTCCAAAAACAGCGTGCCGTTGGCTACATGGATGCGGTCGGTCTGCAGCGGCAGCCCGGGCGAATAACACTCCATCCGCAGCACATCCAGCAGGGTGGCCACCGCCTTGCCCACCCCGCTCACCGCATGGGCCTTCAGCTCCTCATAGATGAGCCTGCGCACCACATCGTCCGGGATGGGCCCGTCCGCCGTGAAGAAGCGGCCATGAATGCAGCACATGGGGTGCCGGGTTAGAAATTCCTCACAGAAGGCGATCTCGATCACCTTTTTGCCGTCAAACCATTTGGGCGAGTCGGAGTCTTCCGGCAGAGCCCGGGGCTCCGTGTCCTTGCACATGGAGGACACCTCCTTTTTCCGTTGTCTATACAAAGATACGGAAAAATCGGTGCAGACCGCCCAAATCCGGCATAAATGCAAATAAGGAGGCCCCACAAAACAAAAAATTGCGAAAATGCAAAGAGAAGTGGCCAAAAATCGACATTTTTTGTCACTATATATAGAGGACTCTTTTTTATAATGAACGCAAGGAGGCGGTACATATGGAACAGACTTATCTGCCCGGTGATGCTCGGGAACGAATCATCGACCTGATGAAAGAGAAATCCATGACCCAGCAGGAGCTGGCGGCCCGGACCGGGATGACGGTAGGGACTCTCAGCCGGTTCCTATGCGGCAAAATCGACAAGCTCAGCGCAGACAATGTGATCTCCATTGCCCGGATCTTTCAGGTATCCACCGATTTTCTGCTGGGGGAAAGTAATGAACGGGGCCGCATCAACTACGACATCGGAGAACTGGGGCTTTCGGTGCAGGCAGCACGGAACCTGTACACGGGTCGGGTGGATTCCCGGGTGGTCAATCTGCTGCTGGAAAATCCCCGGTTCGGTTTGGTGACAGAACTGGCGGCGGAATACTTTTCCGGTGCCATCGCCGCAGGCTATGCAGCCCGCAACCAGGTATTGTCTTCTGCCGTCAAAGAAATGGCGAAAGTACAGAAGTGGAGCAAACAGCGAAAGGCAGCCGCCTACCAGGCGGCACGCCGGGCCGAGATTTTGAAAATTCCCGTAAGCCAGCCAAACCTGAATGCCCTCCAGGAGCAGTTTTTGCTCAGCATCAAGGAAATCAAGCGGAACATGGTGGCCGAGACTGCCTCTCTCAAAATCGATCGAGCTGCTCTGCTGACCAAACAAACGGCGGAGGAACTGTATGCCAAGCTGCGCAAGGGGCAAGACAACCTGCAGGCACCCCTGCAGCCGGAAGAAATGGCGGATGCCCTGGTGGATGTGCTGAAAGGTCTTCCGCTTAAAGACCGGGCGGTTTTGGAACAACTGCGGGCGGCTTTTACCGCCTTATTTGAAAACCTTGCGGTAGATACAACGGATGCAGAAACAACTGACCATGACGAATGAAGAACTGTGTGTCCTGGCCCGGGACGGACAGCGGTGGGCGCGGGAGCTGCTGGTGGAAAACAACCTGCCTTTTGTGCGCCAGCTGGCCCATTCCATCTGGGGCAAAAATCCCGATTGGAGCCGGGCGTTGGGAATCGAGGAAGAGGACCTTTGTCAGGAAGGCTGCCTTGCACTGGACGGATGTGTGGACCGGTTTGAGGCGTCCCTAGGCAACAAATTCCTGTCTTACGCAGCTCCCGCCATCCGCAACGCCATGCTGGATTCCGTCGCTGCGGCTCAGGGCCGTTTCGAGGGCCGCCATGCCGGTGAGTTAGTACGGCTGGACAGTCTGCGGCAAGAAGATCAGCGACCGCTTTCCTGCTTTGTTGCCGACCCCTACCAGCAAGACCCGGAACGGATTTATCTGCGGAAAGAGACTATCCGGGAGGTACGCGCTGCCCTGCAAAAATCCGGTGCCAGACTGCGTACCTGGCTGTTTTTCCGGTTTGGTTTTACCGACGATAAGGCGCACTCCGTGGCGGAAACGGCACGGCATTTTCACCTGTCGCTTTCCCGTGGAAAAGCCACGGACAAGACGGCGCTGCAGACGGTACGGCGGTACTATCTGAAACAATGACGGAACGGAACCACGGAGCATTCCCTGGGAGGATCGCTGCGGCGGGAACGGGGATTTTTATATACCTTTGCCAGACAGCAGAAATGCCGGGAGGTGCGTCGCAAAACGCGACGCACCTCCCGGCACCTTTTGTTGGTACATACAATTATGGTTGTGTGTCAGGGATGGCACGAAGGATTAGGAAGGCAGCAGCTGTCCGGTAAAGGTATAACACACTAGACTTTGCAAGCAAAGTCGTGTGCCAACAGGGCTGCTGCTCGCCCCTATTGGAAACCCAGAGCCGAAGGGGATTCCGCAATAGGAACCCCTTCGGCCTGCCTGGTGGCTATCCATCTTAAGAAAATGGATGGGAAAGCCACGGACAGGCAGAGGGAGCGGTGGGGAGACGATGACTGATGGAAAACGATCACGTCTGACGCGCCCAAATGCGACTTGCCTCCATCAAAGAGCTTAAAACGTGGATTGCGCTATATCGATGTATTTTTCTGATACAACTGATTTCCTATTTTTGCTAAATGAGGTCGCAAAATGACTGAAAAGATGTTGGAAACAGCGTCGATTTTTGAAGATTCGCCACCTTGTATTGACTCGCTATAAATAATATAATTAAAGTGATTTTTTATAAAATTTTTGTGGATTCAATTGATTGTATTAACATAGATATGTATAATTTTTCTTCCACAATGAATATAAGAAAAAGGAGCCAGGTAAAAGCAACTGATAGTTTTCACCTACCCTTAATGCGGAAAGGAGAAGAGCTTCTTTTGAAAAAGGATAAAGGTAAATTACATATAGCAATGTTAGGTCACAAACGGATTCCATCTCGTGAGGGCGGTATAGAAATTGTGGTGGAGGAATTATCCACTCGCATGGCGGCTTTGGGCCATTCCGTTACCTGTTTTAACCGTGGCGGGCACCATGTGAGCGGGAAAAAATTCGATACCGGAAAGGTAAAACGATATAAAGGAGTGCGCCTTATTACCGTTCCCACTCTGGACAAAAAAGGGCTGGCGGCTATGACCTCCAGTTTTTTTGCGGCATTGCGGGCTGCTCTTGGAAAGTATGATGTGGTACACTTCCATGCCGAGGGTCCTTGTGCGATGATTTGGCTTCCTAAGCTTTTTGGAAAGCGGTGTGTGGTAACCATTCATGGTTTGGACTGGCAGCGAGAAAAGTGGCAGAATGGATTTGGCTCCAAGTATATCCATCTAGGTGAAAAGATGACCGTCAAGTTTGCGGATGAGATTATCGTTCTGAGTAAAGGCGTGCAGGAATATTTCCAAAAGACTTATGGCCGGAAGACTCTGTTCATCCCGAATGGTGTGAACCGGCCGGTGCTGCGCAAAGCAGATCTGATCAAAAAGGAATTCGGGATTGATAAGGACGGATATCTTTTATTTCTGGGACGTATTGTTCCGGAAAAGGGCATTCGATATTTACTTCAAGCCTATAAACAATTACATACTGACAAAAAGCTGGTAATTGCCGGAGGGTCATCGGATACGGATGATTTTTTGCAGGAGATTCATACACTTGCTGCCGGGGATGACAGGATTATCTTCACAGGATTTGTGGCCGGGCAGGCCTTGGA
Source organism: uncultured Subdoligranulum sp. (assembly GCA_900545545.1). Classification (GTDB taxonomy): domain Bacteria; phylum Bacillota; class Clostridia; order Oscillospirales; family Ruminococcaceae; genus Gemmiger. The sequence goes on along the minus strand of UQZO01000007.1, from coordinate 10,983 downwards.
AGAACTATACAGCAACGCTTATCTATATTTGCTGCCTTCCGATCTGGAGGGAATGCCTCTCAGTTTGCTGGAAGCCATGAGCTATGGCAACTGCTGCGTGGTGTCTGATATAGCAGAATGTGCAGAGGTAGTGGAGGACAAGGCTGTCACTTTCCAAAAGAGCAACGTACAAGACTTGAAAGAAAAGCTGCAAAGGCTCTGCGATGACCCGGCAACGGTCCAAAAATACAAAGAGGGGGCAGCAGATTTTATTTGTCGAAAATATGATTGGGATGAGATAACACGGCAAACGCTTGAAATATATGAGGTAAATCACAAACGAGAGTCATTATTGGTTTAAAGATTTAAGGCCTAGTAACATAGGCTCAAAGGTCCGAAAAGGTGAAGAATATGTAGAAGATTGAAAAATGGTTATCTTACACTCTTTGCAATCCATTGAATGTCTGCAATCAGGATCTTTTTGATATTCCCAAAATTCAAGGAATTAGAGGCAACCGAAAACATTAACGTTTTATAAATAATTTTGCAATAAAAATATAAGTAAGGGAGAAAAAATATGTCTACCAAAAAACTCAACGGAACTGTGATTGTTACTTATCGCTGCAATGCCCGGTGCTCTATGTGCAATCGGTATAAAGCTCCTTCCAAACCGGAAGAAGAAATTTCTCTGGAAACCATCCGGAAGCTGCCGCTCATGTACTTCACCAACATTACTGGCGGCGAGCCTTTTATCCGAACCGATCTGAAGGAAATTGTCCGGGAGCTATATAAGAAAAGCGATCGAATCGTTATTTCTACAAACGGATTTTTCACGGATCGGATTGTGGATCTCTGCAAGGAGTTCCCTCAGATCGGCATCCGCATTTCTATCGAAGGTCTGGAAAAAACTAACAATGAAATCCGTGGCCTTCAGGATGGTTATCAGCGCGGATATAAGACATTGAAGACCCTGCGTGAAATGGGCATGAAGGATGTTGGCTTTGGCATGACCGTTCAGGACAAAAATGCGCCGGATTTGGTTCCTCTGTACAAAATTTCGGACGAGATGGGGATGGAGTTTGCTACTGCATCCCTCCATAATAGCTTTTACTTTGTAGAGGCCAAGAATATTATTCACGACCGCCCGATGGTGGCAAAAAACTTTGAAAATCTGATCAACGAACTGCTGCGGAGCAATAGTCCCAAAAAGTGGTTCCGTGCTTACTTCAACCACGGACTGATTAATTATATCTACGGTCAAAAGCGTCTGCTGCCGTGCGATATGAGTTTTGATACCTTCTTTATTGATCCGTATGGCGATGTTATGCCTTGTAATGGTACCAAGGATAAAGAAGTTATGGGCAACTTGAATCGTCAGACTTGGGACGAACTGTGGAACAGCCCGGAAGCTGAAAAGGTTCGCGCAAAGGTGCGTTGCTGTGATCGGAATTGCTGGATGATTGGTTCTGTTTCTCCTGCTATGCACAAGTACATTTGGAAGCCGGCATTTTGGGTCTTGGTGCATAAGTTCAAGTCTCTGTTTACTAAACATCCTTACAGTATGTATGAGCTTAAAATCTGCCGGGATTATCGGGATGGAAAGGTATCCAAGGAAGATTTAGATAAGTGCAGCACTTGTGATATGTGTGCAGTTGTTAATGATGGATTGAGCGAGGCAAGTAAGGCACAATTGGTTGAGAGAACAGGTGAAGAAATCGTTGACGCTGACATTGCAAACCAGATGAAAGGGTAAGAAAAACAAGATGCAACGACAATTTTCTGTTATTGTCCCGATTTATAAAGTGGAACAATATCTTCATAAGTGTGTAGAAAGTATTTTGGGCCAGACTTTTACAAATTTTGAATTGCTGTTGGTTGACGATGGATCTCCTGATGGTTGCCCCCAAATTTGTGATGATTACGCGCAAAGAGACAAGCGTGTTCGTGTGATACATAAAACTAATGGTGGTTTGGTTTCAGCAAGAAATACCGGTATAAAAGCAGCAACAGGCAAATATATCTGTTATGTTGACGGTGATGATTGGATTGCAGAAAATTTACTTGAAACGGTGTGGAATAAAGTGTTGCAAACTGCTGCACCAGACGTGATCGTTTTTCAGGGAGTTCGGCAGTTTGCAAAGAAACAAGTTCCACTTCCTGCAGGCCCCAAAGAGGGTCTTTATACGAAAGAAAGACTAAACAATGAAGTATATCCATATATGATGTACGATAATAGAAAGCCTTTTTGTAACGGATTGATTTTCCCTGTGGCATGGAACAAAATTTACCGGAGAGAATTTCTGTTAGAGCATTACTGCCGCGAAGAAAACATTCGAATGGGCGAAGATAATGCGTTTGTATTTGAATGTCTTTTTGCAGCAAAGACGGTATTTTTCCTTGAGGATTCTTTGTATTTTTACAATCAGTTAAATGCGGGATCCATGACGAATAGTTATGATGCTGACAGATTTGAAAACAATAAAAGACTAACGGATTACATGACGCGCAATATGGGCGGGAAAAGTTCTGTTATAGATGAACAACTAAATGCATTTAAGGCATACTGGGTAATGATGGCTGTTTTCCATGAAGTCAAATGTCGACGAAAACTTTTTGAATCAGCAAAGCACATTTCTAAAAGTATAAAAAAAGTGAAAGCATTAGAAGATATTCATCTAAAAGGGCTGCCCAAAAGTGCGCAGGTTTATATTGGTATGTTAAAGATGCATCTCTATATTCCGGCATTGTGTGCTGCGATTTTAGTTACCAAAAAGAGGGGGTAACATAGCTATGCAACAAAAGCCAGTGCTAAGTATAGTTATCCCAGCTTATAACTGTGCTAAATATATTGCAAGATGTTTAGACTCATTGAAGACTGTTAAGCAAATTGAAATTATTGCAGTGGATGATGGTTCTACAGATGAAACCTTAAATATTCTAAAAGAATATGAGAGACAGATGGGGGCTCTTAGGGTTTTTCATAAAGAAAATGGAGGAGTTAGTTCTGCTAGAAATTACGGCATTAAACAATGTACAGGCCAATATATGGCCTTTATTGATGGGGATGATTCGGTAGATTCAGAAAAATTAAATCATGTTGTTTATGAGATCAAAGCACAAAATAAAAATTTATACCTTGTTCCTATTATGCGTGGCGACGAAAAAGATCATTTCTTTACAGAGTCTTATGCAAAAAAACTAAACAATGCAAAAAGGCCAGATGAAAAAGAATTATATAAGGCTGTAATTCAAGGGAGATTTAACGAAATTGCCACAAAGATTTTTAAAACTGATATTGTTTTAAAAAACCACATTGAACTAGATGAAAGCATGTTCATGGGCGAAGATATCATGTTTTTCATTGATTATCTGATTGCTCTAAGCCAGGTAGATTGGGCTTATTTGGATATAGCATACTATTACTATTATCGCAATAACAGCAGCGTTTCATCTAATATTAGAAAAGGGTTTATGCGCCAGGAGCAGCGCAAATTTAGACATGTAAAAAAACTGATTGAATACAAGAACTTAGATGCTGAATACTCGGTTTGTAATAATAGTTTCTATCTTCATAAGCTCATATACTTTGTTTCTGAAATGCGACGTAATGGCGTCAATGCAAACGATATATGCAATGAAATTAGCGAGAATAGTATAGATTCCGATGTAGCTGATATGAATTTATATTCCTTTGGTGATAAATTTAGGCGGTTTTTATTTTTGTCTAAAAATATCAAAGCTATGCAACTTTTTGTTTGGTGCATAACGTTTTATCGTTCTAAAGTCGATAAAAAAAGAAAGTAGGAGCGCATTGATGAGAAAGGCTTTAATTATAGCCAATTTGGGCGGATTTGTTGATTTTTTACATGGTGATATAGATATTCTTATAAGTATGGGGTATGAAGTCACCTATGCAGCGAATTTGTCTGCAGTGGAGTGGGAAAGAGGAAAAAAGAAATTAGACGAAAAGGGAATACGATATAACGATATCTGTTTCGATTCCCAAAATCCCTTTTCTAAAAGTAATAGAAAAGCCTATAAGCAGTTGAAAGAACTACTGAAAAATCAATATGATTTAATTCATTGCCATACTCCGATTGTAGGAGTTTTAACAAAAATTGCGGCAGAAAGTTATCGAAAAAAAGGAAGTAAGGTAATTTATACTACGCATGGATTTGCCTTTACTGAAAAGAGTGGTATAAAATCATGGGCTGTATTTTATACGCTAGAAAAGCTGACCTCATTTTTATGTGATGCGATTATTACTATAAACAAAGAAGATTACAAAGTGGCAAAGAACATGTTTTGTAAACATGTTTACTATATTAACGGAATGGGAGTCAAAACCGGTATTTATCAAAACGTGCAAATTGACAGAGATGAATATCGAAAAAGCATTGGAGTCAATCCGGAACAACTGATGATTTTGAGCCTTGGTGAGCTTTCTGTAAGGAAAAATCATCAGGTTATTGTTAAGGCAATTGCATCACTGCCAGACAAAGAGCGGTATATCTATGTTATCTGTGGAGTAGGTATTAACGGAGGAACCGGTGAAATGATCCAGTCTTTAGCCAAAGAATTGGGGGTCCATGTTATACTACTTGGCTACCGTTATGATATTCCGGAGATATTATATTGTTCGGACATTGGGGCTTTGCCCTCAATTAGAGAAGGACTGGGATTAGCAGGCGTTCAATCACTTGCCGCAGGGGTGCCGATTGTAGCAACAGCTGTACAGGGAATCAAAGACTACGTTATCGATGGAAAAACAGGCTACCTGTCTTCCGCATTTGATGTAAAAGGCTTTGCTGAAGGCATAAGAAAATTATCAAATCTCGAAATAAGAAAAAACATGACAAGGGCATGTGTAGAAAAGGCTAAGGAATTTGACGAGTCAATTTCGTTGAGTCAAAGGCGGCGAATTTATGAAATGGAATTATTAAAATAATAGAGGTCTACTAAATGGAAATCAAAATAATAGAGGTTTACTAAATGGAAATCAAAAGCGCTAAAGTTTATGTTTTTTTATGGAGCATCATTATAATAAGTGAATTTTTGCTTTTGTATGATGCGCACATATTTTCCATGAATTGGAATTTGGTTCGGTTTCCATTTATTATATTTGGCTGTTTTTTGATTATAAAAAAAATATTTAATAACGGATTGTGCATTAGAAAGCACGATCCAATTCGAACTGTTGAGATTCTTTGGGCAACCTTTATTGTTTTATTCGGATTTATTTTTGTAAACCCATTACTTCGTAATTATACAAGGAGCAATACCACCGCACAGGTGATCTCTTATTTGTTGACGGTTGTGACAGCAGAAGTGGTTCGAAAGTATTCGTTGCGGTCTTTATTCATAAAGGTGAGCTTCTACACCATCTCATTCTACATGCTGTTTCATTTCATTACATATATTTCGGAAATAAATCCGGCAGCTTTTATATATGTGTTATCAAACTCTGAAAGAAGTAGAAGTGCGCTTGGATTTGGTCATCCAAATTCGTTGGGTACCATAAGTCTTTGTCAAATTGTTTTATTTATATTGCTTCGTAAATCAAAAAATAATCAATGCACAATTTTGGATAAAGCATTCCTTGTTATGGGGAGTGTCATGTTACTATCTAGTGCGTCTAGAAATGCCATCGTCGCATTATTTGTTATGCTCATTGTGTTGGGCTTGCTTAATATAAGGAAATTGGGGATTAGTGAACGACTAGTTGTATTAATTAAAGTGATTGCAATACTTGCGCTTTTTACACTTTTAATCTTTTCGAGTTTGCAGTCGAATAATGCAAATGGTATCGCAATACAGCAGCTTTTGTTGGAAAGCAATAGAAACTGGTTATTTGAAGTTGCTATACCCACTTATATCAAGAGCGGAAGGGTTTGGGTTGGATTAGGATATATCGAAAATTCGGTTTACGGAACTAATCAAACACCGTATTACACACTATTTATGGACAATGCATATGTTTACCATTTGGTTGCGACAGGGATTATTGGAATAGTATTTGTGTTAACCATGCTATTTAAAATTTGGAAAATTCTAAAATGTGATACAACCTATATGAGAAAAATAGTTTTAGCAATCTTTGCGATGCATTTGTTCACTGCTCTATTTGAAAATTATTTGTTCAGCGGGATTCTTAGCTGTTATATTTATATGGTATTGTTTTTGACTTCATCTGACACAAAATACGAGGAAAATCCAAAGCATTATGTGCAAGTCGTTGTGTGAAAATCGAAAAAGCTGGTCGCGAGCAATCGTCTATTTGAATTTGGTTCTTAGTATTTTAATCGTTGTTGCACACGTTGACTTCAGTGCGAGTGTAAGCGATACTATGGCGTTTAATGGTATTTTCTTTGCTTATGAATTAATAGTAAGTGTCATAGTAAGTTGTGCCACCCCAGCCTTTTTTATTATTTCAGCATATTTAGCTTTTCGAAATTATGACGTTAAAAATTATACAACTTTTTTAATGAAAAAATCCGTAGTCTTGTGATCCCCTATTTTTTATGGAGTAGCCTAGGATATGTATATAATTGTGCGGTTTCTATACTAAAAAATGAAAATATAGGAAACTGGACAGAAATTATTATGGCTACTAACAATCCTCCAATATGGTTTCTGCGAACACTGTTTCTATTTATGGTCCTTTCGCCAATCTTGTATTTTTTTTGCGTAAATCAGATTCTTTCAGTGATTATAATTCTGGGAGGAATAATTTTTAATTTGTTTTTTGAAACCGGATATACATCTATAGTATTTTGGCTTCCGATGTGGATGATCGGCGGGACTGTTGCCGTTCATTTCAGACAAAAAATAGAGGAAGGACAAAACAAAAATAGAATACTAACTCTCGCATTAATTGGCATTTTAGTTGTAGATGTATGTTTTGGTGCATATACATTCGACACAACGTTATATTATTTATATAGGGTTGTTAGTGGTGTAACAGTGATAGTTATCTTTCTTCTAATTCCTTGGAAAAACGATTTGCCACAAAGTCTTCAGAATTCATTTATTACATTTTGTAGCCATGCGCTGTTTTTGGGTGTTGGGGGAAAAATATTTACTAAAGTTTTTTCACGAAATGGCATCACACTGATAATGGGTCACATTTTTTGTGTCTTTTCAATTTGGGCTGCGACAATTATATTAGCCGTGACTGCCAAAAGACATTTTCCAGCAGTATTTTCTATTCTATCAGGAAACAGATCTTGCCATTGAAATGGATAAATAGGAGTATGGACATGAAAACAATCGGGTTAATTACCTTTCACGCTTCACACAACAACGGGTCAATGCTTCAAGCGTTCGCTCTTCAGACTATTTTGACCCAACATTATGGATGTGAAACTGAAATTATTGATTTTTCTAATCCGGGCCAGAGAAATATGTATGCACCATTACCGAAGGCTGATAACTGGAAAAGAGTAATCAAGAATCTCATTTGGCTTACCCAGTACAAACAAATGCTGGAACAATACAATGCATACAATCGATTTTCTCAAAAATATTTTAGATTAACAAAAAAGAATTACAAATATTCAAACGAACTTAGGGAACTGGACGGTAAGTTTGATGCAGTGATTGCCGGAAGCGACCAGGTTTGGAACATTGCATGTAGAGATGCTGATGATGCATATTATTTGAACTTTTTGAAAAAGACTCCGAAATATGGATATGCATTAAGCTTTGGTGCGAATAACCCCTTCGCACTGGATGGACAGAAAGAAACCCATAAGAAACTTGTGGAACAGTTTTCTCAGATTTCTGTAAGAGAAAACAACGCAAAAAAATGGATTCAAGAAGCTCTCGGCAGAGAGGTCCCCATTTGTTTGGATCCGACGATGCTTTTAAATGCTGAACAATGGGAAAATCTTGTGGATATAGGAACAAGCCCGATCATTAAAGGAGAGTACATATACTATTATTGCTTCAGCATAACGGAAGATGTACAAAGATTCTTGAAATGGTTATCGAAGAAGACCGGCATGCCAGTATATTTCATGGAAGCAAAAGAGTGGACCTTGAAAATGTGCTGGAGAAATAACATTAAATTAATACGTGAATATGGTCCAGACGTTTATATGAATGTTGTGAAATATTCAAAGCTTTTTATAACGACCTCGTTCCATGGAACGGCTTTTGCAACAATCTTCAAAAAGAACTTCTGGTATATTAGCGATGGTAAAGTAAATAAAACGGACGATAGAGCACAGTCTTTTTTGACGCAACTTGGATTAATGGGGCGGTATAAGACTATTGAAGAACTGATGGCAACAGATCTTTTTTGTGCTCCTGATTATACTGATCCATATATAAAGCTTGCTGAATTGCAGAAATCTTCTTATGCATATCTTGATGGTATTATCAATGAAATAAAGGGGCTATAAACGTGGGAAAGCACGCATATCTAGTTATTGCACATAATGAATTTGAAATTCTCGGAAGATTGTTGTCTATGTTGGACGATAAAGACAATGATATTTATTTACATATTGATAAAAAGGTGAAAGAATTTGATGAAAGATCGTTTCAAAAATTTGTTTGTCATTCACCATTGATTTTTATTGAGAATAAAGTTGATGTGCAGTGGGGAAATTTTTCCCAGATAGAATGTGAGCTTAGACTATTAGAAGAAGCTACGAAACAGCATCACGATTATTACCACCTATTATCTGGTGTGGACTTGCCTTTGAAATCACAGAAGGAGATTCATGACTTCTTTGAAAAAAACAAGGGGATTGAGTTTGTTCAATTTAAAGAACCAGAAATTGATGGAGAAACCCTTGGTCGGGTGGCAAAGTATCACTTCTTTGCGAAACGAAATAAACGAGTTGTTGAAAAGATTCTTGATAGACTGTGCTTGTCTATGCAATTTTGGGTTGATCGAACAAAGAGCTCAAATCTGACTTATCAAAAAGGGGCTAACTGGTTCAGTATCACACATGATTTGGCACTTTTTGTTGTACAAAATCGATCGCTAATAGAAAAGTACTTTAAGTACACAATTTGCGGGGATGAGATGTTTTTACAGACTTTAGTAGCAAGTTCATCTTTTATAAACAAAGTCGTCCCCAATAATTATTGTGATAATTACGAAAATATTTGTTATTGTATTGATTGGAAGCGCGGGAGCCCCTATGTTTATAGAGAAGAAGACTATGAATTTTTGATGGCTAGTCAGCAACTATTTGCAAGAAAATTTAGCTGGAATGTGGATCGGAATATTATTGAAAAAATTTATTCTATTCAAATGGAAAAGAAAAAAGAGAAAGAGCGACAGATATGACAGCAATCCAAAAAAACTTTCTTTATAATGTTGGTTATCAAATTTTGGTGATAATACTGCCCCTCATTACGGCACCTTATGTTTCTCGGACTCTCGGGGCAAACGCCGTGGGCGTATATTCTTATACCTACTCCGTGGCTTACTACTTTCTTATTATTGCAATGTTGGGAATTGCAAACCACGGGAATCGATCGATAGCAGCTGTACGAGACGATAAAACAAAATTGAGCCAAACTTTTTGGAATATTTATGGTATTCAGTTCATATGTTACATCGTAGCCGTTGTTGCTTATATTGGGTACATTTTTCTTTTTGTTTCCGATCAAAAAGCAATCGCAGTAATTCAAATCATTTATATCATCTCGGGAATGTTTGATATAAGCTGGTTGTATTTTGGCCTGGAACAATTCAAACTCACCGTGTTGAGAAATGTTCTCATAAAGATAGGGACTATTATTTGTATTTTTGCTTTTGTCCACAGCTCTGAAGATCTCTGGAAATATACACTAATAATGTCGCTCGGTACATTATTTAGCCAACTTTATCTTTGGGCATATTTGAGAAGATATGTCTTTATTTGTAAACCCAAGTTTAGTGAGGCAAAAAAGGAATTGGGGCCAATTTTTGTCTTGTTTGTTCCTGTTATTGCTTATAGCTTATATAAAGTTATGGACAAGATTATGCTGGGAAACCTGTCGACTTATGAGCAAGTAGGTTTTTATCAAAATGCAGAAAAGATTATAGATATTCCCATGGGATTTATTACTGCGTTGGGGACAGTAATGTTGCCTAGAATGTCCAATTTGATGGCAAATGGAAATAAAGATAAATCGAAAGATTATATTCGAATGTCTGTTAAATTCGTTACACTTCTGTCGTCAGCAATTGGATTTGGCCTTATGGGGGTTGCCCATGTTTTTGCACCAGTATTTTATGGCGAAGAGTTTGTAGAGTCTGGAAATATTATTGAACTGTTATCAATTACGGTATTTTTCATCGGATGGGCTAATGTTATTCGAACGCAGTATTTGATTCCGCGGCATTTGGATAAAGTTTATCTAGTATCGACTGCTGTTGGAGCTATTGCAAATTTGTGTATAAATGCATGGCTGATTCCTCGGTATGCTGCAGCAGGTGCGGCAATAGGAACAATCGTTGCAGAGGGGCTTGTATTTTTTGTTCAAATAGTATTTGTTTGGAAATTGTTGCCCGTACCCCAATATATCATTAAAGACATTCCCGTGATTGTCATTGGCTTTTTAATGATGCTGGTGGTCCGTAAAATAGGTAGTACGTTTGAGATTTCAGCAGGTTTGTTAGTGCTTCAAGTAGTTGTGGGAGCATGTTTCTTTTTCGTTGCTGTTTTGGGATATTGGCTGGTGTCAAAAGATGATTTGGGGAAAATTGTAATAAAAACCATCAAAAAAGCTGATGTGGTTATGAAGTGACCCCAAAAAGTTAGAAATAATTTCAAACAAAAATTGTTCAAGTAACCGAAAGGGCTTGTTGTCTGTGAACCGCAGGTGGCAGGCCCTTTAGCTTTACCTTAATCCGTCGGTTATTGTAGTAGTCCAGATGATAAGGTACAATAAGTTTCGCAAAAAGGTAGACAAGGGCCTGGCCCGCGTCAAGTATTGTTCGCAATTGTTGGCGTCGGGAGATCGCGACCATATTTTGTCGGGAGTATTTAACCAATTTTT
>UQZO01000006.1 GCA_900545545.1 uncultured Subdoligranulum sp. | reverse complement strand
CTTTTTTACTCTCCCCAGCAGAGCTGGGGGTTCTCATTTTGCTAAAGCATACAAACAGAAAACCGCCCCCGCATGGAGCGGGAGCGGTTTAAATTCTATTAAACGGGATGAGATTTGTTCTCGTAGTCAGCGTGCAGTGCATCAACACCCTGCAGGCGGGCATTGCGCTTTTCGAAGAACTTCGGCGCAACCTGCGGGAACATGGCGTAGGTCAGCACGTCTTCTTCCTGGATGGCATACTTGGAAGCCTCGGCCTTCAGCTTGTCCATCTCAGGCTCCAGCGTGTCGGCAAAGCGGCAGGTAATGGGCTCTTCACCCTTCAGGATAAAGTCGCTGAATTCCTTCTTGATGGGAGCGGGCGTCTTGCCGTAATCACCATGGACCAGGCCCTTGAACTCCTTGGTAACCATCTTGTAGCGTTCGCCCAGGATGACGTTAAAGACAGCCTGCGTACCAACGATCTGGCTGGTAGGCGTAACGAGCGGCGGATAACCGGCATCCTCACGCACACGCGGGATCTCGGCGAGCACTTCGTCCAGCTTGTCTTCCTTGCCGGCGTCCTTCAACTGCTTCAGCATGTTGGAGAACATACCGCCCGGAACTTGGTAGAGCAGCGTGTTGGCATCGACGCCCAAAGACTTCGGGCTGATCTGGCCATTGGCGATGTACTTTTCGCGCAGCTTTGCAAAGTAAGCACGAACAACATTGAGCTGGTTGAGGTCCAGGCCGGTGTCGTAATCGGTGCCCTGCAGAGCGGCAACCAAGCTCTCGGTGGGCATATGAGAGGTGCCCAGGGCCAGGGGGCTCATGGCGGTATCAATGATATCCGCACCGGCTTCAATGCCCTTCAGGATGGACATGGAAGCCAGACCGGCCGTGTAATGGCTGTGGATGTCTACAGGAATCTTTACAGTGGACTTCAGCTCTTTGACCAAGTCATAGCAGGTGTAAGGCTTGAGCAGGCCAGCCATGTCCTTGATGCAGATGGAATCAGCGCCCATCTCCTCCAGGGTCTTGGCGTATTGGGCGAAATACTCATTGTTATGTACCGGGCTCAGCGTGTAGCTGATGCAGGCCTGTACATGGGCGCCTTCCTTGTTGGCAGCCTTGATGGCAGTCTGCAGGTTGCGCGGATCATTCAGGGCGTCGAAGATACGAATGACGTCGATACCGTTGGCCACAGACTTCTGTACGAAATACTCGACAGCGTCATCGGCATACGGACGATAGCCCAGCATATTCTGGCCGCGGAACAGCATCTGCAGCTTCTGGTGGGGCAGTTCCTTGCGCAGAATGCGCAGACGCTCCCACGGGTCTTCATCGAGGAAACGGATGCAGGAGTCGAACGTTGCACCGCCCCAGCATTCCACGGAGAAATACGGAATCTTGTCCATTTCGGGCAGGATGGGACGCATTTCATCCATCGTCATACGGGTAGCGAGCAAAGACTGGTGCGCATCGCGCAGAACGACCTCGGTAATTTTAATGGGTTTCTTAGCCAATGTCATTCACCTCGTCTTTCGATCAGTTCATGGTGCACAGCAGCGCGCCGGAATCCACGACGTCACCCTTGCGCACATCGATGCTGGCGATGGTGCCATCCTGCGGGGCGCTGATCTCATTTTCCATCTTCATGGCTTCGAGGATGAGCAGCGTGTCGCCGGCCTTGACCGAGTCACCGGGCTTAACCTTCACATCGAGGATGTTGCCGGGCATCGGGGCATTGACGGCAACGGCGCCGACAGCACCGGCCGGGGCAGCAGGTGCTGCGGGAGCAGCGGGGGCTGCAGCAGGAGCAGGCGCAACGGCGGGTGCGGGAGCAGCAGCGGCAACGGGGGCACCGGTGCCCTCCTCAACCGTGACATTGTAAGCGACACCGTTGACGGTAACGATCAGGTTTTTCATAGGAAGTTCCTCCTTAAAAATCAAGGTTCATGATTTTGTTCTGTGAGCGGGTGCTTACAGCGTAATGTTGCCATGCTTCTTGGCCAGGCGCACAGCGCGCTTGCTGGCCAGCATATCCAGAGCCTGTGCGACGGCCCCACGGGCGGCAGCAGCATCACAGACAGCATCAGCAGCACCGTTTGCAACGGCAGCTTCGGCACCGCATACATCCTTCGCATAGGCAGCAGCCTTCGCCTTGGTAGCGTTGGCGATATTGTCGGAAGCGTAGATTTCGTCCTTATACAGAACGCTGACCGCCGTTTCAGGTGCCAGCGGCGCAATGGTGCAGCCCTTGACTGCCACACGCCAATCAGCGCAGGCGGCGAAGACAGTGTAAACAGGGCCAACCGCCTCGCCTACGAGCACAGCCACCTTGGCCGTCGTAGCCTCGGCATAGACACCGGCCATACGGGCAGCCTGACGGATACCGCCGGCCTGGTCATCGCCCTCGCTCTTGACAAAGCCATCGCTATTAACGACCGTCACGACGGGGATGCTGTAGGCATCGCACAGACGGACAAAACGCGCCGCCTTGGCGGTGCACTTATGGCAAATAGCTGCCTTTTCGGTGGCAACAATACCCACTGCGCTGCCATTGATGGTGGCAAGAGCGGTGACGATGTTTTTGCCGTAGCCGCTGTACAGCTCCACAGCACTGTCGGCATCGGCCAGAGCCGCCACAGCATCAGCCGCGGTGTACTTGGCCAGGTTAATGGTCTTGTTGGAAGCTTCGAAATCAAACAGGGCCGGACCGGCGAGGTTGTTGGCCGGCAGCAGTGCCACAATGCTGGCAGCCTGCTTGGCAGCCGCCACGGCATCAGCAGCCGTAACAGCCGCAACACCAGCCTTGGCAGCGAACGCAGCAGAACCGGCGCCGCCAACGTTGTCCTCGGCGGTAAACGGTGCATTCAGGAAGAGCTCCGCATCCTCGGCCATAATGCAGACATCCGCAGCGGCCGCATTGATTGCATTGGTACCTGCGCAGGTGCCCGTGATGACCGCAACCTGCGGAACAACACCGGAAACACGAGCGATCTCAGCCGTCAAAGCCGCAGTGGCATTGAGCAGCTCCAGGCCGCCATCCAGTTTCGCACCGGTGGAGTCATAGAAAGTAACAACCGGAGCGCCGGTTTCAGCCGCCATTTCCAGCACGCGGATATTCTTTTTGATATCCTGCACGCCGACGGGTTCGCCGTTCTCAAACACAACATACACGCTCTGCCCATTGGCACAGCCGTACGCTGCACTGACGGCGCCCTCCGTATACAGCGGCGAAAATGCGCCGTCGTCAAAAAATGCTGCAAGGATTTCTGCCTTGCCGGGTTTCTTTGCTGCCATACAGTGACCTCCCATGATAAGACTGACTGTTTTTTGTGAAAATGTTCATAAAAAATATGTCATTTGGCACAATTATACTACTTTGTGTAAAATTCCACAAGTATAAACTCTTTAGTTTTTCTGGATTTTTTCACTCTTTTTGGGGTTTCTGTAGCATTTATGGCATTTCATGCTTTCGAACGCTTCAGCGGCCCCGCACGGCGCGCACCTTCCGCCTTCTGAGTTGGCGTAGAACGGGTACTCTTTTGCGCCGCGTTGCGCAGTGCGCTGACCTCAGACTTTTTCAGTTCCCGATATTCACCGGGCTGCAGCATACCCAATTTAACAGGTCCTTCGGCGCTCCGCTTCAGACGGACAACCTGCAGCCCCACCGCGGAACACATGCGGCGGATCTGGCGATTGCGTCCTTCATGAAGTGTGATTTCCAGTACCGTTCGGCCCGGTTCATCGGTCACTACATGAATGACGCAGGGCTGCGTACGGACACCGTCATCCAGAACCACGCCGGAAGCCATCTGTACGACCTGTTCTTCCGTTGCGCGGGGATTGACCGTCACACGATACAGCTTGCCTACGCCGCCGGACGGATGGGTCAGCAGATTGATGAATGCGCCGTCATCCGTCATAAGCAGCAATCCTTCGCTGTCCTTATCCAGCCGCCCCACCGGGCGCAGCATGGCCGGCACATCGGATACCAGGTCCATGACGGTCTTGCGGCCGCGGTCATCAGAACGTGTCGTCAGGTAGCCACGGGGTTTGTGAAGCATAATATAGGTATACTGACGCTTACGAACAATGCGAACATTCTTGCCGTCAATGGAAACCTTATCATAGTCGGGGTCCATCTTGTCGCCCAGCCCTACCGGATGACCATTGACTTTTACCTTTCCTGCTGCGATCAGTCGTTCCGCCTCACGGCGGGAGCAAATCCCCTGATCAGCCAGGACTTTTTGAATCCGTTGTTCTGCCATGCTTACTCCTTATGCTTCGGGCGCGTTTTCATCGCCCTTATCTTTTTTTACCATTGCGGTGATTTTGTCTACAAGTTCCGGCAATGCTGCAATGGCATTATCCACCGCAGTTACCTTCTCAATCAACTGGACCGTGCGCACATTGCCGCCGGAAATGACCAGGAAGGCCACCGGCGTAACCGAAACACCGGCACCGGTGCCGCCGCCAAACATCTGTTTTTCGGATTTGGGGGCCACATCAGAGCCGCCGGATGCAAACCCGAAAGTAACGCGGGATACAGGAATGATGGTCGTTGCCGCATCCACACGAATCGGATCGCCGATAATGGTGCTGGTATCAACCATCTCGCGAATTTTGTCGATGGTAACGCCCATCAGACCTTGAATCGGATGTTCTGCCATAAAAACTCCTCCCAGAAAAATAATTGATCAGGTAGTTTGTGGATCGGGTTGTTGTACAGGCCGCAGCAGCGGATCTTTCCAGATCCGATACAGCAGATGAATCATTAAAATTGCACTGGCGGATACCACAAAGGAAATTTTACGTTCGGCCTGCCTGGCTCCGGTAAAGTCCGGTTCCAGCCAAAGGCGTTTGCTTTTTAATTGAACGGTTTGCTGCACAAGTGCCAGCGCCGTATTCAAAGCCGCAAGTTCGGCGCCATAAGCTATTGCGGTGTTCGCAGCATCCTCGCAGGTCACTGTCCAGAAAACATCCACCTGCCGAACACTCATTTTAAAAAAGGAATGCTGATGCAGCCAACGTATGTGCCCCAGAACGCATTTTCCCAGTGTTTTGGGGTCTTCTTCCAGCAAAGACAACATGCGCTCCAGGCGTCCCATGGCGGCAGGCGGCAGTTCTTCTTCCTCTTCTTCCATCGGCACATTTTCCGTTGTTACCCCCGGCTCTTTCGGCACAGTTTCTACCGCCGAAAACGGCTGGCTCTCCGGCTCTGGCGGCGCAGCAGTCTGCTTTGCGTTCTCGTCCGGAGGCTTCGGTTGGTCCGGCGTTGTCTTTCTTTCGGGCGCTACAGGCTTTTGAGGCTCTGCGGAATGTGCACGCCGATGCGTACGATGGGACCAGACCGTCCGACGCAGCGGGCCGTAAACCGCGGACACCCGGAAGCGGCCCGGCCGATACTCAATCGCGAACCCCAGCGGCAGCAACAGAGCAACAATCACCAAAACTGCCGCAACCGCCAGAATGACTGCCAGCACTTTCAGGATGGCAAATACAATCGGCATCGCTGCTCACTTCCATTCCAGCTGTTCGGCAGCCTCATCCGGCGTTTCTTCCTGCGCAGATTCTTCGATCTCTCCCGCCGCATTCTCGTCATGCAACGGCGGCAAGTCCTGCAGGCTACCCAACCCGAACACACGCAGGAAAGTATCGGTGACCTGAAAGGCTACCGGTTTTCCCGGCAAATCCAGGCGGCCGGCTTCCTCAATCAGGCCTTTCTCCAGCAGTTTTGTGACCGTGGACGAAGAATCCACGCCGCGAACCTGCTCAATAAAGCTGCGCGAGACCGGCTGGTTATAAGCGATGACCGCGAGCACTTCCAGTGCGGCCGGAGAAAGCGGTGCATTGCGGCGGGTATCGAGAATGCGTTTGACAACCTCGCCATAGTACGGGCGTGTGGTCATCTGCCAGCGATCCGGGCCAAAGCGCAGCAATGCAAAACCGCTTTCCTGTTCGTCGTATCGCTTCTGCAGACGTTCAAGCAGTTCCTCCGTCTCCGCGGCAGAAAGGCGCAGCGCATCAGCCAGGCGCTGCATCTCCACAGGTTCCGCATGGGCAAACAGCATTGCCTCCAGAGCACCAATACGCTGTGTATCATTCATGGGCTGAGCCCTCCTTTCGTCTGTTATGGCTGCGATCCAAATTCAGCGTTCCGTTTTCATCCACCCGGATACGCCCGGCTCGTATCAGCTCCAGCAGGGCTAGAAAGGTAGCCACATTGGTACTGCGGCTTTCCTCCCGGCTGAACAACTGGTTGACCTTGTGCAGGCTGCCGTGCAGAAGGCCGCGCAGCATATGGGATACGCGGCTTGCCACCGAGACAAACGGTGCCGTCACCAGCGGTTCAAATCGTTCCTGTGTCGGTTTGCGTTTGCGCAGGCTGCGCCCCATCAGGCTGAACCAGGCCTGTACCAAGAGATTTGGATCGTGGCGGCGCGTATATTCAGCAGCCCCCACCAGCGGCATCGGCTCACGCACGGCGGTGTACAGATCCCGTGCCCGGCTCCCCAATTGAGCCGCCACCTCTTTGCAGGTGCTGTATTCAATCAGCCGTCCGGTCAGCTCGGCTTTCATTCGTTCCGCTTCCGGGCTGCGCGGTAAAAGCAACGCGCTCTTCATCTGAACCAGATGTGCTGCCATATCAATAAACTCACTGGATACATCCATCCGATTCGCTTGCAGCGTGCGAATCGTCGCCGTGTATTGGTCAATCAGCTCCATGATATTGACATCATAGAGATTCATTTTATTCTTGCCCACCAGATACAGCAAAAGATCCAGCGGTCCTTCAAAATCTTCGATTTTAAAAGTCAGTGCTTCTTGCAAAATTACCCCCAGAGTAGATCCACAAAACCTGTCAGCCCCACCAGGAGTTCCCACATAAAGTTCACAACGATGGAGAGCGGTCTGTTGAGCAGACCGAAAAACACCAGCAGCAAAACGATCAGCATAATCTGCCGTTCGTACTGCATGGCTTTAAAATACAACCGCTGCGGCAGGAAAAGCAGCACAATACGGCTGCCGTCAAACGGCGGAACGGGAATCAAGTTAAATACGCCCAGGCTCAAATTCATGGCCACCATGTCGTACAGGAACAGCATCAAAGCCGGCACCAAACCGCCCAGTCCGCTGTAAATAACACACTTATACAGAATCATGGATACCCACGCAAGCAGGAAATTACTGATGGGGCCTGCAGCTGCTGAAATCGCCATGCCAACTTTGGGATTTTTATAATTGCGGGGATTGACCCCCACCGGCTTGGCCCATCCAACACCGCCAATCAGCATGCACAGAGCACCCAACGGATCAAAATGGCGCAGCGGATTCAGCGAGAGGCGTCCGGCGCGGACCGCCGTATCGTCCCCCAGCCAATGGCTGACAAGGGCATGCGCCGCTTCATGGAACGGGATGGCGATCAGTACAACAAGGGCGCGCAGAAGATATACAACAATTTGGTACGGCGAAAGCAAGCCGTTCAAAAGAAACACCACCCCATTAAAATATCATCTTATTATATCGTACAAAATGGCGCAAAACAAGCCCCTGTATGTCCTCCGATAGACCGCTTTTCCTTCGGTTTCGCCCAAAAGAACGATTTTACAAAAAAAGTTCAACTTTTTTGTGCAAAGGGCTTGCAATTCCAAAAAATATTCGTTATAATTGTAAAGCTATTGAAAAGGAGGTGCAAGCAATATGGCCAAATGTTCTTGCTGTGGCAAGGGTGTCACGTTCGGTATCAAGGTTTCTCACTCTCATCGTCGGAGCAACCGTACTTGGAACCCCAATGTCAAGCGCGTGAAGGCGATCGTGGACGGTTCCCCGAAGTATATCTACGCCTGCACCCGCTGCCTGCGCTCTGGTAAAGTTACCCGCGCGGTCTGATTGGAAGGAAAAATTGCCGGTCACGTCCGTGACCGGCTTTTTCTCTTTTTGGAAGCAATTTGAAGGAGTATGCCATGCTGCCCCGTGATCCTATTATTTTATTAAGCTATGTCAACACCAAACTGCGTGATCGTGACGCCAGCTTGGCGATTTTTTGCGAGGAAGAAGGAGCCGATGAATCTGCTCTGCGTGCGGCCCTTGCAGAAGTGGGATACGAATACAATCCCGACACAAACCAGTTTGTGTGACCCTGCTTTGTGAGAGAGGAAGTAGAACCGTTCATGAATTTCATATTCATCAGCCCGCATTTTCCCAAAACGTATTGGAATTTTTGCGACCGCCTGCGCCGCAACGGTGTAAATGTTCTTGGCATTGGCGACGCACCTTTTGACGAAATCCCGTACGAGTTAAAGGATTGCCTGACGGAATATTACCGTGTAGACAATCTGGGTAATTACGATGAAATGGTGCGCGCCGTCGGGTATTTTACTTTCCATTACGGAAAGATCGACTGGCTGGAATCCAATAACGAGTATTGGCTGGAGATGGACGCGCAGCTGCGCACGGATTTCAATATCACAACCGGCGCGCAGAATGATTTCATTGAACGAATCAAGTTCAAAAGCAAAATGAAAGAAAGCTACCGTGCGGCTGGTGTACCGGTTGCGCGGCACCATATGGTTTGCACGATCGACGCTGCCCGTGCATTCATCCGGACGGTGGGCTACCCCGTCATTGTCAAACCCGACAATGGCTGCGGAGCTGAAGCCACCTACAAGCTGAAAAACGAGGACGACTTACAGAACTTTTTTGCGCATCTGCCTGCTATTCCCTATATCATGGAGGAATACATCAACGGAACCATTGTCAGTTTCGACGGCGTGGCCGATTCGCACTGCGTGCCGCTGTTCTATACCTCCAATGTCTTCCCCACCCCGCTGCTGGATATTGTCAGCCAGAAGGGCGACCTTGCGTATTGGACGCAGAAATCCGTTCCTGCGGCACTGAAAGATGTCGGCTTCCGCACCATCAAGGCTTTCGGCGCCAAAAGCCGCTTCTTCCATTGTGAATTTTTCCAGTTGAACGAAGACAAGCCCGGCCTTGGCAAGAAGGGCGATTATGTGGCATTGGAAGTGAATATGCGCCCCGCCGGCGGCTACACACCGGACATGATCAATTTCGCCAATTCGGTAGACT
This sequence comes from uncultured Subdoligranulum sp., assembly GCA_900545545.1. Taxonomy (GTDB): domain Bacteria; phylum Bacillota; class Clostridia; order Oscillospirales; family Ruminococcaceae; genus Gemmiger. The sequence goes on along the minus strand of UQZO01000006.1, from coordinate 127,014 downwards.
GCTATCAGATCTGGGCCGATATGGTCTGTTACGATGAGGTCCGTCACCTGGACCTGAACGGACCCAAATACTATTGCGTGTACGCATCCCGTCGGGATTGCCACAGCTACAAGCATTCTCACGAACAGATTTTTGCGCGTTACGGCAGCCGTCTGAAAATGTGCGACGAACTCCCCCTTGCGCTGCGCCTTGATATGGGCGACAGAATGTATACCGCCAATGTACGCACCAGTGTAGAACGCGACGCCTTCATCCGTTACGTCCAGCAGCGTGCGTGAAATCTTTCCTTCAGATAAACAAACTCAGCTTAGCAGAGGCTTCCCCTCCACCAGGCCGGGTTTATTTTTTTGCCCCATTAGCACAAAACCGGCACGGCTGTATCAGAGCCGTGCCGGTTTTCATTATTGCTTTTCTACAACCACAACAGAGTCCTTATCATAGTACGGGGTCAGTCCCCAAAGGTCCGGCCCCACCGAAACATCGGTATAATACAAAAGCCACGGGCGTTCTTCTGCGCCAAGAGGTGTGATGGCCACATCCGGGTTTGAAGGGTCGCTCAGCATTGTCTCCCGCTCATCCAGCGTTTTGGCAAAGCTTGCTGCCTCCCCGTTCACCAGTTCATAGGCCGCCTCCAGACTGGTTGCAAAATAATTGTCCTGTCCTTCCTTGACGGTATGGCTGCCGATACAAGCCATGCAGACAAGCATGATTGTTGCTGTTCCCGGCAAGACACGGGCATGTTTCCGGATAAAATGTTCGGCGGGAATCAGTGAAAACCCATGTATACGTTCCATCCAGCCGAACAGCAGGAATTCAGAAACGGCCAATCCCAGGACGAAAGTCATCCAGACAACATTCAGCAGCCGACCGGCACCAATTCCGCCCATTGTATAGGAGGGCAAAAAGATCATAGCCCACATAAGCACATACGTGCCTGCCAGCCCCAGCCAGGGGTGGCGGAAAATACGGTCCGGCAAAACCCGACTCTGCGACAAATGATGCAGCGGAAGTGCCAACAGGAGAAGCAGACAAATCAGCGGTACATCCAGCCAGCGAATCCACTGCATCGCAGCCAGCACAAAACTTTTTGCCACCGCTTCCAGGAAACCGGCCTGCGCCAGACCATCGGCACGAACGCGGGTCCCGGGCGCCAGAATGTTCACCAGCAATCCCACAACTGCGGCAGCCAACGCCGGGCAAAGCCAGAAATTACGCCGTCGTGCACACACAATCACTGCCAGAAGCAGCAGCAACAGGTTCAGCTCCCCCACAACCTGATGACCACCGCCAATCACCAGGCCAATCAAAACACCGAAAAACACATACGCAATCCGGCGGCTCACAGACATCCCGCGCGGCAGACAAAGTGCAAACGACAGCCCTGCATTGAGAATGGCAAGTGCAAAGTACGGCAGATAGTTCATGGCGCCGTTGAACCAGTAGAGCCCCTCCACAGGGGAAGGCATCCCCTCTACAAACGCGAACAGGACCAGCAGCGATAACGCCCAGGGCAGTCGCTTTTGCGCCGGTTCCAATCGACGTACAACAATGCGCGCCGCAGCATAGAGGCAAAGGAACAACGGTACCAACACGCACAACAGCGTCAATCCGTACCACTGATTTCCAAAAATAGCAGGCTGCAAGGCCAGTACAAAACCGGATATATACAACCCCTGCCAGTTCTGGAAGAAATACACCGTTGTATCCCACGCCGCTGCCAGCAGCCGTGGTAAATCAAAACCGTATTGCTGCACAACCGCATGGGTACGGGCTGCATATACGTAGTCATCAGCCGAAGGGCGTGCATAAAAAGCTAAAACACCCACCGGCAGCAGCAAGATCAGAATCAACAGCACAAAGCGGCGCAGCCAGCGCTTCTGCATAGCTGCATCATGCCAAAAATCCATAGATTTTGTTTCCTTTACTTGTTGCGAATCGTTACGGGTTTCCCAGTGTCATCTGCAGGAAATAAGTCCACTGCTTCTCCCACCAGGGCCAGTCATGGGAAACATCCTGTCCCCAGATATCCACAATCGGATGAATGTCCTTGCTTTCAAGGATTGCCTGCAGTTCCTTGGTAGAAGCCAGCAGATCTCCTTCCCAGGCTCCCTGGCCGCAGCACATGATGAATTTGTCCGCCTGGGCAAACAGCTTCTTGTAAGGGTGATTTTCCGGGAAATTGCGCATATAATCACACGGCGAGTTGCGATACACAAGATCATCCATGTAATTGCCGAAGAACATCCGCGAAGAATACAATCCGCTCAACGCAATTGTACCATTGTAGAGATCCGGGCGGCGCAGGAAGAAATTGACGGCATGCCCGGCCCCCATACTGGCACCACCCACCAGAACGCGGCCGGTATGGTCCTCGCCCTGCTCGCGGTTGATTTCCAAAATACGCGGCGTCAATTCTTCGCAGATATAGTTGTACCAGCGTTCCTGCATTTCAATACGCGGCCGTTCCGGACCGTGGTTGTCCCAGCTTTCCGGGTCAATACTGTCGGCCGTAAAAATCTGCAGTTTACCGGCGTCGATCCAAGGCGCCGCTATGTTGCACATGTTGCGGTCTTCCCAGTCATAAAAACGTCCGCTCTGGCAAGGGAAGATAATAATGGGCCGGCCCGCGTGGCCATAGGCCTTAAATTCCATAAACCGGTCAAGATAACGACTGTATTCCTTATAATAGCGGATCTGCATGGCAGTTCCCTCCTACTTATAAAAAAATCGTTTGTTCAGGTCCAGAAAGCCCACCATTGCGTGCATCGGCCCGCTGGACGAGGTTTTGAATACCCAGTAATACGCAAGCGCCAATGCTTCACGTAGATAACATGGCAGCACGCTACGCCACGGCGTGGAAGCGGGCAGCGAAGTGACGGTCGCAAAGCCGGCAAGTTTTGCATAACACCCGGCCCGATAGCAATGGAATGCATTGGACACATAGGCAATGGGGGTATTTTCGTCTAAGCCGTACTGCCGCATCAATTCCAGAGAAAACGCAAAATTCTCTTCCGTAGAGGTTGACGCATTTTCAGCCACAACGCGGTCCGGATCAAGACCTTTCTGAATCAGATAGTCCCGCATTGCCTGTCCTTCCGGTACCCATTCATCACGGCCCTGCCCGCCGCTGGTCACCACAAATACATCCGGGTGTTCCACTGCATAGGCATAAGCTTTGTCCAGCCTATATCGCAACAGCGTACTGGGTTTATCACGCCGAAGCCCGGCGCCCAGCACAATGATGGCCTTTTCCTGCCCGGTAGGCGGATTAGCATACCCGCTTACAGCAACGAAGCCGACAAGCAGCGCATACACAACTCCCACAACAACGAGAACCCACCAGACAAAACGGCCAATCCCTGGCGAATGGAACCAGGCATGCAGCGGTTTGTGCCAAATGACATAGCATGTCAGCATTGCAGCCAGCAGCCAGACCACCAGATTGCCCATATTAAAGTTGCTGGTCAGTGCCAATCCTATGGAATACACGACCAGCGCCACCGCCAGAATGGTCAGAAGCGTCATAGGCATTTTATTTACGAATTTCATCGTACACACCACAGCCTGCCGCACAGAATGGAACATCCAGGCAACGGCAAACCGTATCCGCAATGGTCGCGAAGCTATAGCGCGTATGCAGATTGACGCCCTCCCGGATTTCATCGCCGCAGATCAGGAACGGCACATACTCTCGTGTATGGTCGGTCGTCTTGGTGTAGCTGGGATCGCAGCCATGATCAGCCGTAACCATCAGTACATCTCCGGGCCGCATTTTGGCGCGGAACGCCGGCAGCCAGTCATTGAACTCCGCAGCCGCCGCAGCATACCCTGCAACATCCCGGCGGTGACCGTACAGCATATCAAAGTCCACAAGATTGACGAATGCCAGACCTTCGAAATCCCGGTCGGCCAGTTCCAGCGTAACCTGCAGACCCTCGGTATTGCCGCTGGTGCGGATGGTTTCTCCCACACCTTTGCCTGCAAAAATATCGTGGATTTTTCCCACACCGATGGTTGCTTTTCCGGCCGCCTGCAGCGCATCCAGCATCGTATCCTGCGGCGGCACAAGGCTGTAGTCATGCCGGCGTGAGGTACGGGTGAAATTTGCCGCGCAATCGCCCACAAACGGGCGTGCAATCACGCGGCCGACACCATATTTCCCTACCAGCAGTTCCCGGGCCTGCTCACAAATCTCGTAAAGCTTCTCCACAGGCACAAGGGCTTCATTGGCTGCGATCTGGAACACACTGTCTGCCGAGGTATATACAATGAGCGCCCCCGTTTTGGCATGCTCCTCACCATAATCACGGATTACTTCCGTGCCGGAGTAAGGTTTATTGCACAATACCTTGTAACCGGTTTTGGCCGTGAAGGCATCCAGCAGTTCCTGCGGGAAACCATTGGGGAAAGTGGGCAGCGGTTCAGCACTCAGCAGGCCTGCAATTTCCCAATGGCCGATGGTGGTATCTTTGCCGGCACTGGCTTCCCGCAGGCGGGCATAGCTGGCAACGGGGTGGGCCGAAGGAGCACCGCAGGTAACCCCATCCAGATTGAAAAGTCCCAGCTCTGCCAGATGCTCCCCTTTAAAATTGGGATGCGCGGCAATCGCGGCCAGGGTATTGGTTCCGGCATCGCCGAACTGCGCTGCATCGGGTTCTGCCCCTACGCCGAAACTGTCCAGCACGATGAGAAATACTCGTTTTGCCATAATGTTATTCTCCTGTCTGAAAAATAGGAAAGGCTACAATACGCCATTGTTATCTTACATTATAACCGAAACGCTCTGAAATGTAAAATGTTTCATTCTTTTTTATGATGAGGCAGATATTTTGCGAACAACATCCGTAAAATGCAAGTAAAAAGATACAAAGGGCTTGTCTAGGAAAGCAATTTTGTAGTATAATAACGTCGTATAGTGTTTATGATAAGAGAATCCATGGAGGAAGAAGTATATGCGTAAAACAAAAATCGTTTGTACCATGGGCCCGTCCACCGATAAGCCCGGCATTCTGCGTCAGTTGCTGGAAAACGGTATGGATGTTGCCCGTTTTAATTTTTCTCACGGTGATTACGAGGAGCACAAAGGGCGTCTGGATGCACTGCGCGCCCTGACCGCCGAAATGGATCTGCCGGTTGCCGCCATGTTGGACACCAAAGGCCCAGAAATCCGTCTGGGTGTGTTTGCCAACGGCACCGAGACCTTGGTTGCCGGCCAGAAATTCACCCTGACCACCCGAGAAATCGATGGCACCAACGAGATTTGTTCTGTTACCTACAAAGACCTTGCCCATGATGTGCAGCCCGGCGGCCGCATCATGCTGGATGACGGCCTGATTGAACTGTCTATTGATTCCGTTGAGGATACCGAGATTCACTGCACCGTGCAGAACGATGGCGTCATCAAGACCAAAAAGGGTGTCAACGTCCCTGGCGTCCATCTTTCCATGCCCTATATGAGCCAGCGCGACCGCAATGATATCCTCTTTGGCATTGAGCAGGGCTTTGATCTGATTTCTGCCAGCTTCACCCGCAACGCGCAGGACATCATGGAAATTCGCCATCTGCTGAATGAACATGACTGCACCATGCGCATCATCGCCAAGATCGAGAACCAGGAAGGCATTGACAACATCGACGAGATCCTGACGGTAGCCGACGGCATCATGGTCGCCCGCGGCGATATGGGTGTGGAAATCGACTTTGCCGAGATTCCCGCCATTCAGAAGCACCTGATCGACCGCGCTATGAGCGCCGGCAAGATCTGCATCACGGCCACCCAGATGCTGGATTCCATGATCGTCAACCCGCGTCCCACCCGTGCCGAGATCACCGACGTTGCCAACGCCATCTACGACGGTACCGGTGCAGTCATGCTTTCCGGTGAGACCGCCGCCGGCAAATACCCCGTGGAAGCCCTGAAAGCCATGGCTACCATCGCGGAAACCACCGAGGCGGACTCCAGCTTCGACAGCCTGGTCCATCACGCCGGCACGCATGACTCTCATCTGACCATCGGTGCAGCCGTAGGTCATGCCGCCTGCACCACCGCCGCCGATATCGGCGCATCCGCGATCATCTCTGCTTCCAAGTCCGGCGAGACCGCTCGTCTGCTGAGCCGTTTCCGTCCCGACACTCAGATCATTGCCTGCGTACTGGATGAACGCACCCGCCGCCAGATGAATATTTACCGCGGTGTCACTCCCCTGTTGATGGATTACGCGAATTCTACCGATGAACTGATCTCGATGTCTGTAGCCGCTGCCGAGAAGGCCGACCTGATTCATTCCGGTGACCTCGTTGTTGTGACGGCCGGTGTTCCCGTTGGCGTTTCCGGCACCACCAACATGATCAAGATTCACCTGGTTGGCAATACGCTGCTGGCCGGTGTTGGCATTGGTCAGCACAATGCCAAGGGCGAGGTTTGTGTCTGCCGCAGCGCCGCTGAAGCTGCCAAGAAGTTCAAGCCCGGCCAGATTCTGGTTCTGCCGTTCACGACCAACGCCACTCTGCCCTTTATGCGTGATGCCGCTGGTATCATTACCGAGGAAGCCGGCACCAACAGCCACTCTGCCATTGTCGGTCTGACGCTGGACAAAGCCGTGATCGTCGGCGCCACCAATGCAACCCGCACCTTGAAAGACGGTATGATGATCTCGATGGATTGCTCTCGCGGTGTTGTGCAGGTCATGCCGGACTAAGGAAAACGCTATGGAACGAATTGCCAGTTTTTGTGTTGATCATACCAAATTGCTGCCCGGGATGTACCTTTCCCGTCAGGATGGCCCGAATGGAGAAATTCGGACTTGGGATATTCGAATGAAGCGGCCCAATCAGGGACAATATCTCTCCCCCGCCGCTGCGCACACCCTGGAACATCTCTTTGCCACCTACGCACGCAACAGCAAATACAGCAGCGGTGTTGTGTATGTCGGTCCTATGGGCTGCCTGACCGGCTTCTACTTGCTGACAACCGGCCTGACTGACGCCGAAGCGCTGGACCTTGTGCGCGATGCTTTTGCTTGGATGGCGAAATTCGACGGTGAAATCCCCGGTGCCTCCGCGGTTGAATGCGGCAATTACCTGATGATGGACCCCATCGCTGCCCGTGCCGAAGCGGCTGCCATGCTGCCGGTACTGAACGCGTTGGATTCTGATCATCTGCGTTACGATTGATTTACCGTTTCTGCGAAATCGTGCAGGTTCACCAATCAATAAGCAACACGCCAAAATAAAATAACGCTCCTTTCTTGTGAGATGCCATGTGCAAACATGGCTTTCCAAAAAGGAGCGTTTTCTATTTTATAAATTTATAAATCGGACCTGCGTTTTTCAGATCAGCGCAGCGGTAATCAGCGCCATCTTGTAGACTTCCTCAGCGTTGCATCCACGGGACAGATCATTGATGGGAGCGTTCAAACCCTGCAGGATGGGGCCATAGGCCTCAAAACCACCCAGACGCTGGGCAATCTTGTAGCCAATGTTGCCGGCGTTGATGTTCGGGAAAATGAAGGTATTGGCGTAGCCAGCCACCTTGGAACCCGGTGCCTTGAGCTGACCGACCTCCGGTGCAACCGCAGCGTCAAACTGCAGCTCACCATCAACCTTCAGTTCCGGGTGTGCTTCCTGCACGCGGACGGTAGCATTGCGCATCTTGTCGACGGTCTCGCCCTTGCCGGAGCCCTTGGTGGAATAGGACAGCAGTGCGACGCGGGGATCGATACCGAAGATCTCGGCGGTATGTGCCGTCTCCACGGTAGACTCCACGATCTCATCCTCGCTTGGATCGATGTTGATGGCACAGTCACCCATGGCGATGCTCTCATCAGCGCGCATCAGAATGAAGCAGGAGCTGACCGACTTGATGCCGGGCTTGCATTTGATCAGCTGCAGCGCGGGGCGAACCGTATCAGCGGTAGAATAAGTGGCGCCACCCAGCAGGCAATCCGCCTTGCCCATCTTGACAAGCATGGTGCCGAAATAGTTGGACTTGGAAAGCGCCGCACGGCACTGTTCCTCAGTCATTTTGCCCTTGCGCAGCTCAACCATCTTGGCAACCATTTCATCAAAACCTTCGTAAGAAGCAGGGTCCAGAATTTCTGCGCCGGTAATATCAAAGCCACCCTCAGCTGCCGCCTTGTTGACAGCCTCCGGCTCGCCCAGCAGAATCACGCGCAGTGTCTTACCCGCCAGCAAACGGCTGGCAGCAGACAGAATACGCGCGTCGGTGCCTTCGGTAAACACGATGGACTTGGACTCTGCGCGCAGCTTGGCTTCAAAATTTTCAAAAATGGACATACAAAAAACTACCTCCATATCCTTTAACGCAGAAATATTGACTTAATATCCTCTGCTTGACACTTACGGAATTATTATAACATTGTTTTTGTTATTTGCAAAGAATCTGCACGTTTTCGCTACAGATTGCGCAAGAAATATGCGCTACCGCAAGATATCTCACAAAGTTAATAAAATGTCAAATATGGATTGGTATTTTTTTGTCAATTCCGACATGGCGGTTCGTAACCATATGCTTGATAAAACGCAGCAATATCCGTGTCATTTCGTACCACCACAGCCTGCAGCAGGCGCCCGGTTTTTGAGTCCAAAAATCCGATCATCGTTTCTCCTGTACAGATGCTGCTTTGGGTTGCAATATCTTCCGCTGTCATGCCCTCCGGGGGCGTCAACGAGCTTTTCTCCTTTCCTTTTTTTCCATGCTTAAACCACATGACTCCCGCCTCCAAGCCAGAATACCAAGGCAATCTGTACCACAAGAATCAAAGGCATTCCCACGACAAAATACCAGTGTTTGGTTTTATGATGGCAAAGATACATGCCCAACAACGCGCCAAGGCTCCCGCCCAGCAGTGCAGCGGCAAACAATGTATGTTCCGGTATCCGCCAACGATGTTTTTGGGCGCGGCGTTTATCCGCTGCCATGAAACCGAAAGCTATCAAGTTGATGACAGCCAGATACAAATACAATACTTTCATAGCCGCATTATACCGCACCGGGTACCGCTTGTCCAGCTGCATTCACGGGGTCTCCAACTGAATTTCCCTATAATTGGGGATGCCCGCCAGAAAGTCCTCCTCACTGATAAGTCCGTAGCGCCGGTGTGTTTCCATAGAGGTTGCAGGCATACCGTCAGGGTCCAGATAGGTGCCAATCTGTACCTGTTCTTCAAATACGACAAAAAGACAATCCTCTCCCTGTCCTTGGATGGAAACAGGTTCCTCCGTTGCATTGGCAATATATTGCAGCGGAATTTCCTGCACGGCACCGCTTTCCAGGTCCAGCACGTACCGCCTGACTACCGGGTCATTTTCCCGGAATTCACACACAGTCAGCAAAATCTCACCCTGCAACATTCGGCATTCCAAATTGATGTTCAGTTCCTCTTGACACTGGGTAATTTCCTGCGGCCATTGGACTGCGAGTTCCCCTTGCTGACCATCCGCCATAATCCAATGCAGCGAGCCCGACTCCCCACAATCCATCCAGTACAGACGGTCCTGCTTCCAGTACAATGTCCGCCCTGTTGTCCCGTGGAGACTCGTCCAACTGTCCAGTTCCTGCTCTTCCCCCGTATCTATAGAACAGAGTACCACTCGGAAATCACCCGTTACCCGGTCCATTTCCGCATCATAGGCTGCGAGCTTTTCCTGCACCTCTTCCTCCGGCATTTCGCTGGTCACGACCGGCTGTGGAACTTCTTCCTGCTCACTCCAATCGTACCACCACAGTACCAGATTTCGCCCGCTCACCCCCAGCATTTGCGGAGCTGCATATTCCTTTTTGCTCCACAGGGTTTCCGGGACGCCACCGGTCAAGGGCACACGGCTGACCGTAAACTGTGCGCCCTCTTCATAAGATTCACAGGCCAGATACAGGTAGACATCATCCGCACAAAGAAGATTCCAGATTGCATTTTCCTCCGCCATGCGGCCCAGTTCCTGCCGGTTGCCTCCATCGCCGTCCATCCGCCAGATAGAATAGGAAGTTTCGTCCTTCAAGCTGTATGCCAAGGAACCATCCTTCAGCAGAAATATCTCACTGTAGGATGTATTCTCGGGCAAGCGGGCCGCACAGGTCTCATCGGCATGGTTGCACCCCGGTTCAGCACACAGAGGACGGTTCTGACCGGTGGCATAGTCCAGGAAGCAGGTTTCTTTTCCCCAGTTGGTATGGTAGAGTCCATCCGGTGTTTCGCCAGTGAGGGCATACAGATCTCCCCCATCAACAGAGGCTGTCTCCAGTGTCTCCTGAGATGGTTCGAGTTCTTGCTTTTGTGCGCAGCCACTGGCAAGGAGCAACAAGCACAGCACGGCAAGGCACATCCGTTTTTTCATAATCCTTCACTCCTTATTCTTTATGAAGCAAACTCATTTGCCAACGGTTCTGCTTGGGAAACCGCCCCCAAAAGAAAGCGACCCGCTTCCCGACGGCAGAAGAGACTCAGTTGCCCTGTCTGAGACCAGCCCCAAGCCTCTCCCTCCTGCCGGAAGTCAACCTGCCAGTCCGGCAGATTGTTCACCTGCAAATACGCCTGGTAAGCGGAAAGATAAGGTTCCAGGTCGTTCAGGACAGTATCCGCCGTCACGATATACGAAACCACCATCTCTGAATCTTCCTGCCAACAGGCGTAAACCGAACAGTAGCCAAAAGCCCCCTTCTGCGGGATCAGGTAGGTGGCACTTGCAAATCCGTTTTCCTCTTTACTTGTAGCTTGCGATACCGGCTGTTCTAAAATCCATTGGGCCCTCTGTGCCACAAGATCCGGTAGCACCCCGGCTTGGGCCAGTGCTTCGGTTCGGGACAGCAAATCCTGCTGGACTTGCTGCACATCTCCAGGCAGTTCCAGCGCAGACTGCGTTACAAAACGGTTGCGGTACAGGGCATAGACCAGCGGATTCTCCTGCCCCTCGGCACTCAACATACCCGGTTGCTCCGGGCGTAGAGTTCCCTGCCGCGCCAATTGGATATTGCTCCAGTGATTGTAGAATAACGGTAACCCAAGCGAGAGCAAGCAGAGCAATATCATCGCCACCAGCATAATACTTCTGTACGTTTTTACACGCATGGTTCTGCCTCCTCCCAAGGAATCCAAACTGTGGTACCTTTTCCCACTTCACTTTCCATCCGAAGGGTTGTTCCGTGGGCTTGGGCGACGCGCTCACAGATTGTCAGCCCCAGACCATTGCCTCCATTTTGCCTGGACCGGCTTTTATCCAACCGGTAAAATGGCTCACGAAGTTTTTCCAGTTCCTCTGCCGGGATGCCAGGGCCGGTATCCGTCACGCCCAGGCATAGCACACCGTCCCGTTGGTCGCACCACAAACGGATGTTTCCACCTTGTGTATCGGCAGCCGCCGCATTCAGGACCAGGTTGCGCAGCAGTGTACCCAGCAATGGTCGGTTGACCCGCAGGGTGGGGTCCTGCCCCTCTACCGTAAGACGTCCAGCAAGGTCCGGCAGACTTCGAATCACGTCGCCCCAAACCATACTCAACTGTACCGGTTCCCGGGTTATGCCGCCCTGTTCCAGGCCAAAAAGCTGCAACAATTCCTGGCCCAAGGTTTCCAGGCGGCTCGCCTCCTGGTAGATGTACCCGGCTGCGCGGTGGCGCTTGTCTGCCGTCTGTTCCCCCTTGCGCAGCAGATCCGCGTACCCTAAAATGGCTGTCATGGGGGTTTTCAGTTCGTGTGTAAAGGCAGCCACAAACCGCTTTTGCCGGGCTGATTCCTCCTCCAGTGCCCGCATCTGGGTTGTCAATGTATCGGCCATATGATTGAAGGTCAGCCCCAGCTGTTCCAGTTCGTCTCCGCTATGGATATCTGCCCGAGCGGACTGTTCTCCGGAAGAAAGGGCCCTACTGGCCAATTCCAGCTGGTGTAAGGGCCGCGTCAGCAGCCGGGCCATCAGCGCAGCTGCCGCCCCCGTCAGCAGCAGAGCGACTCCTTCCAGTGTCAGGTGTTGTCGGACCTGCCGGTCCCGCTCTGCAAACTGAGCAGTTACATCATAGACATTGACGAGCCACATTGTACGGGACAACCCGCGCAGCGGCGTGGTAAGTAACTGGTACTTTGTTGCCCCGGTATCCACGTAGAACACCCGGTCTTCACCGGTTGTCACTGCCTGTTGCTGTTCCCGGTACGGGATATCCAAAGGCATGGTGGAATACAATACAGCACCATTCTCACCCATTACGGTGAAAAGCAGCCCTTCTTCCCCCAGCGTACGCTGTTCCTGCTCGTAAGTACATAGTCGAGTATAGATTTCGTTGGCACTGTCGCCTTGCACATCGGCCAGCTCGTTTTCCAACGCATAGCGTTGCCGCATCTGGGCAGAACTGTTGGTGCGGGCTGCCGTGTCAAGCGCTTCCAGAAAATTCTGGTGTATGGACCAGGTACCTCCCACCGACAATGCCACGCACAGCGGCAAAACGATTGCCAGCGTCAGTTTGTGTGCAAATTTCATGGTTCAGCCTCCAGCAAGTATCCAATTTTTGGAATAGCCCGGATTTGAGTGGTCCATCCCAGCTTTTTTCGCAGACGGCAGACGTGAATATCCAGAGTACGGGGTGCCGCATCGCTATCCATGCCCCAGACTCGTTCCAACAGGACATCCCTGTACAGCGCCACCCCCTGGTTATATACCAGCACCATAAGAAGATCGAACTCACGCGGGGTCAATTTGACCGGAACGCCGCCCTTTTGTACCGTACGGGTCTCAGGTTGAATCTCAACGCCCCATATACAAAGCGTCTGATGCCGCCGGCCGGTATGGCGCATCAATCCCTCCACGCGAGCCAGAAGCTCCTCCGTTGCAAAGGGTTTTGTAATGTAATCATAAGCGCCGGCCCGCAGCCCTCTCACTCTGTCCTCCACCGACGTTTTGGCGGTCAGAAAGATTACCGGCGTTCCCGTAGGGGCGATATAGTCCATCAGCGCAAAGCCATCCACCCCGGGCAGCATTACGTCCAGCAGGATCAGATCAAAATTTCGGCTTTCGATAAAATCTGCTGCCTCCTCCCCGCTGTATGCCTTGCAGCAATCGTACCCAAAGGGTTCCAGAGTCATCTCAATCAAATCTGCAATGGCCTTTTCATCATCCACAATCAATACTGGGTTCATGATCTTTCTCCTTTGCCTTGTGTGCTTCTTATTATACTGTACAAGATTTCCAAACTGTTGCCAACGATATGCCTCTGCAAAAAAACGGCCCCCGTGCTTGCAGGCACAGGAGCCGGGCACATTGGTCTATAAAAATACCCCAGACGAACCACTAGGGTTCGTCTGGGGTACGTATGGTGGAGCTGACGGGAGTCGAACCCGTGTCCGAAAAGAAATCGGTTAGAGTATCTCCGGGCGCAGTGTGTTTATTAGATTTCCCTTGGCGCGGGCGAACACACACGCGCTACGCCTTGGTAGCTTCATAAATGCATGACGGGCCGCAAAGCTTAAGCCCGTGCACGTTCAGTACCTAATCGACGCCCTGACCCCGCGCGGTACTAACGCAGGCAGGACGGTCGCGCCTAATTAGGCAGCGACGGCAACAGGATAATTGTTGTCAGTTAATTTTAATTGGTACTTTTATCGTGGTGCACCGCCACGGCCCGCTGCTCACGCCTCTCTCTCCCCGTCGAAACCATTACAGCCCCGCATTTCGGTGGGAAGAATCCCACCGGGAAAGCTAAAGCAAACAGCTTTTATCGCTGCGTTTTCAAAGCGCGGTCAATGTCCCGCTTGGCATCACGCGCCGCAGCAGTTGCGCGTTTATCGTACAGTTTTTTACCTTTGCAAAGTCCCAGTTCCAGCTTTACACGACCATGTTTGAAGTAAATGGAAAGAGGGACCAAGGTATATCCCTGCAGCTTGATCTGTTGACCCAAACGACGGATTTCCGCCTTGTGTGCCAGCAAACGGCGCGGACGACGCGGGTCTTTGTTGAAGATGTTTCCCTGTTCGTAGGGGCTGATGTGCATCCCCTTTACGATCAGTTCCCCATCGTCAATATCGGCCCACGAGTCCTTTAAGTTTACCCCACCGGCACGCAGACTCTTGACTTCGGTGCCCACCAGCTCAATGCCGGTTTCCAGCGCCTCGATCACAAAGTATTCATGGCGTGCCTCGCGGTTTTGGGCAATAATCTTTTTTCCGGATTTATCCTCTGCCACAAAGCACACCTCCTTTGCGTGTAGTGGTTTTTGATTATAGCGCAGTTATGTGAAAAAGTCAAGCGAACCCTGTCACAGATCACCGCGTCCCTGCATCGCTCGATACAGGGTGGTTTCGTCGGCATATTCCAGGCTGGAACCAACCGGCAAGCCGTACGCCAGACGGGTTGTGCGGATTCCCAGGGGCTTGATAAGCTTTGCCAGATACATAGCCGTAGCTTCGCCTTCCACCGTCGGGCTGGTGGCCATAATGACCTCCTTGACGGTATCATTGAGACGTGCCAGCAGTTCTTTTACGCAAAGCTGATCTGCCCCGATGCCGTCCATCGGCGAAATCAGGCCATGCAGTACATGGTACAAACCATTGTATTCATGGGTCCGCTCAATGGACTTGATGTCCCGCGGGCTTTCTACTACACAGATAACGCTGCGATCCCGCTTGGGGGACGAGCAAATCTTGCAGACCTCCCCCGCCGTGTAATCCTGACAGATGCGGCAGCGATGCAGATCTTTCTTGGCATGTTCGATAGCCTTGGCAAGTTCCATCGCCTGCTCATTGGACATCGACATTATTTCATAAGCCATCCGCGTGGCGCCTTTACGGCCAATCCCGGGAAAGCGCGCAAACTGATCAACCAGATTTTCCAGCGGTTCAACGTTTTGCGGCATCATGTTTCCTCTTAGCCCAGACCGGGAATATTCATTCCGCCGGTCAGCTTGCCCATTTCTTCCTCGGAATCCTTATCGACAGCCGCCACAGCGCTGTTCACAGCCGCAGCAATCAGGTCTTCGAGCATCTCGATATCCTCCGGGTCCACGGCCTCGGGCTTGATTTTGACAGCCGTGATCTCGTGCTTGCCGGTCATGGTGACCGTAACCATCTCACCGCTGGCAGTACCGGTGTATTCTTTTGCCTCCAGTTCCTCCTGCTTGGCGCGGATCTCGTCCTGCATTTTCTGGACCTGACGCATCATTGCATTGGGATCGGGACGGCCGTAGCCTTTGGGCAGTCTTGCTTTCATAGGTAAAATCCTCCAATATTATTTATCTTCAATCTGAACATCCACGCCCAACGCCTGCATGTTCTGCAGCGTCTGGTCGATGGACATCTGCGGGTTGCCGTTTTCTTCTGTTTTGGGGGCCTCGTAAGGGCCGATACTGCAACGAATCTTTGTTACCCGGTAAATCGTTTCCTTCAGCTTTTTGCTTACTTCACGGTTGTTGCGGATGTAATCCCGGAAAGCATCGCTGCATTCAAAAAGCACATGTTTTCCGTCGTAGTATGCGCGGGTTCCGCGCAAGAAGGAAATCATCATACCGTCCGTTTCCTCAAGATCTGCCAGAACCAGCGCCCATTGCGGGAAAGGTTCCAGCGGTCCTGCCTCCTGCTGCTGAGCAGCACGGCGCGGCGTTGGTTTGGGAGCCTGAGCTTCCGGTGCCACGGGCTGCGGCACTGGCGCTGCAGGACGAAGTTCCGGCTGCAAAAATTCCGGTTCCTCCTCAGGAGGCGGTACTTCCTCCATCGGCGGTTCCGAAACCTTTTGCTGTACAGTAGGCGGCGGTGCACTGGGCTTAGCACTTTGCACCGGCGGTGCAGAGGTAAAAGCTGCGGGGGCCGTCGCGGCAAAAGGCTGCGGAGTAGCAGGCTGGGCCGGTTGTACCGGGGCTGCCTGTACCATGGCAGCCGTCTGCGGCTGGGTCAGCGAGAATACCGCCAGTTCCAGTTCGATCCGCTGGTCAGTGCCACGGCTCATTTTTTCCAGCGCCTGACCAAAAGCGTTAATGGCCCGGATTGCCTCCCCCTGGGGGAAGTCCTTGCGCTGTGCATACGCGGCTTCTTCTTCCGGCGAAGTGCCGGTCAAAAGATCAGTACCTCCCGGTAAAGCGCAGAGCATCAGATTTCGATAATGCCCGGCCAGCTCCATGCACAGGCGGCGCATATCCACGCTTTGCTGGCGCAGTTCTGCAATCTTGCCAAGCGCTGCAACGGAATCTTTAGCGGCGATGGCATCACTGATTTCAAAAAGATAGCCGCGGTCGGTAACGCCGGCCATACGGCGCACCAAGGCTTCATCTACATGGTTATCCACGCCCGCGCACGTGTCGAGAATCGACAACGCATCACGCATGGCACCATCTGCCAGACGACCGATCAGTTGTGCCGCACCGGGTTCCAGTTCGATCTTTTCCTGCCCGGCAACATAGGTCAGGCGCCCTGCGATATCCTGCGCCGTAATACGCGCAAAATCATACCGCTGACAGCGGCTCAGAATCGTAACCGGAACTTTTTGCACTTCCGTAGTTGCCAGAATAAAGATCACATGTTCCGGCGGTTCTTCCATCGTCTTGAGCAGTGCGTTGAAAGCCTGCGTGGAGAGCATGTGCACCTCGTCGATAATGTATACCTTGTAACGGCATACAGACGGCAGGTAGGCCACTTCATCACGAAGATCCCGGATATCATCGACACCGTTGTTGGATGCGGCGTCCATTTCTATGATATCCATGATGGAACCACTGTCGATTCCCTTACAGATTTCACATTCACAGCAGGGATCGGGGCTGGTTTGGTCCAGACAGTTGACGGCCTTGGCAAATATTTTAGCACAAGTCGTCTTGCCGGTACCACGG
Organism: uncultured Subdoligranulum sp.; assembly: GCA_900545545.1. GTDB lineage: Bacteria > Bacillota > Clostridia > Oscillospirales > Ruminococcaceae > Gemmiger. Next base: position 110,203 of record UQZO01000006.1, on the reverse strand, counting down.
GTTCCGGTAAACAGGTAGGCGTGGCCGATGCGTCCGGCCGCGATCTGATTTTGCAGCGCCGTCACAATGGGCTGCTGCCCTACCACATCGGCAAACCGCTGCGGGCGCCATTTGCGATACAACGCGCGGTACATAGGCACACCTCCCCGTAAAATCAGAAAAAGCGGGCAGAGCACGCGGCTGCGCTGCTTTGCGTACAGATGCAGGCTTGCCGCAGCACTGGACGAGCGCCGCTTAATGCTGCTCGGTTCCCCGCCTGACATGGTTCACGGGCCGCCCACGCACGGGGCCCACATCTGTACGCAAAACAGCGCAATTCAGCCCTGTCCGCAGAAGCTATTATACAATATTGTGCACACAATTGCAAGAGATGATTTTGGATGGATTTCATCGCCGCAGATAGTAGGTACCTTCCGGCGCACGGCACAGTGTCACACGGAAAATTTCATCCAGCATTTTCTGCTCAAACAGATTCGCCGGGGCATCAAAGGCCGCCAGCTTTCCATCCGCCAAAACTGCCACGCGGTCACTGTATTGCAATGCCTGCGCCAGGTCGTGCAGAACAAGCAGCACCGTTTTTCCCTGGTTTGCCAGCGTGCGCAGCAATTCCAGCAGTTCAAACTGGGCTGCCACATCCAGGTAGGTGGTGGGTTCGTCCAACAAGATAGCGTCGCCCCCCTGGGCCAGCGCCATGGCAAGGTACACACGCTGGCGCTCACCGCCCGAAAGCTCGCGCAAATCCCGGTCGGCCCACCGTGCCACGCCGGTAGCCTGCATTGCGTCTTCCACCTCCTTACGGTCTTTGGTTGTCATCTGGCGTGAAAGGCCAAGATACGGAAATCGTCCGTGGCTGACAAGTCCTCGCACCGTGATTTCCGGAATATTGCGCACCTGCGGCATAAACGCAGCGGTACGGGCGAACTCCTTACGTTCATAGTCTTGGATCGACCGTCCCTGCAGAAGGATTTGCCCGCCCAGCAGCGGCAACTGCCGCGCAATGGCTTTTAGCAGTGTTGTTTTTCCGCAGCCGTTGGTGCCTACCAGGGTTGTGATCTGTCCATCCTGCGCTGTAAAACTGACATTTTGCAAGATCGGGACAGCATCATAGCCGACCGCCGCCTGTTGCAGTTCAAACATAGATACGCCCCCTTTTTCGATGGAGCAGCAAGCTCAGGAAGAACGGGCCGCCAATGAGAGAAAGCAGAATTCCCACCGGCAGTTCAAACGGCGCAAAGAGCAGGCGTGCAGCAATGTCACATACCACTACAAACGCCGCGCCAAGCAAGGCCGATGCCGGCACAAGAATCCGATGGTCTGTGCCCACAAGGCGACGCGCAATATGGGGTGCCAGCAGGCCGACAAAACTCAGCAGGCCCGCAAAACTAACCGCCGAACCGGCCAGCAATGCCGCCGCCAGAATCCCAAGAAACCGTGTGCGCGTAACATGAAGACCAAGGCCGGCAGCACTTTCCTCTCCCAGGCACAGCACGTTCAAGTCCACCGTTAAAAAGAGCGCCAGCAGAATGCCCAGTACAAAGTATGGAAACGCCGCTGCCAGCATGCTCATTGTAACGCCGGACAATCCCCCCGTCAGAAATCCCGGTGAGCTGGCCACAATTTCGGGCCAAAGCAGTTTTAATGTATTGATGCCTGCCGTCAGCATACCACTGACAGCAAGGCCCGCCAGCACCAGCGTTGTCCGGGAGAGGCCCGCCCGCCAGGCCAGCAAATACACAAGCATAGAACAGCCGAGGGCGCCCAGAAATGATGCGAACTGCATCGCCCCGGGCACGGTAGGCGCCACAACCATGGCGAAAAGCGCGAAAAAGCCGGCACCCGCATTGACACCGATGACATTGGGACTGGCCATTGCGTTGTTGAGCACTGCTTGCAGCAAAACGCCTGCCACAGCCAGGGCCGCGCCCGAAAACAGGCCGCCCAACATACGCGGGAGCCGCACATAGGCGATCACGCGCCAGACAGGGTCTTGCTCGCCCCGGGTACACAGTGCCTGCCAGAGTCGGGCCAGTGAATAGGGCTGACTGCCCAGGCACAGTGCCGCCACCGCCGATACGATGACAGCCAGCACCAAAATGCCCAGCACAACCGGCACCGTCGCCGTTCGTTTTTTTACGCTCTTCATGGATTCACCCCTGCCAACCACGCGCCGACGGGTCCAGACGCCCTGTCGCTGTATAAAGCAATGCATTGCAGATGGCAGCCGCTACCGTACTGCCGCCTTTACGGCCCATTGCCGCAATACAAGGTATGTTTTGTTCTGTGCAGGCCCCAAACAACCGTTCTTTACTTTCCTCCACATTGACAAAACCGACCGGTACTGCAATCACAAGTGCCGGCCGAAGCAGATGCTGCTGCATCAAATCGCAGATTTCCAACAAGGCCGTGGGCGCGTTGCCGATGGCAAAAATGGCCTCCGGGCACACCTCACCCGCATGGCGCATGGCCGCCACCGCGCGGGTCGTTCCTGCCCGTTTGGCAGCGTCCGCAACCGCTGCATCCGCCATAAAGCATTGCGCCGAAGTACCAAGCGCTGCCAGGGAGGGCTTGCTGATTCCTGCCAGCGCCATATTGGTATCCGTCACAATCGCCGCGCCATTTTGCAGCGCTTGAATGCCATTTTCTACGGCATCCGGTGTAAAGCATAAATTCCGCGCATAGTCAAAGTCTGCTGTTGTGTGAATCACCCGCCGGACGACGGCGGCATTTTCCGGTGCGACAACAATTCCGCGCTGTTTCAGTTCTTCTTCTATGATCTGCATGCTGGTACGCTCAATATCGGCCGGAAGTGTATGTTTTGCGGTCATCGACATTCCTCCATCATGCGATAAATTGCCTGCATATCCAGTGCCTCCCGCACGCCATCGGCCAATCTGTCAAACTGGCGTTGCTGGTAAGCTGCATGGCTGACCGGCGCTGCCTGCTGAGGGCTCAGCCCTTTGCGGGTACATAACCAGTCCGCCAGTTTCACCGTCAGTTCCCCCGTATCAAACAATCCGTGCAGATACGTACCATACACAAGATTTCGGCAGCATCCATCCTGTGTGCCATCCTGCAGCCTGCAAAACGCTGCGCCTTCGACTTGTGTCCGGCCCATGTGAATTTCATATCCATCCAGTCGTGCCCCGGCAAAAGGTCCCGATTCTGTCACAGCCTGTACCCGGGTACGTGTTTTTTCTGCCGTGAAAACAGTTTTCACCGGCAGCAGTTCCAAGCCGCGCAGCGTACGGCCGGGCACACCGCCCTCCACACCGTCCGGGTCACTCAACGTCTGTCCTAGCATCTGATAACCGCCACAAATGCCCAGAACGGGTGTATCAGAGGTGCTCGCCTTAAGGATTGCCGCTTCCAGCCCGTTCTGGCGCAGCCACAAAAGATCTTCCACCGTATTCTTTGTACCCGGAAGAATGATGAGATCGGGGTGCCCCAACACTGATGCTTCACTTACATAGCGAACACCCAGCGCCGGATGACTTTCCAGCGGCGTAAAATCCGTGAAATTGGAAATTCTGGGCAATCGGATGACCGCGATATCAATGGGTTTATGTACAGATGCTGTTCCCAGGCAGGGCGCAAGGGAATCTTCATCATCAACGTCCACCTCAAGATAGGGCACCACCCCCAGCACCGGCAGACGGGTTCTCTCTTCCAACATGGAAAGACCCGGCCGTAAAATAGCGGGATCGCCGCGGAACTTATTGATGACAAGCCCGCCGATGCGGGCACGTTCTTCCTCCTCGAGCAGCGCCACCGTACCGTAAAGCTGCGCAAAAACACCGCCGCGGTCAATATCCCCCGCCAGAAGCACCGGCGCGTTGACAAGTCTGGCCAGCCCCATGTTGACGATATCATCTGCTTTAAGATTGATTTCTGCCGGGCTGCCGGCACCTTCTATCACAAGGACATCATATTCTTCCGCAAGACTTTGATACGCGGCAAGAATTTCGGGGATCAGCTGTTTTTTGTGACGGAAATACTCTGCCGCCGGCATCTGACCGCGCACTTCTCCCCGAACGATGACCTGGCTGCCGGTATCGCTGCAGGGCTTGAGCAGAATCGGATTCATACGCACATCCGGCTCAATCCCTGCCGCCTGCGCCTGCACTACCTGGGCACGGCCCATTTCCAAGCCGTCACGGGTAACGTAACTGTTCAGCGCCATATTCTGGCTCTTGAACGGCGCCACGCGCAGACCATCCTGTGCAAAAATACGGCAGAGTGCCGTACAAAGCAGGCTTTTCCCTGCGCCCGACATCGTCCCCTGCACCATAATGCATCGTGCACGGTTTGTGTTGCTCATGACAGAATCTCCTCAAGTGCCGCCAGAAATCGGCGGTTTTCCTCTTTGGTCCGGATGGCTGTCCGGTACCAGGTATCATCCAATCCCAGGTAGTTTCCGCAGCTTCGCAGCAGTATCCCGCGTGTGCGCAAAGGCTCCAGCAACGGCGTTGCACATTGAAACAGCAGATAGTTTGCCTTTCCCGGAATTACACGCAATCCCAGTGCGCGCAGTCCCTGCGTCATGTGCGGGCGCTGCGCCTGAATCAGCGTTCGAACACGCTGTACATAGTCACCCTCCAGCAAAGCCGCACAGCCGGCTGCCTGTGCCAGACTGCTGACAGCCCAGGGCGAACCGGCCGCACGCAGTTTTTCAAGCGTTGCTTTGTCTGCGCAGAGGGCATACCCCAGCCGTACACCAGCCATCGCATACATTTTGGTAAATGCTTTCAGAATCACAAGATTCGGATACGCCCCCAATAACGGCACAAGGGTATGGGCGGCCGGGTCATCCAGAAAATCACCGAAACATTCGTCCACGACCAGCACCGTACCTGCTTCGGCGCAGCGGTCCAAGATTCTGCGCAAAAGCGGCATTGCGGTTGTGCGGCCGGTGGGATTGTTCGGCTCACACAGAAAAACCATCTCCGTCTGCGGCGTTATTTCCTGCAGGAAGTCTTCCCCCACCGTAAAGCCTGATTCCGATGAAAGAAGGCTGTGCACGATCTGGCAATTCACACTGCGCAGCGCCGCTTCATATTCGGCAAAAGCCGGTGCGGGCAACAGTGCTCTTTGAGGGCGAAGCGCTGCTGCCAGACGCCAGATCAGATCCGCAGCACCGTTGCCGCAAAGAATCCAGTCGGGCGAAACTTCTTCCTTATTCGCGATTTTCCGGCACAAGGTGCGGCACAGCGGGTCCGGGTACCGGTCTGCATCGACCGCCGCAGCCGCAATCGCGTCGCGCACGCCCTGCGGCACGCCAAGCGGGCTGACGTTGGCAGAAAAATCCAAAGGTGCCCGCCCGTATTCTGCCTCAAACCCGGCCCAATCGCCGCCGTGTACCAACTGCATTTCATCACCTCAAAAGAAAAACAAATCCCACCCGTATTGCAAGTCCTAAAATCAACGCCAAAAGGGACGCCGCAAACAGCATCCCATTGGCACGCAGAATGTCCCGTGGTTCCACCGGCCGCAGGGCGTCACCAATCGTCGGTTTGTCGTAATATTCACCAAAGTAATAGGCCGGCCCTGCCAGCTGTACCCTCAGTGCCCCGGCACATGCCGATTCTGTCTGGGCACTGTTCGGGCTGGCATGATTGCGGCGGTCTCGCCGCCAGATTTTCCAGGCATTGCCGGCATGCTGTCCTATGAGTGCGGCTGCTGCAATCCAGAACAATGCCGCCAGGCGCGAAGGCAAATAATTGGCAACGTCGTCCAGCTTGGCAGCCGCGCGGCCAAAATACAGATATCGCTCGTTTTTGTAGCCAACCATGCTGTCCATCGTGTTGATGGCCTTATAACAAAGGGCCAGAGGTGCGCCGCCCAGCAACATATAGAGCAGCGGCGCAACCACACCGTCGGAGAAATTTTCCGCTACAGTTTCTACGGCCGCTTTGGTTACACCCTCCTCGTTCAATGCCTGCGTATCACGGCCCACAATGCGCGAAACAGCCTTGCGTGCGGCCGGCAAATCCCCTGCCGCAAGACAGCGATACACATTTCGGCTTTCTACAGCCAATCCTTTGACAGCCAGAGCCTGCCAGCACCACAGCGTTTGTACCGCCAGGCTCAGCACCGGGTGTATCCGATATGCCAGAAAGCAGACCGCCGACGTGAGCACCAGCGTCCCCACCGGCAGTACTACAGCCAGAACACACCCGGCCATCCGTTCTCCGCGCGCCGTAGCGGGAAAACGCGCCCGCAGACACTTTTCCAGACGGGTGATGCATTTCCCCATCAGCACAACCGGATGCGGCATCCACGACGGGTCCGCCAGACATAAATCCAGCAGAAATCCCAGCAAAACAGCAATACAGATCGTCATGCACGGGGCTCCTTGGTATACTGTACCGTTTCCAGCAGCGTCAGCGTGTGGTCCTGCTGCCAGCGGGAAGCATCCAGCTTATAACCGCCCGCGTTTGGGGCACACCAATGATAGTATTCATAATGGGGTATTGCAAAACGCTCCATCACCGCCATCTGGGTACCGCCATGCGCAACAATCACCAGTTGATTGCGCCCTTCGGCAAAAGCGCTATCCACCAGCTGAGCAAATGCCCTGCAGGTACGCTCACAGAATTGATCTTTCCGTTCTCCATCGGGGCAGGGTGTTTCGCAGTTGGACTGAACCCACGCGAGATAGTCTGGATCATGCTCCATCTCGATATAATTGCGGCCCTCAAAGCTGCCGAAATTCATCTCCTTGAGGTCCTCCACAACGATCTGCTTCGCCTGCGGGAACATAATCTGCGCCGTTTGCTGGGTGCGCATCAAGGGCGAAACATACACCACATCTGTGGTAAAATCCGCCGGACAGATTTGAGCTTTGCCTGCATCCGACAGTGGAATATCGCGCTGTCCCTGATAGCGCTTTTCCACATTGTAAATGGTGGTACCATGCCGCAGCAGATAGATAATCATTGCGATAAACTTCCTTTCAATACAAGTGGCAGACCATAAAAGACCCGCACAACCGTGTCGGCCCGTTGAGAAAGCAGACAGTTCAAACGTCCCGCTGCTTCCCGCTCCGCACGCTCCTCCGGATCGGTAGGGACGACACCTCCGCCAATCTCGGTGGCAATCACGACAGACCATCGGGCCAGTTCGTCGGCCAGGCATTCCAGGTTTTCAGTCTTTGCCGCACGCTCCTGCACGTCCCACACCGCATATCGGCTCAATTCCTTTTCCTCGCAGTGCAATAACCGGCAGGCAAAAGCCCGTTTTCCGCTGTACAGTGGTCCCATTACCAAAATCATAGTCCCGCCTCCACAATACGGCACGCCACCAGTGCCGCCAACATCCACAGTTCTGCCTTTTGCAAAAACCAGCCGGCCAAATCACCGGATATGCCGCCGAACTGTTTTTGCGCCACCGTGCGATACCGCCACAGCACAAAACCTGCCGCCGCCACCATAGCCAGTCCGCCGATTCTCCCGATGATAACCAGCGCCCCGCACAGCACAAATGCCAAGCCCGCCAAAACCCGGCGCACGGTGGTACGGTCCGCCGTTGTGGCAAAGGTATGTACTAGGCCGGTATTTTTGGCAATGGGCAGTGCCGCCACTGCCCAGCCGGACAGAGCGCGCTCCAAAACAAATCCGAGGCCCAGGCAAAGCAAAGTTCGAGAGTCCATCGTAAAGGACGCGCACAGGGCAAAGTAGGCCACAAAATAGCTGCACACGCGAATCAGCGCAAAGGCACCGCAGTGCGGGTCCTTTAAAATTTCCTGCTTTTTGGCGGCATCGGCATAACTGGCCAGCGCATCGCAGGTATCTGCGTAACCATCCAGATGGATACCGCCCGTAATCAGTACGGGCGCCAGACAATACCCGGCGGCCTGCAGCCAGCCTGGAATCGGCCAGGAAGCGCAGAGAAACGCCCACAATGCATACGCGAAAGCGCATACCACGCCCACAAGCGGAAATGCACAAAGAACATACCGCATGTTCTTTTCGTTCCAAGTTGGCTGCGGCACCGGGATGGCACTGAACATGGCAAACGCCACCGCAATCGTTTCCGGCACGATCATATTGGATTCCTTCCCTTGTAATAATATGGCAAACCGCCAACCACTTCGCAGACCGCATCCGCCTGCTGCGCAATGCGCTGGTGCAAGCGTCCCAAAAGACGCAGATACAGGTCTGTATCCCCGGCGTAGTTTGCGCCGCCTGTGCAGACTTCGTTAGAAACGATAACCAAATGACCGCTGACAGCCGTAAGATGTTCTACACCGGCAAGGATCGCCGCCTCCGCGGCAACCAGATCGGCCCCCGGCGCGTACAGTTCATTTGCTGCCAGATTACCCAGATCTTCCAGCAAAATCGTACCACCGTCGTCAAGGGTCGCAGCTTCGATCTTGCCGAGATCACGCGGACATTCCACAGTTACGAATCTGCGCCCGGCCCGTTGCTTTCGGTGTTTTTCAATGCGCGCCCGGCATTCATCGTCCCAGACCTGCATGGTTGCCAGATAATATCGCGGGGCCTCTTTGGCCAAGCGCACGGCAAGACGTTCTGCATATTCGCTTTTTCCGCTGCCGGAGCCACCGATCACAAGCGTCGTCATCCTTGCGCCTCCTGGGGCGTGTAGGGCTGCATTCCATAGTCGGCAAAGGTGCTGCCTTGGTAGATAGCCAACGCCATATCCAGCATCGGCATTGCTGCCACCGCACCGGTCCCCTCGCCCAGGCGCATACCGGCTGTGATCAAAGGCTTTTTGCCCAGCGCTTGCAAAAGCAATGCGCCTGCGGGCTCTGCACTCTGGTGGGTAGCAAAAACCGCAGCGGATGCCCTTGGGCACAGGCGCACCGCACAGAGTGCAGCCACTGCACTGATGGCACCGTCCACCAAAACTGGGAGACGGTATAAAGCGCCACCCAAAAATACACCGCACAAACCGGCAATGTCAAACCCGCCGACCTTGGAAAGCACATCAACCGGGTCCTTTGCGTCCGGCTTATTCACGGCGAGCGCCGTTTCAATGGCCCGGCGCTTACGCACCAATCCAGCATCAGAAAGCCCCGCCCCGCGTCCGGTCAGTTCCTGCGGGGTACGTCCCAGTAGCACGCAGGCTACCGCCGTAGCTGTGGTGGTATTTCCAATACCCATTTCCCCTGTTGCCAGCAAATGTACCCCGGCCTCTTTCTGCATGCGCACCAGCTCAATTCCGGCAAGAATTGCCTGCTCCGCCTGCGCACAGGTCATAGCCGGGCCCCGGGTCATGTCGGCCGTACCATTGCCGATGCGGCTTTCAAAAACCCCTGGTTCCGGTGCAAAATCCAAAATTCCCATATTCACCGGCAGCACGCGGCACGATGCGAGCGCCGCCATGCGGCATACATTGCTCTGCCCCGCAGCCAGTGCGTGTGCCACAATGCCGGTCACCTCACTGCCAGACTGGGATACCCCTTGTGCCACAACACCGTTATCTGCACATAGTACCAGAACCGTGCGCGGTGTAAGTTCTATTTTGGCCTGACCCGTCAGTGCCGCCATCTCGGTCAATGCATCCTCCAGCAGGCCCAGGCTCCCCAACGGCTTGGCGCAGGATGCCCATTGCTTTTGGGCAGCAGCCCGCGCCTTTTCATCCGGTGATGGGATTTTTTGCAGCACTGTATTTAGATCTGTGTATTCGGGCATGATTTCTGCTTCCTTTCATACTGCAAAGCGGCTGCTGCGAAGCGCTGTGCCAGCTGCGGCGTCCCCGCCATATAAAGATGGGCAAATGAAGCGAACAGTTGCGGCGACGCAAAACCGCATTTCCAGCTTCGTGTTCCGGTCGGTTTACGGGCAGTACAAGCCTCCCCGTTTTGTGTACTGTCCCAATAATGGAATTCATGAATGGGCACACGCTCCCCGGCCCGCAACAAGAGGTTGTCTGTTTCAGCGGTAAGTTCGGCGTATCCAAAACGCACCAGCCGTTCGGTTTGCACACCCGTTCCCGGCAGAACGCCCGCCATGGGCCAAACGGTCCCCTGCGAATCTTCCAGAGATTGGCCCAGGTAGAGAAAACCTCCGCATTCCGCCACCGTGGGCAAACCGCTCTGTACTGCATCCCGGATTGCGGTTCGCATTGCCGTATTTTGACTGAGCGTTTTTGCATACAGTTCGGGGTATCCACCGGGCAGATACAATCCGCCGCATCCGGAGGGCAATGCAGCATCCCGCATTGGGCTGAAAAAGACCGGCTCGGCACCGGCTGCTCGCAGTGCATCCAGTGTTTCGGCATAGCAAAAGCAAAACGCCTCATCCCATGCCACCGCAATGGTGGTATGCTCCGCCGCAGACTTCGGTGTGACAGATTTTGCCGTATCCGGGCGACGGCACAATTCCAGAATCTTTGGCAAATCCAATGTCTTTTGTGCCTGCTGACCCAGGGCTTCCACCCGTTCGGTCAGGTCTGCAATTTCCCCGGAAGTATACAGTCCAAGGTGGCGGCTTTGAAATTGTGCCTGCTCCATCGGCGGCAGATACCCCAATACCTGCAAGCCGGTTTCCCGTTCCAGCATGGGTGCCAGCGTTTGGTAGAGCATCGGTTTGCAATCGTTCAGAATAATTCCCGCCAGATGACTGTCCGCCCGGAAGTTTTGCAGCCCACGCACAGAGGCCGCCAAGGTCAGGCTTGCGCCCTTGGGGCGCAGTACCAACAGCACCGGCAATTGCAGCGTATCCGCCAGATGCCAGGCACTGGCACGGGTTGTTGTGCCGCCAACCCCGTCATAATATCCCATCACGCCTTCGCAGACAGCCGCGCCATGCCCTGCTGTATACCGCGCAAACAGAGAACGCACCGTTTCTTCCGAAGAGAGAAATAAATCCAGGTTATGGCTTTCAATGCCCAGCACTGCACGATGAAACATGGGATCGATATAATCCGGCCCGCACTTAAAAGCACAGGGAGATACGCCGCATTGTTTTAAAGCCGCAAGCAATGCGCAGGTCATTACCGTTTTGCCCCCGCCTGACTGCGGTGCGGCAATCATACACTCAATCATTGCATTGTACCGTGATAAGGAAAACCGGGTTCTGCGCCATCAACAGGTGCATACGTCCCATAGGTTGTGCATCACTGACAGCTACCTGCGTCACCTGCGGCTGCAGATTGTGCGCGCGGCAGACCGACAGAACGGTTTCCAGGGTTTCCAGCGCAATGCAGCTGACACACAACCGCACGGCGGGATTTTTCGCCAGCGCCGCCATCAGGATTGCTTCCATCTCGCCCTTACTGCCGCCCACAAAAACAGCATCCGGTGCAGGCAGTGATTCCAATGCCTGCGGGGCTCTACCGGGCACCACATGCACATTCCAGGCATGAAATTTCCGGCAGTTTTGTTGGATCAGGTCGATCGCCGGTTCTTCACATTCAACGGCATAGACCGCACCGCCGCGCACGGCAGCCGCTAGTTCCATGCTTACGCCGCCGGTTCCGGCACCAACATCCCATACTGTTTCTCCCGGCTTGGGCCCCAATGCCGCCAATACGGCGGCACGCACAAGGCGTTTGGTCATGGGCACTTTTCCGCGCAAAAACCACGCATCCGGCCAACCGGGTGCACGCTGCGGCATCTGCGGCGCTGCTTCTGCCAGCAAAACGCACAACGGCCCGAATGTGCGGGCTGCCATCTCAGCCGCTGTGCCTGTGGTAATCCGCTGTCCCGGATAGCTGAGATCTTCACCGACGGTAACCGGCAGATCACCCAGCCCGGCATCGGTCAATTGGGCACAGAGCTGCGGCACGCCAAGGCTTCCCCCTGTCAGGAAGAAAGCCGGTTTCCCCTGCATAACAGCAGAAACCGCATCGCATTGTACGCCATGTGCGGAAACGAGTACCCAATCCTGCCAGGGGCGGTGCAGCGCTGCCGCCAGCAATTGCACACTGGAAATTCCCGGATACACAGCATACTCTACCTTGTTTTCTTCCAGCAGCGGCACCAAGTTACGACACCCGGAGTAAAAACCGGTATCGCCGCTGTAGACCACGGCCGACTGTGCGCAGTTTGCTGCCAGCAAAGCTTCCAGAATCTGCTGCGGTTTAGTGGCTGCCGCACGTTTTTGCGTGCATCCTTCCGGAAGCTGCTGCAGCAGACGGGAAGCCCCCACAATGCACTGCGCCTGTAGAAGAAGGCTCTTGCTCTGCTCTGTCAGGGTAGCGGCCGTGCCGCCCCCCAGTGCCAATAAACTCACCTGCATTGTGCAATCCACTCCTTGCAAAAATCCAGAACCGTTTCATACGGCTCGCCTTGATCTACCGGGCGGCGCACCACAACCAGCTTGACGCCGCACGCCCGTGCTGCCTTCAGCTTTTCTTCAAAGCCCCCCGGAGCACCGCCATCTTTTGTGACCAGATAGCGGATTGCAAATTGATGCAAAAGCGCCACATTGAGTTCCACCCCGAACGGCCCCTGCATGGCAATGATATGGCTCGGCGCGATACCGGCTTCCTTGCATGCTTCCAGGCTGGACTCCAGGGGCAGCACTCTTGCAAACAAACGTTCTTCTCCCAGCGGCGCAAAAGCACTCAATTCCTTGGCTCCCGTTGTGAGCAAAATGTTACCTTCTGTCTTTTGCAGCAGGCTGACGGCCTCTGTCGTGTCCCTGACCGCCAGGCAATCCTCCGGCAAAGGACTGGGTTTCCGCAGCAAGCGCTTGTACACAGCGCCTGCCTGTTTTGCCGCTGCTCGGATATTGGCTGTAACCTGCGTTGCATACGGATGTGTGGCATCAATGCAGAGTGTTTGCGGCGTGAGCAGCCGTGCCATATCCCCCACATCCAACCGGCCTGCTTGTACCTGTACGCCGGGGTGCTTTCCCTGGTCTGTCTTTCCGTATTCCGTTGCCACACAGACAAGCACCGGCACACCCAAATCCGCCAATTCGCAGGAGAGTTTTTTCCCTTCGGTGGTTCCGGAAAAGATGACGATCTTCATACTTTCCGGTACCCCCTGGGAGTAACAAGCCAGTCCCCTTGCTGTGTTGTGGTACTGCTGCCCACAAAGACCGTCGTAAACATATCTACCGGTGCGTCCCGCAATGTTTCCAAGGTATAAAATTGTTTGTCCTGCCCCGGCCGTGCAATGTTGCGCACGGTAGCACAGGCAGTCCGGGGCGCTTTGCCTGTCGCAAGCAAAATATCCACCGCTCTTTGGAGATGGTCCTTGCGGCGATGAGACGCCGGATTATAAAGGCACAGCGCAAAATCTCCCTGTGCGGCACATTGCAGCCTTTTTTCAATGACGTCCCAGGGCGTCAGGAGATCGGAAAGGGAAATAACGCAAAAGTCATGCCCCAGCGGCGCGCCCAGCACAGCCGCACCCGCCAGGGCCGCCGTAACCCCGGGCACGATTTCGATGTTTACCGCCGGGTATTTCCCTGCCAGTTCCAAAATAGGCGACGCCATTCCGTACACACCTGCATCCCCGCTGCAAACCATTGCCACGGATTTGCCGGCCGAAGCCGTTTCCAGTGCCCAGCGGCAGCGCTCCATCTCACCGCGCATGGGCGTGGTATAGGTTTCTTTGTCGGGATAAAGCGGTTTTACAAGATCAACATACACCGTATACCCGCACAGCACCTCCGCGGCAGCCAGCGCTGCACGCGCCTGGCCGGTGAGCATGGTTTCTGCGCCGGGCCCCAGCCCGACCACATACAAGTTACCACACATTGTGAAATCTCCAATCCAATTGATACGGCTTCACGGCAGCCGCCAAGGTCACCCCTGCACCAGCTGTCTTCCGGCACAGCAGCACACCTTCGCTGCAACGCACCGCAGCCCGTTCACACACATTATCGACTCCGGTCGTTTTCTTTACAAATGCAGAAGTCGAAAAATCCCCCGGGACCTGTGCCAGTTCTTCGGCAGAATATGTTTGCAAATTCCAGCCGTTTTGGCTGCAAAAGGCAAGCAGCCCCGGTTCCTGCGCCTTGAGATCGATACTTGCCGCAGCACATACCGCCTGCCGCGGCAGAGGCAATGCATCCAGCGCAGCCTCCAGCGTTTCAGCGGTTGTGCCTTTCCGGCAGCCGACCCCCAGTACAACCGCACGGGGCACCAGCCAGAGAATCTCTTCCGGCTGCGACGCAAATCCCACATACACATCATACGTGCCTTCCGCCACCAGTTTAACGCCCTGCGGCGGCCGGCCCGCAACGGGCTCTTCGGTTTTGATGTGTACAGTCTTTCCCGCCAGCAGCTTTCCCGACACATTGCGGATACATTGGGGGTGCAGTACGGCACAGTTCTGGCAGCGTGCCCACTCATCCACGGCAAAAATACCGTTGGCGTCGGTCGCCGTTGTGATCACCGGCTGAGCGCCACACAGCGCAGCCACCCTGAGTGCCAGATCATTGGCTCCGCCCAAATGCCCGGATAATAAGGGAATGGCAAACCGGGCACATTCATCGACCACAACCACCGCGGGGTCGGTGGTTTTGCTTTGCAGATACGGCGCAACGGCCCGTACCGCAATACCAACAGCCCCCACATAGATCAGCGCCCTGTCCTGTGAGAAATGCGTTTTCGTCCACTGCTGCAGCGTAAGCGACGGACCGCTGCGGTATGCCGTGCCTTCCAGCGCCTGGGCCAGTTTTTGCGCCAATGCAAACCCTTTATCCGTAAAGGCAAGGCAGCTGACGCTCATTGTTGGCTCCCCTTTCGGAATTCCGTCGTAAAGCCGGGATCATAAAGTTTGCTGCGCTCATAGGAAGTCGTATTTAAAAAATCCCCTACGAGAATCAGCGCCGTTTTGGTAATGTTATGCTCCGCTCCGCATTGCGCCAAGGTCCCCACAGTGCAGCGCACAACCTTTTCCTCGGGCCAGGTTGCCTTATATACAAGGGCAGCCGGAGTGTTTTCGGTATAGACCCCTTGCAACAGCGCTGCCTGTACAGCGGGTACCATACCCGCAGAAAGAAAGATCACCATACTGGCACCATGCTGTGCAAGGTCCGCCAATGCTTCGCGTTCCGGTACCGGTGTACGCCCGGCCATTCGGGTGATGATTACCGTCTGGCTGATCCCGGGCAGCGTATATTCGGCATTCAGCGCCGCAGCAGCCCCGCAAAAGCTGGACACACCCGGTGTATCGTCATACGCGATTCCCAATCGATCCAGTTCATCCATCTGTTCACGGATGGCACCATAGATGCTGGCATCGCCGGTATGCAGGCGCACTGTTTCCCGCCCCTGTTTTTCCTGCGACCGCATCACGTCCAGAACCTGTTCCAGCGTCATTTCGGCACTGTTATAAATGGCGCAGCCATCTTTCGCTAAAGCCAACAACGCCGGATTGACCAGGCTGCCCGCATAGATGATACAATCCGCACGGCGCAGCAGTTCTGCTCCGCGCAGCGTAATCAAATCGGGAGCGCCCGGTCCGGCTCCCACAAAATGAACCATAACTTACTCCTTTACAAGGATCGTGGCAAAATACCCGGCCGGTCGCTCAGCATCATATCGGGAGAGATCCGGCCAGACTTCCTCATTGGGCAGCCCGCAGTTGCAAACCATTGCACTGTGGGAAAGTTTGCCGTGGGTTGCCAAAGCTTCCAGCGTTTTGGGCAGCTGGCGTCCGGTTTTCATCAGGATCTTACTGCCCGGTAAGTCCAGTACCTCTTCCGCCGCGGTTCCCGGCGCGATGGTCAGCGGTTCATTCATTCCCGCTGTCAGGGATTGGTTGAGCCGTGCAGCCGAAGCACAAAAGCTCGGCACACCGGCCAGCATCGCGGTGGTGTAGCCTTGTGCCTGCAAAATTTCCTGCAGATACCCGAATGTCGCATAGACCGAAACATCGCCAAGATTGAGCATGGCCACATCCTGCCCTGCATCCAGGTATTCACGCAGTTTGTCCGCTGCTGCGGCGTGTGCCTCCTGCAATACATCAGGATTGCGGCTCATCGGAAAATGCAGCGACACAATGGTTTTGCCCGTAAGGTCCACGGCGCCCTGCGCAATCTCCAACGCCAGCATCTGCCCGCTTTTGGTCTGCGGCGCCGCAATCACCGGGCAGCGCTGCAGCCGTCGCACAGCCTGCAGTGTCATCAGTTCGGGATCACCCGGGCCGACACTGACGCCGTACAGGATACCATGTTCTACCATTGTTGCAATATCTCCTTTGCGGGCCGGGTCATGCCCAGCAAACCGAATTGATTGGAAAAAAGTACCACACCGATCCGACAGCCAGGCCCAATACGGTGTTCGAGATGGCGTTGGATCGCTTCCAGCAAAGACGTCAGCACTCTGTCGCGCAGATGCGCCTGATCGACAATTTCAAGGCAGGCATCCGTTGTTGCGGCATTCATCAAGGCCTGACAGGTTGCGGTATCCGCCCCGCAGATGGCGGCATGTGCGCAAAAAAGCTCCGTGCGACAATCCGCGTAGCGGGAATGCGTGTTCATGATGCCCCCGGCCAGCTTGACAAGCTTGCCGATATGCCCCACCAGCAACAACTGTTCTATTCCTTCTACCGCGGCACAGTCCAGCGATTCGCCCAGAAAGTTGGAGCATTTTACAACCGGCACACCGAAAGTATCCCATCCCTGCGCATGCAGAAAATCCGTTCCATAGTTGCCGGGCGTCAGAATCAGACGGTTGGATTCCGCTGCATGTTGGCGGATTTCCAGCGCAATGGTATCTACAATCGCCTGTTCACTCATGGGTTCCACAATACCGGAAGTTCCCAATATGGACAGACCACCTTCCACCCCGAGTTGGAGGTTGAAAGTTCGGTGGGCGGCTTCTGCTCCGCCTTCAATGCTGATGATGACGGAAATTCCCCCGGTATAGCCGGATTCCTGGCATACTTCTTCCACCTGTTGGCGGATCATCTGACGCGGCACACGGTTGATTGCCGCCTCTCCGACCGGTTGGTCCAGGCCGGGCTTGGTCACCCGCCCCACACCGTCCCCTCCGTCAATCGCCACGCCGGGCATATCTGTTTTGGACACAGTCGCCGTCACAGGCAGTCCATCGGTCACATCGGCATCGTCCCCGGCATCTTTGCGGACACTGCAAATGGCCGCTTGTCCCTGCATCCGGCACTCAATGGGGCGCACCGAAACCTCCCAGCCTTTGGGCGTCAACAACGTCAGCACCCGGGGCTGCTTTCCCGTCAGCAGAAGACGCACCGCCCCCTGTGCTGCCAATGCGGCGCAGGTCCCTGTGGTATAACCGCAGCGCAGCAAACGCTGACCGCTGCGGATCGAATGGTCAAAGGACATGGTTTACTCCAGAATTTCTTTGAGTTTGGCGCAATACAACTGCTGAATTCCCGGAAGGCGGCCAAGTCCTTCCAGCGTGCAGCGCACGGTGAATCCGGCTGCCTCCAGTTGACTTTTCCAGCTTTCCGGGTCATCTCCCGCCATATCATGGCAGGCGTGATCCCCAGCCACAAGCAGAAGCGGCACCAGATGCGCCTTGCGATAACCTGCCTGTTGAATCTGCGGCAATACATCGGTCAGGGCAGGCCAGCCTTCTACCGCTGCCACAAATGTATCCGGCCGTCCCTGTAAAGTAAATACGCTTTGCAGCGCCGGATACACCACGCCTGCAAAATGTTCGGTGCCGTGCCCCATAAAGACCAGCGCCTCTCCCTCTATGGCCGGATAGCTCTGCCCCAGAATTTTCGCCACCCTCTGCAAATCATTGGTGTCAGCGAGCAGCGGCTTCCCCAGAACAAAACGCGAAAAACGCATGGCATAAGGGGAAATTTCGGCTTTTATTTTATCGTATTCATACCCGTAAAGCAAGTGTGTGGGCTGCACAGCCACATCGGCAACTCCATCAGCAAGCAGTTCTTCCAGCACTTCCGGCAGGCTTTTTACCTCCTCGCCGCGGGCGGCAAGCCGCTTACGGATCATGCGGCTAGTAAGGGCGCGTGCGAAATAGCGTTCCGGAGCCTCTGCCTGCAAAGCGGACTCCACCGCCAGGAGGTCGGCGCGGCCATTCTCCACGGTTGTGCCAAAGCTGACACAGACCAGTGCTTGTTTCATCGTTGTTTCTCCTTTCGTGTGGTCCGGTACAGAATATACGGCACTCCGTCTTCATCTGTACCGACACGCGCCTTTACGCCGTATACTTTTTCAATAAACGCCGGTGTCAGTAACTCTTGCGGCGTTCCGCTGCCCGCAAGCCTTCCATTTTGAAGCGCAAACAAATAATCGCAGTATACCGCTGCCAGGTTTAGATCGTGCACAGCCAGAAGCACCGTCTTATCCAGGCTGCGCAACAGTTCCATCATCTGCAGCTGATATTGAATATCCAGGTGGTTGGTCGGCTCATCGAGAATCAGACAGGGCGTTTGCTGGGCAAGCGCCCTGGCCAATACCACCCGCTGTTGTTCTCCTCCGGAAAGCGTGGAGAAGATCCGGTCTGCTTTTTCCTCCATGCCGACCGTTTCAAGCGCTTCCTGTACAATACGGTAGTCCTCTGCCGTATCCCGCTCAAAGGCGCGCTTATGGGGAGAACGCCCCATAAGAACCACTTCACGCACCGTAAAATCAAAGCTGTACGCATGGTGCTGCGAAACGACAGCCAGTTGCTGAGCACTTTGGCGGACGCTATACCCTTGCATATCGCGCCCGTTCAACAATACAGCGCCGTGGGTCGGCTTTAAAACACGGTAAATACATTTGAGCAGGGTACTTTTGCCGCTACCATTGGGGCCAATGATACCGACGATCTGCCGGGATTCTGCGGCAACCCGGATGTGAGCAAGGATTTCTTGCCCGCCCAATGTCACACACAGATCTCTGGTTTCCAGCGTCATCCGTTCTCGCCTCCAAATCCGTACCGATGTCGTGCCATCAGATACAAAAACACCGGTGCGCCGAGAAGCGATGTCAGAATGCCGATTGGCATTTCGTTGCCCGGCAGCAGTGTCCGGCAGGCCACATCCGCCCAGACAAGAAAGATGGCCCCCGCCAGTGCCGAAACCGGGACAAGGCGTCGATGGTCGGTTCCAAGCAGAAGCCGCACAGCATGGGGGACGACCAAGCCCACAAAACCAATGGTCCCTGCATTGTACACAGGCAAACCAATAAGCAGCGAAGTGATTACCAGATAGACGATGCGTCGAATATGCAGATCCGTTCCCAGCGTCACGGCGCTGTCATCCCCCAGCAACATCAGGTTCAAGGTGCGGCTTTGGGTAATAAAAAACACGGCCCCTGCCAGTACTGCCACAACCATCAAGATGTTATCCTGCCAGTTGGCTGCCCCCAACCCGCCCATAGTCCAGCGAATGATCTGTGCCGGCGCCTGGTCATCGTTTCGCAGATAGATGGCGAAATTGGAGAACGCCCCGCAAACCGCAGAAAGGGCTGAGCCTGCCAGCAGCAACTTGACCGCCGTTGCGCGCCCGCCCAGGTTTGCCAGGAAAATAACCGCAAAAGATACGACAAGCGCCCCGACAAACGCCATAGCGCCTACCGAACGTGCGCCCAGCACCGCACCCACGCCAAACAAAGCTGCCAGTGTTGCCCCCAGGGACGCACCCGATGAAATACCCAGAATATACGGATCAGCCAGGGGATTTTTTACGATCGCCTGCATGACCACACCGCATACCGCAAGGGCTGCACCAACCGCTGCTCCCAGTACCAGCCGTGGCAGCCGGATCAGCCATACCACGTCGTGCAGTGCCGAACCGGCAGCCCACTGGTCAGGGACCGGCACACCAAACAATGCATGCATTCCTTTATAGTAGAGAACGCCATACACATCCTGCAGCGGCAAAGACATCGTCCCAAAGCTGACCGCTGCCACAAGCGAAAGCGGAAGCAGTATCCCAAGCGCCAAAATCACGCAGTTGCCGGCTGACGGGCTGCGCAGCCATCCTGCGTTTGTGTTTGCCTTCATGCAGCAAGCTCCGGGTACATTCCTGCCGCAAGCGTTTGGATTCCATCCATGGCACGAGGCCCGGCGGCATAAATGTCACCCAGCATCACAAGGCAGACCCGTCCGTTTTGTACCGCAGACAAACTGGCCAAAGCCGGGTCAGCCTCAATGACAGCCTTCTGGCTGGCCATCACGCTTGCGGGGTCATCGCCGGAATAGGCCATATAGACCACAAAAATCACATCGGGATTACAGGCCAGCAAATCTTCTTTGCTCATCTCGTTGCCATCGGGGTTCACAAGTTCCCCGCCCAGTTGTGCTACCATGTCACCAGCCAGTGTATCGGCACCGTAATTGCGGATAGTATTTCCCTGCGGCTCCACCACGGCCACACGGACCGGGGCCTGCCCTTCCACAGCTGCCAGTGTCTGCGCAATTTCCTGCTTCATTTCACCCACCAGGTTTTCTGCGGTTTCCTCCACATCAAAAATACGGCCAAGATTCAAAATATCGGTGTATTCATTTTCCAAGGTACGCTTGTGATTTCCGGGGCGCGTATTGGAATTCATATACGTGGCAACGCCTTTTGCGTTCCAGTCTGTAGCGTCACCGATCATCTTGTCGCTGAAGAGGGACCCCCAGGAAAGAATCATATCGGGCTGCAGCATCGTAACAGTTTCCTTGTCGGGCGCAAAAACGTCTTCCTGGTAATGCATATCGGCAAAACCATCCAGCCACTCGGCTTTGACTTCATTGTCGAGGCCATAGCTGGCTATTACGTGATCTTCCAGGCCCAACGCAATCATCGTTTCAATGGAGCCCTGATAGACTGCCACCACCCGCTCGGGTGCCTGCGAGTAGGTGTACTCGATTTCATCGCCTGCATAGTTGTAATTGGTGATGGTAACCGGGTAATGCTCTGCCGCTTCCGTGGTTGCCTTTGTTTCGACAGGCACAGAAGAAGTCGAAGACGCTGCCCCGCAGGCATTCAGAGTCAATGCCAAAGCGGACAGGACTGCCGCGGCGCGGCACAATTGGATTTGCTGCATGGATACCTCCTGATATTGTACAAACCATTTCCAACTGCACCGCAAAAAGAAAAGGCCTGTTTCGGCTGCAACAGCCGAACAGACCCATACAAAAACAAAGCGCCCACTAAAACACGATGCACTTTCGTTTTCCGCGCAAACGTTTGGTCCGTCCGCCGCACGGGTCCTGCACCCGGTATGGCAGTGGTTTGTGCCGCCATGCCCGGCAGTATGAATTCCAAGGCAGGTCTTCCGGCTCTGGCGTCATGGCCCTCACCTCGTCTTCCCACAACTCAATGCAGTGACGTACAGTTTGGTTCAGGCTCTGCCATTACGGCGGCGGTCCCGCGCAGGTTTTGCACCTGCTTCCCTATTCTCCCGGCCAACCATATAAAAGGTCCCGGGCACCTTGAAATGCTTTGTTGTACAAGGATACCATAAAAAACGCCGCCCTGCAAGAGGCGGCGGTCCATTTGTGTAGAAGCGTACCTGTTATCCAAGAATCTGTTTTGCCAGATCCGCGCTGGCCTTGGCGTCCTTACAATAGAAGTCCGCACCAATTTCCTTGGCATAACCGGGCGTAAGCACCGCACCGCCTACCCAGACCTGACAATCCAGCTTTGCGGCGTGCAGCGCATCAATAGTCGCTTTCATATTGGGCACAGTCGTCGTCATAAGAGCTGACAGCCCGACCAGCTTGGCACCGGTCGTCCGCACCGCTTCCACAACACGCTCCGGCGGCACATCCCGGCCGAGATCCAGCACGTCGTAGCCGTAATTTTCCAGGATCACGCGCACGATGTTCTTACCGATATCATGCACATCGCCCTTAACGGTGGCAACAACGATTTTTCCTTTTGCAGCGCTCTGGGGCTGCCCCTGTGCCGCAATCTTGGCTTTGACGGCATCAAACGCTGCCTGTGCCGCCGTGGCGGCCTGGAGCAGCTGCGGCAGGAAGATGGTACCTTTTTCAAAGCCATCGCCCACCACATCCAGTGCCGGAATCAGCGAAGCATTCACCACATCCAGCGGCTCTTTGGTTGCCAACGCTGCTTCGGCAGCAGCCTTTGCTTCGGCTTTCAAGCCGCGGCGAACTGCATCAAACAGCGGATCATCCCCTGTAATATTATTCTGCACAGGGGTCGCATTTTTGCTGACCTGCTGCGTTTGAATCTGCACATCGGCATACGCGGCCACATAGTCAGCGCTCTGCTTATCCTGGGAAGTCAGCACTCGGTATGCGCGCACAGCCGCCATCATCTCCGGGGTGTTGGGATTCATAATGGCAAGGTCAAGCCCCGCAGCCATCGCCATTGTCAGGAAGGTGGTGTTCAGATATCCACGGCAAGGCAAGCCAAAACTGATATTGGAAACGCCGAGCACCGTGCGCACACCCAGTTCTCGTTTGCAGCGACTCAGCGCTTCCAGTGTCTGGGCCGCCCCCTCCTGCTGAGCACTGGCGGTCAGCGTCAGGCAGTCAATATAAATATCTTCCTTCGGGATGCCGATTCCCGTGGCAGCCTTGACGATCTTTTGGGCGATGGCGAACCGGCCTTCCGCACTGGTGGGGATTCCCTGCTCATCCAGTGTCAGGCCAACAACGGCAGCGCCGTACTTTTTGCACAGCGGAAGGATTTCATCGAGCGTTTTCTGTTCGCCGTTCACCGAGTTCACAATGGGCTTGCCATTGTAAATGCGCAGCGCCCGGGACAATGCTTCCGGGTTGGAGGAATCCAGCTGCAGGGGCAGGTCGGTAACAGCCTGCAAATCCCTGACCAGCCGTTCCAGTGTGGCAGCCTCGTCGATACCGGGCAATCCGGCATTGACATCCAACACTTCGGCCCCCGCCTCGGCCTGTGCCACCGCCTGAGCGCAAGGATAGGCGCTGTCGCCCTCGCGCAAAGCCTGCTGCAAACGTTTTTTGCCGGTGGGATTGATGCGTTCGCCCACGACCGTGATACCATCCACCTCGACAAAACGAACCGGCGTACACAGGCAGCTGCGGCGCAGCGGGATTTTCTGTGCCGGAACCAAAGGCGAAAAGACTTCCTTTAATTTTGCAATATACGCCGGGGTGGTACCGCAGCAGCCGCCGACCATCGAAACACCGATGGCCGCATAAGCCTGCATTTCCCGGGCAAATTCATCGGCATCCAAATTGTAAGAGCCATCCGGGTTGGGCAGCCCCGCATTGGGCTTGACAAAGACCGGAATTCCTGCCGGTACGGTACGGCAAAGCCGCTGCGCAAAAGGCAGAATCTCTGCCGGTCCCAACGAGCAGTTGATGCCGATGGCATCTGCCCCCAAACCGGTCGCCGTAACGCCGTAGCTTTCTACCGTGCATCCGGTAAAGGTACGGCCACGGCTTTCAAAGCTCATGGAAACAAATACCGGCAACTGGCTGTTCTCTTTGGCGGCCAGAATGGCAGCCTTGAGTTCATAGAGGTCGGTCATCGTTTCGAGAAAAACGAAATCTGCGCCCGCCTGCACACCCGCCTGTACAATCTCGGCAAATGCGTCATACGCTTCCTCAAAGGGCAGTGTGCCGGCCGGGGCCAGCAATTCCCCCAGCGGCCCGATATCCAATCCAACCAGCGCGCCGGTAGTTGTCGCCGCCTCCTGCGCACAGGCCAAGGAAGCCTGCACAACCTGGGCGACGCTGTATCCCGTGCCCGCCAGTTTCCTGGCATTGGCACCGAATGTATTCGCCAGAAGAAGGTCGGCCCCGGCGGCCGCATATTCCGAATGAATCGCTTTCAGGGTTTCGGGCATTTCCAGCGCAGCCAGTTCCGGTTTCTGACCGGGTTTCAGGCCGCGTTTCTGCAATTGGGTTCCCATGCCGCCGTCAAGAAAAACAAAACGGCGGCGGTCAAATATCGATTCGATCTGCACAGGCAGTTCCCCCTCGTTTGCATATCATTTTTGGGAAAAACAAGTGGTCCCTTTCTTGCGGAACGCACAGGTTTCCTGCAGATGGCAGGTACTGCATCCCGCCAGCGTACCCGTAACCGGGTGATCCGCGATGCCCAGCAAAGCCGTGGTGCTTTTGCGCGGCGCCAAAAGATGCTGCTCTGTCACCGCCACGCCGCAGCCGCGCACGCTGTCGGCAGCAAGGCAAATTTCATCGTTGAGCTCCAGTGGACAATCCCCGTATCCCGGCGCAAACCGGCCGGTCAGATAGCGACCACTTTTCAGCAATTCCGCGCGCAGTTCTTCTTCCAGCGCATCGCACACCTGTTCCAACAAGACCGAAGCCATTGCGTCGGTGGTAGCCGCCAGCGCAATATCTGTCAGTTCCATGCGCCGCAGCAGTGTGTCCACCTCGCTGCCCAACGTGGCTGCCATTACAAGTACTTCGTCACAGCCTTTCAGGTGGCGTTCCAGATCGTGGCCGCGATTTTGCAGCGGTAATGCCGTGCCGGGAAGCCTTCTCCAGACAGCACGCGGTGTGGCAGTCTTCATCAACTGCTGTTCCGCGTTGTCCAGCAGTGCAGTGGATGCTGCGTCCGGCTGCCATCCGGCAGCGCCCATATAGCGCAGCGCAGTTGCACGGTCAACGGACTGTGGCTTGGGCCGCACCATTACAGCAGGTCCTTGATGCCGTCATAGACTTTTTCTGCCACTACAGCATCGTTCATGGCATAAAGGTGCACGCCGTCCGCACCGCCTTCAATCAGATCACGCAGCTGACATACTGCATAATCGATACCGGCATCGTACAAAGCCGCCGGATCATCCTGCCAGCGGGAGATCATGCGGGTAAAATCCGAAGGCAGACTGGCGGAGGAAAGCGCCACCGTGCGCTCGATCTGGCTGCGCTTGACAATGGGCATGACACCTGCGGAAACCGGCAGCGTAATCCCCGCCCGACGTGCAAGGTTGAGGAATCGATAGAAATGCATATTGTCAAAGAACAGCTGGGTAACAAGATGCTCTGCACCGGCAGCCTGTTTGCTGCAAAGGTTCTCGACATCCTTGCGCAGGTTTTCTGCTTCCGGATGTCCTTCCGGGTAGCAGGCGCCATGCACCGAGAAATCCGGCTTATATTCTTTAATAAAAGCGGTCAGATCACAGGCATGCACAAAATCCGGGCTTTCCGGGCGAGTCGGCGTGCGGTCGCCCCGCAATGCCAACACATCATGTACGCCCACCTGTTCCAGCTGGTCAAGAATCTTTGCCGCGCTGGCACGGTCATTACCCATGCAGATTAGATGCGCCAGTGTCGGGATACCAAGTTCATTCTGAATCAGATCGGCCACTTCCAACGTAGAAACGCCGCCGGACGATCCCCCCGCGCCAAAAGTGACGCTGATAAAGTCCGGCTTAAGGCGGCTCATTTCATGGAGTGTTGCACGCAGTTTTTCCATCTGCGTTGTCTGTTTCGGCGGAAAACACTCGATGGAAAATACACAGCGCTTGGCTTTAAACTGTTCGGTAATCTTCATATACTTTTACTACTCCCTCTATCCTTACGGAGATGTTTCACGCCGCCGCATCCAGCGCATCGTCGGATGTTACGGCAGTCAAAACACCATCCTCGTAGGTAAATGTAATGGTCCCCATGGTATCGGTCCGGTAAATTTCTGCACCGGCATCCTGTAAGCGGCGTAACGTTGCCGCATTGGGATGTCCATAGTCGTTATCCACCCCGCAGCTGATGGCTGCTGCCTGCGGCCGCACAACCGACAGGAGTTCTTCGCCGCTGGAGGTGGAAGAGCCATGATGCCCGGCCTTGTATACCGTGGCATGTAAATCGGTACCGTAACGCTGGACCAGTGCTTCTTCGGCAGGTTCCTCGGCGTCCCCGGTGGCCAGATAACGGAAGGTTCCCGCTTCAAACATCAGGCAAAGCGAACCATTGTTGGCATCGTCTGCATCTTCCATCCACTGGCTGCCGCCCTGCAGTACCTGCAGCGAGCCGGACCCCAGCATATATTGGTCACCTTCCACCGTTTCGGTCACAACTGTACCGACATCAGCTGCCTGTTCCAGCAGACCGCGCGGCCAGGGGGAATCTGCATCCGAATCCGTTTCCCACACGGGCAGCAACAGTTCATCAACCTGCAGATTTTCCAGCACGGCCAATGCGCCGCCGGTATGGTCCGCATGAGGATGCGTCAAAATCAGATACTGCAATTCGGTAACCCCTGCCTGGCGCAGGCCGCGCACCAAGGTATCCCGGGAATCTGCGGTACCGGTATCAATCAGGCAGTACTTCCCGTCCTGACCAATCAGCACCGAATCTCCCTGGCCCACATCAAGCACCGTAACCGTTGTTGCACTGCCTGCAAGTACTTCGGCATCGGGGCCTTCCATCGGCACACCAAAGGCCGTATACAGATCCGACCAGGTTGGAATTGCCCCCTGGCCGCCGTGATATTCGATCACAAAAGCAGCCGCTGCCAGCAGCAGTGCCATTAGTATCGCTGCAATGCGCGGATACGCTTTTCTGCTGCGGCGACGCCGTCGTTTACGCTTCATCGTACTGGGCATTCAATTTACGCTCCTGCCATTGGGCTCGCGTGACAAGCACCGAGCGGGGCTTTGCGCCCTCATACGGGCCAATGATTTTTTCCTGTTCCATCTGGTCCATAATACGGGCGGCACGGGCATACCCAAGCTTGCAGCGGCGCTGCAAAAGGCTTGTGGATGCCTGTCCGGCATCGATCACACATTCTACCGCCTGCTCAAACATCGGGTCCAGAGAACCACTTCCGTCCCCGTCGTCATCGCCCTTTTTGCTTCCCTTTTCGGCCACGGCGCGCCGCTCCATCTCCGCAATCATTTCCTCGTCGTACTGCGAGGAGGACGTGGATTTGATAAAGCTGAGCACGGCCCCGATTTCTTCATCGGTAACAAAGGTGCCCTGCACACGCACCGGCTTTGCTGCGCCCACAGGCAGAAACAGCATATCACCGTTGCCAAGCAATTTCTCCGCGCCGGAGGAATCGAGAATGGTACGCGAGTCGATCTGGCTGGAAACGGCAAAGGCAATACGGCTGGGAATGTTGGCTTTGATCAGACCGGTAATGACATCCACGCTGGGACGCTGCGTGGCAACGATCAAATGGATGCCGGCTGCACGGGCTTTCTGTGCAATACGGCAGATGTAATCTTCCACTTCTTTGCCGGCCACCATCATAAGGTCTGCCAACTCGTCAATGATGATTGCAATATAGGGCAGATGTTCCAGCCCGTTCTGCGCAGCGAGTTTGTTATAAGCCTTGATCTCTCGCACATTGTTTTCAGCAAAGAGCTTATAGCGGCGCTCCATCTCCGCAACGCTGGCACCCAGGGCACCGGCCGCTTTCCGCGGTTCGGTGACGACCGGCATCAGCAGATGGGGAATGCCGTTATACTCGGCAAGTTCTACCACCTTGGGGTCGATGAGGATCAGTTTGACATCCTCCGGCCCCGAACGGAACAGGAAGCTGATGATGATGGAGTTTACACAGACCGATTTACCACTGCCGGTAGAACCTGCAATGAGCAGATGGGGCATTTTGCACAGATCCGCCACCTGCGCGGTTCCGGCAATATCCTTGCCCAGCGCCATTGTGAGCGGGCTGCGCATATTGATGTAATTCTGCGATTCAAACACCGTGCGGATGTTGACGGTAGAACGAATCTTGTTGGGCACCTCAATGCCCACGGCCGGTTTACCGGGGATCGGTGCTTCGATACGTACCCCTGCCGTGGCCAGGTTCAGTGCAATATCATCGGCCAGGCTTGTAATGCGGCTGACCTTGATACCCGCCTGGGGCTGCAGTTCATAGCGCGTAACCGACGGTCCGCGGCAGATATCCAGAATTTTTGTCTTTACGCCAAAGCTTTCCAGCGTATTGACAAGGGTATCCGCATTTTTCTTCATTTCGCGGGCTGCCCCGGCTTCGTCCTCCGGACGGGTCGCATTGAAAAGGTTCAGCGAAGGATAGCAGTAAGGCTTGGGCGGCTCTTTTGAGGCGTTGGCCAGCAAAGAAACCGGGTCTGCCTTGGCCGCCGACGGCGGGGTATGAATCGGTGCAGAAGCCGAGTTGCCGACTGCAGAACTGACCCGCAGCTCAGCTGCTTCCCCACCCTGGGGTATAATGTAAGAACTTTCGGTGCCAGTAGGCTGCGCCGTCGGTGTGGTTTGGGTCTCCAACAGGTCCGAAAGCGGACGGCCCGACTGCCAGGCCGCACTGGCAGCCTGCCCCACATCAAAACTGCCGTTCAGGGTTGGAATGGCAGTTGCCGGATGCAGTTCTTCCGGCGAGAACGCCATGGTATCTCCCGGCACGCGCGGCGCGGTCGGTTCCGGCTCAACCGGCACCAGCGGCGTATCGAATCCTTCCGGCTGCGGCTCGGGACGCAGCGCAACGGAGAATCCCTGATCCTCTTCCGGCGCCGTATAGGCTGCACCCGCTTCCTGCGGTGCATAATAAGGCGCATGGCCGCTGACCGCACGGTTGATCAGGGAATCCAGTTCATCCCCTGTTTCCGATACCTGCGCCGGTTCTTCGGGCTGCAGTTTCAGTTCAAAATCCTCCTGCGGGGCCGGGGCAGGCGCAGGTTCTGCCTTTGGCGCATGGAAACGCTGCGAATCCGACAGGTGCGACAACGGGTCCATGCCAAATGTACCACCGGGGCCAATGTTTACAGGCTCCAGCGGATCATGTTCCACCGCCTGTTTCAGCGCCTGCGTCTCCGGGCTGGGGCCAAGGTCCACATCAAAGGAAGCACGCGGTGCAGCCCCCATGCCCGACATACCGGGCATTACCGGTGTTGCCGCCTTGGATGCAGCCGGGCTTACAGCAGCAGCCGTTCCACCAGGAATTCTGCCTGTATCGGCAATGACGTCATACGCCGGGTGATGGCGGCGCTGCGCATCGGGCAGCGTATCCGTCAGGTTTTCAATGGGTTCTTCTTCCGGTTCACTGCCAAACAACTGGGTATCATAGGCAGATTCTGCGGCTTCCCGCTCGGCACGGGCATCCTGCACTTTGCGGTACTGTCCATCGATGAACTGCACAACATCCACCGGTGTGATGGCAAAAAACACCATCAGCCCCAGCAGGAAGACAAGCAGCATCAGTACATTAGACGCCGGCCGACCGAACAGGGCCAACAACGTAGCCCCGATGGGCGCACCCAATACGCCGCCTTCCCAGAACCCCGTCTGACCACGCATATACAGCATCTTGACGATTTCCCAGACGTTGGCCTCGCTCACCGACACCTTAGAGAACACCACCGGCACACTGGCGCAAAGTACCCCCATCAGGATCACCTTGCCCGTAAAAAGTGCCACACGATACCCGGACGCCAACAGATACGCCAGGTACAACAAAAACGGTCCCACCAGGTAGGTCATAATACCGAAAATACCAAACAGGCCCCCTCGCATGGCTTTCCAGATGTTCTGGCCGGGAACCAGGACCATAGCCACACAAAGCAAGCCTAAGCCCGCCAGCAAAACGCTGCGTACCAGATTGGGATTTTCTGCCCGACGCTGGGCACGCCGGGAAACCGTCTTTTTGCTGCGGGACGAAGAAGACCGGCTGCCGGAACTGCGGGCACGCGAAGAGGAACTTCGGCTTGCAGAAGATTTTCTTTTACTGCTGCTTTTATTGGAACGAGACTGTGCCATAATTGAATATAACCCCTCTATTGCACTCTATATAAAATAAGTAGGCGCCTGCGCCTAACGAGCATTCGGTACTTATTTTATCACGAATACGGGGGGTTGTAAATGGAAAATCCCTCGCTCGCGCGAAGTACTTTTCCCATCACATCTCTCAGTTTTTTCCTTCAATTTCTTTATACAGATAACGCAGCGCATCCGAGAGGCCGCCCAGTTCATCGATCAGCCCTTCCTCTACAGCCTGACGGCCGTCAAGCACAGTGCCCATATCCATGACAAGTTCGCCGGTATTGTGCATCAACGCCGTGAACCGACGGGCTGTAATCCCGGAATGTCCGGCCACAAACCCCACAATACGCTCCTGCATCTGTTCAAAATAGCGAAGCGTCTGCGGTACCCCCAGCACCATGCCAGAATGCCGTACCGGGTGTACTGTCATAGTGGCCGTCGGCACAATAAAGCTGCGCCGGGCTGATACCGCCAGCGGAATTCCGATGGAGTGTCCGCCGCCCAACACCAGGGTGGCACTGGGCTTGCTGACTCCGGCAATGAGTTCCGCAAGTGCCAAACCAGCTTCCACATCCCCGCCGACTGTATTAAGGATCACTAGAAGCCCCTCAATTTCAGGGTCCTCCTCAATGTCTACAAGCTGCGGGATAACATGTTCGTACTTGGTGGTCTTCTGACTGTCCGGAGCCAGTGTATGCCCCTCGATCGTACCGATCACCGTCAGGCAGTGAATTGCGTGACGCCCCTTTGTGGCCGGCACGATACCGTCTTCGGTAATCAGGTCATGTTCCAGACGCTTCAACGCCGCATTTTCAGTGGGATTCAGCTTGATTTTCTCTTTGGATTTCTTGGAGGTGGGTTCCATATTGTGCAGCTCCTTCCTGATTTTGCTCCTTTGAAGTATGCCCTTCCCCGGATTTGGTATACATAGTTGCCCGCAAAATTGTTTTGATTGTTTCGGAAATCCGGATTTTTCCCGAAATTCGCATATAAATTGCGCAATCTTTTTTGTAAAATATCATTGTTGAACAGTTTTGCAAAAAACTTAGATAAAAAATTGACAATTTTGCGGAGAGTATTTATAATAAATTATAAAATTGTATTTGTTGAATTTAGCCGTGCAGTAAAACTGCCGGTCTGTTGCGAGGTAATACTACTATGGCGGTTCAAAACAAAGTATCTCTGCCGGTAATCAAACGATTGCCAAAATATTATCGCTATCTCACCAATCTGTCCGCCGACGGAAAAGAAAAGATCTCTTCCAGTGAACTGGCCCATATGATGGGCACCACAGCCAGCCAGGTACGTCAGGACTTCAACTGCTTTGGCGGTTTTGGCCAACAGGGCATCGGCTATAAAGTGGACGTCCTGCGTGCCGAGATCGGCAAACTGCTGTTTGGCGACGGCGAGCGGCTGCCCACCATCCTGATCGGTGCAGGTCATCTGGGTTCGGCGGTTTCCAGCTTTATCAGCCGGGATACCAATGGCTATCGTCTGATCGGCGTCTTCGATATCAATCCTGATCTTTTTGACAAAGAAATGTGCGGCGTCCCCATTCTGCCGTTGCACGATCTGGCCGCTTTCTGTGCAGAGCACCATCCCGAAGTCGCCGTCCTCTGCGTCCCGCGTCAGAGCGCCATCGATTTGGCCGGGGATCTTGTTTCCTACGGCATCCAGGGCGTATGGAACTTCAGCCACTATGACCTTTCCGTTGAATATCCGGAGCTGACCGTCGAGAACGTCCACCTGGGCGACAGCCTGATGAGCCTCGGCTACCGGCTGCGCAACAAAGAGTAACGGAGGATTCCCCTTCATGGCAAAACTGTACTTTCGCTACGGTGCAATGAACAGTGGTAAAACCACGGCATTGATGCAGGTAGCCTACAACTACAAAGAGCGTGGCATGCGGGTCCTGATTCTGAAACCCGCAATCGATACCAAAGGGCAGGATTGCATCGTGTCACGCCTCGGCATCAGTTGTAAAGTAGATGTGCTTGTCACCCCAGATATGGACATTGTGGAGCTTGTCAAGGCCGACACCGCCGCCCATGGTGCACCCGCTTGTGTGCTGTGCGATGAAAGCCAGTTTTTCACGCCCCTGCAGGCAGAGCAGTTGTTCCTTGTGACGGTGGATCTTGGCATTCCCGTGATATGTTACGGGCTGCGGGCCGACTTCATGCTGCGCGGTTTCCCCGGTTCTACACGTTTGCTGGAACTGGCTCACACCATCGAGGAGCTGAAAACCATCTGTGCCTGCGGTCGCAAAGCCATCTGCAACGGGCGCAAAGTCAACGGAGAATTTGTATTCGAGGGCGCGCAAGTGGCCATTGACACCGTAGACAATGTAGAATATCAAAGTCTTTGCCCACAGTGCTGGTATCGCGAATACCGTGCTTTTCTAAAACGCCACGGAAAAACGGAATAAAAAATCATATCCCCGGCTCTTGTTGTAAGAGCCGGGGATATTTTTATTTATTGATTCGTTTGTAATACTGACGATACTGCTGCGGCGACATCCCGGTTGCATCCTTGAAGACACGGCGGAAATGCGCTGTCGTCATGAAGCCGGTGTTGCGTGCAACCGCAGAAATACTGTCCGTCGACTTTTCAATAAGATTCTGCGCTGCCTTGATGCGCACACCGTTTATATACTCGATCAGGCTGAGGTTGGTAGATTTTTTAAACATGCGGCTCAGATAATACGGGCTGATATAGAACTGGCTGGCGATCCCGGTCAGAGTAAGTTTTTCGGCATAATGCTGGGCGATATAGGCCTGAATCTGGTCCACAATATGATTGCTGACGCGGCCCCTTTCCCCACCCTGTTCCTGCTGCTGCAGGCACAGTTTTTTCAGTTCCAGCAGCAGCGTTGCCAGCACCATAACCCGCATGGCTTCGCCTTCCTGCGAAGTATCCCCCTCCAGAGCCAGAAGCTGCTGAAGCATATTCTGAACATGATTCTGCTGCTTGACCGAAATGCCTGACAGAAGATGATTGTGTTCCTCTGTAAGAAACGAGAAGAAGTCCACCTCCGGAAAGACCCGGGTTATTTTTTGCAGATATTCCCGGCCAAAATTAAGTACAATCCGGCTGGAAGGCGTTTCTCCCAGCGAAGCAGTTTTATGGATCTGATTTTCCCCGATCAGCACCACGCTGCCCGCATTGACGATATAGGCAGAGTCCTCAATGAAATAGCGGCGCGCACCGGCAATTTCATAATAGATTTCAAATTTATGGTGGATATGGAACGTGGGCATATCCACGCCTTCATCGCTGTCTACCCGTTCAATAAAAAAATCCGTCTGCGGATAGTAGGTATATTCCGAAACCATCGCTGCTCCCTCTTGCCACGCTGCTTTTCTTCAGCGAGCCGACGATTTTTGTCATTACCGTTAGAATAGCACGTTTTTTGTCGCTTTTCAAACGTTTTTTACATATTTGCCCTTTTATCCAGCCTGCATAAAAAATGCCGGGGATTGCTCCCCGGCATCTCTATCCATTTACTTTTACTTCATCAGACCGCAAACCAGCTGGGCATATGCCACGGGATCTTCAATGGGCAGCCCGGCAATCAGCAATGCCTGATCATACAGCAATTCAGCGTACTGGCCGACCTTCTCGGTGTCACCCGCTTCATGCGCTGCTTTCAGTGCTGCAAACACCGGATGAGTAGGATTGAGTTCCAGCACCTTGGTGCTCTCCACGCCTTCCCCGTTGGGCATTCTGCGCAGAACTTTCTCCATCTCCATCGAAATACCGCCCTCGCTGGACAGCGTGACCGGATGCTCCTGCAGCGTCGGATTGACCTTGACTTCCTTGATCTTGCCGTTCAAAGCCTTCTTGATTTCTTCAAAAAGGTCCTTGTTCTCGGTAGCGGTTTCCTCAGCCGCCTTCTTTTCTTCCTCGGTTTCCAGACCCAGGTCTCCGGCATTGATGTTCTTGAATTCCTTCTCCTTGTAATCGCGCATCATCTGCAGGCAGAATTCATCCACATCCTCGGTGCAGAGCAACAGATCATACCCCTTGCTCAGCACCAGCTGTGCGTTGGGCAGCTTGCCCAGACGCTCGATATCATCGCCGGCAGCGTAGTAGATGCACTTCTGATCCTCCGGCATTTTCTCGATATATTCATCGAGGGTAACCAGCTTCTTTTCCTTGGCGGAATAGAACATCAGCAGGTCGGCCAGCAGATCCTTGTGCATGCCGTAATCGCCATAGATACCAAACTTGATCTGGCGGCCGAAGGACTTCCAGAAAGTTTCGTATTTATCACGATCATTGACGAGCATGGCGTGCAGTTCGTTCTTGATCTTCTTCTCCAGGCTGTTGCGCATCAGTTTGAGCTGGCTGTCTTTCTGCAGCGTCTCGCGGCTGATGTTCAGGCTCAGATCTTCACTGTCCACAACGCCCTTGACAAAGCTGAAGTAATCCGGCAGCAGATCGGCGCACTTTTCCATGATCATAACGCCGGAAGCGTACAGCGCCAGGCCCTTCTCGTACTCCTTGGTATAGTAATCATACGGCGTACGGCCCGGGATAAACAGCAGGGCCGTATAGGTGGCGGTACCCTCGGTACGGCTGGTGATCACGCGCAGAGGATCAGAGTAATCCATAAACTTGTTCTTATAGAACTCGTTGTAATCCTCGTCTTTGACCTCACTCTTGGGACGCTTCCAGATGGGCACCATGCTGTTCAGCGTTTCCAGTTCCGTGTACGTCTCATACTCCGGCTTATAGTCGTCCCCGGCATCTTCCGGTTTGGGCTTCTGGCGAGACTTTTCACGGTACATCGTAATGGGAAAGCGGATATAGTCGCTGTATTTCTTGACAAGACCCGCCAGCGTGTACTCGTCGAGATACTCGCTGTACTTCTCGTTGTCGGTGTCCTCTTTGAGCACCAGGATGATTTCGGTGCCGACATCGTCCTTTTCGGCCTCCGTCAGCGTATAACCTTCAACGCCCTGAGACTCCCACTTCCAGGCGGTATCCTCACCCTGTGCACGGGAGATGACCGTCACCTTGCTGGCAACCATGAACGCAGAATAGAAACCAACACCGAACTGACCGATGATGTCGATGTTATCGCTCTGGTTCTCGGTTTTGAAATCCAGCGAACCGGATTTAGCGATGGTGCCCAGGTTCTTTTCCAGCTCTTCCTTGGTCATGCCGATACCGTTATCGCTGATGGTCAGCGTACGGCTGTCTTTATCCGGCTGAATATGAATTTTCAGATCATCCTTGGTGATTCCGATGGACGTATCGGTCAAGCTCTTGAAATAGCGCTTGTCGCAGGCATCCGATGCGTTGGAGATCAGCTCACGCAGGAAGATTTCACGGTTGGTATAAATCGAATTGATCATCAGGTCGAGCAGCTTTTTGCTTTCGGCCTTGAACTGACGCATTGCCATAGAAAATGACCTCACTTTTAGAGTGAATTAGCACTCTTTAATTTCAACTGCTAACGGTAGTTTAGCACTCTTTTTAAAGAAGTGCAAGTATTTCCCCTCTATTTAACAAAAATTTTAAAAAGCCTGCTGTAAAAACGTTGATTTCCTCTTTTCAAATTGTGTGAATTGGGGTATTCTGTACATGGACAGCGATTTTAGTAAAAGGAAAGCGAGGCAACCATGTCCGTATACGGCGATAAAGCTTACGAAGCGTTTTTTAAAGGATATAACTGCAGCCAGTGCGTAGCGCTGGCCTTTGCCCAGGAGATGGGGCTGACTGAGGAACAGGCGCTGAAAATGGCGTCGGGTTTTGGCGGCGGCTTTGGGCGCATGCGGGAAGTATGCGGCGCCTTTTCCGGCCTCACGCTCGTATTGGGCGCGTTGTACGGCAACACCGATCCGGTCAAAAAGACCCAAACCTACACAGAGGTACAGGCCCTGGCAGAACAATACAAGCAGCGCAACGGCGGCGGCAGCATCGTCTGCCGCGAATTGCTGGGGCTCAGCAAGGCGGAGGGCAGCCCGGTTGCCAGCGCCAGAACCCCTGAATATTACAAAAAGCGGCCTTGCCCGGAGTTGGTCCGTCTGGCTGCTGATCTGATGGCAGAATACATGCAGCAGCACCCGCTGGAACACCAGGCATGAGCGCTCCAGCCGGAAGGAGGTTTTATTCATGCAGTTTTACAGTTACACCTTGCCAAGCGGCGCACAGCTGACCGGTTATCTGCGCGAAGAATCGGCCGAAATGTCGGATTATACCATCCGCCCGGCTGTGCTGATTCTGCCCGGCGGCGGGTATGAGCGTTGCAGTGCCCGGGAATCCGACCCGATTGCTGTGCAGTTTTTGCAGGCCGGGTATCAGGTTTTCACGCTGCTGTACACGGTTGCTCCGGCCCCGCTGTGCTGGCAGCCGTTGATTGATGCAGCCGGTGCCATCCTGCATCTGCGCCGCAATGCCGCCCGGCTGCGGGTGGACCCGTTCAAAATCGCAGTATGCGGTTTTTCTGCCGGCGGGCACCTGGCCGGTTCCACTGCCATTTTGTGGGACGCAGGGCCCATCCGCAGCGCCCTGGGCATTTCCGGCGAAGAAGCACGTCCCGACGCGGTCATTCTGGCCTATCCTGTCATTACTTCCGGGATATTCGCCCACAAAGGCTCCTTCGATCAGCTGGCCGGAGAAGACGATGCACTGCGCGCGGAATTCAGCCTGGAAAACCACGTGCAAGATGATCTTCCGCCGTTCTTTTTGTGGCATACCGTCGATGATGAAACGGTACCCGTACAGAATTCGATGATGCTCGCGCAAGCCCTGAGTGAACATCATATTTCGTATGAGCTGCATCTGTTCCCCCACGGCGTGCATGGTTCCAGCACCTGCACCCGAGAAGTAAACACGCCCAACCCCCATGCCGCAGCCTGGGTCGGGCTTTGTACCGAGTGGCTGGCGGAAACTTTTCAGTATTCTTTGCGATAAAACAGGAGATGACTTTGTATGAAAATCCTTTTTTATGCGCTGCGTCCCTTTGATGAACTGCAGTACTGCGAACCCAACCGGGAAAAATATGGCATTGACTACAAGTGGACAGCTGAAGTCCCCAATCCCGATAATCTGCACCTGGCCGAAGGCTGTGACGCCGTGAGTACCAACCCCTGTGAGGTCCGGCCGGAGTATCTGGAAGCCTTTGCAAAAATGGGCGTCAAGTATCTGCCTTGCCGCAGTATCGGTTACGACCACATTCCGCTGGATGCCGCCAAACGGCTTGGATTGCGGGTCAGCCACAGCCACTATCCCCCGGAAGGCGTCGCCAACTATACCATCATGCTGATGCTGATGGCTACCCGCAAGATGAACCAGATTATGGTTCGTGCCGCCGCCCAGGATTACTCCTTGCCCGGCAAGATGGGACACGATCTTTCCAGCTGCACCATTGGTGTGATCGGCACCGGCAAGATCGGCAGCACCGTCATCCGGCACCTGTCCGGGTTCGGATGCAAAATTCTTGCCTATGATCTGTACCCGTCGGACGCTGTTCGCCCGTACGCCGAATATGTCTCTCTGGACGAGTTGTATGCCCGCAGCGATGTGATCACGCTTCATCTGAATGCCACAGCGGAAAACCATCATCTGATTGACGCGGCGGCCATCGCCAAAATGAAGGACGGTGTGCTGCTTATCAACACAGCCCGCGGCACGCTGATCGATCCCGAATCCCTCTTGCAGGGTCTGGAAAGCGGCAAGATTGGCGGTGCCGGACTGGATGTTGTGGAAGACGAAAATGGCCTCTGCTACTATAACCGCTGCGGCGAGGCACTACCGAACCGGGAACTGAACCTGCTGCGCAGCTACCCCAATGTCATCATCAGCCCGCACACGGCGTTCTATACCGACGTCAACGTAGCCAGCATGGTGCAGAGCGCTTTTGAGGCAGTGGCAGACTTCGCCGCCGGACGTGAGAACCCCTGTGAGGTGTGCCTGTGATCGTAGAGCCCGGCCGCAGCACCGAATCCTGGGAGCTCGGCCCCGCTCTGGCCCCCGGCGATCCGTTTCCTTTTGTTTGTGCAGGATGCGGCGACTGCTGCCGCAAACGGCGCGACCTGGTTCTTTCCGGGTATGACCTTTACCGTATCGCACGGCGGCTGCGGCTATCCCCTCGCATTGTCGCCACGGCTTTCTGCAAAAGCTACATTGCCCCGCAAAGCTGCCTTCCCGCTCTTTGCCTGACGCCTGACCCCAAGACCGGCAACTGCCGCTTTTTTGAGGGCAGCGCCTGCGTCATTCATGAGGCGCGGCCTCTGGCCTGTGCTCTCTATCCACTGGGCCAAAGCATTGATCCCATAACAGCGTGCACCGAATATCACGCTCAGTTGCCGCTATGCGGCGCTTGTGTCGGCGATCGCACATTGCAAGATTATCTGGAAGACAGCGCCATTCTGGATCGTGCCGGCATTGACGCTCGTTGGGCGGTGGTTTGCACCCAGATTTCAAAGCAGCTTCTGGACGCCGATGGTGCAGCTCATCCCCATTTTATGACAGCTGTGCGGCGCGTAGAGCGCGCTCTTTACTGGGACTATGATCTTGGCGATGAATTTTATCCGCAATTTCAGCAAAACACTGCCGATCTGATGCCCCTGCTCGCCCGTATTCTTTCTGCATGAAAGGCCAGATGTTCCCCATGAAAAAGGAAACCTTGAAAATACTCCCGCTGATCTTTATCCCCCTTCTTCTGTTTGTCGGCGGGTTCCTTCTGCTGACAGGTGGGGTCGGGGTACCCAGAAGCCGACTGGAAGAGGATCTGCGCACTTCGCAGAACATCCCGGACGATTGGACCGTGACCAGCAGTGTCTCTGACAGCGCCGCCGTCTTTCTTTATTATCCGCCCGCGCAAAACCGATACGGTTGGTCGATCTATATAAATCATCCCGGTTTTTCCTTCGGCTACTTCTTCCGCGGCAGTTTGGTTGCCGCCGGCATCCACGATAATAAAGAAGAGCTACCTGCCGCAGTGGAGCAGATTCCCATCGGTGACAGCGGGGAAATTGCCTATGTATCCTTGAACCTTACTGGCATTGTCCGCGCAGAAATAGACAATGGTGCCGACACGCAAACCATCACACTAGACGAAAGTAAACCTTTTGCCATTCTGGTGCCACCAGACGCCGGTTTTGTCACATTTTACGACAAAGAGAGCAATCCTGCAGAAATCTTATCACGCCAGATCTGAAATTCATTATGCAAAAATGCAAAAAATCCCGCCCGAAACCATCGGGCGGGATTTTTTATTGAATCGGCAAGTGCAAAATAACCTTACTCCCCCGGGGGATGTTCTGCTCAAAGTCTGCCCGTCCTCCGTGGGCCTGCAGAATTTGCTCCACCACGTGCAGACCAAGAATATGCGGCGTGTTTTCGCCCGTTTCACTGCTTTGCAGCGCCGCCAATACCGCCGTCGGATACCCGACGCCGTCATCCGTACAGGTTATGCGAAGCATGCTCCCCTGCTTTTCCGCCTTCACCCGGCAATGTACCGGCGCCAAATTATGGCGCACGCTGTTGCCGAGTACGTTGTCAATGGCACGTGCCAGCAAGGCAGCATCCACCCGGACCGAAACGTTTTCCGCTTCCCGGTCAAGTTCCAGTTCCACTTCGCACCGTTCTGACACAGGCTCGTTGCAAAAATCCGCCACCATTGTACGCAGCAGTGGTCCGGCATGAACCGTTTTGCATCGCAACGGCTGTGCCCCGTACTGCAATTTACTGGTCAGGTTCAGATCTTCGATCAGCGATTTGATTTTTTCGCTCTGGATCTGAATTTTCCCAGCCTTCTGTCTTGCCGCATCCGGCAGCTGTGTATCCCGCTGCATCTGTTCTGCCCAACCGAGAATCAGCGACAGCGGTGTGCGGATATCATGGCTGACACCGGCGATCCAGTTGGTGCGGGCTGTATCCCGTTGTTGGATGATCTCATTCCGGTATTGCAACTGCGCGCTGGTTTGATTGAGCTTTTCTGCCAGTTCTCCGGCAAACCCTTTGGTTGGCAGTTCCACCGTACGCCCTTCTGCCAATGCATCCAGTCCACGTGCCACGCCCTGCAAGGAACGGCTCCCCCGCCAGCTGAATATCAAGCATAGAATCAGGATAAGAACCAGTACACCGATCGCTGCTGCTCCGCCCCAGGAAAGCACACTGTGGACCAGCTCCGGGTAGGTCCAGAAATTGTATTTCCAGGTACTGCCTTTGGGCATTCCGATAACCAGAAGGCCATAATCTCGAACCTGACAAAAAACCGGATAATCCTGCAAATACCAGCGTGAAAAAACCGCCACTTCCGATGCGGTATATGCGTGATCCAACTCTTGCGGCAGCCGATACCGCCAGATCACCTGCCCGGTATCATCCAGCACCATAGCCCACGAATATCCGCCCATCCATTCTTCGGCGTCGTGTTCCTGAAAGTAAAAATCACCCTGGCCGTCCCTTTGCAGATTGTCTGCAATTTCAGAAGACGAGTAGCGAAACTGTTCCTGCCAGCGCAGGCCAAAACGCAAGCTGACCCACAGGAAGGCAGCTACCGCCATTATTACCAGCAGCAGCGATATGGCAACAGCGGCCAACACATAGCGGCGGATCAGGCGCGCAAAGGTTTTCATGGCTTTTCCTCCCCGGCCAGCTTATAGCCGATACCGCGCACAGTTACCAGCCACCGTGGTTTGCTGGCATTCTCCTCGATCTTTTCCCGCAGATGGCGCATATGCACATTCAGCGTGTTTTCGCAGCCGTAATAATCCTGGCCCCACACCGCCGCATACAACGTGTCATAAGTCAGAATGTGCCCTCGGTTTTCGGCCAGCTTTTGCAGCAAAGCCCGTTCCGTGGCCGTCAGAGGGATCGTCTTTCCATCCGGCAGCTGCACCAAAGCATCGTCAAGCTCAACGCTTCGCGCCCCCAGCTGCAAACGGCCCGCTGCACCACGCTGCAATTCAGCCCGGTAGGCACGCTGCAAAATATGCTGCACACGCAACAGCAGCTCCTGCATCAAAAACGGTTTGGTCAGGTAATCATCCGCGCCCAGCCCCAACCCAAACAGACGGTCTGCATCTGCATCCCGCGCCGACAGAAACAGTGCCGGAACATCCGCCTGTGCACGCAGCTGCCGAAACAGCGCAAAGCCATCACCATCCGGAAGATTGATATCCAGAACCATCAGTTCAGGGCGATTTGTCTCAAAAGCTTTGCGTGCAGAAGCACAATCTGCCGCTGTGGTAATCGCATGATATCCGGCTGCACGCAGGTGCTCGCACAGCAGTGCAAGCAGTTCGGGGGTATCATCCACCAACAACAGTTTTGCGTCATAAATCGTCTGCATGATTTCACCTCGCACCTATTATAACGCACCCGCTTCTTTCCGGCTATGGCGCAGGAACATTCTTAATGTAAAATTAAGCACCGCTTTCTTTGCCTTTAAGGTACACAAGGTATGATATCGATGTCACCAAAAATCAACGCAAAGGAGCGAACACCATGCAAACCGTAATTAAAACCAAGGCATTGTGTAAAACGTATGGCAAACAGGCAGCTGTCGACCATGTGGAACTTCATGTTCCGCAGGGCTGCATTTATGGCTTTATCGGTCCGAACGGCGCCGGAAAAAGCACTACCATGAAAATGTTGTTGGGGCTGATTCACCCCACCGCAGGCAGCGTCTTTTTGCTGGGCCAGAAACTGAATGAGAACAATCGCCTGGCGCTGCTGCGGCAGACAGGCAGTCTGATTGAATCCCCTTCCGGCTATTTGCACCTGACGGCGCAGGAAAATCTGCAAATCGTAGCCGACCTAAAGGGAGTTTCCCATAAAGAGATTACCCGTGTACTGGAAGTCGTCCATTTGACTGCCGATCGCAGCCGGAAGGTCGGCCAGTATTCGCTGGGCATGAAACAACGCCTGGGTATTGCAATGGCATTGCTGGGAAATCCCAAACTTCTGATTCTGGATGAACCTACCAACGGGCTGGACCCGGCGGGCATTCAGGAGATGCGGACACTGCTTGCCGAAATGCCCGCAGCCACCGGCGCCACCATTCTGGTATCGAGCCATCTGCTGGGTGAAATGGAACAGCTGGTCGAGCAGGTGGGCATTATCAATCATGGGCATATGCTGTTCGAGGGACCGTTACGAGAACTGCAGCGCCACAGCCGCGGTGCTTTGACTCTTCGTCTGCTGCAACCGGAGAAAGCCCTCCCCGTTCTGCGCGCCAACGGTATCGCAGCTGTGCCCAGAAACGATACCCTCACCTTACCGGCCTTGCGCGACGAACTGGCGGCAGGGCTGGTGCAGTCCATCGCCGATTCCGGTGCCGGTGTGGTAGAGTTGACCCGCCACACAAAATCCTTGGAGGAAATCTTCCTGAGTCTTACCGACTCCAAGGAGGTGCACTGAAATGCTGAGAAGCCTGCGTGCTGAAAGGCGAAAAGCACGGCGCCGCCACGACCTTCTGGCTTGCCTGCTGATTCCGGTTACCGTTCTGGTGTGGGTCGGGTATTCCGCCCCCGACGGAGCCTCGGACCGCTCCATCGCTTACCACGCTTTATTCTATACATTGCCGGTAATCAACACCGTTTTGCTGCCAATAGGCATGGCCATGCTGGCCAGCCGGTTATGGGATGTGGAAGTCAAAGGCAACTTTCCGAAGCTGCTGTATACTTTGCAAAGCCGCCGCAGCCTGTTTACCGCCAAAGCCTTGCTGGGTACCGCTGAGGTCTTTTTGATAGTTCTGTTGGAACTGATCGGCGTTCTTTTATTGGGGCAGTACAACGGCTATCTGGATTCCCCGTCCC
Organism: uncultured Subdoligranulum sp.; assembly: GCA_900545545.1. Lineage (GTDB taxonomy): Bacteria > Bacillota > Clostridia > Oscillospirales > Ruminococcaceae > Gemmiger. The sequence continues at coordinate 67,922 of UQZO01000006.1, read as the reverse complement.
TTTTGCAGATTCTTTATTGGTTTGTGTGCACCTGCGTTGTTAGCCTGATGCTGTTTTTCTCGGAATTGCTGCTGACCATCCTGCTAAAGAATCCTCTGCCTGCTCTATGTGTGGGTATTACCGGCTCACTGGTCGGATTATTCTCGGCATTCATGCCGCCTGTCGTCAGTTATTTTGTGCCGTGGAGCTATTGCATTCCCTTGGGCACCTATGAGCTGGTCGATTGGAATCCTGATACCGATATTGTGGTATACGGAATCCGGGATTTTAATATTCCGCTGCTGATCTGGTGTATCGCGCTGGCCCTGTTCTTCTTTGTCTGCACCTGGTATGCGATTCGTGAAAAGGAGGTATGACCCATGTTGTTACGCTGTATGCGCGCTGAAAACCGAAAGTTACACGCCTCCCCGATCTGGGTGCTGTTTTTTCTGCTGCCGGTGATTTCTGCAGCCTATGGCACGGTCAATTATCTGGGAAACTTAGGAATTCTCAGCGCAAGCTGGTATTCTCTTTGGACACAGCATACGCTTTTCTACTCACTGTTCTTCTTCCCGGCCATGGTCGCCATTTACGCCTCTTATCTCTGGCGGCTGGAACATCTGGGCCACAACTGGAATCTTATCATGTCGGCACCGATACGTCCGTTTGCTCTGTTCCTGGCAAAGTTCATTGTCGTGGTCAAACTGGTTTTGCTGACACAGCTATTCATCTTTTTTCTGTATTGCTTTTGCGGCAAAGTCTTTGCAGGCCTACCTGGCTGGCCGCCCCTGGAAACGCTCGGTTTCTTGCTGCGCGGCGTACTGGGCGGATTGAGCGTTGTTGCCCTGCAGCTGATTCTTTCCATGCTGATCCGCAGTTTCGCCATCCCTATTTTTGTTTCCCTGTTCGGCGGTATTATCGGTATGCTGGCCGCCAGCAAAGGCAGCGGGCTTTATTGGCCCTATGCCCTGATGCAATACGGCATGAATTCCAACAAAAGCACCGACGTGCTCTCCGGCAACTATCTGCCCTTCTGCCTTTCCTGTATTGTCTGGCTGTTGGCTTTGTTCCTGATTGCCAATCTGCTGCTTACCAGACGGGATGTAAAATCCTGACAGGTTTTCGGTTGCCAAACCTCACCTTGGACGGTATAATAGTATCAATATCAACCAGGGAGGAAACCTACTATGACCGCCAACGCTGCCGATTTTGCCGGTCCCGCCTGCGGAAGCCGCTATGAAAAGGAAATGGAAACCCATTTCCGGGATTGTCTTTTATTTTATCTGGACGGCCGCATCCGCTTTGAGCGATACTGCTATGGGGAAGCCGCCTGCCTGGTATTCAGCGTTTGGGCACACGGATTCGACCAGGACGGCAAAATCCTTTGGGACAAAGAGCCGGAATTTGAAAGCCAGCGAAGTGCGCTTCCCCGCATGCTGACCGATGTACTGGAAAGCGGAAATGCTTTACAGTTTGACGGATTACGCAAACGGTATGTAAAGACCGAGGGATTTGCCGAGGATAAGATGAATGGGTACGGAAAATTCAAAGTATTCTGGCTGAAGCGTCGAAAATAACGTCAAAAACCGCCGCCGCGGAATCATCCGCAGCGACGGTTTTTCTCTTTTTTCAGAAGCGTTCTACGCCATCCGTCGTGACACGTGCGTAGATCAGCGGCGGCAGACCCGGCTTATCATCCCGAATCACAAGGCCGCCACGGTACATTTCTTCAGCCGCGGCAAACAGCGATTCATCGTCAGCATAAAAAGTACAGATACTTTCGCCAACCTTGACATAATCGCCCAGCTTTTTATGCATCGTGATCCCCGCAGCAAAATCAATGCTGTCTTCCTTTTTGATACGGCCTGCGCCCAACAACACACTGGCATTGCCGATCTTTTCGACATCATTCTTGTAGATGTAACCCTCGCGCTGTGCCGTCAGCTCATAGCTATACCTGGCTTTACGGAACTGCTCAGGATCTTTCAGCACCGAAATGTCACCGCCCTGGGCCGCAAACATCTGGCAGCATTTCTCAAACGCGGAGCCATCCGCAATCACCTGTTCCGCCATAGCACGGCAGGTCTCTTCCGTTCCTTTGCCCGCCAGAATCAGCATATTGGTTGCCAGTTGCAGGCACACCTCGGTCAGATCCGCGGGGCCTTTCCCCTGCAAGACAGTCATGCTCTCCGCCACTTCCAGCGAATTGCCGATATTACGCCCCAACGGTTTGTCCATATCTGTGATAAGCGCAGCTACCTTGCGGCCGTGTGCGGTACCGATGGCTACCATCTGGCGCGCCAGTTCAATGGCACTGTCCAGATCTTTCATAAAGGCACCGTCGCCCATCGTTACATCCAGCAGAATGGCGTCAGAGCCTGCTGCAAGTTTCTTGCTCATGATGGAAGAAGCAATCAACGGGATACAGCCAACGGTGGCGGTCACATCCCGCAGCGCATACATCTTTTTATCCGCAACGGCAATTTTGCCGCTCTGCCCGATGACCGAGATGCCGATTTCATTGACCTGCTGAAAGAATTCCTCCTGCGTCAGGCTGGTGCGCGTACCGGGAACCGCCTCCATCTTATCGATGGTTCCGCCGGTATGCCCCAGACCACGGCCGCTCATTTTGGCGATTTTCACTCCGCAGGCTGCCACAATAGGCGCAATAACCAACGTCGTCTTGTCGCCCACACCGCCGGTAGAGTGCTTGTCTGCTTTCACACCGTCGATGGCAGAAAGATCGACCATATCGCCCGAATGCGCCATCACATCGGTAAGAATCGCCGTCTCCTCATCGGTCATGCCCCGCAGGTAGATGGCCATGAGCAGCGCCGACATCTGATAGTCGGGAACGTCACCGGAAACATAACCGTTTACAGCAAAAGCCAGCTCTTCGCGATTCAGTGTTCCGCCATCACGTTTCTTGGCAATAATATCATACATTCGCATAGTGGTAGCCCCCTTTCAGGAGTTGTTCGTCCGCAAAAGCGGCAAAAACAGAGAAATGCCGCCCGTAGACGGCATTTCCGGATACAAAAGATCAAATCAACGGCTGCCCTTGTCGTACGGGATACCTTCCGCTTTGGGCGCCATGCTGTTCTTGCTGGTGAAGGCCAGAATGACCATAGACGCAATGAACGGCATCATGTTGTAGATGTTGGACGACCACCCCAGCTGGGAAAGGAAGGTCGCATCCGCAATATTGGCCAGGCTCTTGAACACAGCAAAGAACATTGCCGCCCCAAAGATATGAATCGGCTTCCACTGGCCGAAAATCATAACCGCCAGTGCCAGGAAGCCCGTACCGGCAACACCCACCTCAAAGTTCCAGGTCTGGACGCTGGGAATGATATAGGCCAAGCCGCCGATACCGCCCAGCAGGCCGGAGATCAGCACACCGCAGTAGCGCATCTTGTAGACATTGATGCCCACGGAGTCCGCTGCCTGCGGATGCTCACCGCAAGCACGCAGGCGCAGACCAAAGCGAGTCTTGTACATCACAATATAGCTGATGATCAGCAGTACAATTCCCACCGGCACAAAGACACTGAGCTCCAGATCCCCGATCTTGAACAGAAATGCATTGTTGGTGTAGTTAATCTTGGACGAGGTAGAGCCGTTAAAGTTCTTGGCCAAAATAATGGCTATGGCCGTCGCCAGCATATTCAGTGCTGTACCGCCAATGGTTTGGTCTGCTTTCAGATTGATGGAAGCGAAAGCCAGCAACAGCGAGAAGACCATGCCGGAAAGCGCAGCCACCAAAATGGAGACAGTGACAATGACCAGCGGAGGAAGTGTGTTCGGCAGCATGGCCACCGTCAGAACACCGCCCAAACCACCGATAACCATGATGCCTTCCAGGGCGATATTGATGATGCCGGAATGTTCGCTGAACATACCGCCCAGGGCAACCAGCATCAGCACGATTCCATACAGAAGCGTATATTTGATCAGCAGCAGCATATCACTTGCCCTCCTTCTTGGCCTTCTGCACCGGTTCGGCGTTGGCATCGGGCGTATTCTTGTCGGTATGCAGCTTCTTGGCGATTACGCCACGGAACAGCATGGCGAATGCACACAGGTAGATGATGATACCGGAGATAAGATCCGCAATCTCGGCCGGGAAATATTTCGTGGGCAGGAAGCTGCCGCCGACCGTGATGTGGGAGATAAAGACAGACGAGAAAATCGTTCCGATGGGATGAGAGGCCGCCAGCAGTGCCGTTGCAATGCCGTTGAAGCCCATAGCCGGAAGGCTGGTCGTATTCAGAGGATTCCACTCCGCACCGCCGGACAGGTACAGCAAGCCTGCACCGAAGCCGGCCAACGCACCGGCAATGGTCATCGAAAGAATAATGTTCTTTTTCTCGTTAATGCCGGCATACCGCGCCGCATTTTTGTTAAGACCTACCGCTTTCAGCTCATAACCGAAGGTTGTTTTTTCGAGAATAACCCAGATCAGAACAGCTGCCGCGATGGCCAGGAAAATAGAAATCGTCGTGCTCGGCGTATGGAACAGTTCCGCCATACCGCCGGAAGGAATCACAGAAGACGGAGACGTCTGCGCCACCTTCCAGGTACGCGTATTGTTGGCATCGTACATGGCACCGGTGCCGCGGGCATAAATGATCTCGTTGACCATATACAGGCCAATCCAGTTGAACATAATGGAGGTGATGACCTCATTGATGTTCAGGTATGCCTTGAAAATACCGGGAATGGCGCCCCATACGGCACCAAATACCGCCGATGCCAGCAGGCAAACATACCAGGGCAGGTGCAGAATCAACGCACAGTACAGCGCACCGAATGCGCCCAGCGTATACTGACCGGCTGCACCGATATTGAACAGGCCCGTCTTGAATGCAAAGGCAACCGAAAGACCCGTCATGATAAGCGGTGCAGAGTTGGTCAGCGTTTTGCCTACGCCGTACGGGAAGTCATAGAAACCGCCCTGGATAATGCGAAGGAAGCCCTGTTCCCACGCATGTTCAGGGTTGATGATAAACAATGCAATCAAGCCGACAATAAGGCCGATCAGGATGCACAGCAGGGCTGCCAACACACTGCTGCTTTTCTGCCGCAGCATGGGGCCCATATTGCTTTTGCTTTTACTCATGGGTTACTGTGCCTCCTTCCCCTGCTTTTTTGCACCGGCCATATACAGGCCAAGTTCCTGTACCGTTGTGGTCTTGGGATCGAACTCACCGACGATCTCGCCCTCGTACATAACAAGAATGCGGTCGGAAAGATTCATGACCTCATCCAATTCCAGACTTACCAGCAAGACTGCCGTGCCGCGATCCCGCTCAGCTACGATCTGCTTATGGATATACTCAATAGCGCCAACGTCCAGGCCGCGGGTAGGCTGCACCGCCACCAAAAGTTTGGGTTCCCGGTCAATTTCGCGGGCAATGATGGCTTTCTGCTGGTTGCCACCGGACATGCTGCGGGCAATCGTTGTGCTGCCCTGACCGCTACGGACATCATACTGCTTGATCAGGCGGTCCGAATATTCCCGCACGGCGCCCTTCTTAATGAAACCGCCCTGCTGGAACTCCGGTTCCCAATAACGCTGCAAAACCATGTTGTTTTCCAGCGAATAATCCAGAACCAGACCGTGTTTGTGGCGATCCTCCGGGATATGGCTCATGCCATCCTTGGAGCGCTGGCGAATGCTGGCATGGGTGATATCTTTACCATCCAGCACGATCGTTCCCTGGGTCACCTTTTCCAGGCCGGTCAGACCATAAATCAATTCCGTCTGACCGTTGCCTTCAATACCGGCCAGACAGACGATCTCGCCGCCACGAACGGTAAAGGAAACATCGCGTACGGCATCCTTTTTGTGGACGTGGCTGGGCACGCGCATGTCTTTCACCGACAGTACGACCTCACCCGGCTTTGCAGGAGCTTTATCGACCGCAAACTGCACGTCACGGCCTACCATCATGCGGGAAAGCTCTTCTTTGGTGGTGTCGGCAATATCCACCGTGCCGATGCACTTACCCTTGCGCAGAACCGTGCAGCGATCCGCAACGGCCATGATCTCATTCAGCTTATGGGTAATGAACAGGATGCTCTTGCCCTCATTTTTGAAGCCGCGCATGATGTCCATCAGTTCATCGATTTCCTGCGGTGTAAGAACCGCCGTCGGCTCGTCAAAAATCAGGATTTCATTGTCACGGTAGAGCATTTTCAAAATTTCTACACGCTGCTGCATACCGACGGAAATATCACTGATCAGGGCGTCGGGATCAACACGCAGGCCGTACTTTTCGGACAGCTCCACGACCTTTTTCCGTGCCACATCCTTCTGCAGAAAGCCAGCCTTGCAAGGCTCCACGCCGAGCATGATATTATCCAGTACACTGAAGCACTCAACCAGTTTGAAGTGCTGATGCACCATGCCGATTCCCAGGTCGTTGGCAACATTGGGGTCCTTGATGTTGACCTCCTTGCCATTCTTCTTGATAACGCCTTTTTCCGGATGATACAGACCAAACAGCACGCTCATCAGCGTGGATTTACCCGCGCCATTCTCGCCCAGCAGGGCATGCACTTCGCCCCGGCGGAGCTGCAGCGTCACATCATCGTTCGCTTTGATGCCGGGAAACTCCTTGGTAATGTGCAGCATCTCAATTACGAAATCATCTGCCAATCTGCTCACGCTCCTTTCCTAAAATCTCTTGTGCTTATTATACAATTATTTGCAAATCTCCACAAGTTATTTGATATGATTTTTTAACAAAAAAATATCGAAGTCCGCTTCCGCACCAAAAAACGGCAGACGCCTGTTGAATGGCGTCCGCCGTTTGCATATCTTGTTTAGAGTATCAGAAATCAGACCTGATAATCCACGGTGGTGAAGGAGCTGGTCTCGGGCTTCACACCGTCATCAGAGCTGTTGTCGACCACGATCTCGCCGGAGCGGATCTTCTCGGCCAGCGCCTCGTACTCTTCCACGGTGAAGGTGGAGAAGTTCCAGCTGGTCTCGGCGGTGGGCAGACCGATGTAGTCGCCCTCCTCCAGGCCGTAGTTACCATTGGTGCCTGCGATGGTATCCCAGGTGCCGGCAGCCACATGGTTGATGGCGTCAGTAACACCGGCGCTCAGGCCCTTCATGGCAGAGGTCAGGAACGGGTTGTAGCTGTACTTGCCGCTCTCAACATCCTGCTCGCCGATGTAGTTCTGGTCAACGTCAACGCCGATGACCTTGCCGTTGTACTTCACAGCAGCCTCAACCGCGCTGGTGTAGATACCGCCGCCGCAGGCAAAGACAACCTGGGTACCGGCAGAGTACCAGCTCTCCATCTTGGCGGTGATGTTGGCGTCGCCGGAGAAGGCACCGCCGTACCAGTACTTGATGTTGATGTCAACGCCCATCTCTTCGGCAGCGGCGTCAGCGCCCTGCACGAAGCCATAGCCGTAACGGATAACCGCGGGAACAGCCATGCCGCCCAGGAAGCCCAGATCGGTGAAGCCATCCTTTACAGCAGCGTAACCGGCCAGGTAGCCAGCCTGCTCTTCCTTATAGGTGATGCAGTAAACATTGGCAGGGATCGTGTCGGTGCCGATGTCAGCCTGGGTGATGTCAACGCCGATGAAGTGAACATCGGGGTACTCGGTAGCAGCCCAAGCCAGAGAAGAGCCGTACAGGTAGCCAACGCAGACGACCGTGTTGGCGCCGTCGTTGACGGCGTTGCGGATCAGGGTCTGACGGTCTTCGTCATTGGCCTCATCCGGCGGCAGATAGTACTCAGTATCAATGCCGTTGGCTTCGCCGTAGGCTTCAACAGCCTCCCAGCAGCCCTGGTTAAAGCTTTCGTCGTCAATGGTACCGACGTCACAGACCTGAGCCAGACCCGTGATTTCAGAGGTAGCTGCTTCTTCGGTGGTAGCGGTGGTCGCCGTGCTGGCAGCCGCACCGGAAGAAGAGGCAGAACCGCCGCCACAGGCAGCCAGAGAGAGTGCCATGCTGGCGGCCATGGCCAGTGCAAGGAACTTTTTCATGGTTTTGATCTCCTTAGTTAAGTAAGCTTATGGCAGGACAGATTGCCTGCCGCGTTAATTTCAGTATAACGGATTTTTTGGGGTTTTGCAATGGAAAAAACCACGCAAAACCATTACAAAAATTTGACAAAATGTCCAAAATCAGTTCTGAACTTCCACCGTGACAGCCGGCGTATCCGGCAGTGTATCCATGTCGGCATAAGCTTCAACCTTGAGTTCGCTGTTGCGCAGTTCTTCATAAAGCTGCTCATACGCACGCTGGCTGAAACTGCCGAAAGACCAGGTTGCACCGGCCAGTGCCACACTGCCGTCGGTATAACCGATTTTTTCGGTCTGTCCGGCCGCATTCTGTCCCCAGGTACCATTGCCGGAGAAGAATGTGTAGAGCTGACGCTGCACCGCCGCATTGTAGCATTTGACAGCACTGCCCAGAACACGCTCGCCCAAGGCATTCTGGTCCCAGTCGGTGGCAAATACTCGTCCGCCGGTCTGGTTGGCTGCATCCAGCGTGCGTCGTACCAGGTCTCCCCCATTGGCCAAAATCACACCGGTACCGTTGTCGAACCACTCAACCATTCGGGAGGTCACAAGGTCTCCATCGGAAAGATTGCCGGTGTACCAGACGCGGACACTTACTTCTTCGCCCTGCTGTTCGGCTGCCTGTTCTGCGCCCTGCAGGAATCCCGTAAAATAGCGCACCACAGGTGGTTCTTCCTCTGTGCCGACAAAGCCCAGCGTCGTATAACCTTCCATAACCGAGGCATAACCGGCCAGGTAACCGGCCTGCTCTTCCTGGAAAAGCACACAGTGCACGCTGGCATCTGTAGTATAAGCGGTGTAGTCTTCATTATGCGGCTCATCATCAAACAGCAGATAATGTACCCCAGGGTAGTTGGCCTGGATCTGGTACAGTGCCAGGGCCATCTCCTCGCCGCGGCATACTACAAGGGCCGCGCCGCTTTCTGCTGCTTCGCGCAGAGCATCTTCTGCCGTGTCTGCGCCGCCGTCACCATAGGTGTAAGACTGTGCCGTGTAGCCAAACGTAGAAGCAAAGGTCTGGACGCCTTTCCACAGCAAAGCATCCGCGCCGGATTCCAGTGCGCTGCTCTCCGCAGCCAGTGCGACAACCGCCCCACCAGGCAGCGGCGTTGCGTCCTGCGGCGCCTGATACACATACGAGGCATCATCCATCGGCACCGTGAAAGGAACCGCGTCCGTAGATTGTTCCTCTACGCCCGGCACACAGGCCGCCAGACTCAGCAGCATCATCAGCGAAAGAAACAGTGCGATAACTCTTTTCATGAACAAAGGAAACTCCTTACCTTGAGGATTGGGATTCATTCGTTTTCCAGGTTGGCCGGGCCGAATCCGTAAGGCAGCAGCTCTCCCAGCGTAGTCACGATGTAATCCTCTTCTGTTTTGGCCATAATGACCGTCAGGTCTGGTCCGCCGAATTCGTACAGTGCCTGGCGGCAAACGCCGCAGGGGCCTGTAACCAGTTTATTGACCGTACCTTGTACGCTGCCCACGATGGCAATGGCAGAAAACGTCCGTTCCCCTTCACTGACCGCTTTGAAGAGCGCCGTGCGCTCGGCACAGTTGGTCGGGGTATACCCCGCATTTTCAATGTTACAGCCTGTGTAGACCTTGCCGTCCCGGGCCAGCAGCGCGGCCCCCACCTGAAAATGGGAATACGGTGTGTAGGCAAACTTACGCGCGGCGAAGGCTTGCCGGATCAGGGCCTGGATCTGTTCTTTTTCCATAGGTTATTTCTCCAGATACGCTTCAGCACCCAGGGCAACTTTCATCATTTCCGTAAAGCTGGTCTGGCGCTGTTCTGCCGTGGTAATTTCCGGCGAGACAAAGCTGTCGGAGATCGTCAGCAGGCAGGCGGCCCGTTTGCCCAGCACCTTGGCATTGTGGAACAGCGCAAAGCTTTCCATTTCTACCGCCAGGCAGCCTTTTTCGTCGCGAAGGCGCTCCCAGTAGGTCGGCTTTTCATCGTTGGCTTCCCGGTAGAACACATCAGAGGAATGGATATTGCCCTCAATCACCGGGATGCTCTGCGCAGCGGCACTGGCTTTGAGCGCGGCGTTGAGTTCCTCGCTGGGCTTCTGGATATCCTCAGCATCGCCGCTCTGGGTCATGGCATAATTGCTTTCGGAATAAGCACCGGCAGCCAGCACCACATCAAACAGTTTTGCCTTTTCAGTATAGGAACCGGCAGAGCCGATGCGGATGATGTTTTCGACACCATACTGGCTGTACAGCTCATACGAATAGATGCCAATGGACGGCATACCCATGCCGCTGCCCATCACGCTGATGGGGCGGCCCTGATAGGTACCGGTGTACCCCAGCATACCGCGGACATCGGTGACAAGACGAGGATTTTCCAGGAAAGTTTCGGCAATAAATTTAGCACGCAGCGGATCGCCGGGCATCAGAACAGTTTTGGCAAAATCGCCCTTTTCGGCGCGGTTATGAGGGGTAGACATAAGTATGCACTCCTTTATTTTTGAGATTGGTCCTTATAGTATACCACATTTTATAAGTTTGTGGTAAAATGAAACGGAAAAATTTGTGAAAGCGAGTGGAATCATGCAACTACCGCATCGTTGCCGTATCTGCCCCCGCGCCTGTGGCGCCGACCGTGCCGCAGGCCAAGCAGGATACTGTGGGGCGGATGACAAGCTTGTTGTGGCACGCGCTGCGCTCCACCATTGGGAAGAGCCCTGCCTGAGCGGTGCCCCCGAAGATGCGCGCGGCAGCGGCACGGTGTTTTTCAGCGGCTGTGCGCTGCGCTGTTGCTACTGCCAGAACTACCCGATCAGCCAACAGGGTGTCGGCAAAGCGATCACGGCACAGCACCTGGCCGAAATTTTTCTGCGCCTGCAGCAAAATGGTGCCCGCAACCTCAATCTCGTAACGGCGACGCAATATCTGCCCTGGGTTCTGGAAGCCTTAGACTCCGCCAGATCCGCCGGGCTTTCACTGCCCGTTGTCTACAATACCGGCGGATACGAAACCGTGGAGACCGTTAAGGCGCTGGACGGCTATGTGGATGTCTGGCTGGCCGATTTCAAATACGCTTCGCCGGATCTGGCCGACCGCCTTTCCTCGGCCAGAGACTATCCCGCGGTGGCCGAGGCCGCACTTCGCCAGATGCTTATTCAGACCGGCGCCCCCGTGTATGACGCCGAAGGCTTTTTGCATCGCGGCGTCATTGTGCGGCACCTAGCCCTGCCCGGCTGCACCGAGGACAGTTTCGCTGTGCTGCAAACCTTGGCACGTATTCGTAAGGAAACCGGTGTTCCGTTTGTTCCCAGCCTGATGAGCCAGTTTACCCCTTTCTATAAAGCCGCCGAGCACGGCCTGGGGCGCCGTATCACCACTTACGAATACCGCAAGGTCATTGACGAAGCCATTCGTCTGGGCCTTACCGATGGATACATGCAAGAAAAAAGCAGCGCACGGGAGGAATACACGCCCCCATTCAATCTGGAGGGTGTAGAATGATCCTCAGTTTTTTCTATCTTGCATTGTTTCTTCTTGCCGGTTTTATTGCAGCACGGCGCACACTGCCGAACGCCAGTCTTGCCGTGTCTCTTCCACTGGGCTGCGGGTACGGCGTTGCCATGCTGGCCGCCTTCCCCGCGATTTTCGCGCTGGCCTTCGGGTTTGGCAAAGCAGCTGCCTTTCTGGCCGCGCTTCTTGCTTTGGCTGTCCTTTTGAGCTTGTTGCACGGCTTACAGATGCATCGCCTCCCGCAGGACCCCGACCGCGGCGCCATGTGGATTTGCCTGCTGCCTGTTTTCCTCATTACGCTGTATCTGCTGCACACCCATTTTTTGCATCCGGTAGATGGGACCCTGCACACCGGGCAAAGCTGCTACGGCGACCTGCCGATGCACCTCGGCTTCATTGAGTACATCGCCCAAAGCGGTGAATTTCCGCCCACCTATCCCCTGCTTGGCGGTGAGCACCGGTTCGGGTATCCGTTTTTATGTGAAACGGTATCCAGCGTGTTCCGGGTGCTGGGCGCGGATCTGCGCACTGCGTATCTTCTGCCGGTGGTTCCGGCCGTTCTTTCCGTTTTCGGAATGTTCTGGCAGCTGGCCTGCCGGGTACTGAACAGCGCCGGCAAGGCCTGCCTGGCCTTTTACCTTTTCTTTATGGGCAGCGGGTTCGGTTTTGTGTACTTTCTTGGCAGCACAGAAAAATTTCTTGGAATTTTTACCGGGTTCTATACCACCCCTACCAATTATACTGTCGAGAACATCGTCTGGGTCAACCCGATCGTTGATCTGATGATTCCCCAGCGTGCCACACTGTTCGGTTGGTCCGTCCTGCTGCCGGCCCTCTATTTGCTGTGGCGATTCTGCTATGAAGAACAGACTCAGCTCTGGCTGCCCTTTGCCTTGCTGGTACTGCCGCTGCCGCTGCTGCATACCCACAGTGCCTTGGCGCTGGTTCTTCTGTGTCTGGTCAGCGGTTTCTATACTTTGCTGCATCTTCCGCGCACACGGTCTGTTCTGCTGCCCTGGGGCGGATTGGCTCTTTTATGCGGTCTTGCCTGGCTTGCGCAGATGCTGCCTACCGTGCTGGCGCAAAGCGTGGACGGGCAAAACATGCTGCGGCTTCACTTCAACTGGGTGAACGGCCAGGGCGACGGCAGCCTTAAGGACAATTATTTCTGGTTTTATATCAAAAACATCGGCATTGTCTATCTTTTGCTGATTCCCTCCTGGATACATGCATCCCAAAAGCAGCGCTGGCTGTACGGCGGCGGTCTGCTGATCTGGGCGTTGGCGGAGATCATTGTTTTTCAGCCCAACACATACGACAACAACAAGCTCCTGTATGTATGGCACATGCTGGGGTGTCTATTGGTCGCACAATTTCTGGTGGATGCAGCCCGCAGGATTTCCCGCATGCCCTGGCGTGTGCTGGCTCTGGGCGCCGTATGCTTTTTGGCCATGTTCGGCAGCGTGCTGACCGTGATCCGAGAGACACTCAGCGACTACCAGCACTGGAGCGCAGATGAAATTGCCTTGGCCGACTATGTATCCGAAAACGCCGCAAGTGACGCCCTGTTCCTGACCAGTGACCGCCATACCACCCCGGTATTTGCCCTGGCCGGGCGACGAATCCTGTGTGGTTCGGGCAGTTACGTTTATTACCACGGCATGGATTACAGCGACGAGGCCGCTGCCATGCGGATGCTGTATGAATTCCCGGACGAAAGCCTTCTGGACGCCTGGGGCATCGACTATGTTGTGTTTGACGCTTCGGTTTCGGCCGAATTCGCCGCTGATGAAAGTTGGTACACGGCGCGTTATCCTGTATGGTACGAAAATGACAGTTGCCGTGTTTATCAGGTAACCGAGTAGCACCATCCCCCATCCCTGCCGCATACTATGCAGCAAAGGGAGGGGGCTTTTTTATGGCTGTGTTTCAAAACGGCATTGATGTTTCCCGCTACCAGGGCAACGTCAACTGGTCAAAAGTTGCCGCTGCCGGGAAAGACTTTGTCATTGTACGTGTTGGCTCCAGCAACAGCGGCGGGCTGTATGTTGACCCATATTTTTTGCAAAACGTCAACGGCGCCCATGCAGCCGGATTGCGGGTAGGCGTCTACTACTATACCTATGCCCGCACGCAGAGTGCGGTGGCCAACGAGCTTACAACCTTTATGAACGCCATGCAGGGCCTGCAGTTGGAATATCCCGTTTTTGTAGACGTGGAGGATTCCAGCCTGACCAGCCTGGGTCGTTCCCAGCTGACCAGCCTGGTGCGCTACGCGATGGATATTCTTTACCAACGCAAATGGTATGCCGGCTGGTACAGCTACACCAACTATATCAACAACTATCTGAATGCCGCAGAACTGAGCGCCTACCCGCTCTGGGTTGCCGACTACCGCTCCAAGCTGGGCTATACCGGCCCTTATACCATGTGGCAATACTCCGGCAGCGGCACCGTAAACGGAATTTCGGGTGCCTGTGACCTGAACCGCAGTTATCAGGATTTCCTGCCTGCCATCAAGGCCGGCGGCTTTAACAACTACGGTCCCAGCGGGCCCTTGATGCAGAACGTCAGCGGCTACTCTCTGGTTGTCTTCAATGCCCGTACAGAGTACTTCTATACACCCAACTTCAACGATGTCGTCGGGTATCTTCCCCTTGGCCGGTACAACGTTACCCAACTCAGCACCCAAAAATACAACGGTTACGACTGGGTCATCTTCGATTACAACGGCGGTTCGTACTGGACTGCAATTCTGGGCGACCGCAACCGCCTGGAAAACACCGGCTGACGTTTTATTTTTCATTGTACAAAGGCCCTTGCGTAACAACCGTAAGTTGTGTTAAAATACTCTTGTGCATTTGACAAAGGCTTCCAATTTATGGTTTAATAAATTTGTATGCGCAAAATACAGTTACGTGTTATGTTACCGCAGGGGGATCCAACGCATGGCAAAAAAGCAACAGGAATACGGCAATGACAGCATCCGCCAGTTAAAAGGTGCCGACCGTGTGCGCAAGCGCCCGGCCGTCATCTTTGGTTCTGACGGCGTGGAAGGTTGTGCCCATTCCATTTTTGAGATTATATCCAACTCCATCGACGAAGCGCGCGATGGTTATGGCAACCGCATCAATGTAACGCTGTTCCCCGACCACGTTATCGAGGTCGAGGACTTTGGCCGCGGCATTCCGGTGGATTACAACAAGGCCGAACAGCGCTGGAACTGGGATCTTGTTTTCTGCGAGTTGTATGCCGGCGGCAAATATGCCGAAGGCGGCGGCAACTACGACTTCAGCCTGGGTCTGAACGGCCTGGGTCTGTGTGCAACGCAGTACGCCAGCGAATGGATGACCGCAGACATCTACCGTGACGGATTCCACTATCATCTGGATTTCAAAAAAGGCGAAAACGTCGGCGGTCTGCAGAAAGAAGAATTCAAGGGTCGCCGCACCGGTTCTGTCATTCGCTGGAAGCCGGATACCGAAGTCTTTACCGATATCGCCGTGGCGCCTGAGACCTTCCAGGATATGCTACGCCGCCAGGCCGTTGTCAACGATGGCGTCACGCTGGTGTTTACCGATAAATCCGGCAGCGAAAGCCAGAAATATGAATACCTGTACGAGCACGGCATCACCGACTATGCCAATGAGCTGGTGGGCGACAAGGCCCTGACCCAGGTGTATTCCTGTTCCGGCGCCGCCATCGGCCGTGACCGTGCCGATCAGCCGGATTACCAGGTCAAAATGAATGTGGCCTTTGCCTTCTCCAACACGGTGCAGGCGCTGGAATATTACCACAACTCCAGCTGGCTGGAACACGGCGGCAGCCCTGACCGCGCCGTGCGCACAGCCTTTGTGAGCCAGATCAACGCCTGGCTGAAAAGCAAGGGGCTCTACAAGAAAAACGAGAGCGCCATTACTTTCTCCGATGTGCAGGACTGCCTGGTGCTGGTTTCCTCCAGCTTCTCCACCCGGACCAGCTACGAGAACCAGACCAAGAAGGCCATCACGAACAAGTTTGTGGCGCAGGCTATGACCGAGTTCCTCAAACATCAGCTGGAAGTTTACTTCATCGAACATCCCGACGAAGCAGAAAAAGCCTGCAAACAGGCACTCATCAACAAGCAGAGCCGTGAGCACGCCGAGAAGGCCCGTATCACCATCAAGAAAACCATGACCCAGCAGATGGATCTGGCCAACCGCGTGCAGAAGTTTGTGGACTGCCGCACCAAGGATGCCTCCCGCCGCGAGCTTTATATCGTGGAGGGTGATTCGGCTATGGGTGCTGTCAAGCAGAGCCGCGACTCCGAGTTCCAGGCCATCATGCCCATCCGCGGCAAAATCCTCAACTGCTTGAAAGCGGACTATGCCCGCATCTTCAAATCTGACATCATCACCGATCTGATTCGTGTGATGGGATGCGGTGTGGAACTGGGCGGCAGTCACAACAAAGATCTGGCCAGCTTCAATTTGGACAATCTGCGCTTCAACAAAGTGGTCATCTGTACCGACGCCGACGTGGACGGTTACCAGATCCGTACGCTGGTGCTGACGATGCTCTACCGCCTGACCCCCACGCTGATCAACAAGGGGTATGTCTATATTGCAGAGTCTCCGCTTTACGAAATCAATACCAAAAACAAGTCCTACTTTGCCTATACCGAACCGGAAAAAGCCGATATTCTGCGGCGCATCGAAGGCGAAAAGTACACGATCCAGCGCTCCAAAGGTTTGGGTGAGAACGACCCCGAAATGATGTGGCTCACCACCATGAGCCCGGAGAGCCGCCGCCTGATCAAGGTGCTGCCCACCGATGCCGAGCGCACTGCCCAGGTGTTTGACCTGTTGCTGGGCGACAACTTGCAGGGCCGCAAAGAGCACATTGCCGAACACGGCGCCGAATATCTGGATGACCTGGATGTAAGCTGACACGAGGAAGATTATGGCAAAAAAACGCGAAAAGAAAACTGCTCCGGCGCGCCCGCAGCTGGGCGACAACGTCGAGATTTTGTCTGCCGGCGAAATCATCGAGACGCCCATCACCGAGACGCTGGAAACCAACTATATGCCCTACGCGATGAGCGTCATTGTATCCCGTGCCCTGCCCGAGATCGACGGCTTCAAACCCGCTCACCGCAAGCTGCTGTACACGATGTATGGGATGGGGCTGCTAAAAGGCGCCCGCACCAAGAGTGCCAACATCGTGGGCAGCACCATGCACCTGAACCCTCACGGCGATGCCGCCATCTATGATACCATGGTGCGCATGGGCCGCTCCAACGAAAGCCTGCTGGTCCCCTTTGTGGATTCCAAAGGTAACTTCGGCAAAGCCTACAGCCGTGATATGGCCTACGCAGCCGCCCGTTACACCGAGGCCAAACTGGAACCGGTATGCGAAGAGCTCTTCCGTGACATTGACAAGGACACCGTCGATTTTGTGCCCAACTACGACGGCACCACCACCGAGCCGACGCTGCTGCCGGTCACCTTCCCCACCATTCTGGCCAACAATACGCTGGGCATCGCCGTTGGTATGGCCTCCAACATCTGTTCCTTCAACCTGGAAGAGCTGTGCAATGCCACCATTGCACTGATGAAAGACCCGCAGGCTGAACTGAACGAGATCATTCCCGCCCCTGATTTTGTGGGCGGCGGCACGATTCTCTACGATGCCGCAGAAATGCAGAACGTGCTGGAAAACGGCCGCGGCAGTGTGCGTGTGCGCGCCCAGTGGAGTTATGACAAAGCCAACAACTGCATCGATGTGACCCATATTCCTCCTACCACTACGGTGGAAGCAATCATGGACAAAATCACCGAGCTGGTCAAGCTGGGCAAAATCCGCGAAATCAGCGATATGCGCGACGAGACCGACCTGAACGGTCTGAAACTGACCATCGACCTGAAGCGCGGTCAGGACCCCGACAAACTGATGGCCCGCTTGTTCAAGGCCACCCCGTTGGAGGACAGCTTTGCCTGCAACTTCAACGTGCTGATTGCCGGCCAGCCCAAAGTGCTGGGTGTGCGGGACATTTTGCTGGAATGGATCGCTTTCCGTGCCGAATGTGTCCGCCGCCGCACCTACTACGACCTGCAGGGCAAGCAGAAGCGCCTGCATCTGCTCCAGGGCCTCAAAGCCATTCTGCTGGATATCGACAAAGCTATCGAGATCGTGCGAAACACCGCCGAAGAAGCGGAGGTCGTCCCCAACCTGATGATCGGGTTCGGCATTGACGAAGTGCAGGCCGAATACGTAGCCGAGATCAAGCTGCGGCACCTGAACCGCGAGTACATCCTGAAGCGTACAGCGGAGATCGAAGAACTGGAAGCCGCCATCGAAGACCTGCAGGATGTGCTCAAACGCCCGGCACGCATCAACCGAATCATCATGTCGGAGCTTACCGATGTTGCCAAAAAGTATGGCAAGCCCCGCCTCTGCGAGATTCTCTATGAAATTCCCGCCAGCGAAGCGGATGAACCGGAGCAGCAGATTCCCGATTATCCGGTGCATCTGTTCTTTACGCGGGACGGTTACTTCAAGAAGATCACGCCCCAGAGCCTGCGCATGAGCGGCGAGCAGAAGCTGAAAGACGGCGACGAAGTGCTGTTCACCTGCGAGAGCACCAACAGCGTAGAGCTTCTTTTCTTCACCAACCACCACCAGGTGTACAAGTCCCACGCCTATGATTTTGGTGACAGCAAAGCCAGTGTGCTGGGAGATTATGTAGCTTCCGCCTTGGGTATGGATGATGGTGAAGTACCGCTTTATATGGTGGTCACGCCGGATTACAAGGGTTGGATGCTCTTCTTCTTCCAGAACGGCAAATGCGCCAAAGTACCGCTGAGCAGCTACGAAACCAAGCAGAACCGACGCAAACTGCTGAAAGCCTACAGCGACAAGGCTGAGCTGGCCTGTATGCGCTACCTGCCCGAAGAAACCGAACTGGCCATCTTTACGACCAACAACCGCCTGCTGCTGGCCGGCAGTGCCTTGATTCCCGAAAAAGCCACCCGCGACACCGCCGGTGTCAATGTGGTAGCCCTGAAAAAGAATGCCCGCATCGCCCGGGTGACCCTTTCGGCCGGTCTGGAACTGGCCGAGGCACACCGCTATCGCGTGCGTACGCTCCCGGCTGCCGGTGCCATTTTGCGCGCTGACGACAGCGTGGAGCAGCTGACGCTGTAACCGGCATTCTTCCCTGCTTATTCCAAAACAGAAAGCCCCTTCGGGGCGCTGTGCAGCATCCGTGAAACCGGACTTTCCAGCGTGCCGAAAGGGCATTTTTCTTATTTTCCCCGGCTGTCAGGATTTATTTTTTCCGTGCCGAGACCAACAGCATCATGGGGCGGCGCCATTCCTCCTGCATGCCGGGCAGATCCCGCATGGATTCCGGCGGCTGGGGCTCTACTACATGCTGCAGCGCAAAGCCATTTTGCAGCAATGTTTCCAGG
Organism: uncultured Subdoligranulum sp.; assembly: GCA_900545545.1. GTDB lineage: Bacteria > Bacillota > Clostridia > Oscillospirales > Ruminococcaceae > Gemmiger. The sequence continues at coordinate 48,948 of UQZO01000006.1, read as the reverse complement.
CAGGTGGTCAGGGTCCTGTGGTATTTGATCACCGGCTCCCCCAAAAAGACTGCCTGGCGGGGCCCCTCCTCAAAATAGCGATCCACCGGGAAATGCAGTATGCTCCCGTCCGGGGCGTAGTACCAGTCTTGGGTACCATAGGCGGTAAAAACCGGGTGTTCGGTAGAAAAGACCAGTTCCCCACCAGGTTTGAGCCAGTGGGCGACCTTTTGGATCAGCGGCCCGAAGTCCCGCACATAGTGAAAGGCCAAAGAACTGATGACCACATCAAAACTTGCAGGTGTAAAGTCCAGATCCTCCATGGCGGCACAGCGGTATTCCACGTTGGGCAGCTGATTCCTTGTATGGGCCTCCCTCAGCATTTTATGGGAAATATCGGTCCCCAGCACCCACGCAGCCCCCTGTTCGGCAGCATATCGGCAGTGCCATCCGTAACCGCAGCCCAGATCCAACACCCGTTTGCCGGTAAAATCTGGCAGCAATTTTTGCAGTTCCGACCATTCCCCTGCGGCCTGCAGCCCTTGGCGGGAACGGTCCATACGGCTGTATTTTTCAAAGAAGATTTCTTCGTCGTACTTGTTTTCTTTCATCTTGGTTTCCTCCCATGCAAATTTCCTGTAATATATAGGCAATCCACATGGGTACCGGCAATTTTCTGGCCGAGAATTCCGCGTTGCACGGTCTCTTCCCCCCTTTGTTTCAAAGAAACTCAGAAAAATTCCCGCAGCCCCCGAACCAGTTCGGGACCTGCGGGGAAGATCTGTTTTAAAGAATCGGTTTATCAGGCCAGCAGCGGCTTGCAGGCTTCGGCCAGTTTATCCTTCTGGGCCTGGGCCTCGGCCAAATCCTTACCCTTGGTGGTGAAGTAGGTCTTGATCTTGGGCTCGGTGCCGGAGGGACGAACCACAACGGTAGCGCCACTTTCCAGAGTGTAGATCAGGACGTTGGCGGCAGGCAGTCCCGTTTCTTCGGACTTCTTGTAGTCCACGACCTTGACCACCTTGTCACCGTCAAAGTCCTTCGGCGGGTTGGTACGCAGGTTGGCCATGATCTCAGCCATCTTGTCCATGCCGGACAGACCCGGGAACTCGAAGCTGTCCACCTTGTTGAGGTAACGGCCATACTCACGGTAGATGCGCTCCAGCTCTTCTTTGATGGAGCTGCCCTGCGCACGATAGTAGGCAGCCATCTCACAGATCAGCATAGAGCCGATGATGGCATCCTTATCGCGTACGTAGGGGCCTGCCAGGTAACCATAGCTCTCCTCGAAGCCGAAGATGAAGCGGTCCACCTCACCGGCAGCCTCCAGCTTGGCGATCTGGTCACCAATCCACTTGAAGCCGGTCAGCACATTGCGGCACTCCACGCCATAGTGCTCCGCCACCTTGTCCGCCAGCGGCGTAGAAACGATGGACTTGCACATAACGGCGTTCTTGGGCATGGTGCCCTGCTCGATGCGGCCTACGCAGATGTAGTCCAGCAGCAGTACGCCAACCTCGTTGCCGGAAAGCAGCTCATAGCTGCCGTCCTTGCACTTGACGGCAATGCCCACGCGGTCCGCGTCGGGATCGGTTGCGAGCATCAGGTCAGCGCCGGATTTTTCGGCCAGTTCCAGGCCCAGACGCAGCGCCTCGAAGATTTCGGGGTTGGGGTACGGGCAGGTCGGGAAGTTGCCGTCCGGGTCCTTCTGTTCCGGCACGATGGTGATATCGGTGATACCAATATCCTGAAGGACATGGGTTACCGGCACCAGACCGGAACCATTCAGCGGGCTGTAGACCAGCTTGAGGCCAGCCGTCTTGCAGATGCCCGGACGGATGGAGCGCGCCTCAATGGCTTCGTACAGCGCATTGATGCAGTCGTCCCCGACATATTCAATCAGCCCCTGTGCCATGCCGTCCTCAAAAGAGATCAGCTTGGCGCCGGTCAGGATATCGGTCTTCTGAATCTCAGCGTAAACGATATCCGCTGCCTCATCGGTCATCTGGCAGCCATCCGGGCCGTAGGCCTTGTAACCGTTGTACTTGGCGGGGTTGTGGCTGGCCGTAACCATGATGCCGGCGTTGCACTTGTAATACCGGGTGGCAAAGGAAAGCGCAGGCACGGGCATAAGTGCCTTGTAAATGCGAACCTTGATCCCGTTGGCAGCCAAGACCTGGGCCGCCGTGCGAGCGAACAGATCGCTCTTGATACGGCTGTCGTAGCTGATGGCAACCGTCTGGGTGCCGCCCTGGGTCTTGACCCAGTTGGCCAGGCCCTGGGTAGCCTGACGAACCACATAAATATTCATGCGGTTGGTACCCGCACCGATGACGCCGCGCAGACCCGCGGTGCCAAACTTAAGGGACACGGCAAAGCGGTCCTGAATGGCAGCATCGTCGCCTTTGACGCTCTCGAGCTCAGGTTTGAGATCGGGGTCATCCAGGTCGGCAGCCAGCCAACGTTCGTACATATCCTGATACATAAGTATACACCTACACTTTCCATATAAATGCTGTAAGCATATACTAAATATACCAACTCAGGGCGTCGGTGTCAATCAAATTTTGGTTATAATAGCTTGTTTTTCCATTTATCCGCTTGTGAAACTGCTCACACCGCGCTATACTGGTCATAGAATTCCTGTTTGGGGAGGACAACATATGTTTGCAAAGGTGACAAGTCTGGGTGTCACAGGACTGGCAGGCTACCTTGTACAGGTAGAAGCGGATTTGTCCGGCGGGCTGCCGCAGTTCAATCTGGTGGGGCTGCCGGACTCTGCCGTCAAGGAAAGCAGCGAGCGTGTGCGCAGCGCTGTAAAAAACCTGCATTATCAGTGGCCGCCCAGCCGGATCACCATCAACCTGGCCCCTGCCGATGTGCGTAAGACCGGCCCTGTATATGATTTGCCGGTGTTTATCGGCATTCTGGCCGCACAGGGAAAGCTGCCTGCCCCCGGACCTGAGCGCGCTTTTTTGGGAGAGCTGGGCCTGGACGGAACGCTGCGCCCGGTAACCGGTGTATTGCCGATGGCCTTGGCCGCTGTGCAACAGGGTGTGAAGGAGATGTTTTTGCCCGCCGAGAATGCTGCCGAAGCCGCCATAGCCGAAGGGCTGACCGTCTACCCTGCCCGCAACGCCCAGGAAGTCGTTTTGCATCTGTGCGGAGCGGAACCGATTGCCCCCGCCAAGGCCGACGGTTACGACGAAAACGGCACCTGGCTGGGGCCGGACATGGCCGATGTGCGCGGCCAGAGTGAAGCGCGCCGCGCGCTGGAAGTGGCGGCCGCCGGCGGCCACAATCTGCTGTTTGTGGGCCCTCCCGGTACCGGCAAAAGCATGCTGGCCAAGCGCCTGCCCGGCATTTTGCCGCCGCTTACCTATGAGGAAGCGCTTGAGACCAGTGCCATCTATTCGGTGGCGGGACTTCTGCGCGGAGGAGAGGGATTGCTGAAAACCCGGCCCTTCCGCAGTCCCCACCACAGCGTGAGCGCCACAGCAATTGTAGGCGGCGGCACGATTCCCCGCCCCGGCGAAGTAAGCCTTGCACATAACGGTGTTTTGTTTCTGGACGAGCTGCCGGAGTTTTCCCGCGACACGCTGGAAGTTCTGCGTCAGCCGCTGGAAGACGGCACCGTGACCCTCAGCCGCGTGCACGGTTCTGCCTCCTACCCCTGCAAATTCATGCTGGTAGCAGCCATGAACCCCTGCAAATGCGGATACCTGGGACACCCCACACGGGAATGCACCTGCACGCCCAGCGCCATTGAACAGTACCGGCGCCGCATTTCCGGCCCTCTGCTCGACCGTATCGACCTGCATGTGGAGGCTCTGCCTGTGGAATACGAGGACCTGGCCGCCGAGCAGGGCGGCGAATCCAGTGCAACTGTGCGCGCCCGTGTGGTGGCCGCGCGCAAGCTCCAGCAGGAACGTTATCGCGGCCTGCCCGGTGTGCGTTGCAACGCCCAGCTTCCCGGCAGTGCTCTGCGGCGCTATTGCCGCATGACACCATCGGCCGAAAAGATTCTGCGCGGCGCCTTTGAACGCCTGGGATACAGCGCCCGTGCCTATGACCGCATCCTGCGGGTGGCGCGCACGGTGGCCGATCTGGACGGCAGCGAGGTGTTGGACGCCGCCCATCTTTCGGAAGCTTTGCAATACCGCAGCCTGGACCGCAAATTCAATATCCGATAAAAAATTCCCACGGCCTGAATTGCCGTGGGAATTTTGCGTTTAGTTTGATGCCTGATTCAGCACATCCAACAACGCCCGGGCACTCTTTTTCCAGCTGTAGCGTGCCAGAAGCTGCGCTGCATCGCACTTGGGCGGCGTCACATCGTCCACATAGCCGTTGTTGGTTTTGAGGTCAATATATCCGGCGCAATCCCCATAGACCTCCCGCATACAGGGCGTATCACTGACATAGATCCGTGGCGCCCCACAGGCAACCGCTTCCAGCGGCGGGATGCCAAATCCTTCATACAGCGTGGGGAACAAAAACGCCTTACAGTGATGCATCAGCGCCTTGGCCTCCCCATCCGATACATAGCCCAGGTAGACTACATTGGGCAGATCGGCAAGCCCCAGACGTTTGGCTTCCTCTTCCAGGCTGCCGCCCCCTGCAATGGCAAACACTGCATCAGGCTTGTTGCGGGCCGCACGCAGTACCCAGGGAAAGTTTTTGTTTTTCAGCAGATTGGCCATGCTGAAATAGTATTCTCCCCTGCGGAGTCTGGGCTCTTTCTTGAAAATCTGTTCATCGGGCGCAATGCGCTGCATCTGCTGCCAGGCATTGTATACCACCGAAATTTTCTCCGGCGCCACGCCATAGTACCGGGTGATTTCACTTTTAGAAAACTCCGATACCGTAATGATGTGTTCAGCCACCCCGGCAATGCGCCGATATTGCAGCCGGTGCCAGGCCGCACTGATACGCCCGCGCAAATCGGTATAGAAGTCCGGGCGCGCCCGATAGCAGACATCATGTACAACGGCGATACCACGGAACCCGAACACCGGAATCACATTGCAGGTGGCCAGCCCTTTGGCACCGCGCTGCTTTAAGTACGCCGGGTAATCCCGCTGCTGCCAGGCCAATCCCTTTCGGGTGCCGAAAGTCACCGTTTTGATATTCTCATATACCGGCGCACGTACCCCGGGCGGCGTGACTACTTCTACCAGGCCCGGCGGCACAATGGCGTCCAGTGCCGAGAGCAACTCGATGGAATAGCGCTGAATGCCCGAGACACGCTGCCCGAAAAATGAACCGTCGACGGCCCACACTATCTTTTCCATACTTTTCTCTATACTCCTCTGCGGGCGGTTACAGCCCCGCGTATTGTTGTTTGAAGCGCAAAATGCGTGCCACGCTCTCGTCCAGCCTTGCTTCCGGGATGGTGCCGTCCTGGACAGCCTCCTCTACCGCTTCAAACGCTTCGGTCAGGCTTTCCGGCATAAGCAGAAGGTCGCATCCCGCCTGCAATGCCTGTACCGCGGCCTCCCCCGGCGTATACTGTGCCGTAATGGCCCCCATAGCAAGCGAATCCGTCACCACCAGAATCTCCTCGTCCGGCAGCAGCTCTTCCCGGAGCAATTCCGTAACCACAGAGTAAGAAAGCGAGGCAGGCTTTTCGCTTGCATCCAAGGCGGGGGCAGCAATGTGCCCGACCATCACAGCATACATACCGACAGAAGGCTGCACAAACGGAATAAACTCACACAGCTGCATTTCCTCTTTACTTTGGTAGGTATAGGCCAGCCCGCTGTGGCTGTCCTCGGCCGTATCACCATGTCCCGGGAAATGCTTGAACGTAGGCAAAATCGCTTCTTCCTGCAGCCCCCGGGCCATCGCCCCGGCCATAAGGGCAGCTGTATCTGCATCCTGTGAGAAGGCCCGCGCCCCAATCACGGTATTGTCCGGGTTGGTCCAGACATCGGCATCCGGAGCAAAATCCATGGTAAATCCATACTGCCGCAGGTAGGCACCAATCGTCTGGCCCATCTTGCGCGCCATTTCCGGTTCCCCCGTCGCCCCAACCGCTAAGGCGCTTTCATACTGTGGTAAATCAAAAGCCGGGTGATTTGCCAGCCTTGCCACACTGCCGCCCTCTTCATCCACGGCGATCAGCAGCGGAACAATGCTCGCCTCCTGCAATTCCGCATTGAAAGCGGCAATCTGCTGCGGGTCGGTAATATTTTTTCCAAACTGGCAAATCCCGCCCACCGGATAAGTTTTCAGCGTTTCCCGCATTGCATCCGTGAGCTGCGTTACTCCGTCGGCATATTCGTCATCAATCTGTTCCTGTGTCAGGCTCAGGTCCAACGCATCGGGGCGCACCATGAACAGCTGGCTGACCTTTTCCTGCAACGTCATCTGCTCCAGAATCTGTTCTATCGAAAGATTCGTATTGGCCGTTGCGGCGGAAGGTTGCGGCGTAACTGCCGGTGCCTGCTGTGTGGAAGCTGACTGCGACGCACAGCCAAACAGAAGTACCGGAGCCAATGCGGCCGCAAAAAAACGTTGCACCGTTCCAGACATCGCCTTGCCCCCTTTTGTCTTGTATTATAGCATGTGCACCGCCATCGGGCAAGCAGAGACACACCCTATACAAAAAGCCTTCGCTTTTGTATAGGCGAAGGCTTTCTGCTTATTCTTGTTCCGCCACGTCGGCGTAGTCATCTTTGCCGCCCACAGGATGTTCGGCAACAATTGTGTCTTCCTCTTCTTCTGCCGACTCGGCCGTCGCCGTTTCGTCATAAAGGGTTTCCTTTGTAACGGCAAAAGCCGCCTTGTAATCAGCGCTAACCTCATAGACGACCGTCTGAGCGCCGCTGGACGCCACATAGCACAGGGTTTCATCATCGGCTACAAGGCTTCCGAACCGTACGGTCAGATTGGAACCGTCGGTGAAGGTCAGTGTCGCCGTCACATCCGGCGCATCCAGTCCGTAGGTACTGTCCGCTTCCGGGGATGTGATCGTCCAGTCGGTCTGTGCACCGCAGATGGTATTGACCATCTTTTTTACTGCGTCCTGATCCAGCGGATACTCGGCATCGTCGGCCAGCGTCCAGACACCGTCGTTCTGGACAAAGGCAAGACTCTCCACCTGCATCGATGCCACATCGTCAATGGTTTTATCGGTCAGTGTCTGGGCCTTGTAAAGGTCCTTCGGTGTCTTGCACAGCACATTTACATCGCTTTGGGTCACCGTGTAGGCAACGCTGTTTTCATCGTATACGTAGTAAATGTCCGCCACATCATTGGCCCGATCCACCGTCAGGGTGTGGGTCACATCACTGCTGGTAATGGTAAATACCATAAGGGGCGTGTCACTCCATGCAGGGATTTCGGCCAGTTCGTCCTCCTGCAATTGGCGGGTGGCTGTCAATCCCGCCAGCTTCTCGACAAGCGTTCCCACAACGCTCTGGTCCAGCGGCAATGTAGGATCGGATTCCAGCAGCCAGTCTCCTTCGCTTCCCTTCAGCAGCGAAATTTCGGTGTTGTTGCCGCTGTAGGATATCCCATCAATATCATCCACAGGGAAGCTGCACAGCGCAATTCCCTGTTCTTGCGATTTGGATTGAGAAAACGTCAGCACAGCCAGTAAAAGTGCCAGCAGCACCACCCCGGCCGCCAGTATAATCAGCGGCATCATTTTTTTGCGATTCACAGATCGATTCTCCTTACTTATCGACGGCGGCGAATGAGGCAGACCACCACACCTGCAATCAGGCAGACAATGGGCACCACAAAGATGAAGAGCAAGCCCAAACCAACAATGGCTGCGTTGGGCACCGAAAGGCCGGCCGCGCTCATGCTCTTGCCGTCAATCACAGCGGTGGTCTGTTCCCCGTTGAACCAGTTGGCAATGCTGCCCAGCAGCTGTGCATTGCCGCCGGAGACGCTCTGGTTGGTGCCGGACAACAGCGTGTTGGGGCAGTTGATCCAAACCACCTTGGCTCCGGTGGTGGTGTTTTCTGCAGCAACTGCCACATCGAAACCGCCCTCGGGATCATTTTCGGATTTTTCTACCGTTTCGGCGTTGGTGTAATCCTGCAGCGAATAGGCCTTGTCGCTGGTTGTAAGCAGCGATGTGAAAGTATATTCGCTGTCCTCACTCTGAAGGATGCCCTGGGCGATGGGGGTATAGATCATCATACCGATGGATACACCGGCCGTCACTGCATTGGCATCAATATTGGGCAGCAGATAGGTCTGCGGATATCCGTACGGATAGTGGTCGGCATCGGTTTCCACCAGCAAGCCGGTCTGCCGCGTCATCCCGCAGGACGAGAGCACCGCGTCGAGGTTGGGGGTATTGACGGTAAAGTCGGTGACCACCAGCAGCTTGCCGCCCTGCTCCACATAATTGCTCAGCATCGCCGCCTCGTCAGCGGTAACATCCGCCAGAGGTGCGTTGATAATCAGGCTGTCGGCGTCCTCGGGGATGGAACCCGTTGTGGTCAGGTTGAGCGAGGTAACGGTCACGCCTGCATTCTCCAGCGTATCGGTGAAGTCGCTTTCCAGCGAGGTTTCCCCATGGCCGGTCAGCTCATACATCTGGTAGCTGGTGGTGCGGATAACCCGGGCCACCGCCGCCGTCAGCGCATTTTCCGCTTCAAAAGTGTATTCCTGCGAGCCGGAATAGTAATACGCTTCCAGGTCCATATCGTACATATCGCTGTAGCTGACAACGGTATAATTGTCTGCGGTAGTCAGTACCACGCAGCCCGTGGAAGCCCCCTCATATTGCTCCGCAAAAGTCGGATACAATACCGGGTCCCGCTGCTGCCAGTTAAAATGGCTGCTCTCGTCCGCATAGCGGTCCAGCAAGCGCGTGATGTTGGTATCTTCCTGCCCGGAAGTTGCCAGATAATAGGCCGTCACGTCCGTCTGCAGTTCGTGGAGCAGATTTTTGCTTGTATCACTGAGGGTAAACAGTTCACTGGTGGAGATATCCAGTTCGGTATATTTGGTGGGCAGTGCCCGCACAACAAGGTTGAGCAAAATAACCGCCGCCAACACCACAACCGCCAGCACAGAGGCGTAGACACCGTTGCGGAAAGTCTTTTTGCTGCCATGCAGTTTTTTCCAATTGTCTTTGAGATTCATCTATGGTTTCCTCCCTCAATTCCAACGGCGGCGTTCCAGTGCCTGACCCGTCAGGAACAGGAACAGCGCGATAACCGAGAGATAGTACACGATGGCGGAAATGCTGAACATGCCGCCCACAACGCCGTTGAACGGTTCAAACAGGGCCAAAGCAGAGAGCACACTGTCGAATGCCGCCAGCAGCCAGGTGGGGCGAAGCACAAACACAACGCCCAGTACCACGCCGCCGACGCAAAAGACCGCGCAACCGGTGGTGAGGCTTTTGCAGACTACCCCCACCAGTACCGAGGCGATCAGCAAAATCACAAGAAACACAACCAATGCCAGCACATTGCCGCTGGTGAACATGGTCTGGATGCTGTTCATCATGTAGGAAACCACCAGCACACCAAAGGTTGCCAGATAGGCGATGATCTGGTTTTCGGTCAAGGCCGAGATCCAGGTGCCGATGGCCAGGCAAGCGGCGCCCAACAGTAAATACGCCAGCAGCGCACTGTAGGCAGAGACCAGCGAAACCGAGCCGAACGCCGTAAGAATCAACGGCATGATGATCGCCACAACCATAGGCGCGGCGAAAGAAACCACTTCGGCCAGAAACTTGCCCAGAACAATACCGGGAATACTGACAGGACTAGTAAGCAGCAGCTGGTCCGTTTTGTTGCGGCGTTCCTCTGCAAAGCTGCGCATGCTGATGGCCGGCAGCAGGAAAAGCAAAATGATCGTAGTGGTGTAGAGAACCGACGCAAAATCCGAGGAAGCATACATGAGATTGCGGTTGGCAAAATACAACCCCAGGAAAAACAGACTGACCGCAGCCGTCACATACCCGACCATGCTGGTATAGTAGGCTTTGGTCTCGCGCTTGAAGATTGCTGCCATATTACGCTTCCTCCTTTTCTTCCGTTTTTTCCGTCAGCTGCAGGAAAACATCCTCCAGGCTCATACTCTCGGCACTGAGGGTAAGCACCGGGCACCCCGCCTTGGCCAGAGCCAGCGAAAGCGCACCACGCAGATCGGTGCCCGCCTCGCTGACTGCCGTAAAGCTGACCTCGCCGCCCTTTTCAGCGGTTACGCGCAGGTCGGCAAGCCCCGGCACGCTGGCAGCTGCCGCCAGCACAGCCTCCCGGGTACCCTGGGCCGTGGCGGAAATCGTTCCTTTGGCCGCCAGCTGACCGGCCAGTTCTTCAGGGGTCCCCTGGGCGATGAGCTTGCCGCCCGCAATGATGAGCACCCGGTCGCATACGGTCTGCACTTCGCTGAGGATATGGCTGGACAAAATAACGGTATGCGTCTTGCCCAGGTCATGAATCAGTGAACGGATCTCGATCATCTGGGCCGGGTCCAGACCGACGGTCGGCTCATCCAGAATGATGACTTTGGGGGAACCCAGCAGCGCACCGGCAATTCCCACACGCTGGCGATATCCCTTGGACAGGTTGCGGATCAGGCGCTGCTCCATCCCCTGCAGACCGGCACGGGCGCACACCTTTTCGACTGCGGTGCGGCGCTCTGCCTTTTTGCGCACGCCCTTGAGTTCCGCCACAAACAAAAGATACTCTGTAACGGTCATATCCTGGTACAGCGGCGGCTGTTCCGGCAGATAGCCGATGCAGGCCTTGGCAGCAGCCGGTTCCTCGGCAATATCATGACCGGCAATGGTAACGGTTCCGTCGGTGGCCGACAGATACCCGGTGATAATGTTCATGGTTGTGGATTTGCCGGCGCCGTTGGGCCCCAGCAGACCGTAGATACAGCCATCCTCTACAGTAAAGCTGATATCATCCACGGCGGTATTTTTTCCGTAACGCTTTGTCAGGTGACTTACTTCGATCAAGGTGTACTTTCCCCTTTCTGGACTGAGTCCATGTCACAGGCCATTCCAGGCCTGTGCATGCAGATTTGATTATAGCGCCAAATTGTGAAAATTTTGAGATAGTATGGAGGCTATCTTCAAAAACACTGTGTCCACGCCAAAGGTATGCTATAGTGAAGGCAGTCCACTTGCCAAGACATCCCCGAACAGGAGGTTGCAGAATGACCGAACGAGAAAAAATGCTGGCCGGACAACTGTATGACTGCGGAGATGCAGAACTGCTGACCCAGTGGCACAAGGCCAAAAATCTGATGCGCGATTACAATCGCCTGGACTCCGACAACGCTGCCGAGAAAGACCGTATTCTGAACGAACTGCTGGGCGGACGCGGCGCCAACCTGTGGATCACGGCGCCGTTTTATGTTGATTACGGCAACAACATCTACTTTGGCAACAACTGCGAAGTCAATATGAACTGCACTTTTCTGGATGACAATCGCATCGTGATTGGCGACAACGCGCTGATTGCCCCCAACGTGCAGATCTACACAGCTTTCCATCCCACCAACGCAGCGGAGCGTTTCGGCCCGCAGAAGGAGGATGGTTCCTTCTCTTTCTGCAAAACGCAGACCGCTCCCGTCATCATCGGCAACAACGTCTGGATCGGCGGCGGGGCCATTCTCTTGCCCGGTGTCCATATCGGCGACAACGTGGTGATTGGTGCGGGCAGTGTGGTAACCAAGGACATTCCCAGCAATACCGTTGCCTGCGGCAGCCCCTGCCGCGTTGTCCGCGAAAACGTTTGATTTTATCTTGCATGGCAAAAGCCCGGAGGTTTGACTCCGGGCTTTTCTCATACCAGTTCCACCTTGTACGTTTCGAGCCAGTAGTTGAGCTGTAAAAACCAGGCAATCGTCTGCGGCGTCGTCATCAGCTGGCCGTACCACGGAATCGGATTGTCGGCACCGGAAGCCAGCAGCTTTCCCAGCGCCTCGGCCCGGATGATGCGCAGCAGCGGCGCAGCCGGATCTTCCAACACCTTGGTCAGTTCGGCCGAAACCGCCGAGAGATAGGCCGGATTCCACGTTTTGGGGTAAGGGCTCTTTTTGCGCCAGAGCACTTCCGCCGGCAGTACGCCCTCCATAGCCTGCCGCAGCAGTCCCTTCTCCTTGCCCTGGTAATCCTTGAACTCCCACGGGACCGAGTACAGATACTCGGCAATGCGGTAATCGCAGAACGGCACACGCACTTCCAATCCGTTGTACATACTCATACGGTCTTTGCGGTCCAGCAGGGTCTGCATGAACCAAGTGAAGTTCAGACTCATCATCTGGCGCATACGCTGCTCCAACGGCGAAAGGCCGGGGCGCACGGAAGTCTCGGCCAGTGTTTTGCAGTATTGCTCATCCACAAAGCTTTCGGGGTCAATTCCATCCAGCACGCCGGGTTTGATAAAGCTGGCGCGGTATGCCGTGGACTGCGCCCAGGGGAAGCCGTATCTTTCCCGGACGGTGGGATCACGGTACCAAGGATAACCGCCGAAAATTTCATCAGCACATTCTCCCGAAAGCGCCACGGTGGCATGGGGTTTGATGTACCGGCAAAAAGCCAGCAGCGAGGCATCCACATCTGCCATGCCCGGCAGATCCCGCGCCTCCACCGCCGCATACAGCGCCGGGACCAGTTCGGGGGTATCCAGCGTGATCCAGTGATGCTCCGCGTGCAGGAAATCATTCATCTTGCGGATGAACGGCGCATCCGGCCCCGGCTGGAACTTTGTTTCATGAAAATAACGCTTGTTATCCTTGTATCCCACAGAGAATGTCCGCAGGGTTTTGCCCTGTGCTGTAAAATGCGCATCGGCCACTGCCGAGATCAGGCTGGAATCCAACCCGCCCGAAAGGAAGGTTGCCACCGGCACATCGGATACCAGCTGCCGCTCAATGGCATCCATCAACAGGTCCCGTACCTTATGGGCCGTAGCCGTGAAATCATCGGGGTGCTCATGGTCTACGAGCTGCCAGTAACGGTGCAGCAGCAGGCGGCCGGTATCCGCCTCGTAGATGCCATACTGCCCCGGCAGCAGCTCCTGCACATTCCGGAATACACCGCTGCCCGGTTTTCGCCCGGGACCCAGCAGCAGCACTTCGGCCAGACCGTTGGCATCCACCCGCGGCGGCACCGCCGGATGGGCCAATACCGTTTTGATCTCACTGCCGAAAATCAGGCTGTCCCGGGTTTTGGCATAAAACAACGGCTTGACACCGCAGCGGTCCCGTGCAAGGAAGAGTTTGCCCGCCCGGGCCTCCCACACCGCAAAGGCAAAAATACCGTTAAAGCGGTCCACACAGGATGGGCCCCATTCAGCATAAGCATGCAGCAGGACTTCGGTATCCGAATGGCCGAGGAAAGTATGTCCGCGTGTTTCCAAAAGACCACGCAGTTCCGGCGTATTGTAAAGCTCGCCATTGTAAACCAGCGTGTAGCATTCTCCCTGCCAGTCCAGCTGCATGGGCTGACAGCCGTTTTCAAGATCGACCACTGCCAGCCGTGCATGGATGAGCGCCGCACGACCGCTGATATACATACCGCGCTGATCCGGTCCGCGACGGGCCAACGTGCGCTGCATAGCGCAGTAGGCCGCGTAATTTCCCTGAATGGCGCGCGGGTCGCGCCCGATCTGCCCCGCTATTCCGCACATAAAAAATCCCCTTTCTGCAATGGCTCCTACCAGGAGTATGCGGAAAGGGGCTGTATTTAGAACCGTTACCGTGCTGCGGCGATGGCATCCGCGATGCGATGGGCAACCGCATCCTTGCTTTGCAGCGGCAAGTCTTCTGTGCCCTGATCGGTAATCAGCGTTACCACATTGGTATCCACGCCGAAACCGGCACCCGGCACCTTGAGATTGTTTGCCACAATCATATCCATATGTTTTTTATGCAGTTTGGCGGTGGAGTTTTCAATGAGGTCCTTCGTTTCCATCGAGAAACCGCAGATGAACAGTTTTTCCGGCTTATGTTCCCCCACCCAGGCCAGGATATCCTGGGTGCGCTCCAATGCCAGTGCCATCTCTCCATCCTGCTTTTTGACCTTGTCCTGCGCCACCGCAGCGGGCCGGTAATCGGCTACCGCGGCCGCCATCACCAGCGCATCGGCATCCATGGCATACTCCTGCACAGCTGCAAAAAGATCTGCCGCCGTAGTATAGGGCACCATCTTGACAAAAGGCACCGGAGGCAGTGTGCAGCCGGTGGAGGCCAGCAACGTGACATCCGCGCCACGCAGCATACAGGCACGCGCCACCGCATAGCCCATCTTGCCGGTGGAATGGTTGGTCAGATACCGCACCGGGTCCATCGGTTCCTGGGTAGCGCCGGCCGACACAACCACCTTTTTGCCCCGCAGATCTTTTTCGCAGGCCAGTTCCCGCAGCACATAGTCCACCAGAACGCCTTCCTCCGGCAGACGGCCGGAGCCCACATCGCCGCAGGCCAGCATCCCGGAGCCGGAGGGAATCACCGTAAAGCCATAGTGTTCCAACGTTTTCAGATTATCCTGGGTAATAGGATTTTCCAGCATGTGGGTATTCATGGCCGGGGCCACCAACTTGGGGCAGGTAGCCGCCAGTGTTACCGTGGTCAGCATATCATCGGCAAGGCCATGGGCCATTTTGGCAATGACATTGGCCGTAGCCGGAGCAATCAGCATGAGGTCCGCGGCATTGGCCAGGGAAACATGCGCCACATCATACTGGAAGTTACGGTCAAAGGTATCGACAATGCAACGACGGTTGGTCAGCGTTTCAAATACCAGCGGGGCAATGAATTCCGTGGCGTGTTTGGTCATCAGCACATGCACGTCAGCCCCCATTTTGACGAGTGCGTGTGCCACATTGGGCATTTTATACGCAGCGATGCCGCCGGTAACACCGATGACAATCGTTTTGCCTTTCAGCTGCATAGGGTTCACGGTCCTTTCCCTTTTTGAATAGGTCTATTATAGCAATTTGTACTTCATTTGTAAATTCCAAAGCCCCCGGCATTTGGGTTTGCAAAATATCCGTAAACTGCTATAATGATACCAGTTTTACGGGAATGGAGCCTGAAGGTATGGTACTGGCAGTTGACATCGGAAACTCGAATATCTGCATTGGCGGTCTGGCGGGGGAAGGACACCGGGAAGTGCTGTTCACCACGCGCATGGTTACCCGCGCCCGCTGTACCGGCGATGAATATGCTGCCGAGCTGAAATTTTTGCTGGGACGCATGAAGGTGAATTACACCGGCTGTGAGGGCATTATTGTGTGCAGCGTGGTCCCCAGCCTGACCACGCCGCTGGCCGATGCCTGTCGCCGTTTAACCGGCAAGGAAGCGCTGATTGTAAACTACACCCTCAACACAGGGCTTACCTTCCGCGTGGATGAACCCTGGCGTGTGGGCCGCGACCGTATTGCGGATGCCGCGGCTGCAGCGGCGCTGTATCCCCTGCCCTGCATGACCGTAGACCTGGGCACCGCCACCACCTACAATGTTCTTTCTGCCCAGCGGGAATTTCTGGGTGGATTCATTGTGCCCGGTGTGCAGACCAGTTTGCGTGCCATCAGTGCCGGTACCGCGCAGCTGCCGCCCATCGCCCCCGAGCCGCCCAGCGAATTGATCGGGCGCAACACGGTGGAAGCGCTGAACAACGGTGCCATGTTCGGCACCGCAGCCATGCTGGATGGTTTGGCAGAACGTGTGGAAGCGCAGCTTGGCGCACCATTGACCGTAGTTGCCACCGGCGGACTGGCCCCCTATATCACCCCCTGCTGCCGCTGCAAAGTCATCTACGATGCCGACCTGCTTTTCAAAGGTCTGGCGCTGCTGTGGGAGCTGAACTGTCAGGCACTGTAATTTCAAAATAAAATACGGCGGCCGGAAGATACCGGCCGCCGCTTTTTATGCAACAGGAATCACCCACGTTTCCGTTGTTACGGTGTCATCCTCATGATGCGTCAAGAGAACCACCTGCCCGTCATCGCTGTAGCTTTGGACAACTTCCTGTTCGGGGTTACCCCAGCCATCCAGGTATGCCAGAAAGCCCCCATTGTCAAAGTACCAGCCTTTGCCATAGCTGCCGTCCGACACCGGCACGGTTTGGCTGCTTTGCAGGGTCCCTTTTGTCCGGACTTCTGCGGGGATTATAGCCGCAAGTGTTTGCAATCCCTCATCGATCTGCGCCGGAACAGGAGCTTCTGTTGCATCAGCTTCTCCAAACCACTGATTCCGTAAGGCCTCTGCCCGATCCGGATCCGCCTTTGTTTCATCAATGGGCAGATCAAACAACAGACAGTTTCCTTCGCTCCCCTCCTGTACGGCGATTGCACCCGTGGCCGGATCTTGCATATAACCGTTCAGCAAACCACTTGCTCCGGCAGAGCTATCCAGAACCACGGCAAGCTGCGGATCTTTATCCGCAAAGGATTCCAGCGTATCGGTCTCGATGAGAATATAATGGATTCCGTCCTGCACAAGGTCATACCGGGCGCCGTTCATGGTAAAGATGTTGTACTGTGCAAGCGGGCAATCAGCGGATGCAAACACCGGGGAGATCAGGCTGTTGTACAGTGTCACATCTCCGCCCTCATCCGACAGTTCTGCCATGGGCGTTCCATCCTGGTGGGCGATTGCCAGCACTGCATAGCTGCGATCTTCCGGGGGCGCACCATTTTCCCAATCAGTTGACCAGTAGCCGGTCACATTTTCACCCGATGTAAGTCCCAGCAATGTAACATTATAGTCACCGACACGCTGTGTTGCCTCAACCAATGTAGAGTTCTCGCCTGCGAACAGGTCCGCCAGCTGCTCTTTTTGCATTTGCTGTGCGATTTGGGTCGGCTGCAAAAAATGTCCGGCTGCCGCCACCCCTACTGCGGCAAGGCAGCACAGTGCCGCCGCAGCTGCGGCCACACGCCACACTTTATACCAACCGTTTCTGCGACGGAGCGGATTTTTCCCCGTCTGCTCAATCCGTTCCAAAGCCCCGGCAACGATTTTCTTTTGCTGTTTTTCGCTCAGTGTGCCGGTGGGCCACTGTACCGCTGCCAGCTCATCATAGATTTTTTTCATTGCTGCACTCCTTTCCGAAACGTTTCAAAAACCGCTGCTTCAAGCGCGCCCGCCCCCGGGATAGCCGCACATTCACGGCATGTTCCTCCATCTGCAGCGCACGGCCAATCTCCCGGCTGGATTGCAGGCCGTAATACCGGCGGATAAAAATTTCCCGGTCAGGCGCTTCCAGTTCATCCACCAGGTCCGCCATCAAATCTTCCGCTTCGGAGCGGTCAGACTCCAACAATTCTTCTGCCATAAGCTCGAAGTCTTCCGGCAACGGAACGGTGGCTTCTTTCCGAAGGCGGCGATACCGGTCAATCGCTTTATTCCGCGCCGTCACAATCAGCCATCCTTTGAGGTTGATCTCTTGTTCTTCCAGTCGCTCTGCCATGCGCCAACATTGTACCAATACATCCGACAGACACTCCTCCGCATCCCGGGGGTCCTGCAAAATGCGGCGCACCAGGGCTTGCAATGTACCGCCATACAGGGCGAGAATTTCCTCCAGCCCTTCCTGGGGATTCCGGCGAACCGTTTGCAGCAGTTGTCTGTCTTTTGTTTTCTGCACCTGCCTCAACTCCTTTTTTTCATGTGAAAAGGCCTTTCAATTGAAAAGACGCAGTTCTTTTCCAAAATGTCTCACAGAAAAGTGTCTGCAGATAAAAAAACGCCGGAATCCAAAAATGGATTCCGGCGGATTGTACTATGTACAGAAATTACAGTTCCGGCGTAACAGGCACCGCACCGTAGTTGCGGATGTTCAGCACATGGCAGCTGCCTTCTCCAAAGCAGGCATCGATGGTCGCGCGATAGGTATCCACGAGATCATTGGGCACAAACGCCTGAATGGTACCGGCAAAGCCACCGCCCTGCAAGCGCCACGCACCGCGGCCATTGAGGACCTTCTGGCTCAGCGCCAGTGCCAGAGACACGCCCTGCTCCTTGGGATTCTTGATGCTGTATGCATTCTGGTTGAACTCGAAGCTGGAATGGCCACCCTCGATGATCAGGCGCAGGAACTTATCGAACTCATCTTTCTGCACCGCATCGCACAGTTCCGCAGCACGGCGGCAGTCGTTGTAGAAATGGATGGAACGCACCACGGCGCGATCCCCCACCGCTTTACGCAGCTTGGGAATGGCAGCGTAGAAGTCCTCTTCCGGGACATCCCGCAGAACCTTCTTGCCAAACTGAGCGGCCACGCTCTCCATCTCACGACGGATGGCTGCGTAGTCATCGGTCAGATCGGCATGGCTGCCCTTGGTATCGCTGATGCACATTACAAAACCGTGTTTGGCCAGATCGATCTCGGTCTGCCCCACCACAGGATGTTCAGGGTCCTTGAAATCAATGGTAATGACGCCGCCCACGGCGCAGGCAGTCTGATCCATCAGGCCGCAGGGCTTGCCGAAGAAGACGTTTTCTGCATACTGGCCGATCTGCGCGATGCGGACCTGGCTGAACTTCTCCATATCGTTGTTGTTATACTCGCCGCGGAAAATAGCGCCGATGCAAACTTCAAACGCTGCGGAGCTGGACAGGCCGGAACCGCGCAGGACATCGCTGGTGGTATAGGCATCGAAGCCGCCAACTTTACCGCCCGCGTTGAGAATACCTACCGCCACACCGCGGATCAACGACGCAGAATGCTCTGCTTCCCGGGGCTGCGGGGTGCGGATGCTTAGGTCCACATCATCGATCTTTTCAAAGCCGTGGGACTTTACACGAACAATGTTGTCCTCGTTGGGAGAAACGACCGCCACAATGTCCAGGTTGACAGAACCAGCCAACACAACACCGTTGTTATGGTCGGTATGATTGCCGCCAATTTCCGTACGGCCGGGAGCCGAATACAGACGCACCGTACGGTCGGCGCCGAATTCCGCAGCGAAACGATCAATCAACTGGATATACCGAGCGCGCTGGGCTGCAACAATTTTCTCGTCCGCACCATACAATTTGGTGAGAGCACCGTCATACAGGCCCTGCGCAATCTGCTGCTTCAGTTCAATGGTATTCGCCATAGTTTCACTCACCTTTCCTATCGGGTGCAGTTCTTTCGCTAACATGCACAAAAAGAGCCGCACCATTTTAGGCAAACAACCAAAGTGCCGGCTGTTTGCTTTGCTCTTGTACCCAGTATAACAAATTCTGCCGGGAAGTAAACATTTTTTTACTGCGCTTTTATGGACTTTTGATGAATACTTTGCTATAATAAGAATCACGATTGAACCGTTCCGCCGTGACAGGCGGCAAACGAGGGGTGTAATCATGACCAATTTGAGCAAGCAATCTTATAAACAAAGTTATACCGATAACGTCGAATTGTCCATCTTTAACTGCGGCCACGAATACTGTGAGCCGGGCCACACCTGGGGTCCCGGTGTCCGGGATCATTACCTGATCCACCTGGTTGTTGCAGGCAAAGGTGTCTACCAGGTAGGCGGAGTTTCCCATACTTTGCAGGAAGGCGATCTGTTTCTGGCCAAGCCCAATCAGCTGATCACCTACGTAGCCGACGAAACCGACCCCTGGGAATATTACTGGGTCGGCTTCAACGGAGCTTGTGCCAACAAACTGGTACAGCAAACGCCGTTCAGCGACCTGCACCCTGTTCATCACTGCAAGGAGCCCCAGGCCGTCCGCGAAGCACTGTACAACATTTACCTTTCCCGCGGGCCGGAACCTCAGTGCGAAGCGCTGATGACCGGTTACCTGTATATCTTTATGGCGCATCTGATGAAGGAAGCCCGGGACGCCATGCCCAATGTCGGTTCGTCCAGCAGCCAGTATGTGCTGTCTGCCATCAAGTACATTCAGTTCAACTACTCCCACGACATTTCGGTAGATGATATCGCCAAGGCTGTCGGTGTCAGCCGCAGCCATCTGTACCGCGTTTTTATGGCCAATGTGGGGCAAAGCCCCATCGACTACCTGACCAACTACCGCATCAGCGAGGCGTGCAGCCTTTTGAAGAATTCCAATCTTTCCATCGCTGAAATCGCCGTTTCCGTCGGTTTCTTCGATCAGTTCTACTTTTCCCGCGTCTTTAAAAAGGTAAAAGGCGTTCCGCCGAGCAAGTACCTTGCCACGCTGGACAAAGAACAAGGCAAAACCCAAGAAAAGTAAGGAGCATCCATGGCATTTACCAAGAATCAGATTTTGCAGTTGGAAATCGAGTCGCTTTCCAGTGACGGCAACGGCGTTGTCCACTGCGATGGACAGGCTGTTTTTGTACCCGGCACCGCCCCGGGAGATATCGCCGAGGTGCGTATCGTCAAGCCTATGAAAAGCTACGCATTCGGACGGCTGGAAAAAGTGTTGGTACCGGGCCCCGGCCGTATCGAAAGCGATTGCCCTGTTGCAGGTCCCTGCGGCGGCTGCGGGCTGCGCCATATCGCCTACGCTACCGAAACAGAGGCCAAAACACAGTTTGTTCGTGACGCCTTTGCTCGCCTGGGCAAACTGGATGTTCCTGTTTTGCCCGCTCTTGGAGCGCCCGACACAGACCGTTACCGCAACAAGGTGCAGCTGCCCGTGGGCGAAGATGAAAACGGCCATCTGGTCACCGGCTTTTATGCCGGACGCAGCCACCGCATTGTTGCCTGTGCGGACTGCAAGCTTCAGCCGGAATGGATGAACCGTCTGGCGCTGCGCGCCAGTGCCTTGCTGGAACAGGCAGGCGCCACCGCTTACCGGGAGGAAAGCCATACCGGACTGGTGCGTCACCTGTATCTGCGCCAGGGATGGCACAGCGGTCAGCGGCTTTTGTGTTTTGTATTGAACGGCAAAGCCCTGCCCCAGGAGCGCGCCCTGTGCGAAACACTGCAGCGGGAGTTTGATCTGACAACGGTTTTGATCAACGAAAATACCGCCCGCACCAATGTGATTCTGGGCCATACCACCCGCACGGCCCTGGGCCTCGGCACCATCGAGGACACGCTGGCCGGGGTATCGCTGCGCATGGGCGTGCACGAATTTTACCAGGTCAACACCCTTGCCGCGGAAGTTTTGTATGCCAAGGCACGTGCCTATGCGGCATTACAGCCCGATGACTTTTTGCTGGACCTGTACTGCGGTATGGGTACCATCGGGCTTTCGATGTTGCCTGATTGCGGCCGTCTGCTGGGTGTTGAGATCATCCCGCAGGCGGTTGAGGGTGCCAAAGCCACCGCGGCGCGGCTGGGGTTACCGGCTGAAAAAGCGGATTTTCGCTGCCAGGACGCCGGAGCTGCCGCAGCGCAGCTGGCTGCTGAGGGCGCACACCCGGACGTGATCGTGGTAGACCCGCCGCGCAAAGGCTGTGATACCGCCACCCTGCAGGCCATCGAGCAGATGGCACCGCGCACCGTTGTAATGGTGAGCTGCAACGCCGCCACCGCGGCCCGCGATACCCGCTGGTTGACTGAGCACGGTTACCGGGCGATTGAGGTTCAGCCTGTGGACCTTTTCCCCCGAACACGCCACGTAGAATGCGTTGTACTTTTGGCTAAGGAATAATTTTCCCGCAGGAGGCACAATAAGAATTGGAGCACTGTGGTACCAGGCCCTTGGAAACCAAGCGGCTGTTTCTACGACCCTTTCGACCCGAGGATGCGGCAGACTGCCTAAGCAATTGGGCGACCGACCCGGCAATTTACCAGTATATCAGCGGACAGCCACAGACACCCCAGGAGATAACCGAGTGGCTTTCCTCTGCCGAAAAGGCCTACACCTGCCCTGAAACCTATTATTGGGCCATCGAGGACAAGGCCAGCCGCACAGTCATTGGCGAAATATATATGGATGATTTCAGCAGCCGTAACCGTTGGTGTGAACTAGACTGGAAAATTGGCAAAGCCTTTCAGAGGAAAGGCTTTGCCGCTGAAGCAGCCCAGGCGGTTATTCACTATCTGACCGCTGAACATCCCGGGTTCCATCGCATACAGGCCAAATGCTGCGCGGAAAATCTCGCATCAGAACGAGTTATGCAAAAGCTTGGTATGGTGCGGGAGGGCATTCTGCGCGGGTATTTTCTGGATCATGAAAATCGGTGGCGGAATGTCGTTTTGTACAGTTTGGTTTTTGGGGAACCCACCATAGACTGACAGGATTATTTTCGACGTTTCCAGAAAAGAAAGCAGCAACTACGGTTACGCTGAAAGAGATATTCCCGAACAGCAAAGCGGATATAATCAATATTGCATCACCTCTTCGGAATGCAGTTTCACTTTAACGCCGCAAAAAACCGTGACATCCTTGCGCTGCCAAGGCCTCTTTTGCCACAAAAAGAGCATTTTATGCGATTTGTTCAAATTCTTTTTTGCTCTTGTTCACGATTTGCCAACATTTCCGTGCCATAATGGAGGACGAAAACGCGGGCATTGCCCGAAAAGGTGGTTTTTCTGATGAAAGGCTGGTTACAGCGCTTTATGTCCGGCCGCTACGGTTTTGACCGTTTCAGCGGTTTTTTGTCTGTCTGCTCCCTGGTCCTTGTGGTTCTGGGTGCACTTTTCAGCCCCGTGCTGTATTGGCTGGGGCTGATTTTACTGGGTTATTGTTATTTCCGTATCTTAAGCCGCAATATCCAGAAACGGTACCACGAAAATCTCAAATACCTGGAACTGGAAGGCAAAGTAACCGGCTGGTTTGCAACCAAAAAAGTCCGTTTTCAGCAGCGCAAGCAATACCATTATTTTCGCTGCCCCCATTGTGGCCAGCAGCTGCGCGTTCCGCGGGGGCGCGGCAAGATTTCCATCACCTGCCCCAAGTGCGGTACACAATTCATCAAAAAGAGTTGACGGCCCATGTTTGGATATGTTACCATCTATCGCAAGGGATTGGCAAAAGAAGAACTTGACCGCTATCAGGCTTATTATTGCGGCCTGTGCCAGGCTCTTGGGCGCCGCTACGGTCTGCCCGGCCAGCTGACGCTCAGCTACGACATGGCATTCGTCGCCATGCTGCTGAGTGCTTTGTATGAGCCGGAAACCCGTTTTTGCACCGGACGATGTGCACCGCATCCCTTGAAGCCGCGTCCGCGCGCCGACAACGAATTTCAGGACTATGCGGCGGATATGACAGTCACACTCGCCTACTATAATTTTCTGGATGACTGGCAGGACGATCATCGTCGAGCCAGCCTTCGTCAGGCACAGAAGCTGGAAGGGTATCTGCCCGCTATCCGGGAACGCTGGCCGCGACAGTGCGGTGTTATCACCGAGCAGTTGTCCGCCTTGAATCTTCTGGAAGAAGCAGAATCTCACGACCTAGATGCCCTGTGCAATGCGTTCGGGACTTTACTGGGCGCTGTATTTGCCTGCCGCAATGACGCCTGGGCCCCTGTACTGAACGCCATGGGCCGCGGTCTTGGCGGATTCATCTACTTGATGGATGCCTATGACGATCTGGAAAAAGACCGCAAGAAGGGCCGTTTTAACGCCTTGCAGGCATTGGCAGACAGTCTTCCCCCTGTCGAATACGAAGAACGCTGCCACGACCTGCTGACCCAGCAGATGGGCTTGTGCGCCCAGCAGTTTTCTTTGCTGCCGATCTTACAAGAGACCCCGGAGGGAAAATTATTGTATAACACCATCTATTCCGGCGTGTGGAGCAAATACGCGCTGGTGAGAAAGCACAGAGAGGGGCGTAACCAATGACCGATCCATATAGCGTATTGGGCATCACCCCCAGTGCCGACGATGAGACCATAAAAAAAGCGTACCGGCAAAAATGCAAGCAGTATCACCCGGATCTTCACCCCAACGACCCGACGGCGGAAGAAAAGTTCAAGGAAGTTCAGGCCGCGTACAGTGAGATCATGCGACGCAAGCAAAATGGCGGACAGTCCGGCTACCAGGGCTATCAGCAGCAGCGTCAAAGTTCCGGCGGTTCCTACGGTTACAGCAATCAGAATGGTTACGGCGGTCAATACCAGGACGACCCCTTCGGCGGTTTTGGTTTTGGGCCCTTTGGTTTTGGCTTTTACGGTTCCACCGGCAGCCGCCAGACCTACACCACCGGGCAGGAAAGCCCTGAACTGCGTGCCGCCGCCAATTATATCCGCAACGGCTTTTATCAGGAAGCGCTGAATACGCTGAACGGCATTGCGGCCAACGAACGCAACGCCCAATGGCATTACTATTGCGCCTTGGCCAATCAGGGGCTTGGCAACAACATCCGCGCCCGTGATGAAGCCCGCACCGCAGTTTCGATGGAACCCAACAATTACGCTTACCAGAATCTGTTGGATCAACTGCAGAATCCCGGCCAGACCTACTCCAGTTACCAACAGCCTTACGCTCAGCCTAGCGGCAATCCCGGGCGTTTCTGCTTAACCTTCTGGATGTATCTGCTGATGTGCAATATCTGCAGTTGGTGCTGCTGCGGCGGGCGCGGTGGTATGTTCTGCTGCTGAGTTTTTTCGCATCCTTATCCATGCTCCCTTCTAAGGGGGCATTTTTTATTGAATATCCTCAGAATATTTTCCGCTGTTCTGTTCGTGGATCAGTCCGCCCGTGTCATCCCGTAGACGCCCCCGGATTTTTCTGTCCGCAGCAATGATTTTGCCGGCCGCATAATTTCTGTGGACGAGAACTCATGTACCGCTATTACGCCATCGGCAGAAACATCACCTTTGTTCCAGATCTTGGATCATGGAGGCCAGCGTGATGCTGTCCATGGTGGAGGTAATGGCTTGCTCGATCTTGTGATAAGGACGGCGCAGCACACGGCGGATATTCTTCGCCACCGGGCAGGCCCGGCCGTCACAGGAGTGAATCCCGATGAGGGAGGAAAGCCCCTTCGGTTCCAAGGCGGTGTAGATTTCATGCAGGGTGATCTGTTCCGGTTTTCTGCAAAGCTCTGCTCCCCCCTGCCCTCGCGGCACCGTGATCAGACCGGCCTTTTTCAGAGCGCTGAGGATATTGCGGATTACGACAGGGTTGCATCCGGTGCTCTGTGCCAACAGCGTACTGGTAACCCTGGCTTTGCCCCGTGCTTCCCAGATGTAAAGCAAGCAATGCACCGCCACCGAGCATTTCATACTGATCTGCATAAGTCCATCCTTCTCCCTTCACAATTGATTGTAAAACGCCCCGAACACAAGCTGCCCGGGGCATTGCCATGTCCGCTATTCTTTTACAGCTTCAGAAAGGCACGAATCAACGCTCTGCCAAAGAGGCTCGTTCTTCTTCCCTGCAAGCCAGCTGCATGTAATGGCAATACAAAATGCCATACCGATAAAGATAATTACGTTTCCACGGTTTTTGTTTGCCGCAAAAATGCAGAATGGATGTATGCTCCATTACCCACTGCAAATCGCAAACACCGCCGCTGCGGAGCAAATAATTGCTGTAATTCCGTGCGTCATAATTCCACAGCGCATCATCCAGCGGAAGAATTTGCTCGCTGTAAAGAGCATTCAGAATATCCTGATCCGGCAAGATCAGCTCCATACGGTGCTGCTCTACATAGCGAAACAGTTTTTGGGGATCAATCTCCCGTCGTCCTGCCTCCAAATTCATCAGAAGTACGCCAGAATTATAGTAGTCGCTGTCCGTTCCCAGGCGCAGCTGGTTCACACTGTTGGCCAGTTCCGTCTTGCCGGTATGTGCCGCAGCGGCAAAGATATTTCCTTTAAGGTCTGTTTCCCACAAAGGTCGAATGGGATTGATGACCAATGTATCCGGGTCCAGATAAAGAATGCGCTTCACCGTACTCGGCAGCAGATGTGGAGCCAATAACCGATAGTACATTTCCTTAGGATACTGTCTGGTAACCGGCGCCCCCTGAAATAAGTCGTCCTCCACACAGATTGCCAAAAAGGTGTACCCATATCTGTTACACTGACGCTGAACATCCGAAAGATTCTCTTCTGTAAGGCCGCTGTGAAACAAAAAGACATCAAATATTTCACCCGGATTATTGATGGACAGTGATGTAAGCAACGTCCGAAGTTGCGGCAGATACTTTTGATCCAGCGTTGTCAATAGGGATATAGATTCCACTGGTTCGCCTCCCTGTTTTGTAGTTTTTCCGTATGGATGACCTGACGGGTTGATTTCCCCCCAACAGAACCCCGACACCGCTTGCTCCTTTGCCTTTTAGGGGCAAATGGAAACCAGGATACACCCTTCAGAACCGTTTATAGAAATTGTATCGTGCACTTTTTTAAACAGTACTTTACAGTTTTGCCGATGTATTCATTGACATCACTATAGGCAGATGTTAAACTGTACAGATGTAACACCAACAATTACACCGCTTATTGTATCTGTAATGCCAAAAAATTTCAAGTAGAATTTACCTGAAAAGATACGCAGGAAGAACGCTCACCTATGTTTTGCTGCGCCTTTTTCGGGCCAAAACATTTTTCCATCCGAAATTTCATCCTTTACCAGTGTTCATTTACACAGGGAGATACCCCCATGCTTCAGATCAAAGACATCTGCAAGGAATACCGTACAAACGGTTTTGTGCAGAAAGCGCTTGACCACGTATCCTTGAATTTGCGTGACAATGAATTTGTTGCCATTTTGGGCCCCAGCGGCTCCGGCAAAACGACACTTTTGAACGTCATCGGCGGACTGGATCGCTATGACTCCGGCGACCTGGTTATCGACGGCATTTCGACGCAAAAGTACAATGATCGGGATTTGGATTCCTACCGAAATCATACGATCGGTTTTGTGTTCCAGAGCTATAACCTGATTCCCCATCAGACTGTGCTGGCGAACGTGGAACTGGCACTGACAATTTCCGGGGTAAGCAAATCCGAACGGCGCCAACGGGCCATAAAAGCCCTGGAGGAAGTGGGGCTGGGCAATCAGCTGAACAAAAAGCCGAACCAGATGTCCGGCGGACAGATGCAACGTGTAGCCATCGCCCGCGCCCTGGTGAACAACCCGGACATTCTGCTTGCCGATGAGCCCACCGGCGCGCTGGACAGCGCCACCAGTGTGCAGGTTATGGACCTGCTCAAAGCCGTAGCAAAAGACCGGTTGGTCGTGATGGTTTCTCACAATCCGGAGCTTGCCAAACAATATGCCACGCGGATCGTAACCTTGCGGGATGGAAAAATCTGCTCGGATTCCGACCCGTTTATGCCTGCCGAAGAACACCCCGCGGTGCATAAAAATATGGGCAAGGCCTCCATGTCGTTTTTTACGGCGCTTTCCCTGAGTTTCAATAATCTCAAGACCAAAAAAGCCCGGACTTTGCTGACTGCCTTTGCAGGTTCCATCGGCATCATCGGGATTGCGCTGATCCTTTCCCTTTCCAGTGGCGTAAACACTTATATCCAAAACGTAGAGCGGGACACCTTGTCTGAGTATCCGCTCCAGATCCAGCGCACAGGTTTTGATTCTTCCGCCCTCTTTGCCGATACGGCAGGAGCCGATCAGGAAGAAGGAAAAGTCGAAGTGATTCAAATGGTGACGGATCTGTTCTCCACCATGAATTCCAACGATTTGAAATCCTTAAAGGCCTATCTGGAAAGCGGGCAAAGCGGAATTGAAAATTACACTACCGCAGTAGAATACACCTACGATTGCAAACCGCAGATTTACCGCCTGGAAGGCGATGGCGTTCGCCAGGTCAACCCCGACAGTTCCTTCGCCGCATTGGGATTGGGCTCCTCCGCAAGCTCAAGCAGCATGATGTCCACGATGATGGGAACGGATGTCTTTCATGAACTGCCGGAAGATGAAGCCCTTTACCGCGACCAGTATGAGGTAAAAGCCGGGCGATGGCCGGAAGACTATACAGAATGTGTGCTGGTACTGACTCCCGGCGGCAGCATGAGCGATTTTATGCTCTATACCCTTGGATTGCGGGATTCTGTAGAACTGGATACCATGGTCCAGCAGTTTATCCAGGAAGAAAACGTAACCACACCGGATGACATCGGCTCTTACGATTACAGCGATATTCTGGGGATCACCTTCAAGCTGGTCAGCAGCCCTGATTACTACGAATATGACAGCGAATATGGTGTCTGGCGTGACAAACGGGACGACGATGCCTACATGCGCAGTCTGGTGGAAAACGGCGAAGACCTTACCATTGTGGGCATTGTACAGCCTCTGGCAGACAGCAGCGCCATGATGCAGTCAGGCATCGCCTATTCCCCCGCCCTGACACATCACGTGGCGGAAAAAGCCGCTTCCAGCAAAATTGTACAAGACCAGCTTGCGGATGCCCACACCAACGTCTTTACAAACGAGCCCTTTGGCCAAGAGAGCGGAACCAGCGACTTTTCTCTGGATTCTCTGGTAGATGTTGACGAAGATGCCCTGAAAGATCTGTTTTCCTTTGATGAACAGGACATTACCAGCAGCCTGGAAGGCGCCTTTGCCCTGAACGGCACCGCCGGGATGACCCCCGATGGTCTGAACGTGGGCAGCATTGATTTGGGTGAAGTGGATCTCTCCGGTATGATTCAGCCGGAGGACTTGCAGCTGAACCTACCCGCCTTCCCCCAGATGGATATGGCGACGCTGATGCAGGGTGTAAAATTCCATGTGTCGGAAGACTCCATGAAAACCTTGATTACCGAACTTGTAGCGGGATGGAAGGAGTACACTCATTCCCACCCCGAGGCCGACTATTCCGGACTGGGAGAAAGCTTCCTCGACTTCCTGCATACCGAAGCAGGTTCTCAGATTCTGAAAGACAACCTGGAGGCGATCTTGCAGGCTAACGGAATTACCGCCCCTACCAAGCAGCAGGTTGAGGAACTGGTTCAGACTATATTGGCGGACTTTCTGGCTTACTGCAAAGAATACCACCCGGAGATCTTTGTTTCTCTGCCCGCCCCAGGTACCCCCGAAACAGGTCAGGATGGTTCTTCTACAGAGCTGGAGTCGCTGCTTCAGGCCTATCTGGTTGAGTATCTGGCCACCTCAAGAGCGCAATCCATCATCACAGACTGGATAGACAGCACCTTTCCCGCTGCAGAGGACTTTGAAATCACCCAAGAGCAGCTGGAAAAACTGGTAGCTGATCTGACCACCGGGTATCAGGCCTATGCTGCCGCAGGCGGTTTACCGGACCCGTCGAAAATGGGTTCCTATTTTGCTGATTATATGAGCTCAGAACAAGCGCAGAAAGTTTTGAGCGCAAGTATCGTTTCAATGGTAGATGCCTCCGGGCTGCAGCAGCAACTGGCCACTACAATGGAAACCTATATGAAAACTGTAGGGAATTCCCTAGCGGACTCCCTGGGAACTTCTCTCCAATCCGGCCTTGCTTCGGTCATCGAGCCCGCATTGGAACAGGTAATGGGGCAAGTCATGCTGCAGGTGGCCGAAAATATGCAATCCGTCATGGAGGAAGCGGTCAATGGCATGGGAGAAAATCTAGCGCAGGCTTTCCAGTTTGATCCCGAAGATTTTGCAGACGCTTTTTCCATTCAGATGGATGCCGAAGATCTTTCCGAACTGTTCCAATCCATGACTCTTGCTCAGGGCGCCACCTACGAAAGCAATCTCAGTTCCCTTGACTATGTGGATTTCGAAAGCCCCAGCGCCATCAGTATCTATCCCCGTGACTTTGAAAGCAAAGAACAGGTAACGGAAGTCCTTCAGGAATATAACGATCGCATGGAAGCCGAAGGCAAGGAGGACCAGGCCATTACCTATACAGATACCGTCGGTACGCTTATGTCCTCCGTAACGGATATTGTGGATGTGGTCAGTTATGTATTGATCGCCTTTGTGGCCATTTCCCTGGTTGTATCCTCCATCATGATCGGCGTAATCACCTACATCAGTGTCTTGGAGCGAAAGAAAGAAATTGGAATCCTTCGTGCAATGGGCGCTTCCAAACGGAATATTTCCCAGGTGTTTAACGCCGAAACGTTTATCATCGGCTTGACGTCCGGCCTCATCGGAATTGGACTCACTTTGCTGCTTTTGATTCCCGGCAACGCTTTGATTCACCATCTGGCGAGCACCAATGAGATTACCGCCTTCCTGCCCGTAAGCGGCGCAGTAATATTGATTGCTTTAAGCGTATTGCTAACGCTTCTAGGCGGAATGATCCCTTCTAAAAAGGCTGCAAAGAGTGACCCCGTAACCGCACTCAGAACCGAGTAAAAGGTTTCCCTTTTGTAAAAAGACCGCCAGAGGCTTATGCCAAAAGTCTCTGGTGGTTTCTTTTGAGAAACAGGTAACGTCCGTTCACAGTGAGACCTTTTTCATAATGATGTCCCCTGCGCTCCTGCATCGATACGCTGAATGCGGTGAGCGAAACAAACGTTGTGCTATAATGGTTGTACCTATCGCATAAAGGTAATACAGGTACCATCAAATAGTTCCGCCACTCTTAGATCTATAAAGATTTCCCTCTATGAATTTGTGCCTTGCGGTGTCGTCATGGAAAATGACATTACCGGTGTTTTTTGAACATTCCAAAATGCATTGGTCAGCACACCTGCCAATGGCACGAGGTATCGTTTTGTTTGGATTGGAGATGAATATGTTTTGCACGCGGCATTTTTTATACTGGCCGGATATCTTTCGGGAAGCGTTCTGTATGCACAGGTGTTTTCCAGCCTTTTCTGCAACAAAAACCTGATGGAAATAAGCAACGACAACAATCCCGGTACCGCCAACGCATTTCAACACTGCGGGTTTTGGTGCGGTGTATTAACGCTCCTTTGTGACTTGCTCAAGGGTTTTCTCCCTGTGCATTTGTTCCTGGAAAATGCAAGGCCCGATCCTTGCGCCTTTGCTTTTGTCCTTGCTGCCCCTGTGATCGGGCATACCTTTTCGGTATATTATCATTTTCACGGAGGAAAAGGCATTGCAGTTACTTTTGGATGTCTTTTAGGACTGTTTCCGCTCTGGAAGCCTGTGGCTATATTGGGTTTCTATTTTATAGCCTTTTCAGTTGTACTTAGGATTTCTCCCCATTATTACCGTACTATAGCAGCCTATTTCTGTTCATTGGCCAGTATGGTTTTTATCGCAGACCGGATGGAAATCTGTATGGGATTTTTGCTCATATCTTTTGCTGTTCTGTTCCGGCTGCTGACCAGTAAAGAAAAGAAAGAACAACTGGAGGTGAAGTGGTTATGGATGCATTGATTCTATCTTGCGGAACCGGCGGCGGACATAACTCCGCAGCGAAAGCCATTGCGGCAGAAATGCACATGAGAGGTCACCGCACCACCATACTCAATCCCTATACTCTATATAGCCAAAAACTCGCAGCAAAGATCGACAGCACCTATGTTTCCATGGTACAAAACAGGCCGCACTTATTTGGAGCGGTCTACTCTGCCGGGCAGATGTATAGAAAGTTGCCCTGTAAGTCACCGGTCTATTATGTCAACCGGCGTATGATTCCTATCATGGAAAATTATCTGTCAAATCATCACTATGATGTCATTATCATGACACACCTGTACGCTGCAGAGATTATTACAAATTTGAAGGACCGTCACATAGAACTCCCCAAAACTATCTTTGTATCCACAGACTATGTTTGTATCCCCTTCACCGAAGAAACCGAATGCGATGCCTACATCGTGCCTGCAAAAGATCTCGTAAAGAACTATGTACAGCTTGGGATACCGAAAGAAAAAATCCATCCCTTTGGAATCCCTACGGATCATTCGTTTTCAAAAACCGAGAATAAAGAGGATGTACGAAAACGGCTGCATCTTGACTTGCACAAAAAATACATTCTGATTGCGGGCGGAAGTATGGGCGGCGGAACAATCAAAGATACCATGGACGCCCTGATCAAAGGCTTCTCCGGCCAGAAAGATGTAGCGCTGCTTATCGTCTGTGGAACCAACCAGAAGCTCTATGATGCACTGGCTTCCAATCCGGCTGAAAACATCACGGTTGTCGGTTATACGGACGACATGGCCCAATATCTGCACGCGGCTGATCTGTTCATCACAAAACCGGGTGGTCTTTCCTCCACCGAAGCTGCCGTGTGCGGAATTCCGATTTTGCATACAGCTGCCATTCCCGGATGTGAATCCTACAATGCAGAGTTTTTCCAGGCAACCGGCATGAGCGCATTTTGCCGAACCCCCGATGAAGCGTTGGCAAAAGCCACAGAGCTTTTGTTCAATGACGAAGAGGCCTCTGCAATGGTACAAAGCCAGCAGGACCAGATTGATAAATTTGCCGCATCCAAAATTTGTCAATACGCAGAATCGTGCGTTTTGCAATAAGCCTCACCCCCAGGTCTCCCAGCACGGTAAAATTTCCTCCAGTTATTGGGGGTAATAATTACAGTGAAAAGCAAAAAAGCCGGAAAGCCTCGTAGAATCAAGGCCTTCCGGCTTTTTTTGGGTGGCGTCCCTGAGAGGATTTGAACCTCCGACCTACCGCTTAGGAGGCGGTCGCTCTATCCAACTGAGCTACAGAGACAGATAAATTTCATTTTGTTTTTGACAATCACTTTTTTCTTCAAGGTGATTGTTGTAGCGTAACCTTAAACTACCACCAATCTGGCCTGCGGCAGAAATTTTGCCAAGACTGAATATCAGCCTACATTTCCCTAACAGCTTATTTATTATAGCGGATTGTACGCCGAAATGCAAGATAACAGCATTTTCCCGCGATCCCATCCACCTGAAATAGTCCATTCCCTTCAATTTTACGATCAACGTCCCCTTGTAACGGTTTTTGCTCCCCTATCCCAAAAGAAAATTCATCGCAGCTGCATCAATTATAAGATTTTTTCAAAAAAATCAAAAAAAATCCAAAAAAAGGCTTGCATTTTCCAAACTCCTTTGCTATAATAATCAAGCACTCGGAAGTCGAGCGCAGACAACTAGATAAGGGAGCTTTCCCGAGTGGCCAATGGGGACAGACTGTAAATCTGCTGCTTAATGCTTCGGTGGTTCGAATCCACCAGCTCCCACCAACAAAAGACCTCACAGATAGAATTCTGTGAGGTCTTTTGCATTGTTACTTCTCTAGCAAATAATCAAAAAGAGAGCCCTTGACGGTATCGTCCTCGGGCTCTCTTTTCTATTCTTCTACATGCCAATCAGCCATACAGAACATTCGTGCTTAGTCTCTGGCATTCGGTTTGCTTTCGGATTCTTTCCTTCCCTTTTGAAGGCTATAGTTGGGTTTCATTGCCCAGAAAACAGCATTCATTGCCGCAACCAGCAAAATAACTGCTGCCAGCGCAATCCAAAAGCCAAGATTCAGGCTGCAAAAAGTATCGGTACCAAACAGGCAAAACCACAGCTTTGTCCAGGTCATATTCTACGCCTCCTTTTACAACAGTTCCCCGTAATGCCGAATATACGCCTTTTTGAGGCTGGTTGCCAGCACCATGTACAGTAAAATGCAAGGAATCAGATAGGCAAAGTACTGCAGCGGCAGAGCTACGAAGCCCAGCATCACCCCCAGCGGTGTAAAAGGAATCACTGTAAGTACAGCAATTCCGGTGCAGGTCAGCAGCGTCAGCGGTGCCGAAGCATGGCTCTGGATGAAGGGAATCTTGGGCGTGCGGATCATATGGATAACCAACGTCTGGCTCCACATGGACTCTACAAACCAACCGGCCTGGAACATGGCCGCATAGCTTGTCTGCATCCGCAGCAGCTCCGCCCCGCTGAAATGATTGGCGAGGTCGTTATACAGTACCCCACCCGACACAAACAGGGGGCAAAACACAAAGTACATAAAAATGTAGGTAGTAAAATCAAAAATGGAACTTGTGGGGCCAAGCCATATCATAAAGCTTCCTACCGAAGAAGCATCCCATTTACGCGGCACACGCAGGAATTCCTCATCAACGTTATCCCAGGGAATAGCCGTGCAGGAAAGATCATAAATCAGGTTGAGCACGATCAGATGCACGCTCATCATCGGCAGGAAAGGCAGCAATGCCGAGGCTGCCAGCACGGAAAACATGTTGCCAAAATTGGAGGAGGCCGTCATCTTGATATACTTGATCATATTGGCATACGTCTTACGGCCTTCCAGAATTCCCTTTTCCAGCACCATAAGGTCTTTTTCCAGCAGAATGATATCCGCACTCTCTTTGGCAACGTCCACCGCCGTATCCACCGAGATGCCAATATCGGCGGCCTTCATCGCAGCCGCATCGTTGATACCATCTCCCATAAATCCGACAGTGTGACCGGATTGCCGCAAAACCGAAACGACACGTGCTTTCTGGTCCGGGGTCAGCTTGGCAAAAACGTCGGTTGTCTGGGCGGCTTTTGCCAGCTCCGCATCACTCATTTGCTCAAGGTCCGTGCCCAACAGCATATTGCGTACCCGCAAGCCAACCTGTGCGCAGATGGTACGGGTAACTTTGTCATTGTCGCCGGTCAGGATCTTGGTGGTCACTCCATGTTCTTTCAGCGCCCGGATGGCAGATGCAGTCGTTTCTTTGGGAGGATCAAGAAACGCAAGGTACCCCATCAGTACCATATCCCGTTCTTCCTGCGCACTAAACCTTCCTGCCGGGGCGGGGTCGCTCTTTTGGGCAATAGCCAATACCCGGAATCCCTTCTCATTCAGGCCATCCACCGTCTCGAAGATTTTCGCTTTCAGTGCTTCTGTCAACGGTTCCACACGGCCATCATACTCCACATACGCACAGACAGACAGCATCTCCTCAACCGCCCCTTTGGTAACCATCTGCGTCTTTCCGTTCTTGTCCCGCACCACGGTGGTCAGGCGGCGGCGCGCAAAATCAAAAGGAATTTCATCCACTTTGACATACGCCTCGGAAAGATCCAGAAGGCGTGCGTCCCGCGCTTCCTCTTCCTCGGTTTTGCGGATGATGGCCAGGTCCATCAGGTTCTTGTAGCCGGTCTGGAAATAGCTGTTCAGATAAGCGTGGCGCAGCACACGGAGATCATCCCTGCCCAACACATCCATATGGTATTCCAGCACCACCTGATCCTGCGTCAGGGTACCGGTCTTATCGGTACACAGGATATCCATTGCGCCGAAGCTCTGGATGGAATTGAGATTTTTGACGATGGTTTTTTCTTTGCTCATGGAAACGGCGCCTTTGGCCAGGCAAGTCGTCACAATCATGGGCAGCATTTCCGGCGTGAGGCCGACGGCAATGGAAATGCCAAACAGAAATGCGGACAGCCAGTCCCCTTTTGTCAATCCATTGATGATGAATACAAGCGGAACCATTACCATCATAAAACGGATGAGCACCCAGGACACCGCATTGACCCCGCGGGTAAAGCTGGTTTCCACCGCCTCCTGCGCCACGGAAGATGCCATGGAGCCGAACAGCGTATGATCGCCCACTGCCACAACTACGCCGAGGGCACTGCCGGAAATCACATTGCTGCCCATAAAGGCGAGATTGGAAGCCTCTGTGACCGCTTCCTGTCGCTCGGTGCAGACAGCTGGTGTCTTCTCCACCGGTTCGCTCTCCCCTGTCAGGCTGGACTGACTGACAAACAGGTCTTTGGCTTCCAGAATCCGCAAATCCGCCGGAATCATATCACCTGCCGAAAGATGGACAAGATCGCCCACGACCACTTCGTCCAGCGGAATCTCCTCTTTTTCTTCTCCCCGCCGGGTAACCGTACACGTTGTGGTGATCATAGCAAGCAGCTTTTCCGCCGCATTGCCGCTGCGGGACTCCTGCACAAAACGCAGTATCCCGGAGATCAGCACCATTGTCAGGATGATCACTACCGTCAGGCAGTCAAAATCTTCCCGGGAATTACCGAACAGTTCCCAGTATGGCAACACCATATCGGTAATTGTGGAAACCACCGCCAGGCAAAACAGAATTGCCGTAAACGGATTGATAAAGGCTTCGGCCAGACGCTGCGGCAGGGCCTTTTGCTTTTGGCGCGTAACCTTATTGGTGCCGAAATGACTGCGGCTTTCCGTCACCTGTTCCGGCGACAGACCGCAAAGTGTCGTGCCCAGGTTTTTCAGTACTTCAGGCACCGGATTGGCTGCTGCTTCCATAAGGCGGCGATTTTCTTCATCGCGGTTCACCGCACAGGCGGCGACCTTGCCGGCCTGCTGCCGGAGCTTTTCTTTTTTGTTCATCATTCTTACCTCCTGCTTTCGTGGAGGCAGCTTAGATCAGGGTACAGGATAAGGCAGACTTGCGCCGCCCAGATCCTATCCGACCTGTTCCTTGCCTCCGATTTCGGGGATTGCCGTCACCGTCCATCCGCCTCACCTCCCTGTGTCTTATGTTTTGGCCGCGGCGGGATGTTTTCCCGACCGCGCCACCAGTATACGGTTTTTTCCGCTGTTATCCCATGGCCAAACCCTTGCGATTTTCTTGCGTTCCCACAAAAAAAGAGCTGCCGTCTGTACGACGGCAGCCTTTTTGCTAGATTTGCCCGTTGAATCGATACCCGATTCCCCAGATGGTCTGGATGTACTCCGGCGCATCCGGGTTTGGTTCAATTTTCTTGCGCAGTTTACGGATAAAGGCCATGATATTGCTGTCATCCAGCATATAATCGCCTTCCCACACCGCCTGGTAAATCTGTTCTTTGGTAAACACCTCCCCACGGTTTCTGGCCAGAAAATACAAGATATCAAACTCTTTGGGCGTCAATGATACCTCGTGCCCGCTACGCCATACACTGCGGGCCTTGGGGTCAATGACAAGTTCACCACAGCGCAGTTCCGCAACCGGTAACGGCATAGGGAACGTATCTTCTTCTCCCAATTCCAGCATCAGGGAATGAATTTTCCCGCTGGCCAGGTCTTCAAGGCCCTCCTGCAGGTCCTGCGCCGCCGCCATATTGGGTGCGACAGCATGCAGGTGTTCCTGCAGCCACCGTACCAAAGAGGCATCCAGACTGACAAATCCAATATTCTTTTTCATCCGGTATACCTCCTTTCTTACAGCGATTCCCGATAGCGTTTACAGTACCAGGCCTTGACCAGCGTAACCAGCAAAAGATACAGCAGTACCACCTGCACAAGGAACCCAAAATACAGGGGCGGCAGCGCCGTCAGCCCCAGCCATTGTCCCG
This sequence comes from uncultured Subdoligranulum sp., assembly GCA_900545545.1. Classification (GTDB taxonomy): domain Bacteria; phylum Bacillota; class Clostridia; order Oscillospirales; family Ruminococcaceae; genus Gemmiger. The sequence continues at coordinate 11,999 of UQZO01000006.1, read as the reverse complement.
TCGGGGTAAAAGTCATTGCCGTGAGGACAAACAGCCCCAGCATTGTGACGATCATTACGGGCCGTGACGGGCGGCTTTGCAGAAACGGGACCTTGCGGGTACGCAGCAGATGCAGAATCAGGACCTGGGTCCAGAGGGATTCCAGAAACCATCCAGTCTGAAACAGCGCGATAAAGCGTTGCTGTGACGCGCTGCTCAATGCAGCAAATGGGCCGCCGCATACCGCCGGGCAGAGCACAAAAAACAGAAAACCGAAAGTAAGAAGGTCAAACAGCGAACTCAAGGGTCCGAAACAGCGCATAAATCGCCCCAGGGTACGCCCGGACCATTCCAACGGCCGCGCACAGGCTTCGGAGTCCACCGCATCCCACGGCAGAACCAGGCAGAGTGTATCATACAACAGGTTCAGCAGCAACAGCTGCGCCGACGTCATGGGAAAGAAGGGCAGGCAGATCCCCGCAACCACCACCGACAGAATGTTGCCGAAATTGGAGGACGAGGTAATCCGAATATATTTGGCCATATTGCAAAAAGCCTTGCGGCCTTCCAGAATTCCGGCTTCCAGCACCTGAAGATCTTTTTTCAGAAGAATCACATCGGCGCTCTCCTGCACGGCTTCCGCCGCCGTATCCACAGAAATGCCCACATCTGCCTGCAGCATGACCGGCAAATCGTTCATGCCGTCACCCAGGAAGCCGACAGTATGGCCGTTTTCCTGTAATGTATGCAGAATCCGAGCTTTCTGGCGGGGGGATAGCTCCGCAAATACCGTGGTTTGCTCTATGCGCAGCGGCAATTCATCCGCGGTGAGCCGTTCAAGCTCTGCCCCCGTCAGCGTATGCTGGGTATCAATTCCCAGGCGGCGGCAAATCGAAACCGCCACCCCCATCTGGTCGCCGGTGAGTACGCGGACCCCCACGCAGCACTTTTGCAGCGAGGCAATTGCGGCTGCGGCGCTTTTTTTCGGCGCATCAAAAAAAGCCAGGTATCCCAGCAGAATGCACCCCTGCTCCTCTTCGGCACAGAGTCTGTCACCGCGCATCGGTTTGCAGGCTACCGCCAGCACTTTCATGCCGTCTTCCAGCATCTCATCGACAACGGCATGCACGCTGGCAAGGCCATCCGCCCCCAGGGGGCTGCGTTCCCCCTTGTATTCAATCTGTGTACAGCGGGCACAGACCTCCTCGATACTGCCTTTCATCACCAGCAGATTTTCCCCGCCGGGCTGCCTCAGCAGAACACTGGCAAACTTCCGCTCATAGTCAAAGGGCAGTTCATCCAGTTTGGGATACGCCTGGGCCAGTTTTTGAAAGCGTTCCGCCTGCCCCGGCATGGACCGGCAGCGGAGAATTGCCGTGTCCAGATGGTTTTGTACGCCTGTATGATACAGGCTGTTAAGGTATGCCAGTTCCAGCACGCGGCCGCTCTCGTTCCCCAGCAGGTCCATATAATATTCCAGCTGGACGGTGTCTCCGGTCAGCGTGCCGGTCTTATCCACACAAAGGACATCCATGCTGCCGAATCCCTGCATGGCATTGATATTCTTGACCACCGTCTGCTTGCGGCCCATGGCTGCGCTGCCCTTGGCCAGGCAGGCATTCACCACCATCGGCAGCATTTCCGGCGTCAGCCCCACCGCTACCGACAGTGCATACAAAAAGGCAGCCAGCCAGTTGCCCCGGCTCAGGCTACAGGCAAGAAAGACTACCGGCACCAGAACCGCCATAAACCGAATCAGCACCCAGGCGATGGAATGTGCCCCCCGGTCAAATCCGTTTTTGCGTTCTCGGGTAGCATCGCTGAGACTGCCATACACCGTATCCGGTCCTACAGCCAGCACAATGCCCTCGCCTGTACCACCCATGACGGCAGAGCCCATAAACAGAATATCGGTATACCCCGTATAGCTGTGTACGGGTTGCGCTGCCAGTGGCTCGGCTTGCTTTTCAAGGATCGCGCTCTCCCCTGTCAGCACAGCCTGCGAGACAAAAAACTCCTCCGCTTTGACCAGCCGCAGGTCCGCCGGTGCACGGTCCCCGGCTGCCAGACGCACCCGGTCCCCCACCACCAGTTCCGTGGATGGAAGCTCGGTCCAGCTGCCATCACGCCGTACCGACACCGTTGCATGGAGCAGCCGGGTCAGATGATCTGCCACCCGTTTGGAGCGAAGTTCCTGTACAAAGCGCACCAAACCGCTGAGCAGTAGCATTGTCATCATTATGGCGGGCGTGCTCCAATCCTGTCCGTGGTCGGCAGCCAACAGAACATCGGTAACAAAGGATAACACTGCCAGCACAAAGAGAATCCCGGTAAACGGATTGACAAAGGCCCTGCGCAGACGATAAAGCACCGTGTCTGCTGTGGATTCCGTCAGGCGATTTTCACCGTAGCGAGCACGATTCCGTTCTACCTGCTCCTGGCTGTATCCCGACATTGTAATGCCGAAATCCCGATACAGCGTCTGCACATCCTCCCGTGCATACCGTTCCACACGCGGATGCAGTGAACGGTTTTCCTTCACATAGATCACCTCCCGGCTTGCTTCTCTGTTATCATACCATGAAAGGACCGGGACGTCGCCCCTGCAAAGCTTGCTTTTTTCTTGCTTATCCTTGCATCAAAGAGCCCTGCCGGCAGCAGCGGCAGAGCTCTTCACAGAAAGATTCAATCGTTTTTTTGCGGCTTGGGCAAAGACTCCGCCAAAACCAGCACATCCCCGGGACGGATCACCGTGCGTCCCGCAGGAATCATCGTTTCCACACCGCGCTTGACCAGAATAACCAGTCTCCCTTCGGGCACCGGCAACTCCGCCAGTGCTTTGTTGGCCCAACGGTCACCGCGCTCCACATTCACTTCGTGCAGAGAGATATGCTCGCGGTCCTCAAAGGCGCGGGCGGCCAGTACCAGCAGATCCCCCGCTTTCAGTTCGGTTGTACCGTCCGGGATGATGGTTTCCTCCCCGCGCACGATCATGGTCACCAGCAGTTCCGGCGGCAGTGCGGCCTGACACAGAGTCCGTCCGCACCAGGGATGCCCGTTGCCCAGATGAATCTTGATGAAATCCACATCGCTCTCGGCCTGGTAATCGTTAAAGGTCTTGGCCACATCCTCGTTGTGGTCGATCATGGAAAAAGCGCGGGCCGCTTTGGGCAGCAGTGTTCCCTGCAGCGCAATGGACAACAGTACGATACAAAAGACCAGATTGAAGATATTATCTCTTGTCTGCACACCGCTGAGCACCGCCGAAATGGCAAACACAATGGAAGCGGCCCCGCGCAGCCCTGCCCAGGAAACAATACCGATCTGCCCCCAGTGGGCACGGAACGGCAACAGCAGCGCGGTCACCACCAACGGACGCGCCACCAGGGTAAGGAACAGCATGATCCCCAGCGCGGGCAGCAGCAGTACCGGCAGTTCCGCCGGTATGACAAGCAGCCCCAACAGGAAAAACAGAATCACCTGGGAAACATCGGTGAGCACATCAAAGAAATGGACCAGATAGCGCTTCTGGGAAAGTTTGGTATTGCCAAGCCAGATACCGCACAAGTACACACTGAGGTATCCGTTGCCGCCCAAAACCGATGGCAGCGCGTAGGCCAGCAGCATGACTGCAAACAGCAGCACGGTACGGTTCTGCTGGGATTCCAGAAAGCTCTGTTTCAGCAGCCACACCGCGGCCATACCAATCAGGATCCCGCACAGAACACCCAGGCTGATCTGCTGCACCAGCACCCGCACGAGGGATACTTTCTGCCCGGCCATGAGCGACAACGTAACGCTGGTCAGCATGTAGGACATCGGGTCATTGGAGCCGGATTCCACCTCCAGCAGTGAGTCGGTATGGTATTTAAGGGCCAGCTTGTTGGTACGTAAAATGTTGAACACAGACGCCGCGTCCGTGGAAGAAATGACCGAGCCGATCAGCAGGCTTTCCAGCCAGGGCAGCTGCAAGGCGAAATGTGCGAAGAGCGCCACGGCGCCAGCGGTGCCCGCCACGCCCACTGTAGAAAGCAACACCGACTGCGCCAGTACCGGGCGTGCGGCCTGCAGATTGGTGCCAAAGCCGCCATAGAACATAATAAAAATCAAGCTGACGGAGCAGATCAGGTTGACGGCCGCATAATCGTTGAAGACGATGCGGAAGACGCCGTTTTCGCCAAAACACATTCCCAGCGCGATAAAGATCAGCAGCGAGGGTACCGGGATTTTTTCCAGAAACCGGTTCATCAGAATACAGATCAGGATGACTGAACCGGCCAACAAAATTGCTTCATTCACAAACAGCGCCTCCTTTTGCATAAATAAAAAAATCGCGCTACGATATCAGTACGGTATCGCAACGCGATATAAAATCAGTGCGGCTAACAGGACTTGAACCTGTTTTATTTTGCATACCTACGTACCATTTTGAGTGCCTGACGATTTTTCTACGATAGAAAAATAATCTTCAAGCTTTTGCGCTGCAACAGCTATTTGCGTGTCGCGTATATGTGTATACACCTTTCTGGTGGTGGATATATCTGCGTGGCCTAGAATTTTTTGAGCTTCCATCTCACCTACACCAGCCTCGTAGAGTACACTTGCAAACTCATGTCTGAACTGATGAGCTGTCGCGAGCGGTTTCCAAAACATGTATCGTATTCTCTTGCCGTTTTGAATCCGCGTTTTTTCTATACCTTCAGCAAGTCCTGCACCTTTACAGTAATACTGCCATCTGCGCTGATATGACGTGCTTGTCAGCGGTTTTTCGCCACCAAGAATATACTCGTCAGGCTTCCCGATTCTGTCTTTCAAAACGTCTCGTAGCGGCCCAAGCAGCGGCACAATACGCACGGAATTTTTGGTTTTCGGCTCATGTATCACTGGCTGATTATTGATCCATGCTACCGATTTTGACACCCTGATTACTCCTGCTTCGAAATCGATGTCTTTCCATTGTAGAGCAAGCACTTCACCTAGTCTACACCCTGTATACATAAATAACCAGGCACACAATCCAAATCCTTCTGGATGCTTCTTTACAGATGCAATTTGATCAGGGGTTGGAGGCTGACGTTCTGTTCGTTTCATGCCTCTCGGAAGATCTACCAAAGGAACCGGATTATAAGTCTCGTTATCACGAACACACCAGTATTTAAAAATTAGACTCAACACAGACCTGGCATTTTGCGCAGTTCTCTCTGCTTTATCTTGTGCCTGAAATTCGAGGCCCATATTGTTTACCATTCCAGGAGTGATCTCTTTCATGCCATACCCAGAAAAACGCTTAACAACAACTTGATAGCTTCCCTTGTAGGCTCTTGTAGTCCCCTGCTTGATCTTCTTCTGGTACGCTTCCCACCACTCAGCGGCTACTTCTTCAAAAAGTGCTCCACTTTCTTTTTTCTTCGCCTCTACCAGCAGAGCTGCTTTATATTTTTCTTCCGCCTCCCGTTTTGTTTTCCCATAAAAATGACGCACCTTGCCATTGATTGTGCGGCAGATTTCTGCTCGTCCATCGGAACGCAGTTTCTTTTTACCTTTTGTCATATTGCCTCCTGTAGATTTTAAATGGGAACCTTACGGAAACCATTCATTCCTACTATAACATAGGAATCATGTGCCGTAATATGTACAACGCTACAGGAAGATAATTTAATTTTAATAGAAAACGCTAATATGTAATTTTGTACATTTGTTGCACGTTTCGATCATACTTTTTTGTACATATGATACATATTGGCTGCAACAAATGCAGTGCTATAATATAAAAAATGATTCACAACAAGAATCATGAAGAGCTCATGCCCCAGTTTTATTATACCATATATGGTGTATATCAGTCAACAACAATAAACAAATAATATATTTTACAAAATCAAAAGGAGTGTTTAGTTGAGAGAAAAAGATGGATTCCGTGACGTGCTACAACAAATCAGAAGCAAAGGTTATGGAGAAATGTTGACAGTATCACAAGTTGCAGAAATTGCATTTAATAACCTTCCAAATCCAGCACAAGCCAGACGATCTGCGACACGGTTATTCTCTGGATGGGTAGGAGAACGACGAGGGAAGATGCTGCCAGCCGTTGTTCTCGCTAATCAGATGTGCTGATTTTTAAACGACCTTACATACTTAAACCTATATAATAATTCTATGTTTGTGCATACCGCCATACACATAGAATTACGCAAAGACAAATAGTGCACTAAACGTTTGAACAAAAACAAAACCCCGGTTAGCAGATATGCTTTCCGGGATTTTCTTGTTGCAACGACAAAATAGCGAACTGATACAATGACTTTCGCGTTCACACGTGTATTTTCGGAACCATGCGCAATTAAACGTAATATCGTTATTTAATTCGCTAAAAACAGGGTTCCAATAACTGAAACCCTGTTTCTGGTTTGACAATATATCCGAATCTAAATATAATATTACTGGAAGACAGAGACGTCTCCAGTTGAATTTTATCCATTTTATAGACGTTAGGCGGCACCTCCCAGTAGCCGGAAGGCAAAAGGAGGTAGAACACTTTAGCCTTCTGGCAATTTATCATGTCAGGAGGTGACGCTTATGGATTTGATATCCATATGTACAGTATTAGGTTGTTTAGGCACGTGGGCGGGCGTTTTTGTCGCCGTTTGCGCAATATTCAATTCTAATAAAAAGTGAAGCCACCTAGTGCTAGTAGGTGGCTTCGATATGTGCGTTGATGAAACGTATTGAAGAAGTTACCGAGGCGCTGTCTATTTAGGATACGTCTCTGTCTTCTTTACATATAATATTACCTTAGTTTACGTAATTTGTCAACGCATAACAAATATGATTTGAAGTCTCCGCAGAAGCTCCAAAGGTCTCAGGCTTCGCAAGTTTCTGAAACTCGATCACAGAACCATTTTTGTATAAATGGTTCTTTTTTATTTATCGATTAAAAAGATATTCCTGAATCTCGTTAAAGGCCCCCTGCATCTGTTCAACGTTATTCCCGTTAAGAGCATGTCCAAGCAGGGCAAAGTTAGCCTTCAACAGCATATTCGTAGACTCTTCATGCGCATCCAATCTACGCTTATCTTTCTCAAAAAGTTCAGAAAATTTTTTACTGTCAGATTCGAGGTTTTCTACCCGCGCAGTTAGTCTAATGATTTCATTTTTTGTTTCCTCAATTTTGTTATCTTGCTCTTTGTTTGGCTTTTTCAAAAAATCGCCAAATTTCGTAATTGCAGCAACAGCACCTGAAATACATGCGATTCCGGCACATACAGCTAAGAACCATGCAACAGCATCGTTTAATGTAAATACAAATTCAGGATTAGGCATTCACACCCACCCCTTCATGGACAGAAGCACCTTCTTTCTCAGATTCTGCCTGCCCTTTTTTCATAGCTTCATAAGCAGCTTGCGCAATCGCTCTTGCCTGCTCCTCCGTCATTTCTATGCCAACCTGAGAAGCGATCTGCATGATGATTTCAGCAGCCTTTTTATTCTTTTGCTCGCCAGGAATGTCGTTAAAATACTCTGCAATATACTGACAAGCACTTGTTGCCCATTCAAACAGCATCGGATAAGCTTCAAGCAAATTCATTGCAGACTGGACAATCTTACCAGCAGATGGAAAAACATATCTGCCAACAAAAAATAGGGCAATGCTCAAAACGCCCATAATAATATAAACAATTCCCTGTTCCATGTTCAATCTCCTACGTTAATATTTTCTCCTGTAAGTTCATTTGGGTGAAATACTCCATCTCCATTAGAAGAGTCTGTTTGGCACGCTTCATTATTTTTTGATTTATGTTCCCATACTTTAATCCATGCATTGCATAGATTTTCTGCACTCAATGCAGCAAATATGCCAGCATTAAAGCTATAGTCAGGAAGCTGCTTAATCATGAAGCACAGAACCATATATACGATCGCATATGCAATCGTGACGCCCATCGTAAAAATAATTACCTTTTTGGAGAATCTCATAACATTAAATGATTCTTTCATTACAATGTCCTCCAATATTATGTATAGCTCTGAATAGCTCCAGGACCTACGTATCCATATACAGTCTTAAACCATCCATCAGTGATTGATTCATAACCAATTACTGTAGCCTGTCCTGTTTGCTGGTTCGGGCTAACAATCGTTCCAACACTCGCATATTCAGTTCCTGGCCCTTTTCTTACGTTCCATGTACCCGGTTTAAATGTTATGGCTTTTTGGGTGCTGACAGCACTAGGGCCAATATAGCCATAAACTGTCTTGTACCAACCATCTACAATTGACTCGTAGCCGATTGTTACATTCTTGCCAGTTTTAGGATCTGGACTTGTAATAACCCCGACACTTGCGTAATTTGTCCCAGGTCCTTTTCTGACATTCCAAGTTCCTTTATTCAGAGTAATAGCCTTTTGAGAGCCACTCGATTCTGGTCCAGATGATCCGCCTTGAGATTCGTCTTGGCAATAGATCTTATAGCAATAATTGACATCACACTTGCCAGTGATTCCAGCAATTGTCTCTTGCCCATATTGCCAAATTGCACTCTTCCCTTCTCCGTTATAGCTGGAACGAGTATCAGCAAGCCAAAGATCATAATCCTTTAATACGTTCATATCCAAATAATTGTTTTTATAATTTGTATATGTGTATAAGATTGGCTTGTATCCTTTTTGATCAATAATGTCCAATCCACGTTTAACAAGAGCTGTCAGAGCAGACTTCCCAATTGAAGCTGTACCAGTATCTTCAATATCAAGCGCAATCGGATAATCGAACTTCTTGCCATCCAAAGCCTTGAACATCATTTCCATTTCTTTATTCTGAGTATCTTCAGACTGCGCATAGGTAAAGAAATAGGCACCTACCGGAATTCCAGCCTCGGTGGCACCTTTGTAATTCTGTTCAAATGTAGGATCGATATAAATTCCGTTCTTGTCTGTTGAAACAACTCTCAGCATTGCAAATTTGACTCCGGCAGCAGCAACCTTTCTCCAATTTATTGTTCCCTGATATTTAGAAACGTCAATTCCCCATTTTTTATTACTTACAGAAACACCTTCCATACATCCATTTGAAGACGAAGATACAGAATTATCCGTTCCACCTTGCTGCGTATCATCGGCAACGCCAACACTTGTATCTACGCTATGCTCTCCAGCACCAAAAGTGTATTCCTTACCAGTTGCAAGAGAGAAATCGTTGTCCAGCCAAACTAGCGGATTAGTTCTTGTGCCATTATATCTAACTTCAAAGTGTAAATGTGCACCAAACGAGTTGCCGGTATTGCCGCTATAACCAATCAGGTCCCCTGTTTTTACTTTCTGCCCAACTCTAACACACGTAGTATTCAAGTGGGCATACAATGTTTCTACTGTTCCGTTTTTCCACGGAGCATGTTTTATCTTTACCATGTTTCCATAAGAATTCGTATCTCCCTGAGTACGAATTCCATTCCAGTGATAAACTATTGTCACATCACCGTCTTCCGCTGCAAAAACAGGAGTACCAACCGCTGCTCGCATATCGATAGCTTTGTGAATCGAACCGTCATTATAATAATATCCTTGCGTGATAATGTGACTTGCCAACGGCCACGCAAGGCACACTTCTCCATCTTTGAGTCTCATACACCCTCCTTTAAAACAAGAAAGCGGTCTGCGAATTGCAGACCGCCTTAATTATTGTTTTCTATTTTTACATATATCTACATCAAAGTGACAACATAAAAATAGTACATCAAATCAGCTTTCCAACTGCCACGCCATAGCCATCTCCATTTTGTGTAAATCCGTAACCAAACACGTATGTTTTACCTTTTTCAAATTTATAAGTACCACCACTTACAATTTTCCATTTGCTGCTCGGCTTCTGCTGGGCAAGTTCCTCCTCGGTGTACTTGTGGTACCACTGGCAGGGCTCGGTAATGTCCTGCGCCGGGATCAGGCGGCGCAGGCCGTCGGGACGGGATGCTGTGACGGTGCCGTCCATGACTTCGATGCGCTCCTCGGTGCGGCCGGTCACGATCACGCCGTCGTACAGATACCCCGCAGAGAGGTCAGGATCGAGGATTTCTTCTCGTGTGATTTCGTCGTAGATTTTCATGCCCTCACCTCACTTATCGCTTGCATAAAAAATAAACTTTCTGTAGTCCGAAGTACCGGTCTCGTAGTCGGTACCTATCTTATAGGTGGAACCCGCAACAAACTGGTAGTCCATCCCATCTATTACATCCTTAGTTTCCTCGTTATCCTTTTTGATGACCGGAAAATAGCTCGGATGCTTAACAACTGCGTAGTGAAGCTTTGCTTTAAACGTTTTTGTAGGTACAAAAGTAACAGCTCCAGTGCCGTATTCTACCTTCGACCAATACGACGCTGGAAAAAGTCCAAAGATTTCACTGTTCAGATACGGAAAAACGCAATACACTTTCCCTAGAGGGCCGCTTCCGCCCCCGCCGCCAACGCTCATAAGTCCCATTACACAGCACCTTCTTTCGAGATGTTGTGCAATGTGCCAATTAGGAGGTCACAATGCCCCCCCCCTATTTATTTTTCGTTGCATCGTCATTTTATTTCCTCCAAGTAAAAATTTTTATTTATACGATTTAATCTTATAAATACAAAACTATATAAAACTTTATTCTACATTTTTATATGCATATACAATTTGATAGCCAGTATCAGATATAGAAAGAATTTGTTGGCCATCAGTGTACTGTTTGTAATTGTTTGTGTTTCCAATACTGGCATATATTGTCCCATTTGCATACAGTTTAAATGTTGGATTATCGTGTCTAAACTTAAACAAAAATCCAGTTTGAACTGTCTTACTAGAAACATCTATATATCCAACGTTTGCATTACTATTTAGTACCGTGTCTCCAACGTTCACCTTTGAAGAGAAATTCCAATACGGGGCCTGAGATCTGTCCACACTTTTTGCTATCTCTTCAATTTTAATTTTTTGTTTCACACTAGAAGCGCTCATAAGACTCATTACACAACACCTCCAATAATAGTGTTGTGCAATTTGCACATTAGAGGGCTATAGAGCCCCCCCCCCGACAATTTTTACGTTGTTTCGTCATTTTGCCACCTCCGAAGCTGTTTATTATATGTACTATTTACTTTTTTGCGAATCCATAAAATCCAGACGTCAAAACAAACTGTTCTCCTTTTGTATACGTTTTCCCTTTAGTTGTTCCGTACACACAAATCAAATTTGATAATGATGTAAATTTCGCATTGTTTTGTCCTGTTTTTGCTTCAAGCTTTAACGCGCCGAATGAACTCATATCATCATATCCATTGCTAAAACCGGCATACCCCATAGGATTTTTAATTATTGGACAACCAGAAAGTGAATTAGAGTCATCATTTTTAGTTGCTCCGTTTTCAATTATGAAAGAAGTATGTTCCGGAATAGGACCAGAGCTACTATATCCTCCTTGAAAATGTATGTAGATATACAATATTTGCTCATATTCCCAGAGTGTTCCTCCTGCAGCACTCATATATCCCATATATCTCTCCTCCTTTTACCATAATAAAAATTATAATTTTGATACCTACAATTCTTTAACACCTAACTGGTATTATAAAGTGTTACGATAAAATCCGCAATGCCTTGATTTTACTACAGTTTTGGCAAGTGAGCTTTCCCTTAGACTTTCCCTTATGTTATATCCTTTTCCCTTGTGTTACGACACCTCATAAGGGCAAAAACAAGGGAAGCAAAATCCGGTAACAGCTAATAACATTATATAAATTGTTAGCGTTCAGCTGAAATAACCATTTTGGGCTCAACAGAAATCACCAAATGTAGATCAATTAAAAAGACCAAACAACCCAGATTTCAATCTGGTTACTCCTTCGCCACTACCGACTCAACCGCAGGTATCTTGCCGGTTTGCAAAGAAACTGTCTCCAGCTTCTTTCCCCGGAAACTTTCACCACGCAGCTTAAATACAGTGGCATCGTCAAAGATGCGGTCCAGCGTACACAGCAAAGTAGCGTCTTCCTCAAAAT